>NZ_JPPQ01000001.1:0-600 GCF_000743655.1 Sphingobium sp. ba1
CCAACCAGCCTGTAAAGCCCTTCGTGGAGGACGCGGACAAGCGTCCACGCGCGGGCGGGTTTATATTCGCACTGGTGGCGATTGCCCTCATCCTGGCCATCGGTTTCTTCTACCTCACCGAACATCGCCGCAACGACAGGCGGGCCGACGCCGTCACTGCCGCGGCCCAGTCCGTCGATGACGCCGCGCGCGTGATGGAGGAGGCGGCCCGCAACGCCGCCGACCGGCTCCGCAAATAATCTGATCCATTCCCCGATATTGCGCGGGATTCAGGAAATCTTTGCCATTTTCCGGCAGGGTGCCGCCACTGTCGGATTTCCTTACAGCTGGTTGTAAGGCTTTTCCCGACCTTGTCAGTATCGCTTGTGGCGACTGGGGAAATGGGCGCGACGCATGATCAGGCTGTTCAAACATTATGTGCCGCACGCTGTGCTGCTGCTTGGGCTGTTCGATTTCGTCCTGCTGCTCTGTGCGGCGGAGGGCGGCTGGATATTGCGCGCGCGGCAAATCGGCATGGATATCGACCATGTCATGACCCGAATGGGCCCGCTGCTCAGCTTCGCCTTTGCCGTCCAGACCGCGATGATCGCCGTCGGCGTC
>NZ_JPPQ01000002.1:0-2758 GCF_000743655.1 Sphingobium sp. ba1
TCCTGACAGGGGGTCCCTTTTGCGCGCTGATAAGGGGTCCCGTTTGGACGCCGATTGACACGCCACGCTCGCAGGCATGTCGCTAGGGCAGGCGCAGGACGCAACGAAGGTATAGGCGGTCATCGTCTTCTTCTCCAGGTTCGAGTTCGCATCCGAACCCTACCAGAAGATCGACGGTGGCCACCCTATCCGGGAAACCTTCCTACACCACCCCGTGGGACACAACCGCGCCTGCCTTGGCCGGCAGTCGAAGGGGCTACTCTGGACGAACGGTTCTCAGTAAAGTCATCACGCTCTAGTTTAAAACTACTATCGACTATTTCGAATGCTCATGGCTGTGTAATCCTTTGTTTTACAAAGGATTTTTCATGACATAAAATTATATTGGATGGTAGCGTTGGTGGGCCCGGCAGGAATCGAACCCGCAACCTAGCCGTTATGAGCGGCCAGCTCTAACCGTTGAGCTACAGGCCCCACCTGAACGCGGGATTAGGCAGCATCAGGCGGCTTGGCAAGCCTCTGCGCGCATCGGAATAGCAGCCAGCAATTGATTCAGGCTTGCCGGGCGAACCCCACGGCGCTCCAAATGGTTCAACACGGCATCCCACCACCGGTAAAAGGCAGTCCGATCCGCCTCGTCGCGCACATAGGGGGTGTGCCCCGGCTCCAGCGTGGGCGAGTGAAAGCTGAAATTGAGCAATGGCACGCCTTCTTCCATCAAGGCGTCGATGGCCATCATCGCCTCCTGCGCGGACACCCCTTCCGGCGTCAGCGGCACGCGGCTCAGCAATCGCGCCCGCGCCATCGCGCCCGCCAGTGGCCCCATCGTCTGGGCCGCACGATACAGCCGTTCCCCTGCCCCGCGCAGCAGCCCGACAAAGGCGGTGGAAAGCGGCAGTTCCACCAATGTCCGGTTCGGCCCCGCCCAATAGGGGGTCAAAGGCATCCCGCGAAAATCCGGGCCATGCTGGCCGCTATAATCGAACCGACTGCGCACCGAACTGTCGAGCCGAAACCCCGCCGCTTCCAACAGCCGCGCACTGTTCGGGCCGACGCCATAGCGCCCGGCCCGATACGCGATCGGTCGCTGTCCGAATCGCTGTTCGATTCGGCGGCAGAGCGCTTCCAGCTTGGCCAATTCCACTGCTTCGGGGAGCGAGCCCGCATAGCTGTTGGCGGCAGTGACCTCCTCGACATGCGGCGGATTGACCCAGGGGTGAAGATGCGCGCCGATGTCGGCCGCACCGTCGCTCGCCCATTGGCCCATCATCGCCGCCGCCGCATCGCAATCGACCACTGGATAGTCGGTGACATAGACGGGCTTCACCCCGGCGTCCGCAAAATAGCCTTGGCCCCGCGCCATGCCGGCCAATGCCGTGACGCCATGGCCCGTCCGGCTGAACGGCGCGTTCCAGTCGAATTCCTCTTCGGTATCGACAAACAGCATGAAGCGCGTGCCGAAATCCGGCGCCAGTGCAATCCGGTCCTGGGGTTGCGGTGAATCCAGCAGGTTACCGTCGAAGGGATGAGCGTTCATGCCCTTCGCTTTACCAGCCAATGGTTGCCATAGGGTTTCCCCCGCCCTGATCGATCAGCCGAGGTCGGCCGCATCGTCGGCCATCGTCGCAGCCGGAATCGCCAGCAGCAACCGCCCCGGTTCGATGTCCAGGCTGCCGTTGCAACTTGCGGCCAGACTGCGGATCAACCGCAGAGAAAAGCCCAGGCCCAGAAGCGGCCCATCGGCCCAATCGCCGTCGGCACCATAGCCTGGATCAAGCAACTGCCCTTCATCCAGCCCGGTCAAGCTCGACGGCCGGTCGATCGCCAACACGACGCGCCCGGCGCCACCATCGGGCTGAAACCAGCAGGCACCGGTCACCGTTTCGCCCGCAGGCGCAACGGAAATCAGCGTGCGTAACAGATGCTGCACCATGCGTTCGCCCTGCACCGGATCTATCCGCACTTGGGGCAAGGCGGGGGCGATAGCGATGTCGATGGCCGATCCCCCCGCTATCGCCTGATCATCGAACCGGGCCGCGATCTGGGTCACCAGCTGATCGGGGTCCATCAGTTCAGGCGCGCTCGAACCATCGCCACGCGACACGCGGGCGGCAAGGTCCAGATCGTCGAATGCGGCCAGCAAATGCCGTGCATCGACGGCGATCTTGCCCGCCATGTCGCGATATTCGACCCCGGCCGCGCCAAATAATTCCTGTTCGATGATCTCGGCAAACCCCAGGATCGCGTTCAGGGGGGTGCGCAGTTCGTGGACCAACTGTCGCAGGGAATCGGAGGACAGACCGCTGATGGCTGCCTTTTCGGGCTGGGCCGCGACTTCGTGCAGATAGGGTCGCCGCGCCTGTCCGCGATAGCCCTGAAAACGACCGGAGCGCGGATCGAAAAAGGGCGTGGCCGACAAACGCCATTCGCCGTCCATCCGTCCGCCAACGATGGTGAAGCGGCCATTTTGAAAACCGCTACGCCGGGCAAAGGCCCCCGCGACATGGCCGTCCGGCCCGCTTCCGCCATCCAGCGCCACATCACCCAATGACAGCCCGATCAGCGCAGCGCGCGGGCCTTGGTCGACCCATAGCAGAATGCCCGATGCGTCGGTTTCGAAAGCGAATTGGCGCGGCGCGTCGATGGCACCGGCGTCTTCGGGTGCGGAAGCGACGCCGACGGGTCGGCGCGTGCTCGTGAAATGCGCGATCCGATCGACCAGATTGCGGATCTGGTCCTGATCCTGGACCGGCGGGCG
>NZ_JPPQ01000003.1:0-4789 GCF_000743655.1 Sphingobium sp. ba1
CGCCTTGAAGGTGAAGGCGTCCAGAAATGCCGGGCTGAAACGCCGTAGCGTGGCGTAACGCTCGGTTGCCGTTACCAGTGCGTCCTCGCCGGCAAGATCAGCAAGGGCATCTACTTGGGCCTTTGCCGCAACAAGCCGGTGCCAGCCCACCGCTTCGTCAATCAATTCGAGCGGATCGCCGCCATTCTGGACAGCCTCATCAAGTGCTGTAATCGTGGCGCCAAACAGCCGCATGAGTTGCCCCACCGACTGAATACTATCTTGGTAGCGACGCTCGCGCCCACGCCGCGCGCGCGTGAACATGCCGCCGATAAGTCGGTCAAACATTTGGATCGCGGCATCGGCAAGTCTGGCCTCAAGGTCGATCACTGCGGCCGTCAACGTCGCCCGCCTGCGATTGACGCTGTAATCCGAAAGCAGGAATGCCGGTGCCACGCCGCCCTCGCGGACAAATTGGGCAAAGCGGAATTCCGGAATGGCGCCCCCAACTACCGGGTGGATACCTATGCCGCGAACATAGCGCAGGCGCTCAAGCAAGCCATTGATATTGGCCGCAGTCGGGGCTTCTTCGAAATTACGCAACCACGCCAGCGGTGTCATGCCGAAATCCGGGTTGTTGATTACGAGTTCGTCTAGCCGTGTCAGTTCAGCAGAGCTGAGGCCTTCGACGATTGCGGCTGCGGCAGCTTTGCGTGCGCGTGCCCGGCCAGCAAGACCGGCGCGTTCCAGTGTGTCGCCTGACGGAAGAATGAACCGCTCACCCTTCAGGCCAACCATGAGGGCGCGAACAATCGGTTCACCTCTGTCTGTATACTCGGCGGCTTGCGCGGCAAGATTCAGGGCAAGTGCCAGGTCGCCGCGTCGAAACGGGCGTATGCCAAGATAACGCGCCACGAGATCGGCATGATCGGTACGGGTTTGCGCGCGCTGACCATATGCAGAGAAGGAGGAAGGATCGACGAATAACTGTGCCGCGAGGTACTGAAGAATGACGTCGGGAAGCCCGATCTCGGGTTGCAGACCAAAGCCGGGATGTCGCATCAAAGCGATTTGTGCAGCCAGACCGAGGCGATTTGCTGGACCATAGCGGCGCCCAACCAATTCAACATCTTCCGCAGAAAGGGTATAATGCCCAATGATCGCGGTTTCTTGGACAGGAGGATCGAACAGGCGCCGGCGCTCGTCTCCGGTCAGAAGTCGGCGTCGTGCCATTTTGCTCTCCCGCTGAGGCGAATAACAAAATTGACACCAAAGCGGCTTGCACTGGAGGGAGGCCATTCGTTGCCGGTTGATCCCCGAGCAATCACCCGGCGCAGCAAGACAGTTTGGCGACATCCTTATCAAACGTTTGGGCCGCCAGTTTGAGGCCTTCCACAGTGGTCAGGTAAGGAAATATCGTTGCACCCAATTCCAGGGTGGTCATGCCGTGTTTGATCGCCAGCACCAGTGTCTGGATCGAATCCGCGCCTTCGGGTGCCATGATCTGGCCGCCCAGCAAACGGTCGTTCGCCTTGTCGGCAATCAGTTTGATGAGACCCCGCGTATCGCGTGCTGCCAGTGCCCTTGGCACAGCATCGAGCGGGAGCAGCGAAACCTTGATGTCCAGGCCTTGCGCCCGTGCTGTCGTTTCAGTGAGGCCGGCGCTGGCGACTTGCGGGTCGGTGAAGACGACGGATGGCATGGAGGAATTGTCGTAGCGGTATTGGTTGCCCGTCACCGCGTTGCGCGCGGCCAGTTTTGCGCCATAGGCGGCCATGTAGACGAACTGGTCCCGTCCCGTTACATCGCCCGCCGCGTAAATGCCTGGAACCGACGTTTCGAGGTGGTCATCGACGACGATTCCACCATTACGGGCAAGCACTATGCCGCGCTCCTCCAGCCCAAGCCCGTCGCTATTGGGTCGGCGTCCGGTGGCGATGAGCACCTGTTCCGCCGCGACGGTGTCACAATGCCCCTCGCAGGTCAATTCGACCCCGCTCTGTGTTTGGGCGATACGCTGATAGCCGACACCTGCGCAAACCCGCACGCCCTCGGCTTCCAAATAGTTTTTCAGCGCGGCACTCACTTCCGGGTCCATTTCGGGGAGCAGGCGGCTTCGGCAGCAGATGGTGACATCAACGCCCAGACGCGAAAACATCTGTCCCAGTTCTACCCCGATCACCCCGCCACCGATCACCAGCAGCGATTTGGGCAAGCGATCCAGCGCCAGCGCCGATGTGCTGGTTAGGTAGGGCACGCTGTCCATCCCCGGAATCGGCGGCACGGCGGCGTGCGCACCCATCGCCAATATGACCTTGCCGACCTTCATGGGCGCATCGCCGACAATCAGCGCACCATCGGCAAAGCGTGCCTTGCCCTCGATATAGCTCACACCGTCATAGGCGGGCAGCAGATCGACATATTTTTTTTGGCGCAGCGTCGTGACAAGATCGTCCTTCGACGCCGCCAATACGGACCAGTCATCCATCTGGACAGCGCCCCCAAGGCCGGGAAAGCGCGCGGCGGCAAGCCCACCATGCACCGCTTCGGCGGCGCGGATCAGCGTCTTGGAAGGAACGCAGCCAACATTGACACAGGTGCCGCCAATCGTGCCGTGACCGACGAGCGCCACTTTCGCGCCCAGATCGGCAGCGGCGATCGCGGCGGAGAACCCGGCAGAACCCGCGCCGATGACGGCCACGTCAAATCCTTCCTGCCCGGGGCGGTTGCAACAGTCGTTCATTGCTTATCGCTTTCTTGAGGCGCTGGCGGCGCCCCGCTCAGTTTTGAATAGCGCGCGCCGGATAACCCGCGTTGGTTGATGCAGCGGCAATCGCAGCAGCATTGGTGCGGCGCGGGTTATAGGTTGCGCGCGCGGTCTTGGCTGCGAAATCGACCGTGACCGCCGTTACCCCGGCGACGCCTTCCATCGCCTTCTTCACGGTGATCGGGCAGGTGGCGCAGGTCATGTTCTCTATGGCAAAGGTGGTTTGCTTCTGAGCGGTTGCGGTAGCCGCGGGGCGATCTTGCGCCGTGCCACTAACTGCATAGGCGACCCCGCCGCCAGCCATAGCCAGCACGGCCATAGCGATACATACTGTCTTTTTCATGGGTATTTCCTTTCAATAGAACCAGGGTGCCCACCAGTCGATGGTGAGCGCCAGGATGGCGACGGCAAGGCCCAGCCACAGCACCGCCTTGGTGGTCCAAGCCGATTGTGGACGAGCGCAGTAGGAACCGTCTTCACAGGGCGGTTTCGGCTTGAAATAGACATGCCAGAAGCCGTAGCCGAGCAGCGCGAGCGTTACGCCTGCGACATAGGGCTTGTAAGGTTCGAGCGCCGTCAGGTTGGCGATCCACGCGCCGGAAATTCCGAGCATAACCAACAGTAGCGGGACGACGCAGCAAGCCGAGGCGAGCCCCGCGCCGATCAATGCGCCCGCCGCAACCCAGTTTGCCTGCTTCGGCTCGTGGTTTTCGGTGAGGGCTGGCTGTCCCGCTTCCGGCGTTGAGACCATGGCTTGAATCCCTTGTTCCAACTGAGTGATTCGCAGTGTAGGCTCTGTAGCCACTACAGACTCAAGAGGTATTTTCATGGAGCAACAGGTCGGCATCTTGCGTGCCCAGCTTGCCCGGAAAACAGGCTGCAATCTCGAAACCATCCGCTATTACGAGAAGGTGGGATTGCTGCCGGGGCCGCCTCGCAGTTCCAACGGCTACCGCGTCTATTCGCCGGAACTGGTGCAAAGGTTGCAGTTCATCCTGCGCGCGCGCGACCTTGGCTATGCAATGGATGAGATACGGTCATTGTTGTCGCTCACCGATACCGGTGCACAAACCTGCGCGGAGGTTATGGCGAGAACCGAACTCCACCTTGAAGATGTCCGCCGCCGCATTGCAGATTTGCAGAAGATAGAGGTGACGCTGGCGACCACGTTAGCCAGATGCACTGGAGATGACGTTGCCGAATGTCCCATCCTGGAAGCACTCCAGTTTTTACCCCATCAAGGCAATTGACGCCATCTTTGAGGGATTTGATTTTGTGATGTCAGCTTGGAGTATAGCCTAACCGGACGTCAGGGCGCTACCGCGGTTTCTGTCAGATTAGGGTGATAAACGGAATTTGTTGACGAATGTCGTTGCGTATCATAGATTTCAACCTGACATTTTGATGGAGAGAGTGCGCAGTGAAGGGGCAACGGATCGGCTATGTCCGGGTCAGCACGTTCGATCAGAATGTGGATCGCCAATTGGAAGGTCAGTCGCTCGATCGGACCTTCACCGACAAGGCATCGGGCAAGGACGTCAACCGCCCCCAGCTTGAGGCTCTGCTCACTTTCGCCCGCGAAGGCGATACCGTCGTCGTCCACAGCATGGATCGGTTGGCCCGCAATCTGGATGACCTGCGCAAGCTGGTCCAGGGCCTCACCAAGCGAGGTATCCGGATCGAGTTTGAGAAGGAAAGCCTGTCCTTCTCGGGGGAGGACTCCCCGATGGCCAATCTGATGCTCTCGGTCATGGGTGCGTTTGCTGAGTTCGAGCGCGCCCTGATCCGCGAACGGCAACGCGAAGGCATTGCGATCGCTCGGCAGCGCGGCGCCTATCGGGGGCGGAAACGGTCGCTCTCGGATGAGATGATTGCCGATCTGCACCGCCGCGTTGCCGCCGGTGAACGCAAGGCGACCATCGCGCGCGACATGGGCATCAGCCGCGAAACCCTCTACCAGTACCTTCGCGCCGCTGCCTGACACCAATGTTCACATTATGTCCGGAAAATCGTTGTTCAGCGTACAAAGCTTGAGGTGACGCC
>NZ_JPPQ01000004.1:0-706 GCF_000743655.1 Sphingobium sp. ba1
CTGACCGGTCTTGACCAGCGCCAGCGTATCCTTGGGGAAGCAGGAGCCGCCATAGCCCGGTCCTGCATGCAGGAATTTGGAGCCGATACGGTTGTCGAGGCCGATGCCGCGCGACACGTCCTGCACATCAGCGCCGACCGCTTCGCACAGGTCCGCCATCTCGTTGATGAAGGTGATCTTGGTCGCCAGAAAGGCGTTGGCGGCATATTTGATGAGTTCAGCGGTACGCCGCCCGGTGAACATCAGCGGTGCCTGATTGAGGTTGAGCGGGCGATAGACCTGGCTCATCACCGCGATCGCGCGTTCCGAGCCGGTGGTGCCGACGACGACGCGGTCGGGCCGCTTGAAATCGCCGATGGCCGCGCCTTCGCGCAGGAATTCGGGGTTGGATACGACCTGGATGTCGAGATCGGGCTTCAATTCCCGCGCGATTCGCTCGACCTCGTCGCCAGTGCCGACGGGCACGGTCGACTTGGTGACGATGACCGCCGGACCATCGAGCGCGGCGACGATTTCCCGCGCTGCAGCATAGACATAGGAGAGGTCGGCATGGCCATCGCCGCGCCGCGAAGGCGTGCCGACGGCAATGAAGATCGCATCCGCGCCCTTGACGCCCGCGGCTAGGTCCGTGGTGAAGGTCAGGCGACCCGATGCGGCATTGTCGCCGACCAGCTTGTCCAGCCCCGGCTCGAAAATCGGCATCCGC
>NZ_JPPQ01000005.1:0-1866 GCF_000743655.1 Sphingobium sp. ba1
GCCGCAGCGCCGCCGCTGCGCCTGCCGGGCCTGCGCCGAGGATCAGCGGCGGGGTCATCGCTGCCGGGCGACGCATAGCCGGAAGGGGAAGACATGCTCGATGCGCGCATCGCCGATATGCGCCGCCGCCAGCATCGCTCGCCATTCGCCGGGCACGAAGCTGCGCGCGATCGACAATTGCCCGTCGGCGCGGACGATCGGATGGACGCCCAGCAGGCGGGCGAGCAGCGGATAGCCATGATAGGCAAAGCCGTGGCGATGCAGGTCGTTGACGAACCACCCCATGCGCGCCTGATCCTCCATGAAATGCAGGAACGCCAGCCGTTCCGCCTCATCCATATGGTGGGTGACCAGGCTGGAGATAATGATGTCCCATGGTTCATCCGCCAGCGCGGCATAGTCGCCGGTGCGATAGTCGATGGCCAGCGCCGGGTCGGTGCGCGCCTGCGCCACGGCCTGGCTAAGCGGGTTGAGGTCGATGCCGACGAGCGTGCAGGCAATGCCACGCCGCTTTGCCCAGGCCGCGATCCGCCGCAGCATCCCGCCATCGCCATAGCCGACATCGAGCAGCCGGAACGGGCCGGTCACCGCGCGATCCAGAAAGCGGAGCGTCGGCCGCGCCGCCAGCGTGACGCGATTGACCCGGTCGAGATCGGCCAGCACCCGCGCATAGACGGCTTCGGGCAGGTCGGCCGCATCCATCTGCTCTGGCGCCAGCGATCGCTTCATACGTCCGCCCGGTGGAAGGTCAGCCCTTCGGCCGCGAGGCCCGGCCCGAAGGCCAGCGCCATCCCCTGCCCGCGCGCATCGCTGCCCAAGATGCGCGCCAGCACGAACATCAGCGTCGCCGACGACATATTGCCAAAGGCGCGCAGCACCGCCCGGCTATGGTCGAGCGCGTCGGGGGCCAGATCGAGCGCCCGCGCCACCGCGTCCAGGATCGATCGGCCCCCGGCATGCACCGCCCACAGATCGACGCTATGCGCCGGAATCGGCAAGGTGATCGTGCCGGCCAGCGCCTGCGCGATCGCGCCGGGCACTTCGCCCGACAAATGCATGGCGAAACCATGATCGCCCAAATCCCAGCGGATCAGCGCCTCCGTATCGGGCACGGTCATGGCGAACGGCTGACCGAGCGTAATGCCGCCTGGCCCGGCGCTGACCAACGCCGCCGCCGCGCCATCGCCAAATTGCAGCATCGCCAGCAATGGTTCGACCCGCGCATCGTCCTGCAGATGCAGGCTGCTGAGTTCCACGCACACCACCAGCACGCGCGCATTCGGTTCCGATCGCACGATATGGCGCGCGGATCGCAGCGCGACGATGGCGGCATAGCAGCCCATATAGCCGACCATCAGCCGCTCGACCGTCGGGTCCAGCCCCAACATCGTCACGAGCTTCTGGTCGATTCCCGGCGCAATGAAGCCCGTGCAACTGGCGACCACCAGATGGGTGATGCCGTCGATCGCCACCTGATCGGCCAGCGCGGCCACCGCGCGCGTGGCCAGCATTGGCGCGGCGTCGGCATAGATGGCCATGCGCTGCGCCGTGGTCGGCCATGACCCGCCGTAAAAGCCGCCTTGCGCGGTCGGCGATCCAGTGCCGCCATCCAGCACCGACCAGCGATGTTCGATCCCGCTGCGCTGCGCCATCCGCGTGAACAAAGCCCGTTCGCGCCGGTCAGCGATCCGCGCGCCTGCCCAGTCGATGAAGGCCGGGTGGATGTCGGTATCCGGGACGGCCGTGCCGATGGCGTGGATCGTGGCGGGAAGGGAAATGATGCGCTGCCTTTGTTGCGCGCGGACGCGGTGGGCCGGTCATACCACCAAGTCGCGACCTGTTCAGCCCTTCAAAGCGCCCAGACCC
>NZ_JPPQ01000006.1:0-6442 GCF_000743655.1 Sphingobium sp. ba1
CAGGCCCCGCCGCGACGATCGCTGCGCGCTGCCATACCGGCTTGGCGGGAAAGCTCTCGGCCCGATCCTGCGCCGACATTTGCAGCCAGGCGGGATCGGCCTGACTGGCCGCGTTCATGTCGCCCTTGAAGCGGACATAGCCACCCAAGGGGAGCGCCGCGAGCCGCCAGCGCGTGCCGCGCTTGTCCACCCAGGCCAGCAGTTCGGGGCCAAAGCCGATGGAGAAGGCCTCCGCCTTCACGCCGCACCAGCGCCCGACGATATAATGGCCGAACTCATGCACGAAAACGAGCGGCCCTATGACCGCGACGAAAGCGAGAACGGTCAGCAGGAAACCGGGATTTTCTAACAAGCCGTCAATCTTTCCATCACTTGGCCCGCCATGACGCGCGCCGCAGCATCCGCCGCCAGCACATCCGCAATGGCATGAGGCGCAGGCGCGCTATAGCGGGTCAACACTTCCTCCACAATCATGGCGATATCAAGGAAGCGGACGCGCCCGGCGAGAAAAGCGGCCACCGCGACTTCGTTGGCAGCGTTCAGGATTGCCGGAACGGCCCCGCCCGCCTCGGCCGCCTGCCGCGCCAAGCGCAGCGCAGGGAAGCGATCGGGGTCTGGCGCCTCGAAATCGAGCCGACCGATCCGCGCCAGATCGAGCGGTTGGCACGGCGTAGCGATCCGCCGGGGCCAGGCCAAGGCGTGGGCGATCGGAATCCGCATGTCGGGCGAGCCCAATTGCGCCAAGGTCGACCGGTCGCGATATTCGACCATCGAATGAATGACCGATTGGGGATGGACCAATATCTCGATCCGATCGAGGCCGACCGGGAAGAGATAGGCCGCCTCGATAAATTCCAGCCCCTTGTTCATCATCGTCGCGCTATCGACGCTGATCTTCGCGCCCATCGACCAGTTGGGGTGCGCGACCGCCTGCTGCGGCGTGATGTCCGCCATCTCGGCGCGGCTGCGGGTGCGGAACGGGCCGCCGCTCGCGGTCAGGATGATCCTTGCGACATCGTTCAGAGTGCCACCCGCAAGACACTGGAATATCGCATTATGTTCGCTGTCCACCGGCAACAGGGTCGCGCCGGAGGCGCGCGCCGCCTCCATCATCAGCCCGCCCGCCGACACCAGCGATTCCTTGTTGGCCAGCGCCACGGTGCCGCCCGCCTTGAGCGCGGCCATGGTGGGCCGTAGCCCGGCGCAGCCCACGATCGACGCCATGGTCCAATCGGCCCCGGACCCGGCGACATCGACCAGCGCCTCTTCGCCTGCAGCCGCCTCAACGTTCGACCCCGCCAGCGCAGCCTTGAGCGCGTCATAGCGCGCCGGGTCGCCGATCACAGCAATCTGCGCGCCGGTTGCCTTGGCCGCTTGCGCCAGCCCCTCGACATCGCTGTTCGCGGTCAGCGCGACGACCTGATAGGCATGCGGCTCGCGCTGGATGAGGTCGAGCGTGGACATACCCACCGAGCCGGTCGCGCCAAAGATCGACACCGTCCGCATCACGCCTGTCCCACCATCAGATAGAGCAAGGCAGCGAGTGGCGCGGCGGCCACTACGCCATCCAGCCGGTCCATCACCCCGCCATGGCCGGGCAGCAGCATCCCGCTATCCTTGACGCCTGCGCGCCGCTTCATCGCGCTTTCGAACAGATCGCCCAATTGCGCCGCCACCGCCAGCAAGCCGCTCGCCGCCGCCAACTGGATCGGCAGGCCAGCGAAGCGATGCAGCAGAAAGCCGGTGATCAAGGCGGCAAGGACACCCCCGGCCAATCCGGCCCAGGTCTTGGACGGGCTGATGCGCGGCGCGAGTTTGGGACCACCGATCGAGCGGCCCGCGAAATAGGCGCCAATGTCGGTCGCCCAAACCAGCGCCAGCGCCCAGAAGGCGAGCAGAAGTCCGTAAAGATTGGGTTCCTGCCCGCGCAGGAACAGCAAGGCCATCACCGGCACGCAGACATAGAAGATCCCGCAGGCCAGCCTGTAGCCCCGCGTCGCGGCCATCACGAACAGGAAGGCCGCGATCATCAGGCCGACCGCAAACCCATCCACGCCAGCCGCCAGCGGGCACAGGATCGCCAGCGGCACCGACACAGCGAACATCGACAGCTTTCGCTGTTCGGCGCTGGCGCCGTTCAGGTCCGCCCATTCGCCCTGCATCAGCACGCCTGCGACCGCGAGCAGCAGCCAGAAGAGCAGACCGCCCGACAGCAGGGCACCGACCGCCATCGCGATCAAAGCGACACTGACGATGGCGCGGGTCTTCAATTCGCTGGCCATCGCCTACAACCCGCCGAAACGGCGGTCCCTCAGACGGAAGGCATCGAGTGCGCGTGCCAGTTCCGCCGCGTCGAAATCGGGCCAGAGCATGTCGGTGAAATAGAGTTCGGCATAGGCGGCCTGCCACAACATGAAGTTGCTGAGCCGTTGTTCGCCCGATGTGCGGATCAACAGGTCAAGCGGTGGCAAATCGGCGGTGTCGAGCGCCGCGCCGATCGTCTCCACGCCAATCTCGTCCGCGCGTATCTCGCCGCGCGCGACGCGCCGGGCGAGGTGCTGGGCCGCGCGCACCATTTCGTCCTGCGCGCCATAGTTGAGCGCGATGGCGATCACGGGGCCGCTATTGGCGGCAGTACGGGCCACGGCGGCCTCGATCAGGTCGACCAGCGACGGGTCGAGAACGCGATAATTGCCGATCACCCGCAGGCGCACACCATTGGCGTGAAATTCGTCCAGATCCGCCTGGATGAAGTGGCGCAGCAGACCCATCAGGTCGGCCACTTCACTGGGTGGGCGCTTCCAGTTCTCGGACGAGAAAGCGTAGAGCGTGAGGCATTCCAACCCCATGTCGCGGGCCGCCCGCGCGACCCGGCGCACCGCTTCCACCCCGGCACGATGGCCGGCGATGCGCGGCAGCAGGCGCTTCTTGGCCCAGCGGCCATTGCCATCCATGATGATGGCGACATGGCGCGCGCCATGGGCAGGCGCGGTGCTGGTCAGGTCGGGTTTGGCTTGCGTGGCCATCAGATCAGGATGCGGGCAATGGCCACGAAAGGAAAGCCCCGGCTTACTGGCCGAGGATTTCCTTTTCCTTCGACGTCGCAGCGGCGTCAATGTCGGCGATGATGCTGTCGGTCAGCTTCTGGACTTCGGTTTCCAAGCGCTTGCGCTCATCCTCGCTGATTTCGCCTTTCTTTTCATCGGCTTTCAGGCTGTCCATGCCGTCGCGGCGGACGTTGCGTACAGCGATGCGTGCACCCTCGGCATATTTGCTGGCGAGCTTGGCCAGTTCCTTGCGCCGGTCTTCGGTCAGGTCGGGGATCGGCAGGCGCAGCGTCTGACCATCAGTGATGGGGTTGAGGCCAAGGCCCGCCGAGCGGATCGCCTTGTCGACCGGACCGACATTGGTCTTGTCCCACACCTGGACCGACAACATGCGCGGTTCGGGGGCGGACACGGTCGCGACCTGGTTCAACGGCATGGATGCGCCATAGACGGTGACGGTCACCGGATCGAGCAGCATCACATTGGCGCGGCCGGTACGCAGGCCGGACAGATCGCCGCGCAGCGATTCGACGGCACCGGCCATGCGGCGTTCCAGATCGGATTTGTCATATTGGGCCATGATGTCAGCGCTCCTGATTATGCACGATCGTCGCGACGCCCTGCCCCGCCAACACTGTCGCCAGGTTGCCGGTTTCGCGGATGTTGAACACGACGATGGGAATATTATTTTCGCGGCAAAGGGCAATGGCGCTTGCGTCCATAACCTTTAGGTTATCGGTCAAAACCTGGTCGAAGCTGATCTCGTCATAGCGGGTCGCGTCGGCCACCTTCTTGGGGTCGGCATTATAAACGCCATCGACGCTGGTGCCCTTGAAGATCGCGTCGCAATTCATTTCGGCGGCCCGCAGGGCGGCGGTCGTGTCGGTCGTGAAGAAGGGGTTGCCGGTGCCCGCCGCGAAGATGACAATCCGGCCCTTTTCCATATGCCGCACCGCCTTGCGCCGGATATAGGGTTCACACACCGACGCCATCGGGATCGCCGACTGGACGCGGGTGTCGTAGCCGAGCTTTTCCAGCGCATTCTGCACCGCCAGCGCGTTCATGACCGTCGCCAGCATGCCCATATAATCGGCGCTGGTCCGGTCAAACCCCTTGGCCGCGCCAGCAAGGCCGCGGAAGATATTGCCGCCGCCCACGACGACGCACAGCTCGAATCCCGCATCACGCGCCGCCGCAATCTCGCCTGCGACACGATTGACGGTTTCCGGCTCGATGCCGAACTGGCCCTGCCCCATCAGGACTTCACCGGACAACTTCAACAGGATGCGCTTGTAGGCAGGCCGGGTCATAGGCGGTGGGAAGTCCATGTTGCTAGCGGGAAGGCCAGCGATCATTAGTCAGCCCAGCGCCCAATGCCAAGGGGCGTTTGTCGTCAAATATTACGCAGCGCTATGGGATGGCCTTTGCGGTCCCGCAATTACCGTCATCCCGTGGGACCGTCAGCAGGGACGATCGCGCAGGCAGGGCGGTCCGCCACTGCCCCGTGGAGCCTTCCCGCCCCGCGACGGGGGCCGCAACTCATCCATGGTCAGCCAGCCATCATGATTGGCATCGGCCGCATCGAAGCGTTTGCCTTGATAGGCCAGCAATTCTTCGAGCGAGAGGCCCGCGTCATAATTGCTGTTGGCGTTGGTGATCAGGCCGACGCTGAGCGGCTCGATAAGCGCGGCGAGGCTCATGCTGCCAGGGTCATCGCCGACATCGGGAAGGAGGACTTCGGCGATCGGACCGTCCCGGTCACCGGTCCCGGCCACTTCCGACGAGGCCACCGAACCCATTTGCCGCTGCCAGGCGACGAATTCCTCATAACTCACCGCACCATTATGATTGCTGTCGATCCTGGTGAAGCGCGCGCGAATGAGGGTCTCGCGCCGGGCATCGAACAGGCTACGCAATTCGGCGATCATGACCATGCCATCGCGGTTGACGTCCGCTTCCCGGAACATCGCCGTCACGACCTTGTCGAACTGCGCCCGTTTGATCGGTTTAGGCGGCGTAGGTTGGCGCGGCCCGCCCCTATCGCCGGGTGGTCCGCCGCCGCCGCCACCGCCGCCGGGAGGGCCACCAGTGCCGCCGCCCTGCATATCGCCACCCATCCCGCCCTGCGCCAGCACGGGGGCAGTACATAATAGCAGCGACGCCAGCGCGCCGGACAATATCTTGTGCATCGACAATGCAAACTCCGCCAAAGTCGGAGACAGGCAGGCGGATAGCCATCCAGCCGCGCACGCCCCCGAAGCCACGTCTGCGGCAGAGACGGCACGGTGTTGGCAATTCAGTAGGCCGGGAGACTATTCCATGGCGCCTATCGCCCGATGCGGTGTTCGCCAAAAAAAAAGAGCGCCCAGCGGGGCGCTCTTTTCCTTGTTTCAGGCTGTACGTCCGTATGTCAGACGCCGGCAGCCGCCGCGACTTCGGCCGCGAAGTCGCTGACTTCCTTTTCGATGCCTTCGCCCAGCTGGAAGCGGACATAGCCCTTCAGGCTGATCGACGCGCCGGCTTCCTTGGCGGCCTTGGCAACCACGTCAGCGACCGGGGTCTTGTTGTCCATCACGAACAGCTGCGAGAGCAGCGCGTTTTCCTTGGCGAACTTGGCCACCGCGCCATCGACCATCTTGGCGACGATCTCAGCGGGCTTGCCCGATTCGGCGGCCTTTTCAGCAGCGATCGCGCGCTCACGCTCCAGCAGCGACGGATCGATGTCCGACGCGGCCAGCGCCAGCGGGAAGGCCGCAGCGATGTGCATCGCGATCTGCTTGCCTAAAGGCTCCATGACCTCAGCCGAGGCATCGCCTTCCAGCGCGACCAGCACGCCGATCTTGCCCAGGCCCGGTGCCGCAGCATTGTGGACGTAGGGCACGACAACGCCCTGGCTCACTTCGACATGGCCGACGCGGCGCACGGTCTGGTTCTCGCCGATGGTGGCGATATTGGCGACCAGCTTTTCAGCGACGGTGCCGCCCGACGGATAAGCAGCGGCCGACAGCGCTTCAGCATCGGCAGCACCGGTTTCGAGCGCGATCGTCGAGACGGTGCGGACGAAATCCTGGAACTGTTCGTTCTTGGCGACGAAGTCGGTTTCGCTGTTAACTTCGACGGCGACACCCTTGGTCCCGGCGACGGCAACGCCGACCAGACCTTCGGCCGCGGTGCGGCTCGACTTCTTCTGCGCAGCGGCCAGACCCTTGGCGCGCAGCCAATCGGTTGCCGCTTCGATGTCGCCATTGGCTTCGGTGAGCGCCTTCTTGCAATCCATCATGCCCGCGCCCGAACGGTCGCGAAGTTCCTTGACGGAAGCGGCGGTAATATCGGCCATGTTTCGGCTCCTAAATCAGTGTGGTTCAAATATGCGGCAGGGCGCGTCTCTGAAAGAG
>NZ_JPPQ01000006.1:6452-9262 GCF_000743655.1 Sphingobium sp. ba1
TCCTGCTGAACGCCTGCCTGGCGGGGATCGCCATGCGCAAGAAGGGCTTGAAGCCCGGCTATCTCAACCCCGTCTCGGTCGATCACGGCCTCGACAGCTATTATGGGAAGAAGAACTGATGGCACGCACCCCCTTGCTGGCGCGGTGCGCCGCCGCAGCCCTGGCGATCGCAACCCTGTGCGGCCCGGCCCATGCACAGGCCAGCGACCCGCTCGCCACCCTGTCGCCGGAAAAGAAAGCGTTTCTGTCCGACCCCGTGATGTTGACGCGCTTTGGCCTGACGGCGGAGAAGCTCCAGGTTGCGCTCGCCGGGCGCAGCGCCGCCGATGTCGACGCCTATGCCACCGCGCTGATGGCGGTGGTCGAGGACAGCAAGTTCAAAGCCGGGCGCGACCCTTCGGAAATCGCCCTCAACCCGCAGGCGCGCGGCTGGAATGCGGGCACCACCGTTCGCCCCAAACTGTTCGACAAGCTGAAGCGTGACGATGGGCCGTTCAGCCTGAAACGCTATCATTTTCAAAAGGGCGGCATCCCGACCTTCGCCGATGCGCCGGTCGCGATCCGCAAGGAGGATCTCGTCGCGGGCAAGGTGGAGGTCGCCTTTGTCGGCGTGCCGCTCGATTTCTCGTCGGGCTGGCGCGATGCCAAACATGCGCCGATGGCGCTGCGCGGCATGGATGGGCTGGTCGGCGCGGACGCCGATGGCGGAATCGATCCGGGCCTCATCCTGTCGATCGCGGATTATGGCGATCTGACGCCCGACTATATGGCGCCCGACCGGGGACTCGATCATATCCGCGCGATGATCGCCGAAATGGCGAGCGTCGGCACGATCCCCTTCATCGTCGGCGGCGACCATACGGTCATGTTCCCCGACGTCGCGGCGATGGTCGATACCTATGGCGCGGGCAAGGTGGCGCTGGTGCAGTTCGATGCCCATGCCGATGCCGACCTGAACGACGCGCATATGATTTCCGACACGCAGACGCTGACCCGGCTGATGGAACAGAATCTGTTGCGCGGCAGCGACGTGACGCTGGTGGGCTTGCGCGGGCGCGGCGCGGACGTCGCCACGCAAAAGCGGCTGACCGACAGCGGCGTGCGCATCCTGTCCACCGCGGCTGTGACGGAGCGCGGCTGGCAGGCGGTGACCAACGATATTCTCTCCGGCCTCAAAGGCGGGCCGGACAATATCTTCATCTCGTTCGACATGAGCGTGCTTGATCCAGGCGATGCGCCCGCTTCCGGGCGACCGGTGCCGGGTGGCATCTCCATGCGCGAAGCGATTCCCATGGTCCGGCAACTGTGCGCCCAGACAAAGGTGGTCGGCTTCGACCTGCTCGACGCCGCACCCATTCTGGACCCGACCTATGTCAGCCGGATGAGCGCCAATTACATCTTGCATGCCTGCCTGTCGGGCATCGCGATGCGCAAGACGGGCATGCCGGTCAAGACCGCCAAGCGTTGAGGGAGAAGAAGCGATGCCGTCGATCAACGCCATAACCGGATGGAGCATGGCAGCGGCCGCTGCGGCGACCTCCGTTCTGGCGGGGGATGCGTTCGACACGCCCAACCCGCCACCGCCGATCCCGCAGGAAGACATCATGGGCAAGCCAAAGCCCGTGGAGCTTCCCGCCGATGTTGCCGCCAAGCTGACTGGCATCGCGCCGGAAAAGGTCGCGCTGATCAAAGAGGGGCAAACCGGCCGCTATGTCGAAAAGGACGTGCTGTTCGACCGCATCCGCACGCTGCCCGCCGCCGAACTCGTCACCTATATCGACGCGATCGCTGCGCTGCACGAACAGGTCGAGTATAAGGAAGGGCGCGACGCCAAGACCATTCCGCTCGACACACGATCGGCCTGGTTCAATGCGTGGAAGGCCAAGCGGCCGCTGGTAATGGACCCTAAGCGCGATCCGGGGCCGATGGACCTGGGCCGCTATATCGGCGGGCGGCGCGGCGGCTTTGCGACCTTCGCCGGTGCGCCCGTCGCGATGACGCCCGAAGATCTGCGCGCAGGCAAGGTCGATGTTGCTATCGTCGGTGCCCCGCTCGACATGGGGTCGGGCTGGCGCAATGCGATCGACGGGCCGCGCGCTTTGCGCATGACCGGCGGGGCGGGCGGCAACGACATGTATTCGATGATCAACCCCAGCTCGGTGCTGGAGATTGTCGATTATGGCGATATCGCGATCGACCAGAACAGCACGGAGCGATCGGTCGCCCATGTCCGCGAGATGGTGCGCGAAATCGCGCAGACGGGCGCGATCCCGATCGTTATTGGCGGCGATCATAGCCTGGAATATCCCAATGTCGCCGCCGCCGCCGATGTCCATGGCAAGGGCAATGTCGGCGTCGTCCATTTCGACAGCCATTATGATGTCGGCCGCAACGGCGTCCATTGGATCACCCATGGATCGCCGGTCTATCGCGTCCTGCATGAAGGTCATGTCCGCCCGCAGGATTATGTCCAGGTGGGGCTGCGCGCGCGCGGGCCGGACTTGGAGACTTTCGGGTGGATGCGCAACAAGGGCATGAAATACCACACGATGGTCGAAGTCGAGAAATGGGGCTGGGACAAGGTGATGGCCCGCGCGCTCAAGGAAGCACGCGGCAGCACCAAGAAATTGTGGATTAGCTTCGACGTCGACGTATTGGACCCGGCCTTCATGCCCGGCACCGGCACGCCGGTCCCCGGTGGCCTCACCATGCGGGAAGCGCAGCCGATCATGCGCAACCTGTGCGCGGAAAATGACATTGCCGGCATCGATATCGTCGAAGTCGCGCCCTATCTCGACACCAGCTACAAG
>NZ_JPPQ01000006.1:9272-21848 GCF_000743655.1 Sphingobium sp. ba1
CCGCTGGTGCCGGAGTCGCCGCCGCCGCGAAACCTCTACAGCCTCAAACATCCGCTGGTCGTGGGGCTGACGGTCGGCCCCGAACGGTTGATCCAGATCCGCCGCAACCGGCTGCTTTCGCTCAACCAGGCACCCGAAACCGCCTATGTCGACAATGACAAGGTGCAGGAGGAATTGTCCTTTGCCAGGCGCATGTTCGCCGACAATGGCTGGCCGGTGATCGACATGACTCGCCGGTCGATCGAGGAAGCGGCGGCGGCGATCATCAACCTGTTCAACGACCGGGAATTGGCGGAAGGCGACGCTTTATGAGGTTTTGGGCATGATCGTGCTGGCATCGCAAAGCGCGAGCCGCCGCGCGCTGCTAAGCGCGGCGCAGGTGCCGTTCGAGGCGCTGTCGCCCGGCGTCGATGAGGAAGCGGCGAAGGAGGCGTTGCGCGCTGATGGGCTGGATGCGCGGGCGCTGGCCGATGCGCTGGCGGAACTCAAGGCGCGCAAAGTGTCGCGCCGGGTGCCGGGCGCGCTGGTGCTGGGATGCGACCAGACGCTGAGCCTGGATGGCGGCGAGGAACGCGGCGTGATGATCGACAAGGCGGTCGATCGCGCCGATGCCGAACGGATATTGCGGCTGCTGTCGGGGCGGGTGCATCATCTGCATAGCGCGGCGGTGATCGTGCTGAATGGTGAGCCGATATGGCGGCATATCGAGCGCGTGCGGATGATGGTGCGGCCCTTGTCCGATGCCTTCATTGCGACCTATCTGGATGGCGACTGGGACGAATGCCGCTGGTGCGTGGGCTGCTACCGGATCGAGGGGCCGGGCGCGCAATTGTTCGCCAAGGTCGAGGGCAGCCAGTTCGCGATCCAAGGCTTGCCCTTGCTGCCCTTGCTTGACTTTTTGCGTGTGCGGGGTGTTTTGACGGCATGACTCAAGGCCTTCCCTATGCCGAAGTGATCGGCGATCCGATCGCGCACAGCAAATCGCCGCTCATCCATAATTTCTGGCTCAACGCGCTGGATATCGAGGCGGAATATCGCAAGACGCATGTGACGCCCGACGGGCTGGCCAGCTATTTCCTGCAGCGGCGGGCCGACCCTGATTGGCTGGGGTGCAATGTCACCATTCCGCACAAGATGGCGGTGATGGACTTTACCGACGATCCGGGTGGGGTGCGCGAGCGGATCGGCGCGATGAACACGATCGCCAGCGAAACCGGCGGGCCGCTCATTGGCACCAATACCGATGCGGGCGGCTTTTTGCAGCCCTTGCTGCGCGACCGGTGGAAGGGGCGCAGCGTCGTGCTGATCGGCGCGGGCGGGGCGGCAAGGGCGATATTATTTGCGTTGACCAGCCTTGGCGTACCCGACATCACCGTCATGGCGCGCGATGCGGCGAAAGCGCAGGCGATGCTCGACCATGCCGGGGTGAAGGGCGCGGTGATCGGCATGGGCGAGTCCCTGCCGGCCGTCGACCTGCTCGTCAATTCGACGTCGCTCGGCATGGTGGGGCAGCCGGTGCTGGACCTGGACCTGACGCCGTTGCCGCCGAGCGCGACGGTCTATGACATCGTCTATGCGCCGTTGGAGACGGGTTTGCTCAAGGCGGCGCGGGCTCGTGGGCTCAAGACGCTCGATGGGCTGGAAATGCTGATCGGCCAGGCGGCGCTGGCGTTCGACATCTTCTTCGACGCGCATGCGCCCCGCGAACTGGACGCCGAATTGCGCGCGCTGCTGCTCGCGGCGGACTGATGAAGATTTATGGCCTGACCGGATCGATCGGCATGGGCAAGTCGGCGGTCGCGGCGATGTTCGCCCGTGAAGGCGTGCCGGTGTTCGACGCTGATGCCGAGGTGCATCGGTTGCAAGGGCCGGGCGGCGCGCTGCTGCCCGCGATCGAGGCGCGCTTTCCCGGCACGACCGGCCCCAAGGGTGTGGATCGCGCGAAACTGGGCGCGGCGGTGTTCGGGCATCCGCAGGAACGCAAGGCGCTCGAAGCGATCGTCCATCCGGCGGTGCGCGCGGTGCGGAGCCGGTTTCTGCGCCGTCACCGATCGCGCACATTCGTCCTGCTCGACATTCCCTTGCTGTTCGAAACGGGCGGACAGAAGCGGCTGGCGGGCGTGATCGTGGTGACGGCTCCTGCGTGGAAACAGCGCAAGCGCGTCCTGGCGCGGCCGGGCATGACGGTCGCCAAATTCCGCCAGATCCTGCATCTCCAGACCCCCGACGCGGAAAAGCGTCGTCGTGCCGATCATCTCATCCAGACCGGCACGACCTTTGCCGAAACCCGTGCGCAGGTGCGACGTCTGGTCGCTTGCCTTGGCCGCAAGACAGGCAGATAAGGGTTGGCCCATAGAGTCGATATGAAGAGGGCGATGCGCGAGATTATATTCGATACCGAAACGACGGGATTTGACCCGGCATCCGGCGACAGAATGGTCGAAATCGGTTGTATCGAGCTTATCAATCGTGTGCCTAGCGGTCGGACCTTCCACGCTTATTACAACCCCCAGCGCGACATGCCCGCCGCCGCCGAAGCGGTGCATGGCCTGTCGAGCCATTTCCTGTCGGACAAGCCGCTATTTGCCAGCGGCGTTGCAGACCTGCTCGCCTTTCTGGAGGATAGCCCGTTGGTCGCGCATAATGCGCGGTTCGATTTCGGCTTCCTCAACCATGAATTGCGGCTGTGCGGGCGCGGCGAAGTGTCGCTCGACCGGATGATCGACACGGTGGCGATCGCGCGCACCATGCATCCGGGTGCCAAGCACAGCCTGGACGCGCTCTGCACCCGCTATGGCATCGACCGCAGCCATCGCATCAAACATGGCGCGCTGCTCGACGCCGAATTGCTGGCGCAGCTTTACATCGAACTGACCGGTGGCCGTCAGATCGGCCTGGGTCTGGCACAGGAGGCAGCAAAAGAAGAGGTTGCGGCGGAACTCGCGGCGCAGGTCGCGGTTCGCCCAGTTCGTCCCGCGCGCGTCTTTGCGGCGAGCGCGACGGAGCTGGAACGGCATGGAGCGTTCATCAGAACGCTCGACAAGCCGCTCTGGCTGGAGGGGGCACTGGCGGACTGACAATCCGCCTGCATGCCCCCAGTCAACCGGGCCGTGTCCTGCGGCCCGCAAGAACAAGGAGAAGGCATATGGATATTCGTGTTTCCGGGCATCAGGTCGATACGGGCGAGGCGCTCAAGGAGCATGTCGCGACCCGCATGGAAGCGATTGCCGAGAAATATTTTTCCCGCACAATCTCCGCGCATGTGACCTTTCGACCGGCCCCGCATGGCGCCTTTCACTGCGACATCGTCTGCCATGTGATGACCGGCCTGATCCTCAAAGGCGCGGGCGAGGCGCAGGAAGCGCATCCCGCCTTCGACCAAGCGGCCGAACGGATCGAAAAGCAGCTGCGCCGCTATATGCGCCGCCTGAAGGACCGCCATGGCCAGGCTGTCGCCGCAGAAGCGCAGCGGGTGAGCAGCTTCAACATCGATGATATTGACGGGGCGGGCTATACCATCTTCGCCTCGCCCGCGGATGAAGAGGAACAGGTCGAGGACGCGCCGCTGATCGTCGCGGAAACCCGTGTCGATATTCCCGAAGCGAGCGTGTCGGACGCGGTGATGATGCTGGACCTGCGCAACACCAATGCGCTGCTGTTCGTCAATGCCGGGACGGCGGCCTACAACATGGTCTATCGCCGCCATGACGGGACGATCGGCTGGGTCGAACCGCGCATCCAGGCAAGCTGAGCGCTACCCGGTTCCAAGGGCCGCCTGTTGACCTCGTGGCGCAGGCGGCTTATGGGGCCGGGCTTTAATTCCCTGAGCATAGGCGCATGAAGTCCTGACTGGGCGCGGCTCGGTTGGATCGGACATGTGATGGTGCATTTCAACGATATCGTTTCACCCGACGCGCTCGCCACGGGCCTGTCTGTGAACGGCAAGAAGCAGTTGTTCCAGCGGATCGCGGCGCTCGCCGCCGATGCCTATGGGCTGGACGCGGACATGGTCGCTGACGCGCTGTTCGATCGCGAGCGGCTGGGTTCGACCGGTTTCGGCGGCGGCGTCGCCATTCCCCATGCCAAGATCACAGGTCTCGACAAGATGTGCGGCGTGGTCGTGCTGCTCGATCCGGCGGCGCCATTCGATGCGGTCGATGATCTGCCGGTCGATATCGTCTTTGCGCTGCTGTCGCCGGTCGACAGCGGGGCGGAACATCTGAAGACGCTGGCGCGGGTATCGCGCTATCTGCGTGACGAGGCGCAGGTCGCCCGGTTGCGCGGTGCGCGTTCGACCGGGGCGCTCCATGCCCTGCTGGCCGGTGGCGGGGCGCGTGACGCAGCCTGAGTCCGGCGTACCGGACAGCGGCGAGACCGCGCATTTCCGGGCGCTCGAAAATCTCTATCGTTCCGCGCCGATCAATCGGCTGTTCCGGTCGGAGATCGCGATCAGCGAACCGGGACGCTGCGTCATCGACTTCGACGTCGATGAAAGCCAGTTCCATGCCGCAGGCGCGGTCCATGGCACGGTCTATTTCAAGATGCTGGACGATGCGGCTTTCTATGCCGCCAACAGCCTGGTGAGCGATCGCTTCCTGCTCACCACCGCTTTCAACCTGCTGTTCACCCGGCCGATCGCGCCGGGGCGAATCCGCGCCGAGGGGCGCTGGATCAGCGGCAAGCGCCGAGTCTATGTCGCCGAAGCCAGCCTGGTCGATTCGCATGGCGAAGAGGTCGGACGGGGCACCGGCACCTTCATGCGGTCGCAATTCCCGCTGTCTTCGCTGCCCGGCTATCATGGCTGAACAGCCGCCCGCCCGGCTGACCAGCGCGATGCTGGTCGGCGCGTTGCGACGGCGGGTGGCGGCGGCCGGGGGCTTTGCCACCATCCTGGTCAAAGGCGATGACATAAGCGGCGTGATTCTGGTCCAGACGCTGGAAAAAGGGCAGGAAACCGGGCTGTTCGAGCGGGTGTCGAACTTTTCCGGCGGTCATGCGTTGATGCGCTGTGGACCCGACCCCCAAGAGGGCGCGCAAGCCATGGTTCCCTATATCGAGCGGCGCCGCCGGTCGGACCCCGATCTGTGGGTCATCGAACTTGACATCCCGGAAGCGGAACGGCTCGCCGCTGAAACAATCTGCTGATCGTTGACATATCGCAATGGCCCGTGCAGAGGCCCGCCCACGCTGAACGCGCAGGTTGCCGCAATCGTCCAAGGGGGGCGGGCGCGGTAAACACGCAGACGGGGGGCGGCCGGTCGTCGGACAAAGTGGGTTAAAAAAGACGACGTTTCCGGCCAAGAACCGCATGATTTTGAGTAAAAATGAGTTTTCGTCTAAGAGCTGCGATTATCGCGGCCTTTGCTTTGTCCGCCGCTGCTGCGGTCACGGCATCCGACATGTCGATGGCCGGTGAAGCCATCCCATCTTCGGTGTCCCTGTCCAGGGACAATGCGCTGACCACAGCGCCTTCAGCCGGTGCCAAGCCCGCCGTCACCTTTGCCGCGCCGCGCGAGATCGTGCAGCCGCTGGCTTCGGCCCCTAAGGCCGACAATGTTTCTTCCACCTTCTCCGAGATGCAGGCCGATAGCCTCGCTGCGCTGGTCGATGCCCAAGGCACGCCCGAACAGCTGGATGGCGAGATGCAGTGCCTGGCCGGAGCGGTCTATTTCGAATCCAAGGGCGAAAGCCTGGAAGGCCAGCTGGCCGTCGCGCGCGTGATCATCAATCGCGCCGAGTCCGGCCGGTTCGCGAGCAGCCTGTGCGGCGTCGTCTATCAACCGAGCCAGTTCAGCTTCGTGCGCGGCGGTGGCATGCCGCCGATCCGCACCGAAAGCCGCAGCTGGCGTCAGGCCGTTGCCATTGCGCAGATCGCCATGGCCGACGCTTGGGACAGCCGGGCTGAAGGCGCGCTGTTCTTCCACGCCCGCCGCGTATCGCCAGGCTGGGGCAAGGCCAAGCTGGCGATGATCGACAATCATATCTTCTATCGCTGAGTACTGTGGAATGTGCCGAGGCACATTTGGGTACACATCAAAAAAGGCCGGTTCGGATAATCCGAATCGGCCTTTTCTTTTGTTCCTGCCTTGTTCTATGATTGCGGCATGAACGCTGCGATATCCGACACCTGCTCCCCTTTGACGGACGGCACCGCTTTGGCCGTTGCGCGGGGGACGCTGCGCCTGTTCTTCCGGCACGATATGAGCGGGATCATGGAGGTGCCGCTGCCCAATGGGCGGCGCGCCGACATCATGGCGATCGACGGGGCCGGGCGGCTGACCATTGTCGAGATCAAGTGTAGCCGGGCGGACTTGCTCGGCGACATGAAATGGCCCGATTATTTCGACTATTGCGACCGCTATTTCTGGGCGGTGCCGATGGGGTTCGACGTGACCCTGTTTGATAGCGAAGCGCTATGGCCCGCCCGCACCGGGCTGATCGTTGCCGATCAATATGATGCGGAGCTAGTCCGGCCCGCGCCGATCGAGCCGCTGGCGGCGGCGCGGCGCAAGGCGGAGACGCTGCGCTTCGCCCGGCGCGCGGCACGGCGGCTGACCGCGATCAACGACCCGGATCATGCGGCGGAGATTGGCTGGTAGGGCGTGAATGCGTTCGGATCGTCATGCTGACGAAAGTCAGCATCCATTGGCTCTACCGCTGAGCCTCTCTCCAGGAGAGAGGCTAATGGATTCCGGCTCAGGGCCGGAATGACGGCTATTGTGGGGGCAGCTTAGGGAGTCAGAAAACCGGGCCCTGCACCGGACCGGCCGGCTTGGCCGCTGGCTTGGCGGCGGCGAGCGCTTCGATGAGGCCAGGGGTGCGGTTGTCGCGGGCGGCATAGTCGCGCGCGGACATGCCCGCGATGCTGTCGCGCTTGTCCGGGTTCGCGCCCTGCGCCACCAGCAGGCGGACCAGGCCGAGGTCGCGCAATTGCACGGCGCGGATCAACGGGGTTTCGCCGCTGCCATTCGTCTTGTCGACCTGCGCCTTGTTGGCGAGCAACGTCTGCACGCCTTCCTCGAACCGGCCCTGCACCGCGTCCATAAGCGGGGTGTTGCCATCACTGTCGGTCAGGTTGGGGTTCGCGCCCTTGGCGAGCAGGAAGGACAGCCAGGTCGCGTCGCGGCGCGCGACCACGATATGCAGCGCGTTTTCGCCACTGTTGATGTCGCGGCTGTTGATCACGGTGGAGCCGGGTTTCTGGATCAGGTCAGTGACCTTCTCGCCATCCTTGTCCTTGACGGCCTTCAGGAAATTATAGGCGTCGGAAAATTGCGCCTGCGCCGCGCCGGGCACGAGCAGCGCCGCCGCGATCATGGTCATCATGGCAGAAACAAACCTGGTCTTCATCATCGCGCCCCGTTGCATTTGCAAATCCATCCCTAGCAGGGCATGGCTGGCCACGCCATGAACAAAGCCCGGATGCTCTTCACCCTATCCTGCCTCGCCCTGCTGGCTGCCTGTAATATGGGCGCTGGCGGCAATGCATCAAGCGGGGCATCAAGCGGGGCATCAAGCGGCGACAGCGTGCAGGGCGAACTGGCCGGTGCGCGCATCGGCGCGCCCTTCACCCTGACCGATCAGGACGGCAAGCCTGCGCGCTGGGACGACTATAAGGGCCAGTATCGGATCGTCTATTTCGGCTATACCTATTGCCCCGATGTCTGCCCGGTCGATCTGCAGCGGATCATGCAGGCCTTTGCCCAATTCGAGAAGGCCGCGCCACAGCGTGCCGCCAAGGTGCAGCCGATCCTGATCAGCGTCGATCCCGCGCGCGATACGCCCGCTGTCCTAAAAACCTATGTCGCGGCCTTTCATCCGCGCCTCATCGGCCTGACCGGGAAACCCGATCAGATCGCCAAGGTCGCCAAGGATTTCGTCGTCATCTACAATAGCGAGAAGGTCGCGGGGGCGAGCGATTATCTGGTCGGGCATAGCCGCACGCCCTATCTGTTCGATCCCGACGGCAAGCCGGTGGCGCTGGTCCCGGTGGATGATCCCGGCACGCCGGACGTGGACGAGGGCGCGCCGGACAAGGTGCTGGCGTTCTTGCAAAAATGGATCAAGTGACACCCTTCTGGGAAAAGCCGCTCGACAAGCTCGATCGGGCTGAGTGGGAAGCCCTGTGCGACGGGTGCGGCAAATGCTGCCTGCATAAAGCCGAGGATGAGGATAGCGGGCGCATCTATCCCACCAATGTCGCCTGCCGCTTGCTCGACCGGCAAAGCGGCCAGTGCAGCAATTACAAGGACCGCCGCAAATTCGTGCCCGATTGCGTGCGGCTGACTCCGGCCAAGGTGCGCCAGATCAGCTGGCTGCCGCGCACCTGCGCCTATCGGCTGCGCGGGGAGGGGCTGCCGCTGCCCGATTGGCATTATCTGCTGTCCGGCGACCGGGAAGCGGTGCATCGCGCGCGCGAATCGGTGCGGGGGTGGACCGTGGCGGAGGCCGATGCGGGCGACTGGGAGAATCATCTTGTCGACCGGGATATCTGATCCCGACGCCGCGATCCTGATCGATGGCGTGCCGACGCCGGTGCGGGTGCGCCGATCGTCACGGGCGCGCGCCTATCGGCTGACGATCGACGGGACGCGTGGCGAAGTGCGGCTGTCGATGCCGGTACGCGCGAATTTGAAGCGGGCGCTGGGCTGGGCGCAGGATCATGAGGTCTGGGTGCGGCAGCAATTGGCGCGACAACCGGTGCTGACGCCGCTGAGCGATGGCGCGGTCTTTCCGCTGGAGGGGCGCGAGGTGCGCATCTGCTGGGAGGCGGGGGCGAGCCGCACGATCCGGCTGGAGGGTGACCGGCTGCTGCTGGGTGGCGCGGCGGAATCGGTGAGCGCGCGGGTGCTGCGCTGGCTGGTGCGGCGGGCCAAAGCGGTGCTGGAGACCGAGACACAGGAATTGGCGCGCGACCATGGGTTGATCGTCGCATCGGTGGGCGTGGGCGATCCGCGCAGCCGCTGGGGCAGTTGCACATCGTCGGGCGCGATCCGCTATAGCTGGCGGTTGATCCTGTGTCCGCCAGAGGTGCGGCGGGCGACGGTGGCGCATGAACTCGCACACCTGCTGCATATGGACCACAGTCCGGCCTTTCACGCCGCCCATGTGCGCATTTATGGCGCGGACCCGAAGCCCGCGCGCGCCTGGCTGCGTGCGCATGGGGCCGGGCTGCATCGCTATATGGGGTAGGGGGCATGGCGCGTAAGAAACGCTATCTAACGGCCACGATGGCGGACGGCTATGTCAAGACGATCGGGCCTACGGCCGACCCCTTCACCCATTATTGGCGGATCGTCGCCTTGCTCGACAATGGCAAGACCGAGGTGTTCTGGGGCCATGCGCGATCGCTGGCTGAGGCGAAGAAGAAACGCGCGGCGGCCGAGGATGGCGCGCGGATGCGGGGCTGGAAAAGCTATAGTTTCGAGATAGCGGAGTTGGTGGAGACGGTGCCTTAATCCGTGGGTGATTCTAACCTCGGTGTGGCCACACTCCTGATCCGTCGGCGGCGCACATATGCTCGGCGTCGTTGGGATAGGGCAGGCCGCAGGCGCGGCAGGTGCTATAGTCGCCGAGCTTCAGGCCATGGCCCACCGCGACCCGCTCATCGAAGACATAGCAATCGCCCTGCCAGCGGCTTTCGCTCTCCGGCATTTCCTCCAGATAGCGCAATATCCCGCCCTTGAGATGATAGACGTCATCGAAGCCGCGCGCCTTCACCAGCGCGGTGGATTTTTCGCAGCGTATGCCGCCGGTGCAGAACATCGCGATCTTGGGCGTCCGGCCCTGATCGCGGAGATTTTGCGCGAAATCGTCGAACCAGCCGGGAAAATCGCGAAAGGCGCGGGTTTCGGGGTCGATCGCGCCTTCGAACGTGCCGATCGCGACCTCATAGGCGTTGCGCGTGTCGATGAGGATCGTGTCGGGATCGGCGATCAGCGTATTCCATGCCGCGGGGTCGAGATGCGTGCCCGCCTGGCTTGCGGGATCAAGGTCGCCGACGCCCAGCGTGACGATCTCCGGCTTCACCTTCACCTTCATCCGCGCAAAGGGCGCGCTGTTGGCGGCGGAATATTTGACGTCCAGGTCGGCGCAGCCGGGCAGGGTGCGGATATGGGCGACCAGCGTCGCGACCGCGTCGGCGCTGCCCGCCACCGTACCGTTAATCCCTTCGCGCGCGACGATCAGCGTGCCGCAGGTGCCAAGATCGACGCAGCGCGCGCGCAGATCGGCGGCGATGGCGTCGGGATCGGCCAGAGTGGCGAACCGGTAGAGGGCGGCGACGGTATAGGACATGGCGGTGGCCTATAGGGCTTTGCGCCGCCTCTTGAAAGCGGGCACGGACAGGCGCATAGGCGGGGCCATGGTTCCCCTTTCGTTCGCGGGGCACGACTTTCTGGCCTTGCCGGAAGCCGCGCTATTCTGGCCCTTGCACGGTGCGCTGCTGGTGGCTGATCTGCATTTCGAAAAGGCAAGCTGGTACGCGCGTTTCGGCCAGTTCTTGCCCCCCCATGACAGCCAGGCGACGCTGGACGTGATCGAGGCGCTGGTGGCGCGGACCGGCGCGCGGGCGGTCTGGTCCTTGGGCGACAGTTTCCATGATGCCGATGGCGCGGCGCGGCTGGACCCGCAGGCGCGTGGGCGGCTGGATGCGCTGACGCAGCGGTTGGACTGGACCTGGATCACTGGCAATCATGACGTCGGCGTGGCGGCGATGCCTGGGGGGCGCCGGGTCGCCGAGGCGGAGGTCGGGGGAATATGGCTGCGGCATGAAGCAGCCCCCCAGGATGTTCGGCCCGAAATATCCGGCCATTTTCATCCCAAGCTGCGCCTGTCGCTGCGCGGGCGGCATGTGGCGCGGCGCTGCTTCGTCGCGTCGGATACCAAGCTGATTCTGCCTGCGCTCGGCGCGCTCACCGGCGGGCTGGATGCGGGCCATGGCGAGATTCGGCGTGCCGTGGGGCCGGGTGCAGCCGCGCTGGTGCCGGTTGCCGACCGAATGCTCCGCTTTCCGTTATCGTAAGGCGACGCTACGGAAACCGGAAATTAAGCCGTTGCCGATAAGCAACAGGGCATGAACATTCTGTCATCGCATCCGCAAAAAAGCGCAGAAAAGCTAGGGTCTATTGCCTTAACCCGGCTGTGGCAGCATAATCACCCGCACGTCCCGACCCGGCAAAAAGCCGCGCGGGCAGGAGAGGATTGACCATCATGACCAACAAGAGCCTTTGGGCATCGACCGCTGCGGTGATTGCGCTCGTCATGGGTGCAACCGGCGCGCAGGCGCAGGACGTCGCGGCACCGCAGGCCGCCGCCGAGCAGGATGCGGCCGAGATCATCGTCACCGCCACCCGCCGCGCCAGTCCGTTGTCGGACGTGCCGATCGCCGTGTCCGCCGTCAGCGCGCAAGCGATGCAGAATAGCGGCGCCAGCGACATCCGCACCCTCAACCAGCTCGCCCCTTCGCTGCTTGTTTCCTCCACCGGGTCCGAAGCCAATGCGTCGGCGCGTATCCGCGGCATCGGCACGGTCGGCGACAATCCCGGCCTCGAAAGCTCGGTCGCGGTGTTCATCGACGGCGTGTATCGCTCGCGCACCGGCGCGGGCCTCAACGAACTGGGCGAGATCGAACGGGTCGAAGTGCTGCGCGGGCCGCAGGGCACGTTGTTCGGCCGCAATGCGTCGGCGGGTCTGATCAACATCATCAGCAAGGCTCCCGAACAGACGTTCAGCGCCAAGGGTGAGATCACCTATGGCAATTATGATTATTGGCGGCTGTCGGGTCGCGTCACCGGGCCGATCGCCGATGGCATCGCGCTCAGCCTGGATGGCGTATGGTCCAAGCGCGATGGCTTCTACAAACTGGTCGACACCGCTGGCGCTACCGTGGGCGACACCAATGACCGTGATCGCTATTTCCTGCGCGGACAGGCGCTGATCGAGCCGAATGACGACCTGTCGATCCGCCTGATCGGCGATTATACCAATCGCGACGAAAGCTGCTGCGGCGCGGCCTATACCGAAGCGCGCGAGCGCCGCCCGGCCGCAGGTGGCGGCTACACCGATGCGCCGTTCAATCGCATTGCCGCGATCCTGGCAGGGCAGGGCAGTGTAATCGCCGCCGACCCCTATGACCGGGAACTGACCATCACGCCTGGCCGCGATTATGTCAGCAAGCTGAAGGATTGGGGCGTATCGGGTGAGATCAATTATGATCTGGGCGGCGTGAAGCTGACCAGCATCACCGCCTATCGCGATTACAAGTCGAGCGACTATGGCGATTATGACTATAATCGCGCCGACCTGCTCTACCGCGACCCCAACACTTATCGCCAGTTCAAAACCTTCACGCAGGAATTGCGGGCGCAGGGTTCTGCCTTTGGCGATGCCCTCGACTGGTTGGTCGGTGGCTATTATGCCAATGAACGGCTGACTTTGCAGGATAATATCCGTTTCGGCGCGGACTATGGTCGCTTTGCCGCCTGCCGCCTGATGGCAGGAGCCAGCGTTAACAGTAATTTCACCGCGCAGCAGCTCGCCGCTTGCGGTAGTGGCCTTGCCACTCAGCCGCTGATC
>NZ_JPPQ01000006.1:21910-27701 GCF_000743655.1 Sphingobium sp. ba1
GGGCCTGGGGCGGCGGCGTCAGGAAATTCGACCGGCGGTCGCCGAAAGACGACGAGGCCAAAGGATTATAGCTGACCGATACGGCGTCGAAAATCGGCATCGCGCCGATCGGCGTTCGCGAGACCGGCTCGGCGCGCCAGGCGGACAACGCGGCCGGATCGGCATTCTGGACGGCGCGAAAACCCTCCGCATCGAGCGCGCGGCGCAGGCCGGACACGATCATGCCCCGGATCATCGTAGGATCGCGGAAGCGCACCTCGGTTTTGGCGGGATGGACATTGACGTCGACGTCGAGCGGCGGCACGTCAAGAAACAGGGCGACCACGGGATGCCGGTCCCGCGCCAGCATGTCGGCATAGGCCCCGCGCAGCGCGCCGATCAACAGCCGATCCTTTACCGGGCGTCCATTGACGAACAGATATTGATGATCACCCACCCCCCGATTGTAGGTGGGGATTGAGGCAACGCCGGACAGGCGCACGCCTTCGCGTTCCAGGCTGACGATCACATGATTGTCGGCCAAGGCTCGATCGGTCAGCGCGGCGACCCGTTCCTCCCGCGCCTCACCCGCCTGCACGCCCAGCGTGCGGCGACCATCATGTTCGAGTGCGAACGCAACCGCGGGATGTGCCATTGCGAGACGGCGGACGATGTCGAGACAGGCGGCATATTCCGCCTTGGCCGAGCGCAGGAATTTGCGCCGGGCGGGCACTTTGGCGAAGAGTTGCTCGACGGTGACGCGAGTGCCGGGGGGCAGCGCCGCCGGCCCTTCGGCGACTAGCTGGCCATTATCGACGGTGCGGCTCCACCCGTCCGCACCCGCAACCCGGCTGTCGATGGTCAGCCGCGCGACGCTCGCAATGGAAGGCAGCGCCTCCCCCCGGAAACCGAGAGTCGCCACATTTTCAATGGCATCGTCGTCGGGCATCTTCGACGTGGCATGGCGTTCCAGCGCCAGCGCCATGTCCGCCGAATCCATGCCGCAGCCATCGTCGCTCACCTCGATCCGGTCCAGCCCCCCGCCCGACAGGCGGATGGAGAGCCGAGTCGCGCCCGCGTCCAAAGCGTTTTCGACGATTTCCTTGAGCGCGCTGGCGGGTCTTTCGACCACTTCACCGGCAGCGATACGATTGACCAGATGTTCGGGCAGGCGGCGTATTGACATTGATTAGGGACTAGCCCAATCGGTCGCTTTCCGCGACCCGCGACGCCAAATATTTTGCACTGCACAGGATGACTGAACAGGGCAAAAGCCATGCGGCGCAGCGGACGAGCGGAACAGCTTTCCGACCGGTCCCCTGTCGCGTCGCGGGGACGGCGGGCGATACAGGATAAGGCATGTCGATCTTCTCGCGTCTCTTCAAATTCACCTCGCAGGATATGGCCATCGACCTCGGCACCGCCAATACGGTGGTCTATGTTCGCGGTCGCGGCATCGTGCTGAACGAACCGTCGGTGGTGGCGGTCGAGACGCTGAACGGCGTCAAGCGGGTGAAAGCCGTGGGCGTAGACGCCAAGCTGATGATGGGCAAGACCCCGGATTCGATCGAGGCCATCCGCCCCTTACGCGATGGCGTGATCGCCGACATCGACGTCGCCGAACAGATGATCAAGCATTTCATCACCAAGGTCCATGGCGGCAAGCATAGCCCTTGGCGCGCGCCGGAGATCGTGATCTGCGTGCCTTCGGGTTCGACCAGCGTCGAGCGCCGCGCCATCCGTGACGCGGCCAGCAATGCCGGCGCGCGCCAGGTGTTCCTGATCGAGGAGCCGATGGCCGCCGCAATCGGCGCCGACATGCCGGTGACCGAGCCGATCGGTTCGATGGTCGTCGATATTGGTGGTGGTACGACCGAAGTCGCGGTGCTATCTCTGCGTGGCCTCGCTTACACCACCAGCGTCCGCGTGGGTGGTGACAAGATGGACGAAGCGATCGTCTCCTTCGTGCGTCGTCATCATAATTTGCTGATCGGCGAAGCCACCGCCGAGCGCATCAAGAAGCAATATGGCATCGCCCAGTCGCCCGCCGATGGCGTTGGTGAGACGATCCATATCAAGGGTCGCGACCTGGTGAATGGCGTGCCCAAGGAAATCTCGATCAACCAGGGTCAGATCGCCGACGCGCTGGCCGAGCCGATCAGCACGATCGTTGAAGGCGTGCGGATCGCGCTGGAAAACACCGCGCCCGAACTGGCGGCTGATATTGTCGATCAGGGCATCGTCCTGACTGGCGGCGGCGCGCTGCTCAAGGGGCTGGACGATGAATTGCGCGACGAAACCGGCCTGCCGGTGACGATTGCCGAAGATCCGCTGACCTGCGTCGCGATCGGCACTGGCCGCGCTATGGAAGATCCGATGTTCCGAGGCGTCTTGCAAACCGCCTGATCCGACGGGCTTTTTCGAAAGGGACGCGTAGATGGCGCGGCCACCCAGCCTACGCCCCGGCATCAACCGAAGGGCGCAATATAGCCTGTTCTTCGGCTATGTCGTGGCGGTCGGCGGCGCTGCGGCCGCCCTGCTGCTGGTCGTGGTCGCTATATTCGATCCTACCGGCTTTGCTGGCCTGCGCACCGCGACGGCCGAACTGACCCGACCGCTCTCATCGGGCCTGCGCAATATGGTCAGCGGCGTCAGTTCGGTGGACGAAGTGCTGGCCTCCTATTGGCGGGCGGGATCGCAGAATGTCGCGCTGCGGCGGCAGGTGGAGGCCGATCGCAATCGCATCATCGAAGCAAAGGCGATCGCCCAGGAAAATGCCCGGCTCAAGAAGTTGCTGCGTCTGGTCGATGCCGACCAGAGCAGCCTATTGACCGCGCGGCTCATCAGTTCTTCGTCCAGCAGCGCGCGTCGTTTCGCGCGGCTCAATGCCGGGCGCTGGCAGAGCGTGCGGCCTGGTATGCCGGTGCGCGCCGCCGAAGGGTTGATCGGCCGTGTCCACAGCACCACGCCCAACACCGCCGAAGTCTTGTTGCTGACCGACACCGGCAATATCGTGCCGGTCCGCCGCGCGAATGACAGCGTGCCCGCCATTTCCACCGGGGCGGGTGACGGATCGGTGGAGATCCGCGCACTGTCCGCCGGACGCAATCCGTTCAAGCCGGGCGACCTCCTGGTCACATCCGGCATCGGTGGCATCTATCAGCCCAATATTCCGGTCGCGGTGGTCGTGCGGGTCCAGGGTGAGATCGCCTGGGGCTTCCCCCTCGCCAATCCCTCGCGCGTCGATGCCGTGGTGGTCGAACGCCCGTTCGAGGATGTCGTGACCCGGCCCGATCCCGCCGCCGAAGCCCTGCCGCCGGAGGACGCCGCAGCCAGCAGCACGACCGCGCCATGATCGATCGCCATCTTCGCCATGTGTCGCGCCTGGGCAAACATCCATCGCGTTTCCGCTTGGCCGGGACGCCGGTGGTAACGGTGATGGTCGGGTCGCTGGCGGCCGCGCTGCCGCTGATCGCACAGTCGCCGGTCATGCCGCCCTTTGGCCTGTTGTTGCTCTTGTCCTGGCGCTTGCTGCGCCCTGAACTGTGGCGCGCCTGGATCGGCCTGCCGCTTGGCCTGTTCGACGACATGGTCAGCGGCCAGCCGATCGGGTCGGCCATGTTCCTGTGGACGGTGACGCTGCTGATGATCGATGCGGTCGAACATCGCATGGTGTGGCGCAGTTATCGGCAGGACTGGTTAATTGCGGCCATCGCCATTATCTTCTGCATCGCCACCGGTCTGTTTTTCGCGCGGATTACAGGTGGCGGCGAAGTGAGGTTGCTGTTGGTCGCGCCGCAGATGCTCTGGACGATATTGTTATTTCCCTTCGTCGTCCGGCAATGCGCCCGGATCGACCGCTGGCGCGTGATGGCATGAAATTTCCCCTGCTCAAGCCCAAGAGCGTCACCGAAGCCAGCCAGACCTTCACCTTTTCGCGACGGACGATGGTGCTGGGGGCGATACAGGGTGGCATCGGCGCGATGCTGGCGGCGCGCATGGCCTGGATCAGCGTCGCGGAAAATGAAAAATATGCGATGCTGTCGGAAAGCAATCGCGTCAATCTGACGCTCATTCCGCCGCGTCGGGGCTGGATCATAGACCGCAACGGTCGCCCGCTTGCCAACAACCGCACCGATTTTCGTGTCGATCTCATCCCGCAACGGGTGGTCGATGCCGAAGGCACGATCCGCCACCTGGCCCATTTGCTCAGCCTGGAATCGGACGAGGTCGAGCGTATTCGCGAGGAACTGGACAAGTCGGCGCGTTTCCGCCCCGTCCAGGTATCCGACAAGTTGACCTACGAGCAATATGCCGCGGTCAGCGTCCGCCTGCCCGACTTGCCCGGCGTCGCGCCCAGCCAGGGTTTTTCGCGCTATTATCCGGCCGGCTCCACTGTCGGTCATCTGCTGGGCTATGTCGGTCCCGCGACGGCGGAGGATTATAAGGAACGGCGCGATCCGCTGCTGATCACACCGGGATTCAAGGTCGGCAAAGACGGGCTGGAAAAGGCGTTCGACCAGCATCTGACCGGTAAGCCCGGTGCCAAGCGGGTGGAAGTGACCGCGCGTGGCAAGATCGTGCGAGAACTGACCACCCGCCCCGACATGCCGGGCAATCCGATCAAACTGACGATCGATGCAGGCTTGCAGGAATATGCGGGCCGTCGTCTCGCGACCCAAAGCGGGTCGGTGGTCGTGATCGACTGCGCCAATGGCGACGTGCTGGCGATGGCATCGATGCCCAGTTTCGATCCCAACAGCTTTTCCGACGGCATCAGCCAGTTGGAATGGGCGATGCTGTCGCAGGACGACCATGTGCCGCTGCGCAACAAGACGTTGCAGGGTCTCTATCCCCCAGGATCGACCGTCAAGCCTATGGTGGCGCTGGCGCTGCTGGAGGCCGGCGTGGGCCCGCAGGAGACTGTGGGCTGTTCCGGTGCCATCCGGGTCGGCAACACGCTGTTCCACTGCCACAAGCGGCGCGGTCATGGCGCCGTCAACATGCGCACGGCGATCGCCCAAAGCTGCGACATCTATTTTTACCAGATGGCCCAGCGTATCGGCATGAACCGCATTGCCGAAATGGCGCGGCGGTGCGGCATGGGCCAGCGCTTCGACCTGCCCTTCCCCAGCCAGAGCTATGGCACCGTGCCGGACCCGGCGTGGAAGGAAAAGAAATATGACCAGAAATGGCAGGTCTATGACACGGTAAATGCCACCATCGGCCAGGGTTATATGCTTATCAACCCGCTCCAGATGGCGGTGATGGCAGCACGACTGGCGACGGGCAAGCAGTTGATGCCCAACTTCCTGCATGGCGCGAAGCGCCCCGCGCCCGCCTCCGTAGGCGCATCCGAAGAGCATCTGGCCGTGATCCGCGACGCGATGAGCGCGGTGGTCAATGGCGGCGGTACAGGCGGCGCGGCGCGGATGGCGATTCCCGACGTACTGATCGCGGGCAAGACCGGCACCGCGCAGGTCCGCCGCATCACCATGGCCGAGCGCGCGGGCGGTGTGCGGCGCGACGCGTCGCTCGCCTTCAAACTGCGCGACCATGCCCTGTTCCAGGGCTTCGCGCCGTTCGATAATCCGCGCTATGCCGTGGCCTGCATCATCGAACATGGCGGCCATATGATCCGCAACGAGGATGCGCCGATGATCGCCAGCGACACCCTCTCTTATTTGTTCGACCCCAAGAAGGCGACGGAGAAGCTGGAAACGCTGGAGAAAGGCTGGGGCGGGACGCCGACCGAACGGCAGGCGCGGCAGATGGCGGCTTTTCGCTTGGCGCGCGCGATCGAACGCGGCGA
>NZ_JPPQ01000006.1:27711-49808 GCF_000743655.1 Sphingobium sp. ba1
CATCCCCGCCAAGGTCGCAGGCGTGCAGCGCATCGCGATGGTTACGCCGACCCCGAATGGCGAGATCAACCCGCTGGTGCTGGCCGCCGCGCAGATTGCGGGGATCGAGGAAATCTGGCGTGTTGGCGGAGCGCAGGCCGTCGCCGCACTCGCCTATGGCACGGACCGGATCGCGCCGGTCGATGTCATCACCGGCCCCGGCAATGCCTGGGTCGCCGAAGCCAAGCGGCAGTTGTACGGCGTGGTCGGCATCGACATGGTCGCAGGCCCATCGGAAATCCTGGTCGTCGCCGACGCCAAGAACGACCCCGACTGGATCGCCGCCGACCTGCTCAGCCAGTCCGAACATGACCCGACCAGCCAGTCGATCCTCTTCACCGACGATGCGGCCTTTGCCGATGCCGTCGAACAGGCCGTACAGCGCCGCCTCCCGCTACTCTCGACGCAGGCCGTCGCGACCACCAGTTGGGAAGCCAATGGCGCGATCATCGTCGTGCGCGATTTCGAAGAGGCGATGCCGCTGGTCAATCGGCTGGCTGCCGAACATCTCGAACTGGCGGTGGACGATCCCGACGCGCTGTTCGCCAAGGTACGTCACGCAGGCTCGGTGTTCCTTGGCCGCATGACGCCCGAAGCGGTCGGCGATTATGTCGCCGGGCCGAACCATGTCCTGCCCACCGGCCGCCGTGCGCGCTTCTCGTCAGGCCTGTCCGTGCTGGACTTCATGAAGCGCACCAGTTTCCTGAGCCTCGATGCCGCCGCGATCGGCGCGATCGGCCCGGCGGCGGTTGCGCTGGCGGAAGCGGAAGGCTTGCCCGCCCATGCCGCATCCGTGGCGTTGCGCCTGAAGTAACACAGGCGTAGGGGCCATCCGATGAACGAACGATCCAAATCCCGCTCCGCCGCGCGCCTTGCCGCGGTCCAGGCGCTCTACCAGCTCGAAATGGAGGGCACGCCGCTCCATATCCTGTTGCATGAATTTCACACCCATCGCCTCGGCGCGACGATCGAGGATGTGACCTATGCCCCGGCCGAACAGTCGTTTTTCGACGATGTCGTGTCCGGTGTGGACAAGCGTCGCGACGAGATCGACGCACTGATCGCCGCCCGCCTGTCGAGCGGCTGGAGCCTTGACCGGCTCGACAAGCCCATGCGCCAGATATTGCGCGCAGGCACCTATGAACTGCTCGCCCGCGCCGATGTCGGCACCGGCACGGTCATCAGCGAATATGTCGATGTCGCCCACGCCTTTTACGACAAGCGCGAATCGGGCTTCGTCAACGGCCTGCTTGACGGCGTGGCCAAGGATGTGCGGGCGTAAGCACCGCCCTCCGTTCGTTTCGAGCGAAGTCGAGAAACCTGCGCGCGGCGTTTCTCGACGTAGTTTATCCAGAGCGCCTGCCGCAGGCGGGCAGTCGAAGGGCTTGAAACGAACGGAGGAAAGCATTTCGGATTGGTGGTGAGAAGGTTAGACTCCCGCCATGTCCGCCGAATCCCGCTTCCTCACCCTGCTGCGCCTATTGGCGAATGATCCCGCCGCGCAAGGGTTGATGGATGATGTCGCGATCCTGCCGGTTGGCGACACCCGCCTGATCCTGACCAGCGACACGATGGTCGAGGGCGTCCATTATCTCCCCACCGATCCGCCCGCCGATATCGGCTGGAAACTCGCCGCCGTGAACCTGTCCGACCTGGCGGCGAAGGGCGCGCGGCCTATCGGGTGCCTGCTCAACTATGCACTGTCGGGCGACGAAGCCTGGGACGCAGCCTTCATCGCGGGGCTGGGCGAAGCGCTCGATCGCCATGCCATGCCGCTGCTCGGCGGCGATACCGTCGCCATGCCGCTCGCCAGCGCGCGCAGCTACAGCCTCACCGCCATCGGGGAGGCGACCGGCCCCGTCCCTACCCGCAACGGCGCACAGCCGGGCGACATCCTTTACGTCACCGGTCCGATCGGCGACGCGGGCATTGGCCTCGACCTCGCCCGTGCCGATCCGGCCGCGTCCGGCCCGCTGGTCGATGCCTATCGCCGCCCGCGCCCTCGCCTGGCCGAAGGCGCGCTGCTCGCCCCGCACGCCAGCGCCATGATGGACCTGTCGGACGGGCTGTTGATCGATGCGCAGCGCATGGCACAGGCCAGCGGCGTCGCGATCATCATCGACCATATCCCCCTTTCCCCGGCGCTGGAAAAGGCGCGCGGGGCCAGCACCGCCGTCCAGATCGCCGCCGCGCGCGCGGGTGATGATTATGAACTGCTTTTCACGATGCCGCGTGGGCTGGCTCCCCCGGTGCGCGCCATTCCCGTCGGTCGTGTCAGCGCGGGCGCGGGCCTGACCCTGATGATCGACGGCGCCATCGTGCCGCTGCCCGACCGGCTCGGCTGGGAACATGGATAGGCTGAGAGTATCCGTTCGTTTCGAGCCCTTCGAGTGCCCGCCTGCGGCAGGCGCTCTGGATAAACTATGTCGAGAAACGCCCCGCAATCGTTTCTCGACTGCGCTCGAAACGAACGGATGAGGTTGGTGAGGTTTCTGCGCCAACCCGCTTGACGCACGCCCTCCACCCTGTAGCTTCGCCTCACCCTATTCTCAGCCCGTCTGGACCGCTTATGTGCGTGTGCCCACTGCTGATCGACGCGGTGATCGATGCCGGACCCAACCCGCCCGGCCGCCCGCCCCTGCGCCTTTCGTTCGCCCGTCATTCCCTGCGGAGCGGCCGATGACAGCCATAACAGGGGGAGAGGAACAAGCATGCAGATCGTCTATATCGCCATAGGGTGTGGCCTGTTGGCCATCCTCTATGGCCTGTTCACCAGCCGACAGGTGCTAAGTGCGCCTGCGGGCAACGCCACTATGCAGGAGATTGCGGGCGCGATTCAGGAGGGGGCGAGAGCCTATCTCGGCCGCCAATATACGACCATCGCCATCGTCGGCGTGGTCGTGGCCACGCTGGTCCTGCTCTTTCTGGGCATCACATCCGCCATCGCCTTCCTGATCGGCGCGATCCTGTCGGGGGCAGCGGGTTTCATCGGCATGAACATCTCCGTCCGCGCCAATGTCCGCACCGCCGAAGCCTGTCGTGGCACGTTGCAAAGCGGGCTGACGGTAGCCTTCCGCGCGGGCGCGATCACCGGCATGCTGGTGGCGGGCCTGGCTTTGCTCGCGATCAGCGTCTTCTTCTGGTATCTGACCGGACCGTCGGGCTACGCGCCTGATGACCGGCTGGTCATCGACAGCCTCGTCGCGCTGGCCTTCGGTGCCTCACTCATCTCCATCTTCGCGCGGTTGGGCGGCGGCATCTTTACCAAGGCGGCTGATGTCGGCGCGGACCTGGTGGGTAAGGTCGAAGCCGGCATCCCCGAAGACGACCCCCGCAACCCCGCCGTGATCGCCGATAATGTCGGCGACAATGTCGGCGATTGTGCAGGGATGGCCGCCGACCTGTTCGAAACCTATGTCGTCACCATCGGCGCGACCATGGTGCTGACCGCGCTGCTCGTCACCGGCCTCGACAATGCAGTGCTGCTCAACCTGATGGCATTGCCGCTGATCGTTGGCGGCGTGTGCATCATCACCTCGATCATCGGCACCTATATGGTGCGCCTGGGCTCCAGCCAGTCGATCATGGGCGCGCTCTACAAGGGCTTCTGGACCACCGCTCTGCTCTCCATTCCGGCCATCTATTATGTCACTTGGCGTACGCTGGGCGACATGAATGCGGTGTTCGGCGCGGATTTGGATGGCGTTGGCGGCTATACCGGCATGGCGCTGTTCTGGTCGATGATGGTGGGCCTGGCCGTCACCGGGCTGTTGGTGGTCATCACCGAATATTATACCGGCACCAATTACCGCCCGGTCCGCTCCATCGCCAAGGCGTCGGAAACCGGCCATGGCACCAACGTCATTCAGGGTCTGGCGATCAGCCTGGAATCGACCGCCCTGCCGACGCTGGTGATCGTCATCGGCATCATCGTGGCGCATCAACTGGCTGGCCTGATCGGGATCGCCTTCGCCGCCACCGCCATGCTGGCGCTTGCGGGCATGGTCGTGGCATTGGACGCTTATGGTCCGGTGACCGACAATGCGGGCGGCATCGCCGAAATGGCGCATCTCGACGATAGCGTCCGGGTCAAGACCGACGCATTGGACGCGGTGGGCAACACGACCAAGGCGGTGACGAAGGGCTATGCCATCGGCTCTGCGGGCCTCGCCGCGCTCGTGCTGTTCGGAGCCTATACCGAGGATTTGAAATATTATAACAGCGCGCTTGGCCTGACCGCGCCGGTCGATTTCAGCCTGTCCAACCCCTATGTCATCGTCGGCCTTCTGCTCGGCGCGCTGCTGCCGTATCTGTTCGGGGCGATGGGGATGACTGCAGTGGGCCGCGCGGCGGGCGACGTGGTCAAGGATGTCCGCGCGCAATTTGCCGAGAATAAGGGCATCATGGATGGCACCAGCAAGCCCGACTATGCCCGCACCGTCGATCTGGTGACGAAGGCCGCGATCAAGGAAATGATCGTCCCCAGCCTCTTGCCGGTGCTGGCGCCGATCGTGGTCTATTTCGCCATATCGGCGGTGGCGGGCGTGTCCAACGGTTTTGCGGCGCTCGGTGCCCTGCTGCTGGGCGTCATCGTCTCCGGACTCTTCGTGGCGCTGTCGATGACATCGGGTGGCGGCGCATGGGACAATGCGAAGAAATATATCGAGGATGGCCATCATGGCGGCAAGGGCAGCGAAGCCCATAAGGCGGCCGTAACCGGCGACACGGTGGGCGATCCCTACAAGGATACCGCCGGGCCAGCGGTCAACCCGATGATCAAGATCACCAACATCGTCGCGCTGCTGCTGCTCGCGGCGCTGGCGCATGGGGCGTAGTTGAAGGATGGCCCGCCCGGCGCGATCCGGGCGGGCTGTTTCCCTTATGGATATTCCGGCGGCCATTGCCGCGCCGTGTGGATCAGGACGAGTATCCACACCGTTTCGTCCATAACTTCGTAGATGATGCGGTAGCTGCGATGCGGGGTCAGTTCGCGCGTGCCCGCAACCTTCCCCACATGACCAAGCATGGGAAAGTCCGCAAGCTGGGCAACGGCTTGGCTGAATAGGCCATCCAATCTCACCGCAGCAGGCGGGTCACGCACAGCAAGATAGTCAAAGATCGCCGCGCGGTCCCGCTCCGCCTCCGACGTCCAGACGATATTCACGCCTGATCGAGCAACCGCGACCGGCGGGCGACAAAGTCAGCATCGACAGCCTCATTCGAGCGCCCCTCCCCCTCCTGCGCCGAAGCGCGGGCCTTATCGACCTTGCGCTGCAGAAAGTCGCTATGGTCACGCTGCGCCTGCTGCTGCTGGATAAAGTCTCGCATCAACTCGCGAACAACCTGAGAGGCTGGCCGATGGCTGGCCTCGGCTTCGGCCATGAACGCGGCGCGCAAATCGGCTTCCAGCTTCATGGTGAATATCGCGGATTTCGACATGCTATCCTCCCGGCAGGTACTAACGATATATATACCCAACAAACCATGGCGACAATCGGCATGTCGTCTATCGTTCGAGCGAAGGCTGGAATCGCGCCATTCTTCATGCCAGAAGCCTTGTCCGATACAGGGGCTTAGCGACGCACATGACCAACCGGCTTTACTATGGCGACAATCTGGACGTGTTGCGCGCCCACATTCCCGACGGACGAAAGCGTCGATCTCATCTATCTCGACCCGCCGTTCAATTCCAATGCGGGCTATAATGTCCTGTTCAAATCGGCGAGCGGCGCGGGTGCCGACGCCAGCATAGAGGCGTTCGACGATACCTGGACCTGGGGCGAATCCAGCCAGAATGCGCTGATGGACATTGCCAGCGGCACCAACCGCCCGCTGACCGTGATGATGAACGCGATGCACAGTGCCATCGGTGAAAATCCGCTGATGGCCTATCTGGCGATGATGGCGGTGCGGCTGGTGGAACGATCGGAGCGATTGACTTTTCAGCGATAAAAATGCTGCATAATAGCTATGTATCTGTTGTTCGTAGATGAGAGCGGCACTCCGCCAAAGCCTGATAGCTTTGGGCAAAATTACTTTGTTATCGCAGGTTTGGTTGTTCCTGAAGATCGTTGGGTTGGCCTGAATGACAAACTTTCCGGACTCAAGCGCGCATCAGCCTACTTCGGAGAGGTGAAATGGCGATATTTCGCTCCAAATAACAATGACCGAGATAACCCAATGGCAGATTGGGACGTCGAAAGGCGCAATGCGTTCAGAAATGCCGTTTTTGCGATCATAACGGAAATCAAATCCTGCAAGATAATCGCCTGCGTGAGCGAGGCCCCAACCGCCTATGGTATTGGCCCCGTGAAATCTCAAAGCGACCTCTATTTCCGGACCTACAAGCCCGTTACGGAGAGATTTCAGTATCTTTTACAGGATATTACGCGGACCAGCGGGCGAGATAGTTATGGACTTATCGTCGCCGACCATCGTGGACGAGGTGACGACGAACAAATGCGTCAGCAACATGAACGGCTGGTACGAGAGTCTGGGCAACATACGTCTAATTATGCCAATTTCATTGAAGGCCTGTTTTTCTCGCCCAGTCACATGAGCGTCGGAATTCAACTTGTTGATATGATTGCAGGCGCAATTTGGCGCGCACAAAGTCACAATGATCGAACATGGTATGACAGAATCCGCCCATCGTTCCGTGCATCGCCAACTGGAACAATTGACGGTTATGGAATCGCCCGTTTTCCAAAGGCGGGGTGGCGTGGAACGATATTAGATTAGACGCCGGGTGAGGCCATGGCCCCAACGTGCTAGTTGACGCACTCCCGGCTCAACAAATATATATATTGGGCGAGAGCATGTCAATTTCCTCCGTCCATTGTCCAAGTTTCAGCAATGGATATGCTGGCAAGTCGTTGGTTTTCCGCGCGAAAAGAAGGGCGGGGACAAGGGCGTCGATGGCTGGTTCAACTATCTGGCGGGCAAAGAAGGGGCTGGGGGCGGCAAGATCGAAACCGGCGTCATTTCGATCAAGGCGGGCGACAATGTGAACCCCAATATGGTCCGCGACCTTGGCCGCGTGATGGAGCGCGACAAGCACCGCTTCGGCCTGTTCGTCATGAAGGGGATGCCGACCAAGGGGATGCGCGACGAAGCCGCGTCCCAGCCGGTCATCGAAACCGAATTTGGCCGCTTCCCCGCGCTGCAATTCGTCACGCTCGCTGAACTGTTCCAAGGGCTGAAACCCAAATTGCCGCCGCTCATCAGCCCGGTGAAAAAAGCGTCGCGCGTCGAAACCCGCAAATCGCACCAGCCCGGTGCGCAAGGCGGCCTGTTCGGCTGAACCAATTTCGGCTATAGAATGTTATCCCTTTAACGTTCCGTCCGGTCACGCCAGCGCCTGTTTTAACCCTTTGTTCAGAACCCAGGCCCACTCTGGCGCATCGGTCGGCCAAGGGGGGTGGCCAGACCACGCCGGATTTCCCCGCCATGCCCGAAGCGGCAAGGCATACTATGATAACCGGATACCGTGAAATGCCCTGTGCCATACCTATCGATGAACCCGCCCGGATAGCGGCGCTGCGCCGCTATGGGATTTTGGACACCCCGGCCGAAGGCGCCTTCGACAAGGTGACCGATCTGGTGCGGACCTTGTTCGATGTGCCCATTTCGGCCGTGTCGCTGATCGACACCGAACGCCAATGGTTCAAGTCGATCACTGGCCTCGACATATCCGAAACCGCGCGCAGCATGGCCTTTTGCGACCATGCCATCCGCCAGGACGAACCGCTCGTCATCACTGATGCGCAGGCCGATCCGCGCTTTTGCGACAATCCGCTGGTGACCGGAGAGCCAGGCATCCGCAGCTATGCCGGGGTGCAATTGCGTACGCCCGACGGCCATAATCTGGGGTCGCTCTGCGCCATCGACACCCGCCCCCGCACCTTTTCGCCCGAACAGATGGAAGTGCTCAAAGGCCTTGCCCCCATAGTCGTGGAGCAGATGGAATTGCGGCTGCTGGCCGAGCGCGATCATCTGAGCGGAGCGCTGACCCGGCGCGCCTTCATCGCCGAACTCGACAAGCGGATCGCGCTCTTCACCCGCCACCGCCGCCCGGCCGCGCTGGTCCTGCTCGACATCGACCATTTCAAGCAGATCAACGACCGCCATGGCCATCCGGCGGGCGACCGCGTGATCGAAGCGGTCGCGGCACTCTGCAAAGGCCTGTCCCGTCCCAGCGATGCGTTCGGCCGGATCGGCGGCGAGGAATTCGGCCTGTTGCTGCCCGAAGCGCAGGAGGCCGATGCGCTGGCGGTCGCCAATCGGATACGGTCAGCGATCGAGCGGTTCGAGATCACCAACAATCCGCCGCTGCATGTCACGGCCAGCTTCGGCGTCGCGACGATCGGGGCGGGCCGCATGTCGAGCGAAGCGTGGCTGTCGGCGGCCGACGCTGCGCTCTACCAGGCCAAGCGCGCGGGGCGTAACCGGGCCGTGCTGGCCCCGATCGAGGCCGTCCGCGCCGCCTGATCCGCATGGGGTGACGCGACCATAATGGACGGAAATCCGGCCTGATCCCGGCCCACAATTTTGCGCCATATCGGACCAGCACCATAATGGTCCAGGGTCCGCTTGGCGCGGATCGCCCCTGCATCCACCCCGTCTCCCTCATCATGGGGGGAGGGCAGGGATGCGGCTCAGCTGGCCGGAAATTCGCACGAACGCAGCCCATTTCGCCGCCGAATGGCAGGGCAAGGGCTATGAAAAGGGCCAGACCCACAGCTTCTACGACGAATTTTTCGGCATTTTCGGCGTGCCGCGCAAGCAGGTCGCCGTCTACGAACAGCGGGTCAAATCGCTCGATCCCGCGCGGTCCGGCGGCTTCATCGACCTGTTCTGGCCCGGCACGCTGATCGTCGAACAGAAAAGCGCGGGCCGCAACCTCGACCGCGCCATGGCCCAGGCGCTCGATTATTATGACTGGCTGCCCGACGTGCAGCGGCCCCGGCACATGATGGTGTGCGATTTCCAGCGTTTCGAACTGGTGGACCTGGAAACCCGCCGCGAATGGCGCTTTCCGCTCACCGATCTCAAACGCCATGTCGAAGCCTTCGGCTTCATCATCGGCGTCCAGCCGCGCCTCTTCCGCAACCAGTCGCCGGTCAATCGTCAGGCGTCGGAACTGATGGGCCGCCTGCACAATGCGCTCGCCGCTGACGGCTATGTCGGCCATGATCTGGAACGGCTGCTCGTCCGCCTGCTCTTCATCCTCTTTGCCGACGATACCGGCATTTTCGAGCGCAAGGACCAGTTCCTCACCTTCCTCGAACGGCGCACCCGCGCCGATGGCCGCGACCTTGGCCGCTGGCTCGGCGAACTGTTCCAGACGCTCGACACCCCGCCCGACCGGCGCCAGCAGAGCCTCGACGCCGATCTCGCCGACTTTCCTTACATCAACGGCGAACTGTTCCGCGAGCGCATCGCCATGCCCAGTTTCGACGCCGCGATGCGCACGATGCTGCTCGACGCCAGCCTGTTCAACTGGGGCGATGTGTCGCCCGCGATATTCGGGTCGCTGTTCGAAAGCGTCATCGATAAGGTCACCCGGCGCAAACAGGGGGCGCATTACACGCCTGAGCAGGCGATCCTCAAGGTCATCGAACCGTTGTTCCTGGACGATCTGCGCGCCGACTTCGCCCGTGCCAGCGCGCTCAAATCCGGCCGCGAGCGCGCCTTGCGCGCGCTGCATCAGCGGCTGGGGACGATGGCTTTCCTTGATCCGGCCTGTGGCGCGGGCAATTTCCTGGTCGTTGCCTATCGTGAGCTGCGCGAACTGGAACGCGACATATTGCGCGAATTGCTGACCATCGACGGCCGGGTCGAACTGGTGATGGATGTCGCGGCGCTCTCGAAACTGGATGTCGATCATTTCTTCGGCATCGAAATCGACGAATTTCCCGCCATGATCGCGCAGGTCGCGTTGTGGATGACCGACCATATCGCCAACACCCGCCTGGCCGAGGATTTCGGCCAGCATTATGCCCGCATCCCGCTAGTGAAGGCACCCGGCATCCACCATGGCGACGCACTGGAACTGGACTGGAATCAGGTCATTCCGGCGCAGGGCTGCACCTTCGTCTTCGGCAACCCGCCCTTCGTCGGCGCGAAATATCAGAGCGAGGCGCAGCGGTCGCAGGTCCGCCGCCTCGCCGCCCTACCCGGCAGCGGCGGCACGCTGGACTATGTCGCCGCCTGGTTCCTCAAGGCCGCCCGCTATGTCGCGGGCGGCGACGCGCGCATTGCCTTCGTATCGACCAATTCGATCGTGCAGGGCGAACAAGTGGCCCAGCTCTGGCCGCTGATCTTCCGCGCAGGCCTGGAAATCGCCTTCGCCCATCGCACCTTCGTCTGGCCCGGCCGCGCGGCGGTCCATTGCGTCATCATTGGCCTCGCCCAGCGCCGCGACGAACCCGCGCAAAAGCGGCTGTTCAGCTATGCCGACGCCAAGGGCGAACCGACCGAAACCCGCCATGGCGCGCTGACCGCCTATCTGTTCGATGCCCGCGACGCCGACCGCCATCTGGTGGTGCGGGAGGAAAGCCGACCGATCAACGGCGCGCCGCGCATTGTCATCGGGTCCAAGCCGATTGATGGCGGCTATCTGATCTTCGACGCCGACGCGCGGGCAAAGCTGCTGGCGCAGGAGCCCGACGCCGCACCCTTTTTGCGCCCCTATGTCGGCGCGCAGGAGTATCTCAATGGCGGCGAACGGTGGATATTGGCGCTGCAGGATGCCGCCCCGGCGGATATTCGCCAGCTTCCCACCGTCCGGCAAAGGCTGCGCCAGGTGACAGCCTATCGCCGCGGCGAGATCGCGGCGCTAGGCAAAGCGGAAGAAAGCATGAAGACGCCCGGCCAGTCGTCGCTGGCACTGGCCGATACGCCATCGGCGTTTCACGTCACGGTCATCCCGACCCTGCCCTTCCTCGCCATCCCCGAAGTCAGTTCGGAACGGCGCAACTATATCCCGATCGGCTGGCTGGAACCGCCAACCATTCCCAGCAATCTCATCCGCATCCTGCCCGGCGCAACCCTCTGGCATTTCGCTATACTGACCAGCCATATGCACATGGCCTGGATGCGCCAAATCGGTGGCAGGCTGGAAAGCCGCTATCGCTATTCGATCGGTCTGGTTTACAACAATTTTCCCTGGCCCGATGCCACCCCGGTCCAGCACGCGAAGATCGAAACCCTCGCCCAAGCCGTCCTCGACGCCCGCGCCCTGCCCCGCAATGCGACATCGACCCTGGCCGATCTCTACGACCCCGACACCATGCCCGCGCAATTACGCAAAGCGCATCATGACCTCGATCTCGCAATCGACCGACTCTATCGCAAGACCGCGTTCGGGTCCGACCGCGAACGGGTGGAATATCTCTTCACCCTCTACCAGCGGCTAATCGACCCGCTCCACAATGTAAAAAACCGCCGCATAATCCGCCAGCCACTGTCGCTTTAAGTCGCCAAGCCATGGCATCGGGGTTGTATGGCTTGATCATGCTATCCGTGCTCGTTCCCCATCCCGTAGCGACTGGCCAGCGGTTTCCGGCATGAAACGCAGCGCGATCAGTCCCACGACACAGGCCAGCATCATGTAGAAAGCGGGCATGAGTTCGTTGCCGGTGAGGCCAATGAGGCTGCTGCCGATGGCGGGTGCCGTGCCCCCGAAAATAGACGTCGCGACATTATAGGCGATGGCGAAGCCCGCAAAGCGGACGGACGTTGGAAACAAGGCGGGGAAGGTGGCTGAGATCGTTGCGAGTTGCGGCACATAGAGCAGGCCCAGCAGGGCAAAGCCGACCACCGCGCCGACGAAACCCGTCGCCATCAGCAGATAGGCGGGCACCACCAGCAGGAACAGGCCGATGAGCGAGAAGCGCCACAGCGGCTTGCGGCCGACCCGGTCGGACAGCGCCCCGGCGAAGGGCATCAGGACCATCATGAACATCATGCCGATGATCGGCACGATCAACGCTTCATTGGCGGACAAGCCCAACCGACGCTGCAGATAGGTCGGCATGTAGCTCAAGAGCGTATAGTTGACGATGTTGAGCGCGGTGACCAGCCCGCCCATCACCAGCAAGGTGCGCCAATGGCCCGTTACCAGCGCGCCGAGCGTCGGCGAGGCAGTCTTGGCCCCTTGCGCGGCCTGTTCGGCCTCCAGAAAGACCGGCGTGTCCTCCATCTTCGAACGCAGATACATGCCGACCAGACCCATGGGACCAGCCACCATGAAGGGGACGCGCCAGCCCCAATCATACATGGCGGCGTCGCCCAGCATCAGCGAGAAGCCAAGCATCAGCAGCGCACCCAGCGAGAAGCCCGCCAATGTCCCGAATTCTAGGAAACTGCCGCAAAAGCCGCGTTTGTCGTCGGGCGCATATTCGGCCATGAAGGTCGCAGCACCGCCATATTCGCCGCCGGTGGAAAATCCCTGCACCATCCGCAACAGGATCAGCAGCGTCGGTGCCCAGAAACCGATCGTCGCATAATCGGGGATCAGGCCGACGCACACCGTCGCACCCGACATCATCAATATGGTGAGCGCCAATACGGACTTGCGCCCCATTCGGTCGCCCAGCGGCCCCCAGAACAGGCCGCCAAGTGGGCGCACCAGGAAGGAAATGGCGAAGGTCGCCAGCGCGAACAGCACCGCTTCCTCCGTATTGCCGGGAAACAGCGCGGCGGAGATATAGGTCACGCCATAGGCATAGATGCCATAGTCGAACCATTCGGTCGCATTGCCCATGGCGGACGCACCGATCGCCCGGCGCAAGGTGGTCCGATCGACGGCGGGTTGGAGCGGGGTCGTAGAATGGGGCGCGGGCATGGATCTATCCTGAAAGGGGGAGCGGCGATCAGTCGGCCGGTTCGCCTGCGTCGGGCGCACTCTGTTCCGGGGCATGGGGATCGAGCATCGCGGCCACGGGCGTGGTGCGGGGCAGGATCTGATAGCTTTGCTGGTCGTCGCCCGGAACTGGCAGGGACGATGCCTGACGCCAGAGGCCAAAGACCAGCGTGCCACCCGCAACGGCGGCGATGAAGAGGAACAGCCCGCTCGCACCGAACAGCGTCATCGCCGCCGCCGCGCCGGTCGGCCCCAATGCCGCGCCGATCGAATAGAGCAGCACCAGCGCACCGCTGGCGGCGACGCGGGCGGCCGGGTCCAGCCGGTCATTGGTATGGGCGACGCAAAGCGGATAGAGCGCGAAGCTGAGGCCACCGAACAGACCGCCGAGCGTCAGCAACGGCAGGCCCATGCCGTCGACCATGGTCAGCGCAAGGCAGACGGCCATGGTCGCGCCGAAGCTGGTGACGATGACCCGGCGGCGATCGAACCGATCCGACAGCCGCCCCAACGGCCATTGCAGCGCGACCCCGCCCAATATGACGATACTCATGAAACTGGCGGTCTGGGACAGGTCCAGCCCCAGCCGCCGGACATGCACGGCGGCGAGGCCGTAGAAAGCGCCCAGCATCAGCCCGGTGGTCATTGCGCCGACGAAGCCCAGCGGCGACGAAGTGTAGAGCTGCCGCATCGTACAGGGGGCATTCTGCCCCGGTAGTGGCGCGGCGATGCGGGTGAGGACGACCGGGATGACGGCCAGCGAAATGAGGATGGAAGCGATCAGGAAAGGAATGGACGGGGTGCGCCCGAAATTGAGCAGAAATTGCCCCAGCGCCTGCCCCGAATAGAGGGCGATCATATAGCCCGCTAAAATGCTACCCCGCGTGTCCGGTTCGGCGCGCTCGTTCAGCCAGCTTTCCAGGCATATGAACACGCCCGCGACGCACAGCCCGTCGATGAACCGCAACGATGCCCAGAACAGCACATTCTGGAACAGCGCATAAGCCAGCGTGCTGGCCGACAGCAGCGACACGAACGCGGCAAAGGCGCGGATATGTCCGACTCGCTGTACGACAGGCGCAGCGCGCAACGCGCCGACGGTCAGCCCGGCGAAATAGGCCGTCGCCACCGCGCCGATCATCAGCGTGCCACTGCCCCCCCGTTCCAGCCGCAGGCTGATCAGGGTGGACAGAAAGCCGCTGCCCGCCATCAGCATGAAGATGGCGGCCAACAGGCTGCGAACCGGAAGTATCGATGACAGCATGAAGAGAAGGGCGGCTTAGGCCGCCTGACGCCCTTCGCCCTGATCGGCTACATCCTCGATCAGCCGCTGGTGCAGGACACGCACGGCCGTATCGAAATTCGCGCAATCGATGATGAACTGTATGTCCACGTTGCGGATCTGATGCTGCATCGCGATCATGTCGATATTCGCCTGTGCCAGTGCGTCGAGCGCATCGGGCACCAGTCCTGGCCGCGATATGTCGCTGCCGATCACCGATACCATGGCCACGGGCTGCGCGGAGATGGCGGCATCGGGATAGAGCGATTGCAGGTCGGCCATGATCCGCTTCACCGTCGCCGCGTCGATCGACAGATAGTGGGTGATGGTATTGGCGTTGGAGGATTTGCTGACGATCCAAGCGCCATGGCGGGTCAGCGCATCGAGGATCGCGGCATCATAGCCCTTCTCCCCGACCATATCCTGCTCGAAGAACTGGAGCGCCTGCATCGATCGCACACCGGTGATGATTTCGACGCGTGGCGTGTCGGACACATAATCGCCGCAGATCAGCGTCCCTTCATCTTCGCGATCGAACGTGTTGCGGACGCGTAGCGGAATGCTGGTCTGGCGCAGGCCACGGCCCGCGCGGGGATGGATCGCCTCCATACCCAGATTGGCGAGTTGATCGGCCACGTCATAATTGGTGCGGCCGATCTTGCGCGCGGCGGCCTCCCCGACCAGGCGGGGGTCAGCGCTCGACAGGTGAAATTCCTTGTGAATGATCGCTTCGCGCGCATGGGTCAGCACGGCGATCCGCGAGAAGGTCATTTCCGAATAGCCCCGCGCATAGCACCGCACCATGCCTTCGCGGCATCCGGCATAGCCCGTGACGATCGGCATCGTATCGCGCAGGTCGATGGGCGCCAGCGCCTCCACGATCCGTTCGTCCAGGCTGCGCAAATCATCCTGGTCCCACAGCGTCAGATCGACGAACGCCGCATTGATCCCGCGATCGCGCAGCAACAGCGCAGTGCTGTGCGCGCTATGCGCCTCGCCGAGTCCGGCCAGCAATTCGCGCACCGTCAACAGTTGTTCCTTGACGCAGAAGCGGCCATGACTGCGCAATCGGCCGAGATCCGCAAGGCAATCCTGCACCGCCGCGATCCGCAGATCGACAAAGGCATTGGCCTCCTCCAGGCTGGCGGTGCGCGCGAACATCTCGCCATTGCGATCGTGCATCGCCTCGCGCACCTTGGCCATCGCCTCCAGCCAGCCGTCCGCGCCATCATCGGCGATGAAGCGGCCATAGACGCCCGGTACGCCGGATTTCTTATGCTCCAGCAACAGGTCGGTCATGCCCGCATAAGCGGATACGACGAAGATGCGGTTGTAAAGATCATCACCGCTGCGGCCTGCGATCAGGACATTGTCGAACAGGCTGGCCGTGGCCGCCATCGATGTGCCGCCGATTTTCTCGACGCTATGCAGGCCGCTCATGCCATCACCTCCGCAACCAGATCGCCATGACAGACACTGATCGCTTCCGCCTCTCGTGCCGCGATGAAGGACGGGCGCGGCGTCGCGGGGCCGAAGGGCGCGACCAGCTGATTGGACATGGCATTATAGACCATGAAGGCGTTGGCGCGGGGAAAGGGCGTGATATTGCCATTCGACCCGTGCATCAGATTGCAATCGAACAGGATGACCGTTCCCGGCTTGCCTGTCGGCGCAACGATACCATGCTTATGCGCAAGGTCGGCCAGGCTGTCCTCGTCGGGGACGCCATATTCCTGCTTCTTGAGCGACATCTTATAATGGTCGTCGGGCGTTTCACCCACGCAGGTCAAAAAGCTGCGGTGCGATCCGGGGATCAGCATCAACGGGCCGTTATGCGGCGTATTATCCGCCAGCAGAACCGACATGGACAGGGCGCGCATGCGCGGCATCCCGTCTTCCACATGCCAGGTCTCGAAATCCGAATGCCAGTAGAATTCCTTGCCCTGGAACCCCGGCTTGTAGTTCAGGCGGGACTGGTGAAGATAGACTTCGTCATTCAACAGGAAGCGGGCCACGTCGGCGAGCCGTGCGTCGGCCGCCAGCCGGTGCATGACGCGGCTCTGGCTGTGAATTTCGAAGATCGAGCGGATTTCGCCGCCACCCGGTTCGGTGATCACGGTGTCGCCATCCAGCGCATCGGGATCGGCCAGCAGGGAACCAGCCTCCTGTTGCAGGAAGGCGACTTCCTGCGCGGAGAAGATATTCTCCAGCACCAGATAGCCGTCGCGCTCGAACTGCGCGGCCTGCGCTTTCGAGAGCGGTGCCGCCTCGCTCCAGTCGCTATGGACGACCGGATCGAGACGGGGCAGGAATTGCGGTTCCGCCATTTGGCGGGATGGGTAGATGTCTGTCATGGGACTCCCCCTTTCTTTATGATTTCAAGACGTCAGTTCGGCCGTGCGGACCATGTCGGCCTCTGCGGGATAGGCGCCATTCTCATCATGCACTTCGCGGCCGGTAACCGGCGGGTTGAAGACGCAGACGGTCAGGATGTCCGTTTCGGGGCGCACGATATGGCGATCATGATCGTTGAGCGCATACATGGTGCCTGCGGCCAACGGGTGGGTTTCCCCCGTGCCCAGATCCTCGATCGTGCCCTTGCCCTTGAGCACCAGCACGGCTTCGAGATGATTTTGATAATGCATCTTCAACTCTTTGCCGGCGTACATGGTGGTGACATGGTATGAGAAACCCATGCCGTCATCCTTGAGCAGCAGGCGGGCGCTTTCCCAGCCATCGGATTTGACGTTATGGTCGGACTTGCGAATGTCGGTCAGTTTACGGACGATCATGCGATATCTCCTTATTCCGCCGCCACGCCAAAGGAGGCGGCAAGCGTCTCGCGCACGCTGGTTTCCAGTATGTCGAGACCGGCCGAAAGGACGGCGTCGTCGATGATGAGCGGGGCGAGCACCTTGACGATTTCGTCATGGGGGCCGCTCGTTTCGATGATGAGGCCGCGCGCGAAGCAGGCGGCGGTAATGACGGACGCAATCTCGCCCGACCCGACGTCGATGCCGCGCATCATGCCGCGCCCGCGCGTCGTCAGCCCATGTTCGCGGGCCATCTTGTCGAGGCGGCTTTCCAGCAGCGCGCCGCGACGGCGCACATCGGCGGCGAAGCTGTCATTGCTCCAGAAATGGCGCAGGGCGGCCGTTGCCGTGACGAAGGCATGGTTGTTGCCGCGGAAGGTGCCATTATGCTCCCCCGGCGACCATTGGTCGAGTTCGGCGCGGAACAGCGTAAGCGCGAAGGGCAGGCCCATGCCCGACAGCGATTTGGCCAGCGTGACGATGTCGGGCGTGAAACCCATATCCTCGAAGCTGAAAAAGCCACCGGTGCGGCCGCAGCCGGCTTGAATATCATCGACGATCAACAAGGCACCATGCCGCTTGGCGATTGCGGCAATCTTGCGCAGCCAAGCCGGCGACGCAGCGTTGAGGCCGCCTTCGCCCTGTACGGTTTCCACCAGGATGGCAGCGGGTGCATCCAGGCCGCTGGACGGGTCGGAAAGCCGCTGTTCCAGAAGGTCGGCGGTATCGACATCGGGGCCGTGATACCCGTCATAGGGCTCGTGGCTGACATGGCTGAGCGGCACGCCTGCACCACCGCGCTTGGCGGCATTGCCGGTGCAGGCGAGCGCGCCCAACGTCATGCCGTGGAAGCCGTTGGTGAAGGCGATCACCATTTCGCGGCCGGTAATCTTGCGCGCCAGTTTGATCGCGGCTTCCACCGCATTGGTGCCGGTCGGTCCCGTGAACATCGCGCGATAATTCAGCTTGCGCGGCTGGAGGATCACCTCCTCGAAAGCTTCCAGAAAGGCCGCCTTGGCATCGGTATGCAGGTCCAGGCCATGGGTGATGCCGTCGGCCATGATATAGTCGAGCAGCGCCTGCTTGAGGATCGGATGGTTATGCCCGTAATTCAGCGTCGAGCAGCCCGATAGAAAATCGAGATAACGCCCCCCCTGATTGTCGTGCATCCACACATTCTCGGCGCGGTGAAACTGGCGCGGCATCGACCGGGCATAGCTGCGGACGATCGATTCCCGGCGCTCGTAAATGCCGGTATCGGGAATGATCTGGGTCGGTTTGGGGGTCATTGTCATGGGGGGAAAGTCTCCGAATATCTATGGGCTGGCTTAGGAAGAAAGGGCGAAGGGGCCGATCGTCGCTTGCCACTCGGTTTCATGCGCGCCGGCGAAATGAGCGTCGCGCTCGAACAGCGGGGCTTTGGTCAACTCAGCGCCTAGACGCCGGGCGATCCCATCGAACAGCGCCCAGGAGGCGGCATTGTCCGGGGTCACCGTGGTGATCAGGTGCGTGACGCCAATGGCCGATGGGCGGTCCAGCAAGGCGGCGATCATGCGCTGCGCCAGCTTTTCGCCGCGAGCCTCCGCAGCGACGGCGACCTGCCATATGAAGAAGCGACCGGGGTCGGCGGGTAGGCGATAGCCCGATACCCAGCCGACGATCTGGCCGTCGCGTTCGGCGACGATGCAGCTATCGGCGAAATGCGTGCATTGCAGCAGGTTGCAATAGGCCGAATTGCCATCGAGTGGCGGGCAGGCGGCGATCAGCGCGGTGATGGCAGGGCCGTCCTGCGCCACCGGCATACGGAAATTCATAACTCGTCCAGTCTCATTCTCAGGGCGCGCAAAATTCCGTGGCGACAGGACCGTCGCATCGGTTTCACGATCAAATATGATTAGCCTCCCAAAGTATTTAACTATCTGGGCGAATCCCTTCGCCTCTGTTGCTGCGGCGCAATATATACATATGAACGCGAAATTTTCAACCCTTTGGCCGCAATGACTTCTCTGTCCGCCGTTTCGGCCTTGCATTATCCTTCATTATATAAAGGAAAATGACATTGGCATGGCACTGCGCAAACGGATAGCTATCAGCCATGGAATCCGACCTTTCGAACCCCACTCTCCAGGCGCTTCGCCGCATTCTGCGCGCGACCGAAATCGGCAGTCGCAAGCTGGCGACGACCACAGGGCTGACCCCCTCCCAGATGCTGGTCTTGCGCGAAATTGAGGGGCGCGATCAGGCGACGCCGAGCGCCATTGCGTCCGCTTTGAAATTCAGTCAGGCGACGATCACCAATGTCGTCGATCGGCTCGTGCTATCGGGCTTGGTAACGCGCGAACGCAGCGATCGCGACAAGCGCCAGATCATGCTCCATGCAACGGCGGCGGGACGGGATGCACTGGCCTGCGCGCCCGACTTGTTGCAGTCCCAATTCACTGACCGCTTCGCGTCGCTCGCCGCCTGGGAACAGGCGATGATCCTCGCCTCGCTGGAGAAATTGAGCGTCATTCTGGGCGCGCAGGACATGGATGTCGCGCCACTGCTAGATAGTGGTGCTATCGATCGGTCAGAGCCGGTTGCGATCTAGGCCAATAAGCCTGTTCGAATAGTCCGATGCAGCCAGAAGGCGGAACCGGATTATTTACCCGGCGCGCGATAGGGGATGAAGTCGCCTAGCGCGCAGGCGCCACTGGTCATCCCGGTCTGTAGGTTGGCGGTCGTGGTCATGTCGCCGCGGCACAGTTGCGAGCCGAAGCTGCGCACGATCAAGGTGTCGCCATAGACGAGGCCACTGCAGCTACCGATCAATTCATTCTTGTAGATCAGCCGATTGCTCACTCGATACAGCAGCACATTGTTGCTGATGACGGTCAGATTAGTCCGTGGCTCGCGGTTGATGCAGCCTTGTTTTTCACCGGCCACCTTGCCTTCCAAAGCCTTCTCCAACTTGGCCGCCTGCTTTTGCGTCAGCGGTGTGGGCGTATAGCTGCCGGTGCAGCCCGCCAACAGGAGCGGTATCATCCCTATCCATGCGCGCATCGCGACTCTCCCTTGTCGATCTTTACCCTCACGACGGCACCATAGCGCAAAAACCGTCAGGCCGCGTCCTTTGCCGCGCGGCGTTCGGCCAATTGCGCGACGTCGCGCGCGCGCATGAAGATATTGGTCGCGCGCTCCAGCCCGATCGTCGTCGGCACCGTCGCTTCGCCCCGCGCCCGCAGCGCTTCGACGGCTGCAACCCGCTCGACCAGCGCCACATTGTCCGGCTCCACCGTCAGCGCGAACCGCCCGTTGGAGAGCGTATATTCATGCGCGCAATAGACAGCCGTATCCTCCGGCAAGTCCGCGAGACGTTGCATATTGGCGAACATCTGCGCCGCCGTCCCCTCGAACAATCGGCCGCAGCCCATGGCGAACAGCGTATCGCCAACGAACGCCATGCGATCGTCGGCCAGATAATAGGCGATATGCCCCGCCGTATGGGCCGGGACCGCCATCACGGTCGCGACATGATCACCGATACGCACGCTATCGCCTTCACCGACCAGATGATCGAGCGTCGCGATCTTCTCCGCCTCGGCCGCGGGTCCAGTGATGATGCAGCCGGTCGCCGCCTTGATCGCCGCATTGCCGCCGACATGGTCGCCATGCCAATGGGTGTTCCAGATCTGGCCGATGGTCCATCCCCGCGCAGCAGCCGCCTTCAGCACCGGCTCGGCCACGGCCGGGTCGATCACGACCGTCTCTTGGCTCCTGGGGTCATGGAGCAGCCAGACATAATTATCGGACAGCACGGGGATGCGGACCACCTCCAGCATCGGGCTTACCATTGCCCGACATTGGGCATCGACACCCAAGGTTCGGCCGGGTCGAGACGCCCATCCTGCAGCAATTCGACCGAAATGCCATCGGGCGTGCGGACGAAGGCCATATGCCCGTCCCGCGGTGGGCGGTTGATGGTCACGCCCGCATCCAGGAAGCGCTGACACGTCTCGTAGATATTCTCGACCTGATAGGCGATATGGCCGAAATTGCGCCCGCCATCATAGATTTCGCCAGGGCTGCCATCCTCCGGCGGCCAGTTATAGGTCAGTTCGACCTGCGCATCTTCATCCCCCGGCGCGGCGAGATAGACGAGCGTGAAGCGCCCCTGTTCGCTGTCGAACCGCTTGACCTCTTTCAATCCCAGCAGGTCGAAAAAGGCGATCGTCTTTTCGACGTCACGGACACGGATCATGCTATGCAGGAATTTGGGCAAGTCTTTCTCCATTCGTCGCCATAAAGCAACGGTTCATCTGGGGGAGGGCAAGGATGCTCCCAAGATAAGGTCGCGCATCCACGCAGGGAAGAGGCAAGCATATGACATGGGACATGCGGGACAAGATAATGTTGGGCAGCGCCGCGCTGCTGGCGTTGGGGGTCGTTGGCGGCGGCTATCTTCTGGGAGACGGATTGCGGCGCGCCAAGGCGGCGGATCGCTCGGTCACGGTACGCGGCCTGGCGGAAAAGGATGTGACGGCGGACCTCGCCACCTGGTCGATCAGCTATTCGGCCACTGGATTCGACTTGCCCACCGTGCGCGCGGAAATCGACAATAATACCAAGGAATTGCAGGCCTATTTCACGGACCTCGGCTTCAAGCCTGCCGAACTGACCCCGACCGGCGCCGGGGTGAACCAATATCTCAACAATGGCGTCAACAATATCACCGTGACGCAGCGGATGTTGTTGCGCACGACCGACATCGCCCGCGCTCAGCGCGCCGTCGCGCAGCAGTTCGATCTGGTTCGGCGCGGCGTCACGCTGCAGGAAGGGTCGGGCATGCGCTACAGCTTCACCAAGCTGAACGACGTCAAGCCGCAAATGGTGGCCGCCGCGACCAAAGATGCCCGCGCCGCCGCCGAACAATTCGCCAAAGATGCCGGTTCCGGCGTCGGCGGCATCAAGAGCGCCACGCAAGGCTATTTCTCGATCGACGCGCGCGATGGCGAAGGCGGCGACGGGTCGAGCGACACGCCCTATAAGAAAGTACGCGTCGTTACGACCGTCGACTTCTACCTGAAATAGCGGACCTTAGTCGCGGCGGTCGTCG
>NZ_JPPQ01000006.1:49818-65556 GCF_000743655.1 Sphingobium sp. ba1
CCGCTAGGCTTGGCCCTTTCCAGCCCCCGCCCCCCGGCCTAGAAGGGGCGGCAAGACGCAGGCCATAGGGGACCGCATGACCATTTTCGTTTCCACCGACTGGCTCGCCACGCATCTGGGCGCGCCGGACCTCTGCATCCTCGACGCCAGCCTGTTCCTGCCCGGTACTCCGCGCGATCCGCTCGCCGAATATGCGGCCGCGCACATCCCCGGTGCCGTGTTTATGGACCTGGCGACGCTCAACGACCCTGATGACGCGACGCCGGGCATGTTACCCCCCGACGCATTGATGACGCAGCGCTGCCAGGTGCTGGGGATCAACCCCGACAGCCGGATCATCGTCTATGACAATAGCCCGCTGCACAGTGCGGCACGTGGCTGGTGGATGATGCGCCTCTATGGCCTAGGCGCGTCAGTCGCGATTCTCGATGGTGGCCTGCCCAAATGGGTGGCGGAAGGTCGCCGGACGGAAGCGGGCATCGTCACGCCACCCCCCGGCACCGCCATCGCCCGCCGCGCGGCCGGACAGGTACGGACCAAGGCGGAGCTGATCGCCAATCTCGCCACCGGCGCGGAGCAAATACTCGACGCGCGCGGCGCTGGCCGCTTCACCGGTGCCGAAGCCGAACCCCGCCCCGGCATGGCATCGGGCCATATCCCCGGATCGCGCAACCTGCCCTCGCCGTCTCTGTTCAATCCCGACAACAGCATGAAGTCAGGCGACGAATTGCGCGCTCTTTACGCCGATGCCGGAGTCGATTTCGACCGTCCGGTCATCACCAGTTGCGGCAGTGGCGTCACCGCCGCCATCCTGCTCGCCGGACTGGAGTCGCTCGGCAAGGACGACGTGACCCTTTATGATGGCAGCTGGTCCGAATGGGGCTTCGATCCCGCCACGCCCAAGGCGACCGGCCCGGCATGAGCGACGACCGCAAGCCATTGACGAAGCTGGTGCAGGCCGGGCGCAAGCCCGAATGGACCGGCATGCCTGGCCAGCCCGGCGGCATCGTCAGCCCGCCTGTCTGGCGCGCCTCGACCATCCTCTATGATGATGTTGCCCATCTGCGAAAGGCCGCAGGCAGCAGCACGCATGAGCGGCTCTTCTACGGGCGCAAGGGCACGCCGACCGCCTGGTCGCTTGCCGACGCGCTGACCGAAATGGAACCGGGCGCGGAGGGCACGATGCTCTTCCCGTCGGGCGTCGCCGCGATCGCCTGCGCACTGATGGCGGTGCTGAAACCCGGCGACCGACTGCTCATGCCCGACAGCACCTATGATCCGACGCGCAGCTTCTGCGATCACATGCTCAATAGTTACGGTATCGAAACGATCTATTATGATCCGTGCGATGCTGTCCGGGTCGCTGTCCGTCTTGCCGATGAAAAGGTGCGCGCCATCTTCCTCGAAAGCCCCGGCAGCCTGACATTCGAAGTGCAGGACATACCCGCCATCACCGCCATCGCGCGGGAACGGGGCATCGTCACCCTGCTCGACAATACTTGGGCGACGCCGCTCTTTTTCCCGGCGCTGTCTCATGGCGTGGACATCACGATCCTGGCCTGCACCAAATATATCGTCGGCCATAGCGACGTGATGATGGGCAGCGTCACGGCGAATGCCCAATGGTTCGGCAAGGTCCGCCAGACCGCCTATCTGTTCGGCCAGATGACCAGCCCCGATGACGCCTGGCTCGCCGCGCGCGGCCTCCGCACGCTGGGCGTGCGATTGCGCCAACATCAGGATGGTGCGCTCGCCGTCGCCCATTGGCTCAACGACCAGCCCGGTATCGCGCGCGTGCTGCACCCCGCTTTGCCCGACTGCCCCGGCCATGCGCTATGGCAGCGCGACTTCTCCGGCTCGACCGGGCTGTTCAGTTTCATCCTCGACGGTGGCGATGAAGCCGCCCGCGCCGCCCTGATCGACGGCCTCGCCCATTTCGGCATCGGCTATAGCTGGGGCGGCTTCGAAAGCCTTGCCCTTCCCGTCGATCCCGCCCGCCACCGCACCGCAACCCGCTGGGAAGCAGAAGGGCCAATGGTGCGCCTGCACATCGGCCTGGAAGACCCCGACGATCTGATCGCCGATCTCGACGCAGGGCTTGCCCGCTACCGGGCGGCGCGATGACGCTCAGCATCGCCTGGCTGCTCAACCGCGTGCCCGATAGCGGTGGCTTGATCCATCCGCTGATCGCGCTGGGCGTCGCGCTCCTGCTGCATCTCGCCGCAGCGGGCCTCTCGCGCCGAGTCGAACCGCGGCTGCGCGGCCCCATGGAAGCCTTGGGCGAATCCTTCGCCACCCGGCTGCGGGCGATCTTGCGCTACGCTTTCTCAGCGCTGTTGATCGGAGTCGCCACCGCCTTCTGGCCCGCCGATTCGGTCGGCCATCTGGTGCTCGGCATCGGCCTTGGCCTCTCGGTCGCTTTGCTGGCTGGCTATGCGCTACGCACCCTCTCCATCCCGCGCTGGGCCACGCTGCCGCTGGCGCTCTTGCTGTTCCTGACGATCGTCTCCGGCACCAATGGCGGTCTCGCGCCCGTCGGCGCAACGCTCGACACGGTCGGGATCAGCCTTGGCAAACGCCGGGTCACGCTGCTCAGCCTGCTGTCGATCGCCGCCACTTGCGTCGCGCTGTTCGCGCTCGTCCGCCTAGCCAACAAGCTGATCGGCCGATCGATTAGCCAGGCGGATGGCTTCGACCCCACCCAGAAGCTGCTGGCGCAGAAACTCGCCGCCATCGCCATCATCATCGCCGCCTTCTTCATTGGCGTCGACATGCTCGGCATCGACCTCACCGCCTTTGCCGTCTTTTCCGGCGCGCTGGGCCTCGCGGTCGGCTTTGGTCTGCAAAAGACGTTCGGCAATCTTATCGCGGGCATCATCCTGCTGATGGACCGATCGATCAAGCCGGGCGATGTCATCGTCGTGGGGGAGAGTTTCGGCTGGGTGAACAAGATCGGCGTGCGCGCCGTCAGCGTCATCACCCGCGACGGCAAGGAACATCTGATCCCGAACGAGAATCTGATGACGCAGGAGGTGGAGAACTGGTCCTATTCCGACCGCAATGTCCGCGTCCGCATTCCCGTCGGCATCGGCTATGACAGCGACCTCAAGCTCGCCCAGGCGCTGATGCTGCAAGCCGCAGCAGAAAGCCCGCGCGTGCTGCGCAATCCCAAGCCCAATGTCTGGCTGACCGGCTTTGGCGAAAGCCGCGTCGAACATGACATATTGGTGTGGATCAGCGACCCGGAGGGCGGCGTCGGCAATGTGAAGTCCGACGTGTTGGGCCGCGTCTGGCAACTCTTCCGCGACAATGGCATCACCATTCCCTATCCGCAGCGGGTCATCCATGGTGCCGCCGAACTACCCCAAAAGCCGTAACTTTGCGGGGTCGCTTCCATCGTCGCGCGCGCCTATATCAACTCCATGAACCTCGTCCTGCTCCTGCTGATCTTCCTCGCCACCGTTGTCGCTATGGAGGGCTTCGCCTATGTCATGCACCGCTGGATCATGCACGGCCCCGGCTGGTTCCTGCATGCCAGCCACCATCGCCCGCGCCTTGGCCGATGGGAAGCCAATGACCTCTATTTCGTGATCTTTGCTCTGCCTTCCATCCTGCTGCTGCTGGGCGGCGTGCAATGGGGCTGGGGCGGCTGGGCGACGGCTATGGGCGCCGGGATCGCCGCCTATGGTGCCATCTATCTCGGCTTCCACGACATCATCGTGCATCAGCGTGTCAAAAACCGCTATGTCGCGCGCTCACCCTATATGAAGCGGATTGTCCAGGCCCACCGCCTGCATCATGTGGTCGAAACCAAGGAAGGCACGGTCAGCTTCGGCTTTCTCGTCGCCCCCCGCCCGGAGGAGCTGAAACGCGAACTCGCCCGCCGCAGCCGGGCGGGCGTGCGCGCGCCTTCCGCTGCCGATCCGGTCACCCTGGCAGGTCAAGCCCCGCCACGTTGAACGAGAAAGGCGCGGTGTTGTTCTGCGGGCCGACCACCAGATCGACCTTCATCGTCTTGGCCTTCTCGATGACGTCATAGGCATTTTGCGACGGCATGATTTCGATGCCGTCCTTGGCATCGGTCATCCGTCCTTGCCAGCTATGCGTCTTGCCATCATCGCCCGTCGCGCTGACCGTGCAGGCCGACAGGTCGCACTGAAAGGGCGCGCCGACCAATTTCACGGTCACGGTCTTTTCGCCATTGCTCATCGGCTGCACCAGCAACACGGCGAAAGTGTCGGGCGCCGTCATGGTCGCGACCGTATTGGCGCTGCCGATATAGGCGACCTTCGCGGCCTCGCCGGTCCCGCCTTCATATTTCCATGCCTGGCCGATCTGCTCGCGCTGGCTTGGTTCTTCGGGTTCCTGCGAGCAGGCGGCCAGCAATGCCATGGCCGTCATCATCAAGGGGATGCGCATAGGCTCTTGTCCTTCCATCTGGTTACGGAAGGACAATGGTCAACGCCCCATGCGGGTTGCAGCGTTCAGCCGGTGTAGCGACCAGCCGTTTGCCGGATAAGGGCAATCATGTTGGGAATACCCTGCGTCCGGTTGGAACTGAGCTGATTGCGCAGATCAAAGGGGGCCAGCGCGTCTTCGATATCCGCCGCGGCGATCGCGGCTGGCGGCTGGTCCTGCACCGTTTGCAGCACCAGAGCGATGATCCCCTTGGTGATCGCGGCATTGCTGTCCGCCAGGAAATGCAGCCGTCCATCGTCCAGCACAGTCGGATAGACCCAGACCGCGGCCGAACAGCCGCGCACCAGCGTCGCATCGGTCTTGAGCGCGTCCGGCATCGGCTCAAGCGTGCGGCCAAGGTCGATCAGCAAGCGATAACGGTCATCCGCATCGAGAAACTGATATTCTTCTTGGATATCGGCAAGGTTCGTCATGCCCGCCCCTATAGGGGGAAAAGGACGGCAGGTAAGCCCCCCTCTTGGTCAGGCCGCCACCCAATCCTTGCGCAGCGCCCGCCCGCCCAGCGCCATGAACAGCCCGGCGAGCAGATAGAAGCCAAGTGCCGCGACGATGGCGTAACGCAGCGCCTCGATCCCATAAGCCGGGGTCAGCGCGTCGGACAAAGCGCCGACGAACCAGCTTCCAAGCCCCAGCCCCACCAGATTGTTGATCAGCAGGAAACTCGCAGCCGCACTAGCGCGCATATGGGCGGGGACCAGATGCTGCACGGCGGTCAGCACCGGGCCGAGCCAGACATAGACCAGCGCCTGCGGCACCAAGAACAGCGCGAAAGCGACGCCGACGCTATCGGAGAGCACCCCGATGACGAACAGCGGCATACCAACCACATAGCTGATCGCGGGAACCCAGGCATAATAGGCCTTGTCCTTGCCACCCATCGCGTCACCCAGCCAACCGCCCAGCAGCACGCCCGCGACCCCGCCGATGAGCAGCAGCCCGCCCAGAAACTGCCCCGCGCCCATCAGGTTCAGGCCGAAACTGCGCATCAGCAGGCTGGGCAGCCAGAAGGCGACGCCATAGCCGCACATCGAACTGCACGCCGCCCCCACCGCCAGGAACCAGAAGCTGCGCTTGGCCGCGAGGATGCCGAACACAGCGGACACGGGCGCAGCATCGCTCGCCTGCACCGGCCGCACGGGTTCGCGCACCACCAGGCGGAAGACAGGCGCGATCAGCAGGCCGAGCAAGCCGACAACGATGAAGGCGGTGCGCCACTCCACCGTCTGGGCGATATAGCCGCCCAGCAGCACGCCGCCCGCCGAGCCCAGCGGAATGCCGAGCGAGTAAATGGACAGCGCCCGCGCCCGCTGATGCGCGGGAAAATAGTCGGAGATGACCGCATAAGACGGCGCGACCCCGCCCGCTTCGCCCACGCCCACGCCGATGCGGCACAGGAACAGCTGCATGAAATTGCCCGCCAGCCCGCATAGCGCTGTAAATCCGCTCCATACCGCAAGGCTGACGGTAATGACCCAGGTGCGGCTGGTGCGATCGGCCAGCAACGCCAGCGGGATCGCCAGCGTCGAATAGAGCAGTGCAAAGGCGATACCGCCCAGCGCCCCTAATTGCGTATCGCTCAGCCCCAGCTCCGCCTTGATCGGCCCGGCGAGGATGCCCAGTATCTGCCGGTCGAGGAAGTTGAACGTATAGACCAGCAACAGCATCGCCAGCACGACGCCGCGATAGGCGGGGGAAGCAGCGGGGGCGGATCGGTCGGTCATAGGGCTTTACCCATCTCCGTTCAGTTCGAGCTTGTCGAGAACCGTTGCGCAAGGGTTCTCGACAGGCGCGAACCGAACGGAGATGGGGTGGAGATCAGAACTTCACCGTCCCCGTCAAGAACACCTGCCGGGGATTGCCATAAAAGGCCGTCAGCGTGCCTTCGCGGCCCAGGGTCGCCGTGGGAAAACCGGCGGCATTGTTTGCCCCAACGAAGGTATAGCCCGACGTCTTATATTCCTTGTCCATCAGATTCTTGCCATGCAGGCCCAGCGTCCAGCGATCGTCAGGCGCGGTATAAACAATGCTGGCGTCCCACAGCGCATAGCCCTGCTGGTCGATATAGGGGTTAGGGATTTCGAACTGATAGGTCTTGCTGCGCCACGACACGCTGCTGGCCAGATACAGGCTGCCCGCGCCGATCGGGGTGGTGTAACTCATCGTACCGCTGGCGGTCCATTTGGGCGTATTCTGCACTTCGCGATTGGCCGCCACATCGGTCGGCACGCCGCCGATGTTGGTGATATATTCGCGATATTCCGCGTCGATATAGCCGACCGCGGTCGCCAGGTTCAGCCGATCGCCCGGCGTCATCAGGTCGCGGCCCAGCCGCGCGGTGCTTTCAAACTCCAGCCCCTTGAACCGGGCCTTGCCCGCATTGGACACCACGCCGCAGAAGGAGGGCGTGGCGACGCCGCCGACGCTGACGGTGCAGGCAACCGATCCCGGAATCTGCACATCCTTATAATCGGCATAGAAGCCCGCGACCGCGACATAGAGCGCGCCGTCGAGGAAATTGCCCTTATAGCCGACTTCATAGCTATCGACCTGTTCGGGCGCGAAGCTCAGGAAAGACGCGATTTCATCGTCCTGCCGGATGCCGTCGCCATTAAGGTCAGGCGCATTGGTGCCGACGCCGCGCGGATCGAAGCCGCCGCCCTTGAAGCCCTGCGAGAAGCTGGCGTAGATGTTATGATCGGGCGTCGGCTTGTAGCTGATCGAGACGCGCGGGGTGAATTTCTTATATTCGCGCTCGCCGTTGAAATTGGTGCTGGGCGCACCGAACGCCACGCCCGCGCCGCCGAACAATGGCGACCCGCCACCCAGATAATTTTGCCGCAATATGTCGGCCCGGCGCTTGTCCCAGGTGTAGCGACCACCGGCCGACAGGCTGAGCTGTTCCGTAATGTCGAAGGTAAAGTCACCGAACACGGCATAGGTTTCGGTGTCCACATCGGCCTGCGTATAGGCGGTCAGCCCCGCAACCGTCGTGAACAAGCGCACGTCGAACGCGGTGTCGGCCTTGGCATCAAGATAATAGAAGCCGACCATGCCGTGCAGCGGCCCCTGATCGTAGAGCAGCTGGAATTCCTGGCTCAGCTGCTCGTTGAAGTAGAAGGCGGGCACGTCGACATCGACCGCAGGCAGCGCATCGAAATCAATGGGCGAGGCGCTGTCATCCTTGCGCCAGGCGCTGATCGACCGCAGCGTGACCGCGTCGCTCAGTTCCGCCGTGATGTTCATGGAAAGACCATAGGACTTCACATATTGCTTGGGATCAACCAAGCCGCCGCGCGTATCGAACACATCGTCCAGCACCGGCGCGCCCGATAGCTGGCCGGGAATCAGCCGATGGCCACCGCGCGCGCTGCTATTATCCTTGGTATAATCGCCAGTGATCCGCATCAGCACGGGCTGGCCATAGCCACCCATTTCAAAGGTAGCGCGGCCTGCCCAGATATCCTTGTTGTAATTTTCATCGCCGGTGGTGAGATTGTCGCCAAAGCCACCACGCGACAGCCGGGCAAAGGCCCCGCCGACACGGATCATGTCGCTCAACGGCGCCGACACGCTGATGATGCCATCGGCCTGGTCATAGCTGCCATAGGTGCCCTTGAGCTTGAGCGAAAATTCCTGCGGCAGCATCTTCGTCACATATTTGACCGCACCACCGATGGTGTTGCGCCCATAGAGCGTGCCCTGCGGCCCGCGCAGCACTTCGATCCGCTCGACATCATAAATGTCGAGGATCGCACCCTGCGGCCGGTTGAGATAGACGTCGTCAAGATAGATGCCCACGCCCTGTTCGAAGCCCGACACCGGGTCTTGCTGACCCACGCCGCGAATGAAGGCGGTCAGCGTCGAGTTGGTACCGCGCGAGGCTTCCAGCGTGGTGTTGGGGGTCATGTTGGCAAGGTCGGTAATATCGATCGCCCCGCCCCGTTCCAGCGCTTCGCCCGAAAAGGCACTGACCGCGATCGGCACACTGACCAGCGTTTCCTCGCGGCGACGGGCGGTGACGACGATCGCGCCCTCCTCCTCGACGGACGGGACGGCGGCGTCCTGCGCAAGGGCAGGCAAAGCCAGCGCGCCGCTCCAGGCGGCGGAGGCAAGGGCTATGGCGCGGATGCTGAAATGGGCCTTCATGGTCGGTCCTCTCCTGAAAATGCGGTGCCCGGTCTGCCGGATCACTTTGCGTTGTCCGATTCGATAATGAAAGTTGAACCATCTTTCAACTTGAAATAGAGAGGCGGAGACAAGGCCGGTTCAGTGCGGCAAAAAGAGCACAGATTTTCGCAAGGAGTGGACATGGCCGAAGACGCCGCTGCCAAGGACGACAAAACGCCGCGCACCGCCAGGGGTGAGCGAACTCGCCGCGCATTGCTGGCGGCGGCGGCGGCTGAATTTGGCGAAAAGGGCTTTCACGACGGCTCGATTAGCGGCATCACCCGCCGCGCGGGCTGTGCGCTGGGCAGTTTCTACACCTATTTCGATAGCAAGGATGATATCTTCCGCGCGCTCGTCGCCGACATGTCGGGCCAGGTGCGCGATTATGTGTCCCCGCGCATCGCCGACGCCCGCGACGGGATCGACGCCGAGCGGATAGGCCTACTCAGCTTCCTGGAGTTTGCGCGCGAACATAAGGAAATCTATCGCATCATCGACGAAGCGGAGTTCGTCGACCAGTCCGCCTACCGCGCCCATTATGAAAATACCGCATCCCGCATGACGACCCGCCTCACCAAGGCGGCGGCGCGCGGCGATATCCGCGCCGATGTTGAGGAAGTCCATGCCTGGGCGATCATGGGCATGAACGTGTTTCTGGGCCTGCGCTTTGGCGTTTGGGACGACAGCCGCCCGGCTGAGGAGGTCGCCGCCATCGCCAATGCATTGGTGGAACGCGGCATCGGCACGAAAGCCTGATCATCGCCCCGATTCCGAGAAGGAGAGCGGCCCGCTATTATGCATCCCCATGCTGGACCGCAGCATGTCCGCCCAGTCCGACCCGGCGCACAGACCGATCATGCCGGGCGCATCCCACTTCGCCAGGATAGGCGCGATTTGCGATCGTGCCATGGGGCGCCCGAACAGGAAGCCCTGACCGACATCGCACCCCTTGACCATCAGATGCGCCGCTTGTGCAGCCGTCTCTATGCCTTCGGCGACCGTCGTTATGCCCAGATTTTTCGCAAGGTCGATGACCGCCCCGACAATAGCGGCATCACCCGTTTCCGCGGCATTGAGGCGCGACACGAAAGACCGGTCGATCTTGATCGTGTGAACCGGAAATTGTTGCAGGTGCGTCAGCGACGCATAGCCCGTACCGAAATCATCCAGGGCAATCGTCACGCCCGCCGCGGCCAATGTCTCCAGGCAATTATGGACCCGATCGGACAATTGCCCCACGAACACGGTTTCCGTGACCTCCAGTTCCAGCAGGCTGGCGGGCAGCCCCAGCTTGTGCATCCGCCCCAGGATGCGATCGACGAAATCACCCCGGCGGAAGTCGCCCGGTGCGCCGTTGAACGCGATCCGCCCAAAGGCGAGGCCCTGGTCGCGCCAGGCGACCATATCCGCCATGATGCAATCGAGCATCCGATCGGTCAGCCGGACGGCCAGATCCGCGTCTTCGAACGCCGCGCGGATTGCGCCGGGCGGCTGAAGCCCCTGCTGTTGATCATGAATGCGCAGCAAGGCTTCGAAACCCTCCAGCGCCCCGGTACGCAGGTTCACCTTCGGCTGGTAAAAGGGGATGATATGGTCGTTGGTCAGGGCCGCCCGCGCCTTGGTCAACATCGCCTTTTCCATGTCCACCGCTTCGCGCATGGCGGGCGTGAAGCCCCGTATCTGACCTGGTCCCTCGCTCTTGGCGGCATAGAGGGCCAGGTCCGCGCATTTATGCAGTTCTTCGGCGTCCAACCCATCCCGAAACGCCAGCGCGCCACCCGCGCTCAGGCTGACATCGATATGGCGTCCATCATGCAACAGGGAACCGGTCAGGCTGCCCATGATAGTGTCGACGGTTTCCTGTCGTGCCTGTTCCGGGGTCAGTCCCGGCAGGATAATCGCGAACTCGTCCCCACCCAGACGCGCCAAAGTCGCGCCGACCGGTAAACGCTTGCTCAGTTTGGCCGCCACGTCATGCAGCACCGCATCACCCGCATGATGGCCCAGCGTGTCGTTGATGGTCTTGAACCGGTCGACATCCAGCACGATCAGGCCGACGCATTGCCCCTGTCGGCGCGCGTCGTCCAGCGCCTCGTCCAAGCGCTCGGCGAACATCGCGCGATTGGGCAGTCCGGTCAGGGCATCATGCGACGCCGACCATTTGAGCTTGGCCTCATATTGCAACTGCGCGGTGACATCATGCAGAGAGCCCAGCAGACGGATCGGCTTGCCATCCTTGTTGCGCACGACATAGCCCCGCGCGACGAGGTTGAGATAGCGCCCATCGGCTGCGCGAAATCGGAATTGTTCGACCCATTGGTTGAAATGCACGTCCTCCAGGCTGGCGAGATTATCGACCACGCGCTTTTGATCGTCTGCATGGATATGGTCGACCCACCATGACCGGGACGTGCCCGTGCGGGTTTCGGCATAGCCCAGAACATCGAAAGCGGCCTCGCTCCAATCGATCCGATCCTGTTCAAGTGAGCAGTCCCAGATGATGTCGTTGGTCGCCCGCGACGCGAGGCGATACCGCTCTTCGCTTTCTCTCAGCGCATTTTCCGCTTTGACCTGATCATCGATATCCTCCAGCGTGCCATACCATTTCAGGATGGTGCCATCTTCACCGCGACGCGGCTGCGCGCGGGCGCGATGCCAGCGATACACGCCACTGCGGTCGCGCAAACGATAGCGCACATCCACCGCCGAGGCATCGGGTGCGCTCGTCGTTCGGTGCCACAGGTCGAGAACCGGGGGAAGATCGGCGGGATGGACAGCGCCCGTCCACCCGCTGCCCAAGGCATCCGCCGTCGGCATGCCGGTCACCGCCTCCCATTTGGGACTGAGTTCGAGGATGGCGCCGGCAGCGTCGCTGATCCACGGCATTTGCGGATTGAGGTCGACCGAATAGCGATAATGGTCTTCACTCTGCCGAAGCGCGGCGACCAGCGCGCTCATTTCGGACCGCGAGATCAAAAGCTTGCTGAACGCCGACTGGCTGGTCGCGAGGGTGCGCACGATAACGGCGGCGATGATGAGGAAAGTGACACCGATCCCAATCAGGTAGACGTCGGACGATGTCAGCAGGCACAAAGTGACCGGCGCCGCACCGAACAGCAGGACAAATCGGCCGGCAACGGGCAAGGATTGCAAGCAATAACAACAGCTGATCGAGCCAACGAACACATAGAGCGCAACCGATGTGATGCGGTCGGTCGCCACTTCATTGAGCAGGAACAACCCCCAGGCCCCGAACGCGGCGCTCAAGACCGCCGACATGACGATGGTCCCGGCAAGATGCCGCCGCATCTTGCTTGGAGAGGGCACGGTCCTCTTGCGCGCCGTCCAAAGGAAACCCCGGACGACGATAATGACGGACAGGGTGGCCGGAACGCTGAGGCTCAGCCAGACCGGCACATCGCCATAGGTCACCATTGCCAGGCAAAAGACGTTGATGAACATCAAGGCGTACATCAGGGGAATCTGCCCCGTCAGCGCCTTATACTGCTCGTGCAACGCCACCTGCGATTTTTCGGCAATCCGTCTGAACCGAGCAAATACCATATGTGCGCACCAAGCTCTCCCTCGCTATATATAGGAGCAACCTGTTAACAAACGCATAGAGCCAGCAATATCGAACGTTCATGCAGGAAGCATGGTCGATGCGCGTGAGCGTCCCGCTATCTGATCATATTTATTGGGGGGAGAGTAAAAATGGTGCCCGGAGACGGATTCGAACCGCCGACACAGCGATTTTCAATCGCTTGCTCTACCAACTGAGCTATCCAGGCACAGCCAACTGCGGAGTGTTCCGCCCGATGGAGGCGTGCCTATAGGCGTCAATCCTGTTCGCTGTCTAGCCCATAATCGCCGATTTTTTGCGTGTCATCCTCGGCGGGTGGCCCGACGACGCGATAGCCTTCGCCAAGCCATTGTAGCAGATCGCGGTCACGACAGGCCGCGCTGCAGAACGGCCGCGTGTCCGCGCTGGCGGGCTTTTTGCAGACCAGACAGGCGGCGGCTTTAGGCGACATGGCCACCCGCGATCGCGAGAGCGGCATCGGCCTGCATGCTGATCGCGCCGCCGCGACGCTTTGCAAGCTGTTCGATCCAGTTGGGCCGCTTGTGCAGATAATCGATGATGGCAGGCGCGGCGACCAGCGTCGCGGGACCACCCTGGCCATGCCGTTCGGCGCGGCGCAGCAGCGCCAGTGCAGCGGTCGCCACCGGATCTTCGCGCAACAGCTCCATCAGGTTCGCGCGCTCGCGGCGGCGGATGATCTGAACGAAGCCGAAGCCGTTGACCGCCGTGCGCTCGAAGGGGAGCGGCAGATATTTGTCGATCTGGGCGGCGGCGATGATCCGCTCGTCCTTGTTGTTCATCGTCGGCAGGTCGATGCCGATCGATCCGCTCAGGCCCATGCGCCGCACTGTTTGCGCCGCCAGCTTCGCGCCCTTTGGCCCCAGCTGCGCCGGCGGCAGCGACCCGTCAATGTCGATCAACAACATGGCAGGCGTTAGATAGAGGCGCAGCGCCGCGGCTTCGGTGCCGACTTCGCCGCTGATCGCTTCTTCCATCAGCTCGCTCCAGCCATGGGCTTCCAGCCGGTCTTCCTCATGCGCGGGGCAGGGGACAACAGGGACGCCGGTGGCGCGGATGCGCTGGAGCAAGGTGGGGCCAGCCTGCGCCTTCATACCCGGCTGGGTGCTGCGGCCCTTGGCGCGCTTGGGGCGGCCTTCTTCGGGGATGGCTTCGCGCAGGATTTCGACCAGCAGGTTCGCGCCTTCCGCCAGCCGGGGCGGGATCGGTTCGATCAGCACTTCCTCGCCGCTGATCAGGCGGACAATGCCGCGCTTCTTGGGAATGACCGTGGTGATGAGTTTGCCCTGCATCACCGCACCGGCGCGCGCGGCATCGCCCTCGCGCTCGATCAGCGCCTCGACCAGCTGGCCCTTTTCGATCAGCGCGGCACGGGCCTCGCCAATGCCTTCTTCATAAAGCCACTCGGCCATGTCGGTTCCTAATCGAGGGGATGGCCCGCTGCCTTGAGCAGCGTGCGGGTTTCGTAAAGCGGCAGACCCATGATTGCGCTATGGCTGCCCTGGATCGCGCGGATCAGCCCGGCGGCCTTGCCTTGGATCGCATAGCCGCCCGCCTTGCCGCGCCATTCGTCGCTGGCAATATAGCGGTCGATATCCGCTGCCTCCAGCCGTTTGAACGTCACGATATTGGTCGACAGCCGATGCCGCGCCACTCCCGCGCCGTCGATCAGCGTGATGGCGCTCAGCACGCGATGGCGACGGCCCGACAGCAGTGTCAGGCAGGCGCGCGCCTCCGCTTCGCTTTCCGCCTTGGGCAAGATGCGCCGTCCGGCGGCAACCACCGTATCGCCCGACAGAACCAGCGCCCCACCATGGCGCGCCGCCACCACCACCGCCTTTTCAGCAGCGATCCGCGCGGCATAGAGCGCGGGCAGTTCGGCTTTGCGGGGCGTTTCGTCCAAGTCGGCGGGATCGACCGCGTCCGGGACAACGCCGATTTGCCCCAGCAGCGCGAGCCGCCGGGGGGATGCCGAAGCCAATATGAGTCGCATCAGATACGACTTATTTGAAACGGTACGTGATCCGACCCTTGGTCAGGTCGTAAGGGGTCAGCTCGACAAGCACTTCGTCACCCACCAGCACGCGGATGCGATTCTTGCGCATCTTGCCAGCGGTGTGGCCGAGAATTTCGTGGTCATTTTCAAGCCGGACACGGAACATGGCGTTGGGGAGAAGCTCCACAACCTGTCCGCGCATTTCAAGCAGTTCTTCTTTCGCCATAATATCCCAAATTCGCAAAATCGCGCCGCCATAGCGCCAAACTGCGCAAAATGGAAGTCACGCTTTCACGCCGAACCGATCCCCTGCCGCGATGAGCGCTGCGAAGATGTGATCGAGCTGGGTTTCATCCAGGCAATAGGGCGGCATGAGGTAGATGCTGTTGCCCAAGGGCCGCAGCAATATGCCCCGCTCTAGGAAGAAGGCCCGGAGCCGGGGTGCGAGGTCCGACAGATAGCCCGCATCCGGCGCGATCAGATCGATCGCCGCGATTGCCCCCAGTTGCCGCGGATTGGCGAAGGCGGAATGCTGCGCCAGTTCTGCCAGCCGCGTCGCGATGCCATCAGCCAGCGCGGCGATCCGGCTCAGCACATCCTCCTCGCGCCAGACGGCGAGATTGGCGACCGCCGCCGCGCAGGCGATGGCGTTCGCGGTATAGCTGGACGAATGGTAGAAAAGCCGCGCCCTGTCGGTCGAGCGATGCGCCTCGAAGATCGGCGCGGTCGCCAGCGTCGCCGCCAGCGGGATCGCGCCGCCGGTAATGCCCTTCGCCACCGCCATGATGTCGGGCACGACCCCTGCCTGTTCGCAAGCGAACAGCGTGCCGGTGCGGCCCCAGCCAGTCATCACTTCATCGGCGATGAACAATACATCGTGGCGGCGGCAGATCGCCGCCATCTCGCGCAGGATCGAGGGCGGGTAGACCAGCATACCGCCTGCGCCCAGGATCAACGGCTCGACGATGAAGGCGGCGGGCTTTTCGCGGCAAGCGGCATCAAGCGCATCGAGGCAGACCTGCTCCTGGCCCGGTGCCGGGAACGGAATCGTCCCGACATCGAACAGCAACGGCGTCCAGGCAGCATTATAGACGCCCCGCTCGCCGATCGACATCGTGCCGATCGTATCGCCATGATAGCTGTGGTCCAGCACCAATATACGGCTGCGCGCCTCGCCCAGTCCGTTCAGCGCCCGGTTGTGCCAATAGCCGAGCGCCATTTTCAGCGCCACCTCGACCGCGGTGGAGCCGCTGTCGGAATAGAAGACATGCGCGAGACGGGGCTGATCGGGCGCGTGCGGCGCCAGATCGATCAGGCCACGCGCTACTTCCTCGGCGGGCGCATGGGTGTAGCCCGCGAAGATAAGCTGATCGAGCTGCCCCGCCTGCGCCGCAATGGCGGCGGCAATGCGCGGGTGGCAATGGCCATGGGTCGTCACCCACCAGCTCGAAATCGCGTCGATCAACATGCTGCCATCGGCCAGATGCAACAGCGC
>NZ_JPPQ01000006.1:65566-72884 GCF_000743655.1 Sphingobium sp. ba1
GCCGAGCCCAATCGTCATGAGGCTCCTTCCCATCCTCGGTGGCAACCCAATGTTTTCTGTCCCCACCAAAATTCCAGTCGGGCAGCCGATGGCTACCGGGAACATACATCAGTTCGCCTGAACCCGGTTGAATATCTTCCAACGCGATCCAGCAGGCGGCTAGTTCTAACGGTTGATCGACAACAACATAAGCCGTGTCTTGATGGAGTCCCTGTTGCGACCCTTGATCGAAACTCAAGCTCTGAAACAACAGGGGATCAGCGTCGAATATCAGCTGCAAAAATGCAATCAATGATGGAGAAGAAAAAAGATCGAGAGCTTCCGCAAACGGCACAAAAGAATCGACGACACGTACGCCCAATCTGTCCTCAGGTTGACTTAATGGCAAAGTATCATAGCCATCATGCCGCTGATAAAGAACGTCTTTATTTCCTTCGCGGAAAGACGTCTCTATTTTACGTCGAAATGCATCAACTTTTTCTGGTGTTGCGGCAGCGTGTAGAATGATAAAGCCGTTTCTAACAAAAAATTCGATCTGATTTATTTGCTCGGATGTCAAATGACGGGCCGTTATCTGCTGACGCCAGTCGTCGCGGTCCACCCACAAGCCACCAAATCGCGAGTGGAAAGCGGGATCATCATTCTTACTCACGGGGATCATCCTTTCAGAGCGATATAGGCTTCTAGAGGCAGCGTGATGTAGCGATATTTCCAATGGTCAGAACGAAGCATAGGATTAAGCAGGGTAACGCGATGCGGCGTAAAATTTATTTACCTCAATGCTCATTGGCACCCTCAGCCTGCGTCAAGTGATATGAGTCCAATGCCTAACACTCTGGTGTCCAGACTATCGCTAAATGCAGCAGGAGAAAATGTTTTGTCTTGCTGAGTTTGCAACAAAATATCGCCGTTGCAGATGCAGGAAGGAGGTAGCCGCAACTTGATCATCTGCAATCCTCCCGGCAGATCGAAACTGCCGAGAAAATAACCGTTCGCAAGGATATCGATATTCTGATGGCTCATGCCTGGTGGTACGAAGCATTGAAGGGCTAGGTGTACGGTTGCATATCCGCCGCCATAGCCGTCCATGGCGAACCGCAATTCCTGAATTGAATCTTGACCCCAAACGCCCCATTCCTCACGGGTGTACCAACCTCTGACCAAGATATCATCGACATCGACAGTTTGGTTATCGCGAAGCGTACCGAAAAATACCGGTATGTTGCGGGGGATGAGGGGAAAGCCTGCGCTGGACCAGCTTGATTGGCCTTGAGGCTTCGTCGCGTCGTCACGGCGGCGGGCGTGGGTTTCTGCAAATGACAATTCAGCGAGATGCTGCAATTGATCGATCCGACCGATAATCGCCGCCGTCATCTGCTCTAGAGTCGCCAAACGTTGCCGCATTTCCTCTATGACAAACAAAGTGCCTGCGGGTTCGACTGAATCGGCGGTTCGGCCATCGCCACTTGGCAGATCAATTTCTGGCTCTTGCATCGCCTTTCCAATGACTGGCAATTGGCACATTGTCGACCGCAAAAAGGGAGAAATGCGTCAGTCTATTGGTATTTCCAAGGTGAGGTCTGGCTGAGTGGACGTCTATGGGTCGTCGCTCGGCGGCGGAAGCTACGCATAGGATGGCGAGCAAGCGAAATCTTCGCAGATTTCCTCTGCCACGATCAGGCCTTGCCCTTGAGCGCGGCGGCGAGCGACATGGTGGCGCTGCCGCGTCGGGCAGGGGCTGCCTGGCTGGGGTCGGGTTTCCAGCCGGACAGATAGACGATCGCCATTTGCTCGGCCGTCCGGCCGTCCGCGTCCGCTGCCTGCGCGAAATGCGCGCCTGCTCTTGCCAGCGTTTCGCGGTTCAGTAGCGGTGGCTGCTCTGCCAGTCGGTTGCCCGCGCCCATGCCGCGCAAGTCACGCATCAGCCGCACTATGTCGCCATAGCGCACGACGAGCGTCTCGCCATCGGCGACCGGCATGGCAAAGCCCGCTCTGCTGAGCAAATCGCCGGCCGCGCGGACATCAATCTGGGGATGGATATGCTGGCCTGGCCGGTCGCCCTCACCCGCCAGCAATGCGGCCTTGAGCCTTGGCAGGCTGCCCGCACCCGTGAAGGCGGCGAGCATCAATCCGTCGGGTCGCAAGATGCGCCGGATCAGGATCAACGCACCGGGCAGGTCGTTGACGCTGTCCAGCGTGCCGCAGGCGATGATGAGGTCGAAACTGTCATCGGCAAAGGGCAGGGCATCTTCGTCGCCCTGCACGCCGTTTGCCCCGCGCGCGGCGAGGAAGCCGGGATCCACGCAGGCGACGCGCTTGCCCATCGCTTCCAACGCGGCCTTCGCGCTGTCGTCAGGGCAGCCGATCATCAGTGCTTCGGGCAGGTCGCGCTGCACGTCGGCCAGTCGGTCGAGCAATTCCTCCAGCATGGCACGATAGAGAAAGTCGTGATCGGCAAAACGGGTGATCATGCGGTCGCGACCCTGGGCGCGGCGCGATCGGTCGAATATGTCGGGGGCGGTCATGGCGGGCCTTGTGCATCGGGCGGCAAGCGGGGACAAGCAGATGATGTCCGTCTTGCCGCTTCTCAAGGGCGCGATCCGTCCGCTGGTCGATTATGCGCTGCCACCGCGCTGTCCCGGTTGCGGCGCGATCGTGCAGGAGGATTTTGCTTTCTGCCTCGATTGTTGGGGCGGGATGGAGTTGCTGGGCGAACCCTGTTGCGCGCGCTGCGGCCTGCCCTTTCCGCACGATATGGGGGAGGGGGCGGAATGCGCGCGATGCCTCGTTGATCCGCCGCCCTTCGACAGCGCGCGGGCGGTGCTGGCCTATGGAGATGTCGCGCGCACCGTGGCGCTGCGGCTCAAATATGGGCGGCGGATCGGCCTGGCGCGGCTGATCGCGCGACAGATGCTGCGTCATGTGCCTGATCATGGCGACGATCCGCCGCTGATCGTGCCGGTGCCGCTGCATCGCTGGCGATTATGGGGGCGGGGGTTCAACCAGTCGGCGCTGATCGCCGATCATCTGGGCCGCCTGACCAGGTTGCGGGTCGAAAAACATCTGTTGCTGCGGACCCGTCGGACCCAGCCCTTGCGGGGCATGAACCCGGCGGCACGGGCGAAGACGGTGCGCGGTGCTTTTGCGCTGGCGGATGGGCATGGGGTGAAGGGGCGGCGTATCTTGTTGATCGACGATGTCCACACCAGCGGCGCGACGGCGGCGGCCTGTGCGCAGGTTCTGCACCGGGGCGGGGCGAGTCATGTGCGTCTATTGTGCTGGGCACGGGCCTTGCCGCGCGACGCTGCGGATTGACAAAGCGGTGTGCGCGCCCAATTTCGGACGCTAAGGAGTATGACAGGCATATGGCGAAGGTCGAAATCTATACCAAGGCATTTTGCGGCTATTGCGCGCGCGCCAAGGCGTTGTTCCGCGACAAGGGCGTGGCGTTCGAGGAATATGACATTAGCATGGGCGGTCCCAAGCGTGAGGAAATGCTGGCGCGCAGCAATGGCGGGGTGACCGTGCCGCAAATCTTCATCGACGGTACGCATATCGGCGGCAGCGACGACATGGCGGCGCTCAACCGACAGGGCAAGCTCGACGCCTTGCTCGGCCTCTGATGCACATGCGCGCCGCGCTGTTCCAAATGACCAGCGGGATCGACCCCGCCGCCAATGCCGCCGCGATCGTGGAAATGATCGCGCGCGCCAAGGGCGAGGGGGCAGACATGCTCTTCACGCCCGAAATGGCGGGCTATCTTGATCGGGACCGGGCACGCGCGGCGGCGACCTTGCGTTGCCAGGCGGACGATGGCGTGCTGGCGGCGGTGCGGGATGCGGCGGCGCGCGAAGGGTTGTGGGTGCATATCGGCTCGCTGCCGCTCAAGGACGAGCGCGCCGACGGTCGCTGGGCCAATCGCAGTTTCCTGATCGACGATACCGGCGCGATCCGCGCGACCTATGACAAGATCCATCTGTTCGATGTCGATCTGGCAACAGGCGAAAGCTGGCGCGAGTCGTCGGCCTATGGACCGGGGGAGCAAGTGGTTGCGGCCGATACGCCCTGGGGCCGGATGGGCTTTTCAATCTGCTACGACATGCGCTTCCCGGACCTGTATCGCGCGCTCACCAATGCAGGGGCAACGATCCTGTTGGCACCGGCCGCCTTCACCGTGCCGACGGGACAGGCGCATTGGCATGTGCTGCTGCGTGCCCGCGCGATCGAAGCGGGCTGCTTCCTGATCGCGACGGCGCAGGTCGGTAATCATGCGGATGGCCGGACGACCTATGGCCATAGCCTGGTGGTCGATCCGTGGGGCGATGTTCTGCTCGACATGGGCGAGACGGCTGGGCTCGCCCTTGTCGATCTCGACCTGTCGCGGATCGACGCCGTGCGCGGGCGCGTGCCCGCCATTGCCAACCGCCGCCCGATCCCGGCGCAGGTGACGCTGGCATGATCGTGTTCGACCTCAAATGCGAAGGGCAGGGCCATGTGTTCGAAGCCTGGTTCGGCTCCAGCAACGACTATGCCGACCAGCAGGCGCGCGGTCTGATTGCCTGTCCGCTTTGTGGTGACGCGCGCGTGATGAAAGCGGTGATGGCCCCGGCCGTTGCGGCCAAGGGCAATAGTCGCGCGGTGGTACCGCGCCCAGAAGCCACAACCCCGGTGGTCGCCAATGGCGGCGACGAGGCGAAGATGCGGGCGCTGGTCGATGCGCTGGCGCAGGCGCAGAGCAAGGCGCTGGAGGGATCGACCTGGGTCGGGCACGGCTTTGCCGAACAGGCCCGTGCCATGCATTATGGCGAGCAGGATCGCGCCAGCATACACGGCGAAGTCGCGCCGCAGGAGGCCAAGGCGCTGATCGCCGAAGGCGTCGAAGTCGCGCCCTTACCTTTCCCGGTCATCCCGCCCGAAGCGAAGAATTGACCGCGCCGTTCACGCATAATAGAGCGTGCCGGGCGTGCACCCGTAGCTCAGCAGGATAGAGCATTAGATTCCTAATCTAAGGGCCATGGGTTCGAATCCCGTCGGGTGCACCATCTTCCTACAGCCATTTGAGCTTGCGGAAGCGGGCATAGAGTAGGCTGCAGATGATCGTGATCACGCCCAACACGACGAAATAGCCGTAGCGCGTCCGCAGTTCGGGCATATTGTCGAAATTCATGCCATATATGCCCGCGATGGCGGTCGGCACGGCCAGAATCGCAGCCCAGGCGGCCAACTGGCGGGTGATAGCGCCGGTCCGCTGCTGTTCGAGCAGGTTGCTGAATTCGAACACGGACATCAATATTTCGCGCAGATCATCGACCATGGTCTGGACCCGGCGGACATGATCGCGCACGTCGCTGAAATAGGGCCTTGCCTCCGCGTCGATGCAGGGGAGGTCCAGTTTGACGAACTTGTTGGCGACTTCATGCATCGGCGTCAGGATACGCTGGAAACGCATCACCTGCCTGCGTAGATTGAATATCCGGGTGATGTCTTCCCGCCCCAGGAACTGATCGACGGTCTGTTGCTCCATCGCCAGCACTTCGTCCTCCACGCCCTCGATGACGGGCAAATAGCCATCGACGATGAAATCGAGGACGGCATGCAGCACATAGTCCACGCCTTGCGCCAGTCGATCCGGCACGGCTTCCAGTTCCTGCCGCAACATATGATGCGCGCGAGCTGATCCATGACGTACGCTGATGATATGGCTGTGGCCGACGAAGATCGCGGTCTCGCCATAACAGATGCTGCCTTCCTCGACATGGGCCGTGCGCGCGACCACGAACAATTGGTCGCCATAGATATCGACCTTGGGCAACTGATTGGCCTTGATGGCATCTTCGATCGCCAGCGGGTGCAGGTCGTAGCTGCGCCGCAGGGTCTCCATTTCCGCCATCGTCGGTTCGGCCATGCCGATCCACACGAATTCGGACTTGTCATGCGCGCAGTCGATCCGCTCGTCGATCGTCACCGGCCTGACGCGGCGGCCATTGCGATAGAGATAGGCGGCGATGACGGTCATGAGTGATCCTGCATGTGGAGTCGGACATGCCGATTAGCAGATGGCCTTTCCCGCGTCCTCCAGGCACGCCCATCCGTTCGTCGCTCACCAGTCTCGCCCGGCGCAATTTTATCGGGAACCATCGCAAGCTGACTTCGCTCTGACACAGTCGAGCGCGAAAGGGATGTATCGATGCGGGCACCTAGGCCGGGATAAACCGGGTCACGCGCACAGTGGAGCTACATCCGTGTCTATCCTGACCATTGATTTCGAGGCGTCCTGCCTCCCGCGCCATGGTCGGTCCTTCCCGATCGAGGTCGGCATTGCGGTGGAAGGCTGGTCGTGCAGTTGGTTGATACGGCCGCATCAGGATTGGGAAGATTGGGGCTGGACGCAGGAGGCGCAGGCCTTGCACGGTCTTGATCGATCGACGCTCGTGCAAAAGGGCTTGGATGTCGATGCGGTATTAGCCTTGCTGAGCGATGCCGCAATCGGTCGGCGCGTGGTGGCCGACAGCCGCATCGATCAACAATGGCTGGATACGCTCGCCGCCGCTACGGGGCGACCCACGCCCTTCCTGATCGAGCATGTTTCCGCGATTATTGCGGAACGGCACGCCGACGATGCGCAAGTCCGTGAGTCCGTGGCGATCGCCGACCGCCGATGCCCCACACGCCATCGCGCGGGCACCGATGCCTTGTGGCTCGCTACCATGCTGGCGCATCTTCCCACCACTGCACCACCGCAGATTGGGACGAAAATGCCGGAATTTTCCTCCGTTTGACGCTGCTGTGTCACCTGCGCAATAATTTGTAACGTTCGGCAAATTTCAGAGACATTCAGGCGATCTAAGTCCGGCCGCGTTGTGGGCGCATTGGGGGCGTCTGTCTGTTTCTGGAGGTACGCGCATGATCGGCGATCGAGGCAAGTGTGGATGGCACGATCTTTGGGCATGACCCCGCCGCTCATCCTGGTGACGGAAACGGAAGCCGCGCAGCAGCAAGCGGTCCGCACGCATCTGGAGGAAACCGGCTTTAGAGTTGTGCCAAGCGGTGGTGCTGCCCAGATTTTTCAGGCGCTGGCCACCATGCCCGTTGGCGTCATAGTGCTGGACGCAGCGCTTCGCGGCGCGGATGGCATGGATTTGTGCCGAGATGTGCGTGCGCGGAGCGAGGTGCCGGTGATCCTGGTGGGGGCCAATAGTTCGGAGGTCGATCGCGTCGTCGCATTGGAGCTTGGCGCGGACGACTATATCAACAAACCCTATTCCGCGCGTGAACTGGCTGCGCGCCTGCGTGCCGTCCTGCGGCGGGGGCGGGGCGA
>NZ_JPPQ01000006.1:72894-86818 GCF_000743655.1 Sphingobium sp. ba1
ATTGCGGGATTAACGTGACAGCTAAGATGGAAGCTTACGCCGCCGATGTGTGCATCGGTTAAAGGTGGTGGGGTTACACTTCCTTCCCGCGCAGGGTGATCTGTTGAAGCATATCCTGACCAATGTTGGAGATGTGATGCTGAACTTCTTCAACAAGAAATATCAGCTTACGCCCATGCCAATAGTCGAGCTTCATAACTTCGCCTGCTTTGGGCAAAATTGACAGCCCAGCAAGGTCGATTGTCTCACGCGAACCGTCAACTTCGACCTCCGCACGCACCAACAAATGTTCCGACGTTATCACGTGCGCTGACTCCTAAAAGATCGTTAGCAAATTCTTAAAATCAACTACTCGAACGTGTTCTAAGCCGCCAACCGCAAAAACGGCACCGGCTGGGTCGAGCGCAGCACGATCGGCTTGCCCTCCGACGCTTCGAACAATTCGCCGTCCAGGATGACGCTGCTATGATTGCCTTCGATACGGATGGTGTCGCCCTGTTCCAGGTGGATGCCCTGCATCTGACGCTTGCCCACCCGCTTGAAGATGCTGGCCCACATCAGCCGCAACAGCGCCGGCAAATTCTGGTCCACAGCCATCAATTTCATATTGCCGCGTCGACTGTCGCCCGGCTGCACGCCCAGCAGCAACCGTTCGAGCGTGGTCACGATCAGCACCGAAAAGCGCCCGACCAACTGGCCGTCGCGGATCAGCGAGATGCTGACCGGCTTGCTCGATGGTGGCAGGAAACGGGCGCTGATGCCGAACAACAGTGACACCAGCACCGCCATCGCGGTGATGAAGTGGCTCAGGCCATTGGACAGCCCCAGCGGATAAATCTGGTTGCGGCAATAGAGCATATAGTCGGCCAGTCCCGCGCCGCCCAGGAACATGCCCAGCACCGGGCGGCTGCCGACCTGTCCGTCCGACAGGGCGATCAGCTCCCGCGCGACGACATGATCGTCCACGCCTGCCTTGGCGATCGCTACGATCCGCTCCAGCGCCCTGATCGGGTCGCCATGGATGCCCAGGTCCAGCGCGATCAGGTTGGTCTTGCCATTAGGCAGCACCGCGATCGGCGGCACCCGGCCTTTGAAATGCTCGCCCTGATACAGCTCGGTCAGCGACGCCTGCACCGTCCCGTCGCCGCCATTGATGACGATGACGACCGGATCGACGCGGGCGATGGTCTGGAACGCCCGGCCGATCTGTTCGACATGCTCCACTTCATAATGGAAGATGTCGGGGTTGCTCGCGCAATAGCTGCGCACGCGCGGAAGCGACTGCCGGTTGCCCGTGGACTTGGGATTGGACAGGAGGGCGACGCAAACCATGGCTTTGGGGTCACATATATTTGAGGGTGATCGTGATTTTCGTCACGCCGGGACCGGCATAGAAAGCGGCTTTCTCGACACCGGGCTTGCCCAGGTTGAAGATGCTGATCGACGGATTGTTGGAAAAACCACCGCCGTCGCTGGAAATGTCGGTCTTGCCATTGCCGTTGCGATCATGCCGCACGGCGATGCCATATTTGCCCGGCTGCGGCACTGGCATGCAGAATCGCATCGCACCATTGGCGGGACGCACCGCGGTATCGATGCGATGCAGCCATTGACCCTTATTCAGCCAGGCGGCCTTGGTGCCGGGATAGGATTGGACGCGCACCTTGCCGGTGGCGGCGGCAAAACCGCGTACATCGACCAGCACCGCCGGTCCGCTGGCGCTTGCCGCGCAACGGTCCAGATCATTGGCAATTTCCTGGCCATGGGCGAATGCGGGCGTCGCAGCGACCAGCGCTGCTCCCGACATCAAACCCATTGCAACTTTTATCATGACCATCAGACTCCTGGAAGCTATAGCCACCGGCATGGGCCGGATGGCGAGCCCCTGTTCGCCCCGCAACGCTATGCCGTTTGATATGGGCGGGGTTTGCGGCCAAAACATGGTGATGGGACGACGACTTAGAGAATGCTGACCGCCACCGACCGTTATCTCGCCCGCCTGATCGCGGTACCCATGCTGGGTACGCTGGTGATCGCCGCGATGCTGCTTGTCCTCGACAAGATGCTCAGCCTGTTCGATTTTGTCGCGGCGGAGGGCGGACCGGTCAGCGTCGTGTGGCGGATGCTCGCCAATATGCTGCCCGAATATCTCTCGCTCGGCATCCCAATCGGCCTGATGCTCGGCATTTTGCTGGCCTTTCGCAAGCTCGCCATGTCGTCGGAGCTGGACGTCATGCGCGGCGTTGGCCTGTCCTACGGCCGCTTGCTGCGCGTCCCTTACATGTATGCGATCGCGCTGGCGCTGCTCAATTTCGGCATCGTCGGCTGGGTCCAGCCTTTGTCGCGCCACGCCTATGAGGCATTGCGCTTCGAACTGCGGTCTGGTGCGCTCGGCGCGTCGATCAAGGTCGGCGAGTTCACGAATCTGGGCAAGCGGATGACGATGCGAATCGAACGCAGCCTGGACGAGGGCCGCAATCTCCAGGGCATCTTCGTGCGAGCGACCAGCCGCGACGGCCAATCGGTGGCAGTGACCGCGGCGCAGGGCATGTTCCTGGCCACCGACGATCCCGACACGATCATCTTCCGCCTGCGCAACGGCGTGCTGGTCAATGATGCGCCCAAATATAAGACGCCGCGCATCCTGTCCTTTTCCAGCCATGACCTGCCGATCGACCTGCCGCAGATCGAAAATTTCCGCGGCCGCGACGTGGATCGGGAAAAGACGATCCCCGAACTGATGGTGATCGGCCGCAGCGCGGCCACGCCCGACAAACTGCGCGACGAAGTGCGTGCGAACTTCCATTTCCGCATGGTCGAAGTGGCGATGATGCTGCTGTTGCCGCTCGCCGCGCTGGCCTTTGCCATCCCGCCCAAGCGATCGACATCGGCGCTCGGCGTCTTCCTCTCGATCGTGTTCATCGTGACCTATCACAAGATCAACCAATATGGCGAAGGCATCGGTGCGCTGGGCAAGGTCGACCCGATCATCGCTCTGTGGGGGCCGTTCATTCTGGCCGCCGGGCTGATCTTCTGGATGTATCATGTGGTGGCGCATCGTCCCGGTGGGCAGCCGATCGGCGCGCTGGAATTCGCCTTCGCCAAATTGGGCAAGCAGGTCGCGCGCCTGTTGCGGCTGGGCCGCAAACGGCGACCTGCTATGACCGTGGAAGGAGCGGCCTGAGGCCATGCAGTTCAATTTCTTCCCGTCGACGCCCATCACCCTCTATATGGCGCGCCTGTTCCTGACTCGGACCTTCGCCGTGTTGGCGCTGCTGGTGGTGGTGCTGCAGACGCTCGACCTGCTCGGCAATTCGGGCGACGTATTGGCCTATCCCGGCAATGGCGATGCGCAATTATGGCATTATGTCGGCCTGCGCGCGCCACAGATCATCGCGCGCTTCCTGCCCTTCTCGGTGTTACTCGGCACGCTGGTCATGCTGGCCACGCTCAACCAGAATAGCGAGATCATCTCGATGAAGGCGGCGGGCCTGTCGGCGCATCAGATATTGGCACCGCTGATCGCCGCGGCGCTCGGCGTCTCGCTGATCAGCTATGTCTTCAACGAACGGGTGGTGGCGCGATCGACTGCCGCACTCAGCGCCTGGGAAGCGGTGGATTACGGTCCGATCCCGCGCGACAGCGGGGTTAAGAGCAACCCCTGGGTCCGCGACGGCAACAACCTCGTCAACGCTGCGATCGTGGCGGGGCGCGGCACGGAAGTCCAACTGCGCCAGGTCCGCATCTATAACCGGATCAACAACAGCCTGACGACCATAGTTGAGGCGCCTCGCGGCCGCTATGACGCCGCCAGCGGCAGTTGGTTGCTGGAAGGCGCGCGGCAGTTCGACGTGGCGCGCGGCACGGTCACCAATGTCGGCACCGTCCGTTTTGGCCGCGATATTCGTCCTGACCAGTTCACCCTGGCGAAGGTCGATCCCGACGCGCTGACCTTCGCCCAGCTCAAGGCGGCGATTGCCGACCTGCATGATGCCGGGCGGCCGACGGCGGAGCTGGAGGCAAGCCTGTGGCACAAATTATCGGGGCCGCTGTCTGCACTGCTGATGCCGATCCTGGGGTCCGTTGCCGCCTTCGGCCTCGCCCGGTCGGGGCAATTATTCGTGCGCGCAGTGATGGGCATGGCGCTTGGCTTTGCCTATTTCGTCGCCGACAATTTCTCGCTGGCGATGGGCAGCCTGGGTGCCTATCCGCCCTTCCTCGCGGCCTGGGCACCTTTCTTCCTGTTCCTGCTAGTCGGCGAAACCGTGCTGTTCAGGACCGAGGAATAAGGCTCAGCGCGCGCCCATCGTGCTGCGCGCGATCTTGCCCACCAGCGGGATCATCCCCGGATAATTGCCGCGATGATAGGGAGAATCCCCGTCCAGCGTCGCGATCAGCCGGGCATGGGCCTGGCCCAGCGCATGATAGGGAACGCTCGGCAGCAGATGGTGGAGCGCATGATAGCGCAGCCCCACCGGCGCCCATAGCTCCGGCAGGACACCGGGCGGCGGCACATTGACCGAATCGAGATATTGCGCGGTCACCGTCATCGGGTCGCCCTCATTCTCCCACAGATGGGCGACCAAGGTGCGCAACTGGTTGACGACGGTCATCGCCGAATGGATCGCCATATAGACGAGCAAAGGCTTCCAGCCGAAGACGAATACGCTGCCCACCAGCGCCAGCGCGAACAGGCAGGCACCCGCTTCCTGCCACGCCCACATGCGCGCAAAGTCACCCTCCGGCGCGCGGCGGCGATAGGCAGGATTAATCGACAGCGCCGACAGTTCCGCCACCACCTTGCGGCGCAAGGGCGGCAGGATGAGGCTGAGCGGCGTCAGCAGCCCGAAGCGCAGGATCAGGCCGACGGGCGCCAGCGACGCGACCAGAATGAACAAGGGCAACGACCAGGGCTTCATCAGTGCCAGCGGCAAATATTCGGGGTCTTCCGCCGTGCCATAGCGGGTGCGGGCATGGTGCTGCGTATGCACGCCTTCATAGAGGAAGGACGGGATCATCAGCGGGATGCCGACGATCAGATTCCAGCCGAAGCGAAAGCCCGGCAACGCGCCCTTGCGGATATGCGTCAACTCATGGATGAAGCTCGCCGCCCGATAAAGCGCCATCATCGCGACCAAGCCACAGGCAAGGGCAATCGCGAGATTGTCCGCCACGATCGCGCCGACCATCGCGGCCCAACCGATCAGCGCCGAACCCAGCATGTCGGGCCAATAGATACGCGGATTGGCGACGCTATAGTCGCGCGTCAGTTCCGCTGCGGCCCGCAGCATGGCGGTATCGTCGGGAATGGTCGCCCGCGCGCGCTGGGCGGCGGCCAATATGGGATCATGCACTGTCATACCTGCCGTCCTACACTCCAAATGCGCTGATATCGTGGCAGCACCATGACATCCGCGTCCCGATACGCCGCCAACCCGCGCCCGTGATTGACATTGCGCAAACAAGCGGCGAACTGCATCCCATTCCCATCATCAAGGCGGCAACCGTGGCGCAATCCGATCTGGTCATCACTCCCGTTTCCGGCAAGGCCGACCTCAAGGCTTTTATCGACCTGCCCTGGTCCCTCTATGCGAACGATCCGAACTGGGTGCCCCCGCTCAAGGCCGAGGTGAAGGCGCTGCTGACGCCCGGCGACAATCCCTTTTTCGACCATGCCGAAGCGCAATATTTTCTCGCGCGCCGCGGCAACCGCGTTGTCGGCCGCATTTCGGCGCATATCGATCGTCTGGCGCTGGCGCAGCCAGCGGAACAAGGCATGGGGCCGGGCACGGGCAATTTCGGTCTGTTCGAAGCGACCGATGCGGACGTCGGCGCGGCGCTGATCGCGGCCGCCGAAGCCTGGCTACGCGCCAAGGGCATGACTCGCGTGCTGGGGCCGATTTCGCTGTCGATCTGGGAAGAGCCTGGCTTGCTGATCCAGGGCCATGATCATCCGCCAACGGTCATGATGGGGCATAACAGCCCGACCTACCAGGCGATGATAGAGGGCGCAGGCTATGCCCCGGCCAAGCAATTGCTCTGCTACGAACTGGACATCACCAACCAATTCCCGCCGCTTATCCAGCGGATCGTCGCGTCGGGGCAGAAAAATCCGCGCATCCGCATCCGCAAGGTCGAAAAGGCGAAGTTCGACAAGGAAGCGGCGATCATCCTGTCGATCCTGAACGACGCCTGGGGCAGGAATTGGGGCTTCGTGCCGATCACCGATGCGGAAGTCGCGCATACCGGCAAGAAGCTGAAACCCATCGTGTTCGAAGATCTGATCATGATCGCCGAACTGGATGGCGAGCCGGTCGCCTTCATGATGACCCTGCCCGATCTCAACGAAGCGCTGGGGCCGCTCAACGGGTCGCTTTTCCCGTTCGGTTGGCTAAAATTGCTGCGGTGGCTGCGCAAGCCCAAGGTCCGCACCATGCGCGTGCCGCTGATGGGCGTGGTGCAACGGCTGCAATCCTCGCGCATCGCCAGCCAGCTCGCCTTCATGATGATCGAACATATCCGGCTCGACGCGATCGAACATTATGGCTCGACGCGGGGCGAGATCGGCTGGGTGCTGGACGATAATCAGGGGATGAATGCGATTGCCGAGGCGATCAACAGCACGGTCAACAAAGTCTATCAGATCTACGAAAAGCCGCTCTGATCAATCCTCGACCGGCACCGCCACCTCGATCGCGCCCGCCGCAATCCGGGCGGTGACGGGCGTTTTCGCCAGCACTTCGCCATCGATCGAGATGCGCTGGGTCGGGCGGGTCGAAATCTTGAACGATTTGCCGGTAAATTCCTGCGTGTGGGAATCCCGGTCGCGCAGCTTGAAGAATTTGGCATACCAGTCCCAGGCGAGCCGGACATGGCTGCGTCCGACCACCGCCTGGACAACGATTTCGCCCGTGTCCACATCGGCATGGTCGGACAATTCGACCCCACCATGAAAAGGGCCGTTGAGAATGCGGACTTCGGTCGACCAGAGCCGATGTTCCTTCTGCCCGTCGTCGATGACGAGGCGAAAGGCGCGGAATCCGACCGAACATTTGACCGCCCACACCAGATAACCGATCCGGCCGAGATAGCGTTTGAGCTTGTGCGGCACGGTCTTGCCGATCATCGGCGACAGACCGAGCGAGGCGGCGTTGACGAAATAATCCCGGTCGATCATGCCCAGATCAACCCGTCGTCGGCGGCCATGGGCGATCACCTGCACCGCGCCGTCCAGATCGAGCGGCAAGCCCAATGTGCGGGCAAAGCTGTTCGCGGTGCCGAGCGGCAGCACGGCAAAAACGCAATCCTTGCCCACCAGTTCATCGACCGTGCCCGACATCGACCCATCGCCACCGCCGACGATCACCATCGGCGCGCCATCGGCGATCGCCTGGCGAACCGTGCTATTCATTTGGCTGGGATCTTCGACCGCATGGGCGGCAACCAGCCGGACGCCTGCCTCTTCCAGCTTCTGCTTGGCTTGCGCGTATAGATCCTGCCCCCTGCGGCTATGCGCGTTGACGATGAGCGCGGCCTCGCGGGGGAGGGGGCGAAGAACAGGGCTGGGGGGCGCTTTCGTTTCCATGGCACAACAACACGGCAAGAGGGGATTTGGGTCCAATGGAAACCATCTGCTTACACTTCGTTACCCTTTGATGGCCCGCATCGCACATCTCTCCGACATTCACTTTGGCGCGAACGATCCCAGGATCGTCGACGCTGCCACCGCCTGGCTGGAGGCGCGCCGACCGGACCTGGTCGTCATCAGCGGCGATTTCACCCAGCGCGCCCGCGTCGATCAGTTCCGGGCGGCATCGGCCTGGCTCAACCGCCTGCGTAGCGCAGGCCTCAAATTGCTGGTCGTGCCCGGCAATCATGATGTGCCGCTCTATGACGTGGTGCGGCGGTTCATGGCCCCGCTTGATCGCTACAAACGCTATATCAGCAGCGATCTGTGTCCCTTCTATGAAGATACCGAGGTCGCCATTCTGGGCCTCAACACAGCGCGCTCGCTGACGATCAAGGATGGCCGGATCAATCATGATCAAATGGAAATATTGCGCCAACGTCTCGCAGCCGTCACGCCGGACAAGACGCGGATACTCGTGACCCATCACCCGCTGTTCGCCATGCCGATCGGCCGCGGCGGCGAATTGAGCGAAGCGGTCGGCCAGCATGAGGACGCGATACAGGCGGCGCGCGAGGCAGGTGTCCATCTCGCACTGGCAGGTCATTTTCATCAGACCTATGCCGAATCGGCGACCAAGATGGTGGAACAAGCCGGCGGCGCGCTGGTGATCCAGGCCGGCACGGCGACATCGACACGCCTGCGCAATGACGAACCGCAGAGCTTCAACTGGCTGCATGTCCACCGGAATAACGAAGTCGAATTGCAGGTGATCGTCTGGGACGGCACCAGCTTCCAACGTGCCAGCCATGTCGCCTATCACCAGCATGGCGATCGCTGGACCGGCGAGGCGGTTGATCATCCGGCAAGCGTGGGTGCCATCGCCTGACATCGCCGTGGCTGCTTTTGTCGGATAGCGCGATACGCTAGGACGCGGCTTATGAGCGTTCGCAACCGGAATCCACGCTGAGATGCCCATCGTCAGAAGCCTGTGCGGCCAGTGTGGCATGGGGTGCGGCGTGCGGGCGATGACCGGCACTGATCGCGACCTGCGGGTCGAGGGCGACAAGGCGCACCCCGCCAATGCCGGGCGGCTGTGCGAAGGTGCGGATGCCCTGACTGCGATGACCGACCTGGACGGGCGCTTGCTGCACCCGCAGGTCGAAGGCAAGCAAGTGACATGGGACAAGGCGATCGCGCTGATCGCCCGGCGCCTGGCCGCCGTGCAGGCGCGTCATGGGCCGGGCAGCGTGGCGCTGCATGTCGGCGGCGGCTTGCTGACCGAGGATTATTATGTCGCCAACAAGCTGATGAAGGGCTTTTTGGGGTCCGCTCATATCCATGCCCCCTGGCGCGGCGTGATCGGCGGCGTGCAGCGCGCCGCCTATGGCGAAGATGTGATGCCTGCCACACTGGAGGATATCGACCGCGCCGACCTGATCCTGATCGCCGACGTGCCTGCGTTGCTGGCGCACCCGCTCTTGCTGGAACGGGTACAGGATGCGCGCACGACGCGCGGCACGCGGCTCGTGGTGCTGGGCACGGGGATCGAAGCCGACATGCAATTGCCGGTGCGCACAGGCAGTGTCGCCCGCTTACTGGCCGGATGGCTGTTGCACAGCATTGATAGTGGCCTGATCGACGCCGACTTCGTGGCCGCGCATGTGACCGTGCCGGATGGCTTTCGGGATCGGCTCGCCCCCGGCCATGATCTCTGGTCGGTGGCGCGGGTCTGCGGGATCGAGCCGGGCCAGGTGCGCGATTTCTTCGATGCGATCGGACCGGTCGATCGGCTGGTGACCCTGTTCGGCGAGACGGCGGGCGCGGATGTCGCGGTGGCGGCGATCAACCTGCATCTGCTCACGGGAAGGATCGGACGACCGGGCGCGGCACCCTTCGCGCTGCCTTCCGGCGCGAACGGCATGGGCGCGCGCGAGGTGGGTTGTCACGCCGCCGACCTCGCGGCGCATGGCGATTTCTACGAACCCGTGCGCGCCAATGTCGCGCGCTTCTGGGGGGCGCGGCAGTTGGTGGAACAGCCCGGACTGGAGGACGCAGCGCTGCTCGACGCGATGCGCGACGGGCAGGTGCGGGCGTTATGGAGCATCGGCGCGGATGACGGGGCAACGGACTGGTTGCGCGCCGCGCGAGCGGTGGTGCCACTGTCGATCCGCTCGACCGACCGTGCGAAAGAAGCCGAGGACGGCTGGACCCTATGCCTCCCTTCGGCGAACTGGATCGAAAAGGATGGCACGGTAACGGGGCTGGACCGGCTGGTCAGTCGCCATCGCCGCCTGTTCGACTTGCCCGGCGAAGCGCGGCCCGACTGGTGGATGTTGACGCGGGTGGCCCAAGCCATGGGCTGGGGCGATGCCTTCCATTATGAACAGCCCGCCGACATTTATCGCGAACATGGGCGGCTGACCGCCTATCGCAATGATGGCACGCGACTGCTCAACCTGCGCCGCCATGCACCCATTTCCAACCCGGCCTATGCCGAACTGACGCCGTGGCGCTGGGGCGAAGTGCCATTCGATGGCGGGCATTTTCCGACGTCCGATGGTCGGGCGCGGCTCTTGCCGATCGCGGGTCAGGCCGAGGCCGCGATCCCCTGAAGATGCGCCAGCAGCGCGTCGCCATTGGCCGCCCAGGTGAAGCGTAGCGCGGCCTCGCGCACCTTCTCCGGTGGCGGCGGATCATCAAGGATAGTACGAATGGCCGCTGCGATGGCTTGCGGATCGCGCTCGACGATCTGCCCAGCTTCGGGCCGATCGAGCAATTCGCGGGCACCGCCCACGTCGCTGATCACGATCGGCGTGCCGCAGGCGAGCGATTCGACCCAGGCATTGGCCAGGCCTTCGGATGCCGACGGCAGCGCCATCACATCGGCGGCGGCAAAGATGCGCGGCAATTTATGATGCGGCACCGACCCCAGGAAACCGACTCGGCGCTCCACCCCCAGCTCCTGCGCCAGATTTTCGAGCGTCCGCCGATATTGACCCTGTCCCGCCAGCAGCAACGTGACGTCGGGCAATGCGGGCAGCGCGCGGACGAGCAGTTCCTGCCCCTTGCGCGGGATCAGCGCCCCGACGCACAGCACCACCGGCCCGCTGAAATCGAGCGCTTCCTTCGCCGCTGCGCGATCGGACAGTTCGAACGTGTCGAGATCGACCCCGGTATAATGGACCCGGATCTTGTCGGCATCCATCCCCATCCGCGCCATCGACCGGCGCATCGCGTCGGACACGGCGAGCATGCCCGCCGCCAGATCGCCCGCCTGACGCACCATCTTGCGGGTGCCGCGCTGCGTGCCCCAATGGTGAATATCCGCGCCGCGCGCCTTGACGGAATAGGGAATGCCGAGCGCCTTCGACAGTCGCTGCGCCACCGGCCCATCGGGGAAGAAGAAACTCGCATCGATCACGTCGAACGGCGTCTGCGCGTGGAGCCGACGCACCAGCGGCAGGATGGCGCGCGTCATGGTGATGACATTGGTGCGCCCGCCGAATTTGGGGATGATCGGAAAGGTCGGGCGATAGACGGTCAGTTCGCGCCAGCGTTCCTTACGCGGCAGCGCGCGCAGCGGCGCATAGCGGGCGCTGAGCGAGAGCGGCCATGGCGGCAGGCCGACCGGCGCGACGACGGTGACCGTCGCCTCCGCCCGGCTGGCCAGTTCGCGCGCCTGCCGTTCCACGAACACGCCGAAATTGGGGCGGCTGATATCGGGAAAGAGGGTCGATAGCATGAGGACGTTGAGCGTCATGGTCTTGTCTTTCGCGGATCAGCCATTGCCATCGGGTTAAGCGGCGCTTGTGCTTTTGGCTAGAGCCGCCGGACGAGTTGCACGGCGACTGCGGCCCATGGCGGGTCGGTCAGCACCAATTGCCGCGCGCCCGACCCCAGCGGCAGCAGTTGCAGCCGGTCGCCTTCCCGCCCGATCAGCCGCCCGAACAGGAAACGCCCGGCGGGACGCGGAAAGAGAATGTCGCGATTGAGCGCGCTGGCGAATTCTTCCGGTCCGATGCGGCGGCACCAGATCGCGTCGCCGCTGCGATAATCGCCGATGCTGGCGCTGACATGCACGCCTACCATGCCGTCGCTGGGCGCGGGCGAGGGGAAGGCGAGCGGCCGGGTCGGCGCGCGCACGCCATCAGGGCCGAGCAACGCTGCAACCGGCACTTCGGCCTGGCCCGGCAACGCGACCAGTTCGGACGTGGTGACGCCCAGTGCCAGCGCGATGCGGTTGAGCCATTTCACCGATACGGTGCGCGTGCCCGTTTCCAGCCGCCCGATCGTCTGCGCCGTGGTCGGCGGGTCGCACAGCGCGCCCACCTGTTCGAGTGTCAGCCCCTTCGCCTTGCGGACTTCGCGGATACGGGTGATCATCCCACGCCTCTATAATAACCTATTTGGTTTCTCTTTCCTACAAATGATCCCCCATGGCAAGAGCGGCTCTTCCGATTCTTGGGCAGCAGGAGGTGGTGATGGCCGTAACGCATATCGAACAGACGATCGAAGGCCCCGATGGCCGGGCGCAGCGCGTAATGGTCAATCTCGGCGAATCGCCGCTCGCCTGGCTGCACACGCGCGGCCATGTGAGCGAACGCCAATATCTGGCGGGCGAACGCCTGCGCGCCGACTGGGAGAAAGCGGGCCTCGGCGCACGGGTGACCATGTGTTGGGATGCGGCCCCGCGCGAGGGCGGGCGGCGCGGACCAGGACGAACGCCCGACCCGACCAGCGCGCAACTGTCGGCGCGCGACCGTTTCGATGGCGCGATCACGGCCGCCGGGCCTGGCCTCGCCGACATATTGTGGCGCGTGGTCTGTGCAGGCGAAGGCCTCGTCGCGGCGGAAAAAGCGCTGGGCTGGCCGAGCCGCGCAGGCAAGCTGGTGCTGACCCTCGCCCTGGAGCGCGTGGCCGACTGGTATCGGGTGGCCTAAGCCATCATCCCCGCGCCCAAAAGCAGGAGCAGCTTGACGTCCATCGCATAGCCCTGCGCGCGCCACTCCGCGATCTGGTCGGTCAGGGTGGCAAGCGGGATGCGGTGGACGATAATATCCTCGCCCTCCACGCCACCGCCTTCGCCGGTCTTCTTCAGGCCAAGGGCGCGGAACAGGGTGAAACTTTCCGACACCATGCCCGGAGAGCTGAAAAACTGGCCCAGCAATTCGAGCCGGGCAGGGCGATAGCCCGTCTCCTCCTCCAGCTCGCGCGCGGCGGCGATGCTGGCGTCCTCGCCCGCTGCCTCGTCACCCACCAGGCCAGCGGGCAGTTCGATGCAGCGCCGACCCAAAGGCACGCGATATTGATCGACCAGCAGGACATGGCCGTCATCGATCGCCAGGATCACGGCCGCCTGGATGCCGCGCGCGCGGCCCACATATTCCCATTTGCCGCGCTGTTTGGCGGTGATGAAGCGGCCCTGCCACATCACCTCTTCGGGCGCATCGCGATCCGGGTCGGTCATAATTCGATCAGCCTGTCGGGCAATTCGTTGATGTCGTCCTGCGCGCGCGGGAAATGCGTCGCCAATATCGCGCCGACCTGCCTCACTTCGGCCGCCAGCCCTTCGCCGGGGCGACCATCGCGGATCGCCTCGATCAGCGCCGCCATCGCCTCGCCCCAGGCTTCGGGCGCAACCTTGTCGTTGATCGCGCGGTCGGCGACCAGTTCGGCGCGATGTTCGTCGAGCGAGAGATAGAGGAGGACGCCAGTGCGGCCATGGGTGCGCGCCTCGACCGCCGAGCGGAACAGCAGGATGGCACGGCGGCGCACGCGACGCGCCTTGGTCGCGCGCGGGGTCAGCGCCATGCGCAGCGGCATGATCGCCAGCGCATAGCGCACGATCAGGAATTTGAGCAGCAGCAGCCCCAGCAAGCCGGTCATCAGCTTCCAGTCCGCCAGTTCATGCTCCCAATCGAGCCACAAGGTGGACATGAAGCTATGCAAATGGTCGGGGAAAGCTGCGGCAAGCGACAGGGCGATGAACACCGCCGCCGCCGCCCAGCTAAGCCCGACATCATGATAGGCGTCCGACCGACGTGCGACGATGGTGACAATCTCGCCCGACGTCAGCGCTTCGGTCTCCGCGACCGCGGCGGAAACGAGGTCATGGTCGGCCTGGCTAAGGTTAAGCTGCATCACCAGTCTCCCGACGCGCCGCCGCCGCCGAAGCTGCCGCCACCCGAAAAGCCGCCGCCGCCGCCGCCAAAGCCGCCACCACCGCCCCAACTGGAGCCGCCGCCCGACCCCCAGCCGGACCCGCCCGCACCCGGACCCCACAGGATGATCGGC
>NZ_JPPQ01000006.1:86828-96746 GCF_000743655.1 Sphingobium sp. ba1
CTGACCCTTCCCCGCCAACGACCCGGTCTTGGCCAAGCGCAGCCTGCCTTGCGGGGTCTGATGGCGGGGACGGGATCATATCAGAAGCTCAGGCGCACGCCGCCATAGGCCGACAGGCCGAGCGTCTGGGTGCCGTAGCTGACCTGATACCATTTATCGAACAGGTTGATGACGCGGCCATAGAGTTCGATCCGGTCGGTGATGCCATAGGAGGCGAGCAGGTCGACCACCGTATAAGCCTCAGTCGCGCCGCCAAAGCCCGACGAGTCGCCATCATGATAGCGGACCCGCGCGGTCATCGATGCGCGTTCGGCCGGGGTCAGGATGACCGATGTGGTGCCGGTATAGCGCGGGCGGCCGCTGTTGACATAGGTGCCGTCCATCTCGCGATCGATTTCATGGTCGGTATAGCCATAGGTCTGGCTGACACCGAGCCAGGGCAGCGGCTGGGCGGTGACGCCGACCTCTATCCCCTCCGCACGGGTGCGGCCGAACTGGCCATAGCCGCCAAAGGGCGGACGGCTGCCGTCGAAGTTGATCTCGTTGGTCTTACGGGTGAAGAAATAGCTGACCTGCGCGGTCAGGCCTTCGGCCAGCGCGAGGTCGAAGCCGACATCGCCGCCCCGGCTGGTTTCGACCTCAAGGTCTGGATTGCCATAAGTGGGGTCGAACAATTGGTAGAGGCCCGGTGCCTTGGCCCCGGTGCCATAGCTGGCGCGCAGCTTGAGCGCGCCGAGCGCATAAGCCAGCGTGCCGCGATAGGTGTCGAACGTGCCGAAGCGGCTATTGTCGTCGACCCGCGCCGCGCCGGTCAGGGTAAGCCCCGCGACCGGCCGCAGCGCGATTTCGGCATAGGCAGAGCGGGTGTTGACGCGGGCGGGGAAGGCACCGGAAAAGCTGGTGATCTGGGTCGTCTTCTCCCGCTCATAATTGCCCCCTGCGGCCAGGCTCACGGGGCCGGTGCCGCCATAGGCGAGGGCCAGCGTCAGTTCGTCCTTGGTGCCGCGGAACAGGTCGCCTTCGGCCCGGTTCCAGGTGCCGAAATAGCGGCGGCGCGCGGCATAGCGGCTGGCCGTCAGGTCGGCGGTGAACTGGCCGTCCAGGCTCTTGTAGCTGGCCTGGCCCGCGGCGGCATAGTCGCGTGTTTTGGCGGTATCGTCGCTGTCGGACGTCGTATTGTCGAGATCGCTAAAGGCATCGAACCAATAGCCGATCGCCTGTAGCGACAGGGTTTCGGTAGCCTGATAGCCGACCCGGCCGCTAAAGCCGTAACGGCGATATTCGTCCTTCTCGGTTGCCGACCCTGCGGGGCTGGCAGTGCGCGGATCGGCGAGCGAGGGGCCGTCATGGCGATAGCCGGTGGCGCTTAGGCGGAAATCGAGCGCGCCGCTCTTGCCCAGCAGCGAAGCGCCGCCGCTGCGCATGCCATAGGAACCGGCTTCGGCCTCGGCATTGACCTGCAGCCCCTCTTCGGTCGCGCGCTGGGTGATGATGTTGATGACGCCGCCGACCGCGTCGGAGCCATAGAGCGAGCTTTGGTTGCCGCGCAGGATTTCGACCCGGTCGATGTCACGGCTGGTCAGATGATCGGCCTGGAACTGGGTGCTGATCGCGCTGGGGTCGCCCAGTTCGATACCGTCGATCAGCCAGAGAATCTCATTATTGTTCGATCCCCGGATGCGGACGCTGGTCAACTGGCCGGGCCGGTCGGACGTCGTCTGCACGCCGGGCGCGTCCTGCAATATGTCTTTGAGGAAGATGATCTGGTTGCGCTGGATATCGGCGCGGGTGATGATCGACACCGCGCTGCCGATTTCGCGCGCTTCGCTGGTGACGCGCGAGGCGGTGACGATGATGGGGGTGCTGTTGCCGCTCAGGTCCGAAATCTGTTCGGGGGCCTGCGCGAAAACGGGGCTGGCAGCGCTGAGCGCCAGCAGGGATATGCCGTATTTAACCATTTATAGTCTCCTCCCGCGCCGAGCGATATCGGGCGGTGGAGCATGTCGATGATAGGCGCATGGCCCGCCGATCGACGGCCGACGCAGGGCGACGAACCGGCGCATATATAGCCCAGCGTCCCACGACGGTTGCGGCCCCGGCCGCCTTCCTGTCGTCGCTCAGACGGAGAGTTACCGTGCCACGGCCATCCCCTGGACCAAGGCAAGAGCGACCAGAACGCCGGCAGGTCTCCTGGCTCACGGGTCATGGCGTCATGTACGACCTTCCCAGACGTTTGACGGTCCAGTGGCTGCTTCCTTCGAAGAGGAAGCTATGTACATCACGCTCACCGCTTACAGTTGCAGGGACAGCTGCGGCTTTGGATGGTGTGACCCATCCGCACCGCCTTCCCTTTTAAGCCTCGATCAAGAGGCACCGGCGCGATCTTGCCCGTTGCGCTCAAGCGAGCGCTACGGACGGCAGCCCGATAGCGGGCGGCACGGCATCATGCAAGGCGGCAATTGCCGCCCCGGCTTCATGCTGTCAGTCGAACAGGCTGGATACCGAACTTTCATCGGCAATGCGCTTGATCGCTTCGCCCAGCAGCGGGGCGATGGGCAGGTGGCGGACCTTCTTGGCGGTATTGACCGCATCGGTGCCCTGGATCGTGTCGGTGATCACCAGTTCCAGCAGGTCGGACGCATCCACGCGCGCGACCGCGCCGCCCGACAGCACGCCATGGCTGACATAGGCGACCACGTCTTCGGCACCCGCCGCCTTGAGCGCGGAGGCCGCGTTGCACAGCGTCCCCGCCGAATCGACGATATCGTCGATCAGGACGCAGAAGCGCCCGGCGACATCGCCGATGATGTTCATCACTTCCGATTCGCCCGCGCGCTCGCGGCGCTTGTCGACGATGGCGAGCGGGGCGTTGTCGAGCCGCTTGGCCAGCGCCCGCGCACGCACCACGCCGCCGACGTCGGGCGACACGACCATCAGGTTGCGATCACCAAAGCGCGCCTGGATATCCGCCGACATGACCGGCGCACCGAACAGATTGTCGGTCGGAATGTCGAAGAAGCCCTGGATCTGGCCCGCATGCAGATCGACCGACAGGACGCGGTCGGCGCCCGCCTTGGTGATCAGATTGGCGACCAGCTTGGCGCTGATCGGGGTGCGGGGGCCGGGCTTCCGATCCTGCCGCGCATAGCCGAAATAGGGGACGACGGCGGTGATTCGCTTGGCCGACGCGCGTTTCAGCGCATCGATCATGATCAACAATTCCATCAGATTGTCGTTGGTGGGATAACTGGTCGATTGCAGCACGAACACATCTTCGCCCCGGACATTTTCGTGGATTTCCACGAACACTTCCTCATCGGCGAAGCGGCGGACGCTGGCGTCGGTCAGGGGAATTTCGATATAGTCGGCGATGGCGGCCGCGAGCGGCTTGTTCGAATTGCCGGTCATGAGCTTCATGGCCAAAACCCCCTGAAATGAAAAGGCGTGACGAATTGATGACGCTGGGTGAAACGCCGCCCCTGTAGCGGCGCGGGGTCGCGGTGGAAAGGCGCTTTTGCGCCAGCCGGAAAAATGCATTAGGGGCCGCGTCCATGACCGACAAACTCGTGATCGCCCTTGCCCAGATGACCCAGTCGGTAGGCGACCTCGCCGCCAATGCCGACGCGATGCTGGAATGGCGGGCGCGGGCGATGGATGCGGACCTGATCGTCTATCCCGAATTGCAGCTGATCGGCTATCCGCCCGAAGATCTGGTATTGAAACCCGCGCTGGTCGAGCGCGCCAATCAGGAACTCGACCGGCTGGCGCAGGCGACCGGCGATGGCGGCCCGGCAATGCTGGTCGGCACCGTGGTCGCGGCGCAGGGCGTATTGTTCAACGTCGTCGCGCTGCTGGAAGGCGGCGCGGTCACCGCCATCCGCCAGAAGCGCGAACTGCCCAATTACGGCACGTTCGATGAAAAGCGCCTGTTCGCGCCCGGCCCGCTGCCCGCGCCCATCGACTTCAAGGGCGTGAAGATCGGCGTGCCGATCTGCGAGGATATCTGGTTTCCCTTCGTCACCGCGCATCTGAAGGCGCAGGGCGCGGACATATTGATCAGCCCCAATGGCAGCCCGTATGAGGTCGACAAGGATGACCGTCGCACCAATGGCGTCGCGGGGACGCGGGTGCGCGAGACCAATCTGCCGCTCGCCTATCTCAACCGCGTCGGCGGGCAGGATGAGCTGGTGTTCGACGGCGCGTCCTTCGTGATGAACGCCGACTTGTCGATCGCGCACCAGCTGCCCGACTGGGACGAAGCACTGGTGCTGACGATATGGGAGAAGCAGGCCGGACAGTGGGTCTGCCTGCCCGGCGATCGCCATGTCCTGGATGACCGGCCGGCCGACATTTACAATGCGATGGTCCTGGGTCTGCGCGATTATGTGAACCGCAACCGTTTTCCCGGCGTCGTGCTGGGCCTGTCGGGCGGGATCGACAGTGCGCTGTCCGCCGCCGTCGCGGTCGATGCGCTGGGCGCCGACCGGGTATGGTGCGTGATGATGCCCTCGCGCTTCACCAGCCAGGACAGCCTGGACGATGCCGTCGCCTGCGCGCGGCTGCTGGGCGTGCGTTACGACAGCATCCCCATCGAACCGGCGGTCGGCGCGTTCGACACGATGCTGGGCGATGTATTCGCCGAGCGGCAACGCGACCTGACCGAAGAGAATATCCAGTCACGCATCCGGGGGCTGACTCTGATGGCGCTGTCCAACAAATTCGGCCACATGCTGCTGACCACCGGCAACAAGAGCGAGATGTCGGTCGGCTATGCCACCATCTATGGCGACATGGCGGGCGGCTATTCGGTGTTGAAGGACGCCTATAAGACGACCGTGTTCGACCTGTGCCGTTGGCGCAACGCGAATGTCCCGACGCTGGGCGAAGACTTTGGTCCCGCTGGCCCGGTGATGCCGGAGCGGGTGATCAGCAAGCCGCCCAGCGCCGAATTGCGCGCCGACCAGCGCGACGATGACAGCCTGCCACCCTATGAAGTGCTGGACCCGATCCTATACGGCCTGGTCGAGGAGGAATTGTCGGTCGAGCAACTGGTGGCGCGCGGCTTCGAGCGCGAGACCGTCGCCCGGATCGAGCGGCTGCTCTATGTCGCCGAATATAAGCGCCGCCAGTCGCCCCCCGGCGTGAAGCTCGGCACCCGCAACTTCGGCCGCGACCGGCGCTATCCGATCACTAATGCGTTTAGAACATGACACCCCAAACTCCGTTCGGGCTGAGCTTGTCGAAGCCTCGTCCTTCTTCTGAAGAAGAACAGCCCTTCGACAGGCTCAGGGCGAACGGGATCAGGACCAGATATCCATGACCGTCATCACCCGTTTCGCGCCGTCCCCGACCGGCCATCTCCATGTCGGCAATATCCGCGCCGCGCTGCATAACTGGCTGTTCGCACAGAAGAGCGGCGGGCAATTCCTGCTGCGGCTGGACGATACCGACCTCGAACGCTCGCGTCCCGAATATGCCGATGCGATCCGCGCCGACCTGCAATGGCTCGGCCTGACCTGGGACGCGGAGGCCAAACAGTCCGAACGGTTCGCGCTCTATGAAAGCCGGTTCGATCAGTTGCGCGCGGCGGGCCATGTCTATCCGGCCTATGAGACGCAGCAGGAACTGGAATTGCGGCGCAAGGTGCTGCTGGGGCGGGGTTTGCCGCCGGTCTATGATCGCGGCGCGCTGAGCCTGACGCCGGAAGAGATCGCGGCCTATGAAGCCGAAGGCCGCCGCCCACATTGGCGCTTCAAGCTGGATCATGATCAGCCGATCGTCTGGACCGACCTCATTCGCGGCGAACAGCGGTTCGACCCCAAATTACTGTCCGATCCAGTGATCCGCCGCGCCGATGGCAGTTGGCTTTATATGCTCCCGTCGGTGATCGATGACATTGACATGGGCGTCACCCACGTCCTGCGCGGCGAAGATCATGTGTCCAACACCGCGACCCAGATCCAGATGTTCGCGGCAATGGGCGCGCCGCTCCCCGCCTTCGCGCATGAAGCGCTGCTGACGGGAGCGGAGGGCAAGCTGTCCAAGCGACTGGGGTCGCTCGGCGTCGCCCATTTCCGCGAACTGGGGCTGGAACCCATGGCGATCGCGTCGCTGCTGGCGCGGCTCGGCAGCAGCCAGTCGGTCGAGCCGTTCGCCGATATGCAGCCGCTGATCGACAGTTTCGATTTCGCCCATTTCGGCCGCGCCCCCGCGCGTTTCGACGAAGCGGAACTGGCGGGGCTGAACCAGAAGATCGTGCATCTCCTGCCCTATGACGCGGTCGCCGCGCGGCTGCCGGGCGGCATGGACGCCCCGGCATGGGACGCCATCCGCCCCAATCTGGAAACAGTGGCGGGCGCAGCCGACTGGTGGCGGATCGTCACTGGCCCCGTCGACGCCCCCGCGCCGGCCACCGAAGACCAGGACTTCCTGATCGCCGCGCACCGCCTGCTGGCTGACCTGCCCTTCGACGCGGCCATCTGGCGCGCGCTGACGGAAGCGCTCAAAGGTGAAACCGGCCGCAAGGGCAAAGCCCTCTTCCTCCCCCTGCGCCGCGCACTGACGGGCCTCGATCACGGCCCGGACATGAGCCTGCTGCTGCCGCTGATCGGCCAGGACGAAGCGCTGCGCCGCCTTCGGCCCTGAGGGGCATTGGGGTGCGGACATAAAATCCTCCCCTACAGCGGGAGTTATGTTACCATGTGCTAACCTTGTAACACATGGAGATGGCGGCATGGGCGAGTCCACCTTTACCTTCCGGGTCGATGATACCCTCAAAAGCGCCTTTGCCGACGCGGCGAAGGCGCATGATCGCACCGGAGCACAGCTCATCCGCGATTTCATGCGCGACTATGTGTCTGGCGAGCGCCAAGTGGCTGAACATGACGCATGGTTCCGGCAGCAGGTGCAGGTCGGGCTGGATTCGGCCAATGCAGGACGTCTGGTCTCTGACGATGACGTCGAACAGGAAGCGGAGGCATGGCGGGACGAGACGCGGGCCAAGATGGCTGGCGGGGCGTGAAGCTCGCCTGGACGCTTGAGGCACGCCAAGACCGGCGGCACATACGCACCTACATCGCCAAGGAAAATCCAGCGGCCGCCCTGACGCTGGATGCATTGTTCACGAAGAAGGCGCGCAATCTCGTCCACCATCCCGCAATCGCACGCCTAGGCCGTGTGACAGGGACATACGAGCTAGTGGTGCATCGCAACTATATCCTGGTTTACGATGTCGCCGACGATCTGGTGCGCATCCTGCGCTTGCTCCATGCGCGCCGCCAGTGGCCGCCGATCGCTGGCATCGCGGATCAAGCGGAAACCCCGAATGAATGAGCGGATTTCACCTGTTTTTCGGGCATATGCGATCAGCGAGGCCATATCTTAAGAATATTCTGCTCTCTGCCGAAGATGGAGGGCATTGATGGCTTGGTTTTTCTCGACGGAATACAAGGATCGCCACACCGGAACGGATTGGACACCGGAAGTCGAGCGTATTGCATCCGAGCATGAGCGATTCCGCGCGATCGGCGCTCAACTGGCACAAGACATTGAAGCTCGTTACTTGGCGGGGCCGCGTGATCGCAATTCCCCCGGCTATCCTTGGTTTGGTTCGAGCGACGTTCCGCGAATGCTCGATGGCTGGCCTTGGCAAATCCCCGACCGGCCTTTTGTCGACCAATTTAAAGAACAACAGGGCGATTTGGTCGATATTGTCAGCACCAGCTTTACAACCTACGCAATTTCACAACGCGTTATCGACATGATCGAAGCGATTGAGCCAAATGTGCATCAGTATCTGCCCTATCAGATGCTACAGCCCGACAGCAGCGTTCATCCCGATAAACGCTGGCTGCTGAACGTCTGCACCCGCGCCGAAGTAGTCGATATTGAGCGGTCGAATGTGCAATGGGCGAAGCCGCCTAGCGATCGGTGGTTCATCGACGCTCCGGGCGAGCGTCGTTTGCTTGTGAAGGCGAAGGAAGCTCGATCCCGCGCGATTTGGTCTGAGTGGCGATATAATGGCGCTCAGACCACCCTGATTAGCGACGCACTATGGAACGCCCTCCAAGCCTCCGGCGTGCGTGGCTGGCAACCGCATTTTGCGTATTCGCGGCACATAGAGGAAGTCTAACGGCTACCGGCAATCACATGATAGGCGTCAGGAAGCGATGAAAATACCCATTAATCGCGCCATTCTCCAGATTGCGCGGCCCTTCATCCTACTCACTTGTCCGAGAAACACTGCCGGATGGTAAAAATGCCCCGGAAACCCGAAAGCATGGTTTTCCGTCACCATAGCATCTCCACTATCGGCCTATGCCTGTTCGAAACCCGATATTCCGCAAACGACCCATTTAATGCGAAACCTATCTGATCCGATGCGCCCCCAATCCTATTCCCCTTCCGATGTAGGATTTCCTCTGGTCTATCCTTGTCGATGGACCAGCACACCCTTCGCGCCCGCGCGCCCCAGCGGGCAATCGCCAACCCCTCACATCCTTGTGACCCACCTGTAGCGTCCCTGTCGCGTGGGTGGCGCGTCGCCGTGACTTTACAGGCGCGTCGGTGGGGCGTGGCCGGTGCGTCGGCAGCACTTGCCCGCCACTATTCCCACGAAAACAGCCGGAAAAACCCTGCCTGCAACGGTGTGAACTTGCGCCCTGTGACCCTGCCGTCGCGCCGCGACGTCTGGACGCCTTATGCGCGCATCGATTCCAGCGCCTTCGCGACGGCCAATATGCCTTCGGGCGCGGCGGCGAAGCCCATATGGGTGCAATCGACCTCGATCGCCTTGTCGCGTTCGCCACTGCGGCCCTTGGCGCATTCGGGCAGGATTACGCCGTCGCGCTGCGACCACAAAGCGACCGTGGGCACCGGCGGCTTGATTTCGCGGGTACAGGGGAAGGGTGGTTTATCGACCGGAAAGCCCGATACGAGTTGATAGAGACGCCAGGCATGGTTGGCGCGCGGGTCGCCGGAAAAGGGCGTGCCCAGCGTCACCACGCCGCCGACCTTGTGCGTCGCATATTTCGCATATTCGCGCGCATACAGGCCGCCGAGGCTCCAGCCGACGAGCGTCACCGGCCCGCCGCCTGCGCGCCGAATGGCATCGACGCGGCGGTCGATCTGGTCGAGGCTGTCGGGTTTCGGCCCATAATTGCGGCCCATCGCCCAATCATGCGCGGCATAGCCGGCGGCGGTCAAAATCTGCCGCATGGCGTCCATCCGCCGTTCGGACGCGAGCAAGCCGGGGATCAGCAATATGGAACGGCCATCACCCTTGATCTGCTGCGCCAGCGCGTCCGCCTGCGCCTGCGTGCGGGCGAGGTCACGGGGAAGCGACAGGTTGCCGAGCAGATGCGACAAGGACGGCCGCACCGGCGCGGCTGGACCCGGTGCGAAACGATCTTTCCAAAAACTGCTGACGGCTTGAACATGCGGTGGCACGGCGACGATATTCCCAAGCCCAAACGGGCAAAAATGACGTTATCGTGACAAACGCCACGCACGTCCATGGGTTTCGTCTTATGCGACGAACGGTTCGTCGCTGTGGGAAGTCAGGGTTCCTGAGCGACCTGGGTAACAGGCGCGGGATCAACGGCCTGCAAAGGGCGCGGTTCCAGGATCGCGGCGGTTTCGATGAGGTCCAGCGCGCGTCGCGCTTCGAGATAGCGGCGCGCAAATTGCAGCCAGCGATCGGCGGCAGCACGGCCGGGCATCCGCTCCACTTCGGCCAGCGCCGCGCTCACCCGCCCGCCGTCGAGATAGCGCACGGCCCGCTCCAGCGCGGCCTGGGGCCGGGGGGAGGGGGTCGAAGCCTTGCGAATCGTCACCAATTCGCGCGCTTCATGGGCAATGGCATCCCACCAGTCGCTTTCCACCGGCGGCGTGGTCAATCGATCGCTCAGGTCAGTGAGG
>NZ_JPPQ01000006.1:96756-110011 GCF_000743655.1 Sphingobium sp. ba1
ATCACAACCTCAAATCTGTGCCATTGGTGCTGACGGCGGACAGTCGGCCAGCTCGTCCTCCTGGGCAGGCGACCCCAGCTGTTTGCATAACGCGTCGATCATGCGTTGATACGAAGGGCGGCTACCATCCGTGATATTCAGTGCCTTCTGGCCAAGGCGGTAAATCTCATCGCCGATCTGATCGGTATACCGACTGTGATTCGGGGCGTGCCGTTCATAGGCCCGGCAGATCTTAAGTATGCTGAGAGGCGTCTGCGTAAGCGTGTCGACCAAAGGCGCTAATTGATCGTCATTGCTCATACCCAGAATCTTGTAGATGACGGGAACGGCGGTGACGTCCGCTGGGGCATCCATGCAGGCTATACCGATCTTTGATTGAAAAAATAGCTCGATCCGATGTCCGCCAGAACCTGATGGCGGTCAAGATATTGTCACTCTTTTTAAATTTTTCAGGCGGCCGATAGAGACCGAACGCGACAATTATTTTTCAACGCGATCGGTCTTCAACTGAGTCACAATGGCTGGTTGTCGAGGAATCTGGCTTCTTAGGGCATCGTCTGGGATGGCCAGAAAATCGCAGGTTGCACGTGCCGTTACCGATCAAGATAGTCGCTTAGGACCGCGCTAACCAACGTCAGGTATCGACGGAAGCTGCCATCGCGCCTGTTCCGAGCGAACCGTCTCTTAAAAGGGAGCGCCGCCACATCCGCACCAACGGAGTCGCGAACGACGTCTCAGTGGCGGTCGATCTCTTGAAATTTGATTTATCGTTCCCGCATGGCGCACATGCATGCGCCAGGCCGAAATGGATCAAGCTCGCCGATCAATCGGGCCCGCCGTTCGGTTCCTCGATAAACGAGCATTCCCACGATTGTGCGCGAACCATGTCTACCATGTCCTGATCGTACTTGAACAACGGCACGTGCAGGTGCCGGCCCGCCAGCGAGAACGCTCCTTCTTCCCACCGCGGGTCGGCTTCCACGAAATAGCGCAGCTCGATCCCTTCCAGGTGAAGGAGGAGCGCATCTATGTCCGCCAGCTCCCCTCGGGCACGCATCTCGCCGAGCGCAAGCGACAGAAGCGGCAGCGTGATCCGCGCGATCCCTAGCGCGGGATCGAAGATCTCGGGTGCACCGAAGCACGACCGAGCGAGGATGCCGTGCCGGATGTCAGCCACCGCAACAGGCCGCCCGACGGCGGCACTCGCGATAGCTTCCTACTCGGTGACCTCCAGTGCGCGGAACTTCTCCACTTGGCCAATGCCTTCGCGAATGCGATCGGCCAGTCGCTCCGTCAGGCGAGCCCCCTGCGGTGGCAGCGTCCCCTTGGCCTGGATGAGCAGCACAGGCCCGGTCTCGCCAACGACGACGAGGTCGATTTCCCCACCCGCATAATCGTAGCCGGGTCGGAGGAACCAGGGATGGCTCCGCCGCAGGAACTCGATTGCCTGGCTGATGAGCACCGGCTCCAGCTCGTGGGAGACGTGGTTCGCATAGGTACGGGCATCCAGCGTGGAGAAGGCGAAGACGGCATTGCGGAGATGGAGGAAGTTCAAGACTAGGATCGGTGAGAAGACGTAGCTCTTCTCGAAGCGCGCGAAGGGCGGGAACAGGCCATCCCCGCCGTTGTGGCGCGCTGGCGATTGCCGGAAATCAACGCAGAAAAATCGGATGAAGCGCTCGACATCCCGGGCTCGGCGGCCGACAGCCTCGCGATCAGCCCGACAAACCACTCTGCCTCGACGTTGCACGAGATCCATTCGAGGGTCTCGTCGGAGATGCCCTTCCCGTCATTTTCGCGGTTGGACGTCGCCCCGAGGATCATCGATATCTCGAGCGCCAGCTCGGCATAGGCGAGGATCGCTGCGCGAATGCGATAGAATCCCGAATATCCCGACCCGAAGATGCGCTCCATGCCTTCGGGCGCGACGAGGTTGGGCTCGGCGAGCGAGAAGAGCAGCGCTTCGATCTTGCGGCCCAGCAACGGGCCGACCAGGTCCCAGTTCGCATCCGGGAGATCCCGCACGATCTCGCGCAGGACAGGATCCAGCTCCTTCTTCGCCGGGAACGGGAACACGAGCGCAAGCTCGCTGAGCAGGATATCGCGCGCCTGCATCTGCTCAAACCATTCGCTGCGCAGGACGAGGCGAAACCCCTCCCTGATGGTCGTGACCGTATAGTATTTCTTGTGGGCCTCCGGCATGAACTCGCTGAAATGCGCGTAGCTCAGCAGCTGCGCCATCTGCTCGCCCGTGGGATCCGCTTTCAAGAATCCGTCCAGAGCGTCGCGGGCTGAAACTCCAAAGGGTTCGGCCTGGCGCCGCACCAATAGCGGCAGCAGGTATCCCATGCGCCGTATCGCGGTCTCGGAAACCCCCGGTTGCGGGTCCAGGTCGAGCAGGCCTGCATGCTGGGTGACCCAGAGGAAATAATGCAGTCCCGCCAAGACCGCCCGGGCGGGAAGCGCCATGATCGGCATCGCGGCAATCGCGGTGTCCGCCTCATTCTCGAACTGCCGCAGGTCGTCAATGCCGTCCACAAAGTGCTCCGCCAGAAGGTCTTGCCACGATATTGGCGCAATCGTGTCAGGGCAACTGCTACCGCCGATGCATCTGACGCCGCCCTCAATACTGCGAGACGCGGAGCGAGCCTTCGGCGCGCGATGCCATCGGGCACGAGCTGTGGCTTGACTGCCGGAGCGCTGAAAAGCGCCCGCCGCGCCGTGTTTAAAGTGTCGCGTGCATCCGGCAGGACTGTGCATAGCCGGGCGCGGTGACGAGGCACAGGTACAGTTTGGAAGCGGGATGCTGACCGGATCGGCATCGCCCATCGTCTTGAAGGCCCTCGGCTACCAGACCGCCTTGGCCTGCGCGTAGCTCGGGCCCTTGAGGACCTCGATGCCCATCCTAAAGCTGCCCATGAGCAAGCAGCGCACGCACTGTCGTTCTGCGCTGACGATCGGCCCATTGAGTGTCGGCTTGCAAGACAAAACCGGCCATCGACGTACTCCCCACGACCGGCAGAAATGTCCCAAAACGCGGCGATCGATTTCAACGAAGCCGGCGCCGTACCGCCGCCGGCAGCACCCGACCAACATACGCCTTTCTATTCCCGAGCGCGAACGGCGCCTCGCTCGAAAATCTGCCGTTCGGCTGAGATAGATTTGCTGGCCTGCTCTTCCTGTCAGTGGCCACGAGTAGATACAAAAGGGTCCGGCGGCGTGCTGGTGGCTAGAATTGCTTTGGCGCGAGCAACGCCAGAACTGCGAAGCTGGTGAGCCAGTGCTCTCCCATATAATCGCCAGCCACATGCGGCAGCGCTGCCTCAAGATGTTCGTTCGCCAAAAGCATCAGCGCCTTTTGCGTTTCCTCATCGTCAAGCGCATCTGCGATAATGCGAAGACACCAGGCGCGGCTGAGATTGAGACCATCGAGATGAGCGATCTTTCCGTCGGTGCGATCGGAAACGAGCACAGGGCGGCATTCGTTCTCAAGCCAGCCATTGGCAATCACCAGGGCTCGGAACCAGGGAGCGAAAGTCTGCTTCGAACGAGTCTCGGTCATCAATAGTGCCGCAGTGAGAACGGGGGAGAGAAATTCATCGCCACCTGGCTCCCAACCGCGATAATCGGTACGGTTGCCAAAGGCTCGCTCTGTCCACGCGTCGATTAGAGCCACCATCGCCTCGTCGCGACCGAACGCCCAACGTCGTGCAAGGATCAGCGCAAAAGGCGTATTGAAATGTGTGCCCACGGTAATCGGGTAAGTCAGTATCCTAAGGTAATCGCAAAGGCGCGCCGCGAAAGCCAGCGCCAAGGGTTCAAGACGGACAGACCATTCGCGATCATCGTGCCGTTCAGCCTCAAGATGCAGGTATAGCAGCCAACTCCATCCGTAGGGCCTCTCGAAGCCGCGCGACATCGGCCGGTCGAGATAGGCCAACTCCACCGCAAGCTTGGCAACCGTAAAGGTTTCGTCGGCTAGCGCTTCGATTGGCCCAGCTTCGGCCATGCCAGGATATTGCCGCCTTAACGTCAGTAAGGTCCACCATCCGTGCACGCAGCTGTGCCAGTCAAAGCTGCCGCAGAAAACCGGGTGGGCCATGCGCGGGGGCCGAACGTCCTGGTCGCTCTCGAAGACATGGTCGTCCTTGTAGGGATAGGGCCGCGTCACGTGGCTAAGCGCTATCCTTGCGAAATGGCGGGCAATATCTTCGGTCAATTCCACAACAGGAAAGCCCCTACATAAATGATGACAATATTGCAGACCAGCAGCGGAAGAGCGGTCCCGATCTGTTGGCGGATCACCCCATGCTGATCTTTCAGCTCAAGCAGCGCGGCGGGAACGATGTTGAAGTTAGCCGCCATCGGGGTCAACAGCGTTCCGCAGAAGCCGGCGAGCATGCCAACTGCGCCGATCACCGCCGGGTTGCCGCCATATTGCTGGACCAGTAACGGAATCCCGATCGCCGCTGCCATGACCGGAAAGGCAGCAAATGCATTGCCCATAATCACCGTGAACAACGCCATGCCCAGCGCAAAGACGACAACTGTCAGAAAAACGCTACCGCGAGGTATGATATCACCTGCAAGGCCACCAATAATTTCGCCAACGCCCGCGAGCGCGAACACTGCACCGAGCGCCGCCAACATCTGCGGCAGGATCGCCGCCCAGCCGATCGAATCGAGCAGCCGCCGCCCCTCCTCGGCCGGAGCCAGCAGCGGCGGGCGCAGCCACCCGATCGCGCCCACCAGCGCCGCCAACACGCCCAAGCCGAACAGGATCAGCGTTTCGCGCCGCGACTCGAACAATCCGGTCTCGCCAAAAGCCGTGTAATTGTAGAGCAGCGTCCCCGCGACAGCGGTCAGCGGTACCACCAGGGCTGGCAGGAACAACCGGTTGCCGAGCCGTTCTGACAGCAGTTGCCGTTCCTGGGGCGTGGTCGTCGCAGGATCGCTCCGCGTCAGCCCGCCACCCCCCGCAATTGCCACCATCGCCAGCACCAATAGTCCGTTCATGAAATCGGAGACATGACTGCCCAGCAGGAAGCTCGCGGCCAGCAGCGCCCAGAACCCGGCATTGCCCCAGCGCCGTTCATGCAAGCTGAGCAGTGCCCAAAGCGCGAAGGCCGCGCCCGCCAGCGCGTAAAGCCATTCGTAGGTGATCACTGGCGCGCCCTCCCCAACCGGCGGTCGAAAGCGAGGATGCGGCCGCCGTGGATCAAAAAGGCGCAGATGGCCGTGGGGATTGCCCAGACGGAAAGCTGCAACGGGGTCATGGGGTAGCCCGCGCTCTCGAACACGCCCTGGATCAGCAGGATCGAGGCAATCGCGAAAAAAATGTCTTCGCCAAAAAACAGGCCCACATTGTCGGTCGCAGCGGCCATGGCCTTGATCTTGTCGCGGTCACCTTCGGATAAATCGCCATGGATCTTGATGGCGGCCGCCTCCGCCATCGGCGCCACCAAGGGGCGCACGGCCTGCGGATGCCCGCCAATATCCTTCATGCCGAGCGCTGAGGTGAGTTGGCGAAAGGCAAGATAAGCGACCAGCAACCGGCCCATGGTCGCGCCACGCATTGCTTCGATCACCGCGCGGGCGCGTTGCTGCAACCCGTAACGTTCTAGCAGGCCTATCACCGGAAGAATGATCCATGTGACAGTAATGTAGCGATTGTCATTAAAGGCTTTGCCCAGCGCTTCAATCACAGCAACGATATCCAGCCCGGCGAGCACACCAGTCGCAAGCGCCGCACCCACCACCACCATCAGCGGATTGAACCGCAACGCAAAACCAACAACGACGATCGCAATTCCAAGGAGTGGCCAATAGCTCATTGAGACACCTTCCCAAATCCGCCGCCACCGGGGGTGAGAATTACAAAACAATCACCCGGTTGCATATGCGCCGACGCTGTCGCCCCGAGCTCCTCACGCGATCCGTCCGCCCTCTCCACCCAGTTCCGGCCAGCCAGTGCATCTTCGCCTCCGCATATCCCGCTTGGCGCAATCCGCCGGCGATTGGCGAGCATGTTGGCACGCATCGGTTCAAGGAAGGTCACGCGCCGCTCGACACCGTCGCCGCCGCAATGCAAACCCGTCCCGCCCGAACCATGACGGATTGCGAACCGCTCGATCCGCACGGGCAGCCGCGTTTCCAGTATCTCCGGGTCGGTAAGACGGCTGTTGGTCATATGCGTCTGCACCGCGCTCGTCCCGTCATGATCGGGACCCGCGCCCGAACCGCCGCAGATTGTCTCGTAATATTGGTGATATTCATTACCGAACGTGAAGTTGTTCATCGTCCCCTGGCTCGGCGCAAGGCGTCGGCACGCGGCGAACAGTGCATCGGTGACCACCTGACTGGTTTCGACATTCCCGGCGACCACGGCTGCGCCGGGCTTCGGGTTCAGCATCGAGCCTTCTGGCACAATCAGTTCGACCGGGCGCAGGCAGCCATCGTTCATTGGAATGGTATCGTCGATCAGCGTGCGCAGCACGTAGAGCGCGGCAGCACGAGTAATCGCGCGCGGCGCATTGAAATTGTCCGGCAACTGGTTGCTGGTGCCCGTAAAGTCGAACACCGCCGAGCGGCTTGCGCGGTCGATGCGGATGGCGACCTTCACTGTCGCGCCATTGTCCATTTCATAGGCAAAGCCGCCATCTTCAAGCCGATCGATCAGCCGCCGCACGCTTTCTTCGGCATTGGCCAGAACATGATCCATATAGGCCGCGATCACGTCTGGACCGTGATCCATTGCTGCGCCCCGCAGCAGCCCCGCACCGCGCGTGCAGGCGGCAAGCTGGGCGCGCAGATCGGACAGGTTGCGGTCGGGATTGCGGGCGGGGAATGTCGCTGCCGCCAGCAATTTGCGCATTTCCGCTTCGCAAAACTGCCCTTCGTCAACCAGCAAGCCATTGTCGATCAGGACACCCTCTTCCTCGATCGTCCGGCTTTCCGGCGGCATGGATCCGGGCGCGATCCCGCCAATATCGGCATGGTGCCCGCGCGCTGCAACAAAAGCATCGGGTTCGCTCGCCTCTTCGCTGTAGAACACGGGCACGATCACCGTGATATCGGGTAGGTGCGTGCCGCCACGATAGGGATCATTGAGCACATAAGCATCGCCGCGCCGAAACCCGCGCCCGTCGCGCCCGCTCCCACGCGCATCGATCACCCGCACAATGCTGTCGCCCATGCTGCCAAGATGCACCGGAATGTGCGGCGCGTTGGCGATCAACGCCCCGCTGCGATCGAAAAGTGCGCAGGAAAAATCAAGCCGTTCCTTGATGTTGACCGAGGTAGCGGTGGATTGCAGCACCACCCCCATTTCCTCGGCGATGGCCATGAACAGGTTATTGAAAATCTCGAGACGGACCGGATCGACATCCGTTCCCGCCGCGCGCTCACGCTTCAGCGGCACGGCGCGGGTCAGGATCAGGCTTCCTTCATCGGCCAATCGCGCCTGCCAGCCTTTCTCGACCACGGTCGTCGACCCTGGGTCGATGACCAGCAGGGGCCCGGGCTCGCATTTGCCGACATCGAAGGCGCGACGCGACAGAATCTTCCAAGCGCCATATATAAGGGCATTACCAACAGCCAGCGCCTCGGGCAACTCGACCGATGCGGACAGCCCACCCGCTTGCCCACTGGCTTCGACGCTCAATGCCTCCACCATGATTGCCGCCCCCGCGTCGGAATAGCCGAAACGCTGGCGGTGCAGCTTGCGGAAAGCTACATCCATTGCCGCCGGATCGGTGCAAGTTATGGCTAGCTGGCTGTCAGTGCCAGCAAAGCGCAGCCTTGCGCGGCTGTCGGTCCGGATTGCGTCGGCAGCGATGCCCTGATCAAGGAGCTCCTGCCGCGCCTGTTCCTCAAGCGCAGCTAGTTCACGAGCGAAGCTTTCGTCCAGCGCGCGCACGAGGCTGACCTCGCGGATGGCCTTCACCGGCGCGAGGCCTATGCCATAGGCCGAGAGCATCCCTGCAAGCGGATGGACCAACACCGTCTCCATCCCTAGCGCATCGGCGACCTTGCAGGCATGCTGTCCGCCCGCTCCGCCAAAGCAAGCAAGCGCATAGGTCGTCACATCGTGCCCGCGCGCGACCGAGATCTTGCGGATGGCGTTGGCCATATTGTCGACCGCGATGGCAAGGAAGCCCTCGGCGATCTCTTCAAGCGGCCTTGGTTCGGGGAGCATTGCGGCAACTTCTTCCAGCCGCCCTCGTGCCACCACCGGATCAAGCGGGGCATCGCCCTGTGGACCGAACACGGCCGGGAAGAACGCAGGATCGAGGCGACCTAGGAAAAGATTACAGTCGGTCACGGTCAGCGGTCCGCCCTTGCGGTAGCAGGCAGGGCCAGGGTCCGCCCCGGCGCTTTCCGGCCCGACCCTGAAGCGAGCGCCGTCAAAGCGGCAGATCGACCCGCCACCCGCCGCGACTGTGTGGATCTGCATCATCGGTGCCGCGACCCGAACCCCCGCAACCACACTGTCGCCGGTCAGTTCATATTCGCCGGCATGATGTGCAACATCGGTGCTCGTGCCGCCCATGTCGAAGCCAATCAGCCGGGTATGGCCCAGTGGTGCGCTCGCCGCGACCATGCCGACCACGCCGCCAGCTGGGCCGGACAGGATAGCATCCTTACCGCGAAACGCGCCCACTTCCGCCAGCCCGCCGTTCGACTGCATGAAACGCAGGCTCCCGGTCGCGGGGAGGCTGGCCTCGAGCGCATCGGTGTAGCGCCGCAGCACCGGCGAAAGATAGGCATCGACCACCGTCGTATCGCCGCGCGGGATCAGACGGATGAGCGGTGCCACCTCGTGACTGACGCTAACTTGCGTAAAGCCGATATCGCGCGCCATCCGCGCAAGCCGCGCCTCGTGGTCCCGGTGCTTCCACCCGTGCATCAGGATAATCGCAAGAGCATCGAAGCCGCCGGCACGCAGGGCGTCGAGTTGCTGCCGAACCTGCGCGTCGTCGAGCGGCCGCAGAACTTTGCCATCAACCCCGACCCGCTCGTCGATCTCGACCACCCTGGCAGGCAGTTGCTCGGGCAGCATAATGTGACGGGCAAAAATATCGGGCCGCGCCTGCGTGGCGATCCGCAATGCATCGCCGAAACCGCGCGTAATGGCCAGCGCCAACCGTTCCCCCTTACGTTCGAGCAGCGCATTGGTCGCTACCGTTGTCCCGATACGAAGCTCAGCAATCGGTCCCTTGCCATACCGCAGCATCAGGCGCCGCACGCCTTCGCTGGCGGCATCTGAATACAATCCCGGGTTCTGCGACAGCAGCTTTTCGGTCACCAGCTCCCCTTCAAGGGTCGTCGCGACGATATCGGTGAAAGTACCGCCACGATCTACCGCAAAGCGCCAAGCCTTCATTCTGCTACCTTCTCTCAATCATGGCCTACGAACTAGGCCGCTGCCAGCAGCTTTGTCCAGACTTGGGGCGTCTAGTGGATGTCCGCTTCAGGTGTCGCAATTGCCGGAATCGGCCATTAAAAATCGTCAAAGTCACGGGACTTGCCGTTCGGCAAACGGCCCAGAAGGCGCCACACAAGTCGATGTGGCTTTGCATCGCACGTGCGGGCAAGGCGGGCGTGGAATTAGGTGCAAGACGAGGAGCAGCGGCAGACGTCAAAGAGTTGACGATCGGTGTAGGGCAAATGGGGGTATTCTGCCTCGCTTTCCCATCCGCATCCGGCTAGCTTTGTTTTCAACAAGAAGACGGCTGGCCAGCCTGCCAGTTCATTCGAGAAGCGACGGAGCACCTGATGCGGGCCCTTATCCTTTCATTGCTGCTATCGAGCGGTGCCGCAGCAGCAGGTGCGGCGCAAACGCCTCGTCCTGAGGACATTGTCAAGGCCGAGCCAGTTTCGCTCGCGCCCAAACAAGATGGCAAACTCGACATCACCCGTTTCCTGCTTGTACGGAGCCCGCGCGGTGCAGCCCTCTCCGCGGAAGGGACGCACATTGCCTGGATCAGCGACATCACCGGTTCGCCCCAGATCTGGACGATGCCGGTAAGCGGCGGCTTTCCAGACCAACTCACCTACGGATCGGGCGTCGACTGGCTGGAGCCCGGCCCCTCGGGGCATTGGCTGTACGGCGCTGATACCGACGGAGACGAGCGCGTTGGCATGCACCTGCTCACCATCGACGGAAACAAAGAGCGGACAATCGTTGAGAAGTCGCCAGCGTTCCGCAGCTTTGGTGCTTGGAGCCGCGACAGGCGCCGGTTCGCCTATTCCTCGACCGAGCGCAACGGTACCGACTTCGACATCTACGTGACGGACGTTGAGACCGGCCAAAGTCGGCGCGTTTATGATGGAAAGGGCGGCTTCTACGCAGTCGCATGGCAGCCAGGTGGTGATTTGATAGCGGTTAGCGAGACCCGCGGGGGTGGTAATAACCTTCACCTGCTCAACGCCGCGACCGGCGAGATGACAACCGTTTTCGAGCCGAAGACTATCGCCGAATACAGCTCTATCGCATGGAAGCCCGATGGCCGCGGTTTCTATCTTTCGACCAATCAATCCTCAGACTATCACGAGATCGCTTTTTATGATGTAGGCGCGGGTCGGCTCCAAACGATCGTTAAGCCAGGCTTCGATATCGGTCAGATCGCGCTCAGCCCCGATGGCCGCTACCTGGTCTGGACCACGATCGAGACTGGGTTCAGCCGTTTGCACGCGCGCGACTTAAGCACCGGCCACGACATCCCTGTGCCAAAATTGCCCTCAGGCACTGTGTCTGTCCAGTTCGCTGGGGAGAGGCCAATGCTCCTGATCAGTGCGAACAGCCCGACTACGGCGGGCGAAGTGCTTTCCTGGGATCTGTCCGCAAAGGATGTCGCCGCCCGTGTTCTGGTGCCGACCGATGCGCCCGGGCTCGACCTGTCGCAGATGGTGGTTCCAGAGCCAGTCCGCTTCGCCGCGCGTGACGGGGCACCGCTCACGGGGCTCCTGTATTTGCCGACGACATCGCCCGACGGCCGCAAGCCGCCAGTGTTCATGCGTATCCATGGCGGCCCCAGTGCTTATGCTACGTCAGGCTTTTCGGCGGACATCCAATATTATGTCGCCCGCGGCATTGCGGTACTCGACTTCAACTATCGCGGTTCGACGGGCCAAGGGAAGACGTTCGAGCAGTTGAATGACCGTGAGAAGAAGGTCGACGAGGTCGGAGATCTGGCCGACGCGGCGGAATGGTTGCGCAAGTCGGGTCAGGTCGATGGCACCCGTATCGCGGTCGGTGGCGGCTCTTATGGCGGCTATCTCACCAACCAGGCGCTTGGCACATATCCCGACATGTTCGTGGCCGGCGTTTCTATCGTGGGTGTATCGGACTGGGTAACAGCGCTTGAGCAAGCCAGCCCCGGACTGAAGGCCGCTGACAAGCTTGAATTCGGTGATATCGCAGATCCCAAGGTCCGCGCCTTCTTTGCCAAGCTGTCGCCGATCAATAACGTAGCCAAAATTACCACGCCGATGCTCGTCATGCACGGAGCGAACGACCCGCGGGATCCGGTCGCCGAGAGCGACCGTTTGGTGGAGGGCATTCGAGCAAGTGGTGGAACCGTCACCTATCTGCGCTTCCCGGACGAAGGACATGGTATCGCCCGCCTTGCCAATCGCGTTCACGGGTATCGCCGCATCGCCGCCTTCCTTGAAGATCGTTTCGGTTTGAGTCGCTGATCAGCCAGTGACAATTTTGCGCTGCCGCCGCCAAGCAGAAAAGCGTCTTGCTTGGCTTGGACACAGCGCAGCAGCCTCCTTGCGGCCCGGCGCTCGTTACGATGCAGTCCCCTTACCCCTCAACCGCAAGGATACCTATCCGTTCGTCCACCTTGCGCGGTGCTTGCTCACCATGCTGCTTCATCACTATCGACACCTTCCCCCACAAAAGCTGATCGTGCGTCATGACAGGGTGATCCGCTCGACGGCAATCAGATCAAAACCGTCACGCACGCCGATGATTGTGACGCGCTTGCCCAGCAGCGGCCGCCAGGCCTTGGTGATCTCCAGTCGCCACTCGCCTCCATCAGCAACACGCAGCACCGGATAGAAGTCGCCTTCCAGAAGAATGCCGGTCAGTTCGTGGCGCGTTCCTCTCGGCATCAGCGGCAATGCCCCCGCGCATAGCGATCCCATCGCAGGACAGTGTCTGACCTGATCATGGCGCAGCTTATGTCGCCCGTGCCCGGCAGATTGCACCATGCCCCTGTGCGACCGCCCCGTGCCGATCCATTCGACACGCAGCGCATGGTCGGCGCCGATACGAGAATATGGCCGGTCCGCGCCTTGCCTTTCGCGCCGCCCAGCAAGCGCACCAGCCGGTCTCGTGCTGCAATAGCCGATGCCTTGGGACAGGGGTGCCCCTTTTTGCATGTGCCGTCCATCTCGCGGGCAGCTATACCGGCCAAACGCACCTTTGGACCTTCCGCACACCAGATCGGGCCGTCTCCGTCCCAGACATGGGTAGGCGTGCAGACAAAGACCTGTCCGGATGCCAGAACGACCGCGGATAGGACGGCAAGCATGAGCCTCGCTTCAGCCTTCGGCCAGGATGGTCATGACGCTGTCGAGACTGCCTTTGACAACGATATAATTTCCCTTCTCGAAATTGATCGCGCTGGTGCCATTTTCACCGCGGTAGCGCCGAACGAAACTGACCCGATCGACATTGACGACCACAAAATCGCCGTCCACCGTTTCCAAACGTACAAATCCGTTCATATCTATTCCCGATCGCTCAAACCGAGACGCTAGCGTGGCGGTGCCGGATTGCACAGCCGCTATGCCGTCTATTGCTCAAGATCAGGAAAGCGGCAGACTATTCAGCATCGCTGACCATGTGCATCACGCGGATGTACCGCAGGCTTTGCGTCACAGGGGCAGCGTCATCTGGCGGATGTCAGGGATTGTGGGGGGATGCTCGATAGCCGCGATGACGCTTTGCGCCAGTTCCACCGCGGCCTGTTCGCGCAGGCGCTCGTTGGGTGCGGTGAGGGCAACGCGTGCCCAGGCCGGGGCATGAAGCAGGCTCTGCGCGAGCCAAAGAGAATCAGGGTGAGTCATGGGTCTGATCGTAAAGAACATATCAGGAACGAAGCAAGAGGCTTGCGATGAAATTGGCGATCGCTAGGCTGCCTGGATGTGCAATCATTATCGAACCGACCCCGACAAGATCCGGTGGATTCTAGATCGAAGTGCGAAATCCTAGGATTTATAGGGGTTTGATCCCCTTTCC
>NZ_JPPQ01000006.1:110021-116740 GCF_000743655.1 Sphingobium sp. ba1
AAAGGTGATGGAACGGGCGCTCAAGGAAGCGCGGACCAACACCAAGAAGCTGTGGATATCGTTCGACGTCGATGTGCTGGACCCCGCTTTCATGCCCGGCACCGGCACGCCGGTTCCCGGTGGCCTGACCATGCGCGAGGCGCAGCCGATCATGCGGCGGTTCTGCGCCGAGAATGACATTGCCGGCATCGATATCGTCGAAGTCGCGCCCTATCTCGACACCAGCTACAAGACCGCGCTCAACAGCAATTATCTGCTGAACGCCTGTCTGGCAGGCATCGCGATGCGCAAGAAAGGCCTGCCGCCCGGCTATTTCAACCCGGTATCGGTCGAACATGGCCAGGACGAATATTACGGGCCGAAGAAGAAAAGCTGAAAAATCTTGACGGTCGTCCAGTTTGATATGGCGGATTGTCATCGGGCCATACGTCATTTGGGCAATGGCGCTGCCTTGGCACCCGCTTAGGCTCTGGGTCGACGCGGACAGGGATCGCGTAAAGGGGGACATAGGGTGAAGCGGACAACGGTCTCGAAATTCGGCTTGCTGGCCCTGTTCTCCGCGTCGGTCGTCTTTGCCCAGGCGGATGGCGGGCCGGACGGCGTGGCGATGAAGGAAAGCGATCCGGGCATTCCGGTCACTGATCCGCTGGTCCAGGAAAAATGCGGCACCTGCCACGCGCCCGACGACAAGGGGAATATGTCGCGGATCAGCTGGGTGCGGACCACGCCCGAAGGCTGGGCGCAGGTGATCAAGCGGATGGTGCGCCTGAACGGCCTGCCGATCACACCCGAAGAATCCCGCGCCGTGGTCAAGTCGCTGTCCGCCTCGCACGGCCTCGCCCCGCAGGAGGCGTTGCCGGTCATGTATCTCGCCGAAAAGCGTACAATCGACGAAACCAACATCCCCAATGAAACGATGCGCGGTGCCTGCGCTGTCTGCCACAGCTTTGCCCAGCCCCTGTCCTGGCGTCGGTCCAAGACGGAATGGAAGTCGCTGCAGGATCTGCACGTCGCCATGTATTCGCAGGCCGACGCCCAATATCGCCGCCTGGCCGAGGATAGCGAACAGCCTGCGGGCCGCGACCCCAAGGACAAGATGCTGCGCGGCGAATATGCGCTGGGCTATATGGCGAAGGCCGCGCCGCTGCACACGCCCGAATGGGCGGCCTGGCGGTCGCGCCAGAGCGTGCCGCGCCTGGCGGGCGAATGGCTGGTCATGGCCTCAGCGCCAGGGCAGGGGCGTTTCGTGGGCGCGTTCAGCGTCAAGCCCGGCAAGAGTGCCGACGAGTTCGTGACCAGCAGCACGCTCAAGTCGCTGACCAATGGTGGCACCGTCAGCCGCAGCGGTATCGGCATCGTCTATGCCGGCTATAGCTGGCGTGGCTCATCCAAGGGGGCGGCCGCCGCAGGCAAGCCCGACGATCTCGCCAGCGCCGCCCGCGAAACCATGTGGTTCGCCCCCGATCAGCAAAGCGCACAAGGTCGCTGGTATTGGGGCGATTATCAGGAATTCGGCCTCGACGTGAAACTGATCCGCGCTACCGCCGCGCCCGCCGTGCTGGCGGTCGTGCCGGGGCCGGTCAAGGCCGGAACCAAGGGCGCGCAGTTCCGCATAATAGGCCATAACATGTCCGCTTCGCTGTCGGCTTCCGACATCGACCTGGGCGCAGGCGTCACCGCAACGAAGATCGTTTCGGCAAGTCCGCAGGAATTGGTCGTGACCGCCGATGTCGCTGCGAACGCGCCATCGGGGCAGCGCGATGTCGCGATCGGCGGCGCGGTGCTGGAAAAGGCCTATCCGGTCTACAGCAAGATCGACTATATCAAGGTGACCCCCGAAACCGCCGTGTCGCGCCTGGGCGGGATCAAATTTCCCAAAGGCTATGCCCAGTTCGAAGCGATCGGCTTCGAAAATGGCATGGATGGGAAGCAGGGGACGCCGGATGACATTGCGGTCGGGCCGGTCGATGTCACCTGGTCGACGCAGGAATTCCTCGCCGTCTATTATGACGACGACGCCAAATATGTCGGCGCGCTCAGTCCCGCCGCTTTGTTCACCCCCAATGTCGAAGGGCCGAACCCCGAACGCCGCTTTGGTCGCAACAATTATGGCGACGTCTGGGTCGTCGCGACGGCCAAGAGCGAGAAGGACAAGTTCGGCAAGCCGATGAGTGCGCGCGCCTATATGGTGGTGACCGTGCCCGCCTATCAGAAATGGGATCAACCGGAGGTGTCGCAATGACCGTGATGCAGGCACCCACCTATCGCCGGGCGGAATATCATGGCTTCGATGCAGGCGGCAGCGACTTCGTCTATCTGGTGAGCGCGGGCGCGATCTTCGAGATCGACGCGGATGTCCGCGCGGTGCTCGACCGGCTCGATGGGCAGGAACTGACCCACGCCATGCTGGTGCGCGAACTGGTGAGCGAAGGGCGGGCGCAGGAGGAAGCCGACGGGCTGGTGCGCGAATTGCGGCAGGCGCGGCTCATTCATCTCGGCCATGGCATGCCGGTGGCGGAAGTGCCGCAAGCGCCACCCGCCGATTTCCCGCTGCAGGCGCTGGTCCTCAACGTCACCAACCAGTGCAACCTCGCCTGCACCTATTGCTATGAGTTTGGCGCAGACAAGATCGCGACGCCTGCGGGCAAGCCCAAATATATGACGCTGGATACCGCCAAGGCGTCGGTCGACCTGCTGATCGCCGAGGCGGTCGGGCGCAAGGCGGTGCATATCACCTTCTTCGGCGGCGAAACGCTGATGAACTTCAAGCTGCTGCGCGACGTCGTCGAGTACGCCAATGCAGCGACCGCAGCGGCGGGGAAGGCGATCACCTATAGCCTGACGACCAATGCGACGCTGCTGACGCCGGAGATCGTCACCTTCCTGTCGGACAATCGGGTCGGCGTGACCGTCAGCATGGACGGCCCGCCGGAATTGCAGGACAAGCATCGCGTCTACAAGAATGGCAAGGGTAGCTATGCGGTCATCGAACCGCGCCTCCGCACGCTGATCGCGCATCACAAGACCCGCGCCATCACCGCGCGCGTGACGTTGACCGAGGGTGTGACCGATGTGGTCCGCATCTTCCGCCATCTGAAGGATGATCTGGGCTTCCACGAAGTCGGCTTCGCGCCGGTCACGACGGGGGAGGAACGCGCCTATTCGCTCGACGGCAACGGCATGGACAGCGTGCTGGCGCAGTTCAACCTGCTGGCCGAGGAATGGCTCGAATATGCCCTGCGCGGTGAGTCCCACGGCTTCACCAATGTCAGCGAGACGATCAGCGAGCTGATTTCAGGCGTCAACAAATCGCATCCCTGCGGCGCGGGCTTGGGCCTTATGGGGGTCAGCCCATCGGGCGACCTGTCCCCCTGTCACCGCTTCACCGACGCCGACACGCACAGCATGGGCCATGTCTCCAGCGGCATCGACCGGGCCAAGCAGGGCGAGTTCCTAGCCAAGGGGCATGTCGAGGCGAAATATGATTGCCAAAGCTGCTGGGCGCGGCCGCTCTGTGCGGGCGGGTGCCACCATGAGGCGTTCGTGCGCTATGGCGACACGGGCCATGCCAACCTCCATTATTGCGACTGGATACGCCAGTGGACCGACACTTGCCTGCGCATTTACGGCGTGCTGTCGGTGCGTAATCCAGGCTTCCTCGAACGCTTTGCCGAAAGAAAGGGGCTGTCATGAAGCATCTTCGTGCCATCAATAAAAAGGCGCAGCGGATCGACGAGGCCGTGACGCAGATGGAGGCGGCGGTATCCCCCGACGCCGACATGGAGGAGGATGTCGTCGCGCTGCAGCAGGCCCCGCGCCCGCATGTGCCGATGGGTTGCTCGCTCTCTTTCTCGCCCGGCTGGGAAGTCGATGCGGGCGGCGGCACGGCGGGGCTGTGCCAGCCGGTCGAGCGCGACATTTACGACTGCTATGTCACCTGCTTCTGGCCGGTGCAGGTGCCCGACCATGTCAACTACTCCCCCGACTGGGCCAGCAACTGCGCCACCGCCACGAAGGACTGGCGCAGTCTTGATCTCGTTTTTCCATGAGGCGCGCGATGCAGAAATATCGTCTGATGCTGGGCGCTGGCCTGGCCCTGTTGAGCGCCATCCCCGCGTCCGCCGCGACGCTGTTCATGGGCTCCTATCCTGATCGCCTACTGGTGTTCGAAGAGGGCAAGGGCGCAGTCACCGGCACGATCAAACTGGACACGGGTCTTCCGACATCAATGCAATTGTCCGACGATGGCAAGCGCATCTATGTGACCACCATCACCACCAGCGGGATCGAGGTGATCGACACCGCGACGCGCAAGGTGATCAACAAGTTCAGCCTGAACGACGGCACCACCCGCTATCGCTTTTGGGGCGGGGTGCCCGATCCGACCGGGCGCTATTTCTACACCGTCATCTCGAAATTCGAGAAGGGCATAGACCGCTATACCGTCAGCAAGCCCATGTATGGTGTCATCGACCTGAAACTGCAAAAGGTCGTCCGCACCGCCGCGCTGGAAAAAGAGGAAGAGCGGGCCGGGGGACGCGGCGGATACAAGGTGTCGCCCGATGGCAAATATCTCTATTCCTTCGGCGAGAAGATCGTGATCGTCGATCTGGCGACATTGAAGGTCGCCGACCGCATCGACCTCGCCAAACCCGAAGGCATGGGGATGGAGAATATCGGCTTTGGCGGCACGCTCGATGCCGTGCGCTCGTCGGGGCAGTTGGTCGCCCTGTTCAACGCGGCCGACCCCTATGTGCATAACAAGATGTTCGGCATGGCGCGCTTCGACCTGTCCACCCGGCAGTTCGATTTTACCCCGATTGGCCCCGCGCCCGATGCCATGGCGGGATTGCAGGTCACGCCCGACGGCAAACACGCCTATACCGTGGTGACGAACGGGAAGCTCGGCAATAAGCGCTGCGAATTCTGGCATATGGACATGGCCACCAATGCCGTGGTCGATAAGGCGGAGTTTCCTTGCCGCTCGCGCTTCCGGCTGGGCATGTCGATCGATGGAGCCAAGCTCTACATCTATGGCGCGAGCTATGACCTGGAGGTCTATGACGCCAGGACGCTCAAGCATGAGACGACGCTGGACCTTGGCTATGACACGACCGGCGCGGGCATGGTTGCGGTGGAATGACCGACAGGCGCATGATCGTCGGGATAAGGGGCAGCGGGATTGCCGCGACGACATGCGCGTATTTGCTCAAGGCAGCGGGCCTCCGGGTCGCAACCAAGGTCGTTCATCGTCCGCCCGTCCCAACGATCATGCTGAGCGATGCAGCACTGGCGCTGCTGCGCGACATATTTCAGCGGCCTGACCTGTTCGCCGACAGTCCCCGGATCAAGCGCCGTGTGGTGGCCTGGGGCGGCGGCGCACCGGTCGTCGTGCCGCATGGCGCGGCGCTGGCGTCGGAGGACCAGGTGCAGGCTGTGCTGGCGAAGGACAAGCCTGCCCCGGAGGATGGCCCCGTGGATTTCACTATCCACGCTGCGCCGCCGATGCCGGAGGGGGAGACGCATGTCTTCGGCGACCGGCGAGCCGTCGCAGCCAAGGTCGGGCTGCGCGATCCGTCTTGCAGCGAGGAAGGCCGGGTCGAGGCGGTGGCCAGCGGTTGGCTCTTCCTTGTGCCCGCAGGGGCGGGGGAGGGCTGGCTACTGGGCGTGGGCGGATCGCTGGACGATCTGCTCGCCGACAGCCGCCTGATCGCACCGGTGGTCGATGCGGTGGGGGCCGCATCGACGCCGTTCCTCGCCGCGCCGCGCCTGCATTTGCCGTTGTGCGGGGAGGACTGGCTCGCCTGCGGCACGGCGGCGCTGGGCTTCGACCCGATTTGCGGGGACGGAACGGCGCAGTCGGTGCGCGAGGCGATCCTGGCGGCAGCGGTAGTGACCGGCATCGCCGAAGGGCAAGATGCCACCGCGCTTCTGACTCATTATCAATCCATGCTGATCGCGGCGATGCGGCGGCACCTATTGCTGTGCGCCCAATTCTACACGACCGGCGGTACGGGGGATTGGTGGCGGTCGCAACAGGAGGCGCTGTTGGCGGGGCATCGCTGGTGTACCGGGCTTCTCGCGAAGATGCCGGAGCCGGCCTTCCTGCTGGAAGGGACGCGGCTCGTGCCCCGGCAGCAGGCGGCATGAGCGACGGGACGCGTGCGCCGGTAGCGGACTGGGGCGCCTATAAGCGGCTGACCCCCTTCCTGAAACCCTATCGCGGGGCGCTGGTGGTCGTGCTGGCGATCAGCCTTGTGTCGACCATGCTTGGGCTGGCGCAACCTTATCTCTCGAAACTCATGATCGACGAAGCGCTGTTGCGCCGGGACATGGGTGCGCTGGTGAAGATCGCGGCGATCATGATCACGGTCACCATCGCCGGGTTCGCGGTCAATATCCTCGCCAGCTATCGCTATGTCGCGCTGTCGGCGGCGATGCTCTACGACATTCGCGCGGCGCTGTTGCGCCATCTCCAGACGCTCTCGCCGCGCTTTTATGGCAGCTTCCGGCTCGGCGATCTGGTGTCGCGGATGAACAGCGATGTGAGCGATGTGCAGCGGATCGCGTCCGACACTCTGCTATCGGTGGTCAGCAATCTGCTGTTCTTCGTCGGCTGCGTCGCGATGATGCTGTGGCTCGACTGGAAATTGTTTCTGGTGAGCGTCGTGTTGGTACCCGCCAGCCTTGCGACCTTCGCTTATTATCAGCGCCGCCTG
>NZ_JPPQ01000006.1:116750-127704 GCF_000743655.1 Sphingobium sp. ba1
GCGCCATGGGCCTTGAAATAAGCGCGCGCGCCGTCGCCGCCGACTTCCTCTGCACCCGCCATCAATACGCGGATGGTGCGACGGGGCTGGCCTGCCTTCGCCACCTGCAAGGCCGAGGCCGCTGCAATGGCGCACCCGCTGGCGTCATCGATTGCGCCGGTGCCCTGATCCCAACTGTCGAGATGGCAGGCCGCGACGACAACGCCCGCCGCCGGATCGCTGCCCGGAATTTCGGCAATGACATTGCCCGATGGCTGATCCTTGAGCATCTTCGATGTCAGGGTGAGGTGCAGCTTGACCGGCTGTCCGCGCGCAATGACGCGGGCGAGTTGTTCGGCATCGGGTACGGAGAGCGCCGCGGCCGGGATCGGCGTGACGCCATCGGCCCACATCTGCACGCCGGTATGGGGCATGCGGTGATGGTCAGTGCCGATCGAGCGGATGAGGATCCCGATCGCGCCCTTCTTCGCCGCGATGCTTGGCCCCTGCCGACGCGCTGCGCCGAAATAGCCGTAGGAGGAGCCGTCCTGCGTTGCTTCCATACCATGGCTGACGAAGGCGATCTTGCCCTTCAGGCTCGCATCGGGGGCCGCTTCCAGATCGGCGAGGGTCGGGAAATAGACGACTTCGCCGGTAATCCCCTTGTCCGTGGTCGATCCGCTATTGCCCAGCGCCGCCAGCACCAGATTTTGCGGGAAGGGCGAAAGGATCTTCGCTTCGTCGCGCCCGCGCACCCATACCGGCATGGTATAGGGTTCGGCCCGCACATTGCTTAACCCCAGCGCCTTGAGCTTGGCCACTGCCCAGTCGCGTGCGCGCGCCTCCTGCGGTGTGCCGGCCGGGCGCGGCCCGACTTCGGTGGTCAGCCCTTCGGTAAAGTCCCAGGCGACATCATCCTTGAGCGCCGCCTCGCGAATCGCGGCGCTGTCTGCCGGGGCGGCGAGGGAGAGGGTGGGGGTGAAAGCGCTGCCAAGGAGGAGGGCGGCCAGCGTGCCCGATCGGATTTTCTGCATGGATGAGAGCGTAGCTGGCCATCACCCATTTGCCAATGCGTCCCGCCTCCGCTAACTCCGCGCCAAATCCTTTCTCTGTCTTTATTCGGAGCTGCAGAACCCATGTCCGCCTCCTCGCAATATGCCTATGTCATGAAGAGCATGACAAAGACCTTCCCCGGCGCGCCCAAGCCGGTGTTGAGCAACATCAACCTGCAATTTTATCGCGGGTCCAAGATCGGCATCGTCGGGCCGAACGGCGCGGGTAAATCGACCCTGATCAAGATCATGGCCGGGATCGACACCGATTTTTCGGGTGAAGCCTGGCCGGGCGAGAATATCACGGTCGGCTATCTGGCGCAGGAGCCGCAGCTCGACCCCAACAAGAATGTCCTGGAAAACGTCAAGGACGGTGCCCGCGAGATTGCGGACAAGATGGATCGTTTCAACGAGATCAGCAACATCATGGCCGATCCGCCCGAAGACGTCGATTTCGACGCGCTGATGGAGGAAATGGGCACGTTGCAGGAGCAGATCGACGCGGTCGATGGCTGGACGCTCGACAATCAGCTTGAGATCGCGATGGAAGCGCTGCGCTGTCCGCCGTCCGACCTGTCGGTCGAAAATCTGTCGGGCGGTGAAAAGCGCCGGATCGCGCTGACCCGGCTGCTGATCCAAAAGCCCGACATTCTCCTGCTGGACGAACCGACCAACCATCTGGATGCCGAAAGCGTCACTTGGCTGGAAAATCACCTGAAGGAATATGCGGGCGCGGTGCTGATGATCACCCATGACCGCTACTTCCTCGACAATGTCGTGGGCTGGATCCTCGAACTCGATCGCGGCAAATATTTCCCCTACGAAGGCAATTACTCCACCTATTTGGAGAAGAAGGCCAAGCGTCTGGAGCAGGAGGACCGCGAGGCCACAGGCCGCCAGAAGGCGATCAACGACGAGCTGGAATGGATTCGGGCCGGAACCAAGGGGCGTCAGACCAAGTCCAAGGCGCGTATCAAGAAGTTCGAGGAACTGGTCGCGGGGCAGAATAACCGCTCGCCCGGCAAGGCGCAGATCGTCATCCAGGTGCCAGAGCGTCTGGGCGGCAAGGTCATCGAGTTTAAGGGCATCAGCAAGGCCTATGGCGACAAACTGTTGTTCGAAGATCTGTCCTTCCTGCTGCCGCCGGGCGGCATCGTCGGCGTGATCGGGCCGAACGGCGCGGGTAAATCCACGCTGTTCAAGATCATTACCGGTCAAGAAACGCCCGATAGCGGCGAAGTCGATATCGGCACGACGGTTCGGCTGGGCTATGTCGATCAGAGTCGCGATCATCTCGACCCAAGCAAGAATGTCTGGGAGGAAATCTCCGACGGTCTCGATTATGTGAAGGTCAACGGCCATGACATGTCGACGCGCGCCTATGTCGGGGCCTTCAACTTCAAGGGGCAGGACCAGCAGAAGAATGTCGGCAAGCTGTCGGGTGGTGAGCGCAACCGCGTCCACATCGCCAAGATGCTGAAAAAGGGCGGCAACGTGCTGCTGCTCGACGAACCGACCAACGATCTCGACGTCGAAACGCTGGGTGCGCTGGAAGAGGCGATCGAGAATTTCGCGGGCTGCGCCGTGGTCATCAGCCATGACCGTTTCTTTCTCGATCGGCTTGCCACCCACATATTGGCGTTCGAAGGCGACAGCCATGTCGAATGGTTCGAAGGCAATTTCGAAGCCTATGAGGAAGATAAGCGCCGCCGTCTGGGCGATGCGGCCGATCGGCCCACGCGCCTCGCCTACAAGAAGCTGACCCGATAATAGCGCATCACGGATTTTTGACGATGACCAACTCTACCCCTCCGTTTCGGGCCGATCATGTCGGCTCGTTGCTGCGGCCTGCCGCTGTTACCGCTGCCCGAAAGGCGTTTTTCGAAGAGGGGAGCATATCCCGCGCGGAATTGACCGCAATCGAAGATGCCGGGATCGTCGAAGCGGTCAAGATGCAGGAATCCGTGGGCCTCAAGGTCGTGACCGACGGCGAAATTCGCCGGTCCTTTTGGCATTATGATTTCATGGGCGGGCTGACCGGCTTCGATCTGGAACAGCGTGACCCGGAAGAAGGCGCGCAATTCCATGGCGTCAAATTGCGGCCGACCTTCCCGGTCATCACGGGCAAGCTGGACTTCCCGGCCGACCATCCGATGCTCGACCATTTCCGGTTTCTGGCGAAAACAACCAGCGTGACGCCGAAGATTTCGATTCCTGGCCCCAGCTGCTGCCATTTTCGGACCGCGAAGGAGGATATTCGCGTCCCCGAATATGCCGATCTCGGTGTGCTATTTGCGGACCTGTCCGCGACTTATGCCAAGGCAGTTCAGGCTTTTTACGACGCGGGTTGCCGCTATCTGCAGATGGACGACATCTTCTTCGCCTATCTGTGCGATCCCAAGCATCGGGCGCAGAAAGTGGCCGAAGGCATTGATCCTGACTGGCTGATCACCGCCTATGCCCGTATGATGCAGGACGCGATCAAGGATCGTCCCGCCGACATGTTGATCGGGATGCATATGTGCCGCGGCAATTTCCGCTCCACCTGGGCGGCCGAAGGGGCCTATGATCTGGCGGCCGATGCCATCTTCAATCAGACCGGCGTCGATCTGTTCTTCATGGAATATGATAGCGAGCGGGCCGGTGGCCTTGAGCCGCTGCGCTTCCTCGCCAAGGGCAAGCAGCGGGTCTATCCCGGTTTCATCACGACCAAGGTGCCCGATCTGGAGCCGATCGACGGTTTGAAGCGGCAGATCGAGGAAGCGGCGAAATATGCCGATATCGACCAGCTCGGCATCGCGCCCCAGTGCGGCTTTGCCTCCACCGAAGAGGGCAATGCGATCACGCCGGATGAGCAGCGGGCGAAGCTCGAACTCGTCGTGCAGACGGCGCAAGCCATCTGGGGCGAAGCCTGATTTTATTGCGGTTGCAACATTTGCAACCGCAAACCATCGCTTTGCACTTGTTATGATACCGCTATCAATGCAGGAAGACGGTGCCTTTCAGGCATCCTCTCCTAAAACTTTACGGGCCGGTCTTTGCGAAGACCGGCCCTTTTTTGTGTGATTGTCGGTAGCGTAGCGGCTTTCCGTCGGGCGGATCAATTGACCCGCTTGATCCAGACCTGCCCGCCTTCGCGCGTTTCCGAGATGAAATTGGGGATGTCCTGCACCAGGTCGGACAAGCGTTTATAGCCATAATTGCGCACGTCGAAGCTGGAGCGGTTGCCGGCCAATTGGCCCACCGATCCCAGCCGCACGAAGCCGCGTTCGTCGCGGGTGACCGATCCATAGGCATCGATCAGCAATTTTATGACTTCCTCGTCCACGGCTTTCTTCGCCACCGGGGCGGGTGGCGCGGCTTTGGCCGGACTGGCTTTCGCAGGCGTGCTTTTTTCTGTGGCTGGCTGCGACTTGGCGGCAGTTGCTGTCACTTTCTTTGCGACCGGCTTGGCCAGCGGCACTTCGGCTGCGGCCAATGCCGCGACGTCGATGAAGCGGGTGCAGGCGCGGCGGAAGCCTTCGGGCGTCTGGACCGAGCCGAAGCCATAGACCGGGATGCCCTGCTGCCGGATGCGGGTGACGAGCGGGGTGAAGTCGCTGTCGCTTGACATCAGGCCGAAGCCATCGACGCGGCCCGACGCCATCAGGTCCATGGCGTCGATCGTCATCTTCATGTCGGTGGCGTTCTTGCCTTTGGTCAGGTCGAACTGCTGTTGCGGCTCGATCGCCTGCGCGACCGAGAGCGCGGCCCAGGTCTTGAGCGTGGTCTTGCTCCAATTGCCATAGGCGCGGCGGATATTGACCGTGCCGAGTTCGGCCAGGACGGTCATCACCGGATCGAAATGCGCAGCGGACGCATTGTCGGCATCTATCAGCAGGGCGATATTGCCGCTGCCATCGCGTGTCGACGCCATATCAGTCCTTTCAGGCGGGCGAGAAAATGCCGCTTTGGTCGTCCATGACGTGCAACTGGCCATCGGCAATGGCGAAGAAGGCACCGACGAGTTTCAATTCGCCCTTGCGCTCCTTGGAGCGGACGCAGGGGAAGGTGCGCAGGTTGGCAAGGCTTACCTTAACTGCCTCCTGCTCCATCGCCCGTTCGACTTCGTCGCTACGTTCGTCGCCATGGGCAGCAATCACCGTCTCGCGTGCATCGTCGAGCAGTTCGATCCAGGCATGGATAAATCCGCCGTCGCCCGGTTCCGCATCTTTCAGATCATGGCTGAGCGCAGCCTTGCAGCCGCCGCATTTGCCATGGCCCATGACCACGATCTCGCCCACTTTGAGCACCTGCACCGCAAATTCCAGCGCTGCCGACACGCCATGATGGCCGGGCGTTGTTTCGAACGGGGGCACGAGGGCCGCGACGTTGCGGACGACGAAGATTTCGCCGGGGCTGCTGTCGAAAATCTGGGTCGGGTCGACGCGGCTGTCGGAACAGGCGATGACCATGACGCGGGGGCTTTGTCCTTCGTTCAATTCATCCCATCGGCCGCGCTGTTGCGCCCATCCGGTTTCACGGAAGCGGCGATAGCCTGCGAGCATGTCGGTAAAGTCGGTCATGCGACGGGGTGTGCCCGACAATATCAGCACTGGCAAGACCGGCCCTGCATCGCTATCTGGGGCCAATGAACGACATTGCCCCCATCCCCGTGCCCGGTCAGCCGGAGCGCATGCGCAAGCCCGACTGGATCCGCGTCAAGGCGCCGACCAGCCCCGCCTATCATGAGACGCGCAAGTTGATGCGGGACAAGGGGCTGGCGACGGTATGCGAGGAAGCGGCCTGTCCCAATATCGGTGAATGCTGGTCGAAGAAACATGCGACCGTCATGATCCTGGGCGATGTCTGCACGCGGGCCTGCGCCTTCTGCAACGTCAAGACGGGCATGCCGCGCAAGGTCGACGTTAATGAGCCGCAGAATCTGGCCGATGCGTCGGCGGAGATGGGGCTGGAGCATATCGTCATCACCTCGGTCGATCGCGATGATTTGCCCGATGGCGGTGCGTCGCAATTCGTCAAGGTGATCGAGGCGCTGCGCCGGACGACGCCCAACACGACGATCGAGATACTGACTCCGGACTTCCGCAACAAGCATGAGCGGGCGGTCGAGATGATCGTCGCGGCGCGGCCGGACGTTTATAACCATAATCTGGAGACGGTGCCGCGTCTGTACCCGACCATCCGGCCCGGTGCGCGCTATTATGCGTCGCTGCGATTGCTGGAGTCGGTCAAGCGGCTCGATCCGTCGATCTTCACCAAGTCGGGCATCATGCTGGGCCTGGGCGAAGAGCGGCTGGAAGTGCATCAGGTGATGGACGATATGCGGTCGGCCGATATCGATTTCCTGACGATGGGCCAATATCTCCAGCCCACGCCCAAACATACCAAGGTGATGGAGTTCGTCACCCCAGCGGCGTTTAACAGCTATGCGGCGATCGCGCGGGCCAAGGGCTTCCTGCAGGTTGCATCCAGTCCGCTGACCCGGTCGAGCTATCATGCCGGCGAGGATTTCGCGCAGATGCGCGCGGCGCGTGAAGCAAAGCTCGCCAAAGCGGCCGTGAAGGCCTGAATTCTCGATGCCCAAGCATAGCGAAACCCGCCATCTGCCCTACACGCCGACCCAGATGTTCGACCTGGTGTCCAATGTCGCGGCCTATCCCGAATTTCTGCCCTGGGTCAGTGCGATCCGGGTGCGATCGGACAGCGAAGCGGACATGGTTGCCGACATGATCGTGGGCTTCAAGGGGATCAAGGAAAGTTTCACCTCGCGCGTTCACAAGCATCGCCCAGACCATGTCCGGGTCGATTATATGGACGGGCCGCTCAAGCATCTGCACAATGAATGGCGCTTTCGCGATGACGGGCAGGGCGGGGTGTTGGTGGATTTCGAGGTCGAATTCGAATTCAAGAACCGCCTGTTCGAAATGCTCGCGGGCCAGGTGTTCGACCGCGCGTTACGCAAGATGATCGGCGCGTTCGAAACCCGCGCTGCAGCGCTCTATGGTGCAGAAGGTTCGGGCAGCAGCAGTTCGAGCGCGCATAGCGCCGCCTGAAGCCGGACGCCGCCGCGGCCGGTATCGCCGAAATGCCGCATGTCGGCGACGACCTTGTCCGCCGACGCGCCGCGTTCGGCGCGGGCGAAGACGACCGTGCCGACCGGCTTTTGCTCCGTGCCACCGCCCGGCCCGGCGATCCCGGTGATGGCGACGGCGACATGGGCGTGGCTTTGCTTGAGCGCGCCTTGGGCCATGGCCCAGGCGGTGGCGATCGAGACGGCGCCGAAGGTTTCCAGCACATCCTGAGACACTTTGAGAAGTTCGACCTTCATGTCGTTGGAATAGGTGATGAAACCGGCTTCGAACACGTCGGATGATCCGGCAATCTCCGTAAGCGCGGCTGATACCAGCCCGCCGGTGCAGCTTTCCGCTACGGCGACGGTGCGGCCTGCGCGCCGGTTGGCGATGATGACGCGCTCGGCGAGGTCGACGAGTTCGGTGGGAAGGATGTTGTCGGGCATGATGTCAGGATAGCGCGGGAAGGGAGAGGGTGGCAACCGCTTGCGCCGCAATACCTTCGCGCCGCCCGGCAAAGCCCAGCCGCTCGGTGGTGGTCGCCTTGACGCTGATGCGATCGATGGGCACCGCGAGAATGGAGGCGATGCGGGTTCGCATGGCGTCGCGATGCGGGCCGATCTTGGGCGCTTCGCAGATGATGGTCAGATCGATGTGATCGATCCGCCCGCTGCGCGCCGCCACCCGATCGCCCGCATAGGCAAGGAAGCGATCCGACGAAGCGCCGCGCCATTGCGCATCGGAAGGCGGGAAATGGCTGCCGATATCGCCTTCCGCCAGCGCGCCGAGCAGGGCATCGACGATGGCGTGGAGGGCGACGTCGGCGTCGCTATGGCCGGCGAGGCCACGATCATGCGGGACCAGCACGCCGCCCAGCCATAATTCTTCGTCCGCCGCCAGACGGTGGACGTCATAGCCCATGCCGACGCGCACGGTCATGGTGGGCGCGAGCCGGGCTTCGACGCGGGCAAAATCCTGGGGGTAGGTCAATTTTTCCAGTCCTTCATCGCCATCCACCATGATGACGTCATGGCCCGCTGCGCGGAGAATCTGCGCGTCGTCCGTCGCTTCGCGCGTGATGTCCCAACTCCGGTGCGCCGCGATGATCGTGTCGAAACGGAAGGCCTGGGGCGTCTGTACCCGAAACAGTGCGTCGCGGGGCACGCCATCGGCCATGCGCCCGTCCATGCCGCGCACCAGCGTATCGGCGACGGGCAGCACAGGAATCGCGCCCTCTGCCTCGTCCAGCGCGCCGAGCAGCCGGTCGATGACCGCGCTGGGCAGGAACGGGCGTGCGGCGTCATGGATCAAGACCCGCGCTGCGCCGTCCGTCGCTGCGATGGACTCCAGCCCGGCGCGCACGGAGCCGCGTCGGCTATCAGCGCCTTTGATGAAGGATGCCCCGCGATCGCCCAGCAACTTGCGGGCCGTGCCTTCCTGCCCTGCGCCCAGCACGATATGGATTGCATCGATCGCGCCATGCGATGCGAGCGCGTCATAGGCATGGGCCAGCACGGCCTTGCCCGCCACCAGGCGGAACTGCTTGGGCGTGTCGCCACCGGCCCGATTGCCCTGGCCCGCCGCGACGAGCAGGGCGACGGTCTTGTCGTTTTCGATCATGCGCCAGCGCATAGCCGAGTGCCGGGAGGGCCGCCAGACCCCATCCCTTGCCGACCCTTCCCATTTCGGCTATGGTCTGCCTGTTTTTTAGGCAGTAGCATCAGAGTTTATGTCCAGGCTTTCCCCCATTTCCATCGGCCCGGTGACCATCGCCACGCCGGTCGTTCTTGCGCCGATGACGGGCGTGACCGACATGCCGTTTCGCACGCTGGTCCGTCGCTATGGCTGCGGCCTCAATGTCACCGAGATGATCGCGACCGCAGCGATGATCCGTGAGACGCGCCAGTCGCTGCAGAAGGCGGCCTGGCATCCGTTGGAAGAGCCGGTGTCGATGCAATTGGCGGGCTGCTCGCCGACCGAAATGGCCGAAGCCGCCAAGCTGAATGCCGATCGTGGCGCAGCCATTATCGACATCAATATGGGCTGCCCGGTCAAGAAGGTCGTCAATGGCGATGCGGGCAGCGCGCTGATGCGCGACCTGCCGCTCGCCGCGGCGCTGATCAAGGCGACGGTCGAGGCGGTGGACGTGCCGGTGACCGTCAAGATGCGGATGGGATGGGACCATAGCAGCCTCAACGCGCCCGAACTGGCGCATATCGCCGAAGATCTGGGCGCGAAGCTGATCACCGTCCATGGGCGGACCCGGTGCCAGATGTACAAGGGCAGCGCAGACTGGTCCTTCATCCGATCGGTCAAAGAAGCGGTGAAGCTGCCCGTGATCGCCAATGGCGACATCTGTTCGATCGAGGATGCCGACATGGCGTTGGACCAGAGCGGTGCGGATGGCGTGATGATCGGGCGCGGTGCCTATGGGCGCCCTTGGCTGATTGGGCAGGTCATGGCTTGGCTGGAGCGGGGCGAGCGTATTCCCGATCCCACGCTGGAAGAACAATATCACGCGATCATAGGCCATTATAAGGCGATGCTCGATCATTATGATAACCATACCGGCGTTAATATGGCGCGCAAGCATATCGGCTGGTATACCAAGGGGCTGACCGGATCGGCCGAGTTCCGCCATGCCGTGAACCAGGAATCCGACGCGGCCAAGGTGCTCGACATGCTCGCTGGTTTCTACGCGCCGCTGATCGCCAGCGGTGCGGATGCCACCGCGATGCGCCAGGCGGCATGACCGTTGCCATGACGGTCGTCCCGCCGCTTCGCACGCAGCAGGACGGACCATCGCTCAGCGATCAGATGACGGCGTTGCCGGTCGCGACCCTGCTAGTGCGGCCGGACAATAATATTGCCGAGGCGAATGTCAGTGCCGAGACGTTGCTCAACATGGCGCGATCGGCGATCATCGGCAGCGACGTGGCGCGGACGATCCGTATCGCGGAGGCGGGCGCGCGCTTCGATATCTGGCACAGCAACAAGCCGATCGCCGCCTATGATATCAAGGTCCATGCCGGGCGCACCGCCGAGATGGAGGTGGACCTGATGATCTCCCCGATCATCGATCATGAAGGCTGGCGGGTGGTGTCGCTCCACGCGCAGAGCCAGGCGCGCAAGATCGGCCATCGCGGCACGTCGGGCGGGGCGCGCTCGGCCATGGGCGCGGCGGCGATCCTGGCGCATGAGATCAAGAACCCGCTATCGGGTATCAGGGGCGCAGCGCAACTGCTTGAATCGGGGCAGGACGGCCGTGACAGTGCCTTGACCCAGCTCATCTGCAACGAGGTCGATCGCATCGCCGCGCTGATCGACCGGATGCAGGATTTCACGACCGACCGGACGCTGGAATGCCGCCCTGGCAATATCTATCCACTGATCGACCGCGCGGCGGGGATTGCGTCGGCGGGATTTGCCAGAAACGTAAAGATCATAAAACATTATGATCCATCCTTGCCATTCGCCAACATCAATGAAGATGCGTTGGTGCAGGTGATGATCAATCTGCTCAAAAATTCGGCCGAGGCGCTGGATCAGGTCGAAAATCCCAGCATCCGCGTGGAGACGGCCTTTCGCCATGGCGTGTCCGTGGTGATGGGTGGAGGCAAGGGGAGTGCGGTCCTGCCGATCGAGATCGTCGTGGTGGACAATGGACCGGGCGTTCCCGAACATATATTGGACCATCTGTTCAACCCCTTCATCACTGGCAAACGGGACGGGCAGGGGCTGGGGCTGGCGTTGGTCGATAAGCTGGTCCGCGACATGAGCGGCTTCGTCCAATATTCGCGCGATGCGCAGGCGGGCGAATCGACCTTCCGCATCCTCCTGCCGATGGGC
>NZ_JPPQ01000006.1:127714-146843 GCF_000743655.1 Sphingobium sp. ba1
GCCTGCACCGAAGCCGTCGCGACGTCTGCGTCCGTCCCCACGCCGAACACGGTCCGCCCGTCCGGCGTGCGGCATTCGACATAGGCGGCGGCGTTGACGTTGCTGCCTGCGCCGATGGCATGTTCGCTATAGTCGGCGATTTCCAGCTCGACGCCCAGTTCGTCGCGCAGCGCAGCCAACACTGACGAAAGCAGGCCGTTTCCGCGCCCGGAGATGCTGCGTTCGCCGCCCTTATAGGCGATCTTGCCGGTGAAGATGCGGTCGCCCGCTGCGCCGCTTTCATGATAGTCGATCAGCGCATAGGCTTGATCGCCGGTCAGGCGATAATGGTCCTGGAAGGCGGCCCAGATGTCGGCGGCGTTGAGTTCGCGGCTCGACTGGTCGGCCAGCCCCTGCACCACGCGGGAGAAGTCGGCCTGCATCCGCTTGGGCAGTTTGAAGCCCTTATCCTGTTGCAACACCCAGGCGACGCCGCCCTTGCCCGATTGCGAATTGACGCGGATCACCGCTTCATAGTCGCGGCCCAGATCCTTGGGGTCGATCGGCAGATAGGGCACGTCCCAGATGAGGTCGTTGCGCGCTTCCTGCGCGGCAAAGCCCTTCTTGATCGCGTCCTGATGGCTGCCGGAAAAGGCGGTGAACACCAGCTCGCCGGCATAGGGATGGCGCGGGTGGACGGGCAGCTGGTTGCAATATTCGACCGTCTGGATGACGTTGTCGATGTCGCTGAAATCGAGGCCGGGGTTGATGCCCTGCGTGTACATATTCAGCGCGACGGTCACGATGTCGCAATTGCCGGTGCGCTCGCCATTGCCGAACAGGCAGCCTTCGACCCGGTCGGCACCCGCCATGAGGCCGAGTTCCGCCGCGGCGACGCCGGTGCCGCGATCATTATGCGGATGCAGCGAGATGACGACGCTGTCGCGCTTGCTGATATGGCGGCACATCCATTCGATCTGGTCGGCATAGATGTTGGGTGTGGCGCATTCGACCGTCGCTGGCAGGTTCAGGATCAGCGGCCGCTCCGGCGTGGGCTGGAGGATGTCCATCACCGCTTCGCAACATTCCAGGCTGAAATCCAGCTCGGCGGTGGAGAAGGTTTCCGGGCTATATTCGAAATGCCAGTCGGTATCGGGCTGCTTGGCGGCATTGTCGCGCAGCAGCTTGGCGGCGTGGACGGCGATGTCCTTGACTTGCGCCCGGTCCATGCCGAACACGATGCGACGCCAGGCAGGCGAGACGGCGTTATAGACATGGACGATCGCCCGCTCCGCGCCGCGCAGCGATTCGAAGGTGGTGGCGATCAGGTCTTCGCGGGCTTGGGTCAGCACCTGGACCATCACATCGTCTGGGATGCGGCCGTCCTTCACCAGGCTGGAGATGAAGTCGAACTCGGTTGCGCCGGCCGATGGGAAGCCGACCTCGATCTCCTTGACGCCGACCTGGACCAGCAGGTCGAAGAAACGGCTCTTCTTTTCCGCGTTCATCGGGTCGATCAGCGCCTGATTGCCGTCACGCAAGTCGGTGGAGAGCCAGCGCGGGGGCGCGGTGATGACTTGCGAGGGCCATTGGCGATTGGGCAGGTCGACTTGCGGGAAGGCGCGATATTTCTGGGCGGGATCGGTCAGCATCATGGGACAGCTACTTCTTTATGCGAACGGGCGCGCAGGAACGGCCCGGTTAACGACTATCAGCGAAAAGGAAGCCCTTAGGCGTATCGTCGCTGCCCATAATCGAAAGGCAGCACAAAAACCACGCCTAAGGGCGTGTAAGTCGTAGCAGGGGAAGAAACGTCGCGCTCTGCATGAAGGGCAGGGTGTAGCGGCTTTGGGGGCAGGGCGTCCAGTCGTTTTTGAGCCTTTGGCTGGGTGGGGGCAGAAGGGAGACCGGGACGGCGTGAAAGGTAAACGCCGAAAAGCCCCGCTTGTGCGACGGGCCGCTTCCCCCTAAATCGCCTACCATGACCTCGACCAACGACATTCGCCGCTCTTTCCTCGACTATTTCGGGGCCAACGGCCACACCATCGTCCCGTCCGCGCCGCTGGTGCCGCACAACGACCCGACGCTCATGTTCGTCAATGCGGGCATGGTGCCGTTCAAGAATGTCTTCACCGGGCTTGAGACGCGCCCCTACAAGACGGCCACGTCGAGCCAGAAGTCGGTGCGCGCGGGCGGCAAGCATAACGACCTCGACAATGTCGGCTATACCGCGCGCCATCACACCTTCTTTGAAATGCTGGGCAATTTCAGCTTCGGCGATTATTTCAAGGAACAGGCGATCACCCATGCCTGGACTTTGCTGACCAAGGAATGGGGGCTTCCGGCCGACAAGCTGACCGTCACCGTCTATCATACTGATGACGAGGCGTTTGCGCTGTGGAAGAAGATTGCGGGCCTGCCAGACCACCGCATCATCCGCATTCCGACCAAGGATAATTTCTGGGCGATGGGTGATAGCGGCCCGTGCGGTCCCTGTTCGGAAATCTTCTACGACCATGGCGACCATATCTGGGGTGGCCCTCCCGGTAGCCCGGAGGAGGATGGCGATCGTTTCGTCGAGATCTGGAACCTGGTTTTCATGCAATATGAGCAGGAAGCCAATGAGATCGTCAGCGAACTGCCGAAGCCCTCGATCGACACCGGCATGGGCCTGGAACGCATCGCCGCCGTCATGCAGGGCGTGCATAATAATTACGACATCGACACGTTCAAGGCGCTGATCGAAGCCTCCGGCGCGATCACCCGCACCGCGACCGACGGCGATCATCAGGCCAGCCACCGCGTCATCGCCGATCATCTGCGTTCGACCAGCTTCCTGATCGCCGATGGCGTGCTGCCCGCCAATGAAGGGCGTGGCTATGTGCTGCGCCGGATCATGCGCCGCGCGATGCGCCACGCGCATATCATCGGTGCGAAAGACCCGTTAATGTATCGCCTGGTCGGCAGCCTCGTGTCCGAAATGGGCGCGGCCTATCCCGAACTGGTGCGCGCCCAGCCGCTGATCGAGGAAACCTTGCTGCGCGAGGAAACCCGGTTCCGCAAGACGCTGGAAAACGGCCTACGCTTGCTCGATGAAGCGACGGTCGATCTGGCTGAAGGCGGCACGCTGCCCGGCGAAACCGCGTTCAAGCTCTACGACACGTTCGGCTTCCCCTATGACCTGACCGAAGACGCGCTGCGTTCGCGCGGGCTGGGCGTCGATCGCGCCGGTTTCGACAGCGCGATGGCGGAGCAGAAGGCCGCTGCGCGCGCCGCCTGGAAGGGGTCGGGCGACAAGGCATCGGACGAAATCTGGTTCGATATCGCGGAGAAGGCGGGCAATACCGAGTTTATCGGCTACAGCTCGACCGTGGGCGAGGGCGAAGTGCAGGCCATCGTCAAGGACGGTGCGAATGTCGATTCCGCGACCGTTGGCGACAGCGTCATCATCCTCACCAACCAGACGCCCTTCTACGGCGAAAGCGGCGGGCAGATGGGCGATACCGGGCGCATCAGCACGCAGGGCGGCCTGATCGCCCATGTCGACGATACCGCCAAGCCGCTCGGCCGCCTCCACGCGCACCGTGCGACGATCGAGGCGGGTAGCGTCAAGGTCGGCGACACGGTGCAACTGACGGTGGATGTCGATCATCGCGACCGCGTGCGCGCCAACCATAGCGCGACCCACCTGCTCCACGCGGCGCTGCGTCATCGCTTGGGCGGCCATGTCACGCAAAAGGGCAGCCTGGTCGCGCCCGACCGGCTGCGCTTCGACTTCTCGCACCCCGAATCGCTGACCCATGCGCAGATCGCGCAGGTCGAGGCGGACGTGAACGCGCAGATCCGCCATAATGAGGAAGTCACCACCCGGTTGATGACCCCCGACGATGCGATCGGCGCGGGCGCGATGGCGCTGTTCGGCGAGAAATATGGCGACGAGGTTCGCGTGCTGTCCATGGGGCGCGGCGATGACGCCCAATATTCGGTCGAACTGTGCGGCGGCACCCATGTCCGCGCGACGGGCGACATCGCCTTGTTCAAGATCGTGTCGGAAAGCGCCGTGTCGAGCGGCGTGCGCCGGATTGAAGCGCTGACCGGTGAGGCCGCGCGCCTGTGGCTGGCCGACCGCGACGACAAGTTGCGCCAGTCCGCTGCCGCGCTCAAGACCACGCCCGAAGATGTGCCGACGCGCATCGCCGCGCTGGTCGAACAAAGCCGCCGTCTGGAACGCGAACTCGCCGAAGCCAAGAAGGCACTGGCGCTGGGCGGCGGCGGGGCTGCGCAGGCCGCCGGTCCCGAAAAGGTGGGCGCTGTCAGCTTCCTTGGCCAAGTTATCGACGGCCTTGATCCCAAGGAATTGCGCGGCATCGTTGATGGCAACAAGAAGACCCTGGGTAGCGGCGTGTCCGCCATCCTCGCCGTGGTCGATGGTCGCGCGACCATCGCCGTGGGCGTCACCGACGACCTGACCGGCACGCTGAGCGCCGTCGATCTCGTCCGCATCGGCGTCGAAGCGCTGGGCGGCAAGGGCGGCGGCGGGCGTCCCGACATGGCGCAGGGCGGCGGTCCCGATGGTGACAAGGCGCAGGCGGCACTGGAGGCGGTGAAGGCAGCGCTGGAGAAGGTCGCAGCCTGACGAAAAGCCCATAATTACCGGCTATTCTCGCTGGCGATCCAAGTTGCGCGGAATCGTCACATCGGGCATATAGCGTCGCATTACACCCGAACATGGTCTTAACTGGGGTCGCAAAGCTCATGTTGGGATAACCATTATGTGATTTTGGGGTGGGGTTTTTTGTTGATCGATAGGCTGCCTGGGGGGCGGTCCAACCTGTTTGGCCGGTGGCATAGGGGCATGATGACGCGCATGGCGTTGTTGGCCTGCTGCAGTTGTTCGTCCGCCGCATGGGCGCAGGGCAGTCTCATCCTCCCGCCCAATCCGACACCTTTCAGCCATCCGGTGCAGGCCGATCCGTTGATCGATCTGGTCGACCGTGTCGGACCGCCGGACCAGTTTCGCGCGGAGATCGAATCGGCGGTTCAGACCAATGCGCTGATGGACGAGGCCCGCGCGGGCGAGCGCGAGGCGCAGGCGGCGCGGGTGCAGGCGCGTTCGGCGATCTTCCCGACACTCGACCTGAGCGTGGACGCGCATCGCTCGTTCGCGCGCAATTTCTCCAACGATCCCGGCAATATCGTCGAACGATCCCGCCCTGAAGGGCGTACCGACGCCACGGCTTCGCTACGGCAGCGGCTCCTCGATTTCGGCGCGGCGTCGAGCCGCATCAATGCGGGCAATGCGCGGGTCGAAGCGGCGCGGTCCGGCATCATGGGCTATGGCACCGATGTCGCGTTGCGCACCGTCACCGCCTGGTATTCCATCCTGGCGCAGCGGCTGATGGAGCGGGCCGCGATCGATTATGGCGTGCGGCAAATGCGCCTGCGGGCCGCGGTCGAGCGCCGCATCGAGCAGGGCTTTTCCGCGCGGGGCGACCTGCCCCGCATCGACAGTTCGATCGCCTCGGTCCAGACCCGGCTCGCCATGTATCAGCGTGATCGGGCCAGTGCCGAAGCGCAATATCGCGCGCTGGCCGGGCATGACGCGCCCGTCGACCTGATGCGCGCGCCCGTGCCGCCAATGGATGCCAGCAGCCGCGAATCGCTGGAAACGCTGATCCTGCGCTCGCCGACCGTGCTGAAGGCCGAGGCCGAAGCGCGCGCCGCGCGGCAGGATGCGCGGGCCGTGCGGTCCGACCGACTGCCGACGATTGCCGCCGGGGTGGATGCGGGCCGCTATGGCGTGTTCGAAAATCCGGGCGACTATGACATTCGCGGCCGCCTGATCATCCGTGCCCAGCTTGGTGCGGGGATCAATGCGAAGGCGGATCAGGCGACCGCGCGCGCCGATGCCGCCGACGCCTATGCCGCGCGGGTCCGGCGCGAGGCGCTGCGCGACGCGGAGATGGCCTGGAGCGACATGCGCGGGCTCGACGCGCAGTTGAAGGCAGCGCAGGCGACCTATCTTGCTAGCCGCGATAGCCGCGACGTCTATGCCGCACGCTTCGCATCGTCGGGCGGCACCTTGTTCGATGTCATCACGTCCGAAGACAATTATTTCGCATCCATCGCGACCTATGTGCAGACATTGGCGGAGCGCGACCTGTCGCGCTTCGTCCTGCTGGCCAGAGCGGGCCAGTTGCTGGACGAACTGTCGATCGCGGTCGATTCCTCCGACGGGGCCGCCAGACCATGAATGAAGAGCCTCTGCTCGCCACCGGCAAGCGCCGCTTCGCCCCCTGGCTGATTGCACCGATGATGCGCAATCGCGGCATCTATATGAAGGTCGCGGTCGCTGCCGCGCTGATCAACATCTTCGCACTCGTGTCGGCGCTCTTTACCATGACCGTCTATGACCGGATCGTCCCGAATGATGGTGCCGCCTCGCTTGTGGGGCTGAGCATCGGCCTGGTCTTCGTGATCATCTTCGATTTCGTGCTGCGGTTGCTGCGCGTCTATTTCGTCGATGTCGCCGGCGCCAATATCGACCATGATGTCGGCGAAACGCTGTTCGCCAAGCTGCTCGCGCTACGGCTCGATCATCGGCGGGGATCGACCGGCGCGCTCACCGGGCTGATGCGCGAACTGGAGACGTTGCGCGACTTCTTCGCCTCAGTCACGCTGACTGCGCTGATCGACGTCCCCTTCATCTTCGTCACCTTGGCGGTGATCGCCATGCTGGGCGGCGTGCTGGTGGTCCTGCCGCTGGCGATGATCCCGCTCGTCATCCTGTCGGGCATCGTCACCACGCCTGCGCTCGACCGCATGTCGTCGCGCAGCCTGGGCGATGGCCTGCTCAAGCAATCGGTGCTGGTCGAAACCATCGGCAGCCTGGAAACGGTCAAGGCGATCGGGGCCGGACCGATGCTGAGCGGGCGCTGGCGCAAGGCACTGATCAGCCATTCGGAAAGCTCGCTTGGCCAGCGACTGATCTCCTCCATCCCGATGACGGTCGCCAACAGCGCATCCACCATCGCCTATTGCGGTATCATCATTGTGGGCGTCGGCCTTCTGCGCAGCAACGAGATTACGACCGGGGCGCTGCTCGCCTGCTCCATCCTGTGTGGCCGTGCGCTTGCGCCGCTGGCGCAGATCGCGACGCTCCTGTCGCGCCTGTCCGCCACGCGCGTCGCCTATCGGCAGATCAACGCGCTGATGGACGCGCCCACCGAAGGGCCGCAGGGCGATGCGCTCCACCCCGGCGTGCTGCGCGGGCAGATAGAATTGCGCAATGTCGGATTCCGCTATCCCGGTTCGCCCGAAAAGGCGTTGGAGCAGGTCAATCTGACGATCGCGCCGGGCGAACGGGTCGGATTTTTGGGGCGTGTCGGGTCCGGCAAGTCCACGCTCGCCCGACTGGTCCTCGGCCTCTACGAACCCGAAGATGGCGTCATCATGATCGATGGTATCGACGTGCGCCAATATGACCCCATCGAATTGCGCCGCCTGATCGGCGCGGGGATGCAGGATAATGTGCTGATCGCCGGAACGGTGCGCCAGAATATCTGCCTGGACCGCGCCGTCGTGGATCAGGAGGAGATGATCCGCGCGACGGAGATCAGCGGCACGCATCGCTTCATGGGGCCGATCACCAACGGCTATGACCTGCGCCTGACCGATCGCGGCGATGGCCTGTCGGGTGGCCAGCGCCAGTCGATCGCGATCGCCCGCGCGCTGGCGGGGCGCCCGCAAATCCTCATCTTCGATGAACCCAGCAGTTCGATGGACGCACAGACCGAAGCGGAACTCATCACCCGCTTGCACCCCGAAGTGCAGGGGCGCACGCTGATGTTGATCACCCATCGCACCTCCCTGCTGGCGCTGGTCGATCGGATCGTCGTGCTCGACAAAGGCCGGATCGTGGCGGATGGTCCGCGCGATGCCGTGCTGCAAAAACTGACCAGAGGAAAAGCGGCATGACCGGCCGGGCGCTGACGCAGGAGCCTGCGACCTATATCAAGCCCCGCGTGCCGGCGAACATCATCCTATGGACCATCGCCGCGTTCGTGCTGATATTTCTGCTCTGGGCCTGGCTCACGGAAATCGACCGGACCGTCCGCGCCAATGGCCGGGTCATCCCCAGCTCGCAATTGCAGATCATCTCCAATCTGGAAGGCGGCGTGGTCGAATCGATCATGGTGCGCACGGGCCAGGATGTGAAGCAGGGCACGGCGCTGGTCCGGCTCAGCCCGATCCAGCCGGGCGCGGAGCTGGAGAGCAATCGATCCAGCAGCGACTCGCTGCAGTTCAAGATCATCCGCCTGGAAGCCGAGATTGCGGGCCGCTCGCCGCGCTTCCCGCAGCCGCGCAACGCCCAGATGGCGAGCCAGATCGAGGTCGAGCAAAGCCTTTACCGATCGCGCATGGCCGAACTCGCCGCCTTGTCCAGCGTCGGCACCGCCCGCATCGCGCAGGCGTCGCGCACCATCGCCGAAGCCAGCGCGGCGCAGGACGCGCGCATCTCCGCCCGCGAAACAGCGCGTGCCGATCTCGACCTGGTGCGGCCACTGGTGCAGGAGGGGATCGAGCCGCGCCGCACCTTGCTGCAGGCGCAAAATGCCTTCAGCATGTCGACCAGCGACGCGCAGGGGGCCGCCGCCGCACTCAGCCGCGCCCATTCGCTGCTGGCCGAGGCGCAGGCCAGCGCGCTCCAGCAAAAGCGAGACTGGCTGGCGCGCGCCGCCGGGGAACTGACCGCCGCGCGCGCGGAAATGTCGGTGCGGCAGGCGACGATGCCGGCCTATAAATACAGGCTCGAACGCACGACGCTCAAGGCGCCGATGGACGGACGCATCAACCGCGTCTTCGTGACGACCGTCGGCGGCAGCGTGCGCCCCGGCGACCCGCTGCTCGAAATGGTGCCCGCGCGCGATACGTTGATTGTCGAGGCGATGGTCGCGGCCAAGGACATCGCGTCGGTCAAGCTCGGCCAGCGGGCGAAGGTCCATATCTCCGCCTATGATAGCGCGGTCTATGGATCGATGCCCGGTGCCGTCATTGCCGTGTCGCCCGACGCGGTGGTGAACGAACGCACGGGCGAAAGTCATTATGTCGTGCGCGTTCGCACCACCGCCACGGGGATGAAGGACTCGGCCGGGCGCGACCTGCCCATCGGTCCCGGCATGGGGGCCGAAGTCAATCTGCTGGGCGACAAGCGTTCGATCCTTGCTTACATCTTCACCCCCATCACCCGCCTGAGCGAGACGGCGTTTCGCGAATAGGGGCGTTCATTGAGCGCGACGTGGAAATCTGGTAAAGCTGCACTCGCTTGTCGAGGGATTTTCCTATGCGTCATCCTATTGCTCGTGTCGTTTTGATAGCGGGGTGCCTGAGCCTGTCCGCTTGCGCCGCAGCGCGACCGGCTGCCCCACGCCAGCAATCTTATGAAGCGCCGCCTGGCACCGGCGGTATCATGCGACCACCCGGCGACCCGGAAGTCGCCGTTCGCGAACAGTTTGAGGACGCACAACGGCGCAATAGCGAGGCAGCCTATCGCCTCTTTGCCGAACGGCACCCCGGCCATGCCTTGGCGCGCGAAGCTGAACGGCGGGCAGAGCGTCTCCGTCAGGACGGGCCGCGTTAGGTCTCGCCACCGCATCGCCCGCGCTTTTCGATCCTGCTTATGGTCCCTTTTCGGAAGTGACCCATCATGGTCCAGTCGCGCCCAACATCTTTGAAATAAATTCTATTTCCGGCGGGTGGAGCTGTTGAAATAATGGGTTTAATTTCAATAGCATAGAAATATTGACTTAGCATCATCTTGTAATGATTGAGAAATCTATCGCTTGGAAGTTACCTATAATGGTGCCATTACGTCGCTCCATAGTGGTCGCCTAAAAAGGCACAGTTAACGTGTCATCCAACGCAATTTTGCAGGAGGATGTATGCTTAGGATCACCGAGGGCGGCCCCCTTATGGCCAAGTTGAGAGACGAAGATGACACGGTGTCGCCATTCGACACGCCGTCCTCTTTCACGGATGTATCGGACATCTGGTCTCTTTCGAACAACGAACAAGTGCGCAGCGAAATCAGGCTGCTTTATCCCCAGGACGTCATGCCCGAACCGGTCAGCACCGGCGCGCCAGGCAATCTCGACGCGCCGCAGGAAAATGGTAATGGCAACACGACGCTGACGCAGGCGGCTACGGGCAACCAGATCATCGACGGGTTGTTCAGCGGCATCAAATGGGATCCGAGCCAGACGGTCTATTATAGCGACACGGATTCTGCCGCTGATTATCAGGCTGGCTATAATTCTGACGCTGACGTTGATGGCATCAGCGCCCAGAATGAAGGCTTTTCACAGTTCACCGCGCAACAGACGCTCGCCTTTCATACTGCGCTAAATTCGACGGCTATCACGCAGTCCAACGCGGCGACCGCTTTTGGCGTCGAATCCTTTACGAATTTGGGCCTCTCCTATGATGGCGCAGGCTCGGCGATTGCGACGATCCGCGGTGCCAACTCCAGCGACCCTGGCACGGCTTATGCTTATTATCCCAGCAACAGCATCTATGGCGGGGACACCTTCTTCGGCAACGGCTATGACGGCACCGTCAATTCGCTGAAGACGCCGACGGCGGGCAACTATGCCTGGCACACCATGTTCCATGAACTCGGCCATTCGCTGGGTCTGGCGCATGGCCAGACCGGCGGAGCCTATGGCGCACTGCCAACGGCTTGGGACTCGATCGAGTTCACGGTCATGACCTATCGCAGCTATATCGGCGATCCGCTGACCGGCGGCTATTCCTATGAACAATGGGGTGCGCCGCAAAGCTATATGATGCTCGACATCCTGGCTTTGCAGACGATGTACGGGGCCGACTATTCGGTCAATTCGGGCAACACCGTCTATACCTGGAGCCAGACCGGCGGCGAAACCCTGATCAACGGGTCTGTCGCGATCGATCCAGGCGGCAACCGCATCTTCGCGACCATCTGGGACGGTGGCGGCATCGATACCTATAATCTGTCCAACTATACCAGCAATCTGACGCTGGATCTCAATCCCGGCGGCCATTCGACGTTCAGCAGCGCGCAGATCGCTTATCTGGGCGATGGCAATTATGCCCGCGGCAACATCTTCAATGCGCTGCTGTTCGGCGGCAACACCGCATCCTTGATCGAAAACGCCAATGGCGGGTCGGGCAACGACACGATCACCGGTAACCAGGCCGATAACGTGCTGAACGGCAATGGCGGCAGCGATGTGCTCAACGGCGGATTGGGCAATGATACGCTATATGGCGGGTCGGGCGATGACGTGCTGGATGGCAGCCAGGGCGACGATACCCTCTATGGCGGCGACGGGAACGACATACTCGATGCTGGCGACGGCACGGACGTTGTCTATGGCGGCAATGGCAATGACACCATCTACGGCGGCTACTTCGGCGATTCGATTTATGGTGAGGCAGGGAACGATGTCTTCATAGTTCGCCAAACGGGGTCGGCGACGGAGTTCGGCGACAATATCGATGGCGGCTCCGGCGTCGATCGGCTGGACCTCAGCCAGATTACGACGATCTATGGCTCGACCGTCAATCTGACGTCGGGTAGCTGGCAGTATAATCCGCTTTATGGCGGTCCCTGGACGATTACGGCTGTCGAAAATGTCGATGGCACGCAATTGGCAGACACCATCACCGGCAATGCGTCCGCCAACGTCATCAACGGCAATGCTGGAGATGATACGCTCTATGGCGAGGCGGGGGATGATACGCTGAACGGCGGCAGCGGCACCGACATGATTTACGGCGGCACCGGCAATGACATCATCAATGGCGGCGACGGCAACGACCTGTTGATAGGTGGCGACGGTAATGATGTCTTTGACGGCGGCAGTGGCATCGATATCATCTATGGTGAGGCAGGTGACGATACGTTCCGGCTCGTGAGCGGCTGGAATGGTGGTTATGGCGAAATCTATGTCGGCGGCGCAGGCTCCGATACGTTCGACATCACCGGCATCAGTTCGACGGCCACTGTCAATCTCACTGACGGCACGTTCACATACACACCGGGCGGGTCGGGGCCTATCAGCCTGTCCAGTATTGAAAATGTCATCGGTAACGCGGCCAATGATACGTTGGTTGGGTCGGGTGAAGCCAATAGACTGGTTGGTAATGCAGGCAATGACGCGCTCTATGGCCTGGGAGACGCAGACACGCTGATCGGTGGCGATGGCGATGACATTCTGGATGGCGGCACGGGCGTCGACATCATGAATGGCGGCGCTGGCAACGACATTTATTATGTCGATACGGCGAGCGACAATGTCATCGAATCGTCGGGTGCCGGTACGGACCTGATCTATTCGTCCGTGACCTACACGCTGGTTGGTCGCGCCGTCGAAAATGCGACCCTGACGGGGACGTCGGGTTCCAGCCTCACGGGGAACGCCCTCGACAATGCGCTCAACGGGAACAGTGGCAACAACAAGCTGACCGGCGAAAATGGCAACGACATCCTGTTCGGCTTCGATGGGGATGACTTGCTCGAAGGGGGCGCTGGCGATGATATCATCAACGGCGGCAACGGCATCGACACGCTCAGCTATGTCAATGCAACCTCGGCCGTCACGGTCAGCCTGTCGGTCGCGGCCGCGCAGGTGACCGGCGGTGCCGGTACGGACACCGTCGCGTTGATGGAGAATATCAACGGTTCGGCCTTCAATGATGTGCTGACCGGCAGCTCCGCCAATAACGTCATCAAGGGCGGTGCTGGCAACGACGAACTGATCGGCGGTGGCGGCAATGATACGCTGGAAGGCGGCGGCGGCAATGATGTGCTGAGCGGCGGTTCGGGGAACGACACGATGGCCGGTGGTGCCGGCAACGACATCTTCGCCTTCATGAATGGTCTGACTGCCAATCTCGACACCATCACTGATTATTCGGTGGCGAACGACCAGTTCAGGCTGAATTCGGCGGCCTTTGGTGGCTTGCCGGTCGGGGTACTGACCGCTGCGGCGTTCCGCATCGGGGCAGGCGCCGCCGATGCCAGTGACCGGATCATCTACAACAGCGCCACCGGCGCGCTGCTGTTCGATGCGGATGGCAATGGGGCGGGGGCTGCGGTGCAGTTCGCCTCCATCTCCACCGGCCTGGCGATGACCAACGCCGAGTTCGTGATCGTCTGATCTATCAGGGGCAGGGGGCTAACCCCTCCTGCCCACAGGAAACGGCGTCCGGCACCCTGTCGGACGCCGTTTGCCTTTGGCGCTCAGTCCGCCAGTCGCAGCGCGACTTCGTTCATGAAGCGCGCATCGTCGCCCTTGGCCAGCCACTCCGCCTCGGCCCCGATCGCGCCCAGCATCGCGGTGAGCGCGTCCATCTCGCTCTTGGCGTAATTGCCCAGCACATAGCCATGGACCTTGTCCTTATGGCCCGGATGGCCGATGCCGATCCGCACCCGGCGGAAATCCGCGCCGATATGCGCGTCGGTCGATCGCAGGCCATTATGCCCGGCGTTGCCGCCACCGCGCTTCACCTTCACCTTCATTGGCACCAGGTCGAGTTCGTCGTGAAAGACGGTTACGTCCTGCGGCGTCAGCTTGTAGAAGCGCATCGCCTCGCCCACCGACCGGCCGCTTTCGTTCATGAAGGTCGCAGGTTTGAGCAGCAGGATCTTCTCCGTGCCGATCCGCCCTTCCTGCACCCAGCCCTGAAACTGCTTCTTGGGCGGCGAAAAGCGATGCAGGTCCGCGATCAGGTCGGCGACCATGAAGCCGACATTATGCCGGTGCATCGCATATTGCGTGCCCGGATTGCCGAGCCCCACCCAGATTTGCATCTTCACTCTCCAGAAAAAGCAAAACCCCGTTCGCCCTGAGCCTGTCGATCGGCCGATTTTCCTGTTCGACCAGGAAAGGGCTTCGACAAACTCAGCCCGAACGGGGTTGAGCAAAACCGTCGGAACGACGGCGACAGGCTTATTCGGCCGTGGCTTCTGCCTCGTCCTCGCCTTCGCCACCCTCGGCGCTCTTCAGCGCGGACGGGGCAACGATCGTCGCGATGGTGAAGTCGCGATCGTCGATTGCTGCCTTCGCGCCCTTGGGCAGCTTGACCGCGCTGATGTGGATCGAATCGCCGACTTCAAAGCCGGTCAGGTCAACGACGACATCTTCGGGGATTTCGGCGGCATCGACGATCAGTTCGACGTCATGACGAACGACGTTCAGCACGCCACCCTTTTTCAGGCCCGGCGAAGCGGCTTCATTTTCGAAGCGCACCGGCACCGCGACGGTGACGCTGGCATGTTCCGAAACGCGCAGGAAGTCGGCGTGCAGCGGACGGTCGGAGACGGGGTGGAAGGCCACGTCCTTGGCGAGGGTGCGGATGGACTTGCCACCGACTTCCACCATGACGACCGAATTGAAGAAATGACCGGTACCCAGCAGCTTGTTGAGGAGCTTTTCCTCGACGTGGATCGACTGGGGTTCTTCGTTCATTCCATAGATGACGGCGGGTACGCGGCCCTCACGGCGGAGGGCGCGGGAGGCTCCCTTGCCTGCCCGATCGCGTGCCTCGGCCGACAGCGTAAGCTGCTCGCTCATTGCGTGTCTCCAAAAGCTGGTTTGAGTTACATTTTCCCGCCACGCCTCCAGGGATGACCATCGCGGGAGCGCGCCCTTTAGCAGAAAAGGGCAAGATTGCAAGGTAGCGACTGACGGGTAATGGATCAGTTTCAACCGTGGAGGCGAGCGCACGCCGCCGCAGCTTCGTCTTTCGTGAAGCCCACCACGACACACTCTCTGATGCATCGGTTGTAAGGCGAGTAGTAGACATACTTTATCACCGAGGCCGCTAAACCAACGACGATGATGGCAGCCGCTATGATATAGACGTATTTCATTCAGCGACCACCTGCATTTTTCGACGTTTCGACCCGGCCGCCCGCGCGTGCGGGAGTGCGGCCTTACTGCACCCGCGTCACCGTAAAGCCCTTGGCCTTCAGCAACTCGATCAAATTCTCCCGCCCCGTCAGATGCCCGGCCCCCACCGCGATGAAGGGCCGCCCCGTCATCGGCTCGATCGCCTTCACCCAGTCGCGGTTGCGCGCGACCAGCACGGCTTCCTCGACCACCGGATCGGGCTGCTCGCCATTCTGGTCCTCCTTCGCGATCGCCTCCATGTCGCCCTTGCGCCAGGCGGTCAGGATATGGTCGAACAGGGCCTTCATATCCTTGGTCTCGCGCACCGTCTGCACCAGCAGCTTCGCCTGCGCCGCATCGGGCAGTGTGTCGAACGCGGCGAATTGCCGCTCCACCGTTTCCAGCCCGCCAATCGGCTTGCCAGCCTTCTTGAACGCCGCGATCAGCACCGGCTCCACGCCATCATCCTGGCTCACCTTGAGCGCCTGCTGGCTGGCCGCCGACAACAGCATCGCCGCCGCCCAGCTTTCATAGCCCGACAGCATCTGCGTGCTGGTGCCGCCATCCGCCACCGCCTTGACGAGCGCGACCTGATCTTCTTCCGGCACGCGCTGGTCGAGCGGGGGCAGGCCGGGGCTGCGGCCCATCTGCTCGAACAATGCCAGCGTCTTCTGCTCATCCTGCAAATCCGCCGCTTCCAGCACCAGCCGGTCGGCCTGCGCCATGGCATCGCTGATCGTCGGCGTCTCCCACGCCACCCCCTTGGGCAGCACATGGATGGTGCCGAACAGCCAGCCCTTCATGGGGCCGCGCGACACTTGCCACAGCGCCGGACCAGCTTGCGCGGGCTCCGGCTTGGGGCTGCTATCCTGTCCGCAGGCCGCGACCAGCGTCAGCGCGCACAGCGCCAGGAAATGGGTAAACCGCCGCATCGTCGCTTACTCCTTGATCCGCCGGGCCTTGATGCCCAGCGTCTTCAACTGATCCTGCAGGCTGCCCTTGCCCGCCAGATGCCCCGCGCCGACCGCGACGAATATCGTCCCCGGCGTCGCCATCCGCGCCTTGATCCATTGCGCCCAGTTCGCGTTGCGCCCGATCAACAGCACCTGCGCGAGCTCAGGCGTTGCCTCCAGCGACTCGTTCATCGACTTGCCGAGCTTGTCCGGGTCGCCCGCCTGCCAGTGCCGCAGTAGGGCGGCAAACTCCGTTTCCATCTCCGGCAAGCCATCGACAGTCGCGTTCAGGAAGGCGAGCTGCTGTTCCATCGGCAACGTCGCAAAGAAATCGATCTGCTGCTCGACCGTTTCCAGCGCCTCGACCCGCTTGCCCGCCTTCACTGCCGCCGAGCGCAGGATTTTCTCCGCGCCCAGATCCGCCTGATAGCCCATCTTCGCCAGCGGCGCGACGGCCAGCGCCATGCCCGCCATCCACGGGTTCATCCGGTCAAAGGCCGGTGCGGGCAGGCCGTTCGCCGCCATCGCCGCGCGATATTTCTCCCGTGCCTCCTGCGTCAGCCGGTCGGATAGCGCCACGCCATCCTGCGCCACCGCCCGGCTCATCATCACGCCACCCATCACATTGGGATCGTCCGGCTCGATAATCTCCAGCACCAATTCGTCCGAACCGTCGAACGCGGCCTTCACCCCGCCGCGAAACCAGTCGACCCCCGGCTTCATCACATGCACCGTGCCGAACAGATAGAGCGTCGTGTCCGCATCCTGCACCCGCCACAGCGCGGGCGTCGCGACGCTGGTAGCGGGCGGGGCAGGGCGGGCGGCGACCGGGCCGCTGGTCAGCAACAGCGCGGCGGCAAGGCCATGGGCCAGATAAGCAAGCATCTTCATAGTCCCGACCATGCGGGGCGGATGGCGCAAGGGCAAGCCACTTAACCCTGTTTCGCTCCGTCCTGCCCTTGACCCTATCGGCCCCATGCGCCAAGGCGCGAGCCAGCAAAACCGACCATTTCGCGAAGGACTATTCGTGGCCGAAGGCAAAGCGCTTTCCTTCCAGGACCTCATCCTGACCCTCCATGCCTATTGGGGGAAACAGGGCTGCGTCATCCTCCAGCCCTATGACATGGAAGTCGGCGCGGGCACCTTCCACCCCGCCACCACCCTGCGCGCGCTTGGGCCGAAGCCGTGGAACGCCGCCTATGTCCAGCCCAGCCGCCGACCCACGGACGGCCGCTATGGCGAAAACCCCAACCGGCTGCAGCATTATTACCAATATCAGGTGATCATGAAGCCCAGCCCGGCCAATCTGCAGGAGCTGTATCTCGGCAGCCTCGTGGAAATCGGCATCGACCCGCTGGTGCATGACATCCGCTTCGTCGAGGATGACTGGGAAAGCCCGACGCTGGGTGCTTGGGGCCTTGGCTGGGAAGTGTGGTGCGACGGTATGGAAGTCACGCAATTCACCTATTTCCAGCAGATGGGCGGCTATGACTGCAAGCCGGTCGCGGGCGAACTGACCTACGGCCTCGAACGGCTGGCCATGTATATTCAGGGCGTCGACAGCGTCTATGACCTGAAATTCAACGATGCCGGCGTGACTTACGGCGACGTGTTCCTGGCCAATGAACAGCAGATGTCGAAATGGAATTTCGAGGTCGCCGACACGGAAAAACTGTTCCGCTGGTTCAAAGATTGCCAGTCCGAATGGCGCAGCTGCATCGACAATGGCGTGCCGCTCGCCGCCTATGACCAGGCGATCAAGGCCAGCCACGTCTTCAACCTGCTGCAAGCGCGCGGCGTGATCTCCGTCCAGGAACGCGCCAGCTATATGGGCCAGGTCCGCGACATGGCGAAGGGCAGCTGCGAAGCATGGATGGAATCCAACGGATGGGCCGCGTGAATCCGGCACTTCAAATCCTCCCCTGTAAGGGGAGGGGGACCACGAAGTGGTGGAGGGGTGTCACCCTATCGATAGCGGGGCACCCCTCCGTCGGGGCTGCGCCCCGCCACCTCCCCTTCCAGGGGAGGATCTTCTATTGTGGATATGACCAATGACCGACTTCCTCCTCGAACTGCGCTGCGAGGAAATCCCCGCGCGCATGCAGCTCAAGGCCAGTGACGATCTCACTCGCCTCTTTACCGAGGAACTGGCGAAGTCCGGCCTAACGCCGGGCAGCATCGACAGCTTCGTCACGCCCCGCCGCCTGGCGCTCATCGCCCGCGACCTGCCGCTCGAAACCGCCGCCGTCAGCGAAGAGCATAAAGGCCCGCGCACCAGCGCGCCGCCGCAAGCGCTCGAAGGCTTCCTGCGCAAGACCGGCTTGACCCAGGACCAGCTCGAAGACCGCAACGGCATCTGGTTCGCCGTGGTCAACAAGCCCGGCCGCGCCACCGCAGAGGTGCTGGCGCAAGCCATCCCCGCCATCATCCGCGCCTTCCCCTGGCCCAAATCCATGCGCTGGGGCACCGCGTCGCAGACGACCGAAAGCCTGCGCTGGGTCCGCCCGTTGCAGGGCATCGTCGCGATCCTGGGCGAGCAACTGATCGATTGCGAGATCGACGGCATCCGCAGCGGCTATGCGACGCTCGGCCATCGCTTCCACCACCCGGCCGAAATCACCATCGGCGGGGCGGGCGACTATGCTGAAAAACTGCGCGCCTGCCATGTCATCGTCAGCCACCAGGAGCGCCAGGCGATCATCGCGGACAAGGCCGCGCAGGCCGCCGCCGCGCATGGCTACACCGTCATCGAGGACAAGGGGCTGGTCGCGGAAAATGCGGGCCTGACCGAATGGCCGGTGCCGCTGCTCGGCGATTTCGACCCCGTCTTTCTTGAGGTGCCGCCTGAAGTCATCCAGCTAACCCTGCGCATCAACCAGAAATATTTCGTGCTGCGCGACAGCGCGGGCAAACTCGCCCCCGCCTTCATCTGCACCGCCAATATCGACGCCAAGGATGGCGGCGCCGCCATCATCGCAGGCAACCGCAAGGTACTGGCCGCGCGCTTGAGCGACGCGCGCTTCTTCTGGGAACAGGACCGTAAGACCCGGCTGGACGACCACGCCAAGAAACTCGAACGCATCACCTTCCACGAGAAACTGGGCACGGTAGCCGACAAGGTCGAGCGGGTCGCAAAGCTGGCGCGGTGGTTGGTGGAAGAGGGGATCGTTACGGAAAAGCCCCTCCCCTTCAGGGGAGGGGTTGGGGTGGGGGCCATCCCCACACGCGACGCCAAGATGATAGCCCCCACCCCCAGCCCCT
>NZ_JPPQ01000006.1:146853-150608 GCF_000743655.1 Sphingobium sp. ba1
CAAGCTGGAGCTGCCCGTCAAGTGATCCGTCGATCGATATTGCTGGGCACGGGCTCGGCCCTGCCCGTTCGCGCGGTCAGCAATGCCGAACTGGCGGAAACCGTCGATACCAGCGACGAATGGATCGTTGAGCGCACCGGCATCCGTAACCGCCATATCGCGGGAGAGGGTGAAACGACCTCTACGCTGGCGACCGATGCCGCCCGCGCGGCGCTCGACGCCGCGGCTGTCGCGCCGCAGGATATCGACCTCATCATCCTGGCGACGGCAACGCCGGACCAGACTTTTCCTGCCACCGCGACCACCGTCCAGGCCGCGCTCGGCATCGACGATTGCGTTGCGTTCGACGTTGCCGCCGTCTGCTCAGGCTTTCTCTACGCCATGACCGTGGCGGACAGCATGATCCGGTCGGGCGCCGCGAACCGCGCGCTGGTGATCGGCGCGGAAACCTTCAGCCGCATCCTCGACTGGGAGGATCGCGCAACTTGCGTCCTGTTTGGCGATGGCGCGGGCGCTGTGGTGCTGGGGGCGGAGGAAAGCGCGGGTGGCGTGCGCGGCATACTGGCGTCGAAACTGCACGCCGACGGTCGCCATAACCAGCTTCTCTATGTCGATGGCGGCCCGTCAACGACGCAGACCGTGGGCAAATTGCGGATGCGCGGGCAGGAGGTGTTCCGCCATGCCGTCGTCAACCTCGCCTCGGTCCTCAACGAAGTCATGGCGATGGCGGGCCTGACCAATGCCGACATCGACTGGCTGGTCCCGCACCAGGCCAATGCCCGCATTCTTGATGCTACGGCGCGCAAATTGAAGCTGTCGCCCGACCGGGTGGTGGTGACCGTTGACCGCCACGCCAATACTTCCGCTGCGTCGGTTCCGCTGGCGCTCGACCTCGCGGTGCGCGACGGGCGGATCAAGCCGGGCGAACTCATCGTACTGGAAGCGATGGGCGGCGGCTTCACCTGGGGCGCGTGCGTCATTCGCCTGTGACGTAACGGCAGGCAATGCTTGCACATTTGGTATAAATCGGTCAATTTGGCGCTCTGTCATCGGGGAGCGACGGGTTATGAGCGGCACGGGTACATTGACGCGCGCGGATCTGGCGGAAAGCCTCAACCGCCATGTCGGCTTGTCGCGGGCGGAAGCCGCTGCGCTGGTCGAATCGATCCTCGATCATATGTCAGTCGCGCTGGAGCGCGGCGAGAATGTGAAGATCTCCAGCTTCGGCACCTTCGTCCTGCGCGACAAGACGCAGCGCATGGGCCGCAACCCCAAGACCGGGGTCGAGGTGCCGATCCAGCCGCGCCGGGTGCTGACGTTCCGCGCCAGCCAGACGATGCGCGACCGGGTCGCCTGATCCCCGTCTCAGCCCACTGGCTTTTTCTTCTTTCTCCGACATTTACCATGGTTGACGCGCGCCCGGCTGTGGGTGCAACATCGCTGTCATGAAAAAGGTGGAGGGGGCATTTCTGACCATCGGCGAATTGGCCGGTGAACTGGGCCTGGCCCAGCATATCTTGCGCTATTGGGAAACGCGGTTTCCGCAGTTGCGGCCGCTGCAACGCTCTGGCAACCGGCGCTATTACCGGCCCGCCGACGTCGATCTCGCCCGCCGCATCCACCATCTGCTCAACGTGGAGGGCTTCACCGTCAAGGGTGCGCAAAAGGCGCTGGAAGAGGGCAATGGCGCTTCTCCTCCGGTTTCGCCGCCGCAGGCCGAAGATGACCTGCTGACGCGTCTCGAAACCATCCGTGCGACGCTGGCGCGCGCGATCGCTTTATAGCGTTCGCGCATAGATGAGGTCGCGGAACGGCACGTCCCCGACCATGAAGGTCAATTCGCCGATTTCGCCAAAGCCGTGTCGCGCATAGAAGCGACGTGCGCGTTCGTTCTGCGGATAGACGGCGAGTAGCAATCGGCGCGCCCCGCGCCGCTGCGCTTCTTCGACCACCAGCGCCATGATCGCATCGCCATGACCGCCACCCTGCCAGCCATGCAGCAGGTAGACACGCTTCAATTCCACGTCACGCGCCGGGTCGGTCGCGATCGGCAGGTCCGGCGGGGTGATCATCGCATAGCCCACCGCCGCGCCGAGCGGGGTTTCACCGATCAGCACCGTTTGCGCCGGATCGGTGAGCGCTGATGCATAATAGGCCTCGCCATGCGCGGTGCGGATATGGGCGGTCAGCGCCGCACCCGGATGATCATGGGCAAAGCTGGTGAGGAAAGTCGCCCCGCCTAATATGGAGAGGGCAGGGGCGTCGCGTGCCTCCGCCCGGCGCCACGTGATCGGCGTCACCGCGAACTTGGCCCCAATGCGGGGTCGAGGTCGCGCGGTCGGGTGAAGCTGGCTAGTGTTGCGACACCCTCTTTTGCCTGCGACCAGCGGTCGATAGCGAGGTCCAACACAGCGATGCTGGCGGTCGGGAACTTCGCCTCCACATTCTCGCGCAAGTCATTGTTGCCATCATCAGGAACCAGATCGAGGATCAACTCCTCCAGCCCCGGATTATGCCCGGCCATCAAAACGCTGTCGGCCTTGTCGGGGAGGTCGCGGACGACATCGAACAGGATCGGGGAGGAGGCGAGGTAGATGCGCCGGTCCCAATGCGCGTCGAGTATCTGACCATAGCCCGTGAAGAAGACGTCCAGCGTCTCCACGACCCGCACAGCAGGCGAGGCGACCAGCATGTCGAACTGCATGGCGCGGCGCGCGGCGAACTGGCCCATCAATATGGCAGCCTTTTCGCCCCGGCGGTTCAACGGCCGGTCGAAATCGCGAGCCACCGGATCGTCCCAGTCCGACTTGGCGTGGCGCAACAGGGTCAGCCGTTTCATTCTGTCTCCTGGGGGGGCATGCCGGATTCGGCCCCCTGATGCCCCAAAGCGGCCGTTTCGCCAAGCGTTTGCGCGCGTGCACTGGCGTTGACCGCGAGGATGGCTTCGTCCAGCGTCAGGCGACGGATCGGCGTTCCCGGCGGGAAGGCGCTCAATAGTCGGCTGGGCATGGCGGCCGACAGGATCACGAAACTGCCCCTGTCCTCGGCCCGGCGGATGAGTCGCCCGAACGCCTGCGCCAGCCGCGCGCGGATCAGCCGGTCGTCATAGGCATTGCCGCCGCCAGCCAGTCGCCGCGCCGCGTGCAGCACTGTAGGCTTCGACCAGGGTACCCCCTCCATCACCACCAGCCGCAGCGAATAGCCCGGTACGTCCACACCATCGCGCAGCGCATCGGTGCCGAGCAGCGAGGCGCGCGGATCGTCGCGGAAGATATCGACTAGGGTGCCGGTGTCGATCGGGTCGACATGCTGCGCGTAAAGCGGCAGGCCTGCCCGCGCCAGCCGGTCGGCAATGCGCGCATGGACGCCGCGCAGCCGCCGGATCGCGGTGAACAGCCCCAGCGTGCCGCCGCCCGCCGCCTCGATCAAGCGGCCATAGGCACCGGACAAGGCGGCGATGTCGCCCCGTTTGATGTCGGTGACGATCAACACCTCGGCGCGCCCCGGATAGTCGAAGGGGCTGGCCGCCTCGAACCGTTCGGCGCCATGGGGCAGGTGGACCGCGCCGCTGCGCCCCTCCGCATTGCTCCATTCGCCGCCGCCCTTCAGCGTTGCGCTGGTGACGATCACCCCCTGCGCTGGTTTCAGCACGGCTTCGGCGAGCGGACGGCTGGGATCGAGCCAGTGGCGGTGGATGCCGATGTCGAACTCGCGCCCCTCGATCCGATCGACCGCCAGCCAGTCGACATAGTCGG
>NZ_JPPQ01000006.1:150618-152593 GCF_000743655.1 Sphingobium sp. ba1
TCCCTTCGACGATGGTCTTGTCGACATTAGCCAACACGCCCTCCATCGTTTCATAATACATGCGGCGGCGGGTCACGTCCGGGGCCAGGCGATATTGTTCATACACCTTGTCGAAGGAGGCTGCCTCGCCCTGCGCCTTGGCCGTTACCTGCTGGGCGGCGGCGCGCGCTTCGTTGAGGTAGGTCTGCGCGGTCTGCTGCGCGGCCGACACGGCCTTGAACGCATCATTGACCGCGGCTGGCGGATCGGCCTGCTTGATCGCAATACCCTGGATGCGGATGCCGGAACGGTAACCGTCCAGTATCTCCTGCATCCGCTGTTCGACCTGCTGTTCGATCGCGGTACGGCCCGCGCCCAATGCGTCGTCCAGGCTGACGCTGGCCAGCACGGCGCGCATCGCGCTTTCGGCGACTTCGCGCACGGCGGCATCGGGGTTGGACAGTTGGAACAGGTACAGTTCGGGATTGCGGATGTTCCAGCGCACCGAATAGGCAAGGTCGATGATATTCTGGTCGCCGGTCAGCACCAGATTCTCATTCTCCGCCGTGGTCGATCCCACGTCGATGGTGCGGATTTCCTCGACATCGACGATCGTCACCGCCGCGAAGGGGGCGGGGAGGGTCAGGCTGATACCGGGGGTCAGGGTGCGGCTGTAACTGCCAAGATAAGTGACGACGCCGCGTTCCTGCGGGCCGACACGGTGGAAGCTGGTCAATACGAGCCACAGGATGACCAGGATCGCGATCCCGATCGGCCATAGCGCCTTGCCATTGGGACGCTGCGGCAGGCCACCAAAGCCGCCGCCATTGCCGCCACCCTGGCCAAAGCTGTCGCGGCCCCGCCGCAACATTTCCTCGATCGCGGACGGACCTTTCTGCCCAACCGGACGACCCGGTTGGGTCCACGGATTGCGCGGGCCGCCATCGCCGCCCGCACCCTTTCCGCCCGAACCGTCATTACTCTCCGGCCCGTCGCTTTTGCCGCCCCAGGGGCCTTGCGCCATGCTCACGATGCCGGGCATCCACCCGAATAATCTTTTCATGTCACCTTCTATAGGAAGGCTGGCCCGCGAAAAACAGTGCCCTTAGGAGCGATTATTTCCTACAGGGCGTCGTCATGACCGATATTGCCGATTTTACCGCCCGCCTGACCGCTCTGACCGATGGCCGTGCCAGCACGCCGCGCGTCAAGGACGGGGTGATGACCCTCGCCCTCGATGTCGGCGGCCTGTCGCCTGACCGGCGCGACGGCCTTGTTGCCGCAATCCGCGAGGGCGGCCTGACCGTGCCGGGCGTCACCGATGTCCGCATCGCCCAGACGGCGGAACGCAAATCACTGCGCATCATCGCCGTGGCGTCTGGCAAGGGCGGCGTCGGCAAATCCACGCTATCCGCCAACCTCGCCGTCGCGCTGCATCGCCTCGGCCACCGGGTCGGATTGGTCGATGCCGACATCTACGGCCCGTCACAGGCGCGGTTGATGGGAAGCGAGGATCAAAAACCGCAGGCCCGTGACAAGAAGATGATCCCGGTCACCGGCACGCTCGGCATTCCGATGCTGTCGATGGCGCATCTGGTCGAACCCGGCAAGGCGCTGGCGTGGCGCGGGCCGATGGTCGGCAATGCCCTGTCGCAACTGATCGACGCCGATTGGGGCGAGACCGACTTGCTGGTGGTCGACATGCCGCCGGGCACCGGCGACATTCAATTGACGATGGTGCAGAAGCATAAGCCCGTCGGTGCGGTGATCGTCTCGACGCCGCAGGATCTGGCCCTGATCGACGCGACCCGCGCGGTCAGCCTGTTCACCCAGGCGGGCGTGCCGATGATTGGCCTGGTCGAGAATATGGCGGGCTATGCCTGCCCCCATTGCGGCGAAATCTCCGACCCGTTCGGCACTGGCGGCGCGGAAACGGCGGCCGGCGAGATGGATATGCCCTTCCTGGGCCGCATTCCGCTCGCCATCGATATCCGCC
>NZ_JPPQ01000006.1:152603-156355 GCF_000743655.1 Sphingobium sp. ba1
CGGCATGGGGGTCGACCCCGGCTTGATAGAGAATGAGGTCGGGCGCGAAGTCGTCTAATATGGGCGGCAGCGTGTCGGCGAGGATGGCCGCATAGGCGGCATCCTCCACCCCGTCGGGCAGGGCGATGTCGAGTGTCGAGCGCGCCTTGCGCACCGGGAAATTTTTGTCGGCATGGATCGACAAAGTGAAGATGTCGCCGCGCCCCGCCAACAGGGACGCAGTGCCGTCGCCCTGATGCACGTCGAGGTCGAGGATCAGGATGCGCGCCGCATCGCCTTCCGCGATTAGGCGGTTCGCAGCGATGGCGAGGTCGTTGAACACGCAATAGCCCGCGCCACTATCGGCCAGCGCATGATGGCTGCCGCCTGCCGCATTGGCGCCATAGCCATGCGTCAGCGCCAGCCGCGCAGATGCCCAGGTGCCGCCGGGTGACAGCAGCGATCGGCGCATCACCCGTTCCGTGACGGCAAAGCCGATCCGCCGTTCCTTGTCGGGCGGGACGGACAGGGTCACGACCTGCTCGACATAGGCGGGATCATGCACTGCCTCAATCCAGGCACGCGGCATCGGATCGGGCTGATGCACGGTGATGGGTGCGCCGGATTCGCGCAGCGCCTCCATTACCAGCCCATATTTGTCGAAGCGGAAACGGCTGCCGGGTGTTGCTGGAGAGACATAGGCGGAATGGTGAACAACGTGCAGCATGATCTTTTCCGCTATGGTCGTTTGAACGATGGCCGCTTTGCGCTATCTGGTCCAGCATGAACCGTCCCGATATGATCCGTCTTCCGTTGCTGGCGCTGCTTGGCGTCAGTGCGGTGTCCGTCGCCGCCCAAAGCCTGGCCGCGCCGCCCGTGGTGGTGCCGACCATGCCCGCGCCGACTTCGCCCGCGCCTGGCATGGTGCAAGCGATTCCGGCCGCGCCCTTGCCCGCACCGATCCCACCCTTGTCGGCGGCACAGGAAGCATGGGCCAATGACTGGTTGAAGCAGGGCGCGGCGCAGGGATTGATGGCGCGGCAGAAGGCGAGCGGGCCGCTGTCGGGTGAGGCGCTGGTGCGCGCGCTGCTCGACCGCGCCAAGGCGCTGTCCACCGGGCGCGTCGATACCGCCGATTTCCTCGAAGTCTGGGCGCTGCGCCCCGCGCCCTTCAATCCCCGCCCGTCGCTGGCGCGGGCCGTGGCCGAGGACCGGCTTGCGCAATGGGCGAACAGCCTGACGCCGCCCTATGCAGGCTATGAAGGACTGCGCCAGGGTCTGGTCCGCTACGAGACGATTCGCGATCAAGGCGGCTGGCCGACGCTGACCGCGCAGTCCGCGCCCGACGTGGTGCGCGCGCGTATCGCGATCGAGGATAGCGCGGTGACGCCAGGCGAGAAACTGAGCAGCGTATTGCAGCGCGCGCAGCGCCGCTATGGCCTCAACCCCACCGGCCTGCTCGACACCCGCACGCTGGCGGCGCTCAATGTCAGCGTGGATGACCGGATCGCGGCGATCATGGCGAATATGGAGCGGTGGCGCTGGATGCCGCGCAACTTGCCGGTCAACCGGGTCCAGGTGAATATCGCGGCGGCCGTACTGACCATGTTCGAAGGCGACCAGCCGATCAGTTCGATGCGCGCCGTCACGGGCAGCCCCGACAATGCGACACCGATGCTGATGTCGAACATCCATTCGATCGTCGTCAATCCGCCGTGGAACGTGCCCATGTCGATCGCCCGGCGCGAACTCTTCCCCAAGGGGCGGGCGACGCTGATCAAGCAGGGCTACAAGATCGTCAAGACACCCGAAGGCGGCGAGCGGATCGTCCAGCCTGCCGGACCCAACAGCGCGCTTGGCCGATTGAAGTTCGATTTCGCCAACCCATTCGCCGTGTATCTGCACGACACGCCCTCGCGCGGTAAATTTTCGAGCTACGACCGGCTCGCCAGCCATGGCTGCATCCGTCTCGAAAAGCCGGTATCGCTGGCCGAACTGATGGTGGCGAGCGACCCGGCATTGAATGGCCAGATCCAGAGCCTGATCGACGAAGGCAAGACCCAGCGCGTGTCCCTGCCCAAGGATGTGGCGGTCTATCTGCTCTACTGGACCGCTTTTGCTAGCAATAATGGCACGATGAGCTTTCGCGCCGACCCCTATGGTTGGGACAAGCTGCTCGCGAGCAAGATCGAAGCGTCGAGCCGACGTGTCGATCCGACCGCTGCCCCCGCCGACATTATAGCTTTGAAGGATTGATCCCCCATGCGTAAAATTGCCTTTGCCGCGCTCATCGGTGCCCTTGCCTTGTCGGCGTGCGGCAAGAAGGAAGAGGAGGCGCCAGTCGTCAACAATCTGGTCGAACCGCCGGTCGAAAATGTGATCATCGAAGAGCCGGATACGGCCCTGCCGATGCCGTCGAACAATACCGTCGCGCCGACGCCCGCAGCGCCGCCATCGGTGTCGGAGCAGCAGCAGATCCTCGACGACGCCGATGCGACCGGCATGACCGCCCGCCTGCCCGATATGCGCGATGATGCGCAGCCAGCGGACGAGGCGAGCGGTACGGAGGAATGAAGCGCATCGCCCCGGTCTTGGACCGGGGCATTCCTTTTGGTATAGGGTGCGGATGGATCGCCGCAATTTCACGAAATTCGCCTTAAGCGGATTCGCCCTGACATTTCTGCCTGACACGATGGGCAAGGCTGCGCTGCCGACGGCGCCCCAACCCGTCCCCGTCCCTGCGGTGCCCCGCGCCGTGCCGCTGCCCCCCTATGCGGGGCTGCTCGCACGCGCGAAGGCGGCACTGGATCGCCATGCCGGAGCCGTCCTATTGCGTGACCGGGTGGCCATTGCCGATTTCGATGCCCCGTCGAAGGATTTGCGCTTTCACGTCGTTGACCTGATGAACGGCCAGTCCAGCAGCTATCTGGTCGCCCATGGTCGAGGGTCCGACCCCGCCCATTCCGGCTGGCTGCAGAGCTTCTCCAACGAACCCAATTCGCTTGCCAGTTCGTCGGGCGCATTTCGGACGGGTGAGATGTATGTCGGGCAGCATGGGCAGGCGATGCGGCTCGCGGGCTTGGACCCGCAGAATAATAATGCGGAGCCGCGCGCCATCGTGCTGCACGGTGCGGATTATGTGGGCGAGGATCATATCGCCGCATGGGGCAAATGCGGCCGCAGCGAAGGCTGTTTCGCGGTCGCGCCGCATATGCTGCCGCACTTGCTGGGGCTACTGGGCACGGGTCGGCTGCTCTACGCCGATAAGATCGGAGCGGGTTGAAGGGGCTTTTAGCGTCCCCTCAACCCTACAACCTCTTAGCCCGCCTGGGGGGCGCCGGTCAGCGCCTGCGCCGAAGGCTTGTTGGTCGCATCGACGCTGCCGTCAGCCAGCATCTTCTTGGACATTTCGACGGCTTCGGCCTGAAGCGCCGTGTCGCTGGTCGACTGGCTGGCACCGATCAGCGCGGATAGCAGGATATTCTTGCTGACATTGTCGGTGGCATTTTCGGCAACCGACTTGCGGGCCAGTGTCAGCGCTTCGCTATAGAGCGGGGCCGATCCAGCCTTGTCCTGCGCACCCAGCTTCTGGTTGCCCATCTGGATCAGGATACCGGCCAGGATGTTGCGGCTGGCTGCGTCGGTAGGCTTGGCTTCCACGACCTTGCGCCAATAGGGCAGCGACTCGCCGTAGAGGGCGATCGTCTTGTCCAACTGGCCCATCGCGCCATAGGCAGCGGCATTGGCGTACAGCGCGTTGGCGAGGAAATTGA
>NZ_JPPQ01000006.1:156365-162327 GCF_000743655.1 Sphingobium sp. ba1
AGCCATGATGCGTTAGGAAATCCTGCAACGGCTCCTTGGGAATGCCCTTCAACGCCAGGTCTTCGAGCGGTTCGGGCAAGTCCATGCTGTCGTGCAGCGCCACCAACCGCCGCGACAGCCGCGCCATGTCGGCATGGGCGATCAGATTTTCCTGCATCTTGGATTTCTTCATCGACGGCGCGGCATCCAGCGCGGCTTCCAGCCCGCCATGTTCGATGATCAGCTTGGCCGCCGTCTTGGGACCGATGCCCGGCACGCCCGGCACATTGTCGACGCTGTCGCCCATCAGCGCGAGGACATCGCCCAAGTGTTCGGGCTGCACCCCGAACTTGCCGACGACATAGTCGGCCCCGCGCCGCTCATTCTTCATCGTGTCGTACATGTCGACGCCGGGCTGGATCAGTTGCATCAGATCCTTGTCGGAACTGACGATGGTGACATGCCATCCCGCCGCAATCGCCGCCTTGGTATAACTGGCGATCAGATCGTCCGCCTCATAGCCCGCCTCCTCGATACAGGGCAGCGAGAAGGCGCGGGTCGCGTCGCGGATCATGGGGAATTGCGGGACCAGATCTTCGGGCGCGGGGGGACGGTTCGCCTTATACTGGTCATACATGTCGTTGCGGAAGGTGTGCGATCCCTTGTCGAGGATCACCGCCATATGGGTCGGCCCTTCTGCCTTGCCCAATTCCTCGGCCAGCTTCCACAACATCGTCGTATAGCCATAGACCGCGCCGACCGGCTGGCCATGCTGGTTGGTGAGCGGCGGCAACTGATGATAGGCGCGGAAAATATAGCCGCTGCCATCGACGAGATAGAGGTGATTCTGGGTCATGGGGCAGGGGATAGCCGGTAACGCCGCCCCGCTCCAGTAGCGCGGTGCCCGCGCCACTCGTAAGCGAACGGTCCGTGAGGCGGACCGCCTCAGCGTCGAACCCCTCATCCCACTGCGCCTAGGTGCCTTCGGCACTAAGGCTGCATATCCTTCTCCCCGGCGGGGAGAAGGGGTAGATTGAGGAAGGTCGGCTATCAAGCAGTGTAGCCCGCTTAGCGGACATTGACGCACATTCTGATCAGGATAGTTTCACATGATGAAAAGCGGCTATCCAACACTATTATTGTCGCTGCTTCTCGGCTGCTCAGAATTTCGAGAGCCGGAGGCGCAAGACCCATCACCGGTGTTTGGGTGCTATATGTCATCGTCCGCGCCTGCTTTTGCGCTTGGTCCACAAGGCTTGATGTTAAATTCTACTCAGAAAACCGTTCCCTTCCGATATGAATTTCGAAAGGTAGGAATGATCGTGCGTGCGCCAATCTCAGCAAATGTAGAGGGTGGCCGATATGTTTTCCGAAATTCAGACGATCGTTTCTACAGAGTTATATTTTCTGCGGGGCAACCAATCATAAGGGTCGCGTTTGGCAAGGAAGGTTACATTGTTGACTATGTCCGCTATCCGAGCACCAATTGTAAACTATAAACGCCTATAAATGGGCGTTTGCGGAAGGCCCACTCCTAGCGACACTGCGGATCGCGTTGACCATCGGCATCGCTCCGCCTACCCGTGCGTTATATGAGTCAAACCTTGATTTTCCGAAGATATCCTTAGATTTCGGCCCTCAAGAAAATGCGTGGATCGTCCAAGCAATACCTATCTTTGCGTTCCCGTGCGGATCATAGGGTTGGCCTTCACAAGGGTCAGTCACAGGTGAGACGTGTATCGAACTGGAAAGCAGGATGCCTCCCATGGCCCATAGAGGGAGCCACTTTCTCAAGTGGAGGCGGTGAACGTCGAGGGCATAAACGGAGTAGGTCAGCCAAGCCGCCGCAGAGACTGTGGAAATCGCGATCAGGCAGTCCCGTATGCTCCACATTCGGCATACGATTGGGAATGCCAGCCAAAACATGTTCAGTGCTGCGTATAAAGCGAAGAGGCAACCGATAGCCCAATTCGTTACAGCAGTAAGGGATGACAGACGGTTTGACATGCTTCACGTTTATACCGATGCCGCTAACGCATCCCTAATAGCGAAATCGCATACCAGCCTGTTGGAGGTCGTCTTGATTAAAAAACTGGCTGTGTTCGCAGGTGTAACAGCGGCAACCGTCTCTTATTGGTTTGCTGTGATTGTTGCGGGGCAATATATCATCAACAGCCTATATGTTTGTCACTCTGAATTGAGGGAGCCGCTGTGGACGCAGTGCCGCGACGGCCAATACAACTCAGGTTTTCTCATATTCTTCATAGCTCAACTAGCTTTCACGGCAGCCATCTGGCGCAGCGCTCCATATTTCAAGGTCGAAAAGGACTAGGCAAAGCGACGTTGCGTTAACCAGTTGGCTTAACCACGCCTACAAGCGCGCTATAGCCAACCTGTCACACAACAGCACAGACAGACCATCCCTTACCGATCGATCACAATCAGCGTTGATGGTTCGCCGCGACCGCCTTCGCCACGCCCTGCATCAAGGCCCAGCGTTCGGGGATCGACACGGTGGTCGATCCGATCAGCACGGCGACGGCATAGCTGGTGCCATCGGGTGCGGTCATGATGCCGATGTCGTTATAGCCGGTCGAGCGTGGGGCGAGATCCTGGCCTGTGCCGGTTTTGTGCAGATAGGCCCAGCCCGGCGGCACACCGCCCTTGATCCGCTGCGGCCCGGTCTTCGCTTCGCCCATGACAGTCAGCAACAAGCGGGTGGATTCGGCCGACAGCATGTCGCCCTGCTTGAGCTTGGCGAGCGCGCCGACGATCGCGGTGGGGGCTGCACCGTCCGGCGGATTGGCGAGATAATTGTCCAGCGCCTTGACCCGCGCCGCCATCGGCAGCCGTGATCGCGCGGTGTAGAAATTGCGCCCGATCGAATAATCCTGCCGCCAGTCGAGGCCCGCCGTCGTCGCCTGCAACAACCGTTCGCCGGGGCCGAAGCGAACATCCTTGATCATTCGCCGCGCCAAATAGCTGCGCACCGCTTCCGGGCCGCCCACTGCGCGCAACAGCGTGTCGTTGGCGGTATTGTCGCTTTGCGTCATCGCCCGGCGCATCAGGTCGGAATAGCTGGTGGTCCAACCGCCCGCCTTCACCATCGCGGCCGAGGGCTGATGGAACAGGGTTAGGTCGTTTTTCGTGATCGTGGTCGTGTCGGTCAGGCGCAGCTTGCCCCGGTCCACCGCGTCCAGAAACGTCAGCGCCACCCAGAATTTCGATACGCTCTGCTGCGGGAACAAGGCGGTGCCGTTCCAGGCGACGGTCCAGTCCGCATCGATCCGGCGGACCGCGATGCCGACCTTGCCGCGAAATCCCTGGCCCAGATTGCGGATCGCGCTGACCAGCGTCGGCGATGGCGCATCATTCTGGCTGACCGCGCGATAAGGCAGCGGCGGATTGGGTGCCTGGCGGATCGGCCAGCTATTGGTCGCCGGGCGCGACGTCTGCGGCGCGCTCGCCGCCGCCTGGGCCGGGCGCGGATCGGGCGCGCTCACACAGGCCGACAGGGCCATAACCAGAAGGACCAGGCGCGCGACCCCGCCCCGGTTGTCATTCGATGCCATATAATCCCCGCACTTTGAGCGAACATAGGGGCTGCCCCCGCCCGGACGGGCAAGGACGATGCGACGAATGAGTCCACAAATGCGATGATAGGAGCCGGACGGATGCAACCCTTTGATCGACAGCGTCATCGCTCAGTTGCGGTTCAGTGAGTGGCGGGCAATAGCGGGCGGATGACAATGAAAGCTATAAACAGGCGCAATTGGCTGCTCGGCGCATTGGCCACCGGCGGCTTGCTTCGGGCGGGCGTGGCGCAGGCCGCCCCTTTTGCGTCGCGCCGGATCGCCGTGACGGTGCGGGGTACGGGTCGCGATGTGCTGCTCATCCCCGGCCTCGCCAGCGGCCCCGGCATCTGGAACGGCGTGCTGGCGGCGGTTCCCGGCTATCGCTTTCATCTGGTCCATGTGCGCGGCTTTGCCGGATTGGCGGGCGAGGCCAATGCAGGCGGCGACGCTCTGCTCCGGCCGATCGCCGATGAAATTGCGCGCTATGCCAGCGCCACGGGATTGAAACGTCCCGCGATCGTCGGCCATTCGATGGGCGGCACGCTGGCGATGCTGCTCGGCCTCAAGGGGCTGGCGAGCCGGGTCATGGTGGTGGACATGCTGCCCGCTGGTGCCGCCATGGTCGGCGGCACGGCTAGCGGACTTGGCTATCTCGCTGACCAGATTGGTGGCTATCTGACCGGCACGGCGGCGGGGCGGCGCTATCTGGGGCAGATGGTGGCGCAGACGCCGGGGGCCAAAGGCAGCGATCCCGATGTCATCGCCCAGGCGTTGCGTGATCTGGCCAACACCGATCTCGGCCCGCAACTGCCGCGCCTTAGCGTTCCGCTGGAGGTCGTCTATGCGATCGGATCGGATCGCGAACAGGCCGCCGCCATCGCCAGCCGCTTCCGCGCTGCCTATGCCCCCAAGAAGGATGCGCTGCTCCGCGCCATCGGTCCCAGCGGCCATATGCTGATGGCCGATCAACCGGCGCGCTTCCATGCCGCGCTGGGTGATTTTTTGAAGCGCATTTGACGGGCGTCAAAGCCGATGATGGTGCTTGGACGTACACCGAAGGCCCCGGACAGGCTTTCAGCATGTTCCCCTCCCCCTCAAGGCGCGGCGCCCCCCGGCGACCGCGCCTTTTTTTACGGCGCCAGCACCGTGTCGACCGCCGCGTCCAGCATGTCGGGATAGTCGAGCGTATAGTGGAGGCCGCGGCTTTCCTTTCGATGGAGGGCCGAACGTACCACCAGCCGCGCGACTTCCAGCAGGTTGCGCAATTCGATCAGGTCGGGCGTGACGCGGAAATTGCCGTAATAATCATCCACCTCCCGCGCCAGCAGGTCGATGCGGTGCTGGGCGCGTTCCAGCCGCTTGGTGGTGCGGACGATGCCGACATAATCCCACATGAAGCGGCGGATTTCCTTCCAGTTATGCTGGACGATGACTTCCTCGTCGCCATTGGTGACGCGGCTTTCGTCCCATGGGCGGATCGGCGGCGGAGCGGGTAGATCATCCCAGTTCGCGCGGATATGCTTGGCCGCTGCTTCGCCGAATACGAAACATTCGAGCAGCGAGTTGGAGGCGAGACGGTTGGCCCCGTGCAGGCCGCTTTCGCTGACTTCGCCCGCCGCATAGAGGCCGGGCAGGTCGGTGCGCCCGTCCAGGTCGATCACCACGCCACCACAGGTATAATGTTGCGCGGGCACGACCGGGATCGGTTCCTTGGTGATGTCGATGTCCAGGTCCAGCAGCCGGGCATAGATGGTCGGGAAGTGATGCTTCACAAATTCCGGCGGCTTGTGGCTGATGTCGAGATGGACATAGTCGAGGCCGAGCCGCTTGATCTCATGGTCGATGGCGCGCGCCACCACGTCGCGCGGGGCCAGTTCCTCGCGCGGATCGAAGCGCGGCATGAAGCGCTCGCCGCCGCCCGGTACGCCGGGGGGCAGCTTCAAATGCCCGCCTTCGCCGCGCACGGCTTCGGTGATCAGGAAATTCTTGACCTCCAGATTGTAGAGGCAGGTGGGATGAAACTGGTTCATCTCCATGTTCGACACGCGGCATCCCGCGCGCCAGGCCATGGCGATGCCGTCGCCGGTCGCGCCGCGCGGCGCGGTGGAGAAGAGATAGGTGCGTCCCGCGCCACCCGTGCATAGGATCGTCGCGCGACCGAGTAGCGCATCGACATGCCCCGTCGCCTTGTTGAAGGCATAGACGCCCCAAACATGCCCCGCGCCCGAATAGCGCTCGCCATGGCGGGAGGTGATCAGGTCGATTGCGACCATATCCTCCATCAGCGTGATGTTGGGGTTGGCCCGCGCGGCCTTGAGCAAGGCGACCTGCACCGCATGGCCGGTCGCGTCATCGACATGGATGATGCGGCGGTGGCTATGCCCGCCTTCGCGCGTCAAATGCCAGCG
>NZ_JPPQ01000006.1:162337-165390 GCF_000743655.1 Sphingobium sp. ba1
GCCATTGGTGCTGACGGTGGACAACCTATGAGAATCGGCACGCGGCTTTTACGATCAAGCAATCATTCCTAAGCGTCGTTAACTATCCTCTAACGCTTGCGATGCCATTATATGGCAATGCTAAAAATCGCACCGGGGTGAACATGAGCAGCATCTCCATCAACGACCTCTTGGCTATGCGAAGCGCCATCCTCGACAGGAATGCGGCGCTTCGAAATGTAGCAAGCAGCGCGGGTTCTGTTGGTAGCCCCGGGGGTGCGGGAGCAAAATTCGAAGCAGCGATGGATACCGTGCTTGGAAAGGCGGACGGTGCAGACTCGCTTGCAGGCCCTGGCTCAAACCAAAGGATTTTGGGGACTGAACGCACGGAACCAGGCGGCTTTACCTCTACACTGCAAACACAGCTTCAAAAGATTAATGACATCAACGCTCGCGCCGGCCAGTTGACAGTCGCCTATGAGCGCGGCGAAGAGGTCGATATTGCAAAGGTCATGCTCGCGCGGCAGGAGTCGTCGATCGCCTTCGAAGCGACGCTGCAGGTTCGCAATAGGTTGCTTTCCGCGTATAAGGACATCATGAGCATGCCGGTCTAGCGCAAGCTGTCGACCGTATCATTGTAAGCAAGTCAAGCACCGGATCAGCTATGATGGTTCAGCTCGGCATCGAAGGGTATTATGTTATGAGAAGATCGAGGGCGCTTATCGCGGCCATGTTTCTGTTATCCCTAGCCGTAACGGCTTGTGGCAGCAGCGAAAAAACGTCGGACATCTCCGAGGATCAGATGAACCATTATGCCGGCATAGCGGAGCACGATCACCCGACGAACTCTACAAACGCGACAGCGCACTCGCCTACGCCAAATCCAGCGAAGAAGCAGTAGCGGCCACAGACCGATCAGGAGCCTTTCGGCTTGCGACCGCTATTGTGCATGCTGACGATTTTCCAGCTATTTCCCACGCGCGTTAAGACGCTGGTCGCGACGCCAATACGCTCGGCAACGGCTCCGTTCTTGGGTTCGATCCGATAGCGGTAGGTCTCAGTAGCGAGTGCAACCGGTCCCTCAAAGCGAACGCTGACCTTGTAGTCAGAAAATGTGAACGACTTGAACGCCGCCAGCTCTGGCGCAAGATGATGGGCAAGGTATGTTGTGTAGGTTCCCTCGTAGCCACCCGTTTCGAATATCTGCGAGTCGACCGCGAAGAGATCCTCGGTACCCTTTGCGTCGAGCTTCTTGATCGCCGCCTTGTACTGTGACAGCACCGCCTCCACGGCCCCTGTATCCGCGACTCGCTCAGGCTGCGCGGTGACTGCGATCGGCATGGCCAACGCTGTGGCTACTGCTACTCTCAATACCAAAATCATGTTTCCCCCTTTGATACCGCAAGATGGTTGAGGCCACCATTCATAAGGTGCCCTCAGGAATTCTTGTACCGATATCGCTAGTATTATCAAACCAAGCAAATCCTGCTACCTGAACAAGAGAGGTAAGAGAGGTGGCCGGGTTTGTCTGAACAGGGATCGGCAATGGTTAAGTGGATCGTCTGCCGGGTTCCTTGCCTTGCCAATACGGGGCGTCATGCAGGGAGGGCGTAGCCCGATCGGAGTGACGCCCCGTATCGGTTGCCAAATTCATGCTGCCATCATTACCGGCAGGTTGTCAAAATACGCCTGATCCGGCGTCCTGGCGGCGAGGCTCGAATGTGGCCTCCTTCCATTGTAAAAGTTCAGATAACGACCGATCGACGCGCGGGCTTCGCTGACCCGCCGTAGGCCCGGAGGTAAACCTCCTCATATTTGACTGAGCGCCACAGGCGCTCGACAACGACATTGTCGCGCCACGCGCCCCTGCCGTCCATGCTTATGGCGATTTTTTCTCGGAGCAGCACGCTGGTGAAGGCCATGCTCGTGAATTGGCTGCCCTGATCTGTATTGAAAATCTCCGGTTTGCCGAAGCGCGCCAGTGCTTCTTCCAGAGCCTCAACACAAAAATCGGCTTCCATCGTGATCGACACCCGCCAGGCCAGAACGTTGCGGCTGAACCAGTCCACGATGGCAACGAGATATACAAAGCCCCTCGCCATCGGAATGTAACTGATGTCGGTCGCCAAGACTTGGTTGGGACGCACGATCGCCAGCTTGCGCAGCAAATAGGGATAGATCTTGTGCCCCAGCGCGGGCTTCGATGTGCTCGGGCGGCGGTAGATCGCCTCAATCGCCATCGTCTTCATCAGCGTGCCAACATGCTGGCGGCCGATCTTGAAGCCCTCCTGCCGGAGCAGGTCGCGCAGCATCCGGCTCCCGGCGAATGGAAACTCCAGGTGCAGTTCGTCGATCCGCCGCATGATGGCGAGATCGGCAGGCGGCACCGGTCTGGGCAGATAATAAATGCTGCCCCGGCTGATCCCCAGCTCCCGGGCTTGCCGCGCCAACGGCAGTGCGTGCGAACGGTCGATCATCGTTTTGCGCTCGGCAACAGTCCCGCCTTCCCGAGCGCCCCTGACAAAAAATCGTTCACCAACGTCAGTTCACCGATTTTGGCGTGCAGCGTCTTTACGTCGATCACTGGCTCGGCAGCCTCGCTCCGCGTCTCGCTCCCGAATACACCGGCAGCCCCTTCCAGAAGCTGCCCGCGCCATTGCGTGATCTGGTTCGGATGCACGTCAAACTGCTGCGCCAGCTCCGCCAGCGTCTTCTCGCCCTTCACGGCGGCCAATGCCACCTTCGCTTTGAATGCCGGGCTGTGATTCCGGCGTGGTCGTTTGCTCATCTCTACTCCAGTCACGCGGCCATCCTGGCCGCCGGCAGGCAGAAAATCCACTTATCCCGATGTGCAGTTTTGCCAGGCCACCTCTGATCAGTCAAAGGCGCGTCCTCGGTGAAGACGCGCCCTCGGCCGTCCCTGTTCAGAAAACGACCGCTTTATGCGCACAGACGGACCCGTTCAGAATGCCAAGTGGTATAATCCGCCGTGCATGAAGGTTCCGCCAAGGAACCCCTGGATGGAGATAGCGAGCGTCATCAGGCCAAGCACCACCCAGTACAACGTCCGCGAC
>NZ_JPPQ01000006.1:165400-169466 GCF_000743655.1 Sphingobium sp. ba1
AGGCAAAGGGCAGAACGAGGATCAAACCGACAGCGCATACATCACGATATTGACCGCGAATTTGGTGTTGTCTTCGGCCAGGAAGCGTTTGTTGCGCCAGTCATAGTCCCATTCGCAGCCATAATCCTTGTTGCTGTAGAGAACGCCCAGTCGGCCATTTACCTCTATCCCCTTGAGATAATCATGGACCAGATCGTCGCCCCAGCCATTGAGTTCGAGGCCGGTATTGGGTGGCCCGTCGAAGGTGAAGAAGCTGCGATAGAGGCCATGATTTTTGGGCAGCGTCTTCATCGCCTTGGCCCCGAAAATCCTGGCCATCTGCGCTTCGAACGAGCGGGCGAACAGGCCGTCAATGTCGTGATTGCAATCATCCACCAGAACGAAGCCGCCATTGCGGACATAGCGTTCGAAATTGCGCCGCTCGGCGGGTGAAAATTCGACCAGCTTGTGCCCGGCGAGGTAACAGAAGGGCGCGGTCAGCATCTTGGGGTCCGACAGGGCAAGGACATGCTCCTTCGGATCGACCCGTAAGGTCGTATAGTCGATCAGCGAGGTGATGACGTTGGACGGCATCCGCTGATCGACATCCCAGTCGCCTGAATCATAGCGCAGGCGGGTGAACCAGAAATCATAGCCCCCGGCGGCAGCGAGTGGCCGGGCCAGCAATGCGCTGGCCAAGCCGCCTGCCATTAGCCGGAGGAAATCGCTGCGGGTCATGCGTCGAACATTACCGATCCTCCCCTGGAAGGGGAGGTGTCTGGCGTAGCCAGACGGAGGGGTGTCACGCTATCGATAGGGTGACACCCCTCCGTCAGCACTTCGTGCCGCCACCTCCCCCGCCGGGGGAGGATCGTCCATCTGGTAACCGTCAACGCCAATATTACACCGCGTCCGACAGCGAGGTGAAGGTGAAGTCGCGCAGTTTCATCGGCGGGACCATGATGTTCATCGACACTTCGTCTGGTGGCACGCGGACGGGCTTGCCGAGTTCTTCGACATTGTTGAGCATGATCACCGGGCTTTCGTTGAACCGGAAATTCTTGATCGGATATTTGATCTGCCCGTTTTCGATATAGAAAGTGCCGTCGCGGGTCAGGCCGGTCAGCAACACCGTCTGCGGATCGACCATGCGGATATACCAGGTGCGGGTGACCAGCACGCCGCGCTGGGTCGATCGCACCAGTTCGGCGGTCGACTTGGTGCCGCCCGTCATCAGGATATTACCCATCTGGCCGACAGGTGCCTTGCCCTGCTTCTGCGCCCAATAGCGGCTATAATCCAGCGCGACGACTTTGCCGTCCTTGACCAGGTCCATGCGCTTGCGCGGGACGCCGTCTTCGTCCCAGGGCAGGCTTGGTGCTACCGGATCCCAGGGGTCGGTGTAGAAATTGACCTGCGGCCCGAACACCTGCTGGCCGATCTTGTTGCCGCCGCCTGCCTTCGACAGGAAGCTGCGGCCTTCGTCCGCTTCGCGGGCGCCGAAGAAGTTGAACATGAAGCCGATCAGACCGGCGGCCGCCATCGGTTCCAGGATGACGGTATATTTGCCCGGCTCCAGCGCCCTGGCTTCGGACGAGGCCGATGCCTTGCGCATCGCGATCTGGATATCATCCTCGACCTTGAAGCGGGTGGCGTCCTGCGTATCGGTGCCGACCCAGCCGGACCCGCGCCCGTCTTCGGTGCGGACGGTACAGGTATAGTCCAGCACGGTCGAGCGCTGATAGCCGAAATTGCCCTTGCTGTTGGCGAAGGCGACGAAGCTCTGGCCATCCTCCAGAAAACCGGCGGCGATCAGATTCTGCGCCTTGCACGCCGTGATCGAGGCGGCGGCGACCTTGGCCCGATAAACGGGGGTGATCGCGGCGGTCGCTTCGCTGAAGGTCGGGCTGGTCTTATAGACCTGCTTGTCCACGGCCGGCATGAATTCCGGGTTTTCCGGGGCGAGCTTGGCCAATTCTTCGGCGCGGCGCACGACTCGTTCGAGCGAGGCGTCGTCAAACTGGTTGATCGTGGCGATGCCGACCCGCTTGCCATAGGCGACCTGGACCTGCAGGTCGGTGTCGTCGGTCAGGCCGGCGGTCGAGACATTGTTGAGCGCAAAGCGCACATTGCCCTGAATCTGGCCGGTCAGTTGCGCGGTGCATTCGTCGGCTTTCGACATGGCGACCACTTTGGTCAGAATGTCCTTCGCCTGTGCTTCGGTAAAGATGCCCATTATACTAACTCCCCTGAGCGATCAGCCGAGCGAACGCGCGGTGTTGATGACGTTGATGCCGTCGAAGCGGGTGGTCGATGACCCGTGCGACACGGCGGAAACCTGCGAAGGCTGTCCCTTGCCGTCGAAGAAGGAGCCGAACATGCGATAGTCGCTGGAATCGCAGATCGCCGAGCAGGCGGCCCAGAATTCGGGCGTCCTGATCTGATAGGCGACATCCTCCAGCGGCTGCGTGATCTTGCCGTTCTTGATCTCGTAGAAGAGCGTGCCGCCGAACTGGGCGTTGTAGCGCTGCTGATCGATCGAGAAGGAACCGCGGCCCAGGATATAGATGCCATCCTCGACATTGCTGATCATGTCGGCGACGCTCATCTTGTCCTTGCCGGGTTCCAGCGAGATGTTGGCCATGCGCTGGAACTGCACATTGGACCAGCTATCGGCGTAGGAGCAGCCGTCGCTTTCGCTCTTGCCCTCGATATGCGCCTGATCGCGGGTGGCCTGATAACCGACCAGCTTGCCGTTGCGGATCAGATCCCACTTCTTGGTCTTCACGCCTTCATCATCATAGGCGACCGCGCCCAGGCTGCCTGGCTGCGTCTTGTCGGCGACGATGTTGACCTTGTCGCTGCCATATTGGAAATTGGCCTTGAGCTTGTCCATCGTCGCGAAGCTGGTGCCGGCATAATTGGCTTCATAGCCCAGCACGCGATCCAGTTCGAGCGGATGGCCGACCGTTTCATGGATGGTGAGGCCGAGATGATTGGGGTCGAGCACCAGATCATATTTGCCCGGCTTCACCGATTTGGCGGTCAGCTTCTCGCGCGCCTGTTTGGTCGCGGCGATCGCGTCTTCCTTCATGTCGTAGGACATGCCGTAGCTGATGATGCCGTTGGGACCGACGGTCTTATCCGCCGCGCGCCCGTCAAGATATTCAAAGCCCAGGCCCATGGGCGCGGACAGGCCGTCGCGGACGCGGAACTTGCCGGTCTTCTTGTCGACGGCGGTGACTTCCATCGGTGCCCAGATGCGGTGGACATCCTGGTCGATATAGCTGCCATCGGTGCTGGCGAAATATTTCTGCTCGTTGACCAGGAACAGGATGGAGCTGATGAAGTCCGCGCCTGCATCCATGGCGGCGGCGTTGACGCCCATCAGCAGGTCGACCTTGTCCTTGATCGGCACGGTCATGCTGTTCTTGGCGATCGGCGTGCGCCAGGATACTTCGCCGACGCCCTTGACCGGGGCAAGCTGAACAGGCGCGGTCTGCGTCGGTGCGTTCGCCTTGGCGATGGCGACCGCCTGCTGCGCGGCCTTGGCCACGGCATCGGTGGTCATCGCATTGGTGGCGGCAAAGCCCCAGGCGCCGTCGGCCAGCACGCGGATGCCGACGCCGCTCGATTCGGTGTTGACGACATTTTCGACATTGCGTTCGCGGGTGATGACGAACTGGCGCAGGTAGCGGCCGACGCGCACGTCGCAATAGGATGCGCCCGCGCTTTCGGCCGCGTTCATCGCGGCGTCGGCCAGCGCCTTCTTGACGGCGACGTCGATCGCGCTGTTCAATTCCTCGGCGGCAATAACCTTGCCGAACATCGATGGGAGGACAAGCCCCCCGACACCCATGGCCCCAAAAGCCAGAAAATCACGTCTGTGCAAGGTTCGTCTCCCACCTGCGGAACGCCCGCATGATGCGGGTCGGATAGTGATTGGGAAGCGGCCGGTCGGCCGTCCGATGCGGGGGATCATCGCCGGGTGGACGCGGCGGGTCAAATATCTTTTACATTCGAACAACATGGGGGTCGCCGCTTTCGACATATGACATCTGTCGAAAGCGGCTGGCCAGAGGGATGC
>NZ_JPPQ01000006.1:169476-173534 GCF_000743655.1 Sphingobium sp. ba1
ACGCAAGGCTCTCTGACGAGCCCGTCACGCCCCCTTGCCGGTTTTCGCGATACCTTTTTTGGTGTGCCGGGATTCAACGTCAGCGATTTCGAGGCTAACCTCTCTTATTCACCGGGCTGCTGCGTGATGGCTTAATCCGGGACGGGGTGGCAGGCTGAGGCGGCCAGCGCGAGTTGCCCTGTGGCGACTATTTCATCGCGTTTGGCCGAGAGGTTTGCGGGGTTTCTGGACAGGGTGGATCGATCTGCGGCCGCGCCGCGCCGTTCAGGTCGGCGCGGGTTTGAGGGCGCGGGCGATATGCTGGAAGATGTCGGCGTCGGGGCAAGCGCTGGCGAAGGCGATGCGGATGCGACTGGCGGTTTCGACGACGCGGGCGGCGACCTTGATGAGGCGGATGCGGATGGTGGCGAACTCGGCGTTCCTCAGCGCTGCGGTGGCGGGCACGGCCTGCCGCAGCTTCCACATCAGCCAATATGCGGCGGTGTGGAGGATGAGGCGCATCTGGTTGGCATTGGCCGATCGGCACGAGGTGCGATCGCTCTTCAACTGGGTCTTGTGGAGTTTGATGAGGTTTTCGGCCTGGCCACGAGCACAATAGAGCGTGTCGTAGATGTGCTCGGCGCTACCAAGCTCGATCGAGGTGACGACGAAGCGGATATCGAGGCCCATAGTGCTGGCTTCGATCCGCGCGACGACCCTGCGTTTGGTCGGCCCCCAGGATTTGGCGGCGTAGCAAGTCTCGGCATAACGGCGCAGCACGCCCAATCCCTGCAGCGCCCGGTCGGTGGCACAGGCATCGCCGCGATTGACGATGACGGGATCGGCATGGAGCGCCTTGTTGCCGGGCAGGCCGAACACATAGTCGATGCCGTTCGCCTCGCACCACGCCATGATCTCGGGGCGGCCGTAATGGCCATCACCGCGTAGCGTGATGCGGGTATTGGGCCAGTGGCGGCGGATGCGCCGGATCAGCCGACGCACATGGCCTGCCGTCTCGACCCCCGATGGGCTCTTGCCGGTGCGCAGCAGCATCGCCACCGGACGTCCAGTCGCGGTGTCATAAACATGGATCGGCAGGAAGCAGCGCTCGCCATAATGGCCGTTCCAGAAGGAGAGCTGCTGGCCGCCATGGACGACATCAACCGTCTCATCGATATCAAGCGTCACCGCGACCGGCGGCACGGGATAGCTCGCGCAGTAGAGATCAACGAGCGCGCCTGTCAGACGCACCAGTTCGCGCGTCGTCGGCGCATTCTCCCAGCGGCTCATCGTTGGCTGGCTTGCCAGGCCGATCACGCCGCCGGGCAGTTTGCCGAGCGCCAGCTTGAACCCAGGATCGTGACGCAAACTGTCGAGATCATCGGCATCCTCATAGCCGCAGGCGATCGCCAGCATGCGAGCGCGCAGGATGTCGTCGAGATCGTGGACGACGCGGCTCTGGTCGCGAGGGTCGCAAATGCAGGCGGCAAGCCGTTCCGCAATGCCAAGCTGTCGCTCGGCCTGCGCCAGCAGCAATACGCCACCATCGGATGTCAGCCGACCGCCGTCGAAGGCGGCGGTCATTTTCTTGCGGCAAATCGCTGGGAATGAGAAACCGAGGAGGCTATCATCTGCCATGGCGGTCGTGGCACTTTCTGTCCGGCGTAGAGGGATGATTTAAGCACTCTTTCTCTACTCCAGATCAGTAACTTACGCCACGTCCGCCAACCCCATCCCATGCCGCCGGTGAATAAGACGGGTTAGGGGGCAACAACAGTGCATGGCATTGCTCCCGACGGGAAAACTGCCGTCATTGTACTACAATTGCATCAAAATTGAGTCAGAGCCCGTTATGCACCCCGATCAACATGCTTTCGCAATTTCCTCGCTACCGCGCTATCCATTTTTGTTCATTGGCTTGTGCGTTATGGTTAGAGGAATGATAGATTTATCTCGCCGACAATTGTTGCGTGGCGAACGAAACCGTGCCTTTATAGTCGGAAATTTCGCGTGGGACGAGCGCTTTCGGGAATTTTCAGCAAAGAGTGTTGATTGCCGCTGAGAAGTGACCCCAGTAAATATGACTGCGACGCCTGCGCCCTCAGGCCGCAATGCTGCCCTAGCCAGCCCAACCGCAAAGTCGCCCAATCTCTCCACGAAGGCGCACGGGACTTGGCAAGGAATCTGTCTAAAACTGGCGCCTATGCTACATCCCGCCGCGAGTGGAAAAAGGTTGAGAACCCTATTCGCGCACATCAAACCCATCCTAGGGTGGACCGCCTGCGCCTGCGAAGTACAAATGGCGCAAAAGACGAATTCCTCCTTGCCGCCACCGCTCAAAACCTCTGCAAGATGGCTAAAGCGGTTTCCACACGATCTGACTCGTCAGGGATTCCCTTCGCGGCGCCGTTGTGATTCAGCCTTCCTGCTGGTGGCAGGAGGCCAGCATGGATGGCACGAACGCTATCACAGGATCTTCGGGACCGAGTTGTCGCAGCGATTGATGGTGGGCTGAGTTGCCATGCGGCAGCGGCCCGCTTCGGGGTCAGCGTGTCGAGCGCGATCCGCTGGCGACGGCTTGCGTTGGAGCATGGCCGGGCCGTTGCCAAGCCGCGCGGCGGTGACCGGCATTCAGGTAAGATCGAAGCGCACGGCGGCTTCATTCGGGAACTGATCGCAGAGCAGGGCGACATGACCTTGGTCGAGGTTCAGGCGCGGCTGATCGAGCGTGGGGCCCTGGTCGGTATCGGCACGGTGCATCGCTTCTTCGTGCGTCACGGGATCACGCGCAAAAAAAGACCGGTCACGCGATCGAGCAGGACCGTCCCGACGTCCTGAGGCAACGGCAGCATTGGTTCGACGGCCAGATCGACCTCGAACCCGAACGCCTCGTCTTCATCGACGAGACGTGGACCGCCACCAACATGACCCGCAGCCATGGCCGCTGCCGGAAGGGCGAGCGGCTGCGGATGGGCTTCCCGCACGGCCACCGCAAGACCACCACGCTGGTCGCGGGCCTGCGCATGGATGGCATGGTCGCGCCGATGGTGCTGGACGGGCCGATCAACGGCGACTGGTTCGAAGCCTATGTCGCCCAGGTGCTGGTGCCCGAACTGCGTCCCGGCGACGTGGTCATCATGGACAACCTCTCGAGCCACAAACGGGCCGCCGTGAAGGAAAGGATCGAAGCTGCCGGCGCGACCCTGCGCTTCCTCCCGCCATACAGCCCGGACTTCAATCCAATCGAAAAGGCCTTCTCCCGGCTCAAGGCCATGCTCCGCAAGGCAGGAGAGCGCACCGTCAGCGGCCTGTGGGACCTGATCGGCAGGCTCGTCGATATCTTCAAGCCCGACGAATGTGCAAACTACTTCAAATCATGCGGCTATGAACCGGAATGAATGGAAACCGCTCTAATCTGATCCTGAGGCCCGCCACCCCAGCGCCCGCATAACGGGGACGAGCCCTCCAGACCGTGCCTAAGTTGCACTAGGGTCGATCTCAGCGACGGGTTTTTCAATACAATCGGTCGACTGCTATCGGAAGCGACGCAACGCGAACGGCAGCTATCCGCCCCGTCCAAAGCGACGTTCGCTTATCGCCATTAGCAAAACCCGGCGAAAAGACAGAGTGGGATCCTTAGCTGGTGAGCAAGCCCGCCATGGATAATGGCAGCCACGTCGTTTGATCCTCCTACCCAGTTCCATTTATTGTTCGTTCCCTTGTATCTGCCAATCCGATATAAGTAATAGGAAAACAATGAGATTCCCGATTCCAGCAAGAACGAACTGGCGCCTTTCTGGGGGCTTAACCGCGCATCTCATTTTCATTAAATATCTGAAAATTAAACCAGAATTATAGTGGATTGGATTCCGGCTCGGCGCTGAATAGCGAGCCTTGATATCCGCTTAGTGAGCAACGGGAACATCGTCTAAATTTGCGCGACACAGAAACGGCCCGCAGGCTATTGGCTTGCGGGGTTCTGCGGTCATATTGTTATGGTGAGGTTATTATACTGACATTGGTTGCGGGAGTAGGATTTGAACCTACGACCTTCAGGTTATGAGCCTGACGAGCTACCG
>NZ_JPPQ01000006.1:173544-175669 GCF_000743655.1 Sphingobium sp. ba1
GGCATCCGTCGTCGGGGGAGCTGGCTGATCCTGGGCCGCTGCGGGCACGGCCATTAATCCAAGGCCTAACGCGCCGCTCAATGTACTTTTTTTCATTTCACCCCCCTTGCGAATCGTTCTCAATGTGTGCGCCGCCCTATAATATATGCAACTGCTTCGCAATAGTAATGCGTACTCGAAAGTTGCAGTTGCATTTCAAGGAAACACCGACACTCCAAAAGAAACTCGCGACGACGAGCTATTCCTTTCTGCCATCGGCACCCTAGCAAAAGGGCAGCGTGGAAAACAGCTACGGTCGCATACGGCGCTTCCTGCCGTCTGAGAGACCTCTGTGGTTGCCGCCCGTGAGGCAAGAAGTTTCTGAACCGGTGAACAGGTGATCGAGGGCGGTCTTCTGTCAGGCCTTTGATTGCAGCGTTTTCCAGAAGACGCTGGCCGGTATGGTGATCCGCGGATCAGGTCCAAATCTGATTCACGAGCTCGAAGCTCGGGACTCTTAACTGGTTTTCCTGATCCAGATCTGTTCGATCATTTTGCCCATTTGGGTCGTCGCCTTCTCACTCCCCCTTGCCAGCTGGGGCCTTGCGCAGCCTTTCTATCAGGCGGCGATTGCCGTTGCCGGGGTTCGATAATCTTCCTGTTTCGTCAACATCGCCCAGATCATCCGGGCCATCTTGTTGGCCAAGGCGATTGCCACCAGCATCCGTGGCTTGCGCGCCAGCATGCGGGCTAGCCACGGTGTTTCTGGGATCGATTTTCGGCCCATCCAGTTCAATCGCGACATTGCGCCCATGATAAGCAGCTGCCGAATGTCGCTTTGCCCAGCCTTGGAGACACGGCCATGACGTGTCTTGCCTCCGCTCGAATGCTGTTTCGGCACCAATCCCAGCCAAGCGGTGAAGTCCCTGCCGCATTTGAAGCTCTCCATTGGCGGGGCAAACGCTTCGACCGCCAAAGCCGGCATCGGCCCCACTCCGGGCATGGTCTGTAGCCTTCGGGCCATGTCTGCTTGTCCTGCCAGGTCCTTGATCCGGCGGTCGCTTGTCGCAATCCGCACGGTCATTGCTTCGATCTGCTCCAGCAAATCGCGGCATTCAATCCGGGCAATCTCAGGCAGATCACTGTTGGACTCGGTGATGATCGCGGCGATCCGGGGCAAATTATTGACGCCTTGCGGCACCACATGACCGAGCTCGTAAAGAAAAGCGCGCAGCATGTTGACCAGTTCGGTGCGCTGTTGAACTAGCCGGGTCAGTTCGGATCCTGCCACACCCCGCCGCCGCAGCCTCGGACTGCTTTCCCTCACGGTTTTCAACGCCCGGTCGATCGTCGCTGCGCTCATCTGCAACAACTTCGCCTTGATCGCAGGTTCCAGGTCAAGATGGCCATGGCCTTCCATGGCCTCAATCAGGATCGGTATGAGTGGCCGCAACCGCTTACCGCAGAGGCGGTCGCTCGCTTCCCACAATAGGATCAGCGCGGTTCGCACCGCCTCGGTATAAATCCTGCGCTCGGGACGCGCCGTCTGCCGCGACGGCGCCTTCTCTCGCAAAATCCGCATCGCATGCTTGCGGTGCAATCCTGTGACTGCGACGAACTCGTCGAGAACCTTGCCCTTGCTCGTTCGATCAGCCGCGCGATACCGCTCGCCAACCGCTTCAACCAATTCTCTCCGCGTCGCCATGCTCACCTTCCTCATCGTTTACTCCCTGCCACCGTCGGGAGCATTTTAGATGAGGCAACTGGACAACACTCGGGAGCAATTCAGGCGAGGCAATGCGCTGGCTGTTCAGTTCGTCACGCTTCTTGGCGGCAAGGACGTATCCGCGCTCGATAAATGGCTCGAACAGGCAACTGACAGTGAACTTAGCAGCTTTGCGGGCGGCATCACACGGGACATTGATGCAGTCAGGGGCGGGATCACGACCCGTTGGACGACGAGCCCGGTCGAAGGTCAGATCAGTAGAGTCAAAGCCATAAAGCGGCAGATGTACGGACGAGCAAACTACCAACTCCTGCGACAGCGAGTGTTGCTGGCCGCCTGATCATCGATCAGGCCTCCAAAGTGTCAACGGCGGAGCAAAAGTCGGCCATTCGGCGGCGTAAAACCAGGCCATCGTGTTAC
>NZ_JPPQ01000006.1:175679-179435 GCF_000743655.1 Sphingobium sp. ba1
AAGTTCCACTGGAAGCCCCGACTTGGGATTCAGTCTACCATTTGGGACGAAGCGCTGAAGCTCCAGGCGGCGGACAATGACTATCAGCGCCGCGACCTGTTCGAGGCGATCGACGCCGGCGATTTCCCGCAATGGGATCTGGGTATCCAATTGTTCGACGAGGCGTTTGCCGAGGCGCAACCCTATGACGTGCTCGACGCGACCAAGCTCATCCCGGAAGAGGATGTGCCCGTGCGCCTGATCGGCACACTGACGCTCAACCGCAATGTCGACAATTTCTTCGCCGAAACCGAGCAGGTCGCATTCCTGCCCTCGAATGTTCCGCCAGGCATCGATTTTTCGAATGATCCGCTGCTTCAGGGCCGGCTCTTCTCCTATCTGGATACGCAAAATTCACGTCTCGGCACCACCAACTTCCATCAGATCCCGGTAAACGCACCGCGCTGTCCGTTCGGCAATTTCCAGCGGGACGGAAAAATGCAGACGATGGTGCCCAAGGGCCGTGCCAATTATGAACCCAACAGCCTGGCGGCGCATGGCGAGGAAGGTGGACCGCGCGAAAGCCCGGACGTCGGCTTTGTAACGGCAAACGCCGCCACTGGCCCTGAAGAGAGCGGCGACAAGCTGCGCGTGCGGGCGGAAACCTTCGCCGATCATTACAGTCAGGCGCGTTTATTCTACCGTTCACAGACGATCAGTGAACAAGCCCATATCGCCTCGTCCTTCGTGTTCGAACTCTCGAAGGTGGCACAGCTCGATCAGGTGCCCGGCCGGATGGTGGCCAATCTACGCAATGTGGACGAAGACCTGGCGAGCCGGGTTGCGGACGGCTTAGCGATCGATCTGCCGAAAAAGACGCCCGCCGCCAAGGAGCCGATCGACATGCCGCCTTCGGACGCACTTTCGATCCATAAGAATATGCTGGCGACGCTTGAGGGGCGCAAAGTCGGCATTCTGATCGCGGACGGCAGCGATGCGGACGAACTGGCAGCAATCGTCACGGCAGTAGAAAAAGCCAAGGGCAAGGCTGTGATCGTCGCGCCCAAAGTCGGTGGCGCAAAGCTCTCCAACGGCAAGCAGCAGAAGGCCGATGGTCAGCTGGCAGGATCGCCGAGTCAGATTTTCGATGCCGTGGCGATCATAGTGTCGCAGGAGGGCTGCGCGACGCTGCTGAACGAAGGCGCGGCGGTCGAATTTGTGATGAACGCCTTTGGCCATCTCAAGGCGATTGGCGCGAATGAGACAGCGCAGCCCTTGCTCGACAAGGCCGGCGTGGTGCCCGACGCGGGCGTCACGGGGGTCGATGCAGCGTTCGTCAAGGCGGCGGCTCTCCGCTTCTATGACCGCGAACCATCGCTGCGTATGCTGGCTTGAGAGAAGACATGATGAGCGATCAGTTTAACGCCTGGTCGCTCATGTCTTTTAGCCGGGCTAAATGCAGTTGTCGCCTACCTGATATCCTGTTCCACCTGTTGCAGGATCTTGGGCTTTGCCCGGGCCGATTTCAGATTCAGTGCACGAAATTGTGCCACTAGTCGCGTCGGTTCGATCTCGATGCGGACGTAGCCGCTATGGTTCAGGTCATGAAAGCGGATGTGGGGGTTATTTGCGCGAACCTCGCCGAAGCGGCCGGCTGGCGGCGATTGGGCAGCAAGGGCGGAGGTGACGATTTCGGTCGCCACTGGCGGGGTGCCATCCGCCCGATGCAGATCATTCAGCCAAAAACTGTGGACGTCGCCGCTTAGAATTAGGGGATTGCGGACATTGGGGCGGGCGAGCTGATCCAGCAGCCGTGAGCGGCCTGCGACATAGCCGTCCCACTGGTCGCTATAGACAGCGTCACCCCCGCCATCGAGCGCCAGCGGCGCAAAAAACACGCCCTGCGCCAATAAAGTCCAAGGGCGCCGCTCTTGGGAAAGGCGCTGAGCCAGCCATGCCTCCTGCGCCTGTCCCAGCATGGTCCGATCGGGCGCCAACCGTTCGGCGCAATGATCGAGCCGGACGTTGCGGGCTACCGACGGCGCCGCGCATGGCGGGTTGGACCGGAATTGGCGCGTGTCGAGCATGGAAAGCGATGCCAGTTCGCCCCAGTCCACCCCACGATAGAGGCGCGGGCTGGCCATGGAGCGCCACAGGCTGGGGCGGATCGGCATATGTTCGAAATAGGCCTGATAGGCCGCCGCTCGCCGCGCCGCGAAAATTTCGGGAGGTAGCCCCTCTCGATTGGCGAGCGCGGCATAATCGTTCAGCACCTCATGATCGTCCCATGTGACGAGCCAGGGCACGCGCCGGTGCGCTTCCTGCAAATCCGGATCGGTGCGATAGAGGGCGTAGCGGGCGCGGTACCCATCCAGATCGCGTGGTTCGGGCGCGCCGAAATCGCGGACCTTGGGCTGGTCGGGATAGGATGTTTCGTAAATATAGTCGCCGACCTGCACGATCAGGTCGGGATCGCCCGCCAGCATGTCGCGATAGGCGCCGAACCATCCCAATTCCCAATGCTGGCAGGATGTGAGCGCCAGCCGCAACCGGTTGGTGCGGTCCGGCACGGTTGCGGTACGCCCGACCGGGCTGGTCGCGCCAAGCGCATGGAAGCGATAATGATAGGGGCGCCCCGGTCGTAGTCCGGTCAGTTCGAGATGGATGCTGTGCGCCGCCTCGGGATGCGCGTTCAATGCGCCGGTCCGGACGATGTTGCGAAATCCTTCATCCTCGGCGACCTCGTAACGGACCGGGATCGATCCGGCCCGAAGAGGGTGGGCGTCGGGGCCGACGAGGCGCGTCCACAAAACGAAGCCGTCGCGGGATGGATCGCCGCTGGCGACGCCGAGCGCAAAGGGGTCGGCCTGCGCAGTGAAGGGTGCGGCGAGCACCCGGAGCGGCGTGGCGCCAAGCGCGACCATGGCGCCCAGCACGGCGCGGCGATGCCAGGGAGAGGCTTGCATCGGGCGGCCCTATCGGCGGCGTTTGACAGTAATGCGACAGCGACCCCCGACGAATGTGGATATTGTCCCGATATTGTCATGCCGACTGACTAACCGCCCCGCTCATCTGAAGGGGGAAGCCGCCGTGACCTGGTTGAGGGATGTAGACCGCTGGTTCATTGATGAGATATTGCCGCACCGGGTCGCTTTCCGGCGGCAGGCGGCTCGGCTGGTCCCCACGGCCGAGGCCGAGGATCTGGTGCAGGAGGCCTATGCCCGCGCGATCAATGCGTCGCATCATCGCGAGATCGTCAATCCCCGCAGCTTCGTCCTCACCATCATCCGCAATCTGGCGCATGAACGTCATCGTCGCGCCACCGTCGTGCGGTTCGAGCATCTGGCCGATATGGAAGCGATGGAAATTGCCGATAGCGCGCCGGATCAATTTGCAGTGCTATCGGGCAATATGGAGCTGGCACGGCTGATCGCGCTGATGGAGCAATTGCCGCCACAGGCGCGCGCGGTGGTGAAGATGCGGCGGATCGAAGGATTATTGCCGGGCGATATAGCGGTGCGGATGGGTTTGTCGGTCTCTACTGTAGAGAAGCATCTTGCCAAAGGGCTGGCCATTCTTGCCTATGCGATGCAGGAAGCGCCACCGCAGGAAGAAAGGGCCCCGTTTTCGCGCTTATGGCAACGCCACCGACACCAGAGAAAATGATGGAGGAAGCCGCCGGCTGGCTGGCGGCGCTCGATGCAGGCTCGGTCACGCCGCAGGCTTTCGAACAATGGCGTGCGGCCGATCCCCGCCATGCCATCGCCTTTGCCCAGG
>NZ_JPPQ01000006.1:179445-184481 GCF_000743655.1 Sphingobium sp. ba1
GCTATCGCGAGAAGGGCGGGCCGGTGACAGCGGGCAAGGCCTATGTGGTAGGCGAGAAGCGGCCGGAATTGTTCGTGCCCAACACATCGGGATCGATCGTCCCTGACTTGCGCGGGATCAGCGGGCCTAGCCTGTCGAGCCGCTCGCTTGGCGGATATATGGGCGCGGGCGGCACGATGCGCGAACGCGAAACCATCATCAAGGTTCAGGTGGAGGAAGGCGCGCTGTTCCGGCCTGTCGTTACCCAGATTGCGGGGCAGGTCGCGGCCCCGATGGCGGCCAGGGCGGCAGAGGCGGGATCGAGCGGCGCGCAGGTGGCGATGGTGCGCAGGCAATCGCGGCAACTGATCTAGCGCAGACGCGACGATGCACCCGACACTTGCGCGCGGGGGGATCATCGGGCGATACGCTATCAGTGCAAAAATCGGGAGAGCAGGCGTGGATGATATGGAGCGGCGGATACAGGCGCTTGAGGGCAGGATTATTGCTCAGGAGATATTAGGCAGAATCGTCTTAAGCGCCGTGGCGAACGGACAGGGGCAAAACCCCGTCGAAGTCATCGATCGGATTAGGCGCGAGACGTTCGCGACACTTCAAAATGCCCAACGTGATGTTGGAGATCATGCCGATGCGATATGGGAACAGGCGGTCGAAGCCATGGAGACTGAGTTTGCCGCTGTCCGCGCGCGCCTGTCTGATCAGTGACGTTTTATGTGCCATTCATGTGCCATGGAGTCGCCGGGAGGCCCGCGAAAACGGCGGAAAATGGCGGAAAAGCGTGTTATCAAAATGGCACATAGAATCAGGACGATCCCGCGACTGCTTGTCGGCTAAACTGCTGATTTTTAGAGGTAAAATCTGGATGCCCGACGAGGATTCGAACCTCGATTAACGGAGTCAGAGTCCGTTGTCTTACCTTTAGACGATCGGGCATCAATCTGTAGCGCGTTGCGCTTGGGAGGCCGCAGATAGGCGGCGATGCTCATTCGGTCAAGAGCTTCTCGATGATCTGGAATGACTTTTTGGTCGATCACATAGTCCATCGGAATCGAAAGATCAGCTCAATCCCGTGATATTAACAATCGGCGACGCTTGCTCTTACGCTTTAATAATTCTCCGCCAATCACCGTAATGCTCGCGCGTCGCTCCTTAAATTCCGGGGATTCAAGGATTGAACGAAGCATGTCGATTTTTGTCACGCCACTGCTTAACAGCGCGAGATGGTGCGAAAGACCAGCGGGATCAGCGCGACGACCAAGTGCGTGTTGATAAAATTTCTCAATGAACGCCTCATCATCTAGCGCAAGGATCGAAGCAACATCGACAGTCGCATCGGATTCGCGCCAAATTTTTTGCGTTGCACCGCTATCCACGTCATCTCTTGCAGAAGGTGAAGCGAGGGAAGAAGATTGCGATGCCGCATTTCCGACCGAATGACGAAAACGCAACGTGTCCCCGTCCTCAATGCGGTCCATCAGTCGATCATATAGGTCAGGACTAGACGTCAGGCTGGTGGCAAATTCGAATAGTCCGCGTGACCACTCATTCCAGTCGCTTGGTTCACGTTCGACCACGGTGGAATGGCCAAAAGCCACAGCAGCCCGCACCAACTCAGGTAGTTCGCTGTCGCTTTCATAGAGATACACGCCTTCAACCGTTAAAAAGGTGGCCAGTATCTCGCGTGTTGCTGGAATATCCCTGGCAACCACAGGCTTACCTAGTGCGAGGGCGTGCATAAGTGAAAGGCCAAACCCCTCATAATATGACGGCAAAATGATAACGCTACTGCCTGCCAGAATATCGTTCATTTCCTTTTCAGGAACGACGCCAGCTTGAAGTTCGCGCAGATTTCGGAGAGACGTTTCGCTTCCATTCCCCATGACTATAATGGAGAGGCTGGGGATAGCATTAGCAATCATTCTGCCAGTGCTGCCAGCAGCCTTATGTGCAAAATGGTTTCCCATAACAAGGACATGCTCCCGCCCTAATGTTACACCATCATAACGGGCGGCATAAGATTTTGGGCTGGTCGGCAAAAGGCGCGTAAATTTCTTAGCACGATCTTTTCGAATGAATCGATGACGGAACGTATCTTCTGCAAACTGGCTGATGAAGAACAGCCCACTTGCGTTACGCGCAACATAGGACCACATCGGCTCCACGTTGCTATCATAGCGCAAATTGCTGCAATCAAGCGCAATGACATCCAGCATTCCATATATATTAACGGGAGCGAGATGCTCCATAACATTTATATGATGTAAGTCGAAAGGCTGGCCAAAGAAGATAGCAACGGCGTAGGTTGGCGATATTTCAGTCCGGAATTTCACATTTTCAAGTTGGTCGATACCATGAAATTCGGCGACGGACTTATCGCAAATGGCGTAAACTTCAAATTCGTCAAACTGCCGCTTATCGCACCAATGGATGAAATTCACGATCAGTTCGTTCGTGCCATTGTGATGACGGCCCATGGTCAGCAGGTTAAGAGCAACCTTAAGCTTACCCTCCACAGTGGGTATTAGATTTTTTACCTGGGTCATGGCCCGATGTTCAGGAGAACGCTCAAATTCTCGAACCAACGGCAAAAACTCCGGGTGCCGTTCCATCATTTTTTGAAGATTATTTTGCTGCTGGCCTTTCAGGTCCATTTCGTGAAGCATGAAAGACGCCGATCCCGAATGATAGGCATAGGCGTGATTGGCGAGTGCTGCTCGATAACCTACTTTACCAGCACGCATCACGAGATCATTTTCTTCTTCATACCCAGTCCCAAAGGCTTCATCCAGATGCCCGAAGTTGGCCACGACTTGGGGGGAAATGAGCATATAGAAGCCTACGGCTGTGGGCGCTAAAGTATAGCGAGGCAAATATCGGTAGACTGATTGCCAACTTATGTGACAAATCTCCGGCGTCGTCGCGATGCCGGATAGATTATTTGGCGCTTGGGGAAATGTTGCGATGGCGGCGTTGTTAGATCGCGGGCATACAAAGCCAATTTGGGGATCCGATAACATTACCGCAACGCATTCTATCAATGTGTTTTTGTAGGTGATCGTGTCGCTGTTAATCAGAAGCGCGCCTGCGCCATTTTTTCGGCTGATCGCCAACCCTTTGTTAACGCTTTGAACGAAGCCTATATTGGCGGAATTACGAATATAGAGGTCAATCAAGCCCGACTTGTGACATTCTGCGAGATACTCTTCGACCGCCTCATCATCAGGCGAATCGTTAATGACGATGACCTTAGGATTATATGCCCGAATTTCATCCAGATTTGCGCTTATCGATTCGAGGCAAGTCTTAACCAACTCGACATTGCGATAAACGGGTATGATGAGATTGAGTTTCATCAAAGGTCCTTGATAACTGGCTCATTCCGCCTTGACTAAGGCGGTTCGAAGGAGGTCAGGTTCTATTAGCCACCCAACTCAGCGCGGTTCATCAATGGACGCCACCAGTCCTGGTTATCCAGGAACCAGTTGAGTGTGTCAGCAAAACCCTGCGGGAAATCACGCGATGGAGCGTAGCCCAATTCGCTGCGAATTTTGGTTTCGTCGATGGCATAGCGACGGTCATGGCCCTTGCGGTCCTGCACATAGGTCATCAGGTCGATCGAAGGGCGGCCCTGCGCGGCGGGCGCATCGGGGAACATCGTCGCGAGGGCGGGATTGCGCTCGAAAGCGGCATCCACACCGCGGCAGATTTCGCGAATCACTTCGATGTTAGGCAATTCCTGCCCGCCGCCGACATTATAGGTTTCGCCGATCCGGCCCTTGCGCAGAATGAGTTCGATGCCGATGCAATGATCTTCGACGTGCAGCCAGTCGCGGATATTCATGCCATCGCCATAGATAGGCAGATTTTTGCCCGACAGCGCATTGATGGTGAACAGCGGGATCAGCTTTTCGGGAAACTGGTAGGGACCATAATTGTTCGAACAATTGCTGGTCGTCGTTTCCAGCCCATAGGTGTGATGATAGGCCCGAACCAGATGGTCCGATCCCGCCTTCGACGCCGAATAGGGCGAGTTGGGGGCATAGGGGGTGGTTTCGCTGAACGCCGGATCATCCAGTTCCAACGTGCCATAGACTTCGTCGGTCGAGACATGGTGGAAGCGATGGGGGCGGCCGGTGCCCTTGTCGAGCCAGGCGGTCTTGGCCGCCTTGAGCAGACTGTGCGTGCCGATGACATTGGTCGTCACAAAGGCGTCAGGGCCAGTGATGGATCGGTCGACATGGCTTTCCGCCGCGAAATGAACGATCGTGTCGATATCATGATCGGCCATCAGTTGGGAAACGAGGTCGGTATCGCAAATGTCGCCGACGACCAATTCGACGTCGGGCACATCGGTAATGTTGGCAGGATTGCCTGCATAGGTCAGCGCATCGAGGACGACGATACCGTCATCGGGAGACGCTTTGCGCCAATGACGGACGAAATTCGCGCCGATGAAACCGGCTCCTCCAGTGATGATCAGATTGGCCATATGCCCGTATTTCGCTCCCTTGAAATCCCCACGTCGAAGAAATAGCGCGCCCTAGTCTGTTCAGATTGCGAGCGACTTATGATTCCCTTACCCGTCGCAAAGCAGTAGCCGCAAAATGTGCTGCACTGCAATCAGGAGGCCTGCTTTTTCGTCGCCTGACGAAATGCCTCTATGCTCGACATAAAATTTTGTTGCGGGGGTATTTTAGCGTCCGTCCGCGTTTGATCGGGTCGCCCGGCGAGGTCATAATGCTGGCTGCAATAAGCAAGCGAACCGCGATGACGAATGGTGGCCAAATGGGGAGACGTCGAAAAAAAATGGGGTGACCGCCCTTGCGGACAAAAATGGCCGACCAAACTTTGCCGCGTCAGGTCGGGGTTTTTGACTGGCGCGCCGCCATGCGCCAAATCCGCGTGCCATACCAATATATCGCCTTTTTTGGGGAGGAAGTATTGGACTCCATATTGGCTATCTTTGGCATGCTGCGTTAGCCTCTCTTATTCACCGGGCTGCTGCGTGATGGCTTAATCCGGGACGGGGTGGCAGG
>NZ_JPPQ01000006.1:184491-187106 GCF_000743655.1 Sphingobium sp. ba1
GGGCATTGAACAAAATCATTTGGTAACCGTTCTTAGCTATGTAATGATCGGTCGAATTTACAGGAGTATGTCATGTCTGGATTGAGAGAAGGCCTTGACTGCCCATTCTCTGGGCACGGCGAAGATTTGGTCAACGTGAAATTTTTCCGTGGTACTCGTGATGACGTTATCACTGCCGCTGAAATGCTTGAACAATCCAGCCTCGCCGGGACGCAAGTGAAAGTTAAGGCTGCGGATGTCAGTCGTAACGCGCCCGTGAGTAAGCACGAAAAAATTAATATACGCGAGTTTGCTGCTTCGCTATAGCGTTCGTCCACTTGGGACGAAGATTTAAGAGCCTAGGTTATTCCTGGGCTCTTTTTGTTTGGGTTGAACGATGAACGCTGGCGACCTTATTAAAGTCTTTTCTACCTGCGAAAACTTGCCCATTGACGTGAACGATGTGCTGCGAGAGCTAAAAGCAGGCGGGTGTGAAGACGACATCGAGTTTATAGGGGTCGATTTTGACACCGAGATACTCCAAGGCAAGATCAAGGTTTTTCACCTGCGAGACGGACTTTACGGAGCGGAAACAAGACGTTGCGTAAACATCTACTACCATCGTGGCCATGATCCAAATTGGCAGCGCTTGATCGCTTGCAAGGAGTTGCTTCACGTCCTTGATCCTGACTGGGCTCTTACAAATACGATAGGCGATATCGAACGATTGGCGGAAAAGATAGGCTTGCCACCTGAGATGCAAGATCCTCAAGGCGATGGACTAGATGCGAATGTGGACCGACTAGCCGAGTGGAGAGCTGCAGCGTTACTCTTACCGCTCGCGGCACGCGATTTGCTGATGCCAGCGTATAAGGAAGGCAAGATTTCGCTCGCTCAAATTGCGATTTTAGCTGACATTCCGCGTAAGTATGTCGCGTTTGTTATGATGGATACATGGCCATCAGTTCACGCACTTTTGGTAAAATGAACTCCGAACGAATGTGCTTTTTTCTAACTGCGCCTAGCCGGCGGAGCCGGTAAGGCTTTGTATCCTTCTCCCCGCTGGGGAGAAGGTTTGTTTTTCATAGGGCGGTCCCATCCGGGGCCGCCCTTTTTTGTGTTTTCTAGCGGGAGAATGACATGACGGATGCTTTGGAGAGCAGCTTTGATGCGGTGGTGCAGGGGGAACGGATTGCGGCTTTGGAGGCGGATCTGGGGGCTTTGCGGGTGGCGATGCAGCGGCCGGCGCTCGATGGGGTGAAGGGCGGGGCTGTTGACCCGGCGCGCAGTGCTTTTGTCGATCGCTATGTGCGGCAGGGGCTGGAAGCCGGGGTGGAGTTGAAGAGCTTTTCCGGGGCGACCGGCGCGGCCGGGGGCTATGCGGTGCCGCGCGAGATTGATCAGTTGATTGGTACGACGCTCAAGTCGCTGTCGCCGATCCGCGCCATCGCCAATGTCGTGCGGACGGGGACGGCGGGCTATCGCAAGCTGGTGAGTGCAGGCGGCATCGTGTCGGGCTGGGCGAGCGAAACGGGCGCGCGGGCAGAGACGGGGACGCCGGTCTTCAACGAGATCGTGCCGCCATCGGGCGAATTATTCGCCAATCCGGCCGCATCCCAGGCGATGCTCGATGATGCGCAGTTCGATGTCGAGGGCTGGCTGGCGAGCGAGATTGCGCGGGAATTTGCGGTGGCGGAAGGGGCGGCCTTCGTCACTGGCAATGGGACGAACAAGCCCAAGGGGTTCCTGACCTATACGACCACGAATGAGGCGGACGGGGTGCGCGCGTTCGGGTCGCTGCAATATGTGGCGTCGGGGGCGGCGGGGGCTTTCCCGGCGACAGACCCGCAGAACAAGCTGATCGACCTGGTGCAGAGTTTGCGCGCGCCCTATCGGCAGGGGGCGTGTTTCGTGATGAACTCGGCGACCCTGTCGGTGATCCGCAAGATGAAAACGACCGATGGCGCGTTCATCTGGCAGCCGGGGTTGAGTGCGGGGCAGCCCGCGACTTTGCTCGGCTATCCGGTGGTCGAGGCGGAGGATATGCCCGACATCGCGGCCAACAGCCTGTCGATCGCCTTTGGCAATTTCCAGGCGGGCTATGTCGTGGCCGAGCGCAACGAGACGAGCATCCTGCGCGATCCGTTCAGCAACAAGCCGTTCGTGCATTTCTATGCGGTCAAGCGGATCGGCGGGGGTGTGGGCAATAGCGAGGCGATCAAATTGATGCGGTTTGCGGCTTCGTAGTTGAGGCGCGGTGGTGGGACTCCCCCACCCCAACCCTTCAAACGAGTCACGTGCCTCGTTTGAACCTTGAGGGGAGGGGCTTTTTTGCGGGGCCATAGGTGGAGCCCCCTCATCCAACTTCGCCTAGGCGGCTGCGCCGCTAAGGCTGCGTATCCTTCTCCCCGCTGGGGAGAAGGTTTTTTCGGGCTTTGAATTGGGTTGATCCTCCCCTGGCAGGGGAGGTGGCTGGCCGCAGGCCAGACGGAGGGGTGTCACGCTATCGATAGGGTGACACCCCTCCACCACTTCGTGGTCCCCCCCCTTACAGGGGAGGATTTTGCTGGTGGGGTGTCAGCGCTATTTTTTTCTGGGGGGTGGGATGGGGATCAGTGATGGGATGCTGGCGGATC
>NZ_JPPQ01000006.1:187116-190845 GCF_000743655.1 Sphingobium sp. ba1
CGCCAGCGCCTCTATCTTCGCGCGCTGGGCGGGGGTGGCGTCGGGCCATGGGAAGGTGTTGTAGACGAGGCCCGGAGAATAGCTGAAGTCGCTTTTGAGCCTGCCTCCGACATGGGCAAGCCAAGCCATGTGAGCGCGACTTGTCAGAATGCCGAAGTGCCATAACTCCGCTTCTTCCATAACCAATAGCTTGTTGCTTGGGATGGCCGGCGGCTCAACCCAGCCAAGCGGTACGTAGTCACGCCGCTCTGAACTGACTTCAGGCAGCACTAGAAAAACGGAGTTCGGAATTACGGTGACATGGTAGGCTGTGGGGTTATCGGCCAATTGTCGTGCCAGTTTGCCCGGTCCGGTGGAGCGCAATTTGCGCACAGCGGCGATCCTTTCCACCACTTTGGGCATATCGCGAATTTCGGCTGGCGTTAGATCGGGGGTGTGTAGAATCCAACGACCTTGACCGTTGATAAATTCGTAGCCGCCCAGAAAAGGCCGCATCGCCTTAGCTGCATTCGGCTCGACGGCAAGAAAAGCAGCACGTTCACCAGCATCGAAAATGTATTGCCCGCCATCTACGGGCTTGGTTCCAACACAAATGCGCGGCGCGTTGCAGAGCGAGTGACCTGTCCGATTCACCACCAAATGCCGATTGGCTACGCCTTTGGCATCGAACAAATAGGCGGTAAGCGCCACATGGCGACTTTCAACCGGATCGCCCTTAATGTCGGGATAGGAGAACAGCCGCTTATCGCTCGGTTCATGATCGCGATGCGCCAGTCCGACTATCACCACATGGACATGGGCTTTTCCGCGTGCCTCGCTAAACCAATTGAAGGTGCGATGTGCAAAGGTGATTTCCAACCCGTGCCTGTCAAACAGGATCGGCCATAGCTGCGCCACCTGTTCGCCCTGGGTAATCGAATTGGTTGCGACGAACGCAATTCGAATGCGGCGGTTTGTTTGCAGATATTGCCCCGCCTTAATGAACCATGCGGCGACATAATCCAGCCTGCTACTATTTGCGCCATAGGCTGACACAAGGCGGGTAAACTGTTCCTGTTGGGTTTCACTTCGCCAGACGAAACCAACAAACGGCGGGTTGCCCATGATGTAGCTGCATTTTTCCGGCCGCAGCAGGTCGGCCCAGTCGGCTTCCAGCGCGTCGCCATGCAGGATATGGGCGCTGTCCTTGAGCGGGATGCGGGCATAGTTGAGCCGGAAAGCTTCGTTGATCGCATTATTGGCGATATGGTCCATCATCCACATCGCGACTTCGGCGATCCTGGCCGGAAACTCCTCATATTCTATGCCGTAAAACTGATCGACGGTGACGCGGGACAGCAGCGCCGCGTCGATTTGCTGGTCGCCATATTGGGCCTTGAGCGCTTCGAGTTCCAAGGCCCGGATTTCGCGGTAGGCGATGACCAGAAAATTGCCGCAACCGCAGGCGGGATCGAAGAAGGTCAGCCGCGCCAGCTTGTTCTGAAACTCGCCCAAGGCCCGGTCCTGCGCGCGATAATGGCGGCCAGTTCGGATTTCAGATCATCCAGGAAGAGCGGGCCGATGACCTTCATGATATTGGCTTCGGTCGTGTAATGCGCGCCCTTGGCCCGCCGTTCCTTGGCGTCCATCACCGACTGGAACAGCGATCCGAAAATGGCGGGCGATACGCCGGACCAGTCATGCCGGGCGGCGTCGAGCAGATGGTCGCGCATCGCCTGGGTAAAATGCGGGGTGCGGACGCGCTGCGCAAACAAGCGGCCATTCACATAGGGAAAGGCGTTCAGTTCGGCTTGCAGGGTCGATTGGCGGGCCTGTTCGGGCGTATCGAGAACGTCGAACAGGTCGTTGAGAACGCGACCGACATCGCTGCCATCGGGCCGCGTGTCATTTTCGACCAGTTGGAGGAAAATATCCTTGGCTGGAAAATGCCGGTGTCGTCTGCAAACAGGCAGAAGAGCAGCCGAACCAGCAATTGTTCCAGATCACGCCCGACATAGCCCGTTTCCTCCAGCGCATCGTGCAGCTTGCCCATCAGTTCCGCCGCCTTGATGGTGACGCCCGCCTGGGTTTCGAAACTGACCTTGCGGCCCAGCATGAAATCGAACGCGGTGATATGCTTGTGCAGGTCGGCCAGGCGGAATGTCAGTTGGGTGCGGGTTTCCAGGTCCAGCAGCACCCAGGTCTGAAAATCGCAGGACAGCACCCAGCGCGGTTGCAGCGTCGGGTGGATGCCCTCCACATAATCCAGCGCCTGTCCCTGCGCCCGGCCAAGGTCCAGGCTCGCGCTTTTCTGTTCGACCAGCAAGGTGCCGGGCCAGAACAGGTCGATGAAGCCATGCCGGTTGTTCAGCAGTTTGACCCGCTGTTCATAGACCGCCACCTGCTTGCGCTTGATGCCGAAAATCTCGAAAAATTCATTGTAGAATGTCTGGGTCTGGCCGCGCTCATAATGGGCGCTCTTCCATTCATCGCTGAACGCCTTGGCCCGACGCTTGATCTCATCCCAGCCTAAACGCATGAATCCCCCTGACCTTCGCCACGGCTTAGCCTGCCCGGCACCGGTCGCCAAGGCGCGTTCGGGATTACCCGGACTATCGGGAAATTGGAGCGGGTGAGGGGAATCGAACCCCCGTCGTCAGCTTGGGAAGCTGCTGCTCTACCATTGAGCTACACCCGCGTTCGACTGCCCATTGCCACGGCGGAAATGCGCCGTCAACCAACCTGGCGCTTGGCCAGTTTGCGCGCCAGGGTGCGGCGGTGCATGCCTAAACGGCGGGCGGCTTCGGAGATGTTGAAGTCGCTGTCCTTGAGCGCTTCGTGGATATGCTCCCATTCCAGCGTCTTGATGGACGTTGGGCGGGGGGCGAGCGGGGTGTCGGGATCGCCGCCGGAGCGGGCGAAGGCGGCCTCTATGTCGTCGGTGTTGGACGGTTTGGCGAGATAATGGGTGGCGCCGAGCTTGATCGCATCGACGGCGGTCGCGATGCTGGCAAAGCCGGTCAGCACGACGATGAGCATCGAGGGATCATGGGCGTGCAGCGCCTGAACGCAGGCGAGGCCGGACTGGGGGCCGAGCTTGAGGTCCACAACGGCAAAGCCGGGGCGATGGTCGGCGAGGCGGGCGTTGACCGATTCCAGGCTGTCGGCGAGCAGGACGCTATAGCCGCGCCGCTCGAACGAGCGTTTGAGCGTGCGGGCGAAGGCTTCGTCATCCTCGACGATCAGCAACAGCCGTTCAGACGTCATTCCTACCCTCCTCCAAAGCCAGGGTCGCGAGCGGCAGGCGCAGCAGGATCATCGCGCCGCCCTCCACGCTGTTGCTGGCATTGACCCGTCCGCCCAGCTTGCGAACGACATTGACCACCAGAAAGAGGCCCAGGCCGCCGCCCTGCTTGCCCTTGCTCGACCGATAGGGTTTGCCGACATCGGCCAGCATCTCTTCGCTAAAGCCTGGGCCATTGTCGCGCACGGCGATATGGAGCCAGCGATTATCGCGGCTGACGAGCATGTCGATATAGGTCGCGCCCGCTTCGCGCGCATTGTCGAGCAGGTTGGTGACGGCCTGGCGGATCACCGGATCAGCGACGATGCGGGGATAGTCGTGCGGGCCAAAGTCGCAGCGCAGCGGCATGCCGGGATTGGCGCTGCGCCAGTCGCGGGCGATGGCATCGACAAAATCGCGGACATTGGTGATTTGCGGGGCTTCGCCGCGCGCTTCGCCGGCCGACA
>NZ_JPPQ01000006.1:190855-192222 GCF_000743655.1 Sphingobium sp. ba1
GCGGCACGAACGGCGGCATGGCGGTGCAGGTCGACATAGGTTTGCATCGTCGATGTCACCTCGGGCCGGGCCGCTTTCTGACCGGTCCCGTTCTCCCACCCCTCGGCCTTGGCGATCCGGCGGGCCTCCTTGCCGGAGACATAGCCTTCATGGACGATCACCTCGCCGGTCGCGCGCACATCGATATAGACGCGCCCGCCCTTGCGCTTGCCCGCCTTCTCATATTCCCATGTCGCGAAATGTGTCGTGGGCGGCACGATGATCGCGTCGGCCCAGCCCTGTTCGACATAGGCGGCGCGGCGCGCCTCGATTTCTGCATTCTGCGCGGTCCAGAAGGCATCGGCATCGGCGACATAACGGTCCTCGCCGAACAGGTCGGCGATGGTCGCGATCCCGCTCGCGTCCACGTCGAACAGTGCATGTTTCACCGGGATCGACTGCCCGCCGAACAGCCATGCTTTCAACTGGTGGCCGGTCGGCAGATAGGCATTCTCGTCGTCGGCGAGTGCCAGCCATGCCTTTTGCTGGCTCTTGGACGCCATCGTCAGATGGCGCACGGTCGCCGCGTCGATCCGTTCCTTGCGGTAGAGATCGCGGATGGCGGGGAGCAGATTGCCGAGCGCCAGCACGCGCTTGACGGCGAGGTCGGGCAGTCCGAACGTCGCGGCGATGTCCTCCACCTTGCGGCCTTCGCGGACGAGGCGGATGAAATTCTCCCACTGCGTCACCTCGTCGGGGTCGAGTCGCGCCATGTTCTCGATCATCGACGCCTCGATGGCAGCGGCGTCGTCGTCCTCGTCGAGAATCGCGCAGGGCATCGGCTCCGGTGTCATATCGCCCGCCGCGCGCCGTTCCTCGGCAACGATCTTCGCGGCGTGGAAGCGGCGGCTTCCGGCAACGATCTCATAGCCATCGGGCGCGCAATTGGGACGGACGATGACCGGCTGGATGACGCCACGGCTGCGGACGGTCGGCAGGATGTCGGACACGTCCGGGGCCTTTTTGCTGTAACGCATATTGGCCTTGCTCACGACCAGCTTGTCGAGCGGGATAAAATCGAGTTTCATGGGTCTACTCCTTGTGAGCGCCGGTCCCGTCGCCACGGGATTCGCGGTTTCGCCGCGTCGGGACCGGTTGCCGGGGTCGTTGACCTCCCCGGCGAGGCTTGCGGCGGGACGCGCCGCGCGTCATCCGCCTTTCCCGTCCTCGGGATCGGTCGGAAGCTCGGGGACAGGCGCGGACTCGATGCGCCAGATGATGGATTGGGCTTGGCTGATCGAACCGGCACGGCGCGCGGTGTCGGCCCATACCGACAGGCTGGCGGTCGTCGAAAAGCCGATATCGCGCTCGATCTGCAAGCCGAACGA
>NZ_JPPQ01000006.1:192232-195932 GCF_000743655.1 Sphingobium sp. ba1
CATCCACTGCAAAACCCTGCGCGCGGGTCTGGCGTAACTGCGCCATCCAATCGTCGAACGCAGGCGGATCGTCCCAGCGTAACTGGTCAAACCGCGCCTTCAATTCCGCCACCGGATAATCGCCGAACGCCGCAATACAGCGCCCCGTCGCGCTGATCAGCGCCGGGAAGCGGCTGCCGACCCGGGTGCTGAGCTGAAACCCGCTGCCCGACTGCGCCATGGCGACGACGATCATATGATCGAGGCCCACGGCCTGCACCCCCAACATGGTCAGGCCAAAACGCTGCGCCAGCCGGTCGAGCAGCGGTTGCGCCAGATCGTTGAACGGATCGCGCCGCAACCAATGCCGCGCCAGCGTCAGCACGCCCGCCTCCAGCGCATAGCGTTTGGTGTCTGCGTCGAACGACACCAGCTCCTCCTCCGCCAGCGCGCGCAGGACATAGAGGCAGGTGGACGGCACCAGCCCCAATTCCTTGGCGATCGCCTGAACGCCCAAAGGCCGGTCGCTCCGTCCCAATAACCGCAGGATCGCCGCCGCGCGGGTTATGGCAGGAGCCTTACTGTCCTTCACCGCCGCCGCGACCTTGCGGACGGGGGAGGGGGAACGCGCGCGGATCAGGTCACTCATGCAACAGGCCTCCATCGCTCCGGCGATGGAGCAGAGTGTTCAATATATAGAACATTGTTCGCGATTTACAATGAATGAGTCGCCATGACATGCAGGGCCCATCATGACGAAGGCGGCTCTTCCGCCATTCGACAGAGTGAATGGACGGGACGGATGGCCAAACTCACCGACTATAGCAGCTATGCCGATGCGCAGGCGCATGCGACGTCCGACGCCCCCTGGGATCTGTTCGACGGCGACCGCGATCATCTCAACATCGCGCATGAATGCATCACCCGCCACGCCGATGGCGGCGGCCGCGCCGCCGTCCGCATCGCCCACGCCGATGGCCGCGATGAAATTCTCAGCTTCGATACAATTTCGGCAGGTGCCGCGCGCTTTGCCCATTGGCTCGATGCAGAGGGCGTTCTACCCGGCGAACGCATCGCCTTCATGCTCGAACCCTCTTTGCCCTTCTATGTCTGCCTGTTCGGGGCGATGCAGACCGGTGCAATTTCGGTGCCGCTCTTCACCCTGTTCGGTCCCGATGCGCTGCGCCTGCGCGTCGACGACTGCAAGCCGACCATCCTGATCACCAACAGCGAAAAGGCAGACCTCGCCCGCAGCATGAACGGCCCCCGCGTCGTCGTTGCCGATGACGGCTTGCTGGACGAGATTGAGAAATATCCCGCGACCTATACGCCCAAGACCAAGGCGAATGACCTAGCGGTATTCCAATATACGTCCGGCACCACCCGCGAACTACCCGAAGCGGTCAAGCATAGCCACCGCGCGCTGGTGACGCTGATGTTCGCCGCGCTCTACGGCACCGGCATCCGGCCGGGCGACGAATTTTTCTGCCCCTCCTCGCCCGCTTGGGGGCATGGCCTGTGGCATGGGACGCTCGCCCCGCTGGGGCTGGGCGTGACCACCGGCACCTTTGCTGGTCGCTTCGATCCCGTCCGCCTCATGCAAGCGCTGGACGATTACCAGATCACCAATATGTCGGCCGCCGCGACCCATTATCGCATGATGAAGAATAGCGGCAAGGCGGAGGACTTTGCCTTCCACTTCCAGAAGCTATCCTACACCGGCGAACCGATCGACCCGGCAACGCTCGACTTCATCGATACCTATTTCAAAGTGCCCGCCTGCTCCATGTACGGCACGACCGAAATCGGCGTGGTGCTGGTCAATTATCCGGGTGCCGATGATTTCACCGTCAAGCCCGGTTCGCTCGGCAAAGCCGTGCCCGGCCAGAAGCTACAAGTCCAGCGCCCTGATGGCACACCGTCCACCCCCGGCGAGATCGGCGAACTGATGCTGTGGCGGCGCGACAAGTGGGAAACCACCAAGGACCGCGCGAAGATCGACGAAGACGGCTATTTCTATCACTGCGGCCGCGCCGACGACGTCATCATTTCGGCCGGCTGGACGATGAGCGCGGTCGAGATCGAAAACACGCTGCTCAAACATCCCGTGGTGTTGGAATGTGCGGTCATCGGTGTCCCCGACCCGCAACGCGGCCAGGTGGTCAAGGCGTTCGTCATCGCCAATTGCGACGGCAGCGACGCGCTGGTGAAGGAACTCCAGACCTTCACCCGCGAAAAACTCGCCCAGCATGAATTCCCCCGCGTCGTGGAATTCGTGACCGACCTGCCCAAGACCCCGGCCGGCAAGGTTCACCGCAAAATCCTTCGAGACCGCGAGGCCGCCAAACTGGTCGAACCCGCGATCTAAAAAACCCTCCCCTGCAAGGGGAGGGGGACCGGCGAAGCCGGTGGAGGGGTGTCACCCTATCGAGACGGGAACACCCCTCCGTCTGGCCTGCGGCCATCCATCTCCCCTTGCCGGGGAGGAATTAAAATTATGCATTATCAGGAGAAAAGACATGGCAACACTGGCGGAAGCCCCCACCAATAAATTCCCCAAGATCACCGAAGAAGGCCTGGACGACCTGCGCAAGCGCATTGGCGTTAAGATCGAAAATACGGTCGAACCTTGGAATTATGAAGCGACCCGCGACGCGATCCGTCACTATGCCCATGGCATTGGCGACGATAATCCCCTGTGGTGCGATCCGGCCTATGCCGAAAAGACCAAATATGGCTCGCTCGTTGCGCTGCCCAGCTTCCTGTTCACGACCAGCCGCATCATTTCGGGCTATTGCGGCGGCCTGTCGGGCGTCCATGCCATGTGGGCGGGGGCCGACTGGACCTGGCACAAGCCGGTGCTGCGCAACGACACGATCCGCACCGAAGCCTATCTCAAGGATTTGGTCGAACATAATACCAAGTTCGCTGGCCGCAGCTTCCAGCAGATCTACCATGTCGACTTCTTCAACCAGTCGGGCGACAAGGTGGCCGAAGGCGACAGCTGGGTATTCCGCACCGACCGCGACGAAGCCCGCGAACGCGGCACCAAATATACCGAAGCGCGTGGCCGCGTGGAGCAATATACCGAGGAAGAACTCGCCGAATTCACCCGCCTCTACAGCCAAGAGGAAATTCGCGGCTCGGTGCCCCGCTATTGGGAAGACGTGCAAGTCGGCGACGAACTGCCGCGCATGATGAAGGGGCCGATGACGGTCACCGGCTTCATCTGCTACGCGCAGGGCTGGGGCGGTCTTTATATTCGCGCCAACAAGCTGGCCAATCAGATGCAGCAGGCGCATCCGGGCCTTGGCATCCGCAACCGCTTCAACGTGCCAGACTGCCCGGAGCGGGTCCATTGGGACGAAGCCTTCGCGCTCGAAGTCGGCGCGCCCGGCGCCTATGATTATGGCCCGGAACGGTGCAGCTGGCTGACCCATCACATCACCAACTGGATCGGTGACGACGGCTTCCTGACGCGCAGCAAGTGCCAGATCCGCCGTCATAATCCCGATGGCGACGCGATCTACATCGACGGCAGTGTCATCCGCAAGTTCGAGGAAAGCGGCAAGAAATATGTCGAGATCCAGCAGCAGGCGACCACCCATCGCGGCGAAGTCTCCGCCTTCGGCACCTCGATCGCCGAATTGCCGAGCAAACCAGCCTGATCCTGTAACGGGGTAGGAGAGGAGGGCCGCCGCCGCAGCGATATGCGGCGGCG
>NZ_JPPQ01000006.1:195942-200791 GCF_000743655.1 Sphingobium sp. ba1
AGCCGCCGTGTCACCACCGATGCCGCCAATCCGCGCGCGACCAATCGCCATGGCCACATCATCAAGTTCAAGGAAGAGGGCAATTCGCCGCTCGCCATGAAGTTCACCTGGGAAATCTTCCTGCTCGCGGGCAGCCCGACCCTGGCCGAGGCCAATCTGAAGGGCGACATCAACGGCGATCCCTTCTCCAGCCCCGACGGCCTGCGGATCGATCCCAAGGGTCGCTTGTGGGTGCAGACCGACGCCAGCACCAGCAGTTCGACGACATCGGTCTTCGGCAATAATGCGATGTATTATGTCGATCAGACCACGAAGAAGTCGACCCGCTTCCTGGTGGGGCCAACCGGTTGCGAAATCACCGGCCTCGCCTACACGCCGGACCTCAAGACCTTCTTCGTGAACATCCAGCATCCGACCGGCAACTGGCCGGTGGCCGGGCAGCAGCCACGCTCCTCGACCATCGTCGTGCGCCGCACGGACGCCAAGCCCGTCGGCAACTAAGATCGGACAAGCCCCTTCCCCTTCGGGGGGAGGGGCTATCGTATATGAAACGGATCCCATTTTTCTTCGTCATGCTGAACTTGTTTCAGCATCCATCGTGCCCCAAAAGCGGCGGCTCGTGAGGAGAAATGGACCCTGAGCCGCAGGCCAGCGCAGCTAAACAAGTTCAGGGTGACGACTTTGGATAGGTTGGGTGCCATATGCGATAGCCGCTGCCCGTCGAGGGTAGGGGCTTTAGACTGGGGGCCTATCGATTACGCCTTCTCCACTCGCTTACCAAACCAACAGCAAAAGGCCCGTTCCCCTAAGGGACGGGCCTTTTGCTGTAACAAAAACCGATCAGGCGTACGGACGAAAAGTCCGCAACGGCTTACTTGATCTTGGCTTCCTTGAACTCGACATGCTTGCGCACGACGGGGTCATATTTTTTGAAGCTGAACTTCTCGGTCTTGGTGCGCGGGTTCTTCTTGGTGACGTAGAAGAAGCCGGTGTCAGCCGTGCTGACGAGGCGAATCTTGACAGTTGCTGGCTTGGCCATGGCCCAAAATCCCTGGTCGAATCATGTAAAAGAAAAAGCGTCCCCCCAAGCGTGTCGAGGAGGGCTGCCCCGTTTCAGCGCCCGCCCTTGGGGCAGATTCGGGTTGATGTCAAGGCTGGGCCATGATCGTCGGCCGCCGTCATGCCGGTTTACGCGGCCTTAACCCCATAAGCGCATGATCGCCATCGGGGCAAGAAGAGGGAAGGCTTCCCATGCGACATGATCCGATGCTGGCCATATTGGCGGACCTGATGCGCCGGGTCGACGGGATTGCGAGCGAACGCGGCCATGTATCCGTGGTGCGCCTGCATGACGAGGTCGACCAGATCCGGCATATCGCCCGCGCCTTTCACCTCGATGCAGTCGAAGGGCTGGCAGGCACGCTCGAATCGGCCCTGTCGCTGCACGGTCTTGGCCCGGTGGTGCTGTCCTATCTTGACCTGATGCGCGACGCGATCGCGACGGAGAGGCCGGTCGCCACCATGATGCCGCCCGTCGCCCGCGCCACGCCGCCTATCGCGCTGCGCGCCTGAACGCGCGCCGCTGATGGACGCCCTGCTGCTTGCCCTGCTTGGCTGCCTGCTCGGCGAAATCGGCGACAAGAGCCAGTTGCTCATTCTCGCTTTGGCGACGCGCTACGACCGCAATGGCGCAGTCATCGCCGGGATCATCGTCGCGGCTACCGCCAATGCGCTGATCTCCGCCTTCGCCGGGGCCTGGATCGGCCCGATGCTGGGCGCGGATGCCCGGCTGCTGTTCCTCGCGCTGTCGGTCCTGTTCCTGGGCGCCGGGCTGCTCTGGCGGGTCAAGATGCCCGACACGCTCACCGGCTGGCCGACCGGCGCGTTCCTGACGACCGCGCTTGGCCTTTTCATCCTGGGTTTCGGCGATGGTCCGCAATTTCTCATCCTGGGCATCGCCACCCGCACGGGCGACCCGGCGCTGGCCGCAATCGGCGGCGCGATCGGCGTCGTCGCGGCGCTGGTGCCCATCGTCCTGCTGCGCGACCGCCTGCTGGCGTCCATCCCTGTGCGCCTCATTCGCGGCGCGGGGGCGGCGATCCTGCTGCTGACGGGCGGCATCATGGCGATTACGGCGCTCGGCCTGCTCTGATCGTTTTCTTTCATAAGGCTGATCGCGTTTTTTGGTGGCACCTTATGGATTGCCGATCATTATATGTTCGAAACCATTTCGCGCAACAGGAGCACATCCATGACAGCCCCCGATCTCAAGACCCCGACCGACCTTAAGAGCAACGAGACCAAGTCCGTTGCGCAGGCGCTGAACGGTGCGCTCGCGGACAGCTATGCGCTCTACCTCAAGACCAAGAATTTCCACTGGCACGTCTCCGGCCCGCATTTCCGCGACTATCATCTGATGTTCGATGAACAGGCCGCCGAAATTCTCGCCACGACCGACCTGATCGCCGAGCGCGTGCGCAAGACCGGCAATGTCACCCTGCGCTCGATCGGCGACATTTCGCGTCACCAGAGCCTCAAGGACAATGACGCCGATTTCGTCAGCCCGGCCGACATGCTCAAGGAATTGCGCGACGACAATCTGGCGCTGGTCGAAGCCTTCCGCGTCGTGAAAGCAGCGGCCGCCGACGCAGGTGACAATGCCACCGAAGGCGTTGTCGATGACTGGACCGACCAGGCCGAACAGCGCGCCTGGTTCCTGTTCGAAGCAGGCCGCGGCGCGTAACAGCAGGCTTGTCGGAGCGCGCACGGGGCATGTCCCTTGCGCGCTTCGACCTTATTCTTCCGTGATCGGCGCGATCGCCAAGATCTCGATCGCGTCCGCCTTCCCAGCAAAATCGACCGTCTCGCCAACGCCCGCGTCCATCATCGCGCGTGCGAGCGGTGAGGAAAAACTGATCCGCCCATCGGCTGGATCGGCCTCGTCATCGCCCACGATCATGACACTCTTGTCCCGCCCATTCAGGCGATAGGTCACACGGCACCCAAAACCCACCGCCTCGCCATCAGCCACCGGCTGCAATTGCGCCGTCGCCCGCCTTGTCCGCCAATAGCGCAACAACCGCTTATGCTTCTTGGCGGCCTCTTCCTCCATGGTGCCGGTATCGACCGCCTCCAGCGTCGCCGCCATCTCCTGCGTCAGCCGCAGCCCCCGCGCCGTCACCCAATTGGGACCGGACGGCAGCGGCAGCTCGAACTTCGGCTCCATATGCTCGTCATCGCCCTCACGGCGAAAGGCGACGCTCATGCCTCAATCCTCATCGAACAACCCAGCAAGCTGCTCCACCATGGTCCCGCCCAATTGCTCGGCGTCCATGATCGTCACCGCCCGCTTATAATAGCGCGTCACATCATGGCCGATGCCGATCGCGACCAGCTGCACCGGCGAGCGGTTCTCGATCCAGTCGATCACCTGCCGCAAATGCCGCTCCAGATAGGTGCCGCTATTGACCGACAGGGTCGAATCATCGACCGGCGCACCATCGGAAATCACCATCAATATGCGCCGTTCCTCCTGGCGCGCGATCAACCGGCTATGCGCCCACAGCAGCGCCTCGCCGTCGATATTTTCCTTCAGCAGCCCCTCGCGCATCATCAAGCCCAGATTCTTGCGCGCCCGCCGCCATGGATCATCGGCCTTCTTGTAGACGATGTGGCGCAGGTCATTGAGCCGTCCCGGCATCGGCGGACGCCCCGCCGCCAGCCACTCCTCGCGCGCCTGCCCGCCCTTCCACGCCCGCGTGGTAAAGCCCAATATCTCGGTCTTGACCCCGCACCGCTCCAGCGTGCGCGCCATGATGTCGGCGCTGATCGCCGCGATGCTGATCGGCCGTCCGCGCATCGAACCTGAATTATCGATCAGCAGCGTCACCACCGTATCGCGAAACTCGGTATCGCGCTCGATCTTGTAGGTCAGCGACCGGGTGGGATCGATGATGACCCGCGCCAGCCGCGCCGCGTCCAGCATCCCCTCATCCTGGTCGAAATCCCACGACCGCGACTGCTGCGCCATCAACCGCCGTTGCAGCCGGTTGGCGAGCTTGGTCACCGCCCCCTGCAAACTGACCAATTGCTGGTCGAGGAAGCCGCGCAGCCGCACCAGCTCATCCTCATCGCACAATTCGTCGGGCGTGACGATCTCGTCATGCTTGAGCGTATAGGCCTTGTAATCGAACCCCGGCGGCAGGTCGGACATGGGCCGATTGGGGCGGACCGGCATCATGCCTTCCTCGCCCATATCGTCCGCGCCCGCATCGCTGTCGGCTTCGAACTCGTCGCTATAGTCGGTCTCACCCTCTTCGGTGTCGCCGCCCTGGTCCTCGGCGCGCGCCTCAGCATTCACATCGCTGTCGCCGGACTCGTCCTGCCCGCTGTCGCCGTCCTCGGACTGATCCTCCTGATCTTCGCCCTCATCCTGTGCCTCAGGCTCGTCCAGATCAGGCGGCACATCGGCGTCGATCAGTTGCAGATGTTCCAGCATCGCGGTAGTCAGCTTCTGGAACGCGCGCTGGTCATCGATCGCCAGCGCCAGCGCATCCAGATCATGCCCGGCCTTGTCCTCGATCCACTGATCGACCATCGCCACGCCCGCCGCGACATCCTTGGGGATCGCCTGTCCGGTCAGCCGTTCGCGCACCTTGAGCGCCAGCGCGGTGGACAAGGGCACCTCGTCGGCCGACCGCGCCCGGCGGATCGCATCGGATTTCAGCCGCATGTCCAACGCATGGTTGAGGTTGGCGCGCACCCCCGCCATCGCCCGCGACCCGATCGCCTCGACCCGTGCCTGCTCGACCGCATCGAACACCGCCCGCGCCACCGCCTCGCCGGGCGC
>NZ_JPPQ01000006.1:200801-203286 GCF_000743655.1 Sphingobium sp. ba1
GGGTCGAGGCGATCCGCAATTTCGATGCGACGGTGCAATATAAGGTCAAGCGGGTGCGGGCGGACTATGTCCCCATTTCCGACATTGACCTGTCACTGAAATTGGATCGCAGCGTGTTGACGCTGTCGCCGCTGACATTCGCCATGTCGGGCGGACAGGTCGCGTCGGATATCGAGATCAACGCGCGCGGCGCGCCGGTGCGGACGACTTACGATATTCGGCTGGCCCCGACACCGATGGGCACGCTGCTGGCGCGCTGGGGCGTGGAGCAATCAGGCACCACCGGCACGATCAAGGGCCGGATACAGATGACGGGCCTGGGCGATACGCTGCATGATTCGCTGGCGACATCGAACGGGCGGATCGCGGTGATATTGCCCGCGGGCACGATGTGGGCGCGCAATGTGCAATTGTCGGAACTCGACATCGGCACCTTCGCGACCAAGATGTTCGCGGGCAAGCTCAAGGAGCCGGTGCAGATCAATTGCGGGCTGATCGCTTTCACCGTGCGCAATGGCGTAGCGGCGGCGGACCCAATCCTCATCGATACGAAGAAGAATGTCATGATCGGGCGCGGCGGCTTTTCCTTCCGCAACGAGCGGCTCGACATCGCCTTCCGTGCCGACAGCAAGAAGATCAGCCTGTTTTCCGGCCAGTCGCCGATCGGCATTAATGGCTATTTCGCCAGGCCCGGTATGGCGGTCGTGAGCCCCGAACTGATGGCGCGGGGCGGGGCGGCTTTGGGATTGGCCGTGGTGGGCACGCCGCTGGCGGCGGTGCTGGCCTTTGCCGATGTGGGCGATGCCAAGGGCGCGGCCTGCGGCCCGATCCTGTCGGGGGCCAATGCGGTGGCGCAGCGCACCAAGCGCGGCAATCCGCGCGACGATGTCGGCCAGGGTACGACCGCGAAGGACGAAAAGGGCGAAGGCAGCAAGAGCGAGCAGAAGAGCCAGAAGAAGAAGTTTCTGGGGATTTTTTGAGGGGGCTGGGAGGGGCTTTGTGCCAAGTCCCTATCATACCGTTCGTCCTGAGTAGCCATTGAGCGAAGTCGAAATGGCGTATCGAAGGATTAGGCGCTGCGCATGATGCTTCGATACGGGTCTTCGACTTCGCTCATCCCCTACTCAGCACGAACGGAGTGGTTATGCGGGCATGGTCAGTGGGCTGGGCAACTGCCCCAGCGCGGACGCTCGGCTGCACCTCGCTCCCCCTCCCCACCGGGGAAGGAGGCAAATTTAATGGTCGTGATCGTGACCATGATCATGCGCGGCGCTGGCGAGTGCTTCCAGCACATCTTCCAGTCGGGCGGGGTCGCCCAAGGCCAGGACATGACCGTCGCTGTCCGCCGTCAGCGGTTCGCCATTCCAGTCGCACATCAGGCCGCCTGCACCTTCGACCACCGGCACCAGAGCCGCGAAATCATAGCTTTGCAGGCCTGATTCGATGACGATGTCGAGGAAGCCGGACGCGAGCAGGCCGTAATTATAGCAATCGCCGCCATAGACCGGCCCCTGACGCGGGGCACCGCCGGAGACGGCCGCGACCAGCGCCATATAATGGGGCACGTCGCCATCGGCGAAGAGGTGCGGGCTGGTGGTGGCGATGCCTGCCCCCTCCAGCGCGCGGCAGGCGCGGGTGCGGATCGGCTGGCCGTTGAAGGTCGTGGGCTGGCCCGACATGCCCGCCCAGCGTTCGCGCGCGATCGGCTGGTCGATGAGGCCGACGGTCGGCCAGCCACCCTGCGTCAGCGCGATCAGCGTGCCGAAGATCGGCCGCCCGGCGATGAAGCTGCGGGTGCCGTCGATCGGGTCGAGAATCCAGACCCGCTCGGCATCCTCGCGCACCGATCCATATTCCTCGCCGATGATGCCATCGCCGGGCCGTTCCTTTTCCAAGATCGCGCGGATCGCGGCTTCGGCGGCGCGGTCGGCCTCGGTCACGGGCGACTTGTCGGCCTTCAGCTCCATATCGTAGCGGGCGCGAAAGAAGGGGCGGATGGCTTCGCCCGCCGCATCGGCAAGGCGGTTGGCCAGGGTCAGGTCGTCACGGGTTGTCATGGCATGATCGCCTAGCCGGTTGCGCTCGGTTGCGCCAGAGGGGCAGCCCCCTTGAGCGCCAGCGGCAACCCTGCGGCGAGGAACTGGACTTCGCGCACGGTGGCGGCGACGCGTTGGTTGAGCAGCCCGGCCGCATCGCGGAACCGGCGGGCGAGCGCATTGTCAGGAACGATGCCGAGGCCGACTTCATTGGCGACGAGGATGATCGGGCCGGGCGCGGCGGCGATGGCGGCGACCAGATCATCGGTCGCGGCGTCGATGTCTTGGTCGGCGAGCAGCAGGTTGGAGGTCCAGAGCGTGAGGCAATCGATGAGCAGCACGCGGCGGGGTGCTGCGTGGGTGCAGATCGATTCCGCCAATGCCATCGGCGCTTCGACCGTGTGCCACAGCGCGTCGCGATCCTGCTGGTGGCGGGCGATGCGGTCGTG
>NZ_JPPQ01000006.1:203296-207956 GCF_000743655.1 Sphingobium sp. ba1
CGGACCGCGCAACGCCCGAAAGGCCCGCAGCGCGGCCAGCGTCCGCGCGCCGATAACCCGGTCGAGCTTGAGATCGGGATAATCCTTCTGGTTGCGATTGAGCGCGTTGAGCGCCCGCTGCAAAAAGCCGGTCGCGGTCGCAACGCCCATATTGACGGCGGTATCGAACAGTTCTGCGGCAATGCCGGGCGCCAGTTCGGCAACGAAGCCATAGCCGGGCTGGTCCCAATAGAGCCGTCGATAGATCGCCACCGCCTGCGCGCGGGGTAGCGCCTGCATCGGGCCGACATAGCCATTCGCCCGCGCTACGGCCTGGGTAATCCCCCAATGGGTCGGCCCGCCGCGATCGGCCCGATGGTTGCTATAGCCACCCTCCCGCGCAATGACTTCGTCGATCAGTTCCGCAACGTCCATATCCGCCTCCCAACTCTTGAAGAGGCGAATCATTTATCCCATATGGTTATATGTAGGACAGAGAAAAAACGGGAAAGGAAATAATCTGATGCAAGACCGGGCGGCGGCGGATGCAATCGACAGCGGTGAAGCTCAAGGGCAGGCACCGGGAAATTGTCGCCTTGCTGTGGCCATACCCTTGCAGGAAGCACTAAATATGGGGCAATATGGACCAAAGGGTGCGGTTTCGTCTCTGTTGCCCGCTCCCCCCATGTGAGTGCGTTTGTCCATGCCTCTTTCCGATATGATCGCCAACAGCGCGATCCCCGCCGTCATCAGCGATCCGCGCCTGCCCGACAATCCGATCGTCGATTGCAATGATGCCTTCATGGCGCTCACCGGCTATGGCCGCGACGAGATTATCGGGCATAATTGCCGCTTCCTCAAAGGCGCAGCGACCGAAGCGGAGCGAACCGATGAACTGCGTCAGGCCGTTCGCGAAAGACGCCCGGCGATCGTGGAATTGTGGAATTATCGCAAGGACGGCACGCCGTTCCGAAACGCCGTGATGGTCGCGCCGATCTTCGGTGACACGGGCGAGGTCGAATATTTCCTGGGATCGCAGATGGCGGTGGGCGAGCCGGACGGACAGGCGACCCAGCGCTCCGCCGAAGCGCGGCTGCGGATCGACGCACTCACCGCGCGCCAGCGCGACGTGCTGGTGGCGATGACGGCGGGCAAGCTCAACAAACAGATCGCCTGGGACATGGGCCTGACCGAACGCACGGTGAAGATGCACCGGGCGGCCATGCTCAAGGCGCTCGGCGTGCGGACCGGGGCCGAAGCGATCCGCTTGGCGATCGAGGCGGGCTACTAAGCGGCATCCGGCGACTGGTCGGCACCGCAAAGGGCACCGACCGGCTATACATCAGTCGCGTAGCAATTCGTTGATACCGGTCTTGGACCGGGTCTGGGCGTCCACCCGCTTGACGATCACCGCGCAATAGAGGCTGGGGCCGGGCGTGCCGTCGGGCAGGGGCTTGCCGGGCAGGCTGCCGGGGACGATCACCGAATAGGGCGGCACTTCGCCCATGAAAATCTCGCCGGTGGTGCGGTCGATGATCTTGGTCGACTGGCCGATGAACACACCCATCGACAGCACCGATCCCTTGCCGATGCGCACGCCCTCGACCACTTCGGATCGCGCGCCGATGAAGCAGTCGTCTTCGATGATGACTGGATCGGCCTGCAACGGTTCCAGCACGCCGCCAATGCCGACGCCGCCCGACAGATGGACATTCTTGCCGATCTGGGCGCAGCTACCCACCGTCACCCAGGCGTCGACCATCGTGCCTTCATCGACGAACGCGCCGATATTGACGAAGCTGGGCATCAAGATCGCGTTCTTGGCGATATGCGCGCCCGCCCGCGCGAACGCGCCCGGCACCGCGCGGAAACCGGCGGCGCGAAACTCCGCCTCGCCCCAGCCGGCGAATTTGCTCGGCACCTTGTCCCACCAGAAACCGCCACCAGGGCCGTTTTCGATCAGCACATTGTCGTTCAGCCGGAACGACAGCAGCACAGCTTTCTTCAGCCACTGATTGACCTGCCAGCCGTCCGCCGTCGGTTCGGCGACGCGGCCCTTGCCGCTGTCGAGCAACGCAAGTGCTTGCGTAACGGCATCGCGGATCGCGCCCTGCGTCGAAAGGCTGACATTGGCCCGGTCTTCCCAGGCGGCGTCGATCGTGGCGATAAGGTCGGTCATGCAGTTTCCCCAAGGATGCTGGCCAGAAAAGGCCTCAGATGGTCGGTTTCGAAATCGATGAAATCGGGATGATGATCGTGATTGCCCGCTTCCGATCCATTATTGACCCAGATGGTCGCCATGCCGATCGCCTTGGCGGGCGCCAGATTGCGGGCCATATCCTCGAAAAAGGCGGCACGGGTCGGATCGATGGCATGGACCCGGCACAATTCGGCGTAACCCGACGGATCAGGCTTGGGCACATATTGGCAGGCATGAATATCGTGGATCAGCTCGAAGGCGTCGCCCAGGCCGAGCTTGTCCAGCACCCGTCCCGCATAGGCCGCATCGCCATTGGTGAAGATCAGCCGACGGCCCGGTAATGCTGCGATATGCGCGTTAAGGTCGGCATCGACCTCCAGTCGATCCATCGAAATATCATGGACATAGTCGAGGAAATCATGCGGCGCGATACCATGATGATGCATCAGGCCCGACAGCGTCGTGCCATGCTCCATGAAATAGCGCTTCTGCGTTTCGCGGGCGATGACGGGATCGCATCCCAGCAAGCCTTGGATAAATTCGCCCATCTTCACGTCGATCAGCGCGAACAGGTCCGTCTTCGCCGGATAGAGCGTATTATCCAGATCGAAGATCCAGGTGTCGATATGGTCCAGCGCGCCAAGCATGGCCGCGCCCTAATCTCGTGCGCAGGGAAGGGCAAGGCTTCTCGCCCTTCCTCACTCCCTCAAAGACAGGTCGCTATTCTACCCACTCAACATCCCAGCGGCTCACTGTCATGATAAAAAGCCTGCACCGCCTGCCAGGCGTCCTCCGCCGTCTCGACCCAGGTCAACAGGTCAAGGTCAGCATGCGAAATCACGCCTTCATCGGCCAGCGCCTCGAAATCCACCACCCGGTTCCAGAAATCCTTGCCGAACAGCAGGATGGGGATGGGCTTCATCTTGCCGGTCTGGATCAGCGTCAACAGCTCGAACATCTCGTCGAACGTGCCAAACCCGCCGGGGAAGACAGCGAGCGCGCGGGCGCGGAGCAGGAAATGCATCTTGCGCAGCGCGAAATAATGGAACTGGAAACTCAGCTCCGGGGTGACGAACCGATTGGGCGCCTGTTCGTGCGGCAGGACGATGTTCATGCCGATCGTCGTCTGGCCAACATCTTGCGCGCCGCGATTGGCCGCTTCCATGATCGAAGGGCCACCGCCCGAACACACCACGAAATGGCGGCATCCTGCTTCGTTCACCGGATATTGCGCCGCGATCCGCGCCAGCGCACGGGCTTCCTCATAATAGCGCGCCTTGGCCGCCAGATTCTCCGCAATTTTCCGCTGCTGCGGCGTGGTTGCCGCGTCGATCCGTGCCTGCGCCTGGTCGGGTTCGGGAATCCGCGCCGACCCGTAGAAGACGAAGGTCGATTCGATCCGCGCCTCGTCCATCAGCAATTGCGGCTTCAGCAATTCCAGCTGGAATCGCACCGGGCGCAAATCTTCGCGCAACAGGAATTCGGTGTCCTGAAAGGCAAGGCGATAGGCCGCGCTTTGAGTCTGGGGGGTGCCGGCCTGCTTGGCCGCATCGTCGGCCTCTTCGCGGGCCGGTCGGAATTTACGTTCTTCAATCTCTTTCTTAGTCATCCCCACGATTTAAGGAGTGGAGATGACATTGCCAAGTCGGATTACCGACAGAAGCCGCCGCATTTCTTTTTTACGTTCAGCGGCAAAAGCCGCCGCGCCCGCCCATATCAAAATGAAAATGATCGTGATGCGCCGCATTATAATCGGGGCTCAGCACCGTGTTGAACCGCTTGCACGCGCTGGCATGCACGGTCTTGAGGAACTGCCGCGTATCCCGGTCGCCCTGCCATCCCTGCTGCACCGAAATCTTGCGGCCATCGGCCAGCACGAAGGCGGCAATGTCGATCGCATTGCTATGCGCATGTTCGGACAATTTGCCGCTGCCCGCGATCGGGCGGCAATTATAGGTGCCGAACGTTTCGATCCGCACGATTTCCGCCCCCAATATGCTGCGCGCGGCGGGTTGCACGCCATAACGCGCCCAGGCGGCGAAATTGGCCGCCAGATTACACGTCATCGCCCCCAAATTGGTGGCGGGCACGCCGATGTCGAGCAGCTTGACGCTGTTCAACGCGCTGCATCCGCCGCCGAAGGTGCGGTCGGGCAGGGGGGTGAAGGCGACATCCTGCGATTGCAGCTTCGCGAAACATTGGCGCGCTTCCATGGTCGGCACCACGGCGGCGCGCACGGGTTTCCATGCGCGTTCCACCCGTCCGCGCGGCACCAGATCGCCGCCGCACGCACTCAGCATCATCGCCATGGCCACGGCCAGGGCCGCGCCGCGCAATAGGGTCATATCGCTCGCCTGCTTTTCCATGAGTCGCCACTGTAGCAGCCCGAATCTTTACGATAGTTAACGCCGCGATCAGCTCGTCCCGTTTTCGCAACATCCTTGACAGACCCGCCGAAATCTCTAGGGTGATCGGCGGGCC
>NZ_JPPQ01000006.1:207966-209461 GCF_000743655.1 Sphingobium sp. ba1
TATATCGCCGAAAGCGGTCCCAAGGGCGCACGCGTCAAGCGCCTCGCCATCATGGACAGCGATGGCGCGAACCATCGCTTCATCACCAATGGCCAGTCGATGGCGCTCACCCCGCGCTTCTCGCCCGACTATAAATCCATCCTCTATGTCAGCTATCTGGGCAGCCGGGTGCGCCTCTATGTCTATGACATCGGCGCCGGGCAGCAGCGACTGGTGACCGAAAGCAACAACCCGACCTTCGCCCCGCGCTGGTCGCCCGATGGCCGCAACATCCTCTTCTCGATGGCGGTGGCCGGCAATACCGACATTTACCGCATCGGGGCCAATGGCGGGACGCCCGTGCGCCTCACCACCTCGCCCGGCATCGATGTCGGCGGCAGCTATTCGCCCGACGGCAACCAGATCGTGTTCGAAAGCGATCGGTCGGGCGGACAGCAGCTCTATGTGATGAACGCCGACGGTTCGAACCAGCGCCGCATCAGCCATGGCGGCGGCCGCTATGCGACGCCCGAATGGAGCCCGCGCGGCGATCTCATCGCCTTCACCAAATTGTCGGGCGACTTCAAGGTCGCGGTGATGACGCCCAGCGGCGATAATGAGCGCATCCTGACCAATGGCTGGCAGGATGAACAGCCGACCTGGTCGCCCAATGGCCGTGTGCTGCAATTCTTCCGCACCACGCCGGGCCGCCAGGGCGCAAGCCAAGTGTGGCAGGTCGACCTGACCGGCGTCAACGAACGGCGCATCCCGACACCCTTGAGCGGCTCCGATCCGGCCTGGGGACCGCTGCTGCCCTGATAATCGCCCCGCCCGCCTGTCGCGACGGAACCCATTCGTCTTGACAGCGTAACGAACTTCACGGAGCCTGCCTGCGTCCCGATCCGAGCGCAGGCAGCGCTGAAACAAGGAGACACGCAATGCCATTGTCCCGCACCCTCTTGATGGCCACCGCCATCATCGCGCTCGCCGCTTGCTCGAAAAAGCCACCGGCCGAACTGCCGCCCGCGCCCGGTGGCACCGACACGACCATGCCCAGCGGCCCGACGACGCCGACCGGCCCGGTCAAGGGCAGCCAGGAAGATTTCGTCGCCTCGGTCGCCTCCGACCGCATCTTCTTCGCGCTCAACGAATATGATGTCGATGCGCAGGATCAGGCGACGCTCCAGAGCCAGGCCGCCTGGCTGCAACAGAACCCCGCCGTGCGCGTCACGATCGAGGGTCATGCCGACGAACGCGGCACCCGCGACTATAATATTGCGCTCGGCGAACGCCGCGCCAACGCCGCGAAAAACTATCTCGCCTCGCTCGGCATCGATTCGGGCCGCATCACCACCGTCAGCTATGGCAAGGAACGCCCCGCCGCCCTCGGCTCGGACGAAGCCTCCTGGGCGCAAAACCGCCGCGCAGTAACGGTAACGATCCAATATTGATCGCCCTTACGCGCTGATAGAAAGGCCCGCCCGTCCCCCGACCGGCGGGCCTTTTTCATAGGAAG
>NZ_JPPQ01000006.1:209471-211371 GCF_000743655.1 Sphingobium sp. ba1
TGCCGCGGCGATTCCTGCGATGGCGAGGCTCACCGCAGCCGCGCCCTTCCATAAAATGTTCATGTGCTCTCTCTCCTCATCCACCCCGCGGGAGAGGCGGGGCATGGCAAGGAGAATGCCGTGCGTCGGCTGAACCGTCAGCGAATGGCGTTGTCAGCCACTATTCAGCGTCCGGCCAGTGCGGCCTCGGCCTCCAGCATATAGTCGCGGGTGATGGGTAGCGCGCGTCGGTCGCGCGCATATTGGACCTGGTAATTGACCATGCCGCCATGTTCGAACACCGTCGCGGCCCCGGCGAGATAGAAGGTCCACAGCCGGAAGAAGCGCTCGTCATAGAGCGCGACGATCTCGGCGCGATGCGCCATGGTGCGCTTATACCATTGGCGGATGGTCAGCCCATAATGGAGCCGCAACACCTCGACATCGGTCACCATCAACCGCGTGCCTTCGCTGCCCGCGATCATTTCCGACAAGGCAGGAATATAGCCGCCAGGGAAGATATATTTCTGGGTGAAGGCGTCAGTGACGCCAGGGCCGCCCATTCGCCCGATCGTGTGGACCAGCATGACGCCTTGCGGCGTCAGCAGGTCGCGGCACTTGCTGAAGAAACTGCGATAATGGGCCGTACCGACATGTTCGAACATGCCGACGGACACGATCCGGTCGAATGCGCCCGTCATGTCGCGATAGTCGATCAGTTCGAAACGGACATGATCGGCGACGCCTGCATCCATTGCCCTTTGCCGTGCGACCTTGAGCTGTTCCTCCGACAAGGTGATACCGGTCACGTCGACACCGCAGGTACGGTGCAGATACAGCGCCATCCCGCCCCAGCCGCAGCCGATGTCGAGCACTTTCATCCCCGGTTCGAGCCGCAATTTGGCCGCGATATGCGCCTTTTTGTCCTCCTGCGCCTGCTCCAGGCTGATGCCGGCTTCGTTGTCGCCATCGGGGAAATAAGCACAGCTATATTGGCGGTCCCGATCCAGGAAGAGTGCGTAGAGCGCGCCTGATAGGTCGTAATGATGCGCGACATTCGCCTTCGACCGCGCCTTGTGATTGGCGCGCCACAGTTTCTGGCGCACGCTGCCCATGCTGCGCGCCAGCAGCGTCTTGGCGTCGATCGACCGACCACTTTCCCAGGGGGTGTTGGCCCGGATCAGGGATATGAATTCCAGGATGCCGCCGCCTTCGATGGCGATGCGGCCGTCGATCCAGGCTTCGGCCATCCCCAACCGGGGATCGCGAACGATGTCGAAGGGGACACGGCCATCGTGAAATCGCAACGCCAGATCGGGAAAGGCAGGATCGGGCTGTCCCACGACAAAGCGTCGTCCATTTGCATAAGTTACCGTCAGCTGGCCCCGTTTGACCAGTCGCCCCAACACCCGCTCGAACAGTCTCATGCCGTTACCTTGTCACCCCGGACAGCTTGCGTCAAATACCCGCATACCAGTCATAGCCCGCGACATCCTCCCAGAAACCGCCCTTGCCCTTGCCGATCCCGTCCAGCGTCGCGACCGCCTCTATCCCCATGAGATATTTGGCCTGTTTATAGCCAAGCTGCCGTTCGACGCGCAGCCGCACCGGGGCACCATTGGCGACGGTCAGGGGCGCGTCATTCAGCGCAAAGGCCAGGATGGTCTGGGGATGGAAGGCGTCGATCAGGTCGATGCTTTCATAATAGGGCCGCCCGCCGCCCATATCGTCGGCGCATCGGAACACGAGATAGCGCGCGCTATCGCGCAGCCGTGCGCCTTCCACTATCGTGCGCAGCGGCACGCCGCGCCATTTGCCGATCGCGTTCCATCCCTCGACGCAGTCGTGGCGGGTAATCTGCTCGCGATGGGGCAGAGTCCGTAGCTGGGCAAGCGAGAGGGAGAGCGGCCGTTCGACAAGG
>NZ_JPPQ01000006.1:211381-232633 GCF_000743655.1 Sphingobium sp. ba1
GCGTGGGGCGATCGAGGAAGAGCATGCGCCCGATCGCGCTTTCGACCTCCGCCTCCATGCCGGGACGCAGCGTGTCGAGAATGCGGCGCATACGGCGGATATGCGCCGAATGGCGGTCGATCACTTCCAGATTGTCGCGAATCGGCTGTTCGCGCGGAATGTCGGACAGCGCGCCGAAAATGGTGCGGAAAAAGCCGGGCAGGGGGGCGTCAGCACCGGTCGGCGTATCTTCCGCGTCGCCATGGCGGTTGAGCCGGATCGAGCGGTGACCGGGCTTGGGATCGATATAGACGAAGCGGCGATCGACTTCCCGGCGGGAGGGGCGGTTGCGCAGCGCGCCGATCGCCTGGGCGAAGGGGGCGTTGGCCAGCACCGATCCGTCGATCAGCACGGCGTCCTCCGCCGTCCCGCGCGCTGCATGGCGGGGCAAGGCGCGGTGGAGGAAGGCGTCGCGCGTCGGCCAGGCGCGATGGCGGCGTTTGAGCACCCGGTCGAGTTCGCGCACGGTGAAGGGCGGGAAGGCACCGGGAAAGCTGGCGGTGGCCCGCGCGGCGAAGACCAGCTCGGCGGCATCGGCGAAGGCCCGCGGGTCGCCATTGGGTGCCCGGCCGCGCGCGCGAAAGCCGATCGACAGGCGATGTTCGGTCTCGATCACCTGGGGCGGGCTGTTGAGGTTGAGGCTTTGCGGATGGCCCTCGAAATCGGTGACTGTGACGAACAGGTCGAGCGGATGCCCGGCCGGGAGCAAAGGCGGGCCGCGCTCCGCCGCCGCCATCGCGTCGAAGGCATCCATCAGCATTCCAGAGAAAATCTCTCCGCCAAAGGGCGGTTCGAACCAGCGCGAGCGGATGAAGCGGGAGAGTTTGTGGCGCACTTCCTCGCGCGTGTCGGGGGCGACGGTGCGTTCGATCGCGTCGCCGGGGCGGCGGGCGGCCATCCAAACGAGCGGGGTGGCCCAGAATTTGGTGAGCGCGCGGGCGGGGCGGGCGTCGGGGTCAAGCAGCCGATCGACATCGGCATTGTCGAGCCACATGTCGGTCAGCGGATCGAGCGACTGGCCGGTCTCGATCGCCTGAGCAAGGAAGATACCGTTGATGCCCCCCGCGCTGGCCCCCGCGATGATGTCGGGCATGACGCGCAGGCGGATGCTGGCCTTGGCCTCTATCTCTTCCAACATCTGCCGATAGATGGCTTCGCTGCCGGTGGAGGCAGGCGCGCCGTCGTGAAAAGCGCGGCTGGCGCGGGCGAGCCGCCACACTTCCTTGGTGATGCCATGCATGTAGATCGCCAGGCTGATGCCGCCATAGCAGACCAGCGCTAGCCTGAGTTCCCGCTCCTTCATGCTGCATGGATCGCAGAGGGAGAGGATATTGTCGAGGGGCCGATCAAAGGCGGAATTCGGCCCAGATCGGCAGATGGTCGGACGCTTTGCGCGCCGCCGCGCTCATATGGACGCCGCACTCGACCAGGGTCAGGCGATCGCAATGCATGATCCGGTCGAGCTGGGCAACAGGCGCACGGGCATGGAAGCTGCGTCCGCACGGCGCGAAGCTGTAATGGCGGGCAAAGTCGGCGAGGCAGCCGCGACCCGCACTCCATTCGTTGAGGTCGCCCATCAAGATGGTGGGCATGGCCTCGCCCTGCGCCGCGGCGTTGATGACGGCTGCCGCCTGCCGCCTGCGCCACAGGCCCGACAGGTCGAGATGCATGCCGAACACCCGGACCGTGGTGCCGTCCATGGTGACTTGCGCCATGGTTGCGCCGCGCGGTTCCAGATAGGGGATGTGGAGGACGTCGTGCGCGCTGATCTGCGCCGTCTTGCGCACGAGGATGGCATTGCCATGCCAGCCCATCGAATCGGCCTGCACATCGAGCGGCACGGGCTTATAGTCGCTATGGCTATCAAGCAGTCGGGGTGGAATGGCGGCGGAGCGGACGCCGAAGCGCATGTCGGCCTCCTGCAAGGCGACGATGTCGGCGTCGATCTCGCCCAGCACCTCCAGCACCCGCTCCGGCATACGACGGCGGTCGGTGCCGACGGCCTTGTGGATATTATAGCTGGCAACGCGCAATGTCTTCATGGCGCACCAATGCCCAAGGCGCAGGCATGTTTCCAGTGGCGAACGGATGTTCTTGCAATGTTCGCGCCTCGACGGCATATCCGGGCCATGGCCAAGACAAAGCGCAAATTCGTCTGTCAGCAATGCGGCACCGTCGCGGCCCGGTGGCAGGGGCAGTGCGAGGATTGCGGCGAATGGAACAGCATCGTCGAAGAAGCGCCACAGACCGCCTTTTCCGCGCGGCATGACCTGCACACGGGCGGGCGGGCGATCACGCTCGTCGGGCTGGATACGCAGGTCGAATTGCCGCCGCGCACCAGCACCGGCATTGCCGAGTTCGACCGGGCGCTGGGCGGGGGCATCGTGGCGGGATCGGCAACGCTGATCGGCGGCGATCCGGGCATCGGCAAATCAACCTTATTGCTGCAGGCGGCGGCGCGGGTCGCGGCGCGCGGGCTGTCGGTGGCCTATATCAGCGGCGAGGAAGCGGCCGACCAAGTGCGTTTGCGCGCGCAGCGGCTAGGGCTGGGCAATGCGCCGGTGATGCTGGCGAGCGCGACGTCGGTGCGCGACATTTTGACGACGCTGAGCCAGGGCGAGCCGCCCGCCTTGCTGGTGATCGATTCGATCCAGACGATGCACAGCGACCTGATCGAAGGCGCGCCGGGGACGGTCAGCCAGGTACGCGCCTCGTCGCAGGAATTGATCAAATTCGCCAAGCAGCGGGGCACCGCGCTGATCTTGGTCGGGCATGTAACCAAGGATGGCAGCATCGCCGGGCCGCGCGTGCTGGAGCATATGGTCGATACGGTGCTGGCGTTCGAAGGCGAGCGCAGCCACCAATATCGCATCCTGCGCGCGATCAAGAATCGCTTTGGCGGCACTGACGAAATCGGCGTGTTTGCGATGGTGTCCGAAGGTCTGGAGGAAGTCGCCAACCCGTCGGCGTTGTTCCTGACGCATCGCGACGAGACGGTGACGGGCGCGACGGTGTTCCCCGCACTGGAAGGAACGCGGCCGGTTCTGGTGGAGATCCAGGCGCTGGTGGTGCGGCTGTCGAGCGGCGCGACGCCGCGCCGCGCAGTGGTCGGATGGGATAATGGGCGACTGGCGATGGTGCTGGCGGTGCTGGAGGCGCGCTGTGGTCTCAGTTTCTCGACCTGCGAAGTTTATCTGAACGTCGCGGGCGGATATCGGCTGTCGGACCCGGCGGCGGACCTGGCGGTGGCAGCGGCCCTGGTGTCGGCGCTGTCGGAAAAGCCCTTGCCCTCCGACGTCGTGCTGTTCGGCGAGATCGCGCTGTCGAGCGAGATCCGCCCCGTGGCGCATGCGCCGCTGCGGCTGCGCGAGGCGGCGAAGCTGGGGTTCAACCGCGCTTTCATCCCGGCGTCGGCGACCGACGGGGTGAAGGGGATAGCGGTCAGCGGCTTTCGCACGCTTGCGCAACTGGTTGACCAGATGCTGGGCAGGGGATAGCCACGCGGGCGATGAACGCCGTCGATATCATCGTCCTGCTCGCGATTGGTGGCAGCGCCATATTGGGCCTGCTGCGCGGGTTCGTGCTGGAAACCCTGTCGCTGATGGCGTGGGTGCTGGCGATCTTCTGCATCCGGCTGTTCCATGCCTCTGTGGCCGATCTGCTGACACCCTTTGTCGGCACGGCGAGTGGCGCAGCCATATTAGCGCTGGTGCTGGTATTCGGCGTCACCTTCGGCGTCGGCAAGATGGTGGCCCATGCGATCGGCCGCCGCACCCGGCAATCCGTGCTGGGGCCGGTCGACCGGGTGCTGGGCGGGGGCTTTGGCGCGGTCAAGGGACTGATCGGCGCGACGCTGGCCTTCCTGGCGTTCAGTCTGGTCTACGACACCATGTATGGCAGCGGCGCGCGGCGTCCCGACTGGCTATCGGATGCGCGGACCTTCCCGCTGCTCAATGCCAGCGGGCAGGCGGTCAGCGAATTTCTGGCGGAGCAGCGGGCGAAGAAGCCAGCTGCAAACACATAAATTCCGTTCGGTTCGAGCGTGTCGAGAACAACATCGTTCTCGACACGCTCGAACCGAACGGAATGAGGCGATGTGCGCCGCCTAGAGCCAGCCCTTGGTGCGATAGGCCTGCGCCGTCGCCTTCAATCCCTCTTCGGTCGGGATTTGCGGCATCCATAGCTGCTTGGGAACATGCGCGTCAGCTGCGGCGACCCAGTCGGGGTGACAGAAATAATCGACACGGTCGGGGGTCAGCTTGGCCCCATTGCCGCGAAACAGGCGATCCGTGCGCGCGGCGACGCCGAGCAGCCAGGCCGGAGTCGCCAAGATCCGCACCGACCGGCCCACCGCGCGACCGATGGCGGCACCGAAATCCTTATGGTCCCAGCCGGTAGGCGTGCCGTCATCCGGCTCGTAGGTCTGGGCAAGGCTGAGGTCGCGATCGTCGGCCAGCGCCAGCAATAGCTGGGCGAGATCGGCAACATGGATCACCGACAGCCGTCCGCCCGGTGGCAGCAGCATGATGCCGCGTTTGGCCATGCGGAAGAGTTCGAGCATTTCGCGATCATTGGGGCCGTAGATGGCGGGCGGACGGACGATGGTCCAGTCGAGGCCGCTGGCCCTCACATGGCGTTCGGCCAGATCCTTCGACCAGCCATAATCGGACAGGCCCGGCTCGCGCGCGGCGAGCGAGGAGATGTGGATCAGCCGCCGGACGCCGCGTTTGCGCATGGCGTCCACCACCGCCATCGTGCCGCGCGCATTGCCCATTTCGAAGCTGTCGCGATCGGGTGCGTTCACCACGCCTGCAATATGGATCACGACATCGGCGTCGCGCACCAGCGTATCGAGGCCCGCCGCCTGGTCGAGCGAGCCCGGCACCCATTTGAGGCGCGCGCGGGGCGGCTGCGCCCGGCGGGTCAGCGCGGTAACATGGTGGCCGACGCTCAGCGCCTGATCCAATGTTTCAGCGCCGACGAAACCCGTCGCGCCGGTCATGGCAATGCGGAGGGACATGGGTGTCAGACCATCGCCATATGGTCGCGGTGGACCAGCACCGATCGCGGCATTTCGCCCAGCAGCGCGGCGATATCCTCGCTTCGGCGGCCCGCAATCTTGGCAGCCGCATCGCTATCATATTCGATCAGCCCGCGCGCAATCACCCGGCCATCCTGCGCCACGATATCGATCACATCGCCGCGCGCAAAGACGCCTTCGACACCGGCGACACCGGCGGGGAGCAGGCTGTTGCCCTTCGACAGCGCGGTTTCCGCGCCCGCGTCCACGATGATGCGGCCGCGCACGGTGAGGCGGCCGGCGAGCCAGCCCTTGCGTGCGCCTTTGCCTTGGGCCGCCAGGAAGATCGAGCCCTTGCCGCCCTGGGTCCAGCGCGACAGCGGCGCATCGACCTTGCCGGAGATAATGGCGAGATGCGCGCCCGCGCCGGTGGCGATGCGGGCGGCCTCGATCTTGGACGTCATGCCGCCTGATCCCATGCCGGAGGCGGAGCCGCTTGTCGCCATGGCCGCGATTCGCGCGTCGATGCGGTCTATTGTTTCGATCAAGATCGCGCTCGCATCGACGTGCGGGTTGGCGGTGTAAAGCCCATCGACATCGGAAAGCAGCACAACCGCGTCAGCCCGTGCCGCCTGTCCGATACGCGCCGCCAGCCGGTCATTATCGCCAAAGCGGATTTCGGCGGTGGCGACGCTGTCATTCTCATTGACCACCGGCACGACATGCAAGGCCATCAGCCGTTCGAGCGTTGCCGAGGCGTTCAAATAGCGGCGGCGATTTTCGAGGTCGTCGAGCGTCACCAGCATTTGCGCGGCCGTGATGCCGCGCTCGTCGAGCAGGCTCGCCCAGCATTGCGACAGGGCGATCTGCCCGGTGGCAGCCGCAGCCTGCGCGTCCTCCAGGCTGCCGCGCCCGCCCTTGGGCAATTTGAGGCGGCGCGCGCCCAGCGCGATCGCGCCGGACGACACGATGATGATCTGTTGCCCCGCCTGCGTCCGCGCCGCGACATCGGCGACCAGCGTGCGCAACCAGTCGATCCGCACATTACCCGCCGGATCGACGAGCAGGGCCGAGCCGATCTTGATAACCAGGCGGCGGATCAGGGCGGGGGGGAAGCCGGAGAGGGAGGGAGTCACTGGCAAATGGTCCGTTCGGTTCGAGCGAAGTCGAGAACCGCCATGCACCCGCTTCTCGACTTCGCTCGAAGCGAACGGGTGTCATGCAGGTCGCTTATAGCGGCGACCATGTCCCGTCTTCGTCGTCCTGTGCCTCCTGCCGCGCGGCGGCGCGGGCTTCGCCCAGGATCGGCAGGATGGCGTCGAGCAATTTGCCCACGCCATCGCCGGTCGCGCCGGAGATGATGAACACATCCTCCACGCCGACCTGATCGCGCAGTTGCTCGGCAATGTCTTCCATCAGTTCCGGCCCCAACAGGTCACCCTTGTTAAGCGCGACGATCTGCGGCTTTTCGTCCAGCCCCTCGCCATAGGCAGCGAGTTCGTCGCTGACGATCTGGAACGCTTCGACCGGATCATCGACCGTGGCGTCGATCAGGTGGAGCAAGACGCGGCAGCGTTCGATATGGCCCAGGAACCGATCGCCAATGCCGACGCCTTCGGCCGCACCCGCGATCAGGCCGGGAATGTCGGCCAGCACGAATTCGCGATCCTTGTGCAGCACCACGCCCAATTGCGGCTTGGTGGTGGTGAAGGCATAGGCGCCGACCTTCGCCTTAGTATTGGTCACCTGGTTGATCAGGGTCGATTTGCCCGCATTGGGCATGCCCACCAGTCCGACATCGGCCAGCAGTTTGAGCCGCAGCCACACCCACATTTCCTGGCCTGGCCAGCCCGTGCCATGCTGACGCGGGGCGCGGTTGGTGCTGGTCTTGTAGGACATGTTGCCACGGCCGCCATCGCCGCCGCGCAGGAAAGTGACGCGCTGCCCGACTTCGGTGAAATCGGCGAGGATGTCCTGATCCTCATAATCGGGGATGCCGTCTTCGTCTTCGCTGCCTTCGATCGGCTTGGGATCGGACAGGATCTGGGTGCCGACCGGCACCTGGATGATCAGATCCTTGCCGCCCGCGCCATAGCGATTCTTGCCCATGCCGGGCGTGCCGCGCTGCGCCTTAAAGTGCTGGGTGTAACGAAAATCGATCAGGGTGTTGAGGCCCTGAACCGCTTCGAAAATAATGTCGCCACCCTTGCCGCCGTTGCCGCCGTCGGGGCCGCCATATTCCTCATATTTTTCGCGTCGGAAACTGACCGCGCCGGGGCCGCCCCAGCCGGATTTGATGAAGATTTTGGCTTGATCGAGAAAATGCATGGGCGGCCCATAGCGCCATCGCGCGAAAAGTTAAACCTCGGCCTGCGCGGCAAGCGTCGCGGCCTCCTGCATCAGGGCAAAGGTGAGGCTGCGCGTGGCCATTTCGCGCGCCTTTTCACGGGGAAGCCCCAGCGCACCCGCCATCGGCCCACCCATTTGCGAATCACCCAGCGCCAGAAGCACGAGCATCAGGGTATTGTCGCGGATGAGGTCGGCGAGATGCGGGGTCAGCGCGGTGGCGGTCAGCTTGTCGACCAGCCGGTGGATCGCCTCCACCACCGGGTCGAGCGCGTCTTCATTGCCGAGCGCCAGCATCCAGCTGGCCAGCGCGCCTGCGCCTTCGCGGTCGAAGGCGTCGAAGGTCATGTCGACGATGGTGCGCGGGCTGACCTTGCCGCGCCGGGCCGCGTCTACTGCCTCGCCGATGGTGGCGGTGATGGTGTCGCCAAGATAAGCGGCGAGCGCTTTGTGCAGGCCAGCGGCCGATCCGAAATGGTGGAGCAGATTGGCGTGGGTGCGGCCGATCTGTGCGGCAACGGCTTTCAGGGTCACGGCCTGGGGGCCAGCTTCGATCAGCAGGATGCGCGCGGCCTCCAGCGCGGCGAGGCGGCTTTCATCCGGGCTGAGGCGGACACGTTTTATTGACATAGGTGTCAGTAACTCTTATTTACATCAATGTAAGTAAGGAGTGCGAGATGACCCCGACCGACCTCACTATCACGCCGCGCGACCGCCGTTTCGGCCGGGACCGCGCTGCGGCCCGACATTGGCTGAATGGCGATCCGATCGCCACGGCTTTCTTCAACGCCCTATCCGTGACCTTTCCGCGCGGCGAAGCCTATTTCATCGAGAGTGTCCGCGCCTTTCGCGATGGCGCGCCGGACCGGCTGGCGGGCGAGATTGCGGCCTTCATCAAGCAGGAGGTGGTGCATAGCCGCGAACATCTGGCCTTCAACCGGCAGGTGGCCGATCATGGCTATGAACTGTCGCGGCTCGACGCCGATGTGGTGCGGGTGCTGGACCTGGCAAAGCGGCGTCCGCCGATCGTCAGCCTGGCGGCGACCATGGCGCTGGAGCATTTCACCGCGATCCTGGCGCATGAACTGTTGCGCGACCCGCGCCTGCTCGACGGCGCGGACCCGGAGATTGCGGCGCTGTGGCGCTGGCATGCGGTCGAGGAGATCGAGCATAAGGGCGTGGCGCATGACACATGGGTCCATGCGACGCGGGAATGGAGCGGCTTTGCGCGCTGGCGGCTGCGGTCGCTGATGATGCTGATCGCCACCAAACATTTCCTGCATCATCGCGCGCGCGGGATGATGGACCTGTTGCGGCAGGATGGCGTGACGGGCGTGCGCGCCTGGGGCGGGTTGTTGCGCTATGCGCTGGTGCGCCCGGGCATCTTGCGCCGGGTGGCGGGGCCGTGGCTCAGCTATTTCAAGCCGGGCTTTCATCCCTGGTCGGTCGATGACCGGGCCCTGATCGCGCTGGTGGACAGCGACTATGCGGATGCGCGGATGACCGGGCCGCTGCCGTCCGCGGCTTGACGGGCGGGGTGGGGCGCGATCTTATCAGGCGATGACCGATGCGCCCACGCTCCACACCGACCGCCTGATCCTACGCCCGCACGGCATCGCCGATTATGCGGCGTGCCGCGCCCTGTGGGCGGACGCGCAGGTCGTGCGCCATGTCGGTGGCGTGCCGCTGGACGCTCAGGCGGTGTGGTTTCGCCTGCTCCGCTATGCCGGCATGTGGTCGCTGCTGGGTTATGGCATGTGGGTGATCGAGGATCGGGCGACAGGCGCGTTTCTGGGCGAGAGCGGGCTGCTGAGCGCCGAGCGCGGCCTGCCCGAATTGGAGGGCGTGCCGGAGGCAGGCTGGGTGCTGGAGCCGCAGGCGTGGGGCAGGGGCGTGGCCAGCGAAGCGATGGATGCGGTGGTGCGCTGGGCCGACGCCCATCTCGATGCGCCTACGCTTCGCTGCATCATCGCGCCGGACCATGGCGCGTCGATCAGGGTCGCAGAGAAACTGGGTTTCGTGGCGCTGGCCGATACGTTTCTAGGTGACATGCCGACGCGGGTGTTCGACCGGCCGCACTCGGCATGACGGGCGGGGAAAACCTCCCCCCGCCCGCATTGTCAGGCCGCCATCGCCTGCGTGGCGTCGCGATAGAGATCCATGGCTGGGTCCGGGTGCATGCCGTGGGTTTCGCCTTTTTCGAACAGCAGCGAATCGACCATCGTCCGGCGGGCGAGGCTGTAGCGTTGCTCGACCCGGTCGGTGAAGCGGAAGCCGATCTTGCGCAGGACATTGCCCGAAGCGGGATTGTCGAGGAAATGCGCCGCGCGGATGCCGTGGACGCCGTGGGCGCGCGCCATGCTGAGTACGGCGCGGGCGGCTTCGGTCGCAAAGCCAAGTCCCCAATAGGGCCGCGCGATCCAATAGCCCAGTTCCGGCGTACCATGCTCGTCCAGATGAATATCGCACCCGCCGACCAGGCGTGGTGCGCCGCGCGTGCGGGTGAAGGCGAGCAGGCGCGGCAGGCGCGAATCATGGGGCAATGACAGGAAGGCCTGCGCATCGTCCAGAGCATAGGGAGCGGGCGCGTGGGTCAGGTTGCGCAGGATGGCAGGATCACTGATCGCATCAGCCAGCGCGGGCGCGTCTTCCATCCAGCCTGGACGCAGCAGCAGGCGGGGGGTGCGGGCGAACATTCTTCTCTCTCCTCTTGGGCGTGCCCATAGCCGCCAATGATGACGGCTTGACGACGGTCGATGTCTGGCATGTTCCCCGCCTGCATGACGCGTGAGAAGGCGTGGAGTTCCAGTGGGTTGAGGGAATTTAAGAGGAGGTTTCGCCCAACGGAAAAAGGGCGCCCCTCTGATGGAAGGAGCGCCCCTTTATCCCTCGAACATCGTCACTTGAACCTAAAGGTTCGCGTCACGAAAGGATCGCCCCTCAAAAGGACGACCCGTCATTCGTCGTCCGTTATTCTGCCGCTTCGGCCATCGCGTCGACCGACACATATTTGCGGCCGAGCTTGCCAGCGTGGAATACCACGCGGCCTTCACCCAGCGCGAACAGCGTGTGGTCCTTGCCCATGCCGACATTACGGCCGGGATAGACGCGCGTGCCGCGCTGACGAATAATAATGTTGCCGCCGATCACTTCCTGACCGCCGAACTTCTTGACGCCAAGGCGCTTCGATTCCGAATCACGACCGTTGCGCGACGAACCGCCAGCTTTCTTATGTGCCATTGTCTAAACTCCTAGAATATCAGGCGCGAAGCGATCAGGCTTCGGCAGCAGCCGGGGCTGCGTCTTGGGTCTTTGCCTCGGCCTTGGCGGCCTTCTTGTCCTCGGCACCGATTGCGACGATGCGCAGGATCGTGTGGCGCTGACGATGGCCGTTCTTGCGGCGATAATTGTGGCGGCGACGTTTCTTGAAGACGATGACCTTTTCGCCCTTCGCCTGCGCGATGATCTCGGCTGCGACGGTCAGACCGGCCACATCCTTGAGGTCGCCGCCTTCACCGGCCAGCAGGACGTCGTCCAGCGTAATCTTGTCACCGGCTTCACCGGCCATCTTTTCGACGACGATCTTGTCTCCGGCGGCGACGCGATACTGCTTGCCGCCTGTGCGCACGATAGCGAACATGGCTTGTCTCTTCTCGTTCAAATCTGCTTTACGCAAATCACCAAAGACATGACGCCTTGCCGACCCGCGCGGGAATGTGGCCCGTTAGTGGAATGACTCGCGGGTGTCAACCGATGGCGGCGCGGAACCGGGGTGGTTTTCGGTTCGCACAGGCCCTATCTTGTCCGCGAAAGGACCGAAGCGAGCGATGCGGCATATAACAGGCGAGACAGGAAAGGGCGATCGGCAGCTTAGCCGCTATAGCCTATCCGTCGCCTTGTGGATGCTGATCGTGGTGACGCTCCTCTCTGCGCTGGCCCCCATCGGCCCGCCGCTCAGTCGCCCGACCGGCTCCGCCTTCAACCCTGCAACGACCGATGTGGTGATCAAGGCGCGCGCACCGACGCCGCCACAGGTCGCGCAGGCCGCGCGCATGGATGGCGATGACGCGCCGCCTGTGCTTCTGTTCTGCGTTCTCGCTACGCTGGCGTTCATCGTCTTCGTAGGCCGCGAGCGAATTGTCTTTTCATGGCACCAGGTTGCTGCGACTTCACTCTACTTGTCCAGCGCCCACCGGGCGCGCGGCCCGCCTGCCGCCTTCTGACGATTTGAATGGCCCGTTTCGACGGGCGTCGTCGAAAGGAGGACCATGAAGATGTCCGATAAGCCTGAGCCCGGCGGCAAGCGTCGCCGTCCGCCCTGGTGGTTCATGCCCGCTATCATGACAGGTCTGGCTGCGGCCGCCCTGCTGCTGGCGGTCCTGCTCCATCCTTTGACTTTCTGATATAGAATGATTCGCATCGAAAGGCTTGCATGCCCCATCACACGCCCCTGATCGGCACCATCGTCGCCGGCCTCGTCGTCGCCTTCATCATGGGCGCGATCGCCCACAGGCTCCGTATGTCGCCCCTTGTGGGCTATCTCGTCGCCGGGATCATGGTAGGCCCTTTCACGCCCGGTTTCGTCGCGGATAGCGGCCTTGCCAATGAACTCGCCGAAATCGGCGTCATCCTGCTGATGTTCGGCGTGGGGCTGCATTTCTCGTTTAAGGATCTGATGTCGGTCAAACATATCGCCGTTCCGGGTGCTTTGGTGCAGATTGCGGTGGCGACCGGCCTTGGCATGGGGCTGTCCACCCTCATGGGATGGCCTCTGATGGGCGGCATCGTCTTTGGCCTTGCCCTGTCGGTCGCCAGTACGGTGGTGCTGCTGCGGGCCTTGCAAGGGGCTGACCTGGTCGAAACGCGGCGCGGGCGGATCGCGGTCGGCTGGCTGATCGTCGAAGATCTGGTGATGGTGCTGGCGCTCGTCCTGCTGCCGGCGCTTGCCGCCGTCATAAGCGACGCGGACTCTGGGGCCGGGGCCGGGGCGGGCGCGCTGATCGCGCCGCTGGTGGGCACGCTGCTCAAGGTGGCGGGCTTCGTCGCGCTGATGATGATCGTGGGGCGGCGGGTCATTCCCTGGACGCTGCATTGGGTCGTGCATACCGGATCGCGTGAGCTGTTCCGGCTGGCGGTTCTGGCGATCGCATTGGGTGTCGCGTTCGGCGCGGCTTATGCGTTCGACGTATCCTTCGCGCTGGGTGCCTTCTTCGCGGGCATGATCTTGGGCGAAACGCCGCTCAGCAGGCGAGCGACCGAAGAGACGCTGCCGCTGCGCGATGCGTTTGCGGTGCTGTTCTTCGTGTCGGTCGGCATGTTGTTCAATCCGGCTGTGCTGTGGGAACAGCCTTTGCCATTGCTGGCGACGGTCGCGATCATCATCGTGGGCAAGTCGATCGCCGCCTATGCCATCGTCCGCCTGTTCGGCAAGCCGGGCGACACGGCGATGACCATCGCGGTCAGCCTGGCGCAGATCGGGGAATTTTCCTTCATCCTTGCGACGCTTGGGACAGGGCTTGGCGTGCTTCCGGCCGATGCGCGCGACCTGATCCTGGCGGGCGCGATCGTGTCGATCTTCCTCAACCCCATCCTCTTCTCGCTGGCCGTGCGCGGCCGCAAGCAGGAGGAAGTCGTGGCGGAGGCCGCGCGCGTCGCGGCCGCGCGGCCCGCGATCGGGCATATCATCCTGGTCGGCTATGGCCGGGTCGGCAAGCTGATCGCCGATCGGCTGACCGAGCGGCAGATGCCCTTCACGGTGATCGAGGATGATGCCGAGAAGGTCGAAGAAGCACAGGAGGCCGGGCTATCCGTCGTGCGCGGCAATGCGCTGGAGGACAAGGCGCTGCGCAGCGCCGGGATTACCGAGGCCCATCACCTGCTGATCGCGGTGCCCGAAGGGTTTGAGGGCGGGGCGATCCACGAACATGCCCGCCACCTCAACCCCAAGTTGGAGGTGATCGCCCGCGCCCATTCGGATGCGGAAGTCGCGCATCTCGAAACGCTGGGCGTGCGGTATATCGTCATGGGCGAGCGGGAACTGGCCGGGCGGATGTTGACGCTGTGTGGTGCGAGCTAGTCCATTGAGTCGAGGAACCGTGCCGCCTGTTCCCGGATGGCGGTACGGTCATCTTCCGGCATCTTGTCCCAGTTGCGATAGGGCAGGGCCATGCGGGGATTGGACGCCAGCTTGCGCTGGTTGCGGGCGATAAAATCCCAATAGAGCGCGTTGAAGGGGCAGGCATCTTGGCCGACGCGCTGCTTCACATCATAGCGGCATGATCCGCAATAGTTGGACATGCGGTTGATATAGGCGCCGCTCGACGCATAGGGTTTGGAACCGAGCAGGCCGCCATCGGCGAACTGGCTCATGCCGAGCGTGTTGGGCAGCTCGACCCATTCATAGGCGTCGGCATAGACTTCCAGATACCAGACATGCACCTGATGCGGATCGACACCGGCGAGCAGGGCGAAATTGCCGGTGATCATCAGCCGCTGGATATGATGGGCATAGGCATGGTCGATCGTCTGGCCGATCGCCTGGGACAGGCAATGCATGTCCGTGTCCCCGGTCCAATAGAAGCCGGGCAGGGCGCGGGTCGCCCCCAGCGCATTGCGCTGCGCATAGTCCGGTCCCCCATGCCAGTAGATACCGCGCACATATTCGCGCCAGCCGATAATCTGGCGGATGAAGCCTTCGGCGGCGTTGAGCGGCACCTTGCCCGCGCGATAGCGTTCCTCGACGGCGCGGCACAGCGCCAGCGGATCGAGCAGCCCGGCGTTGATATAGGGCGAGAGGATCGAGTGCCACAGGAAGGGTTCGCCGGTCAGCATCGCGTCCTGATAATCGCCGAAGCGGGGTAGCGCTTCATCGAGGAAATGGCGCTGCTGGCGCATCGCTTCCTCATGCGTCACCGCGAACTGGAAATGGTCGAGGCTGCCGATATGGTCAGCGAAGCGCACAGCGACCATGGCCAGCACATCCTGCGTGATCGTATCGGGCTGGAAACGGATGGGGCGGGGCATCAGCAGGTCGCGCGCGGGTGGTGGCTTGCGATTGTCGGCGTCGTAATTCCACTGGCCGCCTTCGGGCTGGCCATCCTCGGTCATCAGCAGGCCGGTCTTGCGCCGCATGTCGCGGTAGAAAAATTCCATCCGCAACTGCTTGCGCGCGGCGGCCCAGCTATCGAATTCGGCATGGGTGCAGAGGAAGCGGTCATCCTCATGGATGGTGACGGGCAGCCCGAAGCGCAGCTCCCAACTGTCGAGCATCGCCCGGACGCGCCATTCCCCGGCTTCGGTCACATGGATGGCGGCGGGCTTGTGCCGGTCGATGGCGCGGGCGACTTCACCGGTGAAGCTGCCGCTATTGGCCGGGTCGTCCAGCTTTACATAATCGACCGTCCAGCCCAGCCCGCGCAGCCGATCGGCATGATGGCGCATGGCGGACAGGATGAAAGCGATCTTGGCCTTGTGATGGCGGACATAGGTGGTTTCGTCGGCCACCTCCATCATCAGCACGACGCTGCGTGTTTTATCAACGTGGCGCAGCGCAGCGATGTCGGGGTCGAGCTGGTCGCCCAGCACGGGAATAAGCAAAGGGCCGTCGGTCATGCGTGCTGCAATGACCGACGGCCCCGATGGCTCCCACCTGTCTTTAAGGGGTGTCAGGCCTTCATCCACACCGTTCGTCCTGAGTAGCCGCTGAGCCTGTCGAAGTTGAACGGGTCGAACCGTCCCCCGGACGGTTCTGAACATGCCGGGGGCATGTTCACCCGTTCAAGTATCGAAGGATTGCGCGCGATGCTTCGATACGGGACTTCGACTTCGCTCAGCCCCTACTCAGCACGAACGGGTGTTGAAATATCCTACATTTAGCCCCGGCTGCGCGGCGGACCCTTGCGCGGGCCACCGGCGCCAGCGCCCTTGAAGGGACGTGGGCTGTGCGGCGACGCACCGCCGCGCGACCCGGCACCGGGACCGCCACGGGGCGGGCCGCTGCGGTTGGGACGATCGCCATTGGCGGGGCGCAACTGCTTGCGGTTGCCACGGGCTTCCTCGCGCGGTGCGCCATCGATGGGATCGAACATCACATCCGCGCCCTCGTCACCCGCTTCGCCCGTGCGGCGGACAGCGGCCAGGAATTTGGCCGAGATCGCCTTGGGGATTTCGAACATCGTGTCAGTGGCGGTGATGCGGATCGCGCCGATGTCGCCGCGCGACACATGGCCGCGACGGCAGATCAGCGGCAAGATCCAGCGCGGATCGGCATTTTGCGTACGGCCGATATTCATGCGGAACCACTGGGTATCCTCGAAACCGGGGCGTGGCCCTTCACGGCGGGCCGGGGCGTCGCTGCCGTCGAGCAGTTCTTCGGGCGCAGGCAGGGCAGCGCGCGCGGAGCGCACCAGCATCGCCGCGATTTCCTTGGCGCTCTTGGCTTCAAGCAGTTCGCCGCCCAGCGCCCAATCGGACTCTTCGAGTTCCATGGGTTCGAGCAGGCGGGTGCGCAGCCGTTCGGCGTCCTGCGCGGCAATGGCTTCCTTGCTGGGCGCGGACGTCCATTCGACCGGGATCTTGGCGCCCTTGAGCATCCCTTCCACCCGGCGACGGCGCGGATAGGGGACGATCAGGACGGCGGTGCCCTTCTTGCCAGCGCGACCGGTGCGGCCCGACCGATGCTGCATGGTTTCGGCATCGCGCGGGATTTCGACATGGACGACGAGCGTCAGCGTCGGCAGATCGATACCGCGCGCGGCGACGTCGGTGGCGACGCAGACGCGGGCGCGGCGATCACGCAACGCCTGGAGCGCATGGTTGCGTTCATTCTGGCTATGCTCGCCCGACAGCGCGACGGCGGCAAAGCCCCGCTCGGTCAGGCTGGCGTGCAGATGGCGGACATTGTCGCGGGTGGCGCAGAACAGCATCGCCGTTTCCGCCTCATGGAAGCGCAGCAGATTGACCACGGCATTTTCAATGTCGGACGGGGCGACGGTCATCGCCTGATAGCTGATGTCGCCATGGCCACGCTCGGTCGAGGTGGTCGCGATCTGCAGCGCGTCCTTCTGGTAGCGGCGGGCCAGCGCCACGATGGGCTTGGGCATCGTCGCCGAAAACAGCAGGGTGCGGCGGCCATCGGGTGTGGCATCAAGGATACCTTCCAGATCTTCGCGGAAGCCCATGTCGAGCATTTCGTCGGCTTCATCCAGCACGGCGGTCTTGAGCGCCGACAGGTCGAGCGCACCACGTTCGAGATGATCGCGCAGACGGCCGGGCGTGCCGACAACAATATGTGCGCCCTGGGCCAGCGCCTTGCGCTCGCGCGCTGCGTCCATGCCACCGACGCAGGTGGCGATGCGTGCGCGGGCACCGGCGTAAAGCCATTCCAGCTCGCGGCTGACCTGCAGCGCCAGTTCGCGCGTCGGCGCGATCACCAGCGCCAGCGGCCAGGCCGGTGGGGGCAGGCGGCCTTCTTCGTTCAGCAATTCGCCCGCCATGGCGAGGCCGAAGGCGACGGTCTTACCCGATCCGGTCTTGGCCGACACGATCATGTCGCGGCCAATCGCTTCGGGTTCGATCACGGATGCCTGCACTTCGGTCAGGGTTTCATAACCCTTGGTCGTCAGCGCCTGGGCGAGAATGGGGGGGAGGGTATCAAATGCCATGTCTAGTTTTTCTCGTCGGTTAAGCGACCCGCCTCTTCCGACGGATACTCGTAAGACCTGTGCCTTACGCCTGCTAAAGCAGACGTTCAGAGTGATAGGCCACACACCCTGATTTTCACATTCCCACCCGGCAAGGGCAGGAGCCGCCAGCATGACTGGCAGCGAAGGGGTTTGCCCCTTTCGTTCGCGTTGCATCTCTCCGTCCGGCTTTCCGCCAGCCGCCTCCCGGTCAGGGGAGGATCAATTGAAAACAGGAAAGCCTCCTTCCCCATTTCGAGGAAAGAGGCTTATCCTTAGTCTATAGCATGAAAATCAGACGGCGGCGACTTCTGCCACATCGACCTTCACGCCCGGACCCATCGAAGACGACAGGGCGATTTTGCGGACATATTTGCCCTTCGAACCGGTCGGCTTGGCCTTGACGATCGCATCGACGAAGGCGTCGAAATTCTTGCGCAGGTCTTCGGCGGTGAAGCTCGACTTTCCGAGGCCCGCATGGATGATGCCAGCCTTTTCGACGCGGAATTCGATCTGGCCACCCTTGGCGGCCTTCACGGCTTCTGCGACGTTCGGGGTCACGGTGCCGAGTTTGGGGTTCGGCATCAGGCCCTTGGGACCGAGGATCTTGCCCAGACGACCGACCAGGCCCATCATGTCCGGCGTCGCGATGACGCGCTGGAAATCGATGTTGCCAGCCTGGATCGATTCCAGCAGGTCTTCGGCACCCACGATGTCGGCACCGGCGTCGAGCGCGGCTTGTGCCTTTTCGTTGCGGGCGAACACGGCGACGCGAACGTCCTTGCCGGTGCCTGCGGGCAGGGTGACGACGCCACGGACCATCTGGTCCGCATGACGGGGGTCAACGCCCAGGTTGATCGCGATTTCGACGCTTTCGTCGAACTTGGCGGTCGCATGGGTCTTGATTAGGCCCAGGGCTTCGTCAACGCCGTGCAGCTTCTCGCGGTCAACCGCGGTGGCCAGGGCCTTCGCCTTCTTGGTCAGCTTTGCCATGATAATCAGCCCTCCACCACGTCGAGGCCCATCGCGCGAGCGGAGCCTTCGATGATCTTCGTTGCAGCGTCGATGTCGTTCGCGTTCAGGTCAACCATCTTGGCCTGGGCGATTTCCGCCAGCTGCGCACGGGTGATCTTGCCAGCGACGATCTTGCCCGGTTCCTTCGAACCCGACTTGAGGTTCATCGCCTTCTTGATGAGGAAGGTGGCAGGCGGCTGCTTCATCGTGAAGGTGAAGCTGCGATCCGCATAGACGGTGATGATCGTCGGCAGGGGCGTACCCTTTTCGACGCCAGCGGTCTGGGCGTTGAACGCCTTGCAGAATTCCATGATGTTCACGCCGCGCTGACCCAGTGCTGGGCCGATCGGCGGTGCAGGTTTGGCGTCTCCAGCGGGCACCTGGAGCTTGATGTAGCCCGTAATCTTCTTGGCCATTGTCACTCACTCTGTTGCTGGGCGTACCCAAAGGCGCGCCCGGTTCAAGTTTAGCGGTCCAAACGAAGGCTAGGCCTTCTCCCGCATCCATTCCCGGTTGCCCGGAAATCTCTTTGATCGTCATGCCAGCAAAAGCTGACGAAACGACACATCATTTTTACGTCATCCTGACGAAAGTCAGGATCCATTTGCTCTACGCTGGCCTGCTTCTGCCGCGCTGAGGCGCATGGACCCCGGATCAAGTCCGGGGTGACGGAAACATCCTTACTTCGACAGTTCGACCTGTTCGAAATCCAGTTCCACGGGCGTTGCGCGACCGAAGATCGACACCGACACCTTGACCCGGTTCTTTTCGAAATCCAGTTCCTCGACCACGCCGTTGAAGCTGGCGAAGGGACCGTCCAGCACCTTGACGCTGTCGCCGATTTCGTAATCGACGCTGACCTTGTGCTTGGGTGCGGCTTCGGCTTCCTTGCGGGCCCCGAAATAGCGCGCAGCTTCGGTCTCGCTGATCGCCTGCGGCTTGCCCATCGACCCCAGGAAACCGGTGACCTTGGGCGTGTTCTTGACCAGGTGATAAATGTCGTCGTTCATCGCCAGCTTGGCGAGGACATAGCCCGGCATGAACTTGCGTTCGACCTGGACCTTCTTGCCGCGCTTGACTTCGGTGACGGTTTCAACGGGCACTTCGACCTGTTCGACCAATTGGGTGAGGCCCATGCGCTCGGCTTCGGACAGGATCGACTCCTTGACCTTGTTCTCGAAGCCCGAATAGGCGTGGATGATGTACCAGCGCGCCATGTTACCGTGTCAAACTCCCAAAAACCAAGGCTGTCATGCTCAAGCCTGACCCGCCGCAAGGCCCAGCAGCCACTGGACGATCGCGCCGAAGAAGGTGTCGATGCCGAAGAAGAACAGGCCGAGCAGCGTCGTCATGATGACGACCATTACGCCGGTCATCATCGTTTCGCGGCCGGTAGGCCACACGATCTTCGACGCTTCGGTCTTCACCTGATTGACGAATTCGCCGGGGGATACCTTCGCCATCGCCTGCCTCTATCTTCAAAACCAACGCCAATTCGCGAAGCAACAGTCCGCCCTCCCGTTCCCGTCCTATGGGACGTCCGGGGGAAGCGGCCGCATGCTTCGCGACACATGTTCGCCTGCGCACCTAGTCGCGAAACCCTGATACTACAAGGTTTAGCGGACTTGGCGCTTGGCAGGAGTGGAGGGACTCGAACCCACGGCATTCGGTTTTGGAGACCGACGCTCTACCAACTGAGCTACACTCCTGTGCCGGCGAAGGAGGGCGCTTTAGCGTGGCATGGGTGGTAGGGCAAGCAGGATTATGCAGCATCCGTTACGGGCGCGGCAACGCTGGTATCGACGCTGGTCTGCCGCTCCGCTTCCGCATTGATCTGCGCGCCGAGCAATACGACGTAAGCGGAAACGAACAGCCATAGCTGCAGCACGACGACCGCGCCGAGCGATCCATAGGTCTCATTATAATTGCCGAAGGTCGAGACGTAGAAGGACACGCCCAGCGTCACGAGCAGCCAGAACAGCGTCGCCGTGACCGACCCGACCGTCAGCCATTGCCACTGCGCTTGCTGGCGATTGGGACCGAAGCGGTAGATGAGGCCGAAGATGACGCTGGCGAGCAATCCCGCGCAAATCCAGGTCGCGGCCTTGATCGCGAACAGCACGCCCGGACCCCAGTCGGTCAGGAATTTCTGGATGAGGCCGATCACCGTCGCGGTGAACACGCCCGCCACCACCACCAGCACGGCGGAACAGGTGATGCCTAGCGATACGCGGTAAAAGGCAAAAATATTGCGCCGTTCAAGCTGGCCATAGACGATGTTGAGCGATTGCATCACCGCCGACGCCGCGCGCGTCGCGCCATAGACGGCGATGGCGAGGGCGGTCAGCAGGCCGAAACCGATCGCGGGCTTGGGGGTACTGACGACGCCCAGAAGTTGGTCGTTGATGAGTTGGGCGGCGTCGGTGGGCACGACGGCGATGATCGCCTGCATATGCCGCCCGACCATCGCCGGGTCGCCGAACAGGCCATAGGTCAGCACGACAGCGGCGAACATCGGCGCGATCGAGAGAAAGGCATAATAGGCAACGCCAGCGGCCAGCAGACCGACATTATTGGATCCGAGCGACGCATAGACGCGCTTCAATATTTCCCACCAGGCCCGTGGCGGAATTTTCCACGGCGCATCGACATGCACCTGCTGCGCGATTTTCTCGGTCATGGACGTCCCCTGCTGCTCCATAGGGCAAGCGCATGAAGGGGGAGGGGGTTCCGCGTTAGCATGGGGCGTTTCGAGCGCGGGGTGTCACTTGACGGCCTGCTTACCCCTCTCCCTTGAGGGAGAGGGCTGCGAAGACTTGGCAGCTTGCTGCTTAGTCGGAGCTGGGTGAGGGTGTCGAGGCATCAAGGGATCGCGCGACATCAGCGTTGAGCCCCCTCATCCAACTTAGCCTAGGTGCCTTTGGCACCAAGGCTGCGTATCCTTCTCCCCGTCGGGGAGAAGGGCCGTCTTTCTGGCCCCAAACTGCCACCCTTCAATGCCATCCCTACAGAAATACGCCGCCCTTCATGATCCGGCGCGCGCGGCCCTGCACCGGCATGCGGTCGAACGGAGTATTGCCCGCCGCCGCCGCCATCCTGGCCGAATCGACGATCCACGGCGCATCGGGATCGATGAAGATGAGGTCGGCGGCG
>NZ_JPPQ01000006.1:232643-242926 GCF_000743655.1 Sphingobium sp. ba1
GCGACATTTTCGGTCTGGATATTCAGTTCGGGATTGGGCCGCAGTCCGGCGACGCTACGCGCCGCCTGCGCGGCGAGCACACCCGCTGCCCCGCTTTCGATGGCGGGCGATGTCGCGCCCGCGCGTTCCAGCGCTTGCGCCAAGGTAAAAGATGGTTCGTCCGCCCGCGCCACGAAGGCGCTGGTGCAGCACGACACGGCCAGACAGGCCGCAAGGATGCGTTTCATGAAGATAATTCCTGAAATCAACGAGAAAGGAACCGCGACGCCGGGCGAGCGCGGTCTATTCGGTCGATGTCAGGCGATGGGTGGGCGCAATGTCCGGGCAGGTTCCACAGCGGACAGGCGCTGCACCGGGGGGATCGTCAGCCGATCGCGGGTGGCCGCTGTCCCGTCGAAAGCGACGCGCGATCCCGCCGTGCCGACATGATGGCCATGGCACCCGCCATGATGATGCGGCAGGCCATGATCCGCGTCGCCGGGCTGCAGGTCGCCATGCATGTCTGCCGCGCTGATTGACAGGCTGCTCTCTTCCTCGACGCAGCCCAAGGCCTCGGTCGCATGGGCGAGCGTTCCCATCCCCATGGAGAAGAGAATCATGACCGCCGCAAAGAAAGACAGCAAACCCCGCATGGCTTGCCCTTAACAGTCTTGCACGCGCCTGTCATCGTCCGCTGATAGAGGCGGCTGCTTATCGAAAACTTTACCCTGTCCGCGCTAGGACGGGTGCCTGTTTGGATTGCCGGGATTACCGATGCGCTTTGTTCTGACCCTGCCCCTGATCGCCGCGCTGGCCGCGCCGCAAGCCGCTTATGCCCAGATCGCCGTCGCCGACAGCGGCGACACCGGCTGGATGATGGTGTGTGCGCTGCTGATCCTGCTTGCGGCCTTGCCGGGATTGATGCTGCGCCATGCGGGCCAGGTCAATGTCCGCAACGCGCTCTCGGTCATGGCGCAGGGCGCGGGCGTCATCGCGACCGTGTCGCTGGCCTGGGCGATCGTTGGCTATAGCCTCGCTTATGCACCGGGCAGCGCCTGGCTCGGCGGCGGGGCGAACCTGCTGCTCGCCAATCTCGCGCAATTGCGCGAAGGGCTGACGGTGCCCGAATCCGCCTTCGTCCTGTTTCAGCTTGCCCTTGCCTTGCTTGCCGCCTGCCTGCTGGTCGGCGCCGTCGCCGAACGCGCGCGGATAGGCTGGTTCCTCGCCTTCGCGCCGCTCTGGCTGCTGCTCGTCTATGCGCCGATCACCCATGCGGTGTGGGGCGGCGGCTGGCTGGCGGACTTGGGCGTCATGGATTTCGCCGGCGGTCTGGTCGTCCATGGCGTCGCGGGCTTTTCCGCCCTTACGCTGGCGTTGATCGCCGGGCGCAGGCGCGATCCCGCCAGTGTCGGCCATGCGCCGGTTCTCAGCCTCGCGGGCGGAGCGCTGCTGTGGATCGGCCTGTCCGGCATGGTCGGCGGCTGGGCGCTCGGCGCGACGGACGATGCCGCGACCGCGCTGCTCAACCATCATTTCGCCGCCTGCGCCGCTGCGCTGACCTGGGCGCTGCTCGACCATGTGCTGGGCAAGCGCACCACCGCCACCGGCATATTGTCGGGTGCCCTGGCCGGGATCGCCGCCATCGCCGCCTCGGCCGCGCTGGTCGGTACCGGGGGCGCGATGCTGATCGGCGTGATCGCCGCGTTCCTCTGCCACCTGGCCCAGCCCCTTGTCGCTGGACGGGTAGATGACAGCGCCAGCGTCTTCGCCATCCACGGCCTCGGCGGCGCGACCGGCATCCTGCTCCTGCCCGTCTTCGCCCTGCCGCTGATGGGCGGGGTCGGCTTCGACATCGGCATTACCCTGACCAGCGCGCTGATCTCACAAGCCATCGGCCTCGTCATCGTCGCGCTCTGGGCCATGGTGGGCAGCGCCATCGCCGCGCTGATCGTCTCGATGCTGATCCCCATGCGCGCCACCGCGCAGGAGGAAGCGGACGGCCTCGATCTGGCCCAGCATGGCCAGCAGGGCTGGGACTTCCGCTAACCGCCATGGCCGTCGCCGTCGCCATCTTCGCCCATCAGGAGGAGCGCCGGATCGGCGCCTGCTTGGCCTCGCTCCCGCTAGACCGGCCTGACACGCTTTTCCATGTGTTAGTCAACGGCACGACCGACGCCACCGTCGCCCGCGCCACGGCGGCGGCGGGCGGACGCACCAACATCATCGTCCACGACATCAAGGCGGGCGGCAAGTCGCGCACTTGGAACCATATGGTCCATGGCCTGCTGACCGGGATGGAAGACGCCGTCATCTTCATGGACGGCGACGCGCAGATCGTCGCCGGGTCGATCGACGCGCTGGTCGCGGACCTCGCCGCCAACCCCCAAGCCAATGCCAGCGCCGGCATGCCAATGAACGGGCGCATGGCCGAATTCTATCGCCGAAACCTCAAGATCGAAGGCGGCCTGTTCGGCGATCTCTATGCTTTATCAGGACCGTTCGTCGCGGCAATCCGCGCGCGCGGCCTGCGCCTGCCCGACGACCTGATCGGCGACGATGGCCTGGTCGCCGCCTGGGCGCATACCAACCTCGCCAGCGATGCCGACTGGCAGCATGGCCGCGTACTAGCCTGCGACGCGGCGGGCTTTCTGTGCGAACAGGTCAGCCTCGCCCGCCCCTCGACCTGGGCGATGCAATATAAGCGGCTGATCAACTACTCCGTGCGCTTCTTCCAGAACCGGATCGTGTCGGACATCATGACGCGGGAGGGGCCGGACGGCCTGCCCCCGCGCCTCGCCAGCCTCTATTCCGACTGGCTCGCCCGCTTCCGCCCGCGCGCCGGCCTTACCGGCTGGTTCGATCGCAAGGCCCTGGCGCGGATGCGCAAAGCGCTTTAGCGGTCGCGGCCCGCCAGTTCCTTGTTTACGAACAGCGCAAAGCCCGTCACGATCGCGCCGGACAGCAGATAGGCACCCGACGCCGCCAGCCCGAACTCGGTCGAGATCAGCAACGCCACCAGCGGCGCGAACCCTGCGCCCACCAACCAGGCCAGATCCGACGTCAGCGCCGATCCGGTATAACGCGTCGCCGACCGGAAGTTGGACGCCACCACGCCCGACGACTGGCCAAAGCTCAGGCCCAGCAGGATGAAGCCGATCACCATGAACGCCACTTCGCCCAGATCGCCGCCATTGAGCAGCAGCGGTGCCGCGACCGCGAAAAAGGCCGTTCCCACCGCCGAATAGCCGAGCAGCCGCCGCCGCCCGATCATATCCGCGACAAAGCCCGACACGATGATCGCCAGCACGCCCACGAACGCGCCGATGACCTCGATCATCAAAAAGCGTTCCAGCGGCTCGTCGGTATAAAGCGCTATCCACGACAGCGGAAACACCGTAACCATATGGAACAGCGCAAAGCTCGCCAGCGGCGCAAATGCCCCGATGACGATGTTGCGCCCTTCGCTGCGCACGGTTTCGATTACCGGCGAAGGCTGTAATTCGCGCGCTTCATACAGCCGCGCAAATTCCTCCGTCACCACGATCCGCAACCGCGCGAACAGCGCAACGACGTTGATCGCGAAAGCGACGAAGAAGGGATAGCGCCAGCCCCAGCTGAGGAAGTCGGCGGTGGATAGGGTGGAGAGGAAGAAGGCAAACAGCCCCGCCGCCACGATCAACGCCAACGGCGCGCCCAATTGCGGCATCATCGCATACCAGCCGCGCTTGGCCTGCGGCGCGTTGAGCGACAGCAGCGAGGCCAGCCCGTCCCATGTCCCGCCCAGCGCCACGCCCTGCCCCGCGCGGAACAGCGCCAGCAGCACCGCCGACCAATGGCCGATCGTCTCATAGCCCGGCAGGAAGGCGATGGCCGCCGTCGATCCGCCCAGCAGGAACAGCGCAATGGTCAGTTTCACCCCGCGCCCGAAGCGACGGTCCACCGCCATGAAGATGAGCGACCCGATCGGCCGCGTCACGAACGCCAGCGCGAAGATGGCGAAGGACCAGAGCGTCCCTTCCAGCGGCGACAGATAGGGAAAGACATGCGCCGGGAAGACGATGCACGAGGCGATCGCATAGACGAAGAAGTCGAAAAATTCCGACGTCCGGCCGATGATCACGCCGATGGCGATCTCGCCCGGCGCAATCTTCTTGCCGTCATGGGCGTGAAGGTTGCGCATGTCGCGTTCCGCCTGGGTGGAGTTGGTCTCCAGCTCAGGGCCGGGCGTGGTCGTCGCGGAGGTCATGGCGTGAAACGGGCCTTCATGCTGCGGGAACGATTCGGGGCCGCACAAGGCTGCACGACGAATCATTCCGGTGGTCAAATATACCCATGCCCCATTTCGCCACTGCGCAGGGATAGGACAAAAGGTCCAATGTCACCCCGCAATTTTCCCGACTAGACGAGCCTCATGATCGCCCGCACGCCCGCCCCAAGCCGCGCATTTCTGCGCCGATTCGCTCCCCTCCTACTGCTGCCGCTCGGCGCATGCGACTGGGTGGTCATGGCCCCGTCGGGCGATGTTGCAATGCAACAACGCGACCTCATTTTGATATCGACAGCGCTGATGCTGCTGATCGTCCTGCCCGTCATGGGCACGATCGGCTGGTTCGCCTGGAAATATCGCGCCAAGGCGCAGGCGAAGGATTATGATCCCGACTGGGACCATTCCACCAGCTTGGAATTGCTGATCTGGTCGGCCCCGCTGCTGATCATTATCGCGCTGGGCGCGGTGACCTGGACCAGCACCCATTTGCTCGACCCCTATCGCCCGATCGAACGCATCGATTCGGCGCGCAAGGTCGATCCTGCGGCCAAACGTCTGCAGGTCGAGGTGGTGGCGATGGATTGGAAGTGGCTGTTCATCTACCCCGAACTCGGCATCGCGACAGTCAATGAACTGGCCGCGCCAGTCGATCGACCGATCGAGTTCAAGATTACCTCCTCCACCATCATGAACAGCTTTTTCGTGCCCGCGCTGGCGGGTCAGATCTATGCCATGCCCGGCATGCAGACGACGCTTCATGCCGTCGCCAACAAGCCCGGCACGTTCGATGGCTTCTCCGCCAACTATTCCGGCGCAGGCTTCTCCAACATGCGCTTCAAGTTCCACGCCATGGATCAGGGCGGGTTCGACCAGTGGGTCGCCCGCGTGAAGGCCAGCGGGGCGACGCTCGACCGCGCGACCTATGTGAAGTTGGAACAGCCGAGCGAGAAGGTGAAGCCCCTATATTTCGCGCGCGTCGAGCCCCGCCTGTTCCACGCCGCGCTCAACATGTGCGCGCAACCAGGCAAGCGCTGCATGGACGAGATCATGATGACCGACATGCATGGCGGCGCTGGCAAGGAATCGGCCCACGATACCAAGGGCCTGCGCCATGACGGCACGATCGACGTCGGCGGCTATCACCCGGTCGAACCCGGCAAGAAGGGCGAGATCGCCCAACCCGCGGGCATGACCCCTGCTGCCAAGCGCACCCCTGCGGAGCAAGGCAACCAGGCACCGGGTCAGCAGGACCATGACGGGCACGGAGCGCATCATGGGAATTAAGGCTCTTCCTCCCCTCGCCCACGCCCTCCTCCCCTCGCAGGGGAGGTGGCAGCCCGAAGGGCTGACGGAGGGGTGTCACCCTCTCGATAGCGGGACACCCCTCCGTCTGGCTATGCCAGACACCTCCCCTTCCAGGGGAGGATCATTCCCTCTCCCCCTTCTCTCTACATCAAGGCCGTAACGCCCATGTCCCCGCATCCCGCCTCCGAAAATAGTGGCATCTGGAAGCTGATCTTCGGTCGTCTCGACTGGAGTTCGCTCCCCCTGCATGAGCCGATCGTCGTCGGCACCTTCCTGATGGTCGCGCTGGGGGGCGCGGTGGTGTTCGGGCTGGTTACCAAATATAAACTCTGGGGCACGCTCTGGAACGACTGGTTCACCACCGTCGATCACAAGCGCATCGGCATCATGTATATGATCCTGGGGCTCATCATGTTCCTGCGCGGCTTCGCTGACGCGATCATGATGCGGCTGCAGCAGGCGATGGCGTTCAACGGTTCCGAAGGTTATCTGAACGCCCATCATTACGACCAGATTTTCACGGCGCACGGCGTCATCATGATCTTCTTCGTCGCGATGCCGATGATCACCGGGATCATGAACTATATCGTCCCGCTCCAGATCGGCGCGCGCGACGTGTCCTTCCCCTTCCTCAACAATTTCAGCTTCTGGATGACCACGGCAGGCGCGATCATCGTCATGATGTCGCTGTTCGTGGGTGAGTTCGCGCGCACCGGCTGGCTGGCCTACCCACCGCTGTCGGGCATCGCCTATTCGCCGGGCGTGGGGGTCGATTATTATATCTGGGGCTTGCAGATAGCGGGCATCGGCACATTGCTATCGGGCGTCAACCTGATCGCGACCATCGTCAAGATGCGCGCGCCGGGCATGACGATGATGAAGATGCCCATCTTCACCTGGACGTCCCTGTGCGCCAACGTGCTGATCGTCGCCGCCTTCCCGGTGCTGACCGCAGTCTTGGCACTGCTCAGCCTCGACCGCTATATCGGCACAGCCTTCTTCACCAACGACATGGGCGGCAACCCCATGATGTATGTGAACCTGATCTGGATCTGGGGTCACCCGGAAGTCTATATCCTCATCCTGCCGCTGTTCGGCGTGTTCTCCGAAGTCACCTCGACCTTCTCGTCCAAGCGCCTCTTTGGCTATAGCTCGATGGTCTATGCGACGATCGTCATCGCGCTGCTCAGCTATCTCGTCTGGCTGCACCATTTCTTCACCATGGGGTCGGGCGCCAGCGTCAACAGCTTCTTTGGCATCACGACGATGGTCATCTCGATTCCCACGGGTGCCAAGCTCTTCAACTGGCTGTTCACCATGTATCGCGGCCGCATCCGCTATGAACTGCCGATGATGTGGACGGTCGCCTTCATGCTGACCTTCACCGTGGGCGGCATGACCGGCGTACTGCTCGCCGTGCCACCGGCCGACTTCGTGCTGCACAACTCGCTGTTCCTGATCGCGCATTTCCATAATGTGATCATCGGCGGCGTGCTGTTCGGTCTGTTCGCGGCGATCAATTACTGGTGGCCCAAGGCCTTCGGCTTCCGCCTGGAAACCACCTGGGGCAAGCGCAGCTTCTGGCTCTGGGTCGTCGGCTTCTGGACCGCCTTCATGCCGCTCTATGTGCTGGGCCTGATGGGCGTCACCCGCCGGATGCGCGTGTTCGACGATCCGAGCTTGCAAATCTGGTTCCAGATCGCGGCGCTGGGCGCAGTAATGATCGCGGCGGGCATCGCCTGCATGTTCATCCAGTTCGCGGTCAGCATCAAGAATCGCGATCAGTTGCGCGACACGACCGGCGATCCCTGGGACGGCCGCACGCTGGAATGGGCGACCAGTTCGCCCCCGCCAGACTATAATTTCGCCTTCACGCCCGTCATCCATGATGGCGACGCCTGGGCGGACATGAAGAAGCGCGGCTATCAGCGTCCATTGACCGGCTACAAGGCGATCCATATGCCGTCCAATACCGCAACCGGCCTGATCATCGCCGGCCTGTCCGTGGCCTTCTCGTTCGGCATGATCTGGTACATCTGGTGGCTGGCGGGCCTATCCTTCGTCGGCATCCTCGCCGTCGCGATCGGCCATACCTTCAACTATAAGCGCGACTTCTATATCCCGCAGGATGTGGTCGAGCGCACCGAGGGCGAGCGCAGCGCGCTGCTCGCAACACAGGGCTAACATCATGGCCACACGCTCCAAGATCGACCCCGCCTTCCTCGACCAGGACGGCAAGCCCCTCTTCCATTTGGGCGAGGAACCGCATCATCCCGAAGGTTCCAGCACGTCGTTGGGCTTCTGGATTTACCTGATGAGCGACTGCCTCATCTTCGCCTGCCTGTTCGCCACCTATGCGGTGCTGAGCGGCAGCTATGCCGCGGGGCCAGGGCCGCGCGACCTGTTCGACCTGAACCTCGTCGCGCTCAACACCGCCATGCTGCTCTTCTCGTCAATCACCTACGGCTTTGCCATGTTGTCGATGGAAAAGAACAAGGTCGCCGCGACCCAGGGCTGGCTGGCCATCACCGGCCTGTTCGGCCTCGCCTTCCTCGGCATCGAACTCTACGAATTCGCGCACCTCATCCACGAGGGCGCAACGCCGCAGCGGTCGGGCTTCCTGTCCGCCTTCTTCGCGCTGGTCGGCACCCATGGCCTGCACGTCACCTTCGGCATCATCTGGCTGGTGACGCTGATGGTTCAGGTCACCAAAAAAGGGCTGATCCCCGCCAATCAGCGCCGCCTGATGTGCCTCAGCATGTTCTGGCACTTCCTGGACGTCATCTGGATCGGCGTCTTCACCTTCGTCTATCTCATGGGGATGCTGCGATGAGCGCGCACGATCACGACACCCACGCGCATGGCGCCCACGGCACGATGGGCAGCTATATGATCGGCTTCGGCCTGTCGGTCCTGCTGACGGCCATCCCCTTCTGGCTGGTGATGACCGGCTATTTCGCCAATACGCAGACCACCGCGCTCGTCATCATGGCCTTCGCGGTCGTGCAGATCGTCGTCCACATGATCTACTTCCTGCATATGAACACCCGTTCCGAAGGCGGCTGGTCGATGATGGCGCTGATGTTCACTTTGGTCCTGGTGGTCATCACCCTGTCCGGTTCAATGTGGGTCATGTATCATCTGAACACCAACATGATGCCCGCCATGACGCATGACATGAGCCAGATGCCGTGACAGAAGCGAACCCCCGCCATGGCCGGGCGGGGTTCGCGATCGGCCTGACGCTGATCGCGGCTGTGCTGTTTACGACCCTATGTACGCTTGGCGTCTGGCAGGTCGAACGGCTGGCGTGGAAACGCGATTTGATTGTCCGGGTCGCTGTCCGCATTCACGCCCCGCCGGTGCCAGCGCCCGCCATAGCGACCAAATCGGACGAATATCGCCGCGTCGCCGCGACCGGCACTTTCCTCCACGACCGCGCCACTCTGGTCCAGGCGTCGACTGTCCGCGGCCCCGGCTTCTGGGTGCTGACCCCGCTCCGGCGTGCGGACGGCACGACGCTGCTCATCAATCGCGGCTTCGTGCCGCCCGACGCCCGCACCAGTTACACCCGCCCGACGGGGCAAGTCCGCATCACCGGCCTGCTGCGCCTGACCGAACCGGGCGGCGGCTTCCTGCGCGACAATGACCCCGCCGCCGATCGCTGGTATTCGCGCGACGTCGCCGCCACCGCCGCCGCCCGCGCCCTGCCCGCCACGCTGCCTTACTTCATCGACGCCGATGCCGGGGCGCAGCCCGACGCCCTGCCCATCGGCGGGCTAACCGTGGTGCAATTCCCCAACAACCATCTTGTCTACGCCATCACCTGGTTCGCGCTGGCGGCGATGGTCGCGGGTGCCTATATCTTCGTCATGCGCCAGTCAGGAAAAGATCGCCGGGCATGAAGGGCAACACGCCCCTGCGCGCGCGCTGGCTCCCCAGCCAATGGTCCGCCGATGCGGCCGGACGTAAGAATATGGCGCTGCTGGTCCAGTTACGCTGGATCGCGATCGCGGGGCAGGTCGCGACCATCCTGATCGTCCATTATGCCATGGACATCCGCCTGCCCTTTCTGTCCATGCTGGTCGTGCCCTGCATCGCCGCCGCCATGAACCTTGGCAGCATGATGATCTTGCGGCGGCGCACCGACATCAGCCATGCCGAACTCTTCCTGGCACTGCTGTTCGACGTGCTGGCGCTGACCACCCAACTGTATCTGAGCGGCGGCGCGACCAACCCCTTCATCTCGCTCTATCTGGTGCAGGTGGCGCTGGGGGCAGTCCTGCTCCACCGCTGGAGCGTCTGGGGCATCGTTGCCATCTCCTCGCTCTGCGCCGCGATGCTCTCGCTCTTCTACCGCCCGCTGGATCTGAGCGAAGCGTTCGAAGGCCGCCTGTTCGACTTGCATATCATCGGCACCTGGATCTGCCTCACCATGATCGCGGTGCTGCTGGTCCTGTTTATGACCCGCATCACCCGCAACCTGCAACAGCGCGAAGCCTATCTCGCCCGGTTGCGGCAGCAGGCGGCGGAGGAGGAGCATATCGTCCGCATGGGCCTGCTCGCATCGGGCGCGGCGCATGAATTGGGCACCCCGCTCGCCCAACTAGCCGTCGTGCTGGGCGACTGGCGGCACATGCCCGAAATCATTGGCCACCCCGCTTTGGTCGAGGAAGTCGGCGAGATGGAAACCGCCATCAAGCGCTGCAAGGCGATCCTGTCGGGCATATTG
>NZ_JPPQ01000006.1:242936-292874 GCF_000743655.1 Sphingobium sp. ba1
CTACGGCACGCATTTCCTGCGCGCCGTGCGCGGTGGCCAGCGCATTGTCGCTGATCGCTTGCGCGCCCGCGCGGATATGGTCGCTGGATGATCCGGCTTCAGCGACGCTGTCGGCGATCGTGCGCGTGAACGCGCCCTGCCGCGCCATTGCATCAAACAAGGCGGTCGATAGCCGGTCGGCGCGCGTCATGGCATCGTCGATCGTCGCGTGGCCCGCTGCGACATCGCCCACGGCCGCGCGGATATGGTCGATCCGCTCGCCAATGCCCGCCGCCGCCGCGCGCGTCTGGGCGGCGAGCGATTTGACCTCGCGCGCGACCACGGCGAAGCCCTGCCCCGCCTCGCCCGCGCGCGCCGCCTCTATGCCTGCGTTGAGCGCCAGCATCGCCGTCGCGCCGGCAATGGCGTCGATCAGCGCGGCAACCTCGCCAATCCCGTCCGCTTCGTCGCGTAGCGCCGCGCTTTGCGCCACGCCCGACCGGCTCCGCGCCGCCGCCTCGCGCATGGCCGCGCCCGCATCGCGCGCTTCGGCCTCCATCGCCGCGAATAAGTGGCCGAGTTCCGCGCCACCGCTCTGTAGCGCGGCCAGCCGATCGGCCGTCTGCACCGCTGCTACCGCCATCGCCGTCGAATCAGTGCGGTCGCCGGTCGCCCGGTCCGACACTTGTCCCGCCAGGACCGACAATTGCTCCGCCATGGCCACCATGTCCGCGATCAGCGCGCCGATATCGGCGCGAAAGCCCGTACTTTCCCGCGTGATCCGCTCGGCGCGTTCGGTGCGGGCCAGGACCGTCCGCGCGTCGCGCTCGGCCGTCAGGCGCAACAGCAGCGGCCCGCCCAGCACACCGGCATAGCGCCCGCGCTCCACCAGGATCAGCCCCTCGCACCCGGTCCCCTGCGCGGCGTAGAGATCGACCAACTGTTCGACGGCGGCGCTGCGCTCGACCGTGGCGCAGGGCCGGACATGATCGTCCAGTCGTCCGCCGAAACTGGGATTGCGCAGCAGCGCATGACCGAAAGGGTTGAACAGGATGCGCCGCATGTCGCGTTCGTAGATCGCACCGGCTGGCCGGTCGGCCTCATCCAACACCGGCAGCAGCCGCAGCCCGGAATCATCCTGAAAACAATCGACCGCCTCGCTGAGCGGACGGCCCAGCCTTATGACGGGGCTGGTATCGGACAAGGAAAGACGCGCAGCAAACATGGGTGTGCGTTAGCGCCCATTGGTAAACAGGCCGTTAGGAATTTATGACAATAATGTTACAAGCCCTTGTATTTGCACTATTTTACTGCGACTTTCCAGGAACATAGCCAAAGGCCTGTTCCGCCAATTTCACCACGGCCGGGTCCGCCGCCGGAAAGTCCATCGGCACCAATCGTTCCAGCCGTTCGGCAACATAGGTCAGGGCTGCGATCCGCCCAGCCTTGCGATGATTATTGTCGATGACGTGCCAGGGCGCATGCTTGGTGTCCGTCTTCTTGAACATCGCGTGCATCGCGTCGAGATAATCGTCCCGGCGCGCGCGATTGCGATAATCGTCGGTCCCGGTCTTCCACCGCTTCCACGGCGTATCGAGCCGCTGCGCCAATTGTTCGTCCTGCGTTTCCTGGGTGATGTGGACGAACAATTTGACCATGTTCATGCCCGCATCGATCTGCTGCCTTTCGAAGGCGTTGATCTCGTCATAGCCGCGCTTCCAGTCGGCCTTCTTGGCGAAACCCTCGACTCGTTCTACCAGCACCCGGCCATACCAGCTGCGGTCGAAGATCGCGATATTGCCGCTGGCGGGCAGCCGGGTCCAGAAACGCCAGAGGAAATGATGGTCGCGCTCCACCTCGTTAGGGGCGGCGATGGGATGGACCTGATAGAAGCGCGGATCCCAGTCGGCGGACATCCGCTTGATGATCCCGCCCTTGCCCGCCGCGTCCCAGCCCTCCAGCAGGATGACACTGCGCCGCTTGTGCAGGATGTGCGCGACCTGAATCTTGGCCAGCCGCTCCTGCAAGGCGGCGAGGGTCGCATCATAATCGCCATCGAATTTCGGTGCGGATTCATAGTCGGTCAGGGTGATGGTCATGAGCGCCATCATGACGCTGCATGGGCACGCTGTCGAGGTTCAACCGCGGCGCAGCAGCCTGACGACGCCCAGCGCCATAACCGCCGACAGCGCGTAGCTGGCCAGCAACTGGCTGGTCCAATGGCCGCCCATCGTCACCCGCGCGGCCCAGCCAGTCACCATCCAGCCGATCGCGATCCAGCCAATCGCCCGCACCGCGCCACGCCGATCCGCCAACGCGACGATCGCCAGCAGGCCGATCGTTGCGCCTGTGACCAGCCCGTAAGTCGAGGGCAGGCCGGAGGATGGACTAGGCTTGGCGACTGCAACCAGTGCCACGAGCGGACGGGGCGAATGGACGTAAAAGCGTAGCAGCCCGTCCGCTGCGATCGCCAGGGCAAAGCTGATTGGCACGGCGAGCGCCATGCGCGCGCCGTGCAGAATATGGAGCAGGATAGCGACCGCCAGCGTCATCGCCCACATCCATGGCGCGGTCGCGCTCTTGGTCATGATATTGGCCCAGCCGGGCTGATGCCCGAACAGCGCCTGCACGCCGCGCGTCAGCGTGGCTTCACCCGGCAACGGTCCCTGCAGCCCCCAGTTGAGAAGGCCGAGCAGCAGACCGATCGCGCAGAGCGGGAGCAGCGGGCGGCGGGTCATGGTCCTGCGGGTCTTCATGTTCTTCTCCTGAAAACCGCGCAGGACCATGCCGGGTCAACCCTTGGCCTGCGGCTCCACCACGCGGACATGGAGTTCGCGCAACTGCTTGAACTCGGCGGCGCTAGGCGCACCCATCAGCAGGTCTTCGGCGCGCTGGTTCATCGGGAACAGCGTGATTTCGCGCAGATTCTGCGCACCGCACAGCAGCATCACGATGCGATCGACGCCAGCGGCCATGCCACCATGCGGCGGCGCGCCATATTGGAAGGCGCGATAGAGGCCACCGAAACGTTCTTCCACATCCTGCTGCGACAGACCGACCAGTTCGAAGGCCTTGACCATCAGTTCGGGCGACTGGTTACGGATCGACCCCGATGCGATTTCGAAGCCGTTGCAGACCATGTCATATTGATAGGCGTTGATCGTCAGCGGATCCTGATTGTTGAGCGCGTCGAGGCCACCCTGCGGCATGGAGAAGGGGTTGTGCGCGAAATCGACCGACTTGGTGTCCTCGTCATATTCATAGAAGGGGAAGTCGACGATCCAGCACAGGTCGAACCGGTCCTTGTCGATGAGGTTGAGCGTTTCGCCCACGCGGGTCCGGGCGAGGCCCGCCAGCTTGGCCGCCTGCGATTCCTTGCCAGCGGCGAAGAACACGCCGTCATTCGCGCCAAGGCCGAGCGCCGCGATCAGCTTGGCGGTCGCTTCTTCGCCATGATTTTTGGCGATCGGGCCGCCGGGGACGCCATCCTTGATGTTGACATAGCCAAGGCCCGAATAGCCCTCGCCCCGCGCCCAATTATTCATTTCGTCGAAGAATTTGCGGCTGCCAGCCCCAGCGCCCGGCGCCGGGATCGCCCGAATGACGCTGCCGCTGTCGACCAGGCTGGCGAAGATGCCGAAGCCTGAACCCACGAAATGCTCGGTCACATCGGTAATTTCGATCGGGTTGCGCAGGTCCGGCTTGTCGCTGCCATATTTCAGCAGCGCCTCGGCATGGGGAATACGGCGGAAGCTGCCTGCGGGCGTAACCGGCTTGCCGTCGGCGAATTTCTCGAAGATCTGGGCGATCACCGGCTCCATCGTGTCCCACACTTCTTCCTGGGTGACGAAGCTCATTTCGAGATCGAGCTGGTAGAATTCGCCGGGCAGCCGGTCGGCCCGCGGATCTTCATCGCGGAAGCAGGGGGCGATCTGGAAATAGCGGTCGAAGCCCGCGACCATCAACAGCTGCTTATATTGCTGCGGTGCCTGCGGCAGGGCGTAGAATTTACCCGCATGGATGCGGCTCGGCACCAAAAAGTCGCGCGCGCCTTCGGGGCTGGACGCGGTCAGGATCGGCGTCGAATATTCGGTGAAGCCTGCGTCCTCCATGCGGCGGCGCATGTCGGAAATGATCTTCGTGCGCTTGACGATATTGCCGTGCAGCGTTTCGCGCCGCAAGTCGAGGAAGCGGTAGCGCAGGCGAATATCTTCGGGATAATCCTGCTCACCCGCCACCGGCAGCGGCAGCTCGGCGGCGGTGGACAGTATGGTCACGCTGTCGGCGACGATCTCGATCGCGCCGGTTTCCATCTTCGGATTGGTCGCTTCGGGACCGCGCGCGACGACCGTGCCGTCGATGGTCACGACCGATTCGAGCCGCAGCCCTTCCAGCACATGCAACGCTTCGCTGTCGGCCTTTGCCACCACCTGGCTGATGCCATAATGATCGCGCAGGTCGATGAACAACACCCCGCCATGGTCGCGCTTGCGATGGACCCAGCCGGACAGGCGGACGGTCGCGCCGACATCGGCTTCACGAAGGGCGCCGCAAGTGTGGGTGCGATAGGCGTGCATGGCGTTTGGGTTCTTTCAGCTTCGTTTTACGGAAATGACAAAGTGTTGCAGCCGGGTTATGGGCTGGAACGTCGACTAGCGACGAGCCCGCCAGGGAGCGGGCCTGCCCATAATAAGATCGAAGACTATATGCAAATTCATCCGCTGATTACCGACAGCAAGACCCTGGCCGCATTTTGTGCCCGTATCGCAAAATCCCCCTATATCGCGGTCGATACCGAATTCATGCGCGAAAACAGCTATTGGCCGGAACTCTGCTTGGTCCAGGTCGCCGACCCGCATGAGGCCGCAGCGATCGACCCGATGGCGCCCGGCATCGACCTCAAACCCCTGCTCGACCTGATGTGCGAGAATGAGGATGTGCTGAAGGTCTTTCACGCGGGCGGGCAGGATATTGAGATCGTCCACAACCTGACCGGCAAGACGCCGCACCCGATGTTCGATACGCAGATCGCAGCGATGGCCTTGGGCCTTGGCGAACAGATTGGTTACGGCAATCTGGTCGAGGCGTGGATGGGCGTGCAGCTCGACAAAGGCGCGCGCTTTACCGACTGGGCGCGCCGTCCGCTCGACAAGCGGCAGATCGACTATGCGATCGGCGACGTCACCTACCTGATCCAGATATTCCCCAAGATGCTGGAAGAATTGCGCAAGACCGGGCGCGGCGATTGGCTCGACCAGGAAATGGAGCGGATCAGCGATCCGTCCAACTATGAGAACCTGCCCGAAGAAGCGTGGAAGCGCGTCCGCATCGCTAGCAAGAAGGCCGATGTGCTGGGCCGGTTGAAGGCGCTGGCCGCCTGGCGCGAGATCGAGGCGCAGGACAAGAATCTGCCGCGTGGCCGCATCGTCAAGGACGAGACGTTGGCCGACATTGCCAGCCACCCGCCCCGGACCCAGGAAGATCTGGGCAAGGTGCGTGGCCTGTCCGCCACCTGGCGCACCAATGACATTGGCGCACGGTTGATGAACGCGATCGCCAAGCACCAGCCGCTCGGCAAGGACGAGATGCCCGACCGCGAACCGCGCCGTCCGGGCCTGGGCAAGGATGGCGCGCTGGTCGCTGATCTGCTCAAGCTGCTGCTCAAGATCCGCTCGCGCGACATCAATGTCGCCTCCCGCCTGCTGGCGCGGTCCGATGATATCGAAGCGCTGGCGGCCGGCGTGCGCGATGGCCTGTCGATCCTGGAAGGCTGGCGCTACGAACAATTTGGCCGCGATGCGGTGGACTTGGTCGAAGGCCGGCTGGCTTTTGCGGTCAAGGGTGGGCGTTTGAAGATGACGCGGACGGAGTAATTCCCTACCTCCGTTCGCCCTGAGCCTGTCGAAGCCCCACACTTCCTCTTCAAAGAAAAGTGAGGCCCTTCGACAAGCTCAGGGCGAACGGATATTATGTGTTAGGAGAAAAACATCATGCACCGCATCATGTCGCTGACCGCCGCGCTAGTCCTGACCGCCTGCGCCACCACCACCCCGCCGGTCACGGCCGATGGCTCCTGCAACCACGACAGTCTCGCCCGCTTTACGGGCCAGAAGGCCAGCGCCGAAACCGGCACCGCCCTGCTTCAAGCGTCTGGTGCCAAGACTTTGCGCTGGGGCGGACCCGGCATGGCGATGACGATGGACTTCCGTCCGGATCGGCTGACGGTCAGTTATGACGACGCGATGCTGATCACCTCGGCGCGGTGCGGGTAAAGCGCCCGGTTCTTATTTCGACCCCGTCCCCGCTGTCTTGAGCACAGCACCGACAGCGGCAGCCGATTGTCGGAAGGCGGCAATCTCTGCGCCGTCCAGGTCGGGCGTCAGGACACGCTCGACACCCCCGGCACCCAATATGCAGGGCAGGCTTAGATAGAGGTTGTCGATACCGAACTGCCCCGTCAGATGCGCGGATACGGGCAAGATCACATGTTCATTGCGGACGATGGCTTCGCAAATCCGCACGATCGCGGTTCCGATTCCGAACGACGTATGGCCCTTGCCCTCGATGATCCGATAGGCCGCCTGGCGAACCTGCTGGTTCAGGGATTCCGGTGCGATGGGCCCGGCATCCGCCGCAAATCGAGCGATCGGGGTGCCGCCGACCGTCGCGATCGACAACGCGGCAAAGGATGTGTCGCCATGCTCCCCCAGGATCATGGCGTCGATGGAGGCCGGGGCGATCGCCAACTGCCGGGCGAGGAGCGCGCGCAGGCGATTGGAATCCAGCAAGGTGCCCGTGCCGATCACGCGCGCATGGGGCAGCGCGCTTTCCTGCTGCGCAACCATCGTCATGACATCGACAGGGTTGGCCGCGACCAGGATGATGCCGTCGAAACCGGCCGCCATCAACTGGCCCACGCAACTGCGCACGATATCGGCGCTGCGCCCAGCAACCGACAGTCGGCTTTCGTCGCCCTTGGTCGCAGCGCCGGCCGTCAGGATGACGATCCGCGCCGATGCGGCATCCTGATAGTCGCCCGCCCGCACGATCGCGGGACGCGCCAGTCCGCCAGCGTCGGTAATGTCGGCCGCCTCCGCCGCCGCAAGCGCAGCATCATTGTCGATCAGGATGATTTCCCGAAACAAGGCGCGCAGCATCAGCGCATAGGCCGTGGTCGCGCCGACATGGCCAGCGCCGATGATCGCGACGCGCCCCTGATCCTCCCCCATGCATAATCCTGTTCGGTTAAGAGGGTGAATATCGGTGCCTACGCACCGTAGGCATCCTACAGGCTTAGCCCGCGTCCCGCCATGTTCCGGGCTCCACGCCCTCCAGTGTCCAGTCCCCGATCCGCCAGCGCACCAGGCGCAGCGTCGGATGCCCCACCGCCGCAGTCATGCGCCGCACCTGTCGATTCTTGCCCTCGCGGATGGTTAGGCTGATCCAGCAATCGGTGACGGTCTTGCGGAACCGTACCGGCGGATCGCGCGGCCACAGCGCCGGGTCGTCGATCCGCTCGACCTCGGCGGGCAAGGTCCGCCCGTCCTTGAGCGTCACCCCGCGCCGCAGCGTATCGAGCGCCGCTTCGTCCGGCTCACCCTCCACCTGCGCCAGATAGGTTTTGGGCATTTTGAAGCGCGGGTCGGCGATCCGTGCCTGCAACCGCCCGTCGTCGGTCAGCAGCAACAGCCCTTCGCTGTCGGTGTCCAGCCGCCCGGCGGGATAGACGCCCGGCACGTCGATAAAATCTTTGAGCGTCGGGCGCTCCGGGCCGTTCGGCTCCGGCGTGAACTGGCACAGGACGTTGAAGGGTTTGTTGAACAGGATCAGCGTCATCGTCGTCATTCCCCCTCGTCAAAGGCAACGCTGCCCTGATCGATCAGCGCCGCGATCAGCGCCAGCGCCGTGTCGGATCCGGCCAGCGCGGGATCGACCATCAGATCGCCCCGCCCGCACAAGGCGCGCGCCAGTAGCGCGCCATCGCCAACGCAATCGAAACTCTGCCCGTCCACGAACAGGGACACGGCGTCGTCCGCCTGCGCCATGAAGGCGAAGCGGCTCGCGGGATTGCGGCACAGCGGCACCTGCGCCGCGATCAGTGCGCGGGCCATGTTGACGTCAGCGGGTTCTTCGGGCTGCCAATCGGTGTCGGCATATTTGGGCTGGCTGCTATAGGCGCCGAACCAGCGGGCGAAGGTCGCCCGATCGCTCAGGGCTTCCAGCACCAGCCCGTGCAGCCGGTCGATCGCCGAGGCGGCGATTTCGCCGGGATGGTCCTGCCGCACCAGATCCGGGTCGGCATAGCGATCCTCGTCGGGCAAGGCATCGACCAGATGTTCGCTCCAATGTTCGACCAGTTCGGCGCGCGATGGTGCGCGAAAGCCGATCGAATAGGTCATGCAGTCATCGCCTACCGCGACGCCATCATGCGCGAAGCAGGGCGGGACATAGAGGATATCGCCCGGTTCCAGCACCCATTCGTCGGTCGCCTCGAAGTCGGCGATCAGGCGCAGGTCGTCATGCGGCAAGAGTGGCGTCGCGCTGTCGCAGCGCGGCCCGACCCGCCAGCGCCTGCGGCCCAGGCCCTGCACCAGAAACACGTCATATTGGTCGAAATGCGCGCCCACGCCGCCGCCATCGCTGGCATAGCTGACCATCACATCATCGATCCGCCAGTCGGGCACGAAGCGGAAGGGGTCGATCAGCGCCGCGACGTCGGGCACATGCTGGTCCACCGCCTGCACCAGCAAGGTCCAGCGGTCACGCCCCAGATCGCCGAAGCGGGTTTCGGGCAGTGGCCCGCTCTCCATCGCCAGCCGGTCGCCCGCGGCCATGACGAGGCGCGATTCGACGCCCTCCTCGCAGGCCAGGCCCGCCAGTTCGTCCGGCTCCAGCGGATTGCGCCACGCCGTCCACGGATTGCGGATCAGGGCCGGTGTCTTCTGCCAATGGGTGCGCAGGAAATGGTCGATATCGAAATGGGCAAATTGCATGATCCCGCCCTGCCGGTTGGGCGCTCGCCTGTCAAAGCGCGATCACAGTTCCAGCCCGATGAGCGTGCCGCTGCCGATCCGGTCGATATAGCGTTTGCCGTCAATTTCCAGCCAGTCGGGCGTCACTTCCAGCCGCCGTCCCTTGATCGTCGTGCGCAGATGCTCGACCGCGATCCGATTGCGGGTCACGATACGCAGCACGGCCAGACCGTCGGCCCGCGCAGCCATCATCGAATAGCGATCGCCGCGCAGCAAGAAGTGCCAACTGCCATCGGTCGGCAGCCATTCATTGCCGTCAATCACCTGCACCGGCTCGCCATCCGGCCCGCCCAGACGCACGCTGATCCGAGTCGCGCCATTGATCCGGCGGGGCGGGGCGAAGATCAGGATCGGTTCGCCCTCCAGCGTGATCGGGATCGGGGTATCGCGCAGCACCCGTGATCCGCCGACGATCAGGTGGGGCAATTCGGAGGAAAAAGGCAGCCGGTCGCGTGCGAAATGCCGCTGGCGCACCACGGGATTGGCGTGGAAACTATGGACCTGGGTCGGGGTCAGCCTCCCTTCCTCGACCAGGCCGTGGCAGGTCGGGCATAGCAAGGTGGCACCCGGCCCGTCGGGCAATCCCAGATAGCGATAGAGGGTGACGCCGCAGCGCACGCAGGCAAATCCGCACGCCTGACGGATGTCCGCGCGCTGCTCGGCGGTCAAATCCGGCAATGAAGGCATTACGCGCAGGCCTACCATGCAGAGCACCCTTTTATGAGCGCCGTGCCGCATGATGCGACCGGCGGTCCTTTCTGGCGTCCATCCTGCCTGCGGGGATGCTCTGATGCGGCTCCCTTGTGGTTGCTATCGTTGGAATATTTGCGCGCAAGTCAAGCGCGGCGTGCAATATGCCCTAGCGTTGCGGCAAAAGATCGAGGTTGCGCGCCGCCGCCAGCGCCCGGATACGGCCGGGGCGCGGCATGTTCTTGATCGCGATTTCCGCTACATCACCCGCACTGAACATCTCGACATGGCCGACGTCGAAGATGCGTTGGCCAAGGCTTTGGGTGATCCGCACGCTGCGGATGCTGCCCAGCGCCACTTCGGTCCGCTGCTTGGACAGCAGCCCGCGTTCGAGCAGCACTTCGCGCTCCGACAAGGCCAGCCGCTCGCCCTTGTGCATGACCCACCAGACAGCGATCACCAGGATGCCAACCACCGACAGCAGCAGTAGCGTGAACAGCAGCGGATGCGCCCGAAACATGGCGGGGTTTTCGTCATACAGCCAGGTGTCGCTCATGCCGCCTCCTGCGTGTGAACCGGCGCGGTTTGACCATGCCGTCCCCGCGGCGTCAAGCGCCGCGCAAGCGCTTTGGTTAACCAAATATTCGTCCGCATCCTGCTAGAAGATGTCGGAAGGTAGGAGCGGCCATGGCACGCAATCTGTACGATATCGAGGATCGCAACCCGGACAGGGACCGCCGCTGGCTGCATGAGAAGCAGGAGCGGCCCGCCCGGATCGTGCCGGTGCGACTGCTGCTCGTCGCTTTCGCCATCGCCGGGCTTGCCGTTTTTCTGCTCAAGGACGCTTTGCCGGGAGGCGGCAACAGCGCAGCAGGCAACACGCCCACCAGCATCAACGCATCCTTTACCGCCTGCGACGACCCGAACGGCGATGCCTGCGTGCTGACCGCCAACAGCTACGCCTATGAGGGCCGCCGCTATCGCCTGTCCGACATCCGCGTGCCCGCCGAAGATGGTGCCCGTTGCCCGGAAGAAGCGGAAAAAGCGCAGCGGGGCCGGATGGCCCTGCTCGCCCTGCTCAACGGCGGCCGATTCGACGCCAAGCCAGACCCCACCGACGCCGACCCTGCCGCGCGCAGGCTGACCCGCGACGAGGTGTCGCTTGGCGAGATCATGATCCTAAAGGGTCATGCCAGTCCCTGGTCCGCCGCGCCGATCGACTGGTGCGCGACCTGACGCTGACATAGAGGCGATATCCCCCTTCCCACTCGGTCCGTCGCAAAAGCGGCTGCACGAGTTGCAGGGTTTACAGGCTGTTAGCATCTGCCGGGTTACGCCTTCGGTTGTAGGAGGACGTTTGGTGCAGACAGGATGCCAGGGCTGCCGGTCGCAAGCCCATCAATTCGACATTGCAATGGCGTTCCAACCCATTGTCGACATCCAGACGGGACGGCCTTTCGCGTTCGAAGCACTGGTGCGCGGCCCCAATGGCGAAGGCGCAGGCGAGGTCATGGCGGAAGTCACGCCGGAAAATCGCTATGCGTTCGACCAGCAATGTCGCGTGGCGGCGATCGAGGGCGCTGTCGCGGCAGGCATTCTTGATACTGACGCGAAGCTGTCGATCAATTTCCTGCCCAATGCCGTCTATTCGCCCGTCGCCTGCATCCAGCTGACCTTGAAGACCGCGCAGAAGACCGGCTTTCCGACCGAACGGCTGATCTTCGAATTCACCGAAAATGAGGAGATGGTCGATTCCGACCATGTCGGGACCATCATCGATTCCTACCGCAAAATGGGGTTCGGCACCGCGATCGACGATTTCGGGGCGGGCCATGCGGGCCTGGGGCTGCTGGCCAAATTCCAGACCGATTATATCAAGCTCGACATGGACCTGATCCGCGGCCTCGACACCAGCCTGCCGCGCCGAATGATCGTGGAGGGCGTGCTGCGCATCGCCCAATCGCTGGGTATCATCGTCATTGCCGAAGGGATTGAGACGGTCGGCGAATATGAAGCGCTACGCGCAATGGGCGTTCGCTATATTCAGGGCTATCTGCTGGCCCGGCCCGGCTTCAAGAGCCTACCGAACGTGACGTTACCCGGCCGCGATCGCTACGCCGCCGTCGCCTGAACGGCGCGCCTGCACCGCCGCCAGCACATCGCCCGCCAACCGCGCATAGTCGGCGCAAGCCTGCTGCATCGCCGCTTCGCTGTCGGCCCGACGCAACCGGCCGAAACATAGGCGATTTTGCGCCGCGCGCAGGCCGCGCAGCACCATGCGCCCCTCGTCCTTCAGTCCCAATTGCGGCCCCGCCCGATGCCACGCCTCGGCTGCGCTGGAAAGGCGACTGCTCGGCCGCACGCCGGGATCATCCCCTGCCCCCGCCCCCAGCCGGTCGATCCGTCGCGCTTCGGCGATCAGGTCGGTCAGAAACAAGTCGAGTTCGCGCAGGCCATTGCCGATCATCTTGGCGGGCATGGCGCGGCGTCGGTCATCGGCCGCATCCGGGCAACGGCCGAGCGACATGCCATTGGCCAGGAACGCCGCCGCCCGCTCGATCCGTGCCACCTGCCCCGCGATCGGCACCATCTGCGCCAGCGACGCGGGACGGACAGGCGCGCCGCTCATCGCTTCTTCACGAACTCCGCGCGCAGCACCAGGCCCTTGATCCCGTCATGGCGGCAATCGATTTCCTGCGCGTCGCCGGTCAGGCGGATCGATTTGATCAGCGTGCCGCGCTTGAGCGTCTGCCCCGCGCCCTTGACCACCAGATCCTTGATCAGCGTCACCTGATCGCCATCGGCCAGCAAATTGCCCACCGCATCGCGGACTTCGACCGCATCGGCGGCATCGCCTGCCTCGGTCAATTGCGACGCAGGCACCCACTCGCCCGATGCCTCGTCGAACACATAATCTTCGTCGGACCCGCTCAATTTTCATCCCCCATGCGCAGCGCCGCGATGAAGGCTTCCTGCGGGATTTGGACGCTGCCATATTCGCGCATCCGCTTTTTGCCTTCCTTCTGCTTGTCGAGCAGCTTTTTCTTGCGGCTGATGTCGCCACCATAGCATTTGGCGGTGACGTCCTTACGCATCGCCGCGATGGTCTCGCGCGCAATCACCTTGCCGCCGATCGCCGCCTGGATCGGGATCTTGAACAAATGGCGGGGGATGAGGTCTTTGAGCCGTTCGCACATGCCGCGACCGCGCGATTCGGCGGTGCCGCGATGGACGATCATGCTGAGCGCATCGACGGGTTCGGCATTGACCATGATGCTCATCTTGACCAGATCGCCCGTCCGATAGCCGATCTGGTGATAGTCGAAACTGGCATAGCCACGGCTGATCGATTTCAAGCGATCGTAAAAGTCGAACACCACTTCGTTGAGCGGCAGTTCATAGGTCACCTGCGCGCGGCCGCCGACATAGGTCAGGTTCTTCTGAATGCCACGCCGGTCCTGGCAGAGTTTCAGGATCGAGCCGAGATATTCGTCGGGGCAATAGATGATCGCCTCGATCCACGGCTCCTCGATCTCGTCGATCTTGGTCGGGTCGGGCATGTCGGCGGGATTGTGCAGCTCGATCTCGCCCGCGCCATAGGTCAGCTGGATCTTGTACACCACCGACGGGGCGGTGGTGATGAGGTCGAGATCATATTCGCGCGTCAACCGCTCCTGAATGATCTCCAGATGGAGCAGCCCCAGGAAGCCGCAGCGGAAGCCGAAGCCGAGCGCCGCGCTGCTTTCCATTTCGAAGGAGAAGCTGGCGTCGTTGAGGCGCAACTTGCTGATCGAGTCGCGCAGCTTGTCGAAGTCGTTGGCATCGACGGGGAACAGGCCGCAGAATACCACCGGCTGGACTTCCTTGAAGCCCGGCAGCGGCTTGGTCGCGCCATTCTTGACCGTGGTGATGGTGTCGCCGACGCGGGTCTGCGCGATTTCCTTGATCTGCGCGGTGATGAAGCCGATCTCGCCCGCCGCCAGTTCGGGCAGTTGCTCGATCTTGGGGCGCATGCAGCCCACCCGGTCGATCAGATGTTCAGTGCCGCCGATCATGAATTTGATCGCCTGGCCCTTCTTGATCACGCCATTGACGACGCGGACGAGGATGACGACGCCGAGATAAGGGTCGTACCAGCTATCGACCAGCATCGCTTCGAGCGGGGCGTTGCGGTCGCCCTTGGGCGGGGGGATTTTCTTGACGATGGCTTCGAGGATTTCGTCGATGCCGATGCCCGACTTGGCGCTCGCCAACACCGCTTCGGACGCATCGAGGCCGATCACGTCCTCGATTTCCTTGCGCACCTTTTCGGGTTCGGCGGCGGTCAGGTCGATCTTGTTGAGGACCGGCACGATCTCATGATCATGCTCGATCGACTGATAGACATTCGCCAGCGTCTGCGCTTCCACGCCCTGCGCCGCGTCCACGACCAGCAACGCACCTTCGCATGCGGCCAGCGAGCGCGAGACTTCATAAGCGAAGTCGACATGCCCCGGCGTGTCCATCAGGTTCAGTTCATAAGTCTGGCCATCCTTGGCGACATAATCCAGGCGCACCGTCTGCGCCTTGATCGTGATACCGCGCTCCTTTTCGATATCCATATTATCAAGGACTTGCGCGCTCATCTCGCGGTCGGTCAGGCCGCCGGTGCGTTGGATGAGACGGTCGGCCAGGGTCGACTTGCCATGGTCGATATGGGCGATGATGGAAAAGTTACGGATATGCGAAAGCTCGGTCATCGCCGCCCGATAGCAGCGATTGCACGCGCTGTCAGTAGGATCACGAGGGGCGGCGTGATGGATGACAAAGAGTGTTACGCCTGCGTACCCATGCTTGGAAGGCCAAGGCGGCTGTGATAGGCTGGTCGCAAAATATCAGGGTCGCCTGCACAGTTTCAAAGCAAGCAACAAACGGGGTTCTGATAATGCGTCTATTGAAAATGCTGACCGCGGCGACGGCCTGCCTTGCCCTGGTCGTCCCGCAAGCCATGGCCAAGGACAAGGGGTCGTCCGGCCGCCAGGCCCAAACCAAGAAACAGATGGAAATTCCCCGCTGCACCAAGCGCATCGGCACGGCGGCGATCGTCGAGCCGGACAATCAGTGGTGGCGGGAATTGAGCCTGGGCAGCCCCGAAGCGATCATCAAATTGTTCGTGCAGCAATCGGGCTGTTTCGGCCTGGTCAATCGCGGCCGGTCGATGGCCAGCCGCAATCTGGAACGCACCATGGCGGATTCCGGCGAGTTGCAGGCTGGGTCGAACCTGGGCCGGGGGCAGGTGAAGGCGGCGGATTATTTCATCCAGCCCGACATCGTTACCACCAACAAAAATAGCGGCGGCAACGCGCTGGGCGGCATGTTGGGCGGGATGCTGGGCGGCCGCATCGGCGGGGCCCTGCTGGGCGGCATTTCGGTCAAGAAGAGCGAGGCCAATGTCATGCTCTCCGTCGTCAACGCGCGCACGACAGAAGAAGAAGTGATGGCAGAGGGCTATTTCCGCAAGTCGGACCTGAGCTTCGGCGGCGGTGGCGGCCTGGGCTGGATGGGCGGCCTGGCGGCGGTCGGCGGTGGCGGTTATCAAAATACCGACATCGGCCAGGTCATCGTGCTCGCCTATCTGGACGCCTATACCAAGATGGTGACGCAGATGGGCGGCCTGCCGGAAAATGCCGCGGCCGCCGCGCCCGTCGCGCAGTAAGTCGAACGGGTTAGTCGAAGGGGCGGCGCTGGATGGGCCAGCGCCGCCTTTTTCATGCCGGTTGCACGGCGGCTGGCTGGAGCGCACGCCGCCGCTTCCACCAGGCCAATATCGCTTCTCCGGCTGGTCGCTCCACCACGCGGTTGATCAGCGTGCCGAGTGTCAATGCGACCGCGAAGGCGGCGAAGAAGCCGATCCAGGGGCTATAGCCTGCCTTGGCCAGTTCCAGCATGACGACGAAACCGACATGCTGGTGGATGAGGTAGAAGGAATAGCTGATCCCGCCGAGCCAGATGAGCGGGCGGATGCGCAATATATGCAGCCGCCCCGCGATCAGCGCCGCAAAGGACGCCAGCAGGAGGCAGGCGACGATGGTCACGTCCCATGTCTCCATCGTCGCGACCGACGCCAGCGCTAGCGCAGCATAGGGTGCCTGCTGCCGCCAACTGCGCCGTCCCGCCCAGACACGGTAGGACAGCATGCCGATGACGAAGAAGGGCAGATAGCGCAGCACCAGCAGCATGATGATCCGCTCCGGCATGTCGGGCCATAAGGCGCAGAGCCAGCGGACGCCCAGCCATAGCAGGAGCAGCGGCTCCAGATGCTTCAAACCCGCGAATTTCCACAGGCCGATCATGCAGGCGTAGAAGGCGATCTCCACCGTCAACGTCCAATAGGCGCCATCCACTTCGGGCAGGAAGGCAAAGCCCTGCAACATGGTGAAATTGGAGAGGATCGCGCCTGGCCCGATCAGAAGCTGCGTCGCATGGGCGAGATATTCGATCGACAGCGTCACCAGCATCGCCACCAGATAGGCGGGATAGAGCCGGGCGAAGCGATTGACCACGAAGTCGGCGACCGACCCGATCCGATCAAGCGTGAAGAAGATCGCAAAGCCCGAAATAGTGAAGAACAGCAGCACCCGATAATTGCCGCCGGGGAAACTGAACGGCACATGCGATGCCTGGGGGAAGAGTTCGTGGAAGCGCGTGGAATAATGGAAGATCAGCACGCACAGCGCGCCTATGCCACGCAGCGCATCCAGTTCCGTTAACCGTGCGCGTTTGGGGGATGATCCAGTCACAGCCCGCTATAGCAACATAGGAGACATAAATCTGGCAAGATCGTGGTTAATCGGCCCATGAAAGCCTGATTTTTATTGCTGGTCTTTTGCTGCATCGCGTTGCGTTAAGGCAAATATGCTTAACGGCCATGGGTGGATGGTACACCACACCCTCGTCATCGACACCATGAAGCCAAAAGGGGCAGGCATGGCCACCGCCATACCCGCCCCTGTCGGTCATTTTTTTCCGTAGCGCGCTATATCAGGCGGCGTCGCCGTCCAGAATCGCCGCGATGGCGCTGGTCACATCATCCATGTCGGCCATGCCGTCGACGCGCGACACGATCGCGCGCGCTTCATAGATGGGCAGGATGGGTGCGGTCTTCGCGCGATATTCGGCCATGCGGGTGCGCACCGTTTCCTCATTGTCGTCGGGACGGCGCTTGAACTCGTGGCTCTGGCACTTGTCGCATTCGCCCTCGACCTTGGGCAGCTTGAAGACATCATGATAGCCAGCGCCGCAATTGGCACAGGTGAAGCGACCGGTGATCCGTTCGACCAGCGCATCCTCATTGACGTCGAGTTCGATCACATGATCGAGTGAGCGACCGCGTCCATCGAGCAGGACATCGAGCGAATGGGCCTGCGCCTCAGTGCGCGGATAGCCGTCGAAAATAACGCCGGTATCAGCGGCAAGCGCATCCAGTGCTTCGCCGATGATGCCGGATACGACATCGTCGGGCACGAGCGCACCCGCTTCCATCAGCGCCTTGGCCTGCAGCCCGACGGGCGTGCCTGCCTTGACGGCCGCGCGCAGCATGTCGCCCGTGGACAGTTGCACCATGCCGCGGTCCTCGACCAGGCGACTGGCCTGCGTCCCCTTGCCGGCCCCCGGAGGGCCAAGCAGAATGATGTTCATCGCGCGCATTCTCCCCTATTGTGCGCCCAGCGTCCGGGCCGCGTTTAGCGCAGGCGGCCCTTGAGCTTCGCCTTCTTGATCAGATCGCCATATTGATGGGCGAGCAGGTGGCTCTGAATCTGGGTCACGGTATCGACCGTAACATTGACCACGATCAACAAGCTAGTCCCACCAAGGTAGAAGGGAATTCCCGCCCTGGCGATGGCAAATTCCGGCACCAGACAGATGAACGCCAGATAAGCGGCGCCGATCACGGTGATGCGCGTCAGCACATAATCCAGATAATGTTCGGTATTCTTGCCCGGACGGATGCCGGGAATGAAGCCGCCATTGCGCTTGAGATTGTCGGCCGTCTCTTCCGGGTTGAACACCACAGCGGTGTAGAAGAAGCAGAAGAAGACGATGCCCAGGCCATAAAGCCCCATATAGACCGGGCTGCCGTGCGAGAGATATTGGTTGAGCGTCAGGACGAAATCGCCCCACCGGCTTTCGCCCGCGACCGTCTGGCCCGCAAACTGCGAGATGGTCAGCGGCATCAGCAGCAGCGACGAGGCGAAGATCGGCGGAATGACGCCTGCGGTGTTGACCTTGAGCGGCAGATGGCTGCGGTCCGCCTGCATCAATCCCTGACGGGTCTGACGCTTGGGATATTGGATCAGCACCCGGCGCTGCGCCCGCTCCATGAAACAGATCAGCAGGATGAGGCCGATCGCCATGACCATCACGAGGAAGATGAGCAGGCCCGAAATCGTGCCTTCGCTGCCGGACTTGAACAGGTTGCTCAACGTCACCGGCAACTGCGCAACGATGCCCGCCATGATGATGAGCGACACGCCATTGCCGATGCCGCGCGAGGTGATCTGTTCGCCGAGCCACATTAGGAACATGGTGCCGCCGATCAGCGACACGACCGCCGACACGCGAAACACCATGCCGGGATCGACCACGGCCGCACCCTGCGTCTCATAGCCGACGGCGGCGAAATAGCCCTGCACCGCAGCCAGGAACACCGTGCCGTAGCGGGTATATTGGTTGAGTCGCTTGCGGCCGCTTTCGCCTTCCTTCTTGATCGCCGCCAGCTTTGGCGAGAGCGAGGAGGCAAGCTGCACCACGATCGACGCGGTGATGTAGGGCATGATGCCGAGCGCGATAAGGCTCGCACGCTCCAGCGCACCGCCCGAAAAGGTGTTGAAGATGTCGAGGACGCCGCCGCGCGTATTCTGCACCGCGCCGGCCAAAGCCGTCGGATCGATGCCGGGCATGGGCACGAAGCTGAGGAATCGGAACACGATCAATGCGCCGAGCGTAAACCACAAGCGCTTCTTGAGGTCGGTGGCCTTGCTGAATTTCGCGAGGCTCAGATTGGATGCGAGCTGGTCGGCTCTCGATGCCATGGTGGCTGCCCTTCAAATCACTCTTGCCGAGGCATCAAGCCCCGGTGCGGAATCGCTCATCCCTTAGCGGGACGGGTTCAACGTGTCGAACGGGGAGTTGCCATACCAAGTGGCAAAGACAGTCCCCCGATACGCATGACCCCGCCAACCCATATCGGGCAGCGGGGCCGTGCTTGCAAGTCTGAGACTGCGGCTTACGCCTTCCGGGCAGCCTTGGCAGCGGCCAGCGCCGTGCCCTTCTTGGCCTTCGCCTTGTCGGCGGCCGCGACGACTTCGATCACTTCGACCTTGCCACCGGCCTTTTCGACGGCTTCCAGCGCACCCTTCGACGCGCCGGAAACCAAGAAGCTGACCTTCGCGGTCAGTTCGCCCTTGGCGAGCAGACGGACGCCATCCTTGCCACCACGGGCAAGCGCAGCGGCCTTGAGCGCGGCATGGTCGATGGTCGCGTTGGCGTCCAGCTTGCCGGCGTCGATCGCCTTCTGCACCGCGCCCAGGTTCACGATCGCGAAATCGCTGGCGAAGATGTTGTTGAAGCCGCGCTTAGGGATGCGCATGTGGAGCGGCATCTGGCCGCCTTCGAAGCCGTTGATGGCAACGCCCGAACGCGCCTTGGCACCCTTCTGGCCGCGGCCAGCGGTCTTGCCCTTGCCCGAACCGATGCCGCGTCCGACGCGCATACGGCCCTTGCGGGCGCCATCATTATCACGGATGTCATTGAGCTTCATATCGTGCACTCGCTTTCGCTTTGTTCGCGCTGTCCCCAGTGGGAACCTAAAGAGGCCAGGCCGATAGCCCGACCGTCAAAAAAACGAAAGAGGGGTTTCCCCCTCTCCCGCATCATTTCATCGGATCGAAGGGCTTAGCCCTCGACCACTTGCACCATATGGGGCAGCTTCTTGATGGCACCGCGGACTTCCGCCGTGTCTTCCAGTTCCACCACGCGATGCATCTTGCCAAGGCCCAGACCGATCAGAATCTTCTTCTGGTCGGCGGGGCGACGGATCGGCGAACCGATCTGCTTGATCTTGATTGTTGCCATGTCGCTTACTCCACAATCGCTTCGGCGTCAGCCTGCGCGACCTCGACCGAGGCTCCACCGCGATGCAGAAGGTCGGCGACCTTCTTGCCGCGACGCTGCGCCACCGACTTGGGGCTCGTCTGTTCGCTCAGCGCCGCGAAGGTCGCCCGGATCATGTTATAAGGGTTTGACGTGCCGTTCGACTTGGTCACGACGTCTGCGACGCCGAGGCTTTCGAACACGGCGCGCATCGGACCACCGGCGATGATACCGGTACCGGCAGGCGCCGAACGCAGCGTCACCTTGCCCGCACCGAAATGGCCAAGGCCATCATGATGCAGCGTGCGGCCTGCCTTCAGCGGAACGCGAACCATTGCCTTCTTGGCAGCGGCAGTCGCCTTGCTGATGGCTTCAGGCACTTCGCGCGCCTTGCCATGGCCGAAACCGGCCCGGCCCTTGCCGTCGCCGACAACGACCAGCGCCGCAAAGCCGAAGCGCTTGCCGCCCTTGACGGTCTTGCTGACGCGGTTGATGTGGACCAGCTTCTCGATCAGTTCTTCGCCCTGATCTTCGTCACGGTTACCGCCGCGACGATCGTCACGACGACCACGGCCACCGCCGCGATCGCTGCGGTTGCGGTCGCCGCCGCCGCGATTGCCACGACCACGGCCGGGACCACGATTTTCGGTGACTTCCTGAGGCGTCGCTTCAGGAGCCAGGACGGCTGCGGGCTGATTGCCTTCGCCGGTGGTGTTTTCGTCAGCCATGATCAGAACTCCAGCCCGCCCTCACGGGCGGCATCGGCCAGCGCTTTCACGCGGCCATGGAACAGGAAGCCACCACGGTCGAACACGACGCGGGTGACACCGGCAGCGGTCGCCGCAGCGGCGACGCGCTTGCCGACATCGGCAGCGGCTTGCGAGGTAGCGCCGGTTTTGCCGCGCACGTCCTTGTCCAGGGTCGATGCCGCAGCGACGGTCGTACCGGCAGCGTCATCGATGATCTGGGCGTAGATGTGACGACCCGAACGGTGAATGCTCAGGCGCGGGCGGGTGCCCGAAACAGCCTTGAGAGCGGTGCGAACACGGCGACGACGCCGCGCGAAGAGGGAAAGCTTTGCCATCTTACTTCTTCTTCCCTTCCTTGCGGAAGATGAACTCGCCGGCATATTTGATGCCCTTGCCCTTATAAGGCTCAGGCTTGCGCCAGCGACGGATTTCGGCGGCAACCTGGCCGACCTGCTGCTTGTCCATGCCGCTGATCTCGACCGTGGTGTTATCCGGGGTCTTGATCTCGATCCCGTCGGGGATCGCAAAATCGACGTCATGGCTGTAGCCAAGCTGCAGCTTCAGGTTCTTGCCCTGCGAGTTCGCGCGGTAGCCAACGCCGGTGATGAGCAGCTTCTTGGTGAAGCCTTCCGTCACACCGGTGACCAGGTTCTGGATCAGCGTGCGCTGCATGCCCCAGAATGCCCGTGCGGCCTTGGTCTTGTTGGCTGGCTGAACGAGAATGCCTTCGCCTTCCAGCGTATAGCTGATCTCGTCGCGCAGCGGCATGGCCAGGGTGCCCTTGGGCCCCTTGACCGAGAGCTGCCCGCCCTCGATGGTCGCCGTCACCCCATTGGGGATCGCGACCGGCTTTTTACCGATGCGGCTCATTAGAACACCTCCGCCAGCACTTCGCCGCCGACATTCTGGTCGCGCGCTTCCGCGTCGGACAGAACACCCTTAGGCGTCGAGACGATCGTGATACCAAGACCGTTGCGGATCACCGGCAGTTCTTTCGAACCCGAATAGACGCGGCGGCCAGGCTTGGACACGCGGGCGACATGCTTGATAGCAGGCTGCCCTTCGAAATATTTCAGCTCGATGCGCAGGCCAGGGTGCTTGCCGAGATCTTCCTCGGAATAGCCGCGAATATAGCCTTCGCGCTGGAGCACGTCGAGGACGCGGGCGCGCAGCTTGGACGCTGGGGACATAACGCTGTCCTTCTTCGCCTGCTGCCCGTTGCGGATGCGGGTGAGCATATCACCCAGGGGATCGGTCAATGCCATGAGATGATATCCTTACCAGCTCGACTTGGTGACGCCGGGGATCAGGCCCTTATTGGCCAGATCGCGCAGCTGAATACGGCAGAGCCGGAATTTGCGGTAATAAGCGCGCGGGCGCCCCGTCAGTTCGCAGCGGTTACGCACGCGGGTCGGGTTGCCGTTGCGGGGAATTTCCGCCATCTTCAGACGAGCGATCAGACGATCGCTGTCATCGGCCGCGTTGTCATTCGCGATCGCCTTGAGCTTTGCATAACGGCCGGCATATTTCTTAACCAGCTTCTTGCGACGCTCATTCTTGTTGATCGAACTCAGTTTCGCCATGACTTAAGTTCTCTTCCTTAGCTTTAGCGTTGGGAGAGAAGCGGGACCTTGTTCAGGCCGCCTGCTTCTCTTCGAGCGGGAAGGGGAAGCCGAAGAGGCGCAGCAATTCGCGCGCTTCATCGTCCGTCTTCGCCGTGGTGGTCACGATGATGTCCATGCCGCGCACCTTGTCGACACGGTCATAGCTGATCTCTGGGAAGATGATCTGCTCCTTGATACCGAAGGCATAATTGCCACGGCCATCGAAGCTCTTCGGATTGAGACCACGAAAATCGCGGACGCGGGGCAGGGCCACGTTGATCATGCGGTCCAGGAATTCATACATGCGCTCGCGGCGCAGCGTGACCTTGGCACCGATGGGCATGCCTTCACGCAGCTTGAACTGCGCGATCGACTTCTTCGCCTTGGTGATGACCGGCTTCTGGCCAGCGATCAGTTCCATTTCCTCGGCGGCCTGCGTGACCTTCTTCTTGTCCTGGGTCGCTTCGCCCACGCCCATGTTGAGCGTGATCTTGTCGATCTTGGGGACTTCCATGACGTTCTTGTAACCGAATTTCTCGGTCATCGCCTTGGCGATCTCGGCGTCATACAGCGCTTTGGAGCGCGGGATGTACTTATCGGCCATTACAGCACCTCACCGGACTTGACGGCGACACGGACCTTCTTGCCGTCGCGATCCTCGAAACGAACGCGGGTCGGCTTGCCATCCTTGTCGGCGACCGCCACGTTCGAAATGTGGAGCGGCGCGGGCTTGCGCTCGATGCCACCCTGCGGGTTCGACTGGTCGGGCTTGCGATGCTTCGCATGCACGTTGATGCCTTCGATAAGAACCTTGTCGGCCTTGGGCATCACTTGCAGGACAGCGCCGGTACGGCCCTTGTCCTTGCCAGCCAGGACGACGATCTTGTCGCCCTTCTTGATCTTGGCAGCGCTCATTACAGCACCTCAGGAGCGAGCGAGATGATCTTCATGTGCTTCTTGGCGCGCAGTTCGCGAACGACCGGGCCAAAGATACGGGTGCCGATCGGCTCCTCGTTCTTGTTGATAAGCACAGCGGCGTTGCCGTCGAAGCGAATCACGCTGCCATCAGCGCGACGCACGTCCTTGGCGGTACGCACGATGACGGCACGATGCACGTCACCCTTCTTCACCTTGCCGCGAGGCGCTGCTTCCTTGATCGAGACGACGATGATGTCGCCTACGCTCGCGAAGCGACGCTTCGAGCCGCCCAGCACCTTGATGCACTGGACGCGCTTGGCGCCGCTGTTGTCAGCGACGTCAAGATTGGATTGCATCTGGATCATGGATCCGGTTCCTTCTTATTTGGCCTACCGGGACGCTCCAGAAAGGTCTGGCCCAGCGGTTCCGAATTTCGTGCCAAGACTCTGTCGGGTCCTACGCGAAGCGCGGGCCTGTAACCCCTTCTGATCGAAAAGGCCAGCCCCGCGTCGCAATAAGACCCAAATAATCAGTGAGCCTACCCTAAAAGTCCGGGTTTCCGCCTTTAAGCGGCAACCTCCGGCGACTTGTGGGTGTCCACGCGCTCGATGACCTTCCAGGTTTTGAGCTTGGAAATCGGGGCGGTTTCCTCGATGCGGACCGTCTCGCCTTCCTTGTAGACATTGCCCTCGTCATGGGCGTGATATTTCTTCGAACGGCGGATGATCTTGCCGTAGAGCGCATGCTTAACCTTGCGCTCTACACGAACCACCACCGTCTTGTCGGTCTTGTCGGAAACCACCGTTCCCGTCAGCACGCGCTTGGGCATCGTGTGTTTCCTTTACTTCGCGGTCGCAGCCGAGCTGTTACGCTCGGTCTGCAAAGTTTTGATCTGCGCGATCGACCGGCGAACTTCCTTGACGCGGCTGGGCTTTTCCAGCTGGTTGGTGGCCGCTTGGAAACGCAGATTGAACTGCTCGCGCTTCAGGTTGTTGAGTTCGGTCGACAGTTCGTCGTCCGTCTTGGTCTTAAGGTCAGCAACATTCGCCATGGCTTAACCCTCCAGGTGCGAGGTGTCGCCGAGGCGGGCAACGACCTTGGTCTTGATGGGCAGCTTCATCGCGGCGCGCGAGAAGGCCTCTGCTGCGAGCGGACCGGGTACGCCGTCCAGTTCGAACAGGATGCGACCCGGCTTGACGCGGGCGGCCCAATATTCGACCGAACCCTTGCCCTTGCCCTGACGGACTTCGGCCGGCTTCTTCGACACAGGCACGTCGGGGAACACGCGGATCCACAAACGACCCTGACGACGGATGTGACGCGTGATCGCGCGGCGAGCCGCTTCGATCTGGCGCGCGGTGATCCGCTCAGGCTCCATGGCCTTGAGACCATAGGAACCGAAGTTCAGAGCGGAACCGCCCTTGGCATCGCCCTTGATCCGGCCCTTGAAGGTCTTGCGGAACTTCATTTTCTTCGGTTGCAGCATGACGCTATACCTACCTTATGTTCAGCGCGCCGGACGCACACCGGAGGTCTGAGCCTCCAGCATGAGCCGGTCGGTGGCCATCGGATCATGGCCCAGAATCTCACCCTTGAAGATCCAGACCTTGATGCCGCACACGCCATAGGCGGTGTGCGCCGTGGCTTCGGCATAGTCGACGTTCGCGCGCAGCGTGTGCAGCGGAACGCGACCTTCGCGATACCATTCGACGCGCGCGATTTCTGCGCCGCCCAGACGGCCGCCGCAGGTGATCTTGATGCCTTCGGCACCCAGACGCAGCGCCGACTGCACAGCCCGCTTCATCGCGCGGCGGAAAGCCACGCGGCGTTCGAGCTGGTCAGCGATACCCTGTGCGACGAGCTTGGAATCGACTTCCGGCTTGCGGATTTCAACGATGTTCAACGACACGTCGGACGTGGTCAGCGCGCTCAGCTTCTTGCGCAGCTTTTCGATATCCGCGCCCTTCTTGCCGATGATGACACCGGGACGGGCAGCATAGACCGACACGCGGCACAGCTTGGCAGGGCGTTCGATGACGACCTTCGAAATCGCGGCCTGCGGCAGCGACTTCATGATGAACTGGCGGATCTTGAGATCTTCCAGCAGCAGGCGGCCATAGTCCGCGCCTTCGGCGTACCAGCGGCTGTCCCAGGTGCGGTTGATCTGAAGACGCAGACCGATCGGATTGCTCTTGTGACCCATGTGCTTACGCCTCCGCTTCTTCGCCAGCTTCACGCACGACGATGCGCACGCGGCTGTAGGGCTTGAGGATCCGGGTCGACTTGCCACGGCCACGCGCATGGAAACGCTTCAGCGTGAACGCCTTGCCTACCGATGCTTCGGCCACGATCAGGGCGTCGACGTCCAGATTATGGTTGTTTTCCGCGTTGGCGATGGCCGAAGCCAGCACCTTGCGCACGTCCACTGCCATCGCCTTCTTGGAGAAGGCCAAGATGTTCAGCGCGTCCTCGACCTTGTGGCCGCGGATGAGCGTGGCAACCAGGTTCAGCTTCTGGGCCGAACCACGGATCTGCGTGCCGACGGCCAGAGCCTCATTGTCGGCGACGCGACGGGGAGCCTTTTCCTTGCTCATTAGCGCTTGCCCTTCTTGTCGGCAGCGTGGCCGGGGAAGAAGCGGGTCGGAGCGAATTCGCCCAGCTTATGACCCACCATATCCTCGTTCACGGACACCGGAACATGCTTGCGGCCGTTATAGACGCTGAACGTCAGGCCAACGAACTGGGGCAGGATGGTGGAACGACGCGACCAAGTCTTGATCGGCGCACGGCCACCGGCTTCCTGCGCGGTTTCTGCCTTCTTCAGAAGGCTGAGGTCCACGAACGGACCTTTCCAGACGGAACGAGCCATCGCGGATTACCTCTTCTTCTTGGCGTGACGCGACCGGATGATCATCTTGTCGGTCGACTTGTTGTGACGGGTGCGGGCACCCTTGGTCGGCTTGCCCCAAGGCGTAACCGGATGACGGCCGCCCGAAGTCCGGCCTTCACCACCACCATGAGGGTGATCGACCGGGTTCTTGGCGACACCGCGCGTCAGCGGGCGGATGCCCTTCCAACGGTTGCGGCCTGCCTTGGCGAGGTTGGTGTTGCCATTGTCGGGGTTGCTGACGGCGCCGATGGTGCCCATGCAATCCGAACGGATGTAACGCTGCTCACCCGAAGACAAGCGGATCATCACCATGCCACGATCACGACCAACGAGCTGGGCATAGGTACCCGCCGAACGGCAGAGCTGTGCGCCCTTGCCCGGCTTCATCTCGATATTGTGGATGATCGTGCCAACCGGCATCTGACCCAGTTCCATCGCGTTGCCCGGCTTCACGTCGGTCTTCTTGCCCGCGATGACCTTGTCACCAGGAGCGAGGCGCTGCGGCGCGATGATATAGGCCTGCGTACCGTCGGGATAGTTGACCAGCGCGATGAACGCGGTACGGTTGGGGTCATATTCCAGACGCTCGACCGTACCTTCGACATCCCACAAGCGACGCTTGAAATCGATGATACGATAGCGCTGCTTATGACCGCCACCGATACCACGCGAGGTCACATGACCCTTGTTGTTGCGGCCACCGGTCTTGCGCTTGCCTTCGGTCAGCGCCTTGACGGGCTTGCCCTTGTGCAGGCTGGACTTGTCGACGAGAATGAGGCCGCGCTGGGCGGGGCTCGTCGGGTTATAATGCTTCAGCGCCATGGTTAGCGCACTCCCTCGGTGATGTCGATCGACTGGCCTTCGGCCAGGCGGACGATCGCCTTCTTGACGTCGGAGCGGGTGTAGGGCTTGCCCTTCCACTTCTTGGTCTTGCCCTTCGTCACGAGCGTATTCACGCTCTTGACGTCGACACCCCAGATCGCTTCGACAGCGGCCTTGATCTCAGGCTTGGAGGCATCGCCCGCCACCTTGAAGACCACAGCGTTGAATTCGCTGAGAAGGGTCGACTTCTCAGTGATGTGCGGGGCGACAACCACGTCATAATGACGGTTGTCGACCGTTGCGGCTTGCTTTTTAGCCATTGAAACGGGCCTCCAGCTTTTCGACAGCGGCGCGGGTGAGCACCAGCGAGTCGGCTTTCAGGATGTCGTAGACATTGGCACCGACGGCCGGCAGCAAGTCCACGCCGATGATGTTGGCCGACGCCTTGGCGAAGCTGATGTTGACCGCGTCGCCGTCGATGAACAGCACCTTGGTCAGGTTCAGCTTGGCAAGATTGGCGACCAGCGCCTTGGTCTTGCCTTCGGCGACGTCGAGGCTGTCGATGATGAACAGCGAACCGTCCTTCACCTTCGACGAGAGCGCCATCTTCAGGCCCAGCGCGCGAACCTTCTTGTTCAGCGAGGGATTGAAGTCACGAACGCGGGCACCGTGGGCTTTACCACCACCGATGAACACCGGCGCGCGGCGATCGCCGTGACGAGCCGTACCGCCGCCCTTCTGGCGACCGAACTTCTTACCCGTGCGGGCAACATCGCTACGCTCGCGGGTGCCGCGGGCCGTACCGCGACGCTTTTCGAGCTGCCAGGTGACGACACGGTGCAGGATGTCGGCGCGGGGCTCGACACCGAATACGGCATCGTTCAGCTCCAGATCGCCAGCTTCCGCTGCGTCGAGGGTCTGTACCTTGACCTTCATGGTTTAGCCCTCCTGGCCTTCGGTCGCTTCCACTGCCGCGACTTCTTCAGCCGGGGTATCAGCGGGAGCGCTGTCGTTGCTGTTGTCAGCCTTTTTCAGGCTGGCGGGATAGGGAACGTCGGCCGGACGGGGCACCTTGACGGCATCCTTGACGGTCAGCCAGGTGCCCTTGGCACCGGGCACGCTGCCCTTGACGAACAGCAGACCGCGCTCGACGTCCGTGCGGACGATTTCGAGGTTCTGCTGCGTGCGTTCACGATCACCCATATGACCGGCCATCTTCTTGTTCTTGAAGACGCGGCCTGGATCCTGACGGTTACCCGTCGAACCATGGGCACGGTGACTGATCGACACGCCGTGGGTGGCGCGCATACCGCCGAAGCCCCAACGCTTCATAGCGCCGGCAAAGCCCTTACCCTGGGTGTGACCCGACACATCGACGAGCTGGCCGTCGATGAAATGATCCGCGGCGATTTCCACGCCGACATCGAGGAGTGCATCCTCGGCGACACGGAATTCTACCAGACGCGCCTTCGGCTCCACTTCCGCCTTGGCGAAGTGACCGCGCTGCGGCTTGGCGACATTCTTAACCTTCGCTACGCCGGCACCCAGCTGCACGGCAATATAGCCGTCGCTGTCCACATCCTTGCGAGCCACGACCTGGTTGCCTTCAAGGGCCAGAACCGTAACCGGCACGTGACGCCCGTCCTCTTGGAACAGGCGGGTCATCCCGACTTTCTTAGCGATCACGCCAGTGCGCATGATCCATACTCCCAATAGAGGCCCGCCTAAGCCTTAAAAAGAAACTGACGCCGGCGGGCGTATCCAACGAAAAAAACCGCTCGGGATCATTCCCTAGCGGCCAACCCAAATATGCAGATCACCCCGTCCGGGTTGGATGCCAACCCCTCTCGGGACCAGCGACGGGGGACCAGAACCACAGACTTGCCAGTTGCCCGGCGCTGTGCGGTATCCCTTGTGTCGTGTGAGCTTCCAGTTTCCCGGAATACCCGATACCCTGCCGACTTGTTACAGAAGGCAGGGACTTGCTCGCCTTAGGCCAGCTTGATTTCTACGTTCACGCCGGCAGCCAGGTCCAGCTTCATCAGCGCATCGACCGTCTGCGGCGTCGGCTGCACAATGTCAAGCATACGCTTGTAGGTGCGAACCTCAAACTGCTCGCGCGACTTCTTGTCGATGTGCGGACCACGGTTGACCGTGAACTTTTCGATGCGCGTCGGAAGGGGAATGGGACCGCGGATGAGAGCGCCAGTGCGGCGTGCGGTGTCGGCGATGTCGCCGGTCGCCTGATCAAGCACGCGATGATCGAACGCCTTAAGGCGAATGCGGATGTTGCTGTCCATATTCCTGTACCGATGCGAAAGAGCCAAAAAACAACCGCCTCTTAATCTGTCCTTCTAGCTCGCTAGAGCCGGAGAAAGACGATCCGAGGCGGTAAAAATCCGAGCGGCGCGAATCAGGCGATTCGCGCCGCTGCGGTGCCTATATTACTTCGAGATCGTGCCGACAACCCCTGCGCCGACGGTACGACCGCCTTCACGGATGGCAAAGCGCAGACCTGGGTCCATCGCGATGGGCGCGATCAGCTTGACGCCGAGCTTCACGTTGTCGCCAGGCATGACCATCTCGGTGCCCTCAGGCAGGATGACTTCGCCGGTGACGTCCGTGGTGCGGAAGTAGAACTGCGGACGATAGTTGGCAAAGAACGGCGTGTGACGGCCACCCTCTTCCTTCGACAGCACGTACACTTCAGCGTCGAACTCGGTGTGCGGCATGACCGAACCGGGCTTGGCCAGAACCTGGCCACGCTCGACGTCTTCACGACCAACGCCACGAACCAGCGCGCCGATATTGTCGCCTGCACGACCTTCGTCGAGCAGCTTGCGGAACATTTCAACGCCCGTGACCGTGGTCTTGCGGGTGTCGCGAATGCCGACGATTTCGACTTCTTCGCCAACCTTGACGATGCCGGTTTCGACGCGGCCGGTGACGACGGTGCCGCGACCGGAGATCGAGAACACGTCTTCGATCGGCATCAGGAAGGGCTTGTCGATCGGACGCTCAGGCTGCGGGATCCAGCTGTCAACGGCAGCCATCAGCTTCAGCACGGCGTCATGGCCGATTTCGGGGGTCTTGTCCTGCAGCGCGGCAACGGCCGAACCGGGGATGACGGGGATGTTGTCGCCGTCGAAATCATAGCTGCTCAGCAGCTCGCGGATTTCCAGCTCGACCAGTTCCAGAATTTCGGCGTCGTCAACGAGGTCGACCTTGTTCATGAACACGACGAGCTGGGGAACGCCGACCTGCTTGGCGAGCAGAATGTGCTCACGGGTCTGCGGCATCGGGCCGTCGGTGGCCGACACGACCAGGATCGCGCCGTCCATCTGCGCCGCACCGGTGATCATGTTCTTCACATAGTCAGCGTGACCGGGGCAGTCGACGTGCGCATAGTGGCGCGCTTCGGTTTCATATTCGACGTGCGCGGTCGAAATGGTGATGCCGCGCTCGCGCTCTTCAGGCGCCTTGTCGATGTTGTCGTAGCTGGTGAACGTGGCGCCGCCGGTTTCGGCCAGCACCTTGGTGATCGCTGCGGTCAGCGAGGTCTTGCCATGGTCGACGTGACCGATGGTGCCGATGTTGCAGTGCGGCTTATTCCGCTCAAACTTAGCCTTAGCCATTTTATCCTACCTTCTAATCAAAATCAGCTTGGGTCTGACCGCTCGGCCGCGCCTCGCGAAGGCGCGTCCATAGCAGCAAATTTGCAGATTACCAGCCCCTAACCGAGCCGCTTGCACGGCTCGGCCGGGGAAATTCATCAGGCCATCTTCGCCTTGACTTCGTCCGCGACATTCTGCGGCACTTCATCATAGTGCGAGAAGGTCATCGAATAGTTCGCACGCCCCTGGGTGAACGAACGCAGCGAGTTCACATAGCCGAACATGTTGGCCAGCGGGACCATCGCTTCGACGACCTGTGCATTACCACGGGTGTCGGTGCCCTGGATCTGGCCACGACGGCTGTTCATATCACCGATCACGTCGCCCAAATATTCTTCGGGGCTGACGACTTCGACCTTCATGATCGGTTCGAGCAGCGTGATGCCCGACTTCTGCGCGACTTCACGCATCGCTGCGCGACCGGTGATTTCGAACGCCAGGGCCGACGAGTCGACGTCATGATAGGCGCCGTCATACAGGTTGATTTCGAAATCGATGATCGGGAAGCCGATGAGCGAGCCGGTAGCGGCCGTTTCGCGCATGCCCTTTTCGATCGCCGGGATATATTCCTTGGGAATATTACCGCCCTTGATCTCATCCTTGAAGATGATGCCCGCGCCGCGCTCGCCCGGCGTGACCTTCACCTTGATGCGGCCGAACTGGCCGGTGCCGCCCGACTGCTTCTTATGGGTATAGTCGACGTCGACGGCCTTCTTGAGATATTCGCGATAGGCCACCTGCGGCGCACCGACATTCGCCTCGACCTTGAACTCGCGCTTCATGCGGTCGACCAGGATTTCGAGGTGAAGCTCGCCCATGCCCTTGATGATGGTCTGGCCCGATTCGTGATCGGTCGAAACGCGGAAGGACGGATCCTCGGCGGCCAGACGATTGAGCGCGACGCCCATCTTTTCCTGGTCGGCCTTGGTCTTGGGTTCCACCGACAATTCGATGACCGGCTCAGGGAATTCCATCCGTTCCAGGATGATCGGCTGGCGCTCGGCGCACAGCGTATCCCCGGTGGTGGTTTCCTTCATGCCGGCCAGCGCAACGATGTCGCCGGCATAAGCCGCATCGATATCTTCACGGCTGTTGGCATGCATCAGCAGCATGCGGCCGATCTTTTCCTTCTTGTCCTTGACCGAGTTCAGATAGGTGCCCTTGGTCAGGGTGCCGGAATAGACGCGCAGGAAGGTGAGCGAGCCGACGAACGGATCGTTCATGATCTTGAACGCCAGGCCAGCGAACGGCGCATCATCTGCGGTCGCACGGCTGTCGGGCTGGTCGTTGTCGGGGTTGATGCCCTGCACGTCCTCAATGTCGAGCGGCGAAGGCAGATAGTCGACGACCGCGTCGAGCAGGGGCTGAACGCCCTTGTTCTTGAACGCCGAACCACACAGCACGGGGACGAACGACTGGGCCAGCGTGCCCTTGCGGATCAGCTTCTTGAGCGTCGCGACGTCGGGCAGATTGCCTTCGAGATAGGCTTCCATCGCCTCGTCGTCCTGCTCGACGGCCAGTTCGATCAGCTTTTCGCGATATTCGGCAGCCTTGTCGGCGAGATCGTCGGGAATTTCCTCATAGGAGAATTCAGCGCCGAGATTCTCATCCTTCCAGATGATCGCACGGTTTTCGACCAGATCGACCAGACCCTTGAACTCGCTCTCTGCACCGATGGGGAGATACAGAACGGCGGGGATGGCACCCAGGCGATCGATGATCGTCTGCACGCAATAATAGAAATTGGCGCCGGTACGGTCGAGCTTGTTGATGAAGCACATCCGCGGAACCTTATACTTGTCCGCCTGGCGCCACACCGTTTCCGACTGCGGCTCAACGCCCGCAACGCCGTCGAACGCGGCGACCGCGCCATCGAGCACGCGCAGCGAACGCTCGACTTCGATGGTGAAGTCGACGTGGCCGGGGGTGTCGATGATGTTCAGGCGGTGGTCGTTCCAGATGCAGGTGGTCGCAGCCGACGTGATGGTGATACCACGCTCCTGCTCCTGTTCCATCCAGTCCATCGTGGCGGCGCCGTCATGGACTTCGCCGATCTTGTAGGACTTGCCGGTGTAGTAAAGGATACGCTCGGTCGTCGTGGTTTTGCCGGCGTCAATATGCGCCATGATACCAAAATTACGATAGCGTTCGAGCGGATGGCTGCGGGCCATGATGCTTCTCCGTTGCCGGCGCACCGGCGGTTGGGGATTCGAGTTCTTGGGTGGCCCCTAAACCAATCCGTCCGCCATGGGTAGAGACCCCTGACGAACGGACCAATTTTTGAAACCGGACAGCGAAGCGGACATTGGAAACGCCCGCCTGCCTTTTACCAGTAGCGGTATGTTACCAGCGATAGTGCGAGAAGGCACGGTTGGCTTCGGCCATCCGGTGCGTATCTTCGCGCTTCTTGACGGCATTGCCGCGATTGTTGGCGGCGTCCATCAGCTCACCCGACAGGCGCGCGGCCATCGTGGTTTCGCTGCGGTTGCGCGCGGCGGTGATCAGCCAACGGATGGCCAACGCCTGCGAGCGTTCGGGACGCACTTCGACGGGAACCTGATAGGTCGCACCGCCAACGCGGCGGCTGCGAACTTCGATGCCCGGCTTGATGTTGTTCAGCGCGTCATGGAACATGCCGATCGGGTCCTTCTTGGCGCGGGTCTCGACAGTTTCGAGAGCGCCATAGACGATGGACTCAGCAACGGCTTTCTTACCGTCCTGCATGATCGAGTTCATGAACTTGGACAGCACGATATCGCCATATTTGGGATCGGGCAGGATGATGCGCTTTTCGGGGCGACGACGACGTGACATATTCTTGGTCTCCCCTTACTTCGGACGCTTCGCGCCGTACTTCGAACGGCTCTGCTTACGATCCTTGACGCCCTGGGTATCCAGAACGCCGCGAAGAACGTGATAGCGCACGCCGGGAAGATCGCGGACACGACCGCCACGGATCAAAACAACGCTATGTTCCTGAAGGTTATGGCCTTCACCGGGGATGTAGGTGATGACTTCGCGCTGGTTGACCAGACGCACCTTCGCCACCTTGCGGAGCGCCGAGTTCGGCTTCTTCGGAGTCGTCGTGTAGACGCGGGTGCAAACGCCACGCTTTTGCGGGTTCGCATCCATGGCAGGGACCTTGGACTTGGCCTTCTGCGGTTCGCGGCCCTTGCGGACCAGCTGGTTGATTGTTGGCATGAAGCCCTTCACCTTTTTCAGTTACTTTACCGTGGCATCCCCGTGTTGCGAGCCGCTTGGAAAACAGACGTCATCCAAACAGCAAAGGCCCCGGTGGGCATAAAACCCCCCTGGAGCCGCAAGAGCACCCGGCAATGTTCAGCTCTAATAGCACCCAGCAATGGCGAGAAAAGACGAGTCTCGACGCGACAGGTCGCTGGGCAGCCGGGCCTATAGCCCTGCGCGGGCAAAGGGTCAAGCGTCGCGACGGGGCGGCGCTACACCCGTGATTTTCCGTGCCTCGCCCCGGCGTGGTTAGGGTTTTGATAACCCTGTCGCGCCTATTTTTCGGGCCAATCACCCATATGGTGTTTCTATGGACAAAATGTGACGGACATCTCCCCCTATACCGGTGAATTTTGCGACCCTGCCCGCGAACGCCTCTTTCAGGAAGGGCGCTTGCGCGAGTCGCGCGGGCACGCCCAAATCCTGTTCGCGCTATCGGCCGTCCTCAATACCCTGTTCCTGATGAGCGACTGGCGCTTTGCCGGAACCGATCATTTCTGGGTTGCGGTGCCTGCGCGCATCGTCGTCATCCTCTGGTCGCTGGCCTGCCTCTCGGTCAGCCATCGTATGACCAGCTTCCGCGCGGTCGAACGCATCTGCTTTGCCTGGCAGGCGGTCATCGCCGTCGGTGTCGCCTTCCTCGTCAGTTCGCGCAGCGACATAGCCGTCTTCGTGCTGGTTATGCTTCCGCTGGTCTTCTACCTCGTCGTGCCGACCAGCTTTCGCGGCAATGTCGGTGGCGGGCTGGCCTGCGGCATCGCGCTGTTGATCGGCTATCTGACCCCCGCCCCGCTGTCGGCCACCGTGCCTGGCATGATCCTGGCGATGGTGATGCTGCATTTCGGCATGTGGATCGCGATCGCGCGTGGTAATCGGCTCCAGCGCAAGGAATGGAAGGCTGGCCTCGCCGCGCGCGAAGCCCAGGCTGCGCTCGCCAACAGCCGGGATACGCTGGAACATATGTTCATGGCCGTCCCCCTGCCGCTGCTAGTGACACGCTATGACGGCAGCATCGTGCGGATCAACCGCGCCGCACTGGAGGCGCATGCGGCTGGCGGCCCAGTTTCGCTGACCAATGTCGAGCAAACCTATGTCGATCTGCCGGTACGCGACGATCTGTTCGCCCGGCTGCGACAGGGGGAGGCGATCGATAATTTCGAATGCCGTCTGCGCCGTGGTGATGGCGCCATTCGCAATGCGTTGCTGTCGTCCCGGCCCATCGTGATCGACGATGAAGCCTGCTTCATGACCAGCGTGGTCGACATCACCGAACGCAAGGAAATCGAACAGAATCTGGAACGGCTGGCGATGTCGGATGCGCTGACAGGCCTGGCGAACCGCGCGCATTTCATGGCAGCGGTGACGCAGGCGACCGCCGCGCCGACCAAGAGGGCGCAACTGGCCGTGCTGTTGATCGACCTGGACGAGTTCAAGCGCGTGAATGATACGGCCGGTCATGACGCTGGCGATGCCCTGCTGTGCGCCGTGGCCGGACGCTTGCGGCACGCGCTGCGCCCCGGCGATCTGGTGGCGCGCATGGGCGGGGACGAATTTGCCGTGCTGCTGACCCGCCTGCCCGACGCCGAGTCGGTGCAACCGATATTGCGCCGTATCACCGAGCATCTTCACGCCCCGCTCAGCTATCGTGGGCGGCCGATGGAATGCCGGGTGAGCATCGGCGTCGCGCTGTTCCCCGACCATGGCGACGATGTCACCGCTCTGGTCAAACATGCCGACATCGCCCTCTATCATGCCAAGAATAGCGGGCGGGGCCGCGCAACGCTGTTCGGTCCTGAATTGCTGGAAAGCTGGGAGCGTGAGGCCGCAATGCTGGACCGGGCGCGCCATATCCTGGCGCATGAGCGGCCCTGCCCCTGGTATCAGCCCAAGATCGCGCTCGATAGCGGGGCGATCGTCGGGTTCGAAGCGCTGTTCCGCTGCCCGACCGCGGACGGCAAAGTCATTATGCCCGGCGAGATCGCATCCGCCTTCGAACATCCTGAACTTGGCCCCATCATCACCATGATGATGATCGACCGCATCATCGCCGATTGCGTGCGCTGGCGCGACGCGGGCGTGACGGTCGGCCCCATTGCGTTCAACGGGTCCGGCGCGGACCTGAACGACGATGCCTTTGCCGATCGCCTGCTGCAACGGCTGGCGGATGCGGGCCTGCCGCCTTCGACGGTGGAACTGGAAGTGACCGAATCGGTCTTTTTGGGCCGCAACGCCGAACGGGTCGGGCGCGCCCTCAACCGACTGAGCGATGCCGGGGTCAGCATCGCCCTCGATGATTTCGGCACCGGCTATGCCTCCCTCTCCCATCTCAAACAATTTCCGATCGACATCATCAAGATCGACCAGCGTTTCGTGCGCGACCTGGAAACCGACCCGGATGACGCCGCCATCGTCCGCACCGTCCTCAACCTTGCCTTTAGCCTTGGCATCCGCACGGTGGCGGAAGGGGTCGAGAATAGTCGGCAGGTCGATTATCTGCGGGCGGGCGGATGTCATTATGGGCAGGGCTATCATTTCAGCCCGGCCATACCTGCGGCGGCCGTCACCCGCCTGCTCGCAACGACAGCACAGGCCGATCTCGGCTGAGGCGCGAGTTCAAAAAATCGCATTTATGAGGGAACAAACAATCGCAGGGATCATTTAGTCGCGCGCATCACTCAACTCGTCACGTCTACGTAACGGTGGATTCGCGCGGGTGGCCCGGCTTTGCTATCGGCCCGACTCGAAAAGAGCTACGGGGTCGTCATTGTCGCATCATCGAAAATCGAGGGCAGCTGCTCTCCGGGCACGGCTTGCCGCCTTATGCCCAGAGCGGGAGATTTTCCTGCGATCGGGCGGCCAGGTCCGGTTCCTGCGCATTTCCCGCCGCCTGCAACTCACGACGCTCAGCCTGCTGACGATGGCGCTGGTCGGCTGGGGCGGCATGACGCTGGCGATGATCGCTGACAGCGCGTCGGTGACGCAAGAGCGCGCTGCGCTCGCCGCCAAGAGCAAATCCATCGCGACCGCCGCCAACAAGGTCGAGGGCTATCGCCAGTCGGTCGATGAATTGGCGCAGGATCTGGAAGCCCGGCAGGACTTCATGGACACGCTCTACAAGACCCATTTCGGCGGCGAGGGTGACAAGGACGCGGACATGGTCGCGCCGACCGCCGCCGACACATCCGGCAAGGCGGAGACGCTGACCGCCAAGATCAGCATGGCCCCGGAAGCCGCGCCGCTCGTGCGGCTGGAAGAGCGCCAGCGCCGTTTCGCCCTGCTGCTGACCGCTGCTGTAGAACGTCGCGCGGACAAGGCAGCGGCGGCGATTCGCAGCTTCGGCCTCAACCCCGACCAGCTCGCTCGCACCGCCGCGCGCGCCCAGGGTGGCCCCTTCGTTCCGTGGAAGGGCAGCAAGGGCGCCATGACCGGCGAGTTGGAACATCTGGCCGATGCCCTAACGCGAATGGAGTTTCTGGAACGCAGCCTGCTGTCGATCCCGTCGGGCAGGCCGACCATGGCGCCGATGGAAACCAGTTCCTACGGCTATCGCCGCGATCCGTTCAACGGCCACGCCGCTTTCCACGCCGGCATGGATTTCCCCGGCCGTCATGGCCAGCCGATCGTCGCGGCCGCGCCAGGCAAGGTGCGGTATGTCGGCCAGCGGCAGGGCTATGGCAATGTGGTCGAGGTCGATCATGGCAACGGCCTGATGACTCGTTATGCCCATTTGTCACGCTTTGCCGCCAAGGTAGGCGAGGCGGTGGCGCGGGGCGACACGATCGGCGGCATGGGGTCGACCGGCCGTTCGACCGGCACCCATCTCCATTTCGAGGTCCGGCAAAATGACCGGCCCATCAACCCTCGCCGTTTTCTGGAGGCTGCCCAGGATGTTCTCCAAGTCCAGCAAATCGCCAAGGCCCGTTTCGCCGATGTCGGCAACCGGGGCTAAAAACACCCCCTTCTCGCTGATCGGCGGCGACGTCACGATCAGCGGCAACGTCACCGCGTCGGTCGATCTGCATGTCGATGGCGTGGTGGATGGCGATATTAGCTGCGCCGCGCTGGTCCAGGGGGCCGAGAGCCGCATCATCGGTCATGTCACCGCGCAAAGCGCGCGCCTGGCAGGCCTTGTCGATGGATCGATCACGGCGGACGAGTTGGTGGTCGAGCGCAGCGCGCGGATCACCGGTGATGTTCGTTATGAGCGCATCACGATCGAGGCGGGCAGCCGGATCGACGGCCATTTTGCGCATAAGGACAATGCGCCTGCCGCCGAACTCAAGCTGATCGCCAACGAGAGCGCCTAACGTCATTTGTCATTGGAAGCGGGTTTCAAGTCCTTCTACCCGTCGCATCGTCACCGACAAGGAGACGACCGACATGGAACGCCCCGATTTCTGGCCCGACATATGCCGCTTTCTGATCGCTTTCGTCGCCAGCGGCGCGGCCATCGGTCTCTATACGCTGCTGACGGTCCAGCCGATCCCCTAATTCACCGGCGCGCGGCGACGATAGCTGAGCGCTTCGGCGACATGCACCCGCCCGACCCGCTCGGCGCCGGCCAAATCGGCGATCGTCCGCGCGACGCGCAACACGCGGGTATAGCCCCGCGCCGACAGCTTCATTGCCGCGGCCGCCTGGGCCAGAAGTTGCCGTCCTGCTTCGTCGGGGCCTGCAAAAGCCTCCAGCGCATCGCCGTCCACCTCGGCATTGGTCCGCACTTTCGTCCCGGCATAGCGCGTCGTCTGCACATCGCGCGCCGCCGCGACGCGCGCGGCGACCTCGGTCGATCCTTCGGCGGGGGGCGGCAGCACCAGATCGGCAGCACTCACCGCCTGCACCTCGACATGCAGGTCGATCCGGTCGAGCAACGGCCCCGACACTTTCGCCTGATAGTCAGCGGCGCAACGCGGCGCACGGGAGCAGGCCAAGGCGGGATCGCCCAGATGGCCGCAGCGACATGGATTCATCGCCGCGATCAACTGCACCCGCGCCGGGAAGGTGACATGCGCATTGGCGCGGGCGACCGTCACTTCGCCGGTTTCCAACGGCTGGCGCAGCGAATCGAGCACGGCCCGTTGAAATTCCGGCAATTCGTCGAGGAACAGCACGCCCAGATGCGCCATGCTGACCTCGCCCGGCCGCGCCTTCAAACCGCCGCCGACCAGCGCTGCCATCGACGCGCTATGATGGGGGTGGCGGAAAGGCCGCGCCCGACTGATCCGCCCGCCATCTAGCGTCCCGGCTACGCTCGCGACCATGGATGTTTCCAGCGCCTCGGATGGGGTGAGTTCAGGCAATATTCCCGGAAGACATCCCGCCATCAGCGATTTGCCTGCGCCCGGCGGCCCGACCATCAGCAGATTATGCCCGCCCGCCGCCGCGATCTCGATCGCGCGCTTGGCGACTTCCTGCCCCTTGACCTGTTTGAGGTCCAGCGTCCGCACGGGTGCCTCGACCGCGCCCGGCTGGGGCGGCGACAGCGCCGACGTGCCCTTGAAATGGTTGAGCAGACTTAGCAGGTCAGGTGCGGCGACGACTTCGACCTGCCCTGCCCAGGCGGCCTCCGCCCCCTGCGCGACCGGGCAGACCAGCCCCATATCCTGCCCGCCCGCATGCAGCGCCGCCAGCAACACGCCGGGCGACGGCGCGGTGCGCCCGTCCAGCCCCAGTTCGCCGACCACGACATAGCCCGACAGCGTTTCGGCATCGATCACGCCCATGGCCCCCAGCAATGCGAGGGCGATCGGCAGGTCGAAATGCGATCCTTCCTTGGGCAAGTCGGCGGGCGAGAGGTTAACAGTGATCCGCTTGGGCGGCAGCGACAGGCCGATAGCGGCGATCGCATTGCGCACCCGCTCGCGGCTTTCGGCCACCGCCTTGTCGGGCAATCCCACGACAATGAAATTGGGCAGGCCGGGGACGAGCTGGCACTGCACCTCGACGGCCCGCGCCTCCAGCCCCAGATAGGCGACCGTCGATACCGTTGCGACCAAGTGACCCCCGCTTCCTATCCCGTGCCCGCCAGCCTTCCGGCTGCTATTCTGCTACGGGATCGCCCGCCCGGTCGCGCGCAGGTTCATCGGGTCGCCCCTTGAACCCCTGCGCCACGACATACCATTCCACGCTGCCCTTGCGGCTGGCGGGGGGCTTGGCATGTTTGATCGTCGTGAAATTCTTCTTGAGCAGGACCAGCAGTTCGCCATCAGTGCCCCCGGCAAACACTTTGGCGACGAACGTCCCGCCCTTGCGCAGATTTTCGACCGCGAACCAAGCGGCCGCCTCGACCAGTCCCATCGTGCGCAGATGGTCGGTCTGGGCATGGCCCACCGTATTGGCGGCCATGTCGGAAATGATGAGGTCGGGCGCATCGCCCAGCGCTTCGCGCAGAATGTCGGGCGCCTTGTCGTCCATGAAGTCCATTTCGAACAGGGTCACCCCTTCGATCGCATCGACCGGCAGCAGGTCGATGCCGACGACGGTGGCCTTGGGCGCCAATTTGCGCACGACCTGCGACCAGCCGCCCGGTGCCACGCCCAGATCGACGACCGCGCGCGATCCCTTCACGAAATGGAATTTTTCGTCCAGTTCGATCAGCTTGAACGCGGCACGGCTGCGCCAGCCTTCCGCCTTCGCCTTGCGCACATAGGGGTCGTTCAGATGGCGTTCGAGCCAGCGAACTGACTGCGCGGTCCTGCCCTTGGCGCTTTTGACGCGCACCTTGCCTACGCCTGCGCCCCTCACATCACTCTCCCATCGCGGTCCATCAGCCCACGCAATATGCCTTCGCGAATCCCGCGATCCGCCACGCCCAGCCGTTCGGCGGGCCAGATGTCGAGGATCGCTTCCAATATGGCGCACCCCGCAACCACCAGATCGGCCCGCTCCGTGCCGATGCAGGGCAGCTTCTGCCGCTCCATCAAGGTCATGGTCGACAAGCGCTCGGAAATCGACCGCATCGATTCGCACGGCACGATCAAGCCGTCGATGACCTGCCGGTCATAGCGCGGCAGGTTCAGATGCACGCTCGCCAGCGTCGTCACCGTCCCTGAGGTGCCGAGCAGGCGGATATCCTCCGCCCCCTGCGGCAAGCGGCGGGCAAGCGGCGCGAAGGCTTCGCTGACCCGCGCGCGCATCCGGTCATAGGCGGCCAGCCGCGCGTCGCGGTCGCCATGGTCGAACGCTTCGCTTTCGGTCAGCGACACCACGCCCCACGGCGCACTCACCCAATCGACGATCCGTGGCGCCCCAGCCGATCCGTTCGAATCGACCAGCACCAATTCGGTCGATCCGCCGCCTATGTCGAAGATCAGGGCCGGACCATTGCCGGGTTCCAGCAGCGCATGGCAGCCCAGCACCGCCAGCCGCGCCTCTTCCTGCGCGCTGATGATGTCGAGGGCGATGCCGGTTTCGCGATAGACGCGCTGGATGAAGTCCGTGCCATTGGAAGCCCGGCGACAGGCTTCGGTCGCGACCGAACGCGCCAGCGTCACATGACGGCGGCGCAGCTTGTCGGCGCAGACGGAGAGCGCGGCGATGGCGCGATCGATCGCCGCATCGCTGATCCGCCCGGTCGATGCCAGCCCTTCGCCGAGCCGCACGATCCGCGAAAAGGCATCGACGACAATGAAGCCATCGGCGGATGGCTTGGCGATCAGCAGGCGGCAATTATTGGTGCCAAGGTCGATCGCGGCATAGGATCGCCGCTCACGCGCGCCATGCGGCGCAAGACCCCGCGATGGTGACGGGGGAGGAATGGCCGCAGCCTTGCTCCCATTGCCCTGACCGGATCGGGCACGTTTGCCCGAAAAACCGCCGGTCGGACCGGAACTCTGCGGCGATGGGCGGCTTTGCTGCACCATGCCGAAACTCACTTCTGTTTTTCGCCAGCTTCGTGGGGAAGCCGGAACTTACCATCATGTCTAAGCGGATCGGCGCGGTTGCGCAAGGGACGGCCGTCATGCGCCAAAAAGCTGCGCCAGGTTAAAGTTAACGGCCTTTGTCATGAAGTAGCGCGTAGGCATCGGCGAATAGCGCCATGCCGAAAATGCCGGATTTGCGCCATTCCACTTTGGATTTTTGCACGCATCCCGACATTCTGTGACCTTTTTGAAACATAAGGAAAGTTTCGCAAATTGCCGCATTGTGTTCGTCTTGTTGCTGACATAGCTTCCCTTCAGGTCTTTGGGGAGTTCACATCATGCACATTCGCAAGAATGGTGCGCGCTTACTTGCGTGTGCCGGTCGCACCAGTCTTCTGGCATCCGCAGCGGTCGCCGCTCTGGGCTTCGCACCGCTGGCCCACGCCGTCGTGCCCAACGACAGCAAAAGCCCGTCCGACATTATCGACGGCAGCGACGTCAATGGCGTCGGCATCATGTACCGCGCCGATGGCTTTGTCTGCACCGGTTCGCTGATCAACCCGCGCACGGTCATCTTTGCCGCCCACTGCGTCAACGACCTCGACACGCCGGACTATAGCACCGTCAACGGCGGTGTGCCGGTCGCCTTCGCCTTTCAGAACGACGCCCGTCCGGGCCTGATCGACTGGCTGAGCAACGGCTTTCAGACCAACACGTCACTCAGCGTCTATAACGTCAACAATATCGCCTATCATCCCGACTCGCTCGATCCGCCGGCGTTGAGCTTCCTCTATGGCGACGTGGCGATGGCGACGCTGGACACGCCCGCGTCGGACGTGCCGACCTGGACGATGCTCTTTTCCGCCCTGTCTGCGCCCTCGGCGATCAGCGAAACGTCGGGCACCGGCTATCATGTGACGATCACCGGCTATGGCCGTACCGGCAGCGGGACGACGGGCAACAATCTGGGGATCGACTTCCGGCGCAAGACCGCGGAAAACTTCCTTGGGATGCTCGGTTCGCTCGATGACATCGACGCCTTCCTGTTCGGTGCGCCCGGCGGCTATACGCAAAATCTCTATCACACCGATTTCGACGATCCAGAGCGTGAAAATCCGTTCGACTTCAATCTGTTCAAGGATGACGCGCTCCCCAATGAGGGCAGCACCGCTGGCGGCGATTCGGGTGGTCCGCTGATCCTCGACCAGGCTTTCAACGAACAGACGATCATCGGCGTCCTGTCGGGCGGCAGCCGCTATTTCCTCGAACAGCCGCAAAGCTCCTATGGCGGCTCGTCCTTCTACCAGCCGCTTTATCTGTTCTGGGACTGGATCGCACAGAACAATCCCTATCGCTACGCCACCGCCAAGGCCGGCGATGGCTTGTGGAGCGATGCTGACCATTGGGTAACCGCGCTTGACCCCAATTATCGGGTGATCGACAGCAATGGCGCCTTGGTGAACGGCATTCCCACCTCGCCAGGCGCAGGCGCGTTCGGCCAGGACAGCACGCAGAAATTCGGCCAGATCTGCTATCAGCCCAATGATGGGCCGGACGATGTCTGCTATGATGTCGGCACCGACACGCTGATCGTCGATGGCGAACCCGCCGTTGCGGAAACGACGGGCGCGACCACGGGTTCGACCGTTGTCAGCAACAATAAGGGCAAGGTGGAGATTGCCGAGCGCAGCCCCAATGCCGAAAACGCCACGCTGCTGACAGGCGCGATTCATGAAGCGCAGGAGGGCGAAGTCAGCGCAGCGGTCCTGCCAACGCCGACTCTCGCCAACGGTCTGCCCGGCGCGACCAGCTTCGTGCCCAACAATATCGCTCCGCTCGCCTCGCAAGGGGTGATCGGTCGCTATTATGATGTGACGCTCAGCGCCACTGGCAAGACGACGCTGGACATGGACGCCACCGTCGATCGCTTCACCATCTCCGGCGCGGGGGCCGCGCTTGACGTCACGGCCACCGGATCTTTGACCAGCCTGATGGACATTGCCCATCTCGCCGGTGTCGTGAATGTCGATGGCACGGTCGAAACACCGGGCGACTATTTCCTGATGACCGGGCTGTTGTCCGGCAAGGGAACGCTCCGAGCGCCCTATTTCACCAACGTCCTCGGCACGATCGCGCCCGGCGGCGTCGGCACGATCGGCACGCTTGGTATCGAAGGCAATGCGTTGCTCTCATCGGGTAGCACGCTGCAGATCGATCTGGGCGCCAATGGCGTGTCGGACGTGCTGGCGGTGCGGGCAACGCAGTTCGTCGAAGCCGATGGCGACGGCGAGGGCGAAATCCCCGATACCGGCAATGGCGGCGGCGATGGTGGCGGTAGCCAGCAACAGGCTTCGGCCGCTGCAGCAATAACCGCAGCACAGGCCGATGGCGATGTATCGCTGCTAGCGGTCGGTGATCCCATCGACGGCATCGCCGCCCTCGGCGGGCGCGTCGTCTTCGGTGCAGCGAGCGGCGCCAAGATCCGCTATGGCAACAGCTATACCTTCCTCACTGCCGAAGGCGGCGTGGATGGCAGCTTTGCGACGCCGACCAACCTGTCGGCCATGTTGAAGCCCGTGCTATTCTACGGCCCCAACAGTGTCAGCGTGCGGATCGACGCGGGCCTCTATGCCGACGTCGTCAACCGCGCTGCGCCGAACCAGACCAGCTTCGCCCAGTTGCTCGACCAGAACCGGTCGCTCTATGCCAACTATGCCAATCTCTATGGCGAGGCGGATCTGCTGAGCGTTGCCGGGGTCCAGGCGACCTTCGAAGCGATGGCACCGCGTACCGAGGCGCTCAAGACGTCGATGTCCGAAGTGCTGAACGACAATATGGCGCGCTTCTATCGTGACCGCCTGACGAAGATCGATGGCGGGGCGATGGGCGGCACGCTGACCATGACCGGCCAGCCGCTGCAACTGGCCGCCGCCAGCCTCAACAATATCGATCTGGGCATGGCGCAGGGTGGAAGCAACGACACGACGACGCGCGAAGGCGTGTTGCCCGATGACGTCAGCGCCTTCCTGGCGGGCGGTTATATTGACGGCGACAGCGCCCCGATGCGGACCGCTACGCCGCTTGGCCGCGACCAGTTCGATGGCTGGTACATGGCGGCCGGCATCGAAAAGGCGTTCGGCGACACCGGCGTCATCGGCCTCGCCGCCTCGTTCAGCGAGTTGAAGGGCAATACGGGGGCCAATGACTGGGGCCGCGCCCGCCTCTATCAGGGCACGGTCTATGGCGCGTTCGATCTGGGCGGCCTGAAGCTGGATGCGGTCGGCAGCGCAGGCACGATGGCGACTCGCTCGCGCCGCTCCTTCGCGGTCGGCATCACGCCCTACACCCTCTATGGCAGCGACCAGGAACTGGCGCTGTCGGGTGAACTGGGCCTCAGCAAGGCACTCGGCAGCGATGCGTTCAGCATCGTGCCCCGTGCGGCGCTGCGTGGTGCCTATATCAGCTCTGGCAACCTGTCCGAATATGGCGGCGATGCCGCGCTGGTGATCAAGCGCCATGCGATCCGCAGCGCACAGGGTCGCCTGGGCGCGACGATCAAGGCGAATACGGGCGGGTTCAAACCCTATCTCACCGCCAATTATGTCCATGAGTTCAACGACCAGCCTGCCTTCTTCCTGGCCAATCTGGTCGGCGGGACCGGCAGCCTCGCGCCGTTCGCGCTGGGCGGATCGGACAAGAATTGGGGCGAAGTCGGCGGTGGCCTGACCATCCGGGCCGGCTCTGTGGACCTGAACCTGACCGCCGACACGACGGTCTGGCGCAAGGACATCAGCTATCAAAGCTATCGCGCGGGCGTGAAAATCCACTTCTGATCCGTACCTTGCGCCAACGAAAAAGGGCCGCCCCACCGGGCGGCCCTTTTTTGTGCCCGCAATCGCGCGGTTCAGAGCGGCAGCAGCGCCGCGACGATAGATCGTTCCTCCGCCCGCAGCACGCCCCAGGCGCGCGCCGCGGCCCGGCTGTCCATCGCCTCCACGCCGATCCCCTTGGCCTCCAGCTCGCGCACAAAGGCGCGTGGTGGCTGGCGCAGGCCGGCCCCTGTGCCGAGCAACAGGAATTCGGGACGCGGATCGCCGTCCAGCAGGTCACCGAGGGCCGCCAGCGTCAGCGCATCGACCGTCGGTGCATCGTCCCACGCCATCGCCCGCACCGGCCTGAGCAACAGGCCGTTCGGAAACAGATCGTCGCGCACCCGGAAACCGCGCCCGGCAAAACCGGTGACGATCGGCCCCTGCCCGCTATCGTCGCGGCGCAGCTCTATCCCGGTGCGTCGTTCGCCGCTCAGGGCTTTGCCCCGTCATCGCGCGGCCCGACCCGCTCGGCCTGCGAAGCAAGGTTCGCCTTGGCCGCCTTCTTCTCCGAAGACATGGGCGACAGGCCCAGCGAGATCAGCAGCGAGGACGACACATAGACCGACGAATAGGTGCCAACGATGATGCCCAGCATCATCGCCGCGGTGAAGCCGCGCAGCACATGGCCGCCGAACAGCAGCAACGCGCCGAGCGCCAGCATGATCGTCACCGACGTCATCACCGTGCGCGGCAGCGTTTCATTCACCGACAGATCGATCAGCGCCTTCATGTCCATCTTGCGATATTTGCGCATATTTTCGCGGATGCGGTCGTCGATCACCATCTTGTCGTTGATCGAATAGCCCACGATCGTCAGCACGGCGGCGACGATATTGAGGTCGAACTCCAGCTGCGTCACCGCGAAGAAGCCGAGCGTCATCAGCACGTCGTGGACGATCGCGACGAAGGTCGACACGCCGAACTGCCATTCATAGCGGAACCAGCTGAACACCGCGATGCCCAGGATCGCCAGCACGACCGCCAAGATGCCGTTCTGGATCAGCTCGCCCGACACCTTGCCCGACACCGTGTCGTAGCGGGAGAAGGTGACGCCGGGGAATTGCGCGGTCATGGCATTGCGGGTCTTTTCGACCACCGCATTGGCCGCCCCGGCCCCGCCCTGTTCGGGTAGGGGCAGGCGGATCTGCACCGTCTTGGGATCGCCGAATTGCTGCAGCGAGCTTTCGCCGACATTGAGCGAGGCGATGGTCGTGCGCACCTTGTCGGTTTCGACATTTTGCGGGAATTTCGCTTCGATCATCAGGCCGCCGACGAAGTCGACGCCCATGTTGAGGCCCTTATAGGCCGTAGCGCCGACCGCCAGCACCGTCAGCAAGGCGGTGAGCGCGAACGCCCATTTCCGCATCGCGACGAAGCCGATATTCGTATTGTCTGGGACGAGCTTTAGAAGTTTCATGGGTGTGTCCTCCCGCCCCTCTTAAATATGGATGTCCGTCGGCCGGGTGCGGCGCACCCAGTTGGCGACGATGACGCGGGTGAAGGTAACGGCGGTGAACACGCTGGTCGCGATGCCGATCAGCAGCACGATGGCGAAGCCCTTGACCGGCCCCGACCCCAGCGCCAGCATGATCCCGCCCGCAATGGCATGGGTCACGTTCGCTTCGAAAATGGTGCGGCTGGCTTCCTTATAGCCATGTTCGATTGCCTGGACGACATTGCGCCCACGCCGCCGCTCTTCGCGTATCCGTTCATAGATCAGCACGTTGGCGTCGACCGCGGTGCCGATCGTCAGCACGAACCCGGCAATGCCCGGCAGCGTCAGCGTCGCCCCCAATATGCCCATCACACCCAGGATGACCGCGACGTTGATGGCGACCGCCAGATTGGCATACATGCCAAAGCGGCCATAGCTCAAGAACATGAAGATCGCGACCGCGACCACGGCGATGATCGATGCGATGAGGCCCGCGCGAATCGAATCCGCGCCCAAGCCCGGTCCGACCGTCCGTTCCTCAACCACCGCCAGCGCCACCGGCAGCTTGCCCGACCGCAGCGCGATCGCCAGCTGGTTGGCGCTTTCGACCGTGAAATTGCCGCTGATCTGCGCGCTGCCGCCCAGGATCGGTTCGTTGATATTGGGCGCCGACAGCACCTTGCCGTCGAGAATGATCGCGAACGGTCGATTGACGTTCTGCGACGTCACCTGCCCGAATTTGCGGCCACCCGAACTGTTGAAGCGGATGTTGACGATCGCCTGATTATTCTGGTCATAGCCTTGGGTCGCGTCGGTCAAATCCTCGCCCGACACCATCACCTGGCGTTTGACCGCGATCAGCGGCACGCCCGACGGGTTATCGAGATAAGGCAATACTTCGCTGCCCACCGGCGCGCGGCCCTGCGCCACTTCGGACGGGTTGGCGGTCGTATCGACCAGCTTGAATTCGAGCTTGGCGGTCTGGCCCAGCAGATCCTTGAGCGCCTTGGGATCTTGCAGGCCAGGCACCTGCACGACGATGCGGTTGCTGCCCTGCTGCTGGATCGTTGGCTCGCGCGTGCCCATTTCGTCGATGCGCTTGCGGATCACTTCGGTCGCGACTTCCATCGCGCTCTTGACCGCATTGTCGATGCCCGCATTGGTCGGGGTGATCGTCACGGTCTGGCTGTTCACCACCGCCACGTCGAAATCGCGCTGGCCGGTCAGCCCCGCGCCCTGCGTCAGTGGGCGGATGCGCTCGACGGCGGCATCAACCTGCGCGGGATCGCGCACCATGAAGCTCAACTTCCCGTCGCGGCTGGAGATATCGCCGATCGCGATGCGCGGGTCAGCCCGGCGCAGTTCGGTACGAACCTGCTCCTCCATATTGACCAGCCGCTGCTTGGCGACATCCTGCGTCGACGCTTCAAGCAGCAAGTGACTGCCGCCCGACAGGTCGAGGCCAAGATTGACCCGCGTCTGCATGAAGCCGGGCAGCCGGGCCACGGCGGAATCGGGCAGGAAGCTCGGCACCGCGCACAGCACGCCGATCAACAGGGGCAGGATGATCGCGATCACCGCCGCACGCGAGAAATTGAGCATCGTTGGGGTCAGTCGTTCGCGGGCTTGGCAGTGGTCGGGTCGATCACGTCGGTCAGGGTCGACTTGACCGCCTTGACCTTCATGTTCGGCGCCAGTTCGACATCGGCATAGATGTCATCGACGCGCACGACCTTGCCGATCAAGCCGCCGCCGGTGACGACCTGGTCGCCCTTCTTCACTGCGTCGATCTTGGCCTTATGCTCTTTCATCTTCTTTTGCTGCGGGCGGATCAGCAGGAAATAGAAGACGACGAAGATCAGGACCAGCGGGGCCATCTGCACCAGGATTCCGGCGCCGGAGGCTTCCCCGCCAGCGGTCTGGGCAAAGGCTGTCGATATGAACATGGGTGGGACTTTCGTCTTGGTGTCTGTCGGCCGCGCAACGCATGGCAGCGCCCGCCTATCAAGGCCGGGCGGCTACCACAGATGCAAGGGCGGAGGCAATATGATTAGGGAATCGTACATGGGGCGCGAAAGCCCGCATCGAAACCCTTGCAACTTCCCAAAACCCCTTCTAAAGCGCGCCCTCCGGTCGGGACGTAGCGCAGCCTGGTAGCGCATCACACTGGGGGTGTGGGGGTCGGAGGTTCGAATCCTCTCGTCCCGACCAAGATTTTCGGAAAGTGCGGCCGTCCGGGGGACGGACGCCCGAAAATCTCCCAAGCGCAAGCGCGGGAGGCGATATTCATCACTGGTGGTGAATGGCATGGGCGGCGAAGGCTGCTTGATTTGCCTACGCGCGCGCCGTGTTGGGGGCGGAGTAACAACTGCTTGTGACATACAGGGAAGGGCGGCCCTTTTGAACCGCCCTTCCGTTAGTCGCTGCATTGGTTTGATCGTCGATACCGACTACTATGAACGGGTTCCAGCATCTGGCTGTTTTGTTCCGATTACCGCTTGCTGGCCTTTGTTAAGAATAAGCCGGGTCTTGTCGCACCTCCGCTAAATCAGATTACTTATGCTTGGTCGGATCGACCAGCTTGTAACCCATGCCGGGCTTCGGCGTCGGTGGCAGCGGTTCGCCCCGCGTCACAGTCCGCTCTGCGCCAGTGTCTCCGCCGCGAGGGCCGAAGATGCCGTACTGGCCCGAACGGGGCGCAGACTGACCAGGCTTCATCGTCTTGCTCATGATTTTCTCCTTTCTACCGCCATCTTCCACAAGATGTTGTGGTGTTAATGTGCTGGTAACTACATCATGAACGAACCCGCGATTCGCACAATAGGAAAATGACAGAGAACGAATAAAATACATTTGAATAACGTATCATGATCGCTCGCCAGCGATCCGCGCCATCTTTGATCGGCGGCTGTGCAACGAGAGGGAGGCAGAGGAAATCAAGTTGCCGCTTCGTATGTTCGAAAAGGGACGGCGCGTCTAATGAGTAACCAAGCCCACTCCATCGCCGTTCGGGCTGAGCTTGTCGAAGCCCAAC
>NZ_JPPQ01000006.1:292884-295851 GCF_000743655.1 Sphingobium sp. ba1
CGTCTACACAATCGACCAACTGGGCTGTGTCAGAAGCGAGGCATTTTCCATTACCGACGACGCGTTCCTGCCGATCTCCTCACCATCTGGAACGGATGTGAAGTCTGGCGGTCGCTGGATACTGATAGTCTCAAAACAGCGCTTAGGCGCATCCATCGGGTCGCAGCGCAGGTCGAAGCGCGGTTTGAAAAGGTGCGCGAAGACGCTGGACACACCGTCGATCCAACTTTAATTTTTTCGCCCGGTGAAGGTGCTCTGGCATGGAAACCGTCAGACACAGCTTGTCCTCGATCCGTAGTATTAGAGCCACCGTCGATCATTAGGACCATCGGAGACGTCTACGATCGCTACATTGCCGATCCCAAGCATGCTTGGAGCAAGCGAACTGCGATTGCGCACACCACCACTCGGAAATGGGTTGTCGAAGCTTTCGGCGAAGCGACATCTTTAAATGAAATCACGCGAGAGGCGTGCCGAGAATTTGTCGAACTCCTTCGGAACATGCCTGCCCATGCCGACAAGCGCTTTCCTAAACTTCCCATGCGTGAGGCAGTGGCAGCAGCCAAGTTGTCAGGTGAGCAGCGTCTCATCAACGCCGCCAATGTTAACGCCTATATCAACCGGTTCGGAGGGGTGATGAACTGGGCGATGAATGAGGGATACATTGATCGAAATCCACTGAAGGGGCTCAAGCTTACCGACCCAGTTAAGAAACGGGACAAACGCCGCCCGTTCTCGACCGGCCAGCTTACGCGAATTTTCACCGCACCTCTCTATGTTGGATGTTTGGACGATGAGCGAGGTTATGCTGTGCCGGGTGAGCAGCGTCCTCGGCGCGGGCGCTTCTGGCTTCCACTCCTCGCTCTTTTCGGCGGTCTTCGGGCAAATGAAGGTGCGCAGCTCGAGGTGTCTGACGTGCAGTGGATCGATAACATTCCATGTTTGCGTATCGCGGAGGGATGGAGCCAAACCGGAGATGAAAAGCGGGTCAAGACGGGGGCCAGCGAACGTATTGTGCCGATTCATGATGCGCTCGTCAGCTTTGGCTTTCTGGCGTTCGTCGAGGCGCAGCGAGTGCATGGCGAGACAAATTTGTTTCCCGAGCTGCCAATTGGACATCTTGGCTATCGCTCGACTGGATTGTCGCGATGGTTCGCACGCTTCCTGATTGGCGCTGATGCGGCAGGTCCATTGACCTGCTTTCATTCCTTCAGGCACAATTTTAGAGATGGCTTGCGGGAATCAAAAGTGGACCGAGACATCGCCCTGCTGTTGGGTGGCTGGACAACCGACGGCAAAGGAACGGCAATCGCTGATAACTATGGCAGCGGATATAGCGCATCGACATTGGCGGAGGCATTAAATACCGTTCGATATCCTACCCTCGATTTGTCCCACCTGAAGGTAGGCAGCAATTGATGTGAGAGCCATTTCAAACAAGGAAGCTGACGGGTGGAACCGACCACAGCAGGGCGTTTATCTTGCTTGCCGCGTTGCCCACAAGCAGACATGATCGCAGCGTGTTGATTGAGAGGACGTAAGCGTGACGGAAGGGTGGATCGCCCTATTTGTTCCCCTCCTGCTCTGGGCGCAGGTGGTTTGGGCATCGCCATTCCTTAAAACCTATCGCCATAAGCATTCGGCAATTTTGGCCGTCGCCGCCGGAATGGTGATGTTTGCCGCTCTGTCTTCCAGTCCAACCTACTTCATGCCGCTGTTCATTATAGGCGTAGCAACAATGGTGGCTACGTTCGTGGTTTTGTTATGGCCAAAGAAAACAGCGGAACCATAGCGGAAGGCACACTGACGACCATTTTTCGTCATTCGGTTGTGATCATGCGTATCTCTGAACCGGCCGCTCATCGATTGGTAGGTCGCAGGCTGAATGAGCAAATCTGAGTGGCTAGCTGCCGTTCCCTTCCCGTCGGAATTCGTATGTGACGGTGCCGCCATCCAACTCAATGGTTTCTGGTATCGCGCTGTCATCGAGGCGCAGATACATTTGATTTTTGGATCGGTCGGAGAATATCAGTTTGCCACCGGTCACTCCAACATACTCCGCTGGCAAGATATACCGCCCAACCTTGTCGTGCTCGACAACGTAGCTAACACGCTGATCTTTACCGAAGGTCAACTCGCCGTTTCGTAGCCTGAGCGAGCCACAGCAGGCATTGGCATAGATGCCGTTGGCCGTGCCGATCGGTAGCCTTGGCGGGAACGCCCACCAGTAAAGCGGTATCCCGACGAATACGGCAGCCACCGCTGTGGTCCGAAAAAGAGTTGTCTTGCTCACAAAAAGATAATGGCCCAACCGCTGACGGGGTCAACGTTCGTTATGAGGGCGATTGCTGCCGAATGACCTTATCCCAAGCCGCGTCAGCTATCATCGGCTATCTCACCAAAAGCCGACCCTCCGCTTCCCACCCACGATCATCCTTCAGCAGGCCGATCTGGCCTCGATCGTCGTGACAGCTGCCCGTCCGGTTTCCGGCGAAAGAGCGGGCCAGATAAAATCGACCAATTTTGTCGTTCAATGGACGAAAATGTAGAGCGTTCCGGGAGCAGCCATCAGGCAAATTATTGACCAATGTTTCCATGTCAGGCGTTCAGCCTTTCGGAAACCCAAGGCGACACCGAAGGCGGTCATGCCAAATAGGAGCAGCATGCCCCTCAGGATGTTGGCGTTCTCGGAGTGGTCCAGCACACCGATAACAATAGCTGAACTGACGGCCATAAGGCCGCTCAGAAATAGGGAGCCTAGGACCACTATACGGATCATAGCGCCCCAAGCCTGCGCTTGTTCGTATTTGTTCGGGCTCATCGGACCAGCATAGCATAAGAATAATTGGCCGGAAAACTGCATGGTCCGCCATCACCCTTCGCGGGCATCAACGATCTCAGAATCGTGTGAGAACGGCGGAGCAATATTCGACCACGGTAGCGGCGGGATAGTCCTGCTGCGGGCGG
>NZ_JPPQ01000006.1:295861-307730 GCF_000743655.1 Sphingobium sp. ba1
CTCCAGCTCGGCAAAATGATTGCGATGCACCACCGACAGGGCATCGACGCGCCGCTGGATCGAGGCATAGGCTTCGACCGCTTCGGGTTCATGCGCCGACCGGGCGTGAAGGTTGATGAGGCTGGCAATGATCTGAAGGTTATTCTTGACCCGATGATGGACTTCGCGCGTCAGCTTGCGCTGCGTTTCCAATCCCTCGGCCATCTCGGCCTCATGGGTCGCCACATCCTCGCTGATTTCGCGGAACGTCTCGCCCAGCGCGACGATCTCCTGCGCTGGCGTCCGCATCCGCTGCAACGGCTCCAGCACTTCGCCGGGCTGATACGCCGCCACCGCGCGCCGCAAGATGACCAGCGGCCGGATCAGCACGCGATTGACCACGAACCAGCCGATCGCCGCCGCCGCGAACCACATGACCAAGGGCAGGAACAAGGACAACATGCGGGCGATCGTCGCGGGCGGCTCTCGCACCGTCATCGTCAATTCCACGTCATAGGGGTCCAGCCGCGCCGACAGGCTGCTTCTTTTGCCGCCCGGCGGATCCTTGCGGACATGGCTGATCGCCAGTCGGCGATCGCCCTGCCGCAACGTCAATTTCCGGTTCTGCAGCGCCGTAGCCGGATCGGCCACGCTTTCGAGATGGGTGCGCGAATAATAGATCAAGGCGGTGATGCGCTTATTCGCGCTGGGCACGCGGCTGACCAAATAGGGGGCATCGGCCAGCAACTCGGTCGCGGGACCATCGAAACGCGCCGTCGGCGTCATCGACGCGGGCTCGCGTTCGCTGGAGTTGCACAGGCGACGGCCTGCGCTGTCGTAGATATAAAATTGGCCGCCCTCGGCGTCATTGGCGGCCAGAAACAGCGATAGCCGGTTGCAGATGGCGCGGTCGGCGCTGTTGGACGCGAGACTATCGACCGTGAGCTGCAGCGCGGTGCGATCGGACTGGAGGTCGGCGGTCAGCTTGCGCGCGCTCTGCGTCACCGCGATCCGCAGCAACGCTTCTTTTTCCAGATCAGCGGTGCGGATCGCCTGCAGGGAGGCGATCAGGGCGATTAGCCCCAATGGCAATAGGGCCAGCGTCAGGATGAGGAACATCTTGACGCCGGTTGACCGGAAAAGTCGAACAATGGGTTCCGTCAGCGATCGGGCTGCCGGAGGAAGGCTGCCCCGGATCATCTGCTACTCAGTCCAGTTTGCTTAACAGGTCCAGCATCTCGGCGGGAATATCCTCATCGACGGCGCGCTGATACACATTGCGCAGGACTTGCGACACATGGCCATCATCCATAGGGGGCGCGGCTCGGCCCTTGCGAGGGGAAGCGGCTATCTTTGCGCTTTCCTTCCCATCCGCTGCAGTCGAACTATGTTCCGTGGTAGAAGAAACCAAAATCTGCCCCTCTGAAGCAATCTCTGTCACGCCAGCCAGTCCGTATTTGCGGGAATCTTGCGGCGCGTCAATTCGTCGTTCCGCGTTAAAGCCACGATAATCGCACCCTTGCCGAAAAAACCATGTGACTGCGAAACAAATTCCCCCTTCGTTGGTTCCGGCCAAGCGAGCGTTTTTTTAGCGCTGCCGGTTTCGGGGGGCATCGAAGGGTGGGGGGTTGCCATATGGGCATCGACATTCCATCCTTTCGCATATCCTTCCCCGCGTCGGATACAACAGGCCCGCACATGGGCAGGGAGACGAATTGACGATGTCGCTTGGACAGCAACTACACCCCCATCTTCCGTTTCTGCGTCGCTATGCGCGCGCACTGACCGGCAGCCAGACGCATGGCGACGCCTATGTTCGCGCTGCGCTCGAAGCGATCGTTGCCGCGCCGGAGGAGTTTCCGTCTGACGTCGATCCGCGTCTTGGCCTCTATCGTACCTTTCATGCCATCTGGTCGTCGTCGCATCTGGAAGACGTGCCGCTGACCGTCGATGGCGATCGGGAAGCCATTGCCCAGGCGCGCCTTGCCCGCCTGACGCCCCTGCCGCGCCAGGCCTTGCTGCTAACCGCGCTGGAAGGCTTCACGGTCGATGATGTCGCCTATCTGATCGACATGGACAGTGATGATGTCGAAGGTCTGGTCGAAGAAGCGTTGAGCGAGATCGAGGCGCAGACCCGTGCCAAGGTGCTGATCATCGAAGACGAGCCGATCATCGCGATGGACATCGAAACCATCGTCCGCGATCTGGGTCATGACGTCACCGCCATCGCCGTGACCGCCGAAGACGCGGTGCGCGAAGCGCTCGCCGATCGTCCAGGGCTGGTCCTTGCCGACATTCAATTGGCCGACGACAGCAGCGGCATCGATGCGGTCAAGGACATCCTTGCCGAGTTCGCGGTGCCCGTGATCTTCATCACCGCCTTCCCCGAACGATTGCTGACGGGTGAGCGGCCAGAACCGACCTTCCTCATCACCAAGCCGTTCCAGCGCTCGACCGTGAAGGCCGCCATTTCGCAGGCGTTGTTCTTCGATCAAGCGACCGCGCCGGTCTGATCGTTACGCTTATATCCATGTCGTTTGGAACTCCCCGCCGGTCGTTGCGTTAGTCATGCGTAACGATCGGGGAGAGAGATTATGGCAGATCAAGAAGAGCATATCACGACGAACGAAGCGCGTGGCGGTTCGAAGGAACATGTCGTGCGTTATGTTCTCGGCATTTCGCTGGGGCTAGTGGTCATCGGTATGCTGGTGGTGCTTTGGCTCTGACCAATGCTTCTCAGGCCTTATGGCCTTTGGCAAAATTCTGATTAGGGTATAGGCGCATTTATGGCTTTGACGACGTCGGTTCCTGCGGCGAGGGCGACAGCCAATATGGGGGTTGTTTCCATGGATGAGGACGTAGAGCCGATCGAGGAGCGCGCTGCGCTTTCGGATTCGGATTTCAAGCGTGAACTGGCCGCAGTCATCCCGCATCTCCGTGCTTTTGGCCGTTCCTTGTCGGGCAACCGTGATGTGGCGGATGATCTGGTGCAGGAAACCCTGCTCAAGGCATGGGCCGCACGCGCCCGGTTTCAGGCCGGCACGAACATGCGCGCCTGGACCTTCATCATCCTGCGCAACCATTATCTCTCGCAGATGCGCCGTTCGCGCTTTCGCGGCGAATGGGACGACCTGACGGCCGACCGCATCCTTGCGGCACCGGCCAGCCAGGACAAGCATGTCGAACTCAGCGATATGCAACGCGCCCTGCTGCAATTGCCCCAACCGCAGCGCGAAGCGCTGATCCTGGTGGGCGCAGGTGGCTTCGCTTATGAAGAAGCCGCCGAGATTTGCGGCGTCGCCGTCGGCACGATCAAGAGTCGAGTCGCCCGTGGGCGCGCTGCGCTGGAACTGCTCATGGAAAGCGGCGATCTACCCTCGCGACGCAGCCAGGAAACGACCGATACCGCCGTGCTCGATGAGATCATGGAGGATGTCGATCGTCTCAGCCGGGGGCGGGGTGGTCAGTCCGTAGAGGATTGATCTGGAACGATAGCATGGTGCCACCCGTTGTCCTTTTACCAAAGGAGATGAGTGTGCGTATCGACCCCAACCAGCCTGTAAAGCCCTTCGTGGAGGACGCGGACAAGCGTCCACGCGCGGGCGGGTTTATATTCGCACTGGTGGCGATTGCCCTCATCCTGGCCATCGGTTTCTTCTACCTCACCGAACATCGCCGCAACGACAGGCGGGCCGACGCCGTCACTGCCGCGGCCCAGTCCGTCGATGACGCCGCGCGCGTGATGGAGGAGGCGGCCCGCAACGCCGCCGACCGGCTCCGCAAATAATCTGATCCATTCCCCGATATTGCGCGGGATTCAGGAAATCTTTGCCATTTTCCGGCAGGGTGCCGCCACTGTCGGATTTCCTTACAGCTGGTTGTAAGGCTTTTCCCGACCTTGTCAGTATCGCTTGTGGCGACTGGGGAAATGGGCGCGACGCATGATCAGGCTGTTCAAACATTATGTGCCGCACGCTGTGCTGCTGCTTGGGCTGTTCGATTTCGTCCTGCTGCTCTGTGCGGCGGAGGGCGGCTGGATATTGCGCGCGCGGCAAATCGGCATGGATATCGACCATGTCATGACCCGAATGGGCCCGCTGCTCAGCTTCGCCTTTGCCGTCCAGACCGCGATGATCGCCGTCGGCGTCTATGGCACCGAGGCGCTCCAATCGATCCGCTTCGCCTTTGCGCGCTTGCTGGTTGCTGTTTCGCTGGGCGTGATCTTCCTTTCCGTCCTCTATTTCCTTATGCCGGGCATGACCTTGTGGCGCTCCAATTCGCTCTACGCCATGGGCCTCGCCATGGCGCTGCTGATCGTCGTTCGCCTGCTACTCGGCTCGATGCTGGGCGGCGAAGCGTTCAAGCGGCGGCTGGTCGTGCTGGGCGCGGGCAACCGGGCCGATCGCATCCGCGAACTGGAAAAGAAACGGGGGGCGGGCTTTCTCGTCGTCGGCTATATCGCCATGAATGACGGGCCGCAGGTGGTGCAGGAAGCGATCAACCGCAGCGCTATCTTCAACATGTCCGATTTCGTCGTTCGCCTGAACGCCAGCGAAGTGGTGCTGGCGCTGGAGGAACGGCGCAACGCCATCCCCATGTCCGACCTGCTGCGCATCAAGACCACCGGCGTCCATGTCAACGATCTCTCGACCTTTCTGGAACGCGAGACCGGCAGGGTCGATCTCGATAGCGTCAACCCAAGCTGGCTGATCTTCTCCGATGGCTTCTCGGCCGGCCGCCGGCTCTCCAGCATCGCCAAGCGCCTGTTCGACATCATCGCCAGTTCGCTGCTGCTATTGCTGACCGGCCCCATCATCCTGCTCGCCGCATTGCTGGTGAAGCTCGACAGCAAGGGGCCGGCCTTTTACCGCCAGGAAAGGGTTGGTCTGTTCGGCCAGGAATTCTGGATCGTCAAACTGCGCACCATGCGCCAGGACGCGGAAGTCGCGGGCAAGGCGGTCTGGGCGGAAAAGGATGATCCGCGCATCACCCGCCTCGGCTATTGGCTGCGCAAGCTGCGCATCGACGAACTGCCCCAGACCTGGACGGTCTTGAAAGGCGAGATGAGCTTCGTTGGCCCCCGTCCCGAACGCCGCCAGTTCGTCGAGGATCTGGAACAGCATCTACGCTATTATGCCGAACGGCACATGGTAAAGCCCGGCATCACCGGCTGGGCGCAGATCAACTATCCCTATGGCGCGTCGATCGAGGATAGCCGCAATAAGCTCGAATATGATCTCTATTACGCCAAGAATTACACGCCCTTCCTCGACCTGTTGATCCTGATCCAGACGGTGCGGGTCATCCTCTGGCCCGACGGCGCGCGCTAAGGGCGGCGGGCGATGGGCCTATTGCTCCAATTTGTCGGTAACTGGGGCCATGCCCTGGCGGCGGTGCTGTTCGCAGCGCTAGGCATCTTCCTGTTTCGTCGCCGCAACGATGCGGCGGAAATGCGGATGCTATCGGTGGCGATGCTGCTCACCTCCTGCTGGGCACTCTATGTGTCGTTCGGTGGCGTTGCCAAACCTTTGTCCGGCCTTGGCGAAAATATGCGTAACGCCGCATGGCTGATGACGATGTTCGTCATGCTGCGGCGCGGCCCGGTCGGTCGGGGCGGGAAGGCCGGGGGGATCGTTGCCGTCTATGTCGCCGTTGCGGGGCTGATCCTGCTCCAGACCTTTACGGATCTCGCATGGTACGAACTTGCCCTCGACCCGGATCTGCATGGCGCGCTCGTCACCGTGTCGCTCATCCTGCGCATGATGACCGCGATCGGCAGCCTGTTGCTGCTCCATCATCTCTATGCCGCATGGCCATCGCGCGAGCGGGGCGGCGTGACCCTCTTGTTCGGCGCGCTGGCGGCGATGTGGGCCTACGACCTGATGCTCTATGCGATCGGCTATCTCGTGCCCGGCCGCGCCAGCGAGCTTTTCGCGTTGCGTGGCCTTCTGATGGCCCTGCTGGCACCGGTGATCGCCATCGGCCTGCGCAAGGGGATGGCGGAACGGCTCACGCTCTCGCGCACGCTGACCTTCCAGTCGCTCTCGATTTTCGCCGTCGCGCTCTATGTCATCCTCCTGACCGCCACCGCCGTCCTGATCGAACTGATCGCTGGCCCTTATGCGCGGGTGGTGGAGATCGCCGCAGTCTTCTTCGCCGCCGTCACCGCGTTGGTGCTGCTGCCATCACCACGCCTGCGCGCGCTGTGGAAAGTGCAGGTCGCCAAGCATTTCTTTCAGCATCGTTACGACTATCGCACCGAATGGATGCGCTTTGGCGAAACGATCGGCCGCCCCGGCGAAAACCCCGCCCCGTTGGGCGAGCGCGTGGCCAAGGCGATTGCCGACATCACCGATTCGCCCGCCGCGCTGTTGCTGTTGCGTGACGATCAGGGCGGGTTGATGCTCGAAACCGACTGGAATTGGGGCGATGACCTGCCCGAAGGCGCATCCCTGTCGCCCGCTATCGTCGCCCGGCTGGAGCAAAGCGGCTGGATCATCGACCTCGGCAAACGCCGCGCCACCGATGCCGCCTTGCCGCTGCCTGACTGGATGACGCAGGATGCCCGCCTCTGGGCGCTGGTGCCGCTCATCCATTTCAACCGTCTGACCGGTGCGATCCTGCTTGCCCGTCCGCCGATCGACCGGCGGCTCGACTGGGAGGATTTCGACATGTTGCGCGCCGCCGGGCGGCAGGTCGCAACCTATATCAGCGAGGCGCAGGGCCAGCAGGCGCTCGACGACGCCGCCCGCTTCGACGAATTTAACCGCCGTTTCGCTTTCATCATCCACGACATCAAGAATCTCGTGAGCCAGCTTTCCTTGTTGGCCCGCAATGCCGAACGTCATGCCGACAACCCCGAATTTCGCGCCGACATGATCCTGACACTGCAGGAATCGGTCGGCAAGATGAACGACCTGCTCGCCCGCCTGTCGCAGCATAATAAGGGCCGCGCCGAAGATCCGCGCCCGTTCGCGTTGCGCGGCCTGCTCGACCATGCGGCCGCCACGCGCGCGCGTCAGCATCTGATACGGGTCAGCGGGGAAGCGCCCGACGCGCTGGCCGACCCGGCACGGGTCGAATTGATCGTTACCCATTTGATGCAAAATGCCATCGACGCCAGCGCCCCCGACGCGCCGGTCGAACTGCGCCTGTCCGCCGATGCCAGCGAAATACTGGTCGAGATCATCGACCAGGGACGCGGCATGAGCGCTGAATATATCCGCCGCGAACTCTTCAAACCCTTCTCGTCCAGCAAGGCGGGCGGTTTCGGGATCGGCGCGTTCGAAGCCCGCGCCCTGGCGCAGGCGATGGGCGGCCGGATCGACGTCGACAGCCGCCCTGGCGTCGGCAGTCGCTTCACCTTGCGCCTGCCACGGGCACCCCACACACAGGAAAAGGCCGCCTGATGAGCGACACCCGCCCCAAATTGCTGATCGTAGAGGATGATCCGGGCCTTCAGCGGCAATTGCGCTGGTCCTATGAGGATTATCAACTCTTCATCGCGGGCGACCGGGAAGAGGCGATCGAACTGCTCCGCGCCCATGCGCCCGATGTCGTGACGCTCGATCTTGGCCTGCCACCAGACCCGGACGGCACCAGCGAAGGTTTCGCCACGCTCGCCGACATCTTGCGGATCAAGCCGGATACGAAGGTCATCGTCGCATCCGGCCATGGTGCCCGCGAGAGCGCGCTCGACGCCATTTCGGGCGGGGCCTACGACTTCTATCAAAAACCCGTCGACATCGATGAACTCGGCCTCATCGTCCGCCGCGCTTTCCACGTCCACGCGCTGGAACAGGAAAATGCGCGCCTCGCCGAAACCGCGCCTGCCGATAGCCGGGTGCTGGGCCGGGTGCTGACCGGCGCGCCCGAAATGATGAAGGTCGCCCGCATGATCGAGCGCGTGGCCAGCGCGCAAGTGTCGGTGCTGTTGCTGGGCGCAAGCGGCACCGGCAAGGAATTGCTCGCCCAGGGTCTGCACGATGCCAGCCCGCGCCGCCATGGCGCGTTCGTGGCGATCAACTGCGCCGCCATCCCCGAAACGCTGCTCGAATCCGAACTGTTCGGCCATGAAAAGGGCGCGTTTACCGGCGCCATCAAGACGACGCTAGGCAAGATCGAGCAGGCACAGGGCGGCACGCTGTTCCTGGACGAAGTCGGCGACATCCCGCTCGCGCTCCAGGTCAAGCTGCTTCGCTTCCTGCAGGAGCGGGTGATCGAACGGATCGGCGGGCGCACGCCCATCGCCGTCGATACCCGCATCGTCTGCGCCACCCATCAGGATCTCGACGCCATGATCGGCGCGGGCAGTTTCCGCGAGGATCTCTATTATCGCCTCGCCGAAATCGTCATCCGCATCCCGGCGCTCAAGGATCGGGCGGGCGATCCGGCGCTGCTCGCCCGCCATTTCCTCACCCGCTTCGCTGCCGAGATGAATCCGGCGGTCAAGGGCCTCGCCCCCGATGCGCTCGCCGCGCTCGATGCCTGGCCATGGCCCGGCAATGTGCGCGAACTGGAAAACCGCATGAAGCGCGCCGTCATCATGGCCGATGGCAAGCTGGTGACCGCCGCCGATCTCGACCTGGACGAGGAGCGGGCCGAAGGCGGGGAATTGGTGAACCTCAAAGCAGCGCGCGAAATGGCTGATCGCCGCGCGATCCGCCGCGCGATCGCTCGCACCGATGGCAATATCTCCGGCGCGGCCAAGATTTTGGGCATTAGTCGCCCGACTTTGTACGATCTTCTCAAACAATATCAGATGCAGGGATAATCCATGAGCCGCACCCGCATCGCCCTGATCGTCGGAATAATATTGCTGTTATTGGGGGTGGCGGGCCTGTGGCAATGGCGCGCGCATGAACGCGACGGCAGCGCCGCGCTGGCCCGTGGCCTCACCGCACTCGACAAGGGCGATGCCCGCACCGCGCGCGTCGAATTGATGAACGCGATCAGGGGCAATCCCCGATCGGTCGTCGCGCGGGAAGCGCAAGGGCGGGCGCTGGCTGAACTGGGTGACGGCGCAGGCGCGCAGGCCGAGGTCGAACGCGCTCGAAAACTGGGCGGACCACCCGCCGACACCCGCGACGTGATGGCACACGCGCTGCTATTGCAGGGCGACGTGGATGCTGCCTTGCGCGAATCCCGCGCGCCCGACGTTCCTGCCGCGCATAGCCTGGCCGCCGCGCGGATCAGGGCGCGCGCCGCCATGGCAAAGGGCGATATGCGCGCGGCGCAGGCGGAGCTGGCGCGCACTCTCGCGACGGCGCCCGGTGACGTCGAAAGCTGGGTCGATCTTGGCCGCCTGCGCCTCGCAACCGGCGATCAGGCAGGCGCGATCGTCGCGGCGGACCGCGCGGTAAGCCTTGCCCCCACCAATGCCAAGGCGCTGACCCTGCGCGCTGAACTGACGCGCGGCCAATATGGCCTCACCGCCTCGCGCCCCTGGTTCGAACGCGCGCTCGCAGCCAACCCCGAATCGGTGCCGACGCTCGAATCCTATGCCGCGACGCTCGCCGACGCGGGGGAAGCCGGCGCGATGCTGGGCCTCACCCGCCGTATCCTCGCGCTCGAACCCGACAATGCCCGCGCCTGGATGATGCAATCGATCATGGCCGCCCGCGCGGGCAAGGCCGATCTCGCCCGATCGCTGCTGGCGCGGACGCAGGGGCGGCTCGATGGCGAGCCCGCCACCTTGTTGCTGCGCGGCGTGTTGCATCTGCAGGATGGCAATGCCGTCCTCGCCGCCGACACGCTCGCGCCGCTGGTCGCGATGCAGCCCGACAACCGCACCGCCCGCACCCTGCTGGCCCGCGCCTATCAGATGGGCGGCGACATGCCATCCGCCGCCACCACCCTTGCCCCGATCGTCGCCCAGCGGGACGCCGACCCCTATGTGCTGACCCTCGCGGCGCGCGTGCAGGAAGCGCTCGGCAATCGCGCCATGGCTGCCGACATGCTCGCCCGCGCCGCCTGGCCAGTGCGCGCCGCTGCCGATCCGTTTGCCGGACCAAGCGACGCACAACTGGCCGATGGCCCGCCGCCCGCCAATGCCGCCACGGCGCGCGACAATATCCCCTATATCCGTGCCTTGCTCAGCACCAACCGCACCGACGCAGCGGTCGATCGTGCCCGGATGCTCAGCCGCGCCAACCCCGGCGCGCCGGATGCCTGGATCGTGCTGGGCGATACGCTGGGCGCGGCCGGACGGGCAGGGGAGGCGGCCCGCGCCTATGAAAGCGCCGCCAATATCCGCTTCGACCGCGCCGTCGCGCTGCGCCTCGTCGCGGCATGGAACCGCGCGGGCGACACCGCCCGTGCGGCCCAAATCGTACAACTCTTCCTGACCCAGAACCCGACCGACAGCGCCATGCGCCGTATCGCTGCCGCCGTCGCGATGGAGGCGGGCGACTGGCGCGGCGCGCTGCGGATGCTGCAGGCTGTGCGCGCGCAACTGGGCGACAATGACGCGCTGCTGATGGCGGACCTTGCCCGCGCCGCCGTCGAAACGGGGGATCGGGCAGCGGCCCGCGCCTATGCCGCCCACGCCTATCGCCTGATGCCTGCCAACCCGATGATCGCCGACATCTACGGCTGGACGTTGCTGGAAACCGGCGAAAAAGGCCCGGCTACGGTCGATCTGCTGGAAAAGGCCGTCGCCCGCGCGCCCGGCCATCCCCTGCTCAACCTGCATCTGGGTCAGGCCTATGCCGCTGCCGGGCGCAAGAATGACGCCAAGCTGGCGCTGGGCCGGGCGGTCTCGGTCAGGAATTTTGCACGCCGCCAGGATGCCGTCGACGCACTGGCAGCGCTTTAACTAAAATCCGTTCGTTTCGAGCGAAGTCGAGAAACGCTCACGAAGCGTACAGCCCAATGGAGAGGGCAGGCCCGACGCTGAAACCCTCAGGCCTTCTGCAAGTCCAGATCGTCGGCCCTTATCCCCAACCGCCGGATCTGCGCCGCCACCGGCGGCCATACCGTCTCCAGGAAATGCGCGCGTTCCGCAATGCGCAGCCGCCGGGTCGCGCCATCGGCCACGAACATGCCGACCCCACGCCGCACCACGACCAGCCCATCATCCTGAAAGCTCTGATAGGCCTTCGCCACGGTCAGCGGATTGGCCCCCTGCGTCGCGGCAAAGGCGCGCACCGATGGCAGCAGGTCGCCATCGCTATAATCCCCGTCCAATATGGAAGCGGCAATGATCTCACGCAGGCGGAGATAGACGGGTTTTGAGTCGTCGGCCATGGGTGCATCACTGCCATAATACAGCCATGCGGGTCAAGTCAGACCATTGCGCGAATCATGGTTAAAGCGGCAATTATCGGTCCCAAACCGATACGATGGCGTCATAATCTGGCCGGGGACGCTCTTCCTGCGCTTTGCCCGGCGTGCCGATGAAGACGAAGCCCGCAATGGTCTCGTCCCCCTGCGCAAAGGCCGCGCGCACATCCGCATTATAGGTCGGCCATCCCGTCAGCCAGCCACCGGCAAAGCCCAGAGCATGGGTGGCGTGCAGCAGGTTCATGATCGCCGCGCCCACCGACAATTGCTGTTCCCAGACCGGAATCTTGCTGCCCGCAACCGGCGCAGAAAGCGCGACCACCAATGTCGGGGCCTGATGCGCGAACTGGTGCATCGCTTCGATCTCCAACCGACCGGCGTCGGGCTTTTCGGCGCGATAGGCGCTCTCCAGCAGCTCGGCCAACGCCGCCCGCCGCGTCGACGGCACCACCACGAATCGCCACGGCGCGAGTTTGCCATGATCGGGCGTCCGCAGCGCCACTTCCAATATCTGCCGCAACTGCGCGTCATCGGGACCGGGCGCGATCAGGTCGCGGGGTTTGCCCGACCGGCGGGTCTGGAGCAGGGCGAGGGGGGAGGAGAGGTC
>NZ_JPPQ01000006.1:307740-310252 GCF_000743655.1 Sphingobium sp. ba1
TTCCGCCTGTCGGGCGAAGACAGCGCAATGATGCGCGAAACCTATCGCCGGGCGATCTGGGCGCAGGTGCGCGCGACCGGGGCGGACCAATTGACCGACCATGGCGGTTCCGCCTCCGCCCCGGTCACCTTCTTTCGCACCCACGACCTTGCCTTCCGCATCCGCCGCCTCCGCTTCCTCGCGCGGCGTCTCGCCGAAACGCTGGAGCGCGAGAGCGCGGTGGAAGCGGTCGAGGTGCAGGCCATGCACGACGCCATCTACGCCGCCCTCGCCCTTTATGCCGAATGCGAGGACGCCGATTTCCACGGCCCCGCCGTCATCGCCGCCGCGCGCCAGGTGCCGACCGACGCCGCCGCTGCGCTGGAGGCCGTAGCGCAGGCCCGCAACCTTCAGGCCCGCGATGATTCGGCCGACGCACTGCTCGCCGAAGCCTTCGCCGCGCTCCCCAAGGCAGCACGGCGCACCATGTTGCTCGCCTATCTCGGCTTTCCCTTCACCGATATCGCCACCTTACCGTTGCTCCAGGGTGACACTCTGGACGAATATGATCCGGTCAAGGTCGATCGGATTTCGCCCGAGGACTGTTCCGCCATCCGCGCAGGCGGCGCGCAGGCGACGCTGAAAGGCATAGAATTCAACAATTTCGGCGCTTTTTTCAGCCGCGCCTATCGGGAGAATGACTATCTCTGGGGTCGCCTCCACGGGGTCGAGCGGCTGCTGGACATCGTGAATTCGGCCATACCCACCGCAAGCCGCCTTTCGCCCGACAGGGTCCACGCCTATAGGCGATCTGCGTTTCTGGCGATCCTGGACGAGGAAGAATCGCGCTTGCCGCATGTCGCGGAATTGATCGCCAGCTTGCTGGAGGAAATCGGGTGAGCAGGCCTGTTGTGCTGGTGCCGATTATCATGTTGCTGGCGCTGGTCGCTGGCTGCCGCGCGTCGGATGATACGGCGCAGGCGGACAATGGCGTTGTCCCGACCGCCGTGGCGCAAATCGCCGACAATGCGACCCCGCCGCCACCCGAACCCGTGGCCGCGCCGACGCCGCCACCCGCCACACCGGCGCGGGTTTCCCCGACCGTCACGGTCCGCGCCCAGCCCGCGCCCTATTTCCCGCTCGACCTGCCCCCTTCGGACGTCGCCGCCAGCGCCGCGCCCTTCCCGCGCGAAGTCACCGAGTTCATGGTGTCGCGCGACAGTTGCGACCATTTCCGGGGCGAAGAGCCCTATGACGCCGAACGCCGCGCCTATATCGCGGAAAATATCGCCGCTTTGTGTCGCGGCACCGATACGAAACTGGCGCTGCTGCGCCAGCGCTACGCCGCCGATCCGTCCGTCACCGCCGCCCTGCGCAGCTATGAGGATCAGATCGAAAAGCGCATGCCGAAACAGGCTGGGCTATACTAACAACCCGTCGATCGCCCGCGCCAGGTCGATGTCGCGCTGCGACAGGCCACCGGCGTCATGCGTGGTCAGAACAATGTCCACCCGGTTATAGACGTTCGACCATTCGGGATGATGATCGGCCTTCTCCGCCAGTATCGCCACCCGCGTCATGAAACCGAACGCCGCGACGAAATCGCGGAATACGAAGCGGCGGCTGATGCCGTCCGGCTCGGCCACCACCGTCCATTCGGGCAGTTCGGCCAGGGCTGCGGCGCGCTGTTCTTGCGTCAATGTGGCAATCATGTCCCTATCCTCTTAATATGCTTTGGCTTATGTGGCAGCCATGTCGCATCATGGTCAACCGCCCCGCTTTGCCCCCACGATCCAGGAGATCGAGACGCTGGCGCTTGGCGCGCTGGCGCGCCTGCCTGAAACCTTCCGCGATCATTTGTCCGACGTCGTGCTGTTCGTCGAGGAATTTGCCGATCCGGCGATCCTGAAGGAGATGGAGATCGGCGATCCCTATGGCCTGACCGGCCTCTATACCGGCCGCCCCGTGGGGCATGAGCCGCAGACCGGCGACACCCCGCCGACCGTCCATCTTTATCGCCGCCCCCTGCTCGACGAATGGGTCGAAACCGGCGTCCCGCTCGATGCCCTCATCACCCATGTCGTGGTGCATGAAATCGGCCATCATTTCGGCCTGTCGGACCTCGACATGCATGTGCTGGAGGATATGGTCGGGTCATGAGTGACGCGGCCTTGCGGCTGACCGATGTCGCCTGCCTGCGCGGCGGACGGATGCTGTTTCGCGGCGTCAGCCTGACGCTGGGACCAGGCGAGAGCGCGTTGTTGACCGGCCCCAATGGCATCGGCAAATCCAGCCTCCTGCGCCTGTGCGCCGGGCTGCTCCCCGCCTTTGCCGGCACGGTCGATCGGCGCGGTGGCATTGCGCTCACCGACGAGCGGCTGGCGCTGGACATGGACCTGCCCCTCGCCACGGCGCTCGCCTTCTGGGCGCAACTAGACCGGGCCGGGCCGGACGCGGTGTCGGCCGCACTTGACGCGCTTGCGCTGACCCGCCTCGCCGATGTGCCCGTCCGTATGCTGTCCACCGGGCAGCG
>NZ_JPPQ01000006.1:310262-312659 GCF_000743655.1 Sphingobium sp. ba1
ATCGCTGGAAGCGAGCTTCCCTGGTCAGGCGCGCTTTCTTGCAATCGAAACAGATCCCATAGACCATACAGAAGGTGTGCCTGCAGACGACAAGCCCCTCATGATCGAGTTGGCAGGGCGAGCTGCACCGGACAATGGCAATGAAGTTGTTATCAGCCATCATTATCCGGTCATAGTGCCCGACGGGTCTTATCGTCTGATGATGGCCCTGTTCTTTTGGGAAGAAAGCGCTGTCCCAGAACACACAATCGAACGTTTGGGTAAGAATTTCGACGCTATAATTTCGCCTGCACGAACTGTAACGAACGCGCTTCTCGATTCTGGCTTGTCGATTCCGATTGCGACGATCGGCCAACCGGTCGATATCGAACCTTATCAAGCGCTGGCTGGCGGACGAAGCCCGCGCGGTAAGGAAGTGCGTTTCCTTCATGTATCGTCCTGCTTCAAGCGCAAGGGTATCGACATTCTGCTGGCGGCTTGGGCTAAGGCATTTACCTCTGCCGATCCTGTGCGTCTGGTCATCAAGACTTTTCCTAACCCGCACAATGATGTCGAGCAGCAACTGGAAGAACTCGTGTCGCGCTATCCCGACCTCGCAACGGTCGAGATCATAAACCGGGACGTCGAGCGTGATGAACTGCTACAATTTTACGCCGATGCCGACGTCATGGTTTTGCCATCGCGTGGGGAAGGGTATAATTTACCTGCGCTTGAAGCGATGGCATCCGGATTGCCGTTGATCGTTACCGGTCATGGTGGGCAGCGTGATTTTTGCAGCGAGCGGGAAGCGCGTCTCATCGACTATCGCTTCGCACGTTCGGAAAGCCATGTGAGCGGGCACCATTCCTTGTGGGTGGAACCGGACGTTGAAGATCTGGCGGCAGCGTTGCGGGAGCAAGCCGACCCGGATCAGGACATGGTGATAGAAGAACGTCGGCAACGTGCTCTTATCGCGGCCGCGCGGGAAAGCGATAAGATGGCATGGCTCCATCGTTATACAGCGATGGTCGAAAATCTGCTCGATACGTCGAATGGCGAAAAAGCGCGTGTAGCTTGGGTCAGCACCTGGGGCGTCCAGTGCGGCATCGCCCAATATTCGCAATATATCGTCGATCACTTTTCGCCAGCGGCCCAACGCGAACTAACCGTCCTATGTGATCATCGCACGCCCCGGCGTGTGTCGTCGGTCCCGCGCCACATTCCGACATGGGCCGTCGATAATGTGCCCAAGATCGACGATATCTTGAATGCCGTCGAAGACATCGACGCCGAAGCTCTGGTCATTCAGCATCAGGATGGACTACTATCCTGGGATCAACTCGGCCGTTTGGCGCTAGATGATCGTTTGGTTGGCAAGGTGACGGTCGTTGTTCTCCATAATGCCGGTAACATGGCACGCGCCAGTTCGCATGAACTGATGACATTGCTGGAAGGACTCGGTAAATTCAGCAGGGTTCTTGTCCACAATATCGCGGATATGAATTTCCTTTTGTCGATGGGGCTAAAGCATAATATCGGCCTGTTGCCCCACGGCGCATTCGCGCCGGATCAGGCACCATGGCCAAAGCGTTTTACCCAGCACGACGCGCCCATCATCGGATGCCACGGCTTCTTTTTCCAGCATAAGGGCATAGACAAGCTTATTCGCGCGGCCGCGATCCTCCGTCAGGACTGGCCCAATCTTAAGCTTCGCCTAGTCAATGCCCAGTTTCCAGGCGAAGGCCATCAAGCCTATATTTCCGAATGCAAGGCGTTGGCGAAATCCTTGGGCGTGTATGACGCCATCGAATGGCATCAAGCCTTCATGCCGATCGAGGAAGTCAACGGCCTGTTGTCTGCGTGCGACATCATCGCATTACCCTATAGCGAAAGCACGGATTCGGCCAGTGGAGCCGTCCGCGTCTCCCTCGCGAGCATGGTCCCGCTTGTCGCAACGCGGGTGAAGATTTTCGCGGAACTGGGTGATGCAGCCGCATGGGCGGACAATAATGATCCAGAAGTGCTGGCCGAGGTAATCGGGCGTTTACTGCGTAGCCCGGAAGAAAGAAGGACTGTCCAGGCCGCGATGCACGACTGGCTTCATGCCCACGATTGGAGCCGTGTAGCGGGAACGATGGAAGGCATGATTCAGGGGCTCGTGCAGGAAAAGCGTCTACATTGGGACGTGAACCGAATGGCGTCTTGATGAACGAATTAAGATGAACGCTATGTCTTGCCCGCGATAGTGCATCTTGCTTGCTATCGCGGGCCTGGCCGTCTTTGGACAGCACGGCAACGAGATTTAAGTCGCGCCAAATTTCGTTGCCGTATTTGAGTGGGATATGTCGCATTTAGCGATGAGAACGGCGGAGCAATATTCGACCACGGTAGCGGCGGGATAGTCCTGCTGCGGGCGGC
>NZ_JPPQ01000006.1:312669-317292 GCF_000743655.1 Sphingobium sp. ba1
AGCAGGACCAGCTTGGCGATGAGCTGGAGCGCGATCGCGACGACGCCGAAGCTGCCGACATGGGGGTCGGACAGGACGGCGCGCAGGCGATCCCTGTCCTTATGCGCCGCGCCAGCCGCATCGGCCATGTCGCCAAGGCCATCGAGATGGAGCGCGCCGGTCAGCCCGACCCAGGCGATGAGGCCTAGCAGCGCGCCGACCCAGGGGTCGATCCGCGCCCCCGCCCCGCAGGCGGCGGCGATCAGCGCGCCCAGGATCAGGCCGACGACGGGGAAGCAACGCATCGACCGGGCGAAATCCTGCGCCGAGGCGGTGACGCGCGGCATCGGCAGGCGGGTCATGAACTGGAGCGCGATGATCAGCCCCTTCATGGATGCAGGCCGATAATCTGCGCGGCAGGCTGCGGGCCGGGCCACAGGCGCAACGACAGCAAAGACGCATAGGGCAAGTCGAACGCCCAGCTTTGCGCGGGCGTCAGGCCGCAATGATAGGCGATGGCCGCGCGCATCGCGCCGCCATGGGTGAGGATGAGGGTGGAGTCGGTGGTCAGCGCGGCCGTGGCGGCAGCGACGCGATCGACCAGCATCGACCAGCGCTCACCGCCCGGTGGCGGGCTGGCGTCGGGATCGGCATGGAAGCGGGCAAAGGCCTGCGCTGGGACGGCGGACGGGGCGAGGCCATCCCAGGCGCCGAAATCCAGCTCGCGCCAGCGCGGGTCGAGCAGCACGGGCAGGCCATGGTCACGGCCGATGGCGTCGGCGGCGGCGCTGGCGCGGGTCAGGTCGGAACTGATGATGGTGCTTATGCCAAGGTTAGCGGCGCGGGCGCGGCAGGCGTCGATCCCGGCCTGCGTCGGTGCGCCATCGGTGCGGCCCATCAGCAGGCCGGGCGTCTCTGGCGCGCCATGGCGCAGCAAATGGAGCAGCCGGGGCGTCATGCCGCGCCCGACACGCCGGCCTGCGCGAAGGTCGCCATCTGCGCATGGGCGGCGAGCGCGGAACGGACGATATTGGCCGCCACCGCTGCGCCGCTGCCTTCGCCGAGCCGCATGCCAAGGCGCAGCAGCGGATCGAGGCCAAGCTGGCGGAGCAGCCGGTCATGGCCGGGTTCGGCCGAACAATGGCCCGCGATGCAATGGTCAACGATGGCGGGATAAGCGGCGGCGAGCGGGGCGATGGCCGCGCCGCTGATGAACCCGTCGAGCATCACCGGGATGCGCAACTGCCGCGCCCGCAGCGCTGCGCCTGCCATTGCAGCAATCTCTCGCCCGCCCACGCGCCGCAGCGTTTCGAACGGGGTCAGCGGCGCGTCGGCGTGGAAGGCGAGCGCCCGGTCGATGACCGCGATCTTGCGGGCGATGCCGCCGGCATCGACGCCGGTGCCCGGCCCGACCCAGTCGGCGGCGCTGCCGCCCAGGCTGCGCGCGGCGAGGGCGGCGGCGGCGGTCGAATTGCCGATGCCCATCTCGCCGAGCAGGAGAAGGTTGAGGCCTGGCTCCACCGCCGCCGCGCCGATCGCCAGCGCCGCGAGGCAGTCCGCCTCGCTCATGGCCGCGCCTTGCGTGAAATCGTCCGTCGGGCGGTCAAGGTCGATCGGCACGACGCGCAGGTCGAGGCCCGCAGCACCGGCCAGCGCGTTGATCGCCGCGCCGCCAGCATTGAAATTCGCGACCATCTGCGCGGTGACGGTGGCGGGAAAGGCGCTGACGCCATGGATGGTGACGCCATGATTGCCCGCGAAGATCAGCACCCGACCCTGGTCGAGCGCGGGAATCGCCCGCCCCTGCCACCCGGCAAAGAACAGCGCGAGTTGCTCCAGCCGGGCGAGCGAGCCTGTGGGCTTGGTCAATTGCGCCTGCCGCGCGGCGGCGGCGGCGATCGCATCCGTGTCGGGACCGGGCATGGCGCGCAGGGCGGCGTCGAAGTCGGCGGGGCTGGACCAGAAGGGGGCTTGGGGCATCTTATTCTCCATGGTCAGGCGCAGCGCTCCAGCGGTCGAGCGGGGCGACCAGCGGCGGCGTGGCGGCAAGGTCGATGCGGCTGGTGATGCCATAGACGGCGCGCAGCCGGTCCTGCGTCAGCACCGCGTCCGGCGTGCCATCGGCGACCAGCGTACCGCGATCGAGCAGCAGCAGCCGGTCGCAATAGCGCGCCGCCATGGACAGGTCGTGCAGCACGGCGATGACCAGCCCACCCGCCCGCGCTTCGCGCGCGAGCAATTGCATGACGTCGATCTGATGACCGGGGTCGAGCGCGGCCAGCGGCTCGTCCACGGCGAGGCCCGGCGCGCCAACGGCCAGCGCACGGGCGAGCATGACGCGGGCGCGCTCGCCGCCCGACAATTCGGTGGCGATCCGGTCGGCGAGATGGGCGACGTCGGTGCGGGCCATCGCCGCCGCTATGGCGTCATGGTCCGCCGCGCCGATGCGCGACATCGGGCCAAGATGGGGCAGGCGGCCAAGCGCGACCAGCCGCTCGACGCTCAGCGGCCAGTGCAACGTCTGGCCCTGCGGCAGATAGGCGATGGCGCGGGCACGCTCGCGCGGCGGCAGGGTGGCGATGGCGCGACCGTCGATCGTCACGCTGCCGTGGGTCGTGTCGATCAGGCCAAGCATGGCCCGCACCAGCGTCGATTTGCCCGCGCCATTGGGGCCGATAATGCCGATCAGCGCGCCAGGCGCGAGCGTCGCATCGATATCCTGCAGCACGGCGCGGCGGCCGAGGTTGGCGCACAGCCCTTCGACCCGGATCGTCACCATGTCCGCCGCTCCCGCAACAGATGGAGCAGGAAGATGGGGACGCCGAGGAAGGCGGTGACCACGCCGAGCTTCAACTCGCTGGTGGTGGGGATCAGGCGGACCAAGATGTCGGCGGCGACCAGCAGGATCGCGCCGCCCAGCAGCGAGGGGAGCAGGATGGCGGACGGGCTGCGATCGGTCAGCGGGCGGACGAGATGGGGGACGATGAGGCCGATGAAGCCGATCGAACCGGACACCGACACCGCCCCGCCCACGCCGATCGCGACGCCCAGCAGCAGGCGGGTGCGGGTGCGGCGCAGATCGACGCCGAGCGACCGCGCGCCATCCTCGCCCAGCGTCAGCGCGTCGAGCGCGCGCCGGTCGATCAGCAGCAGCGCGCCGCCGACGATCACGCAGGGCAGGACGATCCAGACATGATCAATCGACCGGTTTTCGATCGACCCCATCAGCCAGGTCATGATCTCCATCGCGGCGAAGGGATTGGGCGAGAGGTTGAGCGCAAGGCTGATCCCCGCCCCGGCGAGCGTCGATACGGCGATGCCCGCCAGGATCAGCGTCAATGCGCTTTCCGCGCGCCCGGCCAGAGTGAAGAGCAGCAGCAGCGCGATCAGCCCGGTGGCGATCGAGAGCAAGGGCAGCATCGCGGGATGCCAGCCCGCCACGCCGAAATAAATGGCGGCGACCGCGCCCAGCGCGGCGGCATTGGATGCGCCCAGTACCGAGGGTTCGGCCAGCGGATTGCGCAAATAGCCCTGCAACACCGCCCCCGCCAGCCCCAGCATCGCGCCGACCAGCAGGCCGATGAGCGTGCGCGGCAGGCGCAGGTCGAGCAATATGGTGGTCGCGACCGGATCGCCATGGCCCATGACGACGGCCAGCAGCCGGTCGAGCGAAAGCGTCACCGGGCCAAGCCGCAGCGAGGCGACCGCGACGATCACCACCCCGGCGATCAGCAGCGGCATCAACGCACGATGGCGCGGCGCAGGCGGTTCATGGGTCAGGCGCATGGGGTCCGATCGGGCTTGCTTGTGTCACGGCACCGGGGCGTTATGGAAGCGCGATGATGATCTTGCGCTCGCTCGCCCTCGCCACCTGCCTGTTGTGCGTCGCCTTGCCCGTTGTGGCGGCGGAACGGGTTGGTGGTGTTCCCAAGCGTATCGTGTCGCTGAACCTCTGTTCCGATCAACTGGTGTTGGCGCTGGCCGACCGGGGGCAGATTGCCGGGTTGACCAGCAATGTGCGTGATCCCGATATGTCGGCGGCGGCAGAGGCGGCGCGCGGCCTGCCGATGCTGCGCGGCACGTCGGAGGAAGTGCTGGCGGCGCGGCCTGATCTGGTGATCGGCCTGCCCGCGCGCGGGCATCCGGCGCTCGCCCCTTTCAAGACCCTGCCCTTCCGCACGCTCGACCTGCAATCGGCGGAAAATTACGCCAGCATCTTGGCCTCGATCCGGCAGGTGGCGCAGGCGGTGGGGCATCCGGCGCGCGGCGAGGCGCTGATCGCGCGGATGGAGGCTGATCTGGCGCGGCTGCCCCGTCCCGCGCGCGCGCCGGTCGCGGCCTATTATCAGCGGCGCGGCTATCTGACCGGATCGGGCACGCTGATCGACGATCTGCTGGTGCGCACGGGCGTCAGCAATCTCGCGACCCGCTTGGGCAAACCCGCTCTGTCGCAGATGAGCCTGGAGGAAATGGTGGCGTCGCGGCCCGATTATCTGATCATCGAAAGCGCGACGCAGAAAGTGACCGATCAGGGCACGGAAATGCTGCACCATCCCGCGCTGCGCAGCATCCCGCGCATCGCCATTCCGCAGGCGTGGACGGTATGCGGCGGCCCCGCCTATGTGCAGGCGGCGCAGGCGATCG
>NZ_JPPQ01000007.1:0-7891 GCF_000743655.1 Sphingobium sp. ba1
GTAAGCGCCGACGGAACGTGACCTTGTTGCCGGCACCGGAATAGGAAAGCTCGCGGCCTTTAAGGAGGCATGAGCATGGACATCGAGCAGTCAAACGAGCCTCGTATGAGCGGTCGCGGTGATGGCGGAGTGCTTGTACGGGTGGAGCGGCGTCGGAACTGGAGCGACGAGGAGAAGCTGGCGATCCTGAAGGAGACGACGGCGCCGGGGGCGATCGTCTCGGCCGTGGCTCGGCGGCACAGCGTTGGAACAGGCCAGCTTTATACCTGGCGCAAGCAACTGCTCCGCGGAGCCATGGCAGGCTTCGCGCCTGTCGAACTGGCATCGTCGTCGCCGTCGGCCAAAGCTCGGGAAGCTGGGCGGATCGAGGTTCGAGGGCGGTGCGGCCTGACGGTGTCGGTGGATGGCGAAGTTGATCGGGCGGTCCTGAAACAGGTGCTCGATGTCCTGCGGGAGCTGGATCATTGAGCCTGGCGTTCCCGCCTTCGACGAAAATCTATCTGTCGCTGTCGCCGTGCGACATGCGCAAGGGTTTTGACGGGCTGTCGGCGCAAGTGCGCAATATCCTTCAGCTCGATCCATTCTCGGGAGCGGTCTTCCTGTTCCGCGGCAAGCGGGGCGACAGGTTGAAGGCTCTGGTCTGGGACGGCTCAGGGCTATGCATGTATGCAAAGCGTCTCGAGCGTGGAAAGTTCGTGTGGCCCCGTGCTCATGAGGGCGCGCTTCGCCTGTCGGCGGCCCAGCTTGCTATGCTCATCGAAGGGCTGAACTGGAAGCAGGCGATAGTCCATGACGAGGTGATCACGCCGAGGCTCGCATAGCCAAAAAGATCAGGAAAACCGCCATTTTATGTAGGTTTTGCCGTGGGCTTCGGCTATGGTTGAGACCATGCGGTTCGCCCTTGATCGCCTCCCCACAGACCCGGTTCTCCTGCAGAAAATGCTGCTGGAGATGGCCGATGTCATGGAGCGGGAACGGGCCGAACTGAGGGCCGCGGAAGCTACGGTCAAAGCCCAGACCTTGCGGATCGAAAAGCTCGAGCATCGTGTCGCGCGGTTGCTGCGCGTCCAGTTCGGCCGCAGCTCCGAGAAAATGGATATCGCCCAGCTGCGGCTGATGTTCGAGGAGGTCGAGGCGCCGGAACCCGCCAACGATGAGGTGCCGGCGGCGCTGGTAGCAAAATCGGCCCGCAAACCTGGCAGCCGCGTTCCGCTTCCGGCGCACTTCCCGCGTCAGACCGTCGATCATCAGCCCAGCCCATGCAGTGGCGGTTGTAACGGACCGTCAGTCCAGATCGACGAGGCCGTCACTGAGGTCCTCGATTATGTCCCGGCGCGCTTCCGCGTCATCCGCCATGTCCGGCCCAGGCTGGTGTGCCGGTCCTGCGAGCAGATCCGCCAGGCGCCCGCCGTCGATCTGCCGCTGCCCAAGGTGATGGCGAGCAGCGCCTTGCTGGCCCACCTCGTCGTCAATCGCTTTGTCGATCACCAGCCCTGGCATCGGCAGTCGGTAATCTTCCGCCGCGTTGGGCTTCACATTGATCGGGATGTGATGAGCCGCTGGGCGCGAAAACTGGCATGGCTGCTGGCGCCGCTGGGCGAGCGGTTGTTCGCCTATATCCGGGAAGCCGCCAAGATCCACGGGGACGACACGCCGGTCACGTTGTTGGGCAATGGCGATGGCAGCCGGACCGGGCACTTCTGGGTGTATCTGCGCGATGATCGTTCAAGCGGTGACATGAGCCCGCCTGCCGTAGCCTTCCGCTTCAGCGCCGATCGTGGCGGAGCGCATCCGGCAGAACATCTCGCCGGCTATCAGGGGTATCTCCAGGCGGACGGTTTTGCTGGCTATAATGCGCTTTACCGCGATCCCAAAACCAAGGCGCCCAGGGACATCGTCGAAGTAGGATGCTGGAGTCACAGTCGCAGGAAATTTACCGACATACTGGAAAAGAGCCCGTCACCGATCGCGGCGGAGGCGGTCGTGCGGATCGCCGAACTCTTCGCCATCGAGCGCGATATCAAGGGTGCGCCACCCGATGAGCGAAGACGCATCCGCCAGAGCAAGGCGGTGCCCAAGCTGGAGGCATTGCGCGTGTGGCTCGAAACCCAGAACCGAGGCCTGTCTTCCGACAGCAATCTGGCGCGGGCTTGTCGCTATCCGCTCAATCGCTGGCAGGCCATGATCCGCTACTGCGATGATGGTCAGCTCGAGATCAGCAACAATCTGGTGGAAAACGCCCTGCGCGGTGTCGCGCTCGGGCGCCGAAACTGGATGTTCGTCGGCTCTATGAAGGGTGGAGAGGCCGCCGCGCTCTTCTACTCTCTGGCCGGTACATGCCGGCTCAACGGCGTCGAGCCCGAGGCGTGGTTCACAGACGTCATTGAGCGCATCGGCAATCACCCGATCAATCGGATCGATGACTTCCTGCCGTGGAAATGGCAGGCATCAAAGCTGACCAACGATCTGGAGAAGGCTGCGTGAGCAACAGCACTATCGTGCGGATGAAGATTACGCTGGACGATGTGACACCGGCCGTGAGCCGAACGCTGGAGGTGCCGCTCAATATCCGCCTCGACCGTCTGCACACCGTCATCCAGACCGCCTTCTCGTGGACGGACTCTCATCTGTGGGAAATGAGCTTCGGGCAGACCGGCTTCGGCATCCCTGATCCTGAATATGGCTTCGACGGGCCGCTCGACGCCCGTAAGGCCACTCTCGCCCAGGTCCTGGCGGATACGAGGCGCAAGACTTTCCGATATCTCTACGACTTTGGCGACGCCTGGGAGCATAGCGTCAAGATCGAGCGCGTCAGCGCGGCCAGCCCGCACCTGACATATCCGCTCATCCTCGATGCAGTAGGCATGCGCCCGCCGGAGGACAGTGGCGGACCATGGGGCTATGCCGAAAAGCTCGAAGCGCTCGGCGATCCCCAGCATGAATATCATGAAGAGGCGCTGGAGACCCTCGGCGACAACCATGATCCCAACGCCAAGCCCGATATCCCTCTGATCGAAGCAAGGCTGGAAACGCTCGCGAAAAAATGGGCGCCACGGACACGCCGGAAAGCCTGACGGGCCGCGTCAACGCCACCTTCCGTCGGCGCTTACGCTATGGCGGCCGTGGCGTCATGATCTACTGACATGTGGAGAAGCGCGCGACCTGCGTTTATTCCCAGCTCAAGCGGTGCTCTTCCTCGGAGGTCGCCTCCATGATCGAAGGCGTGCTACGCCATTGCACCGACATGGAAATCCAGCGCCAGTACGTCGATAGCCACGGCCAGAGCGCAGTCGGCTTTGCGTTCTGCCGACTCCTTGGATTTGAGCTTGCCCCGCGGCTGAAAGCAGTGGCACGCCAGAAACTGGGTAAGCGGGGCCTGAGGGCCGCCTTGCGTAATGCCCATTCGCCGGGATGATTGCCGCTCTTTGAGCGAGGTGGCGGGTGTCGGACGAGATCGAGGATTCAGCAAGCGAACGGGCGATTAATCATACGAGTAATCGTATGAGTAGTCGGATCGAGGTCGTTAGCCGGGTGTCGGGCCGTCGGCGCTGGACGGTGGAACAGAAGCTGGCCGTATTACGGGATGCATTCGGCCCCGACGGTTGCGTGCGGACAGCCTGTGAGCGCCACGACGTCGGCAGCGGCTCGATCTACACATGGCGGCAACAGGCGATGTCAGGCGAGTTGACCGGGGTGTGCAAGCCGATCGAGCCTGTATTTGCGCAGGTGCAGATCAGCGAGCAGCCGGCCTTGCCCGCCCCAACGGTTGCGGCGCGCAGCAACGGCGTGATCGGGATCGAGCTGCCGTCGGGCATCAAAGTGAGTGTGGACGCCACGGTCGATGCCGAGGCCCTGTCGCGGGTGATCGGCGCGCTGACACGATGATCCCGCTGCCGCCATCGACGCGGATCTTCCTGGCCTGCGGTGCGACCGACATGCGTAAGGGTTTCGACGGCCTGGCGGTGATGACGCAGCAGATCCTGGAGCAGAGCCCACATTCCGGTGCGCTGTTCGCCTTCCGGGGGAAGCGCGGCGATTTGGTGAAGCTGCTCTGGTATGACGGCCAGGGCATGTGCCTGTTTTCCAAGCGGATGGACCGGGGGCGCTTCGTGTGGCCGTCGACCAAGACGGGGTCGGTGATCATGACCGCGGCCCAGCTTTCGATGCTATTGGAAGGCATCGACTGGCGGCGACCTGAACGCACTTTCACCCCTTCATTGGCGGGGTAAAACGCCCATTTTCTGGCACTTCTATTAGCATTGCCACCACCAATCTGCTATATAATCGCGGTGTCGGACGCAGGCCTTTTCACTCCTGATAAAGATGCTCGGATCGCCGAGCTCGAAGCCGCATTGGCCGCCGCCCATGCCGATATTTCCGCCCGCGACATCCTGATTGATACGCTGCGCGTGCAGATTGCACGCCTCAAGCGGATGCAGTTCGGCAAGTCGTCCGAGAAGCTCGATACCCAGATTGCCCAGCTTGAGCTGGCCCTTGAAGAACTCGAAGGCGAGGCCATCGTCGCCGCCGTGCGTCGAGGCGATCCGGTAGCCGTCATTCGGCCATCACCGGTTCGGGCGCTGCCCGCCCATCTGCCGCGCGAGGAACAGCGGATCGAGCCCGATCAGGGTAACTGCACCTGTCCCGACTGCGGCGGCGCGCTGCGGCCGCTGGGGCAGGATAGCGACGAGATGCTCGATGCCGTGCCCGTGCAGTGGCGCGTCATTCGGACCATCCGCCCCAAGTATAGCTGCCGGTCCTGCGAGAAGATCGTGCAGGCGCCCGCGCCGGTAAAGGCGATAGCGCGGGGCAAGGCGACCTTCGGCACCCTGGCCCATGTCGTCGTCTCCAAGTTCGACCATCATCTGCCACTTTACCGCCAAGCCGAGATCATGGCCGCGCAGGGCATCGAGATCGACCGCTCGACGCTGGCAGGCTGGGTCGGCCAAGCATCCGTGCTGCTCGATCCAATCATCAATCGTATCCGCGAGGTCGGCCTGACCGCCTCAAAGATCCACACCGACGATACGCCGGTGCCTATGCTCGATCCAGGACGTGGCAAGACAGCGACTGGCAGGCTCTGGGCCTACGCCGTCGATGATCGCGCCTCTGGTGCGACCTCGCCGCCACTGGTCTGGTATGAGTTCACCACCGACCGCACCGGCGCGCATCCCCGACGCCAGCTGGCCAGTTTCACCGGCTATCTGCAGGCCGATGGCTATGCTGGCTATGACAAGCTCTACAACACCAACCGCGTCACCGAAGTCGCCTGCTGGGCACATTTCCGGCGCAAGATATTCGACATTCATGCGACCAAGCCGACGCCGCTCACCACTGATCTGCTGGAACGTATCGGTCAGCTCTATGAGATCGAAGCAGAGGTTCGCGGCCATCAGCCCGATATCCGACGACGAAGCCGGCAGGACCGCACCAAGCCATTGATCGACGATCTCCGCCAGGCGCTCGACGATGCCCTGCGCCGTCTTGCGCCCAAGTCGGAGATGGCCAAGGCGATCGCTTATGGCCGCAAGCGCTGGATCGCGCTGACGCGCTTCCTCGACGATGGCCGACTGGAGATTGACAATAACATAGCCGAGCGCGCCATGCGCTGCGTGGCCCTTGGCCGCAAAAACTGGTTGTTCGCAGGCTCAAAAGCAGGCGGTGATCGGGCCGCCGCCATCTACTCCATCATCGAGACTGCAAAGCTCAATGGCCTCGAACCGCAGGCCTATATCGCCGATGTCATGGGCAGGATCGCTGGCAACTGGCCCGCAGCCAAATGGGATGAACTCATGCCATGGAACTGGCGCTTGACCGACCAAGACGTTGCTCAAGCTGCCTAGTGGAGATGCCAAAGCTAGATTCTTACGCCACTCCGGCCAAGGATCATGTCGGTGACCGCAAACTGAATGCTATAGCTGCAATTTCTCTGGCACGATCCAGCATTCCAGGAGGCAATTCGCGGGTTCCATCATCATTCAGCGGGAGATCATCGATCTGGTCAAAAATCGCCCCGGCCTCGATGACCAATACCTTCAGCTCGTCATTAGTCACTCATGTTCTCCCTAATCCAACCGCATAATAGCGAAAGGAATAGAAACGATCGAGCGACATCGTAAATTTTTCAAACTCAGACACTCTCTGCCAAAATGACAGAATGTGGCCTACAAACCGCACTTACCCTGAACCGCGGTCCGCAGGCCACGCTTACGAAACTGGCCCTTCCCCAAGCCGGCATGCGCACGCGGCTTTCCAATTTACTGCCGATCCTCTCCAGCCCGATCGACTGGGACGAGATCGAGCAACAATATGACGAAATGGTCAAATATGCCGCTGCCATGCAATCGCGCACCGCCGATCCGGAAGCGATCCTGCTCCGGTTTGCCAGAGCCGAAGTGATGCACCCGACCTACAAGGCGCTGAGTGAACTCGGCCGCGCGGTCAAAACAATCTTCCTATGCCGGTATTTGCGTCAGGAGGCATTCCGCCGCGAGATCCACGAAGGGCTGAATGTGGTTGAGAACTGGAACGGCGCTAATGGTTTCGTGTTCTTCGGCAAGGGCGGCGAGATCGCCACCAACCGCATCCATGAGCAGGAAATCTCCGTTCTGGCGCTACACCTCCTGCAAGCGTCGCTGGTGTATGTGAACACCCGCATGCTTCAGACCGTACTGGTTGAGCCGAAGTGGGCGGGGCGGATGACGCCGGAAGATTATCGTGGTCTCACGCCGTTGATCTACAGTCATGTGAACCCTTATGGCCGCTTCGACCTCGACCTGAACGACCGGATTGATTTTGGACGGCTTGCAGCGTGAGGCGGCTGATCGGCCTATAACATTTGGGTACACCCCAGAGTGATAGGGCCGAGTGACACCATTCGTCTGTCACAAAAGGGTGGGTTTGCGCTCAATGTGACGATACACTGCAAGAGCCACCCTAATGTGACGGATTTTGCACTTGGCTCGTATCGGATATGCCCGCGTCAGCACCACGGACCAGGATCTGGATATCCAGATTGGCCGCCTCAAGAATGCAGGTTGCGAAATTATCCGTTCCGAGACCGGATCGGGGGCCTCGCGGAGCGGGCGCACGGAACTGGAAACGATCATGCAGTTTATGCACACCGGCGACGAGCTGGTCGTGCTGCGGCTCGACCGGCTCGGCCGCTCCACGCGCGATGTCCTGAACCTGGTGCATGAGCTTGATGAAAAGGGAGCTTCGCTGCGCATCCTTGAGCCAGAGGTGACGACGGCGGGCGACATGGGGCGAATGGTCATCACCATACTCGGCATGGTCGCCGATATGGAGCTGAAGTTCATCAAGGATCGTCAGCGCGCCGGGATCGAAGCGGCGCGCGCCGAAGGCGTTTACAAAGGCCGGAAGAAGAACGTCGATGACGATGAAATCCGCCGTCGCCTTGCCGCCGGCGCCAGCAAGGCCCGCGTTGCCCGCGACCTGAAGGTCTCACGAATGACCGTCTATCGGGCGCTCGACATTATTCCGTCACAGACCAAACTGCCGGAAAAGCCGCCCACTGCCAGCATCGCCCTGCATCTGATTATCGAGAACTTCAACAAGCGTGGAAGAGGTAGAAAACCCGCTCGGGAGCGGATTGAGGCGATGCTGGAACGCGACTACGCCATGGTAAAAAACGGCAATTGTGATTACAAACTGACCGTCGCCTATGACCCCGATCCGGATGGCATTTCCCTTGATGAGGAAATCCAAAGCCTCCTCTCCGAGATGTTCAACATCGCAGAGAGCTACAATTGCTCCATGGAAGCCGATATCTACGAGGTCGGTGGTCAGCAACGGTCCTGGTAGAATCAATCAAGCGTTCAGTGTTCGTTCTTCAACCTGGCCAAAATCGCAGCTTCGGGCCGACTGGGCC
>NZ_JPPQ01000008.1:0-4590 GCF_000743655.1 Sphingobium sp. ba1
TCCCGCCGCAGGACGCCTATTCGCCGGCGCGGCGGGTCTATGGCGATGACGTGCTGTCGTTCAATCCCTGGCACGGTATCCGCGAGCACCAGCCGCTCGGATCGATCATGCGGGTGCGCATCGCCGCCTATGAGCGATCCACCCGCTACCGCCATGAGATGAACGCGCAGCCGCGTGTCGAGCCGACAAACATCGACGCCATCCCGGACTGACGCACCGATCGACACACGAAATCACGAAAGGAGGCCAGTCATGGCCGAGACCGAAGAAAACCCGCAGATCGACGAAACCCGCCTTCAGGCCATCCGGCGGCGGATCGAGGAAGTGGCCGGCGACGCGCCGCAGCTCGCCAAGCTCGCGCTCGAGCAGATGGTGACGAAGCACAATCCCGACCTCAAGGGCACGGCCGGCTCGGCCGGTCGCGTCGGCGCGCAGTCCGGCAATGTCTCCGAGCTCACCGCCATCGCCAACCTCAAGCCGGGCGGCGCGGACCGGCTGAAACGCATCTTCGGACTCGTGAACGGCAATTTCGACGGGGCGCAGAAGGTCGGCACCCTGCACAACATGCGGTTCGTCTTCTTCGACAACGACACCCGCATCCTGTTCGCCACCGCCTATTACGGCGACTGGGACACCTATATCAACGACTTCGCCACCAAGATCCCTGACCTGATGGATTTGCTCTTCGCCTCGGTCGAAGGCTGGCCGGGCATCGCGAGCCCGAAGGTCAAGGATTTCATCGCGAACATCAGATCACCGCCGCCGGATGGTTCGTCGCCAACCCGCAGGTCACGGTCGTCGACGTGCGTCGGCTTCAGCGGATGGAACATGCCGTCAACGAATTCCTGGACAAGGTGGGCTGAGCGATGACGATCCTTCAAAAGCTGAAAGAGCGCTTCTCGAGGGACAGCGTTACGCTCGACCTGCACGATATCCAGGCGCTGATCCTGCGAAGCCGGCCGGAGCCCTATGTCGGCATCCATGCGATGCTCCATTTCGACGAGGCCGAGGGCGCGCGCGCTTTGCTGGGCCGGCTCGCGCCCCATATCGCATCCGCCGACAACTGGAACGAGGATCTCGATTTCTGGATAGGCGCTGCACTCAGCTTCGAGGGACTAAAGGCGCTCGGCGTTCCTGAAGCGCAGCTCAAGACATTCCCGCTCCCCTTTCAGCAGGGCATGGCGGCGCGCTCGGAGCAGCTCCGCGACTTAGGACCCAACGCGCCGGAAAACTGGGAGGACGTGTTCAAGCCGGGCAACTGCCATCTCGCGCTGACCATCTACGCGGTCGACGATGCGGCGCTCGACAAGGCGCTGGCGACCGCGCGAACCGAACTCGACCAGAGCAGCGGCGTCACCTTGATCGGCGAGCATCGCTTCGGCGCGCCGGACGGCGCGAAAAACCCGTTCGGCTTCCGGGATTCGATCTCCCAGCCCGCCGTCGAAGGCAGCGGCGTCGATCCGCTGCCCGGCGAGGAACGCGCGATCAAGGCGGGCGAGTTCATCCTTGGATACGAGAGCGAGAACGGCCAGCCGCTCGGCATGCCTGAACCTGCGGCGCTGGGAAAGAACGGCACCTTCGTCGTCCTGCGCAAGTACAACAGCCGGGTCGGCTGCTTCAACGCCTTCCTCAAGGCCCATGGCGAGACGGCGGAGGACCGCGAACGTCTTGCCGCCAAGATGTTCGGTCGCTGGCGGTCAGGCGCTCCACTGACGTTGTCGCCGGATCATGACGACCCGGACCTCGGCGCCGATCCGCAGCGCAACAACGACTTCAATTTCAAGGACGACCCCAAAGGCCGCGTCGTGCCGCTCGGCTGTCATATGCGCCGGCTCAATCCCCGCGATTCCGAGCTGACACTGCTCACCGACGTCAACATTCACCGCATCATCCGCCGTTCCTCGACTTTCGGGCCGGTTTATTCCGAGGATGTGGCGCCGAAAGACGATGCCAAAGGCGATCGCGGCCTGTTCTTCATCTTCATAAGCGCGCGCGCTTACGACACGATCGAGTTCATGCAGCAGGAATGGATCAACCGCGGCAATTTCGTCGACCTCGGCGAGGAGCGCGATCCAATCGTTGGTCTGCATGAGGAGGACGGCCGGTTCACGATCCCGCAGGCGCCTGCGCGCAAGCGCATCGACGGTGTGCAGACCTTCAATGTCATGAAGGGAGGCGAATATCTGTTCATGCCAAGCCTATCGGCGCTTAAGTGGTTGGCAGAACGACGCTAAAGCTATTCACCTGATTGTCGGTTGAGATTTGAAGTGTGCAGAGTGACCCGGAAAGTGCGGGGCTGTGCGGAAGGTTAACCCGTCTTATTCACCGGCGGCATGGGATGGGGTTGGCGGACGTGGCGTAAGTTACTGATCTGGAGTAGAGAAAGAGTGCTTAAATCATCCCTCTACGCCGGACAGAAAGTGCCACGACCGCCATGGCAGATGATAGCCTCCTCGGTTTCTCATTCCCAGCGATTTGCCGCAAGAAAATGACCGCCGCCTTCGACGGCGGTCGGCTGACATCCGATGGTGGCGTATTGCTGCTGGCGCAGGCCGAGCGACAGCTTGGCATTGCGGAACGGCTTGCCGCCTGCATTTGCGACCCTCGCGACCAGAGCCGCGTCGTCCACGATCTCGACGACATCCTGCGCGCTCGCATGCTGGCGATCGCCTGCGGCTATGAGGATGCCGATGATCTCGACAGTTTGCGTCACGATCCTGGGTTCAAGCTGGCGCTCGGCAAACTGCCCGGCGGCGTGATCGGCCTGGCAAGCCAGCCAACGATGAGCCGCTGGGAGAATGCGCCGACGACGCGCGAACTGGTGCGTCTGACAGGCGCGCTCGTTGATCTCTACTGCGCGAGCTATCCCGTGCCGCCGGTCGCGGTGACGCTTGATATCGATGAGACGGTTGATGTCGTCCATGGCGGCCAGCAGCTCTCCTTCTGGAACGGCCATTATGGCGAGCGCTGCTTCCTGCCGATCCATGTTTATGACACCGCGACTGGACGTCCGGTGGCGATGCTGCTGCGCACCGGCAAGAGCCCATCGGGGGTCGAGACGGCAGGCCATGTGCGTCGGCTGATCCGGCGCATCCGCCGCCACTGGCCCAATACCCGCATCACGCTACGCGGTGATGGCCATTACGGCCGCCCCGAGATCATGGCGTGGTGCGAGGCGAACGGCATCGACTATGTGTTCGGCCTGCCCGGCAACAAGGCGCTCCATGCCGATCCCGTCATCGTCAATCGCGGCGATGCCTGTGCCACCGACCGGGCGCTGCAGGGATTGGGCGTGCTGCGCCGTTATGCCGAGACTTGCTACGCCGCCAAATCCTGGGGGCCGACCAAACGCAGGGTCGTCGCGCGGATCGAAGCCAGCACTATGGGCCTCGATATCCGCTTCGTCGTCACCTCGATCGAGCTTGGTAGCGCCGAGCACATCTACGACACGCTCTATTGTGCTCGTGGCCAGGCCGAAAACCTCATCAAACTCCACAAGACCCAGTTGAAGAGCGATCGCACCTCGTGCCGATCGGCCAATGCCAACCAGATGCGCCTCATCCTCCACACCGCCGCATATTGGCTGATGTGGAAGCTGCGGCAGGCCGTGCCCGCCACCGCAGCGCTGAGGAACGCCGAGTTCGCCACCATCCGCATCCGCCTCATCAAGGTCGCCGCCCGCGTCGTCGAAACCGCCAGTCGCATCCGCATCGCCTTCGCCAGCGCTTGCCCCGACGCCGACATCTTCCAGCATATCGCCCGCGCCCTCAAACCCGCGCCGACCTGAACGGCGCGGCGCGGCCGCAGATCGATCCACCCTGTCCAGAAACCCCGCAAACCTCTCGGCCAAACGCGATGAAATAGTCGCCACAGGGCAACTCGCGCTGGCCGCCTCAGCCTGCCACCCCGTCCCGGATTAAGCCATCACGCAGCAGCCCGGTGAATAAGAGAGGCTAGCGGGTTCGGAGGACGAACATGTTTCGACTTCTGATTTCCGGAATCCTGCCCAATAGAGTCGCTGCCACGCAACGACCAGACTTCCCTACCGAACTGCGGCCTCGACGGACGCTGAACGTCCGCTTCCGTCAAGAACTAACGGAGCATCCGAGTACGAGAATTCGCTTAAGCGATTTCAATACCAGCGGTCTGCCTATAAACCTCATTAGTTCACCCAATCTTCGCCATCAGCCGACCGGCAGCACCATGCTCTGCGGCGAGATTACGATTATAGGCCAGCGGCATCCTCGGCGATTTCCAGCGTAGCGCATCCATAATCCCGGCGAGATCCTCGCCGCTGGTGAACAAATCCTGGTTGAGCCCCACTCGCGTAGAATGAGAGGGCATCGCGTGGAAGGTACGCCAGACAACGCTAAGCGAGAACATTTCAAGAACCGCATGATGGCCGTTACCGCCGGAGGTCGCTAAGCCCCAGTTCTTCCCACATCCATGTAAAGTCATAGGTGCCCATCGGATCGGCGGTGCCCGATTTTGCCGCGCCATTTTCGATATATTTGAGCCAGTCGGCTACCTTTATGGCCGCTTCGACCTCGACCTGAACGACCGGATTGATTTTGGACGGCTTGCAGCGTG
>NZ_JPPQ01000008.1:4600-4717 GCF_000743655.1 Sphingobium sp. ba1
GGGCATCGCGTGGAAGGTACGCCAGACAACGCTAAGCGAGAACATTTCAAGAACCGTATGATGGCCGTTACCGCCGGAGGTCGCTAAGCCCCAGTTCTTCCCACATCCATGTAAAGT
>NZ_JPPQ01000008.1:4727-8170 GCF_000743655.1 Sphingobium sp. ba1
CTCGCAGGTGATCGGGTTCGCCAAGCAGTCGGACGGCGATATCCGTGTTGAGAGCGGGAACGAAGGCGGCACGACCTTCATCATGTACCTTCCGCGCGTCACGATCGACGGAGAGGGTGCCGAGGCCGAGGTCGAGGAGCCAATCACCATTACCGGGGATGGCGTCTGCGTCCTGGTGGTGGAGGACAACAGCGACGTTGGCGAGTTCGCCGTCCAGGCGTTGGATGAGCTTGGCTACAGCACCGTCCTGGCGCTCATCGGGGAAGAGGCGCTGGCGGAGCTGGGAAAGGACTGCGACCGTTTCCACATCGTGTTCTCGGACGTGGTGATGCCGGGCATGTCGGGACTGGAACTGGCCCAGGAAGTACGCCGTCGCCATCCTCACCTGCCGGTTATTCTGACCAGCGGTTACAGCCACGTATTGGCGCAAAACGGACGGCATGGGTTCGAATTGCTGCACAAGCCCTACTCGATCGATCAACTTTCACGCGTGTTCCGCAAGGCGATCACCTGGCAGGCGCAGCGGTAGTCTCGGCCGGAGTCGTTACCTTCCGAACGAGCGTGCCAAATAGCGCTGACAGCGACGTGTCAATTAGCGCTGACATCTACATGATTACGGACAAAAAGGCGGCACCGTGGCGCTGATCGGCTACGCGCGGGTATCCACCGTCGAGCAGACGCTCGCGCTCCAGCTCGACGCTCTTCGCGCCGCTCGCTGCGAGCAGGTGTTCGAGGACCGGGCGTCGGGCACCAAGGCCGACCGGCCCGGATTGGCGGAGGCGATCACGTACGTGCGTCGCGGCGACACGCTGGTGACCTGGAAGCTCGACCGGCTCGGCCGCTCGATGGCGCACCTCATCGAAACGGTGCGGCTGCTCGACGCCAGAGGAGTCGGGTTCCGATCGCTTACCGAGGGCGTGGACACCACGACACCGGGCGGCACGCTCGTGTTCCACCTGTTGGGGGCGTTTGCGGGAGGGGGCGGAATCCTACGCTAAGGATTTGGGCCAGCGATATTCCCCGGTTAGATTGATGTGTTCCCATCCCAACGGCGAGACGTGGGCGAGTAGATCAGGCGCGATATGGGTACCGCTGGCGGCCCGGGTATTGACGACCTCGCCGAGCTTCATGGTGTTCCAGAATATGATGATGGCGGCGAGCAGGTTCATTCCGGCGATGCGATAGTGCTGGCCTTCGCCGGATCGATCCCGGATTTCACCTCGGCGGTGGAAGCTGATGGCGCGCTTTAGGGCGTGGTGGGCCTCACCCTTGTTGAGGCCGATCTGAGCCTGGCGCTGGAGGCCGGCATCAAGAATCCAGTCGATCATGAACAGGGTTCGCTCGATGCGGCCCACCTCTCGCAATGCGAGGGCCAGCTCATTCTGGCGCGGGTAAGAGGCGAGCTTGCGAAGAATCTGGCTGGGGGCGACGATCCCCGCTGCGATCGTCGCCATGATGCGCAGGATGTCGGGCCAGTTGCGCTCGATGAGCGGTTCATTGATCTTACCTCCGACCAGCGCTCGCACATTGGCCGGCGTCGCGTTGGGCGTGAAGGCATAGAGTCTTTTCTGAGGGAGATCGCGGATACGGGGGGCGAACCTGTAGCCGAGCAAGGCGTCACCTCAAGGTTTGTTCGCCAGACAACGATTTCTCGGACATAAGCGGAACATGGGCTACGCTACACGCTTCAACCGCGCCATTGGCTCGTTGAGTGGGTGGAATTCACCTGCTGGAAGTCGCCTGGCCTGCTCCCAGAGATAATCGCCGGTCAGACTGATGTGCGCCCAGCCCATCGGAGAAAGGTGCGCAAGCAGTGCCGCATCGAACGTCGTGCCGACAGCGTTGAGGTGCTGGGCGGCCCGGTCGAGATAGACCGTGTTCCAGTAGGAAATCGCCGCAATCAGCAGGTTCAGCCCAGATGCGCGAAATTCCTGATTTTCCAGCGAGCGATCGGTGAACCGACCCTGCCGGTTGGTATAGATGGCGGCGGCAAGCGTGTGCCTCGCCTCGCCTTTGTTGAGACCGGCCTGACAGGCACGTCGCAGTTCCGGTTGTTCAAGCCAATCGAGCGTGAACAAAGTGCGCTCGATACGGCCCAGTTCAGCCAATGCAAAATCCAGCCTGTTCTGGCGTTTGTAGGCGGCAAGTTTTCGCAAGATTACTGACGGCGCCACCGTGCCATCCTTGATTGAGGCGACAATCCTGACGATGTCATCCCAATCGGCCTCGATCGCTGCCGTTTTGATGGTGCGGCCCATCAGATTTTCGATGCCCTTGTATGTCGATGGCGCAGCGATCGAACCCAGCTTGCGGTCGCCAATATCGCGCAGCCGTGGCGCGAAGCGGAACCCGAGTAGGTGGCAGAGTGCGAAAACATGATCGGTGGCGCCGCCGGTATCGGTATAGTGCTCATGCAACGGAAGGTTGCCGGCGCCCAGGACAAGCCCGTCGAGCACGTAAGGCGCTTCACCTGCCGTCGCGGACATGATCCGTGATCCGAATGATGCGAAGTGATCGGAAAGGTGAGAATAGATTTTCACGCCAGGTTCGGCGCCATATTTGGCATTGACGTCCGCCGCCCCTGAACGGCTCCGCCCCGACCGGAAGAACTGGCCATCGGACGACGAACTGGTGCCAGCGCCCCAATGCCGCGCGAAGGGTAATTCGTGATGGGCTGAGATGATCATGGCCAGCGCGGCCTGATAGTTCTCGGGTGAAAGATACCAGTTGTGGGTCCATGCGAGTTGGGCATAGCTGACGCCTTCGCTGGCATTGGCCATCCGCTCCAGCCCGAGGTTGGTGCCATCAGCCAGAATTGCGGCGAGTACCGTGCTGGGGTTGTCGTGCTCCTTGCCTGAGCGCAGGTCACGGAATGCGTTCAAAAAACCAGTGCGTTCGGCGACTTCAAGCAGCAGCTCGGTGATGCGCACGCGGGGAAGCAGGGTATCGAGCTTGCGATCGAGGGCTTCAGCTTCCGGTGGGGTGACAGGCGGCATTTGCTGAAGCTTGAGCCGGTCTCGTTCGAGCGACACTCCCTCAAGCTTGTTTGTTTTCAACTGCTTGGCAAATCGGCGCAGCCGCCAGTCAAGATTTCGTGCCCGGTCAGCGAGGTAGGATGCAGCATTTGAATCGAACGGAAGCACATCCGCCACTTTGGCGGCGTCGCGCCGACCCAGCAAATAGGCATCGAAGCGCTGATAGTTGCGGGTTCCCTCGATCCATACATCACCGGCGCGCAAACGATCACGCAAGGTTGCCATGATCGCAATTTCATAACGTCGGCGGTCGATACGGCCGCTTTCGGTGATGAGACGCTTCCACTGCCGATTGGGGAATGGCAGTGGAACGCCATCGGGAAGGTCGCGCGACTTTCGTGTGTTCGCATCGCGAATGACATCGATGGCTTTGATCAGTGCCGTCCCTGTTCCAGACGCCTTGAAGGT
>NZ_JPPQ01000009.1:53-1208 GCF_000743655.1 Sphingobium sp. ba1
GGCAAGAATGAGCAGGATGCCGGCTAGGCCGATAAGAAGATGCATGAAGCGCTTTCGCGGGGGAGGACAATCGGGCGCGACTATATGAGCGGGGCAGCGGCATGGCCAGCCGCTTTGCCGTGCGTGTGGATCATAATAAATGAGATACTATAGTTTTTTCTCCAATTGCTTGGCATCATGCGCCACAAAGACGGACGCAAAGCGGGAGAGGCAGGACCATGGCAGAGACAGGCACAGCAATGACGGCCGGGGCGGAATGGCGGCGGGCGCCGATCCTGCCGATCGCGGCGGGCCTTGGCTATGCGACCAGCGTCATCCATATCTATGGGCTTGGCCCCTATATCGAGCCGATCAGCCAATCCTTCGGCTGGTCGCGGACGCAGACCACCATCGGCCTGACGCTGGCGACATTGGTGCAAGCGCTGTTTTCGGTGCCGATCGGGCTGATGGTCGACCGGCTGGGACCGCGCCTGTTCGGGCTGGTCGGTGTGGTCCTGACCTGTGCTGCCTTTGCCATGCTGGGGACAGCGACCGGGGACAAGACCCAATGGCTGATGCTGTGGAGCCTGTTGGCCTTGGCGACGTTGCCGGTGCAGGCGACGGTGTGGACCAGTGCGGTGGCGACCCGCTTTGCCGCGTCGCGAGGGCTGGCGTTCGCGGTGACGTTGTGTGGCGCTTCTTTGGCCGCCGCCCTGTTTCCGCTGCTGGGTAGCTGGCTCATCGCGCGCCATGGCTGGCAGACCGCGGCGCCGATCCAGGCGGCGATCTGGGTTGCGATCGCCTTTCCGATGATCTTCCTTTTCTTTCGTGGCGCGCACGACCGGCGGGCGAAAGTCGCACTGGTAGAACGGCAGGCGCTTGAGGGCGCGACGCTGGCCGAAGGGGTGCGTTCGTCCATCTATCATCGGCTGCTGCTGGCCAGCCTGCTCTTCACCTTCACCATCATCGCGCTGGTCGTGCATTTCGTTCCCATCCTGACCGATCGCGGCGCGGAGCGCATGGAGGCTGCGGGGATCGCGGCGCTGGTGGGCATCTTCTCCGTCATCGGGCGGCTGGCGACGGGGCTGCTGCTCGATCGGTTTCGCGGGTCTATGGTAGGGGCGGTCGTCTTTCTGCTGCCGGCCATCGGCTGCCTGCTGTTGCTGATAGGCGGGG
>NZ_JPPQ01000010.1:0-1923 GCF_000743655.1 Sphingobium sp. ba1
TCCGCCTCGCGGCGCAGCAGGGCATGCACGCGCCGATAGCCATAGGTTGGCAGGTCGGCGATCAGCCTGCGGATATCGGCGGCGAGTTCGGCGTCGGGCAAGGGCGGACGCCCGCGACGCCGTCGTTCTGCTGGTCGTTGCATTGCGGAGAGATGCGGTCGTGACATGCCGACGGCATTTGCAACCGCGCTCACCGTCCACCCTCGGGCCACGAGGTCGAGCGCAACAGCTGTTTTTTTGGGCCTGCGGCCCGGGAGACAGCCTCGCGCAGCAGTTCGTTCTCCATCGTCTTCTTGCCGAGCAGGCGCTGCAGTTCGCGGACTTGCGCCTCAAGCGCGCGGTAGTCGGATGCGGCCACAACTTCCTCGCCGGCCGCAGCGGCTGTGAGTGCGCCCTGAGTCATCAGCCGTCGCCAGGTGAATAGCTGGTTGCCCGCGATGCCATGGCGGCGGGCGACCAGCGACACCGAGTTCCCCGGCAAATAGGTCTCCTCAACGATGCGAATCTTCTCCTCGGGCGTCCAGCGCCGACGGCGCTGCACCGAGGTAATGACCTCTACGCGGTCATATGTTCCAGTCATACGGTCAGGCATATGCATCACACTTCCATAAGTGTGAGGGCCTGTCAGGCGATTTTGGGGGCTACTTCACGATGAAAACATCTGCCTGAGCGATCTGCTTATGAATCTTGATCGAAGCGTTGCGGGCCGACACCAAAGCATCGCGCGTTGGCAAAACGTCGTTACCTGAATAATCAATCCATCCGATCGGCGTCTCCCACATCAGATCCTCGTCATAGCCGCCGCCTTGTGCCAGTCGAAAATCATTAAGGACTGAAAAAATATTGTATCTATTGAATGATGCGGGCGAGAGTCCGCAGTCCGGCGACCAACTCAGTACGGTTTTACCTTGCGCATGAAGGGCATGCTCAATTTCTCTAGCGAAACAAGAACCGCTGGTGAACAAAGCAGGATTTTCACCGAGATGAAATTTGGGTGTTATGAACGGCGTAAATTCGCTAAATACTCTACCGCCGGCCATCTGCGCCGTGACACTTTCATATCCCCGTTCGTCCGCATCCGGGCCACCAATAGACCATTGTGCATATTCCCCAATATTTCTCATATTGCGAACGGCTTGCCTTGCAGAAATATTATGCACAGTTCGGTATACCCCCAAAATTTTCTATATATAAATATAAATTATTTAATCTAACCTATGTACTAATTATAATTATATGAATGATATATATTTTGTTAATAGATACCGAATTATCGGGCTCTTTGCTGAATTGCAATAGTAGGCTATGTCTACATTTCGGAACAATCACGAATTTCCTTCGACCATATCATAATTGATGGCTGCAATCGGTTGTCAATGTTGCAAAGGCTCATATTACGTTTGGTGGAACAGATGTTCGCTAATGTCGGTTGCGTGAACATGGATCATAAGGTCGCGGTGTAAAAGCGCTTGGGCTAAACCCGCTCCACCCGCAACACAGTGCCCTCACTCGCGATCACGCGCACCCGTGCGCCCACTTCCGCGTCCGGGCCGGTTGCGCTCCACACGCTGTCGCCGACTTTGACCCGGCCTTCGCCGTCGGTGATGGCTTCCACCACGGTTACCGTCTGGCCGATCAGGCGGGCGGTGCGGTCGTTTAGGAGGGGGTCGGTGGAGGCGACGGGGTGGTCGGCGTACCAGCGGCGGCCGGCATAGACCGCCGCGATGCTGAGGCTTGCGAACAGGAGGAGTTGGAGGGGGAGGCCGATCGGCAGCGCGAGCGCGACGAGGCCGGTGATGGCGGCGGCGATCGAAATCCAGATGAGGAAGACGCCGGGGATCAGCACTTCGGCAATGCCCAGCAGCGCGGCGAATACCAGCCAGGCCCAATGATCTTCGAGCAGGGTGAGCAGGGTCATGGGGC
>NZ_JPPQ01000011.1:0-1716 GCF_000743655.1 Sphingobium sp. ba1
ACACGCATCATCCCCGCGGTCATGTGATAAAGATTGTGGCAGTGGAACGCCCAGTCGCCGACCGCATCGGTCGTCACGTCGAACGTCATCTTGCCGCCAGGCGCTACATTCACCGTGTGCTTGCGAGGCGCCAAGTCGCCATGCCCGGTCACCAGTTCAAAGAAGTGCCCGTGCAAGTGGATTGGGTGCGGCATCATCGTGTCATTGATCAGGGTGACGCGCGCGCGTTCGTCCTTGCGGAACGGGATGGGGTCGGCGGGGTCGCTGAGCTTCTGGCCGTCAAAGCCCCACATATAGCGCTCCATATTGCCCGTCAGGTGGATCTCCAACTGGCGCGCCGGGGCACGAGCGTCCGGGTTGCGATCCAGCGCGACAAGGTCGCGATAGGTGAGCACGCGATGATCGACGTCCTCCAGCCCCTGCGGCGGCTCGGCCGTGCGGTCCTTCGGCATCGGCGAGATGGTCTGCACCCCCGGCCCCATCTTGACGCCGGGCGCGTTCTTCGGGTTGCGCATGTTCATGTCCATGCCCCCGGAGCCGTGATCCATTCCGGCCATCCCACCGGCCTGCCCTGCACCGCCTTGCATGGCGCCGTGGTCCATCCCCGCCATGCCGCCGCTGCCCGTCTGGCTTGGGGTTATGCCCGACGCGCTGGCACCCATTTGGCTGTGGTCCATTCCCGCCATCGCGCCGGAGTTCATTTGGCCATGATCCATGCCGGCCATGCCGGCCATCCCGGACGCAACCGCGACCGCCCCGTGGTCAGTCGGTCCCTTCCAGCCGGTTAGCTTCCACAGGTTACGCGATGCGTTCTGCTGGACCGTGGGGTCGAGGCCGCGCTTCGCCACCGGGTTCTCGTCGGACATCCCCGACATTCCCTCCATCCCCTTCATGCCTCCCATATCCATGCCCATGTCGGTCATGGTCAGGAGCGTGCGCGGGCGAAGCGGCGGGACTGGGGCGATCATGCCCTCGCGCGGTGCCAGGGTGGCGCGCCCCATGCCGGAACGGTCGATCGCTTCGGACACGAAGCTGTAGGCGCGGTCGCCGGGCGTCACGATCACGTCGAACGTCTCCGCGACCCCGATCTGGAACTCGTCCACTTCGACGGGCCGGACGTTCTGGCCGTCGGCCTGCACCACTGTCATTGGCAGGTCAGGGATGCGGACGTTGAAGTTGGTCTGCGCCGCGGCGTTGACGATGCGTAGCCGGACGCGCTCCCCCGGCCGGAAGAGACCCGTCCAATTGTCGTAAGGCCCAAAGCCATTGACCAGGAAGGTGTAGGTCGAACCCGTGACGTCCGCGATGTCCGCCGGGTCCATCCGCATCTGCCCCCACTTCAGGCGATCCTTGAGGGGCATTTCCCGTCCGGCGAGCAGTCCACTCAGCGTCGGGCGCTGATAGTTGAAATAGGCACCGCCCATCTGCTTGAGCTTGCGGAAGATCTCCTCACCGGTCATCTGGCTGTGATCGGAGAGCACGATCACATGCTCGCGGTCGAATGCGATCGGGTCGGGTCCCGCGGGATCGATGACGATGGGGCCGTAGAGCCCGCCCTGCTCCTGCTCGCCCGAGTGGCTGTGGTACCAGTAGGTGCCTGACTGCACGACTGGAAATTCGTACACGAAAGTCGAACGTGCCTTGATGCCGGGGAAACTGATGCCCGGCACGCCGTCCATTTGGAACGGCAGAATGAGGCCGTGCCAGTGGATCGAG
>NZ_JPPQ01000012.1:0-2420 GCF_000743655.1 Sphingobium sp. ba1
TCCTGCGCGGCGGACATCGGATCGGCGGCTGCCGCCGAGCGCGTCAAGCTGTGCCGTAATGTGTCGCCCGCGACGCATCCGCCCTGCAATGCGGCCAATAGCTGCGCGCTGATCGAGGATGAGATTGCGCGCAGTTGCGCCCTGTTCGACGGGAAAGGCGACCCGATGCCGGGATGCGACCCCGCGCCCAAGAGCATGGCGGCGGCGATCGCCGTCGTGCAGCGCTATTATGCCGCGATCAATGCCAGGGATTATGGCACCGCCTGGGCGCAATGGGGGGATGACGGCCCGCCGAACCAGACCTTGCAGGCTTTTCAGGCGGGCTTTGCCAATACCCGGTCGACGCGCGTGACGATCGGCAAGGTGGAGCCGGGTAGCGCTGGCGCTGGGTCGATCTATCAGACCGTGCCGGTGACGGTGGATTCACAGTTGCAGAACGGCACCGTCCAGCGTTTCGCAGGCGATTATGTCGTGCGGCGGGTCAATGATGTGGAGGGAGCATCACCCAGCCAATTGCGCTGGCACATTGGTCAGGCGACGCTGAAAGCCGTACCCGCGCCGTAACGCGGGCGTGGATCAAAATGTCGCCGCGACCAGTTGCCGGAAGGCGTCGGCGCGGTGGCTCATGGCGTGTTTGGCGTCGGGGTCCATTTCGCCGAAGCTGATGTCATGGCCGAGCGGCACGAACATGGCGTCATAGCCAAAGCCCTGGTCCCCGCGCGGGGGCCAGACCAGCGTGCCGTCGACCCGACCTTCGAATGCCTGGATATGGCCGTCGGGCCAGGCGAGGGCAAGGGCGCAGATGAAATGGGCGTCATGGCCCGCATCCGGCCCCTTGGCTTCGATTCCGTCCCACACCTTCTGCATGGCGAGCGCAAAGTCCTTGGACTCCCCCGCCCAGCGTGCGGAGAAGAGGCCGGGGTCGCCGCCCAGCGCCTCGACGCACAGGCCGCTATCGTCGGCGAGCGCGGGCAGGCCGGAGAGGTCTGCCGCCTGCATCGCCTTGAGTTCCGCATTGGCGATGAAGGTGGTGCCGGTTTCCTCCGGTTCGGGCAGGTCGAGCGATGCGGCCGAGATCGGTTCGATCCCAAAGGGGCCAAGCAAGGCGGCGATTTCGCGCACCTTGCCCGCATTATGGCTGGCGATCACCAGCTTGCCGGGGGCGAGCTTGCGGATCGCTTGTTCCTGTCCGAATTGGTCGGTCATGATGTTACCCTAAAACATTGTCCGTCATCCCAGCGAAAGCTGGGATCTCCCTTCTTTTTCGCTGCATCGGCGTCAAAAGAAAAGGGAGATGTCAGCGTTGGCCTTCGGCCGCCCTTCGGGTCGCTGGCATGACGAAGAGATGCGTGTGCGGGACTTACCGCCCCGTGGCGACATCCTGCGCGGCGAAGATCTTCGCGCAGCCTATGCGCGCGAGGCGCAGGAGGCGGAGCAGTTCTTCCTCGTCATAGGCGGCACCTTCGGCCGTCGCCTGGACTTCGGCGAACTTGCCGTCGCCGGTCAGGATGAGGTTGGCGTCGGTTTCGGCATTGCTGTCCTCGGCATAATCGAGGTCGAGGACGGGGGTGCCGTTGTAGATGCCGCAGCTGATCGCCGCGACCTTCTGGATGATCGGGTCTTCCTTCAGCGCGCCCGACGCCATCAGCTTGTCCACGGCGATGCGCAGCGCGACCCAGGAGCCGGAGATCGCCGCCGTGCGGGTGCCGCCATCGGCCTGGATCACGTCGCAATCGATCACGATCTGGCGTTCGCCGAGCTTCTTCATATCTACGACCGTCCGCAGCGAACGACCGATGAGGCGCTGAATTTCCTGAGTGCGGCCCGACTGCTTGCCCTTGGCGGCTTCGCGGCTGCCGCGCGTGTGCGTGGCGCGGGGCAGCATGCCATATTCGGCGGTGACCCAGCCCGACCCCTTGCCGCGCAGGAAGGGCGGCACCTTCTCTTCGACCGACGCGGTGCACAGCACGCGCGTATCGCCGAAGCTGATCAGGCAGCTACCCTCGGCATGGATGGTGAAGCCTGGCTCCATGGTGATGTCGCGCATCTGGTCGGGCGCGCGGCCGGAAGGACGCATAATATTTCTCCAAAACGATATGGTGACGGCGCTTAGCGCCCGGCGGCGTGTGTTGCCAGTGTCATGACGACAATAAGTGGGTATGAGAGGCTATGACGATGCGAATGATGATGGCGGCGAGTGCGCTGCTGCTGGTGGGCTGTGCTGCCGCGGATAACGAACTGGAGACGCCCAAGGCGGCGGGCGAGACGATCCGCTTCACCGCCGGGCGCTGTTTTGGTGCCTGTCCGTCTTATAGCCTGCGCGTGACGCCGGATGGGTCGGGCATATTGGAGCCGGAGAAGTTCACCGCCGTACCGGGGCCGACCCGCTTCACCGTCAGCCCGGCGCAATATCGGCGGGT
>NZ_JPPQ01000012.1:2426-5848 GCF_000743655.1 Sphingobium sp. ba1
GCTATGCCGGGTCGCGGGATCGGCGGGCGGTGCGCGATCATGTCTATGACGCGATCCGCCGCGCGGGCGAGCGGCCGGATACGGGCCGCGAGGCGATGATCGGGCTGGCAGCTGAGCAGCCGGAGCTGGCCGCTTTGTTCGACGGATCGCCCCACGCGCCACTGCCGATCGAGCCGGGCGAGGTCGGCGCGGTAGCCGGAAGCGTGCCACATTGGCTGGTGCCGCTGATCGCTGCGCCGGTCGAGCAGGACGCTTTGCTGGGCCGCGCGCCGGTGGACTTGCGAGTCAATCGGTTGAAGGCCGCGCCGGAGGCGGTCGCATCCTTATTCCCTGACGCCGCGCCGATTGTGGCGCTGCCCGATGCGCTGCGCCTGCCCGAAGGCTATCCGGTCGAAAAGGATGCGGCGTGGAAGGACGGCCTGGTCGAAGTGCAGGATGCGGGCAGTCAGGCGATCGCGCTGGCGTGCGGCGCGCAGCCCGGCATGACCGTGGTGGACATGTGCGCCGGGGCCGGGGGCAAGACGCTGGCGCTGGCCGCGGCGATAGCGGGGCAGGGGACGCTGATCGCCGCCGACACGATCCGCTCGCGGCTGGCGCGGCTGGGGCCGCGCGCGCAGCGGGCCGGGGCGACCTTCATCGAGACATTGTTGCTGGACCAGAGCCATGAGGCGCGCGGCCTTGCCAGCCTGAACGGGCTGGCCGATGTCGTGCTGGTCGATGCGCCCTGTTCGGGCACGGGCACCTGGCGGCGCAATCCCGAAGCGCGCTGGCGGCTGACGGCCGCGCGGCTCGATCGGCTGGTCGCGGAACAGGCCCGCATCCTCGATTTCGCCGCGCCGTTGCTGGCACCGGGCGGGGCGCTGGTCTATGCCACCTGCGCATTGACCGATCGTGAGGGGAAAGCCCAGGTGGATTCCTTCCTGCGCCGACATGCCGGGTGGACGCCCGAAGCGATAGACTTGCCGCTGGGACGGGCGCATGGCGCGGGCTGGTTGCTGACGCCGGGGCATGACGGCACCGACGGCTTTTTCTTCGCCCGGCTGCGGCGGACGGCCGCGTAAAACAGCCCATGGACAAGCGCCCGCAAAATCGCGAGACTTGGCCAAAATCTGTGCCTGAATCAGCGCCTGAAACATGGCTGGAGATACTCATGCGTTTTACCCCCGCCTCGATCGCCCTCGCGCTCGTCCTGACCACCGTGTCGAGCATGGGCCTGAGCCAGCGGCCTGACAGCCAGATCAGCCCGGCGTCGGTCGAATGGCAGAAAGCGGGCGAGGCCGCGCGTCAAGCAGGCAATTTGCAGGGCGCGACCGATGCGTTGGAAAGCGCGCTGGCGATCGACCCGCGCAACCGCGCAGCCTATGTCGAACTCGCCGCCGTCGCGCGGGCGCAGGGTTTGCAGGGGAAGGCGATCCGTCTGTATCGCGAAGCGCTGCTGCTTGATCCCACCGATGTCGTCGCGCTGGCGGGGCAGGGCGAGGCGATGGTCGAAAAGGGCGCTGTGGCGCGGGCCAAGGAAGTGCTGACGCAGGCGCAGGGGCTGTGCAAGGGCGTGTGCGCGCCGGTCGACAAGCTCGCCGCCGCGATCCAGAAAGGCCCGCCCGCCGTTGCGATGACGAGCAAGGATGTGGTGCCCGCGCCCAAGGTTGCGCCGACCGAGCAGCCGTAAGGGGGCTCCCGTTCGTTTCGAGAAAGCCAATATCGTTGATTTCGGCGCGAGGTGGATTTGATCTCAACCGTTCGTGCTGAGTAGCGACTGAGCTTGTCGAAGGCGCGTATCGAAGCATCCGCGTCTAGCCCAATCCTTCGATACGCCATTTCGACTTCGCTCAATGGCTACTCAGGACGAACGGTATGGGAATATTACCCGGTTAAATCGCGACCACTTGCGGCAGGATCGCGTCGAGCAGGAGCAGGCCTGCGGGAGTGACCTGTAGGTGGGTGTCGTGGTGGCGGAGAAGGTCGATGTCGGTCAGTTGGGCGATGGCGCGGTCATCCACTAGCCGCGATAGGGCAATGCCCGACTGTGCCGCGATGCGGGCTAGGTCCACGCCTTCATGCAGGCGCAGGCCCATCAACAGCGCTTCGCGGGCGCGGTCTTCGCTGGCCAGCACATCCTCGCTCTGGCTGCCATGGCCGTTGCGCGCGACCGCGCCGATCCAGTTTTCGGGTTTGCGATGGCGTTGCGTCGCCATGCCGCCGCGCCGTCCGTGCGCGCCGGGGCCGATGCCGATATAGTCGCCATAGCGCCAATAGACGAGATTATGGCGGCTCTGCTGCCCGGCGCGGGCGTGGTTGCTGATCTCATAAGCGGGGATGCCCGCCGCTGCGGTCATCGCCTGCGTCAATTCATAGAGGGTCGCGCCATGATCGGGGTCGGCGGGGGTCAGCTTGCCCTGCGCGACCAGCGTGGCGAAGCGGGTGCCGGCCTCGATGGTGAGCTGATAGAGCGACAGGTGCCCGGTGCCGAACGCCAGCGCGCGGGCGAGTTCGGCCTGCCAATCGGTCTCGCTCTGGCCGGGGCGGGCGTAGATGAGGTCGAAACTGACCCGATCGAACACCGATTGCGCGGTGGCGAGCGCGGCCAGCCCTTCGGCGACGTCATGCGCACGGCCCAGGAAATGCAGTGCCTCATCCTCCAGCGCCTGCAGGCCGAGCGAGACGCGGTTGATCCCGGCGGAGGCCAGATCGGCAAAGCGCGCGGCCTCTACCGAATTGGGGTTGGCCTCCAGCGTGATCTCGATATCGGGGGTGAAGCCCCAATGGTCCTGCGCGGCGGCGATCAGCGTTTCGACCAAGGCGGGCGGCATCAAGGATGGCGTGCCACCGCCGAAGAAGATCGACGAGAGCGGGCGTCCAGCGGTCAGCGACGCCTCATAGGCCATGTCGGCGAGCAACGCGCTGCGCCAGGCGTCGATGTCCACGCCATCGCGGACATGGCTGTTGAAGTCGCAATAGGGGCATTTCGACACGCAGAAGGGCCAATGGATATAGAGCGCTTGCGGGTCGGGGGTGGCCAGGGTGGCGGAAGGAATGGAGGACATTGGGATGGCGTCGTAAAGCCTTTTGGCGGGCGGGGCTACAGGCAGGGCGCCGACGCGCGCATGGATATTTTTAGCGGGACGGCGCATTGAGCGGGATCAGTACCGCTGCAGGAGACGACAGTATGCGCTACCCTAAGCTGGCTTGGGCGACTTCCGTTTGTGCGCTGATCGGCTTGGCCGCCTGTGGTGCGCCCAAGCAACCCGATGTCGCAGAAAGCCGCAATGATGCAGCAGCGCCTTTGGTTGCGAGCCCCGACGTGGACGCGGCGCCGCAAACCGCTGCCCCGGTTAATGTCGCCACGGCGGCAGCGGCGCCCCAGCCCCTGTCCTGCGCGGCGGACATCGGATCGGCGGCTGCCGCCGAGCGCGTCAAGCTGT
>NZ_JPPQ01000012.1:5854-7764 GCF_000743655.1 Sphingobium sp. ba1
GATCGCGCACCGCCCGCCGATCCCGCGACCCGGCATAGCGCCGCTCCTTGAAATAGCGCGCGATCAACGTATCCGCCGCCGGCCCACCATCGCGCGCCGACGCAATGATGGCGTCGAGCAGATCGATCGCAGCCTGGATACGAGCAGAGGGGGTCATCAATACCTTCTCCCCTCCCTTTCAAGGGAGGGGCCGGGGGTGGGTGGCGAGCGTAGCGAGCCTAGCGCCCTGCCGATCGGGCCGAAGCGCCGCGGCGCGGCGCACCCACCCCTAACCCCTCCCTTAAAAGGGAGGGGGATTAAGAAAACGCTTACCGCGTCGGATAATTGGGCGCTTCCCGCGTGATCGTCACGTCATGGACATGGCTCTCGGACAACCCGGCATTGGTGATCTGCACAAAGCGCGCGCGCTCCTGCAAATCCTTGATCGTGGCGCTGCCGGTATAGCCCATCGCCGCCTTCACGCCGCCGACCAGCTGGTGAATGACGTCCTTGGCCGGGCCTTTGAACGGCACCTGGCCTTCAATGCCTTCGGGGACCAGCTTCATCTGATCCTTGATATCCGCCTGGAAATAGCGGTCGGCCGACCCGCGCGCCATCGCGCCGACGCTGCCCATGCCGCGATAGCTCTTATAGGCGCGGCCCTGATAGAGGAAGGTTTCGCCCGGCGCTTCGGCCGTGCCCGCCAGCAGCGATCCGACCATGACACAACCCGCGCCTGCCGCCAGCGCCTTGGCCAGGTCGCCGCTGGTGCGCAGCCCGCCATCGGCGATCACCGGCACGCCCTGCTTGGCGGCTTCCTCAGCCGAATCCATGACCGCGGTCAATTGCGGCACGCCTACGCCCGCGACGACGCGCGTGGTGCAGATCGACCCCGGCCCGATGCCGACCTTCACGCAATCCGCGCCCGCGCCGATCAGCGCCTTGGTCGCTTCGGCGGTGGCGACATTGCCCGCAACCACCTGCACATTGTTGGACAGGCGCTTGACCGCTTCGACCGCGGCCGACACCTGTTTGCTATGGCCATGCGCCGTGTCGATGACGATCAGGTCGCACTCCGCGTCGATCAGCGCGCGGCTGCGCTCCAGCCCCTTTTCGCCGACCGTCGTCGCCGCCGCGACGCGCAAACGGCCGGTGCCGTCCTTGGTCGCCTGCGGATAGGTGACCGCTTTTTCGATATCCTTGACCGTGATCAGGCCGACGCAATGATAGGCCTCGTCCACCACCAGCAATTTCTCGATCCGACGCTGGTGCAACAGGCGCTGCGCCTCTTCCTGCCCCACGCCGACCTTGACCGTCGCCAGATTATCCTTGGTCATCAATTCGCTGACCGGCTGGGCCGGGTTTTCGGCAAAGCGGGTGTCGCGGTGCGTCAATATGCCGACCAGCTTGCCGCTCGCTTCCACCACGGGAATGCCGCTGATCCGGTGCCGCTTCATCAGCATCTGCGCGTCCGCCAGCGTGGCGTTGGGCAGGATGGTGATGGGGTTGACGACCATACCGCTCTCGAACCGCTTGACCGCGCGCACCGCGTCCGCCTGCTCCTCGACCGACAGGTTGCGGTGCAGCACGCCGATGCCGCCCAGCTGCGCCATGACGATCGCCATGTCCGCTTCCGTTACCGTGTCCATCGCCGACGACAGGATCGGAATGTTCAGCTTGATCGCCTTGGTGACGAACGTGCTGGTGTCCGCCTGGCTTGGCAGCACATCGGATTCGCCGGGCTGCAACAGCACGTCGTCGAAGGTGAGGCCGAGGCGGATTTCCATGGAACAAGCCACTTTCTGCTGCGGGGTCTGCAGCAGACCCCAGGGGTTTTGTGGCGGCCCATGTAACCACTCCGCCCCGATACGGCCAGTCCCTTTGCGGGATTTATTGCGGGGCGGTGGGGTGGCGTGTGGGAGGGGTTTGGG
>NZ_JPPQ01000013.1:0-1740 GCF_000743655.1 Sphingobium sp. ba1
GCGTGCCCGCCGTCACCGCGCTGATGCCGCGCCAGGCAGGCGGGGTGATCGTCTCGCTGCCGATCGCGGGCAGGAACAGGATGACGAACCATAAGGCAAAGCCAGTCAGCAGCCCCGCCTTGGCCGCCAGCGGATCATTATGCGGCCGATAGACGGCACAGATCAGCGCGGGCGCGCATTGGGCGATCGCGACGAAGGCGACCAGGCCGACCGAGGCCAATTGCGTGGTGGACGGCAGCGCCAGCGCATAGAGCACCGCCGCGCCGATCAATGCGATGATCGCGCCGCGCCGTATCCACAACAACCGCTCGCCCAAATGCGAATCTTCGGTCGATCGCCGCAGCAGCACGGGCGCGAACAGATCGTTGGAGATCATGCTCGAAATCGCGACAATCTCGGTGACGACCATCGCCAGCGCCGCTGACACGCCACCCAGAAAGACGAGCAAGGCCAGGCCGCGATAGCCGAAATCCTGCGGCAGGCTTAGCACGAACAGGTCGGGCGTCGCTCCTTGGCCGAGCAGCGCCACGCCCGCGGCGGCAATGGGCAGCACCGCCAGCACCGTCACCAGCAGATAGGCGACGAAGCCCCAACGCGCGGTCAATATGTCATCGGGCGTGCGCGACTCCGTGACGCTGATGAAGAAATGTCGGGGCAGGCAGATGATCGTCAGCACCGACAACAAAGTGGTGACGGCGAAATTCACATCCAGCCGAGAGGGCGCAAATCCGCTGCGAAAGGTCGCCATGCCATCGGCGATCCGATCGACAGGGGCCGTCCACAACAGCCAGACCGCCAGCCCTGCGACCAACAGCAACGCCACCAGCTTGAACAGCGATTCAAAGGCGACGGCGAACAATATCGCCTCATTCTGCCCCGCCACCTGATAGCGCCGGGCACCAAAGGCGATGGCGAACAGCGCCAGGGCCGCCGCCGCCACGACCAGCGGCGCGGTCGGCTGCGTAATGCCGGAAACCAGCGCGAAACTCAGCGCCACCGACAGCAATTGCAGCGCGATATAGGGAATGGTGCCGAACAACAGGATCAGCGTCACCAGCGCCGCCACCGTGCGGCTCTTGCCGAAACGCGATCCGATGAAATCGGAAATGGATGTCGCGCCATCCTCCTGCACCTCGGCATTCAACCGACGCAGGAATGGCCCGCCCGCGATCATCAGCAGGATCGGCCCCAGATAGATGGGCAGATAGCTCCAGCCCCCAGTCGCCGCCGTCCCGACCGCGCCAAAATAGGTCCAACTGGTGCAATAGACCCCCAGCGCCAGCGTATAGGCATGGATGCGCCAGCGCGATTGGCGCAGCCGATGGCGATGAACATGCGCGAACGCCGTCCCCCCGAACAGCAGGGCGACATAGGCGAGGGCGATGAGCAATTGAGCAGATATGGCGATGCTCCCCCGGTCCACGACAATCAGGCCACCGGCATAGGCGTCTGCGCGCAAACGCGCCAGTTGGCTGCGATCTTGCGGTTAACGAAAAAATAAAGGGAAACTGCGAAGAGGGGTCAGGAACCGGAGACCGGCCATTTGCGCGCTTTGAGGACATTGCTGGAAAAGCGCAGGGCGCTCTCGTCGGAACAGGATGCCGATGTGCGGCGGAGCCTGGTCGAAACGCTCTATGCGTCCCCCACATCGCTGACCATTGGCGCTGCGACCGGCATGGCGGTCGGCCTCGTCATCAGCAGCATATCGGATGGCCTCGCCATCCATGCCGTCGTCGCCAC
>NZ_JPPQ01000013.1:1746-3611 GCF_000743655.1 Sphingobium sp. ba1
CGTCATCAGCAGCATATCGGATGGCCTCGCCATCCATGCCGTCGTCGCCACCCTATGCATCGTCGCGGCGCTGCGCGTTTTTTCCGCCATCTTCTTTCATCGCCAGTTGGTGCGCGGCACCGCCGTCGCATCGCGCAACTGGGAACTCGCCTATGAATTGGGCGCCTGGGCCTATTCCGGGCTGCTCGGCCTCATGGGATTCGTCACCTTGATCGGATCGGCCAATCCGATCACCCATATGCTCAGCGTGTCGATGGCGACCGGCTATGCCGGCGGCATTTCGGGTCGCAACGCCGGGCGAGTGCAGATCGCCATCGGTCAGGTCTGCCTCGCATTGCTGCCAACCGCGCTCGGCCTGTGGCTGGAGGGATCGACCGGCTACCGCGTTCTATCCGTCGCGATGGTCGCGATGATATTGGGCCTCGCTGAAATCAGTTCGACCACGCACCGCATCGTTGTGCAGGCGCTGATCGGGCGGCGCGACAAGTCGCTGCTGGCCGAGAAATTCGAGCGACTGGCGCGCTATGATAATCTGACCGGCCTGGAAAACCGCATGGCGATGCAGATGCGCCTGCGCGAAATCTTCGAAACCACCGAGAAGCGCGTCGATGCCGTCGCCATCCTGTGGATGGATGTCGATCGGTTCAAGGAGATCAACGACTCGCTCGGCCATATGGTCGGCGACCGGCTGCTGCGCGCCGTGGCGGAACGTTTGGCCGACGTGGTGCAGGGGCGGGGGCGGATCGCCCGTTTCGGCGGCGACGAATTCGTCATCATCTGTCCCGATACCGATCGCGTCACCGCAGCGGCGATCGCGCAGGAAATCATCGCCTATTTTGCCCATGGCTTCGATCTGTCCGACCATCATCTCCAGGTCACGGCTTCGATCGGCTATGCCGTCGCGCCACAGGATGGCCGCGACATGGACGAACTGATGCAACATGCCGACCTCGCGCTCTACGAAGCCAAAGGAGCGGGGCGCAACCGGGCATCCAGCTTCAACTGGTCGCTCAAGGAGCGGTTCAACCGCATCCACGAGATCGAGACCGGCCTGCGCCGCGCGCTGGATGGCGACGAACTGAAACTGATGTTCCAGCCGATCGTGGCGCTGGATGGCGGCGATATCGACGCTTGCGAAGCGCTGATCCGCTGGAACCATCCCGTGCTGGGGGCCATCCCCCCGTCCGAATTCATCCCGATCGCCGAAAGCATGGGCCTGATCGAAGCCTTGACCGGCTGGGTGCTGCGTCAGGCCTGCATCGCCGCGGCGGCCTGGCCCGGCGACGTGCGCGTGGCCATCAACATCTCGCCGGCCTCGCTCAAATCGCACGACTTGCCCGGCAATGTCATCGCCGCGCTGCTGGAAACCGGCTTGCCCGCCCGTCGGCTCGAACTGGAAGTCACCGAATCCATCTTCCTCGATGATAGCGGCCAGACCAGCACGATCCTGCGCGAATTGCAGCGGATCGGCCTGCGCCTGGCGCTTGATGATTTCGGCACCGGCTATTCCTCGCTCTCTTATCTGCGCTCCTACCGGTTCGACACGCTCAAGATCGACCAGAGCTTCATGGCGGGGACCAGTGCCAACGCCGAAGATCGCGCGATCGTCCGCGCGATCGGCAATCTCGCGCGCGACCTGTCGATGGACACGGTCGCCGAAGGGATCGAGACGCAGGACCAACTCGCCCACGCGCGCGAGGCTGGCTTCACCAATGTTCAGGGCTATTTGTTCAGCCGTCCGGTCACCCATGAACGGATCATCGAACTGATCGAGGCGGGGCCGCTCCATGGCGAGGAACGACCCGACCCGGCCATCCGCCGTCGCCGCCTCGCCTGAACCGCCGTCGCTCAGCGCAGGCGGGTCT
>NZ_JPPQ01000014.1:0-1225 GCF_000743655.1 Sphingobium sp. ba1
CATGAGCGGCGCAGCGAGATTTATTTCTACTTCGAGCTGGATGGGCCGTCGGATCGCGTCTTCCACTATATGGGCGAAGGCGATGCGATGCGGCATATCGTCATAGCCAATGAGGAAGCGGTGATCTCGCCACCCTGGTCGGTGCATATGGGGTCGGGCACCAAGGCCTATGCCTTCATCTGGGCGATGGCGGGCGAGAATCAGGATTATACCGACATGAACGTGCTGGATATCTGCCAGCTCGCCTGACTCAAAGTGAGAGCGCCGTTCGTGTCGAGCGAAGTCGAGACACGCTCGCACAGCGCCCGAATGGTTTCTCGACCCTGGCCTGTCCTGAGCGCCTGCCTTGGCAGGCAGTCGAAGGGCTCGAAACGAACGGAAATAGCATGACCAACCCCTTCGATCTTAGCGGCAACGTCGCCATCGTCACTGGCGCGAATACCGGCATTGGCCAGGCCATCGCCCTGTCGTTGGCTGCTGCCGGTGCGGACATCGCCGCAGTCGGCCGCACTCCGGCACAGGAAACCGTCGAGAAGGTCCAGGCGCTCGGCCGTCGCGCGGAGATCATCTCCGCCGACCTGTCGACCATCGCGCCGGTCCAGCGCGTGGTGGACGAGACGCTGGAAAAGCTCGGCGGCCTGCACATTCTGGTCAACAATGCCGGGATCATCCGCCGTGCCGACAGCGTGGACTTTACCGAGGCAGACTGGGATGCCGTGATCGACACCAATTTGAAGGTGCTGTTCTTCCTGTGTCAGGCGGCGGGTCGCCATATGATCGGCCAGGGCGCGGGCAAGATCATCAACATCGCCTCGCTCTTGTCCTTCCAGGGCGGCATCCGCGTGCCAAGCTACACCGCGTCCAAGAGCGGCGTCGCTGGCCTGACCAAGCTGCTGGCCAACGAATGGGCGGCCAAGGGCGTCAACGTCAACGCCATCGCGCCAGGCTATATCGCCACCAACAATACAGCCGCGCTGCAGGCCGACGAGACCCGTAATCGCCAGATCCAAGAGCGCATCCCGGCAGGCCGGTGGGGTGATCCGTCCGACATTGGCGGGGCGGCCGTGTTCCTCGCGTCGAGCGCGGCGGGTTATATCCACGGGCATACCCTCGCCGTTGATGGCGGATGGCTCGCGCGCTGATCGCCTGACCCGCGCGAAGCAACGCCCTTCGACAGGCTCAGGGCGAACGGACGATCGAACAGAGGAGGGATAACCCTCCCAAC
>NZ_JPPQ01000015.1:0-1754 GCF_000743655.1 Sphingobium sp. ba1
GCCCGCCGATCTCCTCCGCCCCATGCGCACCGGCCATCACGGCGGCGCGGATCGCGGACGGCTCTTCCGAACGCGGATTATCATCCGTTACGATCACATGATCGGCCAATTCCGCCGCAACCTGCCCCATCAATGGCCGCTTGCCTGCATCGCGATCCCCGCCCGCGCCGAACAGCGCGATCAGCCGCCCCTTCGTATGCGGCCGCAAGGCCTCGATCGCGGCTTTCAGGCCATCGGGTGTATGGGCATAATCGACATAGACCGGCGCGCCCGTTTGGCAGATGACCGCCCGTTCCAGCCGCCCGCGCACGGGCTGCACCCGGCCCAACAGTTCCAGCACCTTGGCCACGTCGCCCCCGGTCGCGATGACCAAGCCCGCTGCGGTCAGCGCATTGGCGGCCTGATACGCGCCGATCAGCGGCAGATTGACGGTGTAGCGCTTGCCCTCGACCTCGATCTCCAGCAATTGCCCCAATTGCGTCGGCGTGCGCGAGACAAGGCGCAGCGCCTCCCCCTTCTCGCCGACCGACAGCAGCTTCAGCCCGCGCGCCGCGACCCGCGCGATCACCTTGTCCGACCAGGCATCATCGGCCCACACCACCGCCGCGCCATCGGCCGCGACCACTTCATCGAACAGCCGCATCTTGGCGTCGAAATAGCGGTCCATATCGCCATGATAGTCGAGATGGTCGCGCGACAAATTGGTGAAGGCGCCCGCGACGACCGGCAATCCTTCAGTCCGATATTGGTCCAGCCCATGGCTCGACGCCTCGAACGCGGCATGGCTGACGCCCTCTCGGCGCAGACCCGACATGTTGGCGAGGAAAGTGACGATGTCCGGCGTGGTAAGGCCCGTGGAAACCTGGTCGACCGACGTCGTCACGCCCAGCGTGCCGATGGAGGCGGCATGATGCCCCATCATCCGCCACAATTGCCGCGCCAGTTCCACAGTGGATGTCTTGCCGTTGGTGCCGGTCACCGCAACGGTCACATCGGGGAAAGGCGCAAAATAACGCGCGGCCAGCTGCGCGAACAGGCGACGCGGATTGGCGTGCGCAATATGGATCGCGCCCTCGACCACCGCTTCCGGCCGGGCGACGACGGCAATCGCGCCTGCCTTCACCGCATCAGCAATATAATCCTCGCCATTGACGCGCAGCCCCTGGAACGCGCCGAACACCGTGCCGCGCGCAACCTTGCGATTGTCGATCGCAAAGCCAGTGATGTTCTGATCAAGGTCAGCGTCCGCCCCGACATGGGCGTCCAGACCGTCGATCAGGGAACCCAGCCGTGTCATTCGCTCTCTCCCTTGGCCTTCCACAGCAGCGGCATCAGGTCCGAAATATCCACGTCGCGGCGCTCATCGGGCATCACGCCCAGCATCGGCCCGACCCGTTCGACCACGCGCTTGACCACGGGCGACGCGGTCCAGGCGGCGGTGCGCAGGCCGAACGTCTCCGCATTGCCCTTGGGCTCGTCCATCATCGCCAGGACGACATAGCGGGGATTATCCATCGGAAAGGCAGAGGCGAACGTCGTCACCAGCGAACTCTTGTTATAGCGACCTTCTTCGGGCTTCTCGGCGGAGCCCGTCTTGCCACCCACCCGGAAACCCTTGGCGTCGGCGCTGCGTCCTGTACCCTCCGACACGATCATCCGCAACAGCTGGCGCATCCGCGCGCTCGTGGCGGCGGTGAAAACGCGGCGGCCTTGCGGCACATCGTCCCCATCCAGCTTGCGCAACGTCGCGGGCC
>NZ_JPPQ01000016.1:0-1449 GCF_000743655.1 Sphingobium sp. ba1
CAGACCCGCCACGCTTCGCGCTCCAGCGTGCCTTCGTGAAGGGCGGCCGCCAGGTCTGCGCACGGGCGGCCGGCCGCAATCTCGTCGGGCGGGTAGAACAGGTCATGGGGCTGTCCCAGGACGCGATCGAGGGGCCAGCATTCGGCACGCTCGCCTTCTTCATTATAGCTCAGCACGATCCCGGCAGGATCGAGCAGCGTCAGGACATGGCCGCCAGCCTGTCGCAGGAACAACGGCGCAAGCCGCACCACCTCCCTGGCAATCTCGTCCGCCCCGCGCCTCGTGTCGACCATCGGCCGGCTCACATACCTGGCCGGGCGCACGTATCCGGGCGTAGCCCGACCGTGCCACTCAGCGCCGCGCGAGTATGGCCTTCATCTCGTCGATTTCCTGCCGCTGCGAGCGCTTGATCGCTTCGCAAAGCCGGATGACTTCCGGATCGCTGAGCTTTGCTTCCTGGCACATCAGGATCGCCCCGGAATGATGCGGGATCATCGAGCGCAGAAAGGCCGTGTCGCCGATCGTGGTCTGGGTGCGGATGAGTGCAAAGCTGCCGAAGAAGGCGACCAGCGACGCGGCGATCAGCGCGATGTTGGCGGCCTTCGACACGAACATGTGTCGCATGGCGAGGATCATCAGCACCACCATCGGTGCGACCATCATCAGCGTCATGTAGAGCATGTTGAGGTTGTTGTAGAAGCTGTCGAGCCCGTCGATCATGACGAACATCACCAGATACATGATGACGCCGCTGATGACGGTCTGAACGGCAAGGCTCCAATAGGCACCCATCTTCCGGGTGTTCATGTGGGACGAATGGTCCATGGCGTATCTCCTTCGCTCGGCGCCGGCCGACCTGGGTATGAGTGTAACGCCCCGCTCTCTTGTTCGCCCCCGCCATCAGCCGTCCTGATGCTAAAACCAGAAGCGAACGCCGGCGACGAAGCTGGTGGCATGGACGTCCTCGCCCGCAAGCCTCGACAGCCGCGCCGTGTCTCCGGCTTTGCGCAGATAGGAAACGCCGATGTAAGGTGCGAACTGGCGGCTGAATTCGTAGCGCAGGCGCGCGCCGAGCTCTATGTTGACCAGCCCCGAACCGATGTCGTTCTCCGGAATATCCTGCGCGGCGAAATTGACCTCGGCGCGCGGCTGCAAGATCAGGCGCTGGGTGATGCGCTGGTCGTAATAGCCCTCGACCCGGCCCAGAACATCGCCCTTGGTCGAGAGGAACAGCGCGCCTTCGACCTCGAACATGCCAGGAGCCAGGCCCTCGACGCCGATCGTCGCGTAGGTGCGGTCGGGCCCGCGGCCGAAGTCCTGGCGGATACCGCCCTGAAGATTGAAATAGGGGTCGATGGCCCGGCTGTAGAGCACCTGCACCTCGGCGCTGTCGATGCCGCGGCCGAACTCGCCTTCGCCCTCGCTCTTGAGCCAGAGGCGGTTGATGTC
>NZ_JPPQ01000017.1:0-1331 GCF_000743655.1 Sphingobium sp. ba1
GATGCTCTGATAAGCCGGGATCAGCTTGATATCGTCCTGGTTGAAGAAACGATACTTGAGCGAAACGTCGACATTGTTGGTGACGGGGTAACGCACGCCGGCCAGAGCCTGCCATGCAAAACCGGTGTCGCTGTCGTTGACGATGTCCGAAGCGATCTTGGCGCGCGAAACGCCAACACCACCGCCGACAAAGCCCTGCAGGCCGTCATCGGGACCGAAGTCCAGCAAGCCGTTCAGCATGAACGACAGAGCCGAAGCTGCGCCGCCGAAGCCGCCGTCGGTACGATCGAAATCGATCTTGGCGCGCTTGTAGGCCGCTTCGGCCTCCAGGCGGAAACCACCAAAGTCGTAGCCGATGTTGGCGTCGACGTCATAACCCTTATGGTAGTCGATCGAAGGAACGACCGAACCGCCGGGAGGGACGGCCGAGAAGGTCATGTTCTGGTCTTCGACCAGGAGCACACCGGCGTCTACGCCAATGTACCAGCTGTCGTCACGTGCCATAGCCGGGGTGGCCAAGGCAGTGGTAGCAAGAGCAGCCGCGAGGGCAAGCTTCCGCATCTGAATTCCCCTTTCAAAAGTGTCACGAAGGACTGCTGAAACCCTGTATCGGGAAGAAGGTTTCATGGCAAGTCCACAAATAGAGAAACCGTTGCAAAAATAGCGCAGTAGCACGCTGTTCGTGGACGGTTCAGGCTATTTAACCTCCCCCTAATGCTAAAAGGTAAACATCCCAACAAAAAAATGGGATTGTTACAGAATTACGAATGAATGAGGCCATGTGCCCGCAAAGCAGTCAGCATCAGGGCGATGCTATTACGCGCCTGCGCGTCGATCGTTTCGCCCCCGGTCGGGGCTGCGATTCCCGGCTGCCGCGTTCCGACGACTTTCAGCTCGTCGATATACAGCCCGTCGCCCCGCTCGGCAGCACCCCGCCAAGCACTGCCATCATGCTGCAGTGCATGATCGCGATCCACAACCAACAGCCGCAATCCCGCCTGCGGAGCGATAAATCGCCATCCGCCGTCGGTCCATAACGCCACCGCCCCGTCATTCCCGTCCCACGCCCCCGTCGCCTCCTCAGCGACGATCCAGCATTGGCCGATCTCCGGCGCAACCGGCGGGCTGGCCAGGTCCGCGCTCTGCGCGACCCCGTGGACCAGCGCGTCGATCCGCACCAGCGCCTCATTGTGGAACATTTCCTTCTGCGCCTGCCCGGCGAACAAAAAGGGCAAGGCCCATCGCGGCGTCCCGTCCATATCCCGTCTCCCGATAAAGTCCCGCCAATGTCAGGCGGTGAAATCGATCCGCGCCGCCCGCCCGGTCGCCCG
>NZ_JPPQ01000018.1:0-1812 GCF_000743655.1 Sphingobium sp. ba1
GCGACGCCGCCTTCACCCCCGAAGAGATCGAAGCGATCGAGGCGCATCGCTTCCCGCCGGTGGACCATCTTTTCTGGCGCGACGGCACGCCACGCACCGACCGGCTCGACCATCTGATCGCCGATCTGGAGGAGCGGCCCGACCGTCCCGAACTGCGCGCCGCGCCGCAGGCCGTCGACCTGTCCGTCCTCAAGCGGCTCGCCGACGATCCCCTCGTCATCGACCGCGCGCGTGGCCAGCGGCAGGTCGAACGGCTCTGGGCCGCGTGCAGCCTGCCCGACTTTCAGAAACTCGGCACCGAACATCATGGCCGCGCCGTCGCGCGGATCTGGCGCTTCCTGTCCGAAGGCAATGGCCACATCCCTCGCGACTGGTTCGCGCAGGCGATCGCCCGGCTCGATTCGGTGCAGGGCGATATCGACACGCTCGCGGGCCGGATCGCCGCCGCCCGCACCTGGTCCTACATCGCCCACCGCGCCGACTGGCTTGCAGATCCCGCCGAAATGGCCGAACGCACCCGCGCGCTGGAGGAAAAGCTGTCCGATGCGCTGCACGCCGCCTTGACGCAGCGTTTCGTGGACCGGCGCACCACCGTCCTGTTGCGCGATCTCGGCCAAAATGCCAGCACCCTGCCGGTCACCGTCGAACCGGACGGCAGCGTGTGCGTCGATGGAGAATCGATCGGGCGACTTGACGGATTTCGTTTCTCGGTCGATCCCGCTACGCGGCATCAGGACAGGAAGATGCTGTTGGCGGCGGCGGAAAGGCGCCTTGGAAAGGTATTGCGTGTGAAGGCAGATGAATTGGTTGCGGCGGCGGATGCGGATTTTGCCCTGTTGGACGAAGCGGGACAGATGCCGGGCATCGCATGGGGACAGGCGACGGTCGCGACCCTGCTGGCGGGGCCGACCCTGCTGACGCCCGAAATCCGGCTCGACCGCGCCTTGCTCGAACTGGCGCCCGATCTGCAGAAGCAGGTCGCTACGCGGCTGGCCAGCTGGCTCGACGCGCAGAAGCAGAAGCATCTGTTACCGCTGGTAAAAATGGCCGAAAGCGCCGCCGATCCGGCCGTTCCCGCTGTGGTCCGCGCGGTCTTCGCGCAGTTGGCCGATGGCGGCGGCGTGATGGCGCGGGTTGATCTCGACGCCGCGCTCGGCCATCTCGACAAGGACCAGCGCCATTTGCTGCGCCGCGCGGGCATCGATATCGGCGTGCTCGACATCTATCATCCCGGCCTGCTCAAGCCCGGCGCGGCGCGCTGGCGCTCCGCCTTGCTGGCGGCGCGACTCGGCAAGCCCTGCCTGCGGCTGCCACTGCCCGGCCTCACCCTGCTGCCGGTTGGCGACAAATTCGCGCAGATGGGCGCGCGAATCGCTGGCTTTCGCGGCTTTGGTGACCAGATGCTGCGCATCGACATGGCCGAACGCATGGCCCGCGCCGCGCATGAGGCGATCGCCAAGGGCGAAGCCTTCACCGCGGTCAGCCCGCAGATCGTCTCGCTTGGCCTGCTCGAACCCGCTTTCCTGCAACTGATGCGCGCCGCTGGCTTCCGTCCGGTCGAAGCGCCCACCCCGGCCCCGGCCGAGGAAGCTGTCGAAGGAGCTGAACCAGCAGAAGCGCCCCCCGTCAGCGCCGCCAACTGGGTGTTTAAGGGCCGCCAAAAGCCCCGCCCCGAACGCGCCCAGCACACCCGTCCGCACACCGGCCGCCAAGACAATGAGCAGAAGCCACGCGGCGACAAGCCCGCCCATGGCCGTCGCGGCGGCAAGGACGGCGCACCCGCGCCCTCGCGCGCGAACGCCACCGGCGGCA
>NZ_JPPQ01000018.1:1822-2796 GCF_000743655.1 Sphingobium sp. ba1
AACGACAAGCAGCGCGGCCTGCACAATGCCGCGCTTGCGCGCGTTGTGGGCGTCGATGCCGATGGCGTGAAGGTTGAGACTGCGGACAAGGTGCTCCTCACGCTCAGCCTCGGTGACCCGATGCTATCTCGGCTCGACCTTGCTTATAGCCTTAATATGCACATGGCCCAGGGGATCACCACCGACAAGGCGATCACCGTCATGTCGTCGCATGAGCGCAACCTCTCGAACCAGCGCCTCTTCAACGTCGGGGTCACGCGCGTGCGCGACGAGCTGACAATGGTCGTGGACGACAAGGAGAAGCTCGCGCGGCAGCTCGACATGAATCCCGGCAACAAGACCTCCTCGCTCGAGACGCTCGGCCGCCTCGATATCGACGGCAGGAAGGGGCCGGGCGCGCAACCCCGCGAGAAGTTCGATCCCGGTCCGATCGACGGCGTCAACCTGTCCGATCTTGCTCCCGTTCCAAGCGATCTGCCGCCTCTGCCCGATGGCGCGGCATCTGCGCCGGCCGCGAAGGCCCCACAAGCGCCGCCCGATCTGAAACCCGATCGCGGCGATCCGCTGCCACCGCTGCCCGAGCGCAGCCTCGGGCTCGACTTGTGAATGGAGAAGTCGCCGGCGTGGTGCCTGCGGCGAAGAGAAGGAGACGAACGATGGGTTGGGAATTCGATGAGGCTGGCAAGTTCGGGAGCGAACGGGCAGCCGAAGACTATGCGAAGCGCAACAACATCGATCCGCGTGATGTCCAGCTGACCCGCAAGGGTGAGGAGGTCGAACTCAACATCCGCCGGTCGGCCCTCGATGGCCGTAAGCTGCGCGACAATGGCGAAGGTCGCCGGGACGGCTGGGGCTGAACGGAGGGCTACAATGAGCACATTTGAATTTCTCGCCTCGCTTCTGCTGGTGGGCGTCATCGTCGCGCTTGGCTGGTCGAAAATGTCCCGAGGCTTCACTCCACAGAAACCGCTCGA
>NZ_JPPQ01000018.1:2806-3666 GCF_000743655.1 Sphingobium sp. ba1
AAGGCCCAGATGTAGGCCCCGATTAGCAGACTGTTTCAAGAGCGACTTTTGCTCCTGTCACGTCCGATAATGGCGCATGTTGGTCAGATATTTTCGCATTATTAGCCACGGTAGCTTCTCCGCCCTCTTCCTCTATGGGTGCCACGATGACCAAGATGTGGAGCAAATCATGAGCGAGCCGTCGACAGCGTGGGATGGGGCGGTGGTGCGGCACTGGTTGGCGCGGCGGTTCGATGCGGCGCGGCTGGATCAGGCGGAGGCGGATCGGCGCGGTTATGAATCGCGCGATGAGTATGACAAGGCCGCCGCCGAGGAATGGGTATGCCGCACCCTGCAATTTCCCGATTGCATCGAGACGCAGGCGCTGTTCGCCCAGCGGCTCAAGGATCTGATCCGCCAGGAAGATTATTCGGCGACGGGCATTTATGACGATGTGCGGTTCGAGCGGCATGTCCGCAACCAGCTGCGCAAGATCGCCAAGATGGCCAAGGCGAATGAGGGGTTCGACAAGAAGCTGCATTATCAGTGAGGCGGTATCAGTGAGGCGATGGCGGTTGGCGGCGCAAGCGAAGGCCCGTTCAGGGCTTGGTTGACACCACGCCGACCGACCGAGGCGCGCCCCCATGCAGCCTAACGCCCCGATCGCGCGTTCAACCGCCATGGACGACACGATCGAAACCCTGTCGCGCAAGATGGCGGCGGCTGCCGAAGCGCTCGATTTCGAGGAAGCGAAGCGGTGCCGCGACGCGATCAGCCTGATGCGCGGGGGCGCCAGCGCGGCGGAGGCCAAGGCGGCCGATCTGTCCGGGGTGGAGCGGTCCCGCCCCGGCGCGATGGGCCTTGGCACCAGCCAGCAACGC
>NZ_JPPQ01000018.1:3676-5251 GCF_000743655.1 Sphingobium sp. ba1
AAATTCGGGATCGAGACGACCACGGTCGACGCCACCGACAATGCGGCATGGGAAGCGGCGATCCGCCCCAATACCAAGGTTTTCTTCTTCGAAACGCCCGCTAACCCGACGATGGATGTCGCCGACATGGCGGCGATCTGCGTCATCGCCAAGGCGCATGGCATCACCAGCGTCATCGACAACGCCTTCGCCACCCCCGCGCTGCAGCGGCCGATGGAGTTCGGCGCGGATGTGGTCGCCTATAGCGCGACCAAGATGATGGACGGGCAAGGCCGGGTGCTGGCCGGCGCGATCTGTGGCACGCGGGAATGGATCACCAATACGTTGCTGCCCTTCCACCGAAACACCGGGCCGACGCTTAGCGCGTTCAACGCCTGGGTCGTGCTCAAGGGGCTGGAGACGCTGGACCTGCGGATCAGGCGACAGAGCGAAAATGCGCTCAAGGTCGCGAAATTTCTGGAAAGCCGCGTCGCCAAGGTGCTGTATCCGGGGCTGGAGAGCCACCCGCAACATGCGCTGGCGATGCGCCAGATGGAGATGGCCGGGCCGATCTTCTCGCTCTATGTCGGCGGAGGCAGGGCCGAAGCGCATGGGCTTCTGAACGGGCTGCAACTGGTCGACATCAGCAACAATATCGGCGATTCGCGCTCGCTGATGACGCATCCGGCCTCGACCACGCATTTTGGCATGGCAGAGGCCGCGCGGCTGGAAGTCGGCATCACCGAAGACATGCTGCGGCTCAATGTCGGGCTGGAGGATGCGGACGATGTGATCGCCGATCTCGATCAGGCATTGCGGACGATCGGGCGTTGACGGGCAAGGGGGTAAGGGCGCATTCGTAAGGCCGTGAACGCACTTTTCCCCTTCCACGCCAAGACGCAGGACGTCATCGTCCATGTCGCCGTCTCCTTCCTGCCCGAACAGTCGGAGCCGGACCGGGGCCGCTGGTTCTGGGCCTATCATATCCGCATCGAAAATCAGGGCAGTCAGCCGGTCCAGTTGCTGACCCGTCATTGGGTCATCACCGACGGGCGCGGTGCCCAGCACCGGGTCGATGGCGACGGCGTGGTCGGCGAACAGCCGGTGGTCCAGCCGGGCAAAAGCTATGATTATGTGTCCGGCTGTCCGCTCAATACCCCGACCGGATCGATGAAGGGCAGCTACCGCATGATCGGCCTCAGCGGCGAGACGTTCGAGGTCGCCATCCCTCATTTCGCGCTGATCGCGCCTGCGGTGGCCGAATGAAGCGGACGCATTTGCCGCTCAACGGCCTGCGCGTGCTGGATGCGGCGGCACGGCATTTATCGTTCACGCGCGCGGCCGACGAACTGGCGGTAACGCCAGCGGCGGTTGGTCAGCAGATTCGGGCGCTGGAAGATTTGCTGGGCGTGGTGCTGTTCCGCCGCACGTCCAAGGGGCTGGAACTCACCCCCGAAACCGAAGCGGGGCTGGATGCCCTACGCGCCGGTTTCCTGGAGTTTGAAGATGCCGTGCGGGCGATGCAGGCGGGTCAGGCGAGCAGCGCGCTCACCATCGCCGCACCCCGCGACATCACCGCCAAATGGCTCCAGCCGC
>NZ_JPPQ01000018.1:5261-5408 GCF_000743655.1 Sphingobium sp. ba1
CTCAGGCGGAGGCGTAGACCGTGGGGCGTGGCACTGGTCGCAACGCCATCGCGCCATCTCCTGAGACCCCAGCTTTCGCTGGGGTGACGCTAACCTCTCTTATTCACCGGGCTGCTGCGTGATGGCTTAATCCGGGACGGGGTGGCA
>NZ_JPPQ01000018.1:5418-5492 GCF_000743655.1 Sphingobium sp. ba1
TTTCCAGACTGACTGGCCCCTGTACATTATCGGGACACGGATTCACGGTAGCGGCTCGACAGCGATCGTTTCGG
>NZ_JPPQ01000019.1:0-2745 GCF_000743655.1 Sphingobium sp. ba1
ACTCGCGCCCCTCGATCCGATCGACCGCCAGCCAGTCGACATAGTCGGGGTCCGCCGGGCCGCCGATGCGCGTGAGGAGCGCCAGCCAGGCCGCGATCAGGTCGCGCCGCCAGCCGAGCGATGCCACCGCGCCCTCGATCCGTGCCCGCGCCGCGCTGTCCAGCCAGTCGGGCGCATCCTCGATCACCGCTTCCAGCCGCCGCCCCAGCCGTACCAATGGCTTGATGAGCGCGTCGAGCGCCAGCGCCGCTTCCTGTGCCGCCTCGACCAGTGCGCCGTCCGGTTCGGCCAGTTCGGTTTCCATACCATAGCCCGCGTCGGCCTCGCCCGTATCGGCGGCGCGGGTATAGACGGTGGCGCGCACTGCGGTCAGCAAGGCCTCCAGCGCCCCGAACGGTTCGCCCGCGACGACGCGCTTGAGCCATTCATCGGCGGGCAGTGCCTGCGCCGCGTCGATCGCCGCGCGGATCGCGTGTCCGCCTTCCTCGTCATAGCTGGCAAGATCGGACAGGCGTGCCGCCAGCCCGCGCCGCCGCCCGCGCGATCCGCCCTCCGGCCCCATGATCCAGCGGCGCAACTCGATCGCTTCCTGCCCCGATAGCGCGACCGAAAAGGTCGAATCGGCGGCATCGAACAGATGATGGCCTTCGTCGAAGATGATCCGCTGTGGCCGCTGCCCGGTTTCCCGCCCGCGCGCGGCGTTGATCATGACGAGCGCATGGTTGGCGATGACGATGTCCGCATCCGCGCTCGCCCGCGACGACCGCTCGATGAAGCATTTGCGATAATGGGGGCAGCCGGCATAGATGCACTCGCCCCGCCGGTCGGTCAGCGCGGTCGATCCATTGCGCCGGAACAAGGTAGGCAACCAGCCGGGCAGGTCGCCGCCGACCATGTCGCCATCCTTGCTGAACGCCGCCCAGCGCGCGACCAGTTGCGCCAATATGGCCGCGCGCCCGGTGAAACCGCCTTGCAGCGCGTCTTCCAGATTGAGCAGGCAGAGATAATTTTCCCGTCCCTTGCGCACCACCACGCGCTTGGCGGCGACGGCTGGGTCGGGAAAGAGGCGCAGCGATTCGCGATCGAGCTGGCGCTGCAGCGCCTTGGTATAGGTCGACACCCACACCGTCCCCTGCGCCTGTCCCGCCCAGAGCGAGGCGGGGGCGAGATAGCCCAGCGTCTTACCGATGCCGGTGCCTGCCTCGGCGAGCAGCATATTGGGCTGGTCGCGATGGCGACGCGGCAGGAAGGCGGCACTGGCGGCGGCGGCATAGGCGCGCTGGCCAGGACGCGGCTCGGCTCCCGCACCGGTCAGTGCGTCGAGCCGGGCCAGCACCTGCCCTTCATCCAGCGCGATCGTGCGCGGCGCGGGACGGGGCTGCGCCTCCTCCCATTCGGGCAATTTGGAAAAGAGCCAGCGTTCGGCTTCCTTGGGCTTGGCGATGCGCGGCGCGACCAGTAGTGCCCAGGTCCAGCGCAACCGGTGCAGCGATTGCGCTGCGGTCCAGCCGCCTTCGCGCTCGGTCCAGTCGGTCGATCCCAGCCGATCGAGCATCACTTGTGCCGCTTGTTGCAGCAGGCCGGGAATGTCGCCTTCGCTGGCCGGAACCGCCAAATTGAGCGCCGCCGCCAGCCCCTTGGGTGTGGGCACCAGAAAGCGGGCGGGGTGAAGAAAAGCCCATAATTCCAGCAGGTCGAGGCCGTTCAATTCGGGATAGCCGAGCCGCTGGCCGGTCAAAGGTGCATTGAGCAGCAGCACGGGGGTTTCGGCCGCGCGGGCGATCGCCCGTCCCTTGGCAAGCCCTTGCGTGCGGCCGCCATCGCGCAACCAGATGCCACCATGGCTGGCGTGAAGGGCGGGAAGGTCGGCGGGGTCGATCACCTGCCCGGCTTAGGCGAACAGGAACAAAAGGAAAACCTGTTTTGGTCGGCTTTCAGCCTGTACGGCGGCCAAAACCGCCACCGCCCATGCCCATGGATTGCGGGCGTGGTTGAAAGGGGAGTGGCGCACGGCGGGCTGCCTTTACCGCTTCGAGCTTTTCGAACAGCGGCCCCTCGGTCAATTCGTAAGGAAAGCGAATGCCCATCCGGTCCTCTTCGGACCAGCGAACGGTGCCGAACACGCTATAGCCATCCAAGTCGAGCTGGCACTGGGATTTCGGGGGGAGCGTGCAGCCAACGACCTGGGCACCGCCTTCGCTCAAGTCGACGATCACGCCGCGCAAGCTGTCGAGCACCGTCGTGACGACGATGGGGATCTCGACGGAGATGCGCTCACGGCTGCGCTTGATCTGCATATCGCCTCCAATCACCGCAGCCATTATCAACATTCAAGGTTAATGAAAGGCAAAGACGGCCAATTCCTAACGGGGATTGTCAGCAAAAGCCGTTCCCTTTCGCGGAGCGGGGCGGTAGAGGCCGGGCATGACTGTATCCGACACGCTCCGTACCGCCGCGCAGGCGGCCAAGGCCTGGCCCTATGAAGAAGCGCGCAAGCTGCTCAAACGCTATCCGCCCCATGGGCCGGACGGCGGCGTTCCGGCTAAGGGACATATCCTGTTCGAAACCGGCTATGGTCCATCGGGCCTGCCACATATCGGCACGTTCAACGAAGTGCTGCGCACTACCATGGTTCGCAATGCCTGGCATGCGCTATCGGATGTGCCGACCCGGCTGATCGCGTTCAGCGACGATATGGACGGGCTGCGCAAGGTGCCCGACAATGTGCCCAACCAGGCGATGTTG
>NZ_JPPQ01000020.1:0-1474 GCF_000743655.1 Sphingobium sp. ba1
GGGGCTGCGCGTGTTGGAATCGCCGTTCGTGGCGCGCGGCAATGTGGCGAGCGCGGGCGGATGCATGGCGGCGCATTATCTGGCCGCCTGGGCGATCGCGCGGGGCGCAGGCGTCGAGGCGGCGCGCAGCGTGATCGACTATGTCGCGCCGGTGGGCGAGAAGGCGGAGACGGTGGCGCGGGTGATGGCGGTGATCGCGCCGTTTGTGGCGGATGTTTCCCAAGCGGCATGAGGGTTGCGATCTGCTACTGATCTGTCATGGTTCGGCGCAGTGAGTCGAACCAAAGGAGCCGTTTGCATGATTATCCACGGGTCGCGGCCATCGCCCTTCGTGCGCAAGGTGATCGTCTTTGCCGCCGAGAAGGGCATCGAGGTCGAGGTGCAGGCGGCCGGGTTCGGGCGCGGGGGCGATGGCTATCTGAACGGGTCGCCCTTCGGCAAGATACCGGCGTTGGAGGATGGCGACTTTCTGCTGTGCGATTCGACCGCGATCATAACCTATATGGATGCGTTGCGCCCCGGCACGGAGATGATCCCGGCCGAACCCAAGGCGCGGGCGCGGACCATATGGTATGAGGAATTTGGCGATACGGTGGCGCAGCCGGTGGGGGCCAAGATCTTCTTCAACCGGGCGGTGGCCAGACGGTTGAAGCGCGAGCCGGACCTGGCGGCGGCGGACAAGGCGGAGGCCGAGGAACTGCCGGGACTCTATGACTATCTGGAGGGTGTGTTGCCGGAAAGTGGTTGGCTGGTGGAGGATCGCTTCACGCTGGCGGACCTGGCGGCGGGCTGTCCGTTGATCAATATCGGCTATGTGTCAGACGCGCTGGATGCGGCGCGCTGGCCCAAGGTGGCGGCCTGGCTGGAGCGGGTAAAGGCGCGGCCGAGCGTGGCGGCGGCGATGGCACTGGAAGCGCCGATGATCGCGGCGATGCTGGAGAAATAACCTATCTGGAACATTATACTTGACATCGTCACGCTGTTCTGGCACGTATCGGCATAGTGGAAAAATGTGAGTCGCGGATGACGCGGCGAACCAAGGGCTGATCCGGGTGGGTCGGCCCTTTTTGCGTTGCGGGGGCTGGGATGGCGGACGGTGCGGGGGTGGAATTGCGGCCGGGGCGGCAGGCGGTGGCGGACGGCACGCGCGCGCAACAGCGCAAGGCCCGCAAGGACAGCTGGACCAGGGCGCAGGAAAGGGAATTTCTGGAGGTGCTGGCGACCACCTGCAACGTCAGCGAGGCGGCGCGGGTGGCGGGCGTGCGGCGCGCGGGCGCCTATGAACGGCGGCAGCGCGACGCGCGCTTTGCCGCCGACTGGGACCGGGCGATCGACATCGGCTATGCCGAGATCGAGGCGATGCTGATGCGCGAAGTGCTGTTCGGTAGCGAGAGCGAGGAGATCGTGCTGGATGGCGAAGGGGCGGTGAAGAGCCGCAAGGTCAAGCGCGGGCGTGACCTGAAACTGGCGCTGC
>NZ_JPPQ01000021.1:0-3031 GCF_000743655.1 Sphingobium sp. ba1
GCTTGCGCCCGGCGAAGGCCCGGCATCGCGCCCAAGGCGGCCTCGACCGCCGCGACGACAGCGCGGCCGCCATGGCAATGGAGTTCGACCAGATCCTCGCCGGTCACCGTGCCGGGGCCGGGCAGCCAGAGGATGAGCGCGCGATCCAGCGGCGCGCCATCCTGCGGGTCGGTAAGCAAGGCGAGGCTCGCCTGACGCGGTGGCGGGGTGCGCTGGGCGAGACTTTCCAGCGCCGCGCGCGCGCGTGATCCGCTGACCCGCACCACCGCAATCCCCGCAGGCGGCGCGCCGCTAGACAGGGCGAAAATCGTGTCGGTCATCGGCGTGGCGACGATGCTATTTCTTGTCGCTTGCCCCGCCCATGCCGGACAGGCCGATATTCATCATCTGCTGGAACAGGCGCACGCCCGCATCGCCCATGGGCGAGAAGCTCTTGAACAGGGTTTCCATCTGTTCGACGTTGCCGACCCCTTCGAAACTGTCGAGGACGGTGCGGATATATTTGTCGTGGATGGGCGTCACATCGGGCAGGCCGAGAAAGGCGCGCGCCTCGGCTGGGCTGCAATCCACATCGACCGTTACCTTCATAATCCTGGCCCTTCTGGTTCTTCTATCGTCTGTTCCCCGTCATGCCGCAAACAGGCGCATGGTGGCAAATTTTTTGCGTCGGTCGATGGTTGCGCGCCTACCGCGATGCGCCAATATGCGGGCGAGCCCCTATGGCCCAACCGCGAAGAGGAATGCGACATGACAGGCTTTACCCCGATCGAGACGCTGGAGGGCGGTGCCCGGTTCGACGCTTATGTGGCACGACCAGAAGGCGACGAGGCCAAGGCGGCAATTATCGTCATCCAGGAAATTTTCGGCGTGAACGAAGGCATCCGCCGCAAATGCGATAATTGGGCCAAGGCAGGCTATGTCGCTTATGCCCCCGACCTGTTCTGGCGCGAGACGCCGCATGTCGAACTGGACGCCGATGTGCCGGAGGAATTCCAGGCTGCGCTCGGCCATATGCAGAAGCTCAATCAGGATCAGGCGATCCGTGATATCGAAGCGACGATCAAGGCGGCGCGTGGCGCCGTGGATGGCGGCAAGGTCGGGCTGGTCGGCTATTGCCTGGGCGGGCGGCTGGCGTTCATGGCGGCGTGCCGTACCGATGGCGATGCGTTCGTGTCCTATTATGGCGTCGGAATCGATGGCTTGCTGGGCGAAGCGAAAGCGATCGGAAAGCCCGTCATGCTGCACATTCCGACCGCCGATCATTTCGTCCTGCCGGACGCGCAGAAGGCGATGCATGACGGGCTGGAGCCGAACCGCCATATTGTCCTGCATGACTATGACGGGCTGGACCATGGGTTCGCCGCCGAGATGGGCAGCCGACGCGACGAGGAAGCGGCTGAGCTGGCCGACCAGCGCACCGCCGATTTCTTCGCCGAGCATCTCGCCTGATGGTCGATGCCTGGCGGATGGTGGCCCGCAGCCATGGCGGGCCGGAGGTGATCGCGCGCGAGGATTTCGATCCGGGCGTGCCGGGTGACGGCGAATTGCTGATCGCGCAGGAGGCGATCGGGCTGAATTTCATCGACACCTATTATCGCACCGGCCTCTACCCTGCCCCCCTCCCCACCCCCTTGGGGTCGGAGGGGGCAGGCCATGTCCTTGCAGTCGGACCGGGCGTGTCGGGCTTTGCCGTCGGCGACAGGGTCGGCTGCGCGCATGGGCTGGGTGCCTATGCCAGCCACCGCATCGTCGCGGCCGAGCGCGCGGTGAGGATTCCCGATGGCGTGTCAAGCGAGGATGCCGCCGCGATGATGCTCAAGGGCATGACCGCCTGTTACCTGGCCGAAGACACGGTCGACCTGGCGGCCGGGCAGGTCGCGCTGGTGCATGCGGCAGCGGGCGGAGTCGGGTCAGTCCTGGTGCCGTGGCTGCGCGACAGGGGCGTGGTGGTCATCGCCCATTGCGGGTCGGCGGAGAAGGCCGCGCTGGTCGATGCCGACCATAGCCTCCATGGTCCCTTCGCCGATCTGGCCGCGGCCGTTCGCGACCTGACCGGCGACCAGGGCGTCGATGTCGTCTATGACGGTGTCGGCAAGGATAGTTGGGCGGCTTCGCTGGCCAGCCTTAAGCGCCGTGGGTTGATGGTAAGCTATGGCAATGCGTCAGGCGCAGTGCCGCCGATCAGCCTGCTGGACCTGAGCAAGGGCGGGTCGCTCTATGTCACGCGGCCGACGCTTTTCGACTATGTCGCAACGGCGCAGGCGCTGGCGCATACGGCCGACCGGCTGTTCGACCGGATGCAGCGCGGCGTGGTGCGCGCGGTGATCGGTCAGCGCTTCGCGCTTGCCGATGCACCAGAGGCGCACCGGGCACTGGAGGCACGGCAGACGACCGGCGCGACGATCCTGCTACCCTGATTGGGGCGGGTAGCAGACACAAAAAAGGGGGGCGAAACCATGATGGTTTCGCCCCCCTTTTTACGTCGGATCAGCGGCTTAGCGGAACAGTTGCAGCAGCCCGACTTCCTGATCAGTGATGCCGGTATAGATCATCGTGCTGGCGACATAGAGGATGACCAACAGGCCAACCCAGGCGATCCAGCGATAGCGCTCGATATATTTGGCGATGATGTTGGCAGCGATACCCATCAGGCCGACGGCAATCACCAGCCCGACCATCAGGATGCCCGGATGATCGCGCGCCGCACCAGCGACGGCCAGCACATTGTCGAGGCTCATCGACACGTCAGCCACGGCGACCGCCCAAGCGGCGGCGGCGAAGCTCTTGGCGGGCTTCATGCCAGAATGTTCGTCGCCTTCGATTTCCGGCGACCCGGCGCTTTCGCCGCCATGGCCGATTTCGCGATACATTTTCCAGGCAACCCAGAACAGCAAGACGCCGCCCGCAAACACCAGGCCGATCAGCTGCAGCAACTGCGTCACCACCAGCGCAAAGCCGATGCGCAGCACCAGCGCGGCGATGATCCCGATCAGGATCACCTTCTTGCGCTGATCGGCGGGCAGGCCCGCCG
>NZ_JPPQ01000022.1:0-1570 GCF_000743655.1 Sphingobium sp. ba1
TGTTCAGCGCTTTCCTGTCACATTACGTGATCCGCGACCGCTATGCTCGCCCGGGCAAGGGGAACGAGAAGGGCAATGTGGAGGGGCTGGTAGGCTATTGCCGGCGCAACTTCATGGTGCCGATCCCGAAGTTCCCGACCTGGGAGGCGTTCAACCTGTGGCTGGAGGAGCAATGCCGCGAGCGCCAGCAGGACAAGGTGCGCGGGCAGAGCGAGACGATCGGTGAGCGGCTGCAGCGCGATCTCGCGGCCATGCAGCCTCTGCCCGCTACACCCTTCGAGGCCTGCGATCAGAAAGGCGGGCGGGTCTCCTCGCAATCCCTGGTGCGCTACAGGACCAACGATTATTCGGTTCCGGTGGCCTGGGGCCATCAGGAGGTCTGGATCAGGGCCTATGTCGATGAGGTGGTGATCGGCTGCCGCAGCGAAGTCATCGCCCGTCATCCTCGTTGCTATGCCCGCGAGGAGGTTGTCTTCGACCCGCTCCATTATCTCCCGCTGATCGAGCAGAAGATCAACGCATTCGACCAGGCTGCGCCTTTGCAGGGCTGGGACCTGCCCGAAGCGTTCACGACACTGCAGCGGTTGATGGAAGGGCGCATGCACAAACATGGCAAGCGCGAATATGTGCAGGTACTGCGCCTGCTGGAAACGTTCACCCTCGCCGATCTCCAGGCGGCGGTCGAACAGGCCATCGATCTTGGCGCCATCGGCTTCGATGCCGTCAAGCACCTCGTCCTGTGCCGGATCGAACGCGTACCGCCCAGGCTGGACCTGGACGTCTATCCCTTCCTGCCACGCACCACGGTCGAGAAGACCTTTGCCAGAGCCTATCTGAGCCTGCTCTCCGACCGGCAGGAGGCCGCATGAGCGATCAGGCCCCGGAGATCCTTCTCGCTCACCATCTCAAGGCGCTCAAGCTGCCTACGTGCCTGCGTGAGCATCACAAGCTCGCGCGGCAATGTGCCGCTGAAGGCGTCGATCATATCCGCTTCCTCGCCCGCCTCGTCGAGATGGAAATGATCGACAGGGAGCGTCGCATGGTCGAGCGGCGCATCAAGGCCGCGCGCTTCCCCGCCGTCAAAAGCCTCGACAGCTTCGACTTCGCCGCCATCCCCAGGCTCAACAAGATGCAGGTGCTCGAGATGGCGCGCTGCGAGTGGATCGAGCGGCGTGAGAACGCCATCGCTCTGGGGCCATCAGGCACCGGAAAGACGCACGTAGCGTTGGGGCTCGGACTGGCAGCATGCCAGAAAGGACTGTCGGTGGGCTTCACCACCGCGGCAGCGCTGGTCAGCGAAATGATGGAGGCCCGCGACGAGCGCCGTCTTCTGCGCTTCCAGAAGCAGATGGCCGGATACAAGCTGCTCATCATCGACGAACTGGGCTTTGTGCCGCTCTCCAAGACCGGCGCCGAACTGTTGTTCGAGCTGATCTCCCAGCGTTACGAACGCGGCTCCACCTTCATCACCAGCAACCTGCCCTTCGACGAATGGACCGAAACCTTCGGATCTGAGCGTCTCACAGGCGCGCTCCTCGATCGCCTGACCCATCACGTCAGCATCCTCGAG
>NZ_JPPQ01000022.1:1576-2281 GCF_000743655.1 Sphingobium sp. ba1
CACAAGGCAGCGATCGTTGTCATAGACGATCGAGCGCGGTACCGCGCCGAAAAACGCGAAGGCATGCACGTGTCCGTCCACCCAGGCCTCCGCCACCGCCGCCGGATAGGCCCGCACATAGCAGGCATCACTGTGCGGCAGATCGAGCGCGAAGAAGTAGGCCTTCTGCTCCACCCCGCCGATCTCCACCAGCGCTTCCCCGAAATCGGCCTGCGCATCTCCCGCAGGGTGCGCCAGCGGCACGAACATCTCCCGGCTGCGCTGTTCGCGCTCCCGGATGTAATCCTTGATGATCGTATAGCCGCCGGTGAAACCATGCTCGGTGCGCAAACGGTCGAATACCCGCTTCGCCGTATGGCGTTGCTTGCGCGGGACACTGCGGTCACCCTCAAGCCATCCATCAATGATCGCCACAAACCCGTCCAGCTTCGGGCGCTGCGGTACGGACTGGCGCCGGTAACCCGGCGGCGATGAAAACGACAGCATCTTGCGTACCGTATCGCGCGACACATTGAAACGCTTCGCCGCCGCCCGTTGGCTCATGCCATCCGCGCAAGCCAGACGGACCTGAAGATAAAGTTCCACGCTGTAGATCCCCACACCTCCCTGACTCGGCAGAAAGGCTTCAAGGTGGACGACTTTTACGCCGCCCGCAGCAGGACTATCCCGCCGCTACCGTGGTCGAATATTGCTCCGCCGTTCTCA
>NZ_JPPQ01000022.1:2287-5887 GCF_000743655.1 Sphingobium sp. ba1
TAGGGCAGCGGCATGGTCATGGCCATGGACGGCGCAGCCAGATGCGCAGCCGCAGGCCGAGGCCAGCTTAGCCGCCATGTCGTCACGGCGATAATGGCCGCCGAAGGTCGCGACCGGCGACCAGTCGGGCATAGCCTTGGGTGCGGTCGGTGCGAGTGGGCCGAACTCTCCTTCGCCATAGACGATTCTACCACCCAGCACCGTCAGCACGGATCGCAGCAGGGCGATGTCATCTTCCGGCACGCTGAAATAATCGTCCGACAGCAAGGCGAGATCGGCCAGTTGCCCGGCTTTGATCTGCCCCTTCTTGCCGACCTCGTTCGAGAACCATGTGTTCCTTTCCGTCCACAGCCGCAGCGCGGTTTCGCGGTCGAGCCGGTTGCGGACGGGATAGAGCCGCAAGCCCCCGACCGTCTTCGACGTCACCAGCCAGCTAAGCGATACCCAGGGGTTGTAGCTCGCGACGCGGGTCGCGTCCGTGCCGGCGCCGACCGGAATGCCCGCCGCCATCATCTTGGCGATCGGCGGCGTCGCTTCTGCCGCCTTGGCACCATAGCGTTCGACGAAATATTCGCCCTGGAAGGCCATGCGATGCTGCACCGCGATCCCGCCGCCCAAGGCCGCGACCCGGTCGATATTCCGGTCGCTGATCGTTTCGGCATGGTCGAAGAACCAGTTGAGGCCGGTGAGCGGAATATCCTTGTTCACCTTTTCGAACACATCGAGCGCGCGGCCGATCGTCTGGTCATAGGTCGCATGCAGCCGCCAGGGCCAGCGGCGCTCAGCGAGCAGGCGGATGACCGGCTCCAGGTCGCCCTCCATCTCCGGCGCCATATCGGGGCGGGCGACACGGAAATCCTCGAAATCGGCGGCGGAATAGACCAGCATCTCGCCCGCGCCATTGTGGCGATAGCTGTCGTCGCCATCGCCCGGCTTGATCTGAGTCGACCAGCTCGCGAAATCCTTCAGCTCTTCCTTGGGTTTTTGGGTGAAGAGATTATAGGCGATGCGCAGCGTCAGTTCGCCATCCTGATGCAGCTTCTCAACGATCGCATAATCGTCCGGGTAGTTTTGCGATCCCCCGCCCGCGTCGATGACGCTGGTGACGCCGAGCGAATTCAGCTCACGCATGAAATGCTTCGTGCTGTTGAGTTGATAGTCGGGCGGCAGCTTCGGTCCCTTGGCCAGCGTCGCATAGAGGATCATGGCATTGGGCTGGGCCAGCAGCAGGCCGGTCGGGTTGCCCTGCGCATCACGAACGATCTCGCCACCCGGCGGATTGGGCGTATCCCTGGTATAGCCCACGGCGCGCAACGCAGCCGCGTTCAGCAGCGCGCGGTCATAGAGATGCAGGATGAAAACGGGCGTGTCAGGCGCGGCCGCATTGATCTCCGATATGGTGGGCAGGCGTTTTTCGGCGAACTGATGTTCGGTAAAGCCGCCGACCACGCGCACCCATTGCGGTGGCGGCGTATTTTCAGCCTGCCGTTTGAGCATGGCCATGGCTTCGGACAGGCTCGGCACGCCTTCCCAGCGCAATTCCATATTATAATTGAGGCCACCCCGGATGACGTGAATATGGCTGTCAATCAGGCCGGGGATCAGGCGACGGCCCTGCGCGTCGATGACGGTGGCGTCCGGCCCGGCGGCGGCGCGGACATCCTGTTCGCGGCCCACGGCCAGGAATTTGCCGTCGCGGATAGCGACCGCTTCCGCCACCGGATTTTCGCGGTCCAGCGTCGTCACTTTCGCATTGATCAGGATCATGTCTTTGGCGGTCATGGCGAAACTCTCCGTGGCGGTCATCAGGGCGGTCGAGGCGGCACTGGCCAGCGCCTGTCGACGGGTGATCATGCGTCGCGCCCTGAATTGGCAGGCAATTTGCCCAGCACATGATGGGCGCAGTCGGTGGCGACGAAGCGGGTCAGTTCGGGTAGGCTGGCGAGGCGCTTGGCGATGGGGATCAGCTGCTCCCCCACCAATATCCCCGCCAACCCGACCAGCGCGATGAGCGGCGGGGCGGGAGAACGAACACCCAAGAGGCTGTAGACGATACCGACCAGCAGCCCGGCACCCAGCGCAAGACAATAGGCTTTCATGGCGTCGTTCTCCCGTTCTGGCGTCAGGCCTTGATGAAGGCGAGGATGTCGGCGTTCAGCACGTCGGCATTCACCGTGAGCATGCCGTGCGGATAGCCTTCGTAAAGTTTCAGCGTCGCGTCGGGCAGCAATTGCGCCTGCAGCACGGCCGCATTTTCATACGGCACGATCTGGTCATCATCGCCATGCAGGACGAGGGTCGGCACGGTGATCGCCTTGAGGTCATCGGTCTGGTCGGTTTCGGAAAAGGCCTTGATGCCCGCATAATGGGCAAGCGCGCTGCCCATCATCCCCTGCCGCCACCAATTGTCGATCACGGCGGGCAGCACGGTCGCCCCGTCGCGATTGAAGCCATAGAAAGGCCCGGCCGCGACATCGCGGAAAAATTGCGTGCGATTGGCGGCCAGCGCAGCGCGGAACCCATCGAACGTCGCGATCGGCAGGCCGCCGGGATAGCGATCGGTCGCCAGCATGATCGGCGGCACGGCGCTCACCAGCACCGCCTTGGCAACGCGCCCATTGGGCAGGCCATGGCGCGCGACATAGGCCGCCACTTCGCCGCCGCCAGTCGAATGGCCGATATGGACGGCGTTGCGCAGGTCGAGATGATCCGCGACCGCTGCCGCGTCGGCAGCATAATGCGCCATGTCATGGCCGAAATCGACCTGGGCGGAGCGTCCATGACCGCGACGGTCATGCGCGACGACGCGATAACCCTTGGCCAGGAAGAATAGCATTTGCGCGTCCCAGTCGTCCGACGAGAGCGGCCAGCCATGGTGGAACATGATCGGCTGGGCATCCTTGCTGCCCCAATCCTTGTAGAAGATATCGACGCCGTCCGTGGTGGTGATGAAACTGCTCATGGGAAATCTCCGGTGGAAGAAATTGGGTTAGAGCCATGACCGGATCGAGCGTGATCCGGTCAGGGTGCCGGTATCAGTGACCGCCTTCGGACGCGCCGAACATGGTCTTGGCATAGGTGATGCCGATGCCGTAGCCGCCGCCCCATTTGCGGGCGATGCCGGTCGTGAGATCATAGGTTTCGCCCCGCGCCCAGTCGCGCTGGAGTTCGAGCAGATATTGCAGCGCCGTGATTGGGCGGGCACCTGCCTGGATCATCCGCGCGACAGCACGCTCATGCGCTTCTTCAGAAATGTCGCCGCAGGCGTCGGTGATGACATAGACTTCAAATCCTTGCTCCAGCGCGGACAGGGCCGGGCCGACGATGCAGACGCTGGTCCACAGGCCCGCCAGCACGATCCGGCCTTTCCCAATGCGGTTGATCTCTTCGATCACGGCGGCATCTTCCCATGTGTTCATCGACGTGCGGTCGAGCATCGCCTGGCCCGGAAAGGGATCGGTAATCTCGGTGAACATCGGGCCGGAAAAGCTCTTTTCGGCAACCGTGGTCAGTATGGTGGGGACGTTGAACCCGGCTGCGTGAGAACGGCGGAGCAATATTCGACCACGGTAGCGGCGGGATAGTCCTGCTGCGGGCGGC
>NZ_JPPQ01000023.1:58-1721 GCF_000743655.1 Sphingobium sp. ba1
ACTATCCCGGCTCCGAATGGTATGAACGCTCCTACAAGCTGATGCAGCAACATGGCGGCAAGGCGTAACATTTCTTGTCCCCCTCCCGCCTGCGGGAGGGGCTAGGGGTGGGCTGCGAGCGTAGCGAGCATCCGGCCCCGGCGTTGCCATACGCCGCTGCGCGACGCGCCCACCCCCAACCCCTCCCGCAAGCGGGAGGGGAGAGTCCTTTGATTTGCTAACCGCCCTGTCCATCCGCAATGTCGTGCTGATCGAAGCGCTGGACCTGGAGTTCGGCGCGGGGCTTTCCGTGCTGACCGGCGAAACCGGCGCGGGCAAATCGATCCTGCTCGATTCGCTGGGGCTGACGCTGGGCGCGCGCGCCGATAGCGGCCTCGTCCGCAATGGCGAGGCGCAGGCCAGCGTCATCGCGACCTTCGATCCGCCGACCGGCGACCATCGCGCCGCCGCGCTGCTGGCCGACAATGGCGTGGAGATGGAGCCGGGCGAACCGCTCATCATCCGCCGCATGGTCAAGGCCGACGGCGGCAGTCGCGCTTTCGTCAACGACCAGCCCTGCTCGGCCGCGTTGCTGCGCGAACTGGGCGGCTCGCTGGTCGAAATTCACGGCCAGCATGACGATCGCGGCCTGCTCAACGCGCGCGGCCACCGCGCCTTGCTCGACGCCTATGGCCGCTGTGATACCGGCGCGGTCGGCACGGCGCATGGCGCGTGGCGCAAGGCCGCTGCCGCGCTCGCCGAAGCGCGCGCCACGGTCGAAACTGCCGCGCGCGACCGCGATTATCTCGCCCACGCCGTCGAAGAACTGCGCAGCTTCGCGCCCGAACCCGGCGAGGAAGCGACGCTCGCCGAGGAACGCGCGACGATGCAGAAGGGCGCGCGCCTGACCGACGATCTCACCACCATCAGCGAGTGCCTGACCGGCTCCGATGGCGGCCTCGCGCAATTGCGCCAAGCCGCGCGGCGGCTGGACCGGATCGCGGGTGAGGAACCGCTGCTGACCGCCGTCCTCGAAGCGCTCGACCGCGCCGTGGTGGAAGCGGGCGAGGCCGAGGATCGCTTGGCCGAAGCCGCCGAAGCATTGAGCTTCGATCCGGCCCGGCTCGACAGCATCGAAACCCGCCTGTTCGACCTGCGCGGCCTTGCCCGTAAACATCAGGTGCAGCCCGATGACTTGGCCGCCCTATGCGAAGAAATGGCGGCAAAGCTGGCCGCGATCGAAGGCGGCGAGGAACATATCGCGGCGCTGGAAACGGAAGTCGCGACCAAGGCCGCCGCCTATCGCGCCGCGGCGCAGGCACTGTCGGGCGAACGCCAACTGGCCGCCGGTCGCCTCGATGCAGCGGTGGCAGGCGAGCTTGCGCCCTTGAAACTCGACGCCGCCCGTTTCCGCACCGTGGTCGCGCCGCTGGACGAGGGGCAGTGGACCGGGCAGGGCATGGACCGGGTGGAGTTCGAGATTTCGACCAACCCCGGCGCGCCTTTTGCCCCGCTGACCAAGATCGCGTCGGGCGGCGAACTCTCCCGCTTCATCCTTGCGCTCAAGGTCGCGCTGGCGGAGCAGGGCGGGGCGGACACGCTGATCTTCGACGAGATCGACCGGGGCGTCGGCGGCGCGGTGGCATCGGCCATCGGCGAGCGGCTCGCCCGCCTCGCCCAAAGC
>NZ_JPPQ01000023.1:1731-2645 GCF_000743655.1 Sphingobium sp. ba1
ACGTTCCTGGCGCTGGCGGCAGTGCCGGCCTGGATCATCGTGCAGCGCATTATGTGAGGTAAGTGGTCGGGGAGACAGGATTCGAACCTGCGACATCCTGCTCCCAAAGCAGGCGCGCTACCAGACTGCGCTACTCCCCGACGTCGATGCGCCTTAGCGGCCCAATGTGCGTGCCGTCAATCGACTTACAAACAAAAAGGGCGGACCTGACGGCCCGCCCTTCGGAAATCTCGCTGACGCGAAGATTACATCGCGTTCGCAGCGTTGTTTGCCATCATCGCAGCGTTGTCGGCAGCGTTGGCGGCATTCATGGCATTGTCCGAGGCGTTCATGGCGTTCTCGACGACATTCTCAACCACGGCGTTCGAAGCGTTCGCGGTTTCGTTGGCCGGGGTCTCACCGCAAGCGGCGAGAGCCATCAGGCTGGCCGAAGCGAAAACTACAGCGATCTTCTTCATTGTGTACGGCTCCCATAGCATTTTGCCGCGTCAGCCACTTTATGATGTGACCCTACGCGAGCGACCCGCATTAACGTGTGCGCTGCACAAATCAATGCTTTTCTGCGTCGGTGAAGCGACAGAATCACGCGACGGGGTGTTGTCTACAATAAAAGTTCAGTTAACGCCCATGGATTCTGATGCATTGGCGATAAGGTTCAATGTGACGGCCCAGGCGGCGACGTTTTGGCGCAGTTGCGCGGGGTCCACCTTGTCCAGCGTATCGTCGGGCGTGTGGTGCAGATCGAAATAGCGCGTGCCATCCTGTTGCAGGTCGATGACCGGTACGCCCGCCCGAACCAGCGGCGCGATGTCCGCGCCGCCGCCAGCCTCCTGCTTGCTGGCGCCGATGCCGAGTGGCGCGAGCGCCGCAGCGACCTGTGTCGCCAGCGCCTCATGCCCTTGCGGCAGCTTGAA
>NZ_JPPQ01000023.1:2655-3510 GCF_000743655.1 Sphingobium sp. ba1
AACGAGTGCGGCTCCTGCCGGCCGCGAGGTCCCGCTTGTGCCCAAGCAGCAGGCTTCGCTCTGGACCCGCTACGATTTCACCCCTCGCCTCGGGGCCGGGGCGGGTATCTACCACCAATCGAAAAGTTTCACCTCGGTCAGCAATGCCGCCGTCCTGCCTGCGTTCACCCGCGTCGATGCCGCCGCGTTCTTCAAGCTCACCCCCCACATCGAGGCGCAAATCAACGTCGAGAACCTCCTTAATAGCGGCTATTTTTCGTCCGCCTACAACGACAACAACATCATGCCCGGTGCGCCGACAACCGCGCGAGCGACGGTTAGAATGAGCTTTTAGACAAAGGCTTTTCCTTTGGTGCTGGATGCTTTCACCGTAGTTGTTCAGCACGCACTAAACCGCCTCCTCGGCGGGGGGGCAGACACAGACATGGCCCCTCCATTTCCTCCAGAAGACGATAGTGTCGATCTATCGCCGCTGCCCGTTCTTGGACCATTCCGCTTGCCGTCACCCAACTCCTGCGGACAGCGGAATGGTCATGTGCCGCTGCCCGGCTCACGAGCAATATCGGCGGCTTGTTGCCAATCGCGCTATCTGGTCGCGACAAACGTCGACATATGCACGGCCATGCCGTTGCCCACAGCCGCCACGCACACATTGTCGCCCCCTCGCTTGACCTGACGAACACCATGGTTGCCGCCCTAGCTGCGCTCGGCCTGCCAATAGAAGGTGAATCAGGAACTTGAAAACAGCGGGACGCGTGGATCGCCGGCCTGCGTGCGAGCTGTGAACGATTGGATGCAATGGAAGAGTGCGCCGCGGCGCTCGGGGGCGTTCCCGCTTAGTGACATTCGTTCACG
>NZ_JPPQ01000023.1:3520-4035 GCF_000743655.1 Sphingobium sp. ba1
GGGTCGGTGCTGGTGGTGGGCGATGTGATGCTGCCGGAGCATGGGCTGGGAATCGCGACGGGCTATGATGATTGTTTCAACCAGACGCCGCAGCGGGTGGTCGAGGCGATCCATGCGCTGGGCTATCGCGGGGCAATCAACCATTATGTGGGCATGAGCCATTATTTCCGGCTCGAACGCGTGGACGACGGGCTATATGTCAGCCTGACCGGGGGCGCGCTGAATGCGCCCTGCGCGGCGTGGCACCGGGATTTTGCGGCGCAGGCGAATCGGCTGGGCTTCGATGTGATCTGGTCGCTATCCTATGAATTGTTCGATGCGCATTGCTGGAACGATTGGAAGCAGCGAGCGGGCAATGGCGACCCGGCGCTGACCGGGTGGGTGCCGCCATCGACATTGCTGTCGCCCGCGCATGTTGGGGCGATGGGCTATTTGCAGGCGGTGGCGCTGGCCTTTGTTTCCATAGGCTTGGCGGCGCTATTGCCGATCCGGTTTCAGGTCGGCGAGCCATGGTG
>NZ_JPPQ01000023.1:4045-5255 GCF_000743655.1 Sphingobium sp. ba1
TCCCCCCGATAATTGCTGCGCCCGACCAGCAGCCGCGTGTCCCCGCCCAGCCGGGTCGCGCGCGCGAACATCGTGTCGCCGCCGGGCAAGGGCACGAAGCGCGCCTCCGACACTTCAGGCGCGATGGCAGGCCAGCGGTCGAGATTGCCCGCCAGACGACGCCCGGCCCCATCGACGAGCAGATACCATCCGCGCTCGCCATCCTCCCGCTCCACCGCCATCCGATCGGCTATGCGCGCGCGCAGTTCGGCGGTGCCACCGCTGACCTGAATGTCGGCCAGTCCGGCGAGGTCGGTATCGACCTCGCGCGCCAGCATCGCCCGGCCATCAGCCGCGACGATATTGCGCACCACCAGGAACAGGGCCAGCGTGGACAAGAGGCTGACCAGCAAAGCGGACAACATCACCCGGCCGAATACCGAGCGGAACAGGTCGGGTTTAGGCATCCGGCGATCCCGGCGATCCGGCAGCGATCAGGCGATAGCCGGTGCCCCACACGGTTTCGAGGACCGGGCCGTCAAACCCCTCCTCCAACTTGCGGCGCAGGCGTCCGACATTGACGTCCACCACATTGGTCTGCGGATCGAAGCTGAGTTTCCAGACATGGCGCAGCAGCATCTCGCGCGTCACCACTTCGCCCGCATGGTCCATCAGATAGCGGAACAGCTCGAACTCCTTGGGCGAGAGCGCGAGGTGGCGACCCTGGCGAAAGGCGGTGCGCGCCTTCACATGGCATTCGAGATCGCCGAACAGCAGCACCGGATCATGGGTGGAGCGACTGGCCCGGCGCCACAGCGCGCGGACGCGGGCGACCAGCTCATCGGGTTCGAATGGTTTGGCGAGATAATCGTCGACGCCGCTTTCCAGGCCTTCGACGCGATGTTCGCTGCGGCCGAGCGCGGAGAGCATCAACACTGGCGCGCCGATCCCGGCGACGCGCAGGCGGGTAACGATGTCGATGCCGGTCAGGTGCGGGAGCATCCGGTCGAGGATGATGACGTCGTGCGCGCCGCTGCCCGCACGGTGCAGGCCGATGCGGCCATCCTCCGCCTGATCCACGACCATGCCTGCCTGGGTGAGGATAGCGGCGATGTTGGCGCGCGCTGCGGCGTCATCCTCCACCACCAGCACATTGATCGATTCCTGTTGCGCCATATCGTCCCCCGCCTCGCAAATACCGGCAAAGGCCGCCAGTTACAAAGGCTGTTAT
>NZ_JPPQ01000024.1:34-2520 GCF_000743655.1 Sphingobium sp. ba1
AAACACATAACACACACAAAGTCAGTGATGCCCGCATTTCTGCGCAACCCCGTAACTCTCGCGCTGTTCGTGCTGGCGCTGCTCATCCTGCTGGGCAGCACGATCGCGATCGTGCCGGAAACCAAGCAGGGCGTGATCGTCCGCTTCGGTGATCCCAAGTCGATCATCAACAGCTATCGCAAGGACGAAACCTTCGGCAACACCGGCGCTGGCATCATCGTGCGCTGGCCGTTCGTGGATCAGATCGTATGGATCGACAAGCGCGTGCTGTCGGTCGAAATGGAGCGCCAGCAGGTGCTGTCCACCGACCAGTTGCGCCTGCAGGTCGATGCCTTTGCGCGCTATCGCATTGTTAATCCGCTGCGCATGTATATCGCCGCAGGTAGCGAGGAACGGGTGTCGGAAGCTTTGCGTCCGATCCTGGGTTCGGCGCTGCGCAACGAACTGGGCAAGCGGCCCTTCGCCGCGCTGCTCAGCCCGGAGCGGGGGCAGGTGATGCAGAATATCGAGGCGGGTCTGGATCGCGTCGCGCGCCAATATGGCGCGGAAATCGTCGATGTGCGGATCAAGCGCGCGGACCTGCCTGACGGCACGCCGCTCGACAGCGCCTTCACTCGCATGCGGACGGCGCGCGAGCAGGAAGCGCTGACCATCCGGGCGCAGGGCGCGAAGCAGGCGCAGATCATCCGGGCCGAGGCGGACGCCAATGCCGCGCGCATCTATGCGGCGAGCTATGGCAAAGACCCGTCCTTCTATGATTTCTATCGGGCGATGCAGAGCTATCGCTACACCTTCTCGCCAGACAGGGCGGGGGAGACCAACATCATCCTTTCGCCCAATAATGAGTTCCTGCAGCAGTTTCAGGGGCGGCGTTGAGCCGTTCCCTGTTTCTGACCCGATCATTACGGAACCAGCGTCATTCAATGAGGGTTAAGGGAAGGCGGCGCATTTCAGGGCTTCGTCAAAGTCCCGCCTTCCCATTCCTTCGCAGTTCATGAGAGGACCGTCACGAGTGCGTTACGCTTATGCCATCACCGGCGCCCTGTTGCTGGGCGGCACCGCTATTGCCGTTACCACCAGTTCCAATGTCGGCGCCCAGACCGCACAGAATGAAGGCCTGACCGCAGCCGCCCCGCAGGGCGCGCCGGCAAGCCTGGCTGACATGGTCGAGAAATTGCAGCCCGCCGTGGTCAATATTTCGACCAAGCAGCGGGTCCAGGTGCAAAATCCCTTTGCGGGCACGCCTTTCGGCCAGTTGTTCGGCCAGGGCGGTGGCCAGCCGCAGACGCGGCAGGCGCAGTCGCTGGGGTCGGGCTTCCTGATTTCGGCGGACGGCTATATTGTCACCAATAACCATGTGGTGTCGGCGGGCGCCGAAGGCGCGTCGGTGGATTCGATCACCGTCACGCTGACCAACAAGACGGAATATACCGCCAAGCTGGTGGGTCGCGATCCCGCGACGGACTTGGCCGTATTGAAGATCGATTCGCCCAAGCCCCTGCCCTTCGTCAAATTCGGCGACAGCACCAAGGCGCGGGTCGGCGACTGGGTCGTCGCGATCGGCAACCCATTCGCCCTGTCGGGCACGGTGACCGCCGGGATCATCTCTGCCGTGCATCGCAATACCGGTGGCGGGTACGAGAAGTTCATCCAGACCGACGCATCGATCAACCAGGGCAATTCCGGTGGCCCGATGTTCGACATGCGCGGCAATGTGATCGGCATCAACAGCCAGATTTTGTCGCCGTCGGGCGGCAATGTCGGCATCGGCTTTGCCATTCCGTCGGAACAGGCCGCCCCGATCGTGGAAACGCTGCGCAAGGGCGAAACCGTGCGTCGCGGCTATCTGGGCGTGCAGATCAGCCCGCTGGGTGAAGATCTGGCCGAATCGCTTGGCCTCGCCAAGAATCGCGGCGAGTTCGTACAGGGTGTCGAGCCGGGCAAGGGCGCGGAGAAGGCCGGGATCAAGGCAGGCGACGTGATCGTCAGCGTCGCGGGCCAGGAAGTCAGCCCCGAACAGAATCTCTCCTCCATCGTCGCGTCGCAGCCCATCGGCTCGCGCGTGCCGATCGTGCTGATCCGCAATGGTCAGCGCCAGACGGTCAATGCCGTGGTGGGTGAGCGTCCGAGCGAGGACGAACTGACCAACTTCGCGCCGCAGCAGGATGAGGATTTCAGCCAGCAGCAGCAAAATCCGGGTCAGGCGGCACAGCAGTCGCTGGGCATCTCCGCCATTCCCTTGACGCCGGGCATCATCCGCCAGTTGGGCATCGCCGCCGATACGCGCGGCGTCGTCATCACAGGCGTCGATCCGTCGACCGATGCGGGCACCAAGGGTCTGCGTCGTGGCGATGTGATCATCACCGCCAATAATCGTCCGGTGGCGAGCCAGGCGGAACTCGATGCGCAGGTAAAGGCCGTGGCGGGTCAGAACCGCAACGCCATCCTGCTGCAGGTGCTGCGTCGCGGTCAGCCGCCGATCTTCC
>NZ_JPPQ01000025.1:0-7355 GCF_000743655.1 Sphingobium sp. ba1
GGCCTCCGTACATTATTTGGACACAGATTCACGGTAGCCACTTCGCGAGTTCAGGCCTGCCATCAGACGGGATCAGGTCATTGGCGAGCATCGTACTCGCCGATCCTGACAGATAAGGATTTGTCGGAGAGGGCGGTTTCCCAAGCCGTGGTTCCATCGATCAAGTTCACGCCGGTTTCGACCTCCAAGGCAGAATAAGCAGCTGTGATCGCAGACTCAGCTGTACGAATCTTGAGCACCTCCTGTCGCCCTGCCTGTGTGAGTGAGACGATCGTGCGCCTGCGATCAACTGGATCTGCAGCTGTTGTAACCAGTTCCAGCTTTTTCAGCTTTCCCACCCAATCTATGATGACCGGGTGGAATTGCTGAAGGGTTGAGGCGATGGCAGTGATACGTTGCGGCCCTTGATTTTCGATTAGGTAGAGTATCGACGTTGTTCGAGGTGGAGCGATGATTCCTGCCTCGCCAAACCAGCGCTCGCATTCGGTTACCAGCCCCTCAGAGAGGCGGCGCAAACGATGAGCGAGGAAGAATAATCCCCCTGCCTGGATAAAATCCCCAGCCTTTTCATCAACTTTCACTACGCTTTGCCTTCGCTCTTTACAATTATGTAGGCTCATACATATTTTAAAGCCATATAGATGTCCATATTGGGTAGGTGCTGCATGAAGCCATGGCGCTGGGTTATCGCATTTTCGTTCGTGACTTCGGGAGTGACGGCTTCAGGAAGTCCATTAGCTCATTCCAGCGTTCGGCCAGATGGTAGCATCATGACCTGGTATCTGGATCGGCAAACAAATGAAGCGCAACAGCCCATCCTGGTGCTGGCGCAGGGATCGGGATGTACATCGGTCACATCCAGCCCAAATATCGAGGCCGCCAGGAAGCTATTGCCATCCGCCGCAATCCTTACGGTCGAGAAATACGGTGTTCTGGAAGGCGATGCTCCGAAGTCTTTTCCAGAAGATTGCCGACCAGCCTACGTGGCCCACCATACCATCAGCCAAAGGGTCGCCGACTACAGCCAGGTTATTGCAAGCCTCAGGAATGAGGCATGGTGGAACGGGAAACTCGTTTTGTTTGGCGGATCAGAAGGCGGTGCGGCGATGCAGATCCTTGCCGCTGAAGTTCGGCCGAACGTCGCGGTGATCTTTTCATCGGCGACTGGAATGCCGTTTCGTGAGGCATTCGTGAGGGTTCTGCCACCTTCAGAGGCGAAAACAGCGCCGGAACACATAGCTGCAATAAGAAAGAACCCCGACAGCACGGAAATTTGGCTTTCGAATAGCTACCGATGGTGGTCCGATATAATGGACAGACGACTATCGGACGATGCATTGCGCGCCACTGCGACGGAATTTCTGGTCGTTCAAGGTAAACGGGATCAGTCGAACCCGGTTACATCTGCCAGGCGTTTCGCCGCGAATTTCCGCAAATCCGGACGCAAGAACGTCACCTACTGGGAATTTTCTGACTATGATCACACTATGGTAGATCAAAAGGGTCAGTCTCACCTGCCAGAGGTACTTAGCCAAATATCAGATTGGTTGACCAAGACATTGGCGCGATAGAAGATTATTATCTATAGTGTCTTCTGCAATTTGATCTGTACTTCAGGTTCTCTGCGGCGTGAGGAAATTTCCTCCACCGACGGCGCAATCAAACGCTGGTTTGTGCGACCTGAATATCTGAATGTCCCCGAGAGCGATAGCGTCCGATCCAGACTATGCGTATATGAGGCGCTAAAATCGAACCATGAACCTTTGCGGATCTGATACTCCCGCGATGGGCTATTATATGACCACTGTAATTGCGCGACGTCGCCGGATATGCTGCCCCGGTCTTTGCCATTCCATTCAAACGTTCCGTTTGCCGTATAGCGAAATGTGCGCTGCATATTTTGCCCATCCGTCGTTTCGACCGGAGTATGTTCATTGAAAAGATTAGCACTGGCGCTTGCCTTGAGACGAGGGACGATCGGGAAGGCAAGGTCAAACTGGGCGCCACTGCTCCAGCTTTTACCAGCATTTACGTAGCTATAGACACTGCTTCCGGTCGCATTGAGAGAATAACTTTTGCTCCAAAGCCGACTTGTTTCGCGCAAGTAGACAGTAGCTCCCAATTCTATTTTTCCAGGGCGAAACTGCACACTGGCCTCGTAGGCATTGGTGCTTTGATCCTTGAGGCGAGGGTTCCCTTCGAAAAGGGTGTAGGCATCCTCGACCGTTCCATAGGGGCGCAGATATTCCAGCGGGACCCTGTCTATCCGCTTGCTGAAACTGGCTCCGAACTGCAGCTTTTTGTTGAACCGGTAACTGGCGTGAAAGCTGGGGAAGAGGCCGGCCCTGTTTATCTGAATCGTCGCGACGCCGGGACTGGAAATTTGGCGGCGATTTGCTTCACCGCGCAAGCCCGGTGCGACGGTTAAAGCCCCGAATGTCTGCTGGAACGACGCATAGGCAGAGAGGGTAGCGCTGCGCGCATCATACGCATCGTTGATGTCGGAGCCGAACAAACCGTCGCTATCGTTGCTCATAAATCGATAGGTTTGCGTAGTGTCATCAACATGCCAGGCGCTGCCCAGCGAAAGAAGTTGCCCCACAGCCATGGGATGTTTCCAGTCAATTTGGACATCGATCGACGTGGAGGGCTTGCGCACGTCGAGCGTATAGAGGCGTCCATCGCTGAATCGGGCGTCAGTCACATCATGCACATTGGGATTTGTGTAAAACTGGACAGCCGCATTGAGCGCCTCTCCCTCTTTTTTGCCCTTATGATCGAAGCTCAATTCTCCGGTAACATAGCTCCCTATACCTGTGAGGCGGCGACGTTCTGAAAAAGGCGCGAAGTCCGGGGTAACGGCAACATAATCGACTTTGTCTGTGACAATATCATGCCCGCCGCCACCGCCCAGTTGTGCTGAGACGCTCGTTCTGGCGCCCAATTTGTACGACGCTTTGCCGCTAAGACGTCCGACAGTACCAGCATAGGTATACAGACCCGTCTCCCGGTTAACTGTCGGCGGGCTGTCATCCTGCATCCCAACGCTGCGCTCCTTGCGATAGCTTCTGCGGAGCATGGTGCCGGCATTGCCTCCCCCCTTCAGCTGGTAAGTCCAGTTGCCAGCTTTGTAATTCAGGGTCGTATCGCCAAGGGCATAGCCATAACTGGATTCTTCCAGGCTTGCGTTGCCAGACAGTCCCTCCACCCGTGATTTTCGCAGCACCAGATTGATGATGCCACCTGCGCCCTCAGACGAAAATTGTGCGGAGGGATTGGTAATCACCTCTATTCGCTCGATATCGCTACCGTGCACCGTGCGCAGATATTGCGAGGCATCGCCAATGTAAGGGCGGCCATCCACGTAGATCCGGGTCAATCCAGATCCAAGCACCAGAATGCGGTCGTCAGGGGTGATGGTCACCGCCGGGAGGCCGCGCAACAATTGGACGGCATTCTTCTGGGCGGAATGAGGAGTTTCGCGGACCTGATAGGTTCGGCGATCAATTTTAAGGGTTTCTTCGGTACGTTTCCCGACGACTTCAATGACATCGGTCGCGTCTTCAACGACCACGACAGGCGCAGTGATCGGCAAATCCGTCAAGGGCATGTCGTCCCGGAAAGGGCGACGGCTGGCATGCTCCCTTTCATACCAGCGCCTGGTTCTCGGACTGTTGCCGATAGGCCGCTACGATCCGGGAAACCGTGGGTTCGCTGACGCCATACAACCTTGCCATCTCGGCGCCGGATTTTCGGCCTGAGATGACGGACTCGGCGACTTCTCGACGCTGCTTGTCTCCCAGCTTGCGGCGACGCCCACCTATCCTGCCTTCAATGCGGGCCTGGGCAAGACCAGCGCTGGTGCGCTCGCGGATCATCGCGCGCTCAAACTCGGCAAAGCTGCCGACCATCTGCATCATCATTCGACCTGCAGCGGTCGTGGTGTCGATTGCCTCGGTCAGGGATCGGAAACCCGCGCCCACCCCTTCGATCCGCTCCATTATGTGCAACATGTCCTTCAGGCTACGCGACAGTCGATCAAGCTTCCAGACTACGACCACGTCGCCATCGCGCAGTTGGCCGATCATCTCCAGCAGCTTCGGGCGGTCCCATCGTCCGCCGCTGGCGGTCTCCTCGAATATGCGCTTGCAACCCGCTGCTTCGAGCGCGCTGCGCTGCGCAGCATTAGATTGCTCGTCGCCCTTCGACACACGGGCATAGCCGATCAGATAAGGTGCCTTGGTCAAATCGCGCCTTTCACAAACGGCCGTATCTGGAGGCGGAAACAGCATGCACCAATTTCCGCAGCCTTGGGTCTTTCACAATCCTCTTTCACTAAGCCAACAAAAGGCAAGAGGTTTTTGGAGGATGAAACATGCCCGCACGTATTCCGATGACCCAGCGGCAGCGCGCCGCGTTGCTTGCTTTGCCCGACAGCGAGGCGGCGGTGGTGCGACATCATGGCCTCGATGCCGAGGACCTTGCTGCGATCGGCTTCGCACGCACTCCGGCGACCCGCTTGAGCTATGCCCTGCAACTCTGCTGCCTGCGCTATCCGGGGCGACATCTGCGCACAGGCGAGCTGTTGCCTGCAATCATGCTCGACCACATCGCCGAACAGGTCGGAGTGGATGCAGGCGTCGTCGCCGACTTCGCGCGGCGAGCGCCGACCCGCTACGATCAGCTTGCCGCCATCAAGGCGCGCTTCGGATTCACCGATCTGAGCCGGCCAGCGCGCGGCATCATGATGACTTGGCTGGAAACCGAAGCCATGGCTATCGTGGACGGGCGCATTTTGCTTGATCGATTGCTGGACGAGCTGCGCACGCGACGCATCGTCATCCCTGGCATCAGCGTCGTTGAGCGGATGGCGGCCGAGGCGATGCTTCGGACGGAAACCGATCTGGTCGCCGCGGTCGATGCTAAACTCGATGCGGATATGCGTCAGCGTCTCGATATGCTGATCGATGAGAAGGTACATGACCGGCAGAGCCGCTTGTCCTGGCTGCGCGAACCAGAGCCCCGCGTCGCGTCAGCCTCGCTTGCCGAAATCCTCGAGAAGGTCGCGATAATCCATAGGACCGGTATTTCCAGCATTCCGGTCGATCCCCTGCACGAGCCCCGCCTGACGCAGTTCGCCCGCGAAGGCGTGCGATATACAGCCCAGGCTTTCCAACAGATGCGCGTCTCCCGCAGGCGGGTCATCCTGCTTGCAACGCTGCGCGAGATGGAGGCCACGCTTACCGACGCGGCGATCGCCATGTTCAGCGCCTTGATGGGACGCGCTCACCTTCGTGCTCGCAAACGCCTGGAGCAGAGGGTCGCGATTTCGGGACGCGAAGGCCGCGATCGGCTGATGCGGATCGCCACTGTGCTGGAAACAGTTAGCCAGGCAGCACGCGCCGGCGGAGATATCGGTGCGGCCCTCAGGGATATCGTGCCTCTCGACATGCTCGATGCTGATGCCGCAATCATCCGTCGTACCGCGGCACCTCACAGGGACGATGTGCTGAGCGAGATCGCAGCCGAATACCGGACCTTCAAGCGAACAGGGCCTCTATTCCTGCAAGCGCTCGATTTCCACGGTCGGGCCGGCACCGCGGCATTGCGCGACGCGATGGCGATCCTGTCGAATCTTGATGGCGACTGGCGCAAGCCCCTCCCTGCCGACGTTCCGCTCGGTCATGTCGAGCGGCGCTGGCACCGCCATGTCGTGGTCGCCGGCAAGATCGACCGGACGCACTGGGAGATGGCGACTTACGGCGCGCTCACCAATGCACTGGCCTCGGGTGATATCTGGGTGCCGAGGTCAAGGCTGCACAGGTCGCTGGACGTGCTGCTCGCGCCGTTATCCGGCGCAGCGCTGCAACCGCCGTTCTCGCTCGGTAATCCACACGCATGGCTCGATCAGCGCGCCGCGCAGCTCGACAGCGCCTTGCGCGACGTCGCCCACAATCTGGCCGGACGCGATGCTGCCCTGTTCGCTGGCGAGCGATTGCGATTTCCCAAGGAACTGAAGGACGATGATGCCAGGCACGACGAAGGACGGCGCCTGACGCTTGCCTGCTACGACATGCTGCCTGCCACGCGTATCACCGACGTGTTGTCGCAAGTCGAACGCTGGACCGGCTTCACCCGGCACTTCGGGCACGTCTCGACCGGGTTGCCGCCTGGCGATGAGCAGGCCTTCCTCGCCACTCTGATTGCCGAAGCGACCAATCTTGGGCTGTCGCGCATGGCCGAGGTATGCGGCGCAGGGTCACGCCGCGCGCTGCTGCGCATGCAGACATGGCACATGCGCGAGGAAACCTTTCGGGCGGCGCTCGCCTGTCTGACCGACGCCATCCACGCCGAGCCGATCGCCGCCTGGTTTGGGCAAGGACACCGGGCTTCCGCGGATGGCCAGGCCTTCTACCTGGGCGGGCCGGGCGAAGCCGGCGGAGCGGTCAACGCCCATTATGGTCGCGACCCAGTGGTCAAGATCTACACCACCATCACCGACCGCTACGCGCCGCTGCACCAGACGGTGATCGCCGGCACGGCAGGAGAAGCCATCCATGCGCTCGATGGGCTCCTCGGCCATGACAGCAACGCCGATCTGACCGCGCTGCACGTCGATGGAGGCGGCGTTTCCGACATCGTATTCGCGACGATGCATCTCCTCGGGCTCGATTTCGAGCCGCGCATTCCTCGCCTGTCCGACCGGCGCCTCTACGCTTTCGAACCCTCGAAGCGCTATGGCAGGCTTGCGCCACTGTTCGGTCACAGGCTCAACCGGGACCTGATCGTCAGCCACTGGCCCGATATTGAACGTGTCATTGGCGCGATCCGTCACCGCACCGTCACGCCATCGTTGATCCTGAAGAAGCTGTCCGCCTACCGCCAGCAGAACAGCCTCGCTGCGGCGCTGCGGGAGATCGGGCGGATCGAGCGCACGCTGTTCACGCTCCGCTGGTTCGAGGATCCGGCTCTGCGCCGTACCGTCACTGCCGAGTTGAACAAGGGCGAGGCCCGCAACAGCCTTGCCCGGGCGGTCGCCTTCCATCGGCTCGGCCGTTTTCGCGACCGTGGCCTGGAGAACCAGCAGACCCGAGCGGCCGCGCTCAACCTCGTCACCGCAGCGATTATCCTGTTCAACTGTCGCTATCTGGGGCGCGCCGTCGACGAAATGCGTCGTCGAGGAAGCCCCATCGATCCAGCTATGCTGTCCCGGCTCTCGCCGTTGGGTTGGGATCGCATCAATCTCACCGGCGATTATGTCTGGTCCGATCACCTCGATCTCGACGCCAACGGCCTCATGCCGCTGCTCATCAAACCGCTACCGTGAATCCGTGTCCTGATAATGCACAGGGGCC
>NZ_JPPQ01000026.1:0-768 GCF_000743655.1 Sphingobium sp. ba1
GGCGGCAACGACAATGACACGCTGTATGGCGATGCCGGGAACGACACGCTGTATGGCGATGCGGGCAACGACACGCTCTATGGTGGCGCTGGCGATGATGTGATGTCAGGCGGCGCGGGGTCTGACTCGCTGTATGGCGAGGCTGGCGACGATGTGATGACCGCAGGCACGTCGGGTAGCTATCTGGACGGTGGCATCGGCAATGACCAGCTGACCGGCGGCGCGGGCAACGACACGCTCTATGGTGGCGAGGGCAATGATGGTGTCAGTGGCGGCGCTGGTGCCGATTATATTGTGGGTTTTGCAGGCGCCGATACGCTCGATGGCGGTGATGGCAATGATGACGTTCGCGGTAGCGATGGCAATGACACAGTCCAGGGTGGCGCAGGCAATGACGCCGTACGCGGCGACGGCGGCATCAATATCGTCAACGGTGGTGCAGGTGATGATGCGGTCTATGTCGGCACAGAAGTCAATGCACGGGATACAGCCACGGGTGGCACGGGCGCTGATGTGTTTCGCCTTGGAGCTGCGGGCAATGCGCCTGGCAGTTTGGCGGCACCCCATGTCATTACCGATTTCAGCCGGGTCGAGGGCGACAAGCTGAAGCTAGAGTTCGATCCCTATATCAACGGTACCTATGGCTACACCAATGTGCCGCTGGTGTTCCGGGGCGAATTGTCGTCGGCGCTCTATTATGATGGCGCGCCTTTGCCGGGGGCGGACCTTGGCACGGGCTTTGTCCAGGTGTGGTGGAGCCGGGTTGGC
>NZ_JPPQ01000027.1:0-2522 GCF_000743655.1 Sphingobium sp. ba1
GCAGTGGCGGCAGGCATCCCGGCCGACCGCATCGTCTTTTCCGGCGTCGGCAAGACCGCCGACGAAATGCGGCTGGCGCTGGAACATGGCATTTTCCAGTTCAATCTGGAAAGCGAACCGGAAGCCGAGATGCTGTCGCAAGTCGCGCTGTCGATGGGCAAGCGCGCGCCGGTCGCCTATCGCATCAACCCCGATGTCGATGCGGGCACCCATGCCAAGATCTCGACCGGCAAGTCGGAAAACAAGTTCGGCATCCCCTATGACCGCGCGCTGGAGAGCTATGCCGCCGCGCGCGATCTGCCGGGGCTGGATGTGCAGGGCGTCGCTGTCCATATCGGCAGCCAGTTGACCGATCTCGCCCCGCTGGAGGCCGCCTTTACCAAGGTCGGCGCACTCATCACGGCGCTGCGCGAAGCGGGCCATGACATTCGCACCGCTGACCTGGGTGGTGGCCTGGGCGTCCCCTACGACCCGTCGCAGCCGCTGCCGCCCAGCCCCGCCGATTATGGCGCGATGGTGTGCCGCGTGACGCAGGCCTGGCCCGTGCGGCTGATGTTCGAGCCTGGCCGCGTGATCGTGGGCAATGCGGGCGCGTTGCTGTCGCGCGTGGTGCGGGTGAAGCAGGGGGCCAAGGCACCCTTCGTCATTGTGGATGCGGCCATGAACGACCTGTTGCGGCCCAGCCTTTATGACGCCTGGCATGATATTCGCGCGGTCGCGCCATCGGGCAAGCAGGCAGCCGCCAATGTCGTCGGACCCGTATGCGAGACGGGCGACACCTTCGCCATGGGACGCGATATGGACGTGGTGGAAGCGGGCGATCTGGTCGCCTTCATGACCGCAGGCGCTTATGGCGCGACGATGGCGGGCACCTACAACAGCCGCCCGCTCACGCCTGAAGTGCTGGTGTCGGGCGACCGCTGGGCCGTGGTCCGCGCGCGTCCGCCGATCGAGACGTTGATCGAGGGCGATTCGATCCCCGACTGGCTGGCAGATTGATGCACAGCCTGCCCGTGTTCTTGCGCCTGACGGGCAGGCCCGTGATCCTGACCGGCGAAGGCGAGGCGGCGGACGCCAAGCGCCGCCTGCTGGAACGGGCAGGCGCGCGGATCGTGGGCGAAGAAGATGGCGATGCGCGGATCGCGATCGTGTCCGATGGCGATGCGGTGACGGCCCAGCGCCTGCGCGTACGCGGCGTGCTGGTCAATGCGACCGACAATCCCGACCTGTGCGACTTCACGCTGCCCGCGATCGTCGATCGCGATCCGGTGCTGATCGCGATCGGGACGGGCGGCGCGTCGGCGGGATTGGCGAAGGCGTTGCGGCAAAGGCTGGAGACGCTGTTGCCTGCGGGCCTTGGCGCATTGGCGAGGGGATTGTCAGCGGCGCGGGGCGCGATCCGCGCGCGTTGGCCCGATGGGGGCGATCGACGCCGGGCGATCGATGCCGGGCTAGCGGCGGGCGGGATGATTGATCCCCTGCGCGCCGGTGCCGCTGACGCCGTGCCGCGCTGGATCGAAGGGCAGGGCGATGCGGATGCGACGCGGCTGGAGCCGATCCGGCTGGCATCCAACGATCCTGACGATCTGACCTTGCGGGTCGCGCGGCTGTTGGGGGAGGCCGACCGGGTCTATCACCAGCCAACGGTTGCGGCAGCTGTCCTCGACCGGGCGCGGGCCGATGCGGTGCGGATCGCGGTGGACGCGCCACCTGCGCAGCCGGGCGACGGCCTGTCGCTCTGGCTCACCCTGGGCTGACGCTTAGCCCTGTTGGGCGGTGACTCGTTCGAGTTCGTCTTGCAAGGCCTGGATCGAGGAGACGAGCCGGGCACGATCGATCTGCAATTCGCGCAGCGTTTCGCGGGTTTCGCCCAGTTCCACGGCACGGCGCGCGATGCGGGCGTCGAGTTCGGCATTGTGGCGCGAGAGCGCGCCCATCTGTTCGGCGCGTTGGCACAGATGGCGCAGCCGAGCGTCGAATATGTCGAAGTCGAACGGTTTGACGACATAGTCGTCCGCGCCCGCGTCCAGCGCTTCGACAGTCGCCTGGCTGTCGAGCCGCCCGGCGATCATGACGAAACAGGCGGAGGCGGCGAGATTGGCGGCGCGGATCTGCTTCATGGTCGCGACGGCGGGCAGCATCGTCAGCCCCATGTCGATCAGGATGATATCGGCCCTATGCGTTACCAACAGGCTGAGCGCGCTGAATCCCGTGTCGGCGAGGGCGACGTCATAATTGAGGTGCGACAGGCGGCGGGCGATGACAGCGCGCGCGGTCGGATTTTCGTCGATCAGCAGCACGCGCAGGCGGCGCTGGGCGCGCGCGCGACCCTCCGCATCGGGGGCATCGAACTGCGAGGCTTCGTTCCGTTTGAAAAATGGCATCGTCTGTCCTTCCGCCCGTCATCGAAGGATAGGAAGGCACCGCAAAGAAATGGTTAACGGTTCGCGCTGTTCGGTTCGGGCGCATAGCCGCGCAGGAACAGGTCGACGGCCAGATCGACATCGGCCTGCATCTGCGCG
>NZ_JPPQ01000028.1:0-880 GCF_000743655.1 Sphingobium sp. ba1
GGCTCTGTTGCAAAAATCGTGAAGCTTGAGCATGCTTGGCGGAGATTGGACGGACGGAACGATGACGGATTTCAAGTGGCGCCATTTCCAGGGTGATGTGATCCTGTGGGCGGTGCGCTGGTATTGTCGCTATCCGATCAGCTATCGCGACCTTGAGGAAATGCTGGCGGAACGCGGCATTTCGGTCGACCATACGACGATCTATCGCTGGGTCCAGTGCTACGCCCCGGAGATGGAGAAGCGGCTGCGCTGGTTCTGGCGGCGTGGCTTTGATCCGAGCTGGCGCCTGGATGAAACCTACGTCAAGGTGCGGGGCAAGTGGACCTACCTGTACCGGGCAGTCGACAAGCGGGGCGACACGATCGATTTCTACCTGTCGCCGACCCGCAGCGCCAAGGCAGCGAAGCGGTTCCTGGGCAAGGCCCTGCGAGGCCTGAAGCACTGGGAAAAGCCTGCCACGCTCAATACCGACAAAGCGCCGAGCTATGGTGCAGCGATCACCGAATTGAAGCGCGAAGGAAAGCTGGACCGGGAGACGGCCCACCGGCAGGTGAAGTATCTCAATAACGTGATCGAGGCCGATCACGGAAAGCTCAAGATACTGATCAAGCCGGTGCGCGGTTTCAAATCGATCCCCACGGCCTATGCCACGATCAAGGGATTCGAAGTCATGCGAGCCCTGCGCAAAGGACAGGCTCGCCCCTGGTGCCTGCAGCCCGGCATCAGGGGCGAGGTGCGCCTTGTGGAGAGAGCTTTTGGCATTGGGCCCTCGGCGCTGACGGAGGCCATGGGCATGCTCAACCACCATTTCGCAGCAGCCGCCTGATCGGCGCAGAGCGACAGCCTACCTCTGACTGCCGCCAATCTTTGCAACAGAGCC
>NZ_JPPQ01000028.1:886-2899 GCF_000743655.1 Sphingobium sp. ba1
GTTCCGTCCGTCCAATCTCCGCCAAGCATGCTCAAGCTTCACGATTTTTGCAACAGAGCCCCCGCCGTCGCGACCGGTGCGGCCCGCGCGGCGATCGACGGGTTCGGGCCCCGGGCTACAAATTCACGTTCTTTCGATAGCCGAAGCTGTTGTACATGGGCAATGCGGCCGCACCGACCGGCCGGGCGGAATAGCCTTGCGACCCTTCGAATATTCCGGGCGGATGAACGCCCGTCGTCCGGAGGTTCGTCATCGCGGCCCGGGTCGCGTCGCATATCCGGACGCGGATATCGGCGGGAAGCGAGCCGTCGATGACGACCTGCGCGACGTCCACGACGGCGACCGCGTTGATCGCGGCGACCGCCAGATGCCAGCCCGTATCGGCGATCCAGCCATCGAGCATCGCGCCGAGCACGGGCCATTCTTCCGGATTCTGCCACAGGAAGTCCGCGTTCATCCCGGCCGCCTCGATCTGGCGATGCAGATTGACCAGCGACACGCACGACAACAGCTGCCTCGGCTGGGATGCGGTGCCGTCCTTCTCGACGACGAGCATCGATCCGAACGCAGCCGCATTCGCATGGCTACCCTCGATCACCATGTCGTCAAGGACCAGGCCGCCACCGACGAAGGCGCCGATATAGAAATAGACGAAGCCGTGGGGACTGCGCGACTGGCCGAACATGAGCTCGCCGATGCATGCGGCCGTGACGTCGTTCATGATCTGCGGCTCGACCCCGGTCACGGTCCGGACGAGGCCGGCGATATCGAACGTTTCCCATGTCCCGAGCAAATCGCCGGGAACATCGATTTCCTCGGTCCACCGCCATAGCTCTCCGGGCATGGCCACGCCGATCCCGACGATCCGGTCCATGATCCCGGCCGCGGTCGTTCGACACAGTTCCGCCCAGGAGCGGGTCACGAAATGTTCGAGCGCCGCCGGCACCGGATAGCGGAAGACGTGACGATACGCCTCCATCGTGGTCCCGACGAAATCGACCAGGACCAGTTCGAAGCTGCGCCGACCGACCTTCAGCCCGACCGTATAGGCACCGCCCGGATTGAGGGAGAAAGGAACCTTGGGCTGTCCCACCTTCCCCCGGACGAGTTCCTCGCGGCGCAGGCGACCATCGCCTTCCAGACGCCCGACGACATCGGTAAGCGCCTGTCGCGAAAGGCCGGTCCGCGCGGAAAGTTCGGCCTTCGACAATGCCCCGTGGCGCCGGATGATCGAGAGGACGAGGAGTTCGTTATGTTCGCCGACACCAACGATATTGCTGCCGCGGCTCACGCGCTTGCCCTTCTGTCCATGCCTTGATCCTGCGCCAGGTCACGATATCCGGCAAGGGATGTGAAGGGGTTGCGCGCCGTTTTCCGGGTCAGTGGAGCGCGGGACCGGGGGGCGGCGGCTCGTCCGTGGGGGCGCGACGGCGCGCGTCCCATCCAAACAGGGCGACCGCGCCGAAGCACAGGCTTGGCACCCAGAAGGCGGGTCCGATATCGCCGGCAAGATCGGATACCAGACCCTGCAGCCCCACGACGACCGCCCCGCCCGAGATCGCCATCACCAGCCCGGCACCGCCGAGCTTGATGTCGCGGGGGTCCAGCGCGGAGAGGCCGATGCCGTAGATCGTCGGAAACATCAGCGCCATGCATCCGCTGACCGCGACCAGGGCATAGACGCCCGCGACACCGTGCGAGAGCGCGGCGACGGCGCACAGCGCACCTGCCAGAACCGCAAGTCCGAACAACAAGGTCTCCGCCCTCACCCGCCCCATCAACCACGTGCAGATGAAACGGGACAGGAAGAACAGGACCAGTCCGACCGTGTAATAGGTCGCCGCCGCGCTTTCGCTTACGTCCAGGCGGGTCATGACGTAGCGGATCGTGAACGACCACACGCCGACCTGCGCGCCGACGTAGAGGAACTGGATGCCGATCGCGACCAGATAACGGCGGTTGCGCGCCAGCCTTCGCAGGCCTGTTCCGAAGCCCTGCGGCTCGCCGATGTCG
>NZ_JPPQ01000029.1:0-9658 GCF_000743655.1 Sphingobium sp. ba1
GTCGGCACCTTGATCGCCTTGCCCGCCACATGCGGCGCATCGGCGGTAAAGCCCACCTCCACCTCGGCATCACGCGCAATCGACCGCGCCGTGCCGGACAGCACATCCTTGAAAGCATCGATGGGGGAGCGTTCGGTCATCAGCCTTCCGGGTCGCCGGTGCGCGGCACGGCGATCGTCTCGATCTGCGTTTCTACGTCGCTCATCAACTTGTGGATCGGACATTTCGCCGCGACCGCGATCAGTTTCTCATGCTGCTCGTCGGTCATCGGCCCGGTCAGCGCGATGCGCGTGGTCAGCTTGTAGAGGCCCTTGCGCTCTTCGCTCGCATCGCGGATCACGCCGACATGAATGCCCTCGACCGGAATGGCATTGCGCTGCGCATACCATAGCATCGTCATCGCCTTGCAGGTGCCGAGCGCCGCATCATAGAGGTCATGCGGGTCCGGGCCGTCATCCCCGCCATCGGGCGCGGCCATGTCGGCGACGATCTCATGCCCCCTGATGCTGATCTTGTGCGCGGTCCCGTCCGGCGCGATCCGCTCGACGACGATCATCAGGCGGCCCGGCCAGCCACGCTTTCGGGCAGATCCTTGCCGAACACGCGCTGATAATATTCCGCCACCAACGCCCGCTCCGCCTCGTCGCATTTGTTGAGGAAGCTCAGGCGGAAGGCGAAGCCGACATTCTTGAAGATCAGCGCATTCTGCGCCCAACTGATCACCGTGCGCGGCGACATCACCGTCGAAATATCGCCGTTGATGAAGCCCTGCCGCGTCAGTTCGGCCACCTTGATCATATTCTCGACCTCCTTGCGGCCGCCCTCATGATCATATTCGCCGGACTTGGCCAACACCACCTGCGCCTCGGTCGCGGCGGGCAGATAGTTAAGCGCCACGACCAGGTTCCAGCGGTCCATCTGACCCTGGTTGATCTGCTGCGTGCCATGATAAAGGCCGGTCGTATCGCCCAGGCCCACCGTATTGGCGGTCGCGAACAGACGGAAATAGGGGTTGGGCCGGATCACGCGATTCTGGTCGAGCAAGGTCATCTTGCCATCGGTTTCCAACACGCGCTGGATCACGAACATCACGTCGGGACGGCCCGCATCATATTCGTCGAACACCAGGGCGACCGGCCGCTGCAAGGCCCAAGGCAACAGCCCTTCCTTGAACTCGGTAACCTGCTGCCCTTCTTTCAGGACGATGGCGTCGCGGCCGACCAGATCGATACGGCTGATATGCGCGTCCAGGTTGATGCGGATGCACGGCCATTTCAGGCGCGCGGCAACCTGCTCGATATGGCTCGACTTGCCGGTGCCATGATAGCCCTGCACCATGACGCGGCGATTGAAGGCAAAGCCCGCCAGGATCGCCAGCGTGGTGTCGGGATCGAACACATAAGCGGGGTCGAGGTCGGGCACGCGCTCATCGGCCTGGGAAAAGGCCGGGATCTGCATGTCGACGTCGATGCCGAACATATCGCGCGCGTTCACAAACCGATCGGGGGCATCCAGCAGCGTTTCGGCGCGGGTATCGGGCTGGACGTTGGAAATATCGTTCATCGGGTCATCATCTTCCTGCGAGTCATGCCAGCCCTAACCGATCCAGGAAGGCGATGTCGAGACAATGGGGGCTGGCAGTAGCCGGATCAAGCGGCCCATTCGGCCAGATTGGCTTCCTGTCCGATCAACGCCAGCCCATGGGCGATGGAGGTCAGCTCGCCGCCGCTGGCAATCCGTTCCTCGCCAAAGCGCTTGCGGAAGATCGCGCGAATGGCCGGGATCAGCGACGATCCGCCGGTCAGGAACAGCCGATCGATCGCATCGGGCGTCACCCCCGCCTTGGCCAGCGCCGCGTCCACCGTCGCTTCGATCCGCGCAATGTCGGGCGCGATCCACGCCTCGAAATCGCGCCGCTGCACTTGCTGCTCGATCTCCAGCTCGCCGCCCGAAAAGCGGAACGTCGCACTGTCCGCGTCGGACAAGGCACGCTTGAGCGACCCCACCGCATCATAGAGCGGATAGCCCAATTCTTTCTCGATCACGGTGATCATCCGCCCGATCGCCGCCGGGTCGGTCGCCGCTTTCTTCAGCCGCGCCAATTCGTCCATCGTCCGCCGGTTGCGCATCAGCGCCAGGCGCGACCAGTCGGCGAAATCGGCGAAATGGCTGCGCGGTATCTCCAGCGTCTTGCCGAACGACTGATAACTGCCGCCCTTGCCCAGCATCGGCAGCACCAGATGGTCCATGATCCGATAATCGAACCGGTCGCCCGCTATGCCGATGCCCGCCGACCCCAGCGGCACGCAGCGTCGCGCCGCGCCGGGCGCTTCCACCCGCACGATCGAAAAATCGCTGGTGCCGCCGCCGAAATCGGCGACCAAAATCGTCGCGGGTTCGGTCAGGCGGCTGGCATAGCTGAACGCCGCGCCCAGCGGTTCATAGACATAATGAATGTCGGTGCCGAACCCGGCGAACATCGCGTCATAGCGTTTGCGCGCTAGGGCTTCGTCGGGACGCGATCCGGCATATTCGACAGGCCGTCCGACGACGATCCGCTCCGGCCGCGTCGCCAGCGCGCCACCAGCATGGCTGACCATCCGGTCCAGGAACATCGCGCCCAGTTCCTCGAACCGGAACCGTTTTTCGAACACATTGGCGGTTTCGAAGATCGGGCTGGCCGCCACCGACTTGAACGACTGGAGAAAACGGCTGTCCTCGGGATATTCCATATATTCGGCGATCGCCCACGGCCCCGCCTCATGCGCCAATCCGCCCTTGGCCCCTTCCTCATGCCAGAAACACAAGGCCGATCGAAACACCGCCCCGGTCGCTTGATCGCCGACAAAGTCCACTAGATCCGACTGCTGGCCGGTCGCTATGGCGACGACGCTGTTGGTCGTGCCGAAATCTAGGCCCAGCGCGCGCGGCACATCCTGCATGGTTCATCTCCGGGGAAGGGGGCTGCGCGCTATGACAGCAGCACCGTGTGCCCGCAAGGCTAGCCTCTGTCCTACAAGGCCGCCGATCGCTATAAGCATAGAGTGTCGAGGCCAGAGGCAGTGTAATAAAATTACGAGTGAGCGAACGAAAATATCGAAAACAGCGGGAAATATGCGAAGCTAAGCGAAAACCGCCGCCTTGCGCAAATGGGCATAGGCCTGGATCACGCCCTGCAACGCGCCCTCATGGCTGCGGTCGCCGCCATTATGGTCGGGGTGATAGCGGCGCAGCAATTGGGTATAGCGCGTCCGCAGCGCCTTGCGGTCGGTGTCGATGCCCAGTCCCATGACGCCCAAGGCCTTGCGATCTTCGGCGGACAGAAATTGGCCATCCTGCCGCACCTGCGCATCGGCACGCGCCTTGGCCATCCGTTCCTTGAACTTCGCGCCGATCGCATCGAGCGGATCGACGAAATCGGCCCATTTGGGTGACGGGCTGTGGGCATTGGCGGAAAAGGCGCGCGTCTCCCGCTCCCACCCTGCATAGGGGCGCTGCGCCGCCGCGATCTCGTCCGGCGTCATGCCGGTGAAGAAATTATAGCCCTGGTTGAAGGCTTTGACATGGTCGAGGCAGAACCAGCGCCAGCGCGGCCCCTCATCCCCCGGTCGCGCGCTGCCTTCCGCCGGGGGAGCGCGGAATTCGCCGGGTTCCGGGCATCCGGGCGCCGCGCAGGGGCGGTCGCCTTCCACCCGGCCATGAAAGCGGTTGAAACGACGGTTCGAGAAAGGGTCGGTCGACAAACTTGTCCTGATGCATGACGCGGCAAAGCGTTTATATAGGGGCCATGACCCAGATTCTGAAAGGCCCCGTGGCCACCGAAATCGAAGCGCGGCTGCGCGACGCCCTGAACCCGCAACAGCTCGCCGTGATCGACGACAGCGAAAAGCATCGCGGCCATGCGGGGCATGACGGGTCGGGCGAAAGCCATTTCACCGTCGACATCGTCGCTGATCGCTTCACCGGGCAAAGCCGCGTCGCGCGTCAGCGTCTCGTCAACGCCGCGCTGGCCGATCTGCTGCGCGACAAGGTTCACGCGCTGGCGATCAAGGCCCGCGCCCCCGGAGAAGCCTGATGACCCTGGACGACCTCATCCTGCAAAGTATCGCGCCCACCACCCATAATCTGGGCGATTTCAAGGTTCACCGTTCGCTCCCGACCAAGGGACGCACGATGGTCGGCCCGTTCATCTTCTTCGATCAGGCTGGCCCGGCAAAGCTGGATGCAGGCCATGGCATCGACGTGCGCCCCCATCCGCACATCAACCTGTCTACCGTCACCTATATGTATGAAGGCGCGTTCCTCCACCGCGATTCCCTGGGCACCGAACAATTGATCGAAGCAGGCGCGATCAACCTGATGACCGCGGGCAATGGCATCGTCCATAGCGAACGCTCGCCCGACGACGAACGGGCGAAGGCCTCCAAATTATCCGCGATCCAGACCTGGCTGGCTTTGCCCGACGCGCTGGAAGAAATGGACCCGGCCTTCGAGCATGTCAGCGAAGCCGGCCTGCCAGTGATCGAGGACGGGCTTGTCCGCGCCCGCGTCATCATGGGGTCGCTCTGGGGCGAGACCTCGCCCGTAACCACCTATGCGCAGACCATCTATGCCGACATCCAGCTATCGCCCGGCGGCCGCATCCCGATCGACCCGTCGGCCGATGAACGCGCCATCTATGTTTCCGGCGGCGATGCCGCACTCGACGGCATGATGCTGACGCCACAGACGCTCTACGTCCTGCGCCCCGGCACCCGCGCCACGCTGATGAGCGTCGATGGCGGCCGCGTGATGCTGTGCGGCGGCGAAGCCTTCACCTCGCCCCGCCATGTCTGGTGGAATTTCGTCTCGTCCCGCCCCGACCGCCTCATGCAGGCGCGCGAAGACTGGGAAGCGCTCCGCTTCCCCCTCATCCCCGGCGACGATCAGGAGTTCATCCCCATCCCCCAAGGCCGACCCAAAACGGTAAGCTATCCCTGAAAAACCTCGTCATCCCCGCGAAGGCGGGTCGAAGAGAGTCACGCGCCTCTCTTCGACATCTCCTGACATCTCGTCTGCCGACAGGGTAGGAGATGGATTGCCGCCTGCGCGGCAATGACAGTCTATGGCAGGATGGCCTTACTGCACAAAGGTCAGCGACAAATTCTCGGCATTTTTGGGAATGTCGATCCGGCTCTCATTGATCGACGCTTCTTCGCCGGGCTTCAACCGGGCCTTGTCGGCCTTGGTAGTCCAACTGAACACCAGCCGGTTCTGCCGGTCGCGCAACTGCACCAGCACCGGCGGCACCGGCAGCGCCTGCGTCCCGCTGTTCACGATCCGCGCGCCGAAGGCGAAATATTCCTCGCCCGTCGGCAGCTTGCGCCGCTCGGCGGGTTTGGAAAGGTAGAAAAGCAGGTCGGGATCGCCCTCGTCGGCGACCAGTCCCATGCTCACCGCCCATCCCGGCGGCCCGAAATAATAGAGCGCGCCGCCCGCCGCAGCGACGATCAGGGCAAAGGCGACGGCAGCATAGGTCCATAATTTCAGGACATTGCGGCGACGCTTGACCGGCACGGCAGGCGCGGGTTCGCTGTCCTCCACCCGGCTGACGGGCGCACCGGCATAGATGTCGTCGAAGCGGTTGTTCGCGGGTGCCGAAGGCTCCGGCGCAACCGGCTCGGCGGCCTGCGTGTCTGGAACCGTCTCGACCGGCGGGGCCACGGGCGCTGGTTCCGGCGATGGCGGCACTGCCACCGGCGGCGGCGCGGCGTCCACTGGCTCGTCCGCCCGTCCGGGCAGGATGGCAGGCTCCTGGAACCAGCTATGCTTGCAGGCGGCACACCGCACCTGGCGGCCATTGGGGCCGACGGCGCTGTCCGGCACGACATAGCGTGTCGCGCAATGGGGACATAGCAGGATCATGACGCTTCATAGGCATGGCAGGGACTCGCGCGCAAGCGGCAAGCATCGGGCATGTTACAGCTCTGTCATCCAGCCTCGCGACTCGGCCCTTTTCCCAGCGCGGGCTTTACGGCGACCTGCCCGCTGTGCCATGGCGGAGCTTCCGGGGAAGCAGGGAGCGCATGACGCGCCATCAATCTGACATGACGGCCATCGTCCAGTTCGAAAATGTCGGCCTGCGCTATGGTCTGGACAGTGAAACCCTGTCGGACGTCAGCTTTTCGCTGGCGGCTGGCGGATTCTATTTCCTGACCGGCGCGTCGGGCGCGGGCAAGACGTCGCTGCTCAAACTCCTTTATCTCGCCCAGCGGCCGAGCCGCGGCGTCATCCGCCTGTTCGGCGAAGATGTCGTCACCCTGCCGCGCACCCGCCTGCCGGGCTTCCGCCGCCGCATCGGCGTGGTGTTTCAGGATTTCCGCCTCGTCCCCCATCTGTCGGCCTATGACAATATCGCCCTCCCGCTCCGCGTGGCGGGGATGGAAGAAAAGGAGATCGACGCGCCGGTCGCCGAAATGTTGAGCTGGGTCGGCCTTGGCGATCGTGGCCAGGCGCGCCCCGCCACCCTGTCGGGCGGAGAGCAGCAGCGGGTCGCCATCGCCCGCGCCGTGATCGGCCGTCCCGAAATATTGGTCGCCGACGAACCGACCGGCAACGTCGATGCGGATATGGCCCGGCGGCTGCTGACCCTGTTCGAAGCGCTCAATCGCCTGGGCACCACCATCGTCGTCGCGACCCACGACCTCCCGCTGATGAGCCAGGTCACCGGCGCGCAGATGATGCGGCTGGACAAGGGACGGCTCGCCGATCCCACCGGATCGCTGCGCTATCCGGCCCGGTCCCGGCAGGCCGAATGAGCAGTTCGCGCGCCAGCCGCCGCGCGTCCGCCGCCGCGCGTCATCGCCTGCTGCCGGGCGGACGGCTCGCTGGTCCCATGCCGTGGATCATCGCCATCATGATGTTCCTGACCGTCCTGTCCGCTGCCGCCGGGCTGGCGCTGGGTGCCGCTGTCCAGGCGATGAGCGCGGACCTCGCCGGACGCGCCAGCGTGCAGGTGGTGGAGGCCGATGCCGCCGTGCGCGACCAGCTCGCCGCCCGCACGCTCCAGGCGTTGCGCCAGGCCAGCGAAGTGCGCGCCGCAACCCCGGTCGATCCCGCCGCGCTCGCCGACCAGTTGCGCCCTTGGCTGGGCGAGGATGCCGCCAGTGCCGACCTGCCAGTGCCCGCGCTCATCGATGTGACGCTCACCCCCGGCGCGACGGAGGCAAAGGTCGATCGGTTGCGCCGCCTGCTCGGCAGCATCGCGCCCAGCCTGCGGATCGAACCCCATGCGGCGTTCCTGCTCCCGCTCGCCGGACTGCTGACGGCGCTCGGCTGGCTGGCGGTCGGCGTCGTTGTGCTGATGACGGTCGCAACCGGCGCAGTCGTCGTGCTGGCGGCGCGCGCCGCGCATGACAGCCATCGCGGGACGATCGACGTGCTGCATCTGATGGGGTCGACCGATGTGCAGATCGCCCGGCTGTTCCAATGGCGTATCGGTCTCGACGCGCTGCTGGGCGGTGTGCTGGGCTTTGCCTTTGCGGTTGCCACCCTGCTCGTCATCGGCCTGCGCCTCGATGCGACCGGCTCCGATCTGCTGGGGGCGGTGGCGCTGGATGGGACCGGCTGGGCGCTGCTCGCGCTGCTGCCGGTGGCGGGCGTCCTCCTCGCTGTCCTCACCGCGCGCTGGACCGTGCTGCGCGCGCTGGGCCGCGCGCTGTGATCGTTCGGCTGCTGGCCGTCAGCATGCTGGGCTGGATGCTGGGCTTCATCTGGTTCGCGGTGCTGCTGCCCCAGCCGCTCGACAGCCGCCCGACGGACGCCATCGTCGTCCTGACCGGCGGGGCCGGGCGGATCGACCGGGGCATCGCCCTGCTGCAGGCCGATACCGCCAAGCGGATGCTGATCTCCGGGGTCGACCGCTCCGTGCGTCCGGGCGAACTGGCGGCCGAATATGATACGCCCGAAGCGCTGTTCGCCTGCTGCATCACGCTTGGCCGCGAAGCGATCGACACGCGCTCCAACGCGATCGAGACCGCGCGCTGGCTGGAACGGCGCGATTACAAGACCGTGCGCCTCATCACCACCGACTGGCATATGCGCCGCGCCGCGCTGGAGTTGCGGCAGGCGTCGCCGGAGCGGGTCGCGATCGTCTATGACGCGGTGCCCAGCCGCCCTAGCCTGACGATATTGGTGCGCGAATATAATAAATATCTGCTGCGGCGCGGGGCTGCGCTGCTCGGCATCTGACAAAGGCGCATATCTGCTCATGCTCACCGCGATCCGCTCGCTCGCCTTCACGCTGGTCTTCTATTCCGGCAGCCTGTTCTTCGTGCTGGCGGCCCTGCTGCTGGGGTCGTTCAGTACCGAGGCAGTGCTGCGGATCGGGACGGGGTGGAGCCGCTTCCATCGCCTGTGCGCGCATTGGCTGCTGGGGCAGAAGGTCAAGGTCGTCGGCGACCTGCCGCTTGGTCCCTATCTCTATATCGTCAAGCATGAATCGATGTTCGAAACGATCGACATGCTCTGCCTGTTCGATCGCCCCGCCGTCGTCGCCAAGCGGGAATTGCTCGACATTCCGCTGTGGGGCCGCGTCGCCCAGCGCTATGGCCTCATCCCCATCGAGCGCAGCGGCGGAGCGAGCGCCATGCGAGTGCTGCGCGCTGCGGCCCGCGACGCCAATGCGCAGGGGCGGGCGGTGTGCGTCTTCCCCGAAGGCACCCGCGTCCCTCATGGCGAAGCGCCACCGCTCAAGGCCGGTTTTGCGGGTCTCTATGTCCTGCTCGGCCTGCCCGTCGTGCCGATTGCGATCGACAGCGGCCGGGTGTCGCCGCGCGGCAAATTCCTCAAACGATCGGGCACCATCACCTATAAGGTGGGGGAGATCGTCCCGACCGGCCTCGACCGGCGCGAGGCCGAAACCCGTGTCCATGCCGCGATCAACGCGCTGAACCCGCCATCCGCCCTACTTCAGTGAGCGCGGCCGAAATCCGGCTTCGCGTCATCCTGCCCCTGTTCGATGATCGAGCGGCGAATGTCGCGGGTGTGGGTGAAGAGGTTGAACAAAGCGTCGCCGTCATTCCAGCGGATCGCCCGCTGCAGCGCGGATAGATCCTCCGAAAAACGCTGCAGCATTTCCAGCACCGCATCCTTGTTCGCCAGGAACACGTCGCGCCACATGGTCGGGTCGGACGCCGCAATGCGGGTGAAGTCGCGAAAACCGCCGGCCGAATATTTGATCACTTCGGACTGGGTGACATTTTCGAGGTCACTGGCGGTGCCGACGATGGTGTAGGCGATAAGGTGCGGCAAATGGCTGGTCACCGCCAGCACCAGATCATGATGCGCCGGGTCCATCAATTCGACATCCGCACCGACCCGCCGCCACAATTCGGCGACGCGCTCGACCGCGGCCGGATCGGCATCGGCGGGGGGCGTGACGATGCACCAGCGGCCCTTGAACAAGGTCGCAAAGCCCGCTTCCGGCCCGCTATTTTCGGTCCCCGCGACGGGATGCGCCGGGATGATCGTCCGCCCCGGCAGCGCGGCGGCAAGCTGCGCCAGCACGTCAGCCTTGCACGACCCCACATCGCTGATGATCGCATCGGCGGGCAGATCGTCGGCAATCTCGGCGGCGACCATGCCCATCGCGCGGACGGGCACGCATAATATCACCAGA
>NZ_JPPQ01000030.1:0-1717 GCF_000743655.1 Sphingobium sp. ba1
GGGGTCAGCAGGTCGCCCGACGGCGCACTTCCCCCCGCCAGCAACTGATAGGTCAGCACCGCGACGCCCAGGAACAGCGCGAGCGTTACGCCCTCCACCAGCGCCGCCAACCGCCCATGCCGCAGAAAAGGCGGCAATCGTCGGCGCCATGTCGATGCCCGCCGGGAAAATGTGGTCGCGCCGCTCATAGTGGCTTTGTTACAACAACCCCGTGCCCGATCAAACACAGTATTTGGGCCAAAACCTGTCGCTGGTCGATATCGCCCGTCGGTTCGTCCCGAAAAGCGGACGCGTCCCGATCAGTCGGCAAGGCGAAGCTGGAGCGGGTCCAGACCATAATCGGTCAGTTTCTTGCGCAGCGTATTGCGATTGATCCCCAGCAGTCCGGCGGCGCGAATCTGATTGCCATCGACGCTCGACAGCACCTCCTGCAACAGGATCGGCTCGATCACCGCAAGCAGATCATCATGTAGGCTGCGATTGGCCTGCCCCAGCCCGATACCCAGCTGCCGCTTCGCCCAATCGCGCACGGCGTGGGCCAACTGATCGGCGGGCGCGGCATAATCAGCGGGCACCGCATCCATCGGCAGCATGTTGCGCAATATGTCCGCGGTGATGACATTTTCCCGGCTCAGCACCGACAGGCGCTGCATCATATTCTGCAATTCGCGCACATTGCCCGGCCAATGATAGGCCATCAGCAATTGCGCCGCATCGTCGGCCAGCGTCTTGCGCGGCAGGCCTTCCTGCGCCGCCCGCTCCAGAAAATGACGCGCCAGCAGGATCACATCATCGCGCCGCTCCCGCAGCGCGGGCAAGGCGATCGGCACAACGTTCAGCCGGTAATAGAGATCCTGCCGAAAGCGGTTTTCCTCGATCAGCGGCGGCAGATCCTTGTTGGTCGCGGCAATGATGCGGACATTGACCCGCACCGGCTTGGACCCGCCCACCGTCGTCACCTCGCCCGATTGCAGGACGCGCAGCAACCGCGTCTGCGCCTCCATCGGCATGTCGCCAATCTCGTCGAGGAACAATGTGCCGCCCTGCGCTTGCTCGAACTTGCCAGCGGTGCGGGCATGGGCGCCGGTAAAAGCGCCCTTCTCATAGCCGAACAATTCCGCCTCGATCAGTTCGCGCGGAATCGCCGCCATGTTGATGGCGATGAACGGCCGCGTGCGCCGCTGGCCCAGGCTGTGGATCGCTTCGGCCACCAGTTCCTTGCCCGTGCCCGACTCGCCCAGCACCAGGATCGACAGGTCGTTGGAAAGCACCCGCGCGATGGTCCGATAGACTTCCTGCATCGCGGGCGATCGACCGACCAGCGGCAGGCCGTCATGCGGCAGCCCGCCATCGCCCTCCTCCTCCGTCGCGCTCTCCCGCGTGCCTAGCGCATCTGCGACGGCACGAGTCAGTTCGTTGAGATCGAACGGCTTGGGCAGATATTCGAACGCGCCCTTTTCGGTCGCGCGGATCGCGGTGTTGAGCGTGTTCTGCGCCGACAGGATGATGACGTTCAGGTCCGGGCGACTGGCGATGATGTCCGCCACGCCCTCCAACCCATCGCCATCGGGCAGCATGACGTCCGTGATCAGGATGTCGGGCCGGAAACTCTCCATCAGCGCCGCCCGCTCGCGGATCGATGCGGCGGTCTTCACCTTATGCCCCTGCCGCCGCAGCGCCTCGCCCACCACCACGCAGATGGCCGGATCGTCATCGA
>NZ_JPPQ01000031.1:0-3689 GCF_000743655.1 Sphingobium sp. ba1
TCACCTCGCCAAGCCCCGGCGTCACCGCCAGCACTTCGCTCGACAGCCGGACATTGTCCGCCCACAGCGCGCGGACAATCTCGCCGCGCGTCGCGATCCAATGGCCGCCATTGGCGCTGGTCCACACGACGCCGGGACCATCCTCGCGCACCAGCGATTGCCACGCCGCGAAATAATCCTGTTCGACACCGGGCGGCGCAAAAATGTCGAAGTCGACGATCCGATCCGCCGGAACATGGGCAGGCCGCGCCATCATGCTCTGCATTATCCGTGCCTCCCCTTGCCCTGTTTATCGGGCGGGAAGCTATCGCAGGGCCACGCTCTGGCAAGCTGTGACTAGCGGCAGGTCAGGCGCGGCGAAAGATCAGCGTCAGATTGTTCGCGGGCATCGCCTCAACGCGATCGAGCGCAAAGCCCTGCGTCGTCGCCAGCGCAGCCACATCCTCCAACGCCCTTATCCCCCAACGCGGATCGGCCGCGCGCAAGCTGGCATCGAACTCCACATTGCTGGGCGCTGGCGCGACATCGGCCTGAAAATAGGGACCGTAGAGGATCAGCGGCGCGCCCGTCTGAAGCAGCCTGGCGCCATGCGTGAACAATCCCACCGTCGCTGCCCATGGGCTGATATGGGTCATATTGATGCACACCATCGCATCCGCCCGGTCGATCGGCCAGTCCGCCGCTGCATCCAGCAGCATCGGCGCACGCAGATTGGGCAGACGCGCTTCCGCGCGCCACGCCTCGATCGACGCCAGCGCGGCCGGATCGGGATCGCTCGGCTGCCAGTCGAGCGCAGGCAGCGCAGCGGCGAAATGCACCGCATGTTCGCCGCTCCCGCTCGCCACTTCCAGCACCAACCCGGACGATGGCAATGCCGCACGCAGCACCGCCAATATCGCATCCCGGTTCCGCAGCGTCGCGGGGGCGTGGCGCTTATACGCTTCGCCGTCCGCTTCGCCCGGAATCCAGGCCGTCATTCCGCCGCCTGCGCCATCACCGGCGCTTCCCAAGTCAGCACCGGCTTGCGCGCCGCCAGCGTCTCGTCCAGGCGACGACGTGGCGCATGATAGGGCGCGCCCTTCAACGCCTCGTCTCCGGCCTTGGCCCGTTCCGCCAACGACCGCAGAGCCATAATGAACTGGTCGAGCGCCGCCTTGCTCTCCGTCTCGGTCGGCTCGATCAACATCGCGCCATGGACGACCAGCGGGAAATACATGGTCATCGGGTGGAAGCCCTCGTCGATCAGCCCCTTGGCGATGTCGAGCGTCGTGAAGCCCTCGGCCAGCCCCTTGTCGCTGAACAGCGCCTCATGCATGCACGGCCCGCTGGTGCCGAATGGCGCGTCCAGCACATCGTCCAGGCTGCGCAGGATATAATTGGCGTTGAGGACCGCATCCTCCGCCACTTGCCGCAACCCGTCCGCGCCATGGCTCATGATATAGGCGAGCGCGCGGGTGAACATGCCCATCTGCCCGTGGAAAGCCACCATCCGGCCAAAGGTGCCGCCACGATGATCCTGCGCGGATTCCTCCTCGATCAGAACGAACTGGTCGCCCTGCTTCTCAACAAAGGGCAGCGGCGCATAGGGCGCCAGTGCCGCCGACAGCACGACCGGCCCGGAGCCGGGACCGCCGCCGCCATGCGGTGTCGAGAAGGTCTTGTGCAGATTGATATGCATCGCATCGACGCCCAGATCGCCCGGCCGCACCCGCCCGACGATGGCGTTGAAATTCGCCCCATCGCAGTAGACGAACGCCCCCGCCGCATGGACGGCATCGGAAATCGTCTTGAGGTCGCGCTCGAACAGCCCGCATGTATTGGGGTTGGTGATCATCACCGCCGCCACATCGGGCCCAAGCCGCGCCGTCAGCGCCGCCAGATCGACGCGGCCTTCGGGCGTCGCGGGAATATCCTCGACCTGATAGCCGCAAAAGGCCGCCGTGGCCGGATTGGTGCCATGGGCGCTTTCGGGCACCAGCACCACCGAGCGCGCATCGCCCCGCGCCTCCAGCGCTGCGCGGATCGCGAGCAGCCCGCACAACTCCCCATGCGCGCCCGCCTTGGGGCTCATCGCCACGCTATGCATCCCCGTCAGCGTCACCAGCCATTGTGCCAGTTCATGAATCACCGCCAACGCGCCCTGCACCGTCGATTGCGGGGCCAGCGGGTGCAGGTCCGCAAAACCGGGCATCCGCGCGACCTTTTCATTCAGGCGCGGATTATGCTTCATCGTGCAGGAGCCGAGCGGAAACAGGCCCAGGTCGATGGCATAATTCTGCCGCGATAGCCGCGTATAGTGGCGCACCGTTTCCTGTTCCGACAGGCCCGGCAGGCCGATCGCCTTGCGCTCCAACCCGCCAAGCCGGCTCGCAACCTTCGGCGCGGGCGCGAAATCGACGCCGGTCGTTTCGGTCGATCCAATCTCGAAGATCAGCGCCTCTTCCAGCATCAGCGCGCGATTTCCCGTCACCGTCGCCGGAGCCATATGCGCGTGTGCAACCGCGACCGGCGTGGTGGGACGGCCTTCCTTGAGCATGGTCATACGAACAAACCTTTCACCACAAACCGTTCGCCCTGAGCTTGTCGAAGGGCTGCACTTTTCTTCGGAGAGAAGGACGGGGCTTCGACAAGCTCAGCCCGAACGGAATAAGGAGAGATCGTCATACCAGTTCCTCCTCAAGCGCCGTGGCCAGCGCCTCTATATCCTCTGCCGTCACCGTTTCGGTCACTGCGACCACCAGCCCCTTGCCGATCGCGGGTGCATCGGGGAACAGCCGCCCCAGCGACACGCCACCCAGCACGCCCTTGTCGGCCAGGCTGCGCACGACATCGCGCGCATCCCTGGTCAGGACCAGGGTGAACTCATTGAAAAAACTGTCGTTGAGCAAGGTCACGCCCGGCACCTGCGCCAGCCGATCGGCGGCCTGCACAGCCAGGCCGTGATTGAGGCTCGCCATGTCCCGCAGGCCCCGTTCCCCCAGCAAGGTCATATGAATGCTGAACGCCAGCGCGCAGAGCCCTGAATTGGTGCAGATGTTCGACGTCGCCTTCTCGCGGCGGATATGCTGCTCGCGGGTCGACAGCGTCAGCACGAAGCCGCGCTTGCCCGCCGCATCCACCGTCTCGCCGCACAGGCGCCCCGGCATCTGCCGCACATATTTCTGCTTGCATGCGAACAGGCCGAGATACGGCCCGCCAAATTGCAGGCCGACGCCGATCGACTGGCCCTCGCCCACGACGATATCCGCGCCCATCTCGCCCGGCGGCACCAGCGCGCCCAGCGCCACCGGCTCCGTCACCACCGCCACCAGCAACGCGCCCGCCGCATGCGCCGCATCGGCGAGCGGCGTCAGATCGGCAATGCGGCCCAAAATGTCGGGATATTGCACCACGACGCAGCTCACATCCTTGTCGATCGCCGCGATCAGCGCGTCAATGTCCGTCTGCGCCGTCAGCGTGGGTGCCTCATGCGCCAGCACGTCGCCGGTGAACTTCGCCATCGTCCGCGCGACCGACACATAATGGGGGTGCAGGCCAGACGACAGGATCGCCTTGCCCCGCTTGGTGATGCGCCGCGCCATGCCGATCGCCTCCCAGCAGGCAGTCGACCCATCATACATGGACGCATTGGCGACGTGCTGGCGCATGAGGCACCCACGCTGACGGCGCAGACGGACATTGACGCGCTG
>NZ_JPPQ01000032.1:0-2638 GCF_000743655.1 Sphingobium sp. ba1
CCGTGTTAAATGGGAGAGGTATCACTAAGCTGAATAAAATAGGCTTTGGTGAGGCGAACCCGGAGAACTGAAACATCTCAGTACCCGGAGGAAAAGACATCAACCGAGATTCCGTTAGTAGTGGCGAGCGAACGCGGACCAGGCCAGTGCCTGGTGCTTAGTTAACAGAAGTGTCTGGAAAGGCACGCCATAGCGGGTGATAGCCCCGTATGTGAAAGCAAAGCATCAGGACTCGAGTAGGGCGGAGCACGTGAAACTCTGTCTGAACATGGGGGGACCACCCTCCAAGCCTAAATACTCGTACATGACCGATAGTGAACCAGTACCGTGAGGGAAAGGTGAAAAGCACCCCGATGAGGGGAGTGAAACAGTACCTGAAACCGGATGCCTACAAGCAGTGGGAGGGTCCTTGAGACCTGACCGCGTACCTCTTGCATAATGGGTCTGTGACTTAGTGTATCAAGCAAGCTTAAGCCGTTAGGTGTAGGCGCAGCGAAAGCGAGTCTGAATAGGGCGACTTCAGTTTGATGCATTAGACCCGAAACCCGGCGATCTATGCATGACCAGGTTGAAGGTGCGGTAACACGCACTGGAGGACCGAACCGTTCAATGTTGAAAAATTGTCGGATGAGTTGTGCTTAGGGGTGAAAGGCCAATCAAGCCGGGAAATAGCTGGTTCTCCGCGAAATCTATTGAGGTAGAGCGTCGGATGATTGCCGTTGGGGGTAGAGCACTGGATGGTTGCGGGGGTCGCGAGATCTACCAACACTAACCAAACTCCGAATACCAACGAGTCTAGTCCGGCAGACAGACGGCGGGTGCTAAGGTCCGTCGTCAAAAGGGAAACAGCCCTAACCTACAGCTAAGGTCCCCAAGTCATCACTAAGTGGGAAAGCATGTGGGATTTCCAAAACAACCAGGAGGTTGGCTTAGAAGCAGCCATCCTTTAAAGAAAGCGTAACAGCTCACTGGTCTAAATAAGAGATCCTGCGGCGAAGATGTAACGGGGCTAAAGTGATGCACCGAAGCTTAGGGTGTGATCGTTTACGATCACGCGGTAGCGGAGCGTTCCGTAGGCCGTTGAAGCGATCTGGTAATGGGTCGTGGAGGTATCGGAAGTGCGAATGCAGACATGAGTAGCGATTAACAGTGTGAGATGCACTGTCGCCGAAATTCCAAGGGTTCCTGCTTAAAGCTAATCTGAGCAGGGTAAGCCGGCCCCTAAGACGAGCCCGAAGGGGGTAGTCGATGGGAACCACGTTAATATTCGTGGGCCTGGAGGTGTGTGACGGATGGTGTAAATGGTCTGGGCTTATTGGATTGCTCCAGGCTGTGAAATCGTCCCAGGAAATAGCCCCTCCGTATAGACCGTACCCTAAACCGACACAGGTGGAATGGTAGAGTATACCAAGGCGTTTGAGAGAAGTATCCTGAAGGAACTCGGCAAATTGCCTCCGTACCTTCGGAAGAAGGAGGCCCCATATAAGCGCAAGCTCTTATGGGGGGCACAGGCCAGGGGGTAGCGACTGTTTAGCAAAAACACAGGGCTCTGCTAAGTCGGCTTCAAGACGACGTATAGGGCCTGACGCCTGCCCGGTGCCTGAAGGTTAAGAGGAGGTGTGCAAGCACTGAATTGAAGCCCAGGTAAACGGCGGCCGTAACTATAACGGTCCTAAGGTAGCGAAATTCCTTGTCGGGTAAGTTCCGACCTGCACGAATGGCGTAACGACTTCCCCACTGTCTCCAGGATATGCTCAGCGAAATTGAATTCTCCGTGAAGATGCGGAGTACCCGCGGTTAGACGGAAAGACCCCGTGCACCTTTACTGCAACTTCAGAGTGGCATTAGGAAAGAGCTGTGTAGCATAGGTGGGAGGCTTTGAAGCATCGACGCCAGTTGATGTGGAGCCATAGGTGAAATACCACCCTGCTGTTTTCTGATGTCTAACCTCGTACCGTTATCCGGTACAGGGACCCTCTGTGGTGGGTAGTTTGACTGGGGCGGTCGCCTCCTAAAGAGTAACGGAGGCGCGCGATGGTGGGCTCAGGACGGTTGGAAACCGTCTGTTAGAGTGCAATGGCATAAGCCCGCCTGACTGCGAGACTGACAAGTCGAGCAGAGACGAAAGTCGGTCATAGTGATCCGGTGGTCCCTCGTGGAAGGGCCATCGCTCAACGGATAAAAGGTACGCCGGGGATAACAGGCTGATGATTCCCAAGAGCTCATATCGACGGAATCGTTTGGCACCTCGATGTCGGCTCATCACATCCTGGGGCTGGAGCAGGTCCCAAGGGTTTGGCTGTTCGCCAATTAAAGTGGTACGTGAGCTGGGTTCAGAACGTCGCGAGACAGTTTGGTCCCTATCTGCCGTGGGCGTCGAAATTTGAGAGGAGTTGACCCTAGTACGAGAGGACCGGGTTGAACATACCTCTGGTGTACCAGTCGTTCCGCCAGGAGCGCAGCTGGGTAGCTATGTATGGACGGGATAACCGCTGAAAGCATCTAAGCGGGAAGCCTCCCTCGAGATAAGATTTCATCGAGCCGTCGTAGACCACGACGTTGATAGGCTGGATGTGGAAGTGGAGTAATCCATGAAGCTAACCAGTCCTAATTGCTCTGTTCGCGCTTAAACGGTTCA
>NZ_JPPQ01000033.1:0-3241 GCF_000743655.1 Sphingobium sp. ba1
AGAGGCTGACTCATAAAGAAGCGTTTTGATTACAGTCGCGTGCGATTCTGCGGGTGATTTGGTTGACGGATGCGATGAAAAGCCAGGTGGTGGCGCTTTCGATGGTTCGCTCGAAGTCCTTGGCGAGGCGGCGGTTGCGGTTCAGCCATGCGATTGTCCGCTCGACTACCCAGCGGCGTGGCAGAAGCTTGAAGCCCTTGGCGGCGTCGGAGCGCTTAATTATGTCCAAGGTCCATGTGCCGATTTTGGTGAGCGCGGTGCGCAGTTTGTCCCCGGCATATCCCCCATCGGCGAAGACGTGACGCAACCACGGGAAGGTTTGGCGGATGCTGGCAAGGACGTCACGCGCACCGTCGCGATCCTGGATATCGGCGGTGTGAACGATGGCACCGACCAGCAGGCCCTGCGTGTCTGTGACGATGTGCCGTTTGCGACCCTTGATCTTCTTGCCCGCGTCAAAGCCCCGTGGGCCGCCACTTTCTGTCGTTTTCACACTTTGGCTATCGATGACACCCGCGCTGGGAGAAGCTTCCCGACCCATCGCTTCACGTGCCATTAGCAGCAGGGCGTGGTTGATCGATTTCCACACACCCATTGCGCTCCATCGGTAGAAATAATGCTGTACAGTGGTCATGGGCGGAAATAGCCCTGGCGGCAGCATCCGCCACGGCAGTCCGCCCCGAAGCAGATAAAGGATCGCCTCGACAATCTGCCGGTAATCCCAAACTGGCGGACGACCGAGCTTCGAACGCGGTGGGAGCAGCGGTTCCAAAATCGCCCATTCCGCGTCAGTCAGATCACTTGGCAAAAGCAGTTCGGCTCTGGCATACTGCCGCCGGGTGGTGTCGGTCCACATGTGTCACTCCGTCGTCGTTTCGCAACTCCGACTGAATCACATCTCGCTGATATCACCCAACTTCTTTTTCGGTCAGCCTCTTAAGCTGGAGATGTTGTCGATGCCTATACCCGCGAGTGCCTGGCGATCCACGTCGATCAGGGGATCAAGGGTGAACAGGTGGTCGATGTCATGGACCGCCTGCTGTTCGAGCGCGGCAGTCCGCCTGCCAAGATCAGGGTGGATAATGGTCCGGAATTTATTTCGCGGGCGCTCGACCACTGGGCCTACATCAACCGCGTCACGCCGGACTTCAGCAGGCCGGGAAAGCCGACCTACACGGATGTTGTAGAAAAGTCCTTTCAACCGGGCGCGGGCATTTTCTTTGAGCGGGAGCTGGCGCGATCAGGTCAATCCGGACATACGGACTGGGCTCGCAGTGGGCTTGGTTGTTAGTCGACAGAGGCTTGTTGCTAGAACATCAAGGACGATCTCGCCTGGACGATCACACCGCAGCCGGCCATCGATCGAGTGCCATTTTGGTGATGGAGAGCAGTTCGTTAATCGTAGCGCCGTCGCGCGCCTGAACGGACATGCCTTCCATGACCGTATTGAAGAATTTGCCCAGCACGGCCGGATCGGCATTGGGCGCAAGCTCGCCCTGCGCGGAGCCGCGATGCAGACGCTCGATCAGGAGGGCCTCCGCCGCGATACGCTTGTCGCGCAGCAGGCATTCGATGGCGGCGGACGCCGGCGAAACGGCTGCCGCTGCCGAATACATGAAGCAGCCGGCCGGCGTTCCAGGTTCCGAGAATGATGACGCCGCTCGTTCCAGCAGGCCTTTGACGGCCTCGAAGGTGGACAACGCCGGATCGTTGATGGGTGCATAGAGGTGCACGCTGAACGTCGCGGCGTAGCGCTCGATCACCGCCGCGAACAGCCCCGCCTTGTTGTCAAACGCCGCATAGAGACTGGCGGCGGCGACGCCAGTCTCCGCCACCAGATCGGCCATAGACGTCGCCTCGTAGCCGCGTTGCCAGAACAGCCGTACCGCCTTGTCGAGCGCAGCGTCGGTGTCGAACGCGCGAGGGCGACCTGCGCCGCGGCGGACTTTCGTCTCTGTCATCACTGGTGTCCGATATGGAATGATCGATAAATAATATCTTGAAACTGGGGGCGCACACGGATACAGAACGATCATTAAATAATCAAGGAGTGTCCCATGAGCCGCATTGTCCGCATCCACGAATATGGCGACGCCAGCGTCCTCAGGATCGAAGATGTGGCAGTGCCCGCGCCCGCGGTCGACGAAGTGCAGATCGCGGTGAAGGCGATTGGCATAAACCGTGCCGAGGTGATGTTCCGCAAGCATGCCTACCTTCAGGAAGCGGAGTTCCCGAGCCGCCTCGGCTACGAGGCCGCCGGCACCGTCCTTACGGTGGGCGCGGACGTGACCGGGTTTGCGGAAGGCGAAGCCGTCAGCGTCATCCCCCCGCTCGATATCGCGCGCTGGGGCACCTATGGCGAGGTCGCCAACGTGCCCGCCCGCCTCGTCGTCAAGCATCCAGCGGCGCTGTCGTTCGAGGAAGCGGCGGCCGTGTGGATGCAGTATGTCACCGCCTGGGGTGCGCTGGTTGAGCAGGCGAAGCTCGGCAAGGGCGATTTCGTCATCGTCACCGCTGCTTCCAGCAGCGTCGGCCTTGCTGCCTTCCAGATTGCGCGGGTGGTCGGCGCGACGGTAATCGCGACGACGCGTACCGGCGCCAAGCGCCAGGCCCTGCTTGATGCCGGTGCACATCATGTCGTGGCGACCGAGCAAGAGGATCTGGTAGCGAGGGTGATGGAGATAACCGATGGTGCAGGTGCGCGCGTGGTGCTCGACCCGGTCGGAGGCCCGTCGTTCGAGCCGTTGACCGCGAGCATGGCACGCGGCGGCATCCTGCTCGAATATGGCGCGCTCAGCGGTGAACCGACGCCGTTCCCTTTGTTCTCCGTGCTGGGCAAGAGCCTAACGCTCAAGGGGTATCTCTACAGCGAGATCGTCTCGGACGATGCCGCCCTCGATCGCGCCAAGGCGTTCATCGTGGCGGGACTTGAATCGGGCGCGCTGAAGCCGCGGATCGCGCGCACTTTCACACTCGACGCCATCCAGGACGCGCACCGCTTCCTCGAATCGAACGACCAGATCGGCAAGGTCGTCGTTACGGTCTGACCCGCACACCGGGGGAGTGAGCGATTGCTCCCCCCTTCTCCGACAGAGGATCGGACCGTCGGCGCCCATGAATTTGCGCTGACGCAACGGCCTCGCACCAGCAATCAGTTTAACTCAACGAGGGTATCCCAACATGAAATCTCGCGCCGCTGTAGCCTTCGAGGCGGGCAAGCCACTCGAAATCGTCGAGATCG
>NZ_JPPQ01000033.1:3251-4481 GCF_000743655.1 Sphingobium sp. ba1
GGAGCGGCTGTCGGCGCAGGCGCAGGGCGATCCTGCGACACTCGCCGACCATGTTGGGCGGCAGGCGATCGACCTTGGCATGGCGTTTCGCCTGACCGGCGATGAACAGGAACGCGCCTGGCCGCTGGGGCCAGTGCCGCTGCTGATCGGCGCGGACGAATGGGCGCATATCGAACGGGGCCTCGCCCAGCGCGCCGACCTGCTCGAACGGGTCATCGCCGACATCTACTCAACCCAGTCGCTGGTCATGGACGGCAATCTGCCCGCCAGCATCGTGACCGGCAGCGCCCATTATTGGCGCGTCATGAACGGCGCGCCGCCGCCGCAGGGGCATCAGCTTCATTTCTACGCCGCCGATATCGGGCGCGGCCCGGCGGGCGAATGGCGCGTCCTGTCCGACCGGGTAAGAACCCCGGTGGGTGTGGGCTATGCGCTGGAAAACCGCTTGGCTTTGTCGCGCGCCACCGGCGACCTGCTCGGCGCAATGAACACGCGGCGGCTCGCCCCCTTTTTCGACGAATTGCGCTGGGGGCTGGCCGCCGATTGCGCCCGGTCGGACCCGCGCATCGGCCTGCTGACGCCCGGCCGTTTCAATCAAAGCTATGCCGAACAGGCGCATCTCGCCCGCTATCTTGGCCTGTTGCTGGTCGAGGGCGAGGATCTGATCGTCACCGACGGGCAATTATTCGTCCGCACCATTCAGGGGTTGAAGCGCATTGACGGCCTGTGGCGCTGGCTGGACAGCCGCTTCCTCGACCCGCTCGCCTTCGACAGCAAGTCGCGCATCGGCGTGCCCGACCTTTATGATGCCTGCGCGCGCGGTGGCCTGATGGTCAGCAATTGGCCGGGCGCGGGCGTGATCGAATCCCGCGCCTTCGCTGCCTTCCTGCCGCAACTGGCGCGGGCTGTGCTGGGCGAGGAACTGATCCTGCCCAATATCGCGACCTGGTGGTGCGGGCAGGCCAAGGAATGCGCCCATGTCCGCGACCGGCTGGACGAACTGGTCGTCGGTTCCGCCTTCGATCAGACCGTAGCGGGCCTGCCCGACGCGCATTTCGCCCCCGGATCGACGCTGGACAAGGATCAACGCCCCACGCTGCTCGGCGCGATGGCGCGACGGCCGATGGACTATGTCGGGCAGGAAGTGGTGAAATTATCCACCACCCCCGCCATCGTCGACGGGCAATTGACCCCCCTGCCCTTCACCCTGCGCGTGTTCGTGGCGCGCGA
>NZ_JPPQ01000033.1:4560-8905 GCF_000743655.1 Sphingobium sp. ba1
AATATAGCCCGCCGCGCTCGACGCGAGGAACACGGCCGCCCCGCCAATGTCGGACGGATCGCCCCAGCGGCCGACCGGGATGCGTTCCTGAATCTGGCGATTACGGGTCTCGTCGGCCTGCAGCGCGGCGGTGTTGTTGGTGGCGATATAGCCTGGCGCGATGGCGTTGACGTTGACACCCTTGGCCGCCCATTCGTTCGCCAGCAGCTTGGTCAGGCCAGCGACGCCGCTCTTGGACGCGGTGTAGCTTGGTACGCGGATGCCGCCCTGGAAGGACAAGAGCGAGGCGATGTTGATGATCTTGCCTGCGCCTTGGCCGATCATATGGCGACCCGCCGCCTGACACAGGAAGAACAGCACCTTGAGATTGGTGTCGATCACGGCGTCCCAATCCGCCTCGGTAAAGTCGACGCTGTCGGCACGGCGGATGATCCCGGCATTGTTGACGAGGATGTGCAGCCCGCCGAGCTTTTCCAGCGTCTCGTCCACCACGCGCTGGACCGGCTCTATGGTCGAGAGATCGGCGGAGATGATCTCCGCCTTACGCCCAAGCGCGCGGACCTTGTCGACGGTTTCCTGCGCCGGGGTGCGGCCGACCGCGGCAATGTCCGCACCGGCCGCAGCCAGCGACAGGGCGATGGCCTGGCCAATGCCGGTATTCGCGCCGGTGACGATGGCGACTTGGCCGCTCAGATCAAAGGGGTTGGTCACAATAATTCCGTTCATTTCGAGCGAAGTCGAGAAACCTGTCGAGGCGCTGTGCGAGCGTGTCTCGACTTCGCTCGACACGAACGGCGCTCCCACTTTGGTTCAGGCGAGCTGGCAGATATCCAGCACATTCATGTCGGTATAATCCTGGTTTTCACCCGCCATCGCCCAGATGAAGGCATAGGCCTTGGTGCCCGACCCCATATGCACCGACCAGGGTGGCGAGATCACCGCTTCCTCATTGGCTATGACGATATGCCGCATCGCATCGCCTTCGCCCATATAGTGGAAGACGCGATCCGACGGCCCATCCAGCTCGAAGTAGAAATAAATCTCGCTGCGCCGCTCATGGATATGCGGGGGCATGGTGTTCCACACCGAACCCGGCTTGAGCACAGTCAGCCCCATGACCAATTGTGCGCTGTCGCAGATGCCGGGGATGACGAGCTGAAAGATCGTCCGTTCGTTGGATTCTTCGAGGGAGCCGCGTTCGAGCGCATTGGCATCGGCGATGCCGAGCTTGCGGGTGGTGAACCCCTTATGCGCCGGGCAGGACGCGAGATAGAAGCGCGCGCCTGCACCGGCAAACTGCACATCCTTCGCGCCCATGGTGACATAGAGGCAATCCTTGTTGCCCAGCGTGAAGCGCTCGCCATCGACGGTGACGGTGCCTTCGACGTTCGAAACGTTAACCACCGCCATTTCGCGCCGTTCGAGGAAAGGATGCCCTGCCGCCGAAGCAGGCTCGGTCTGCGCTGGCAACGCGACCGGCGCCTCCGCTACCGCAACCCCGCCAATCACGAAACGGTCGGCATGGGTATAGTTCAGCACGCACTCGCCATCGCGGAACAACCCGCCGATCAAATAGCGATCGCGCAATTCCTCGTTCGACACGCATTCCATCATGTCGGGGTGCGTCGCGTAATAGGTCTTGTCGAACATGATTGGTCCTCTTCCTTGCACTGCTTGCGGCGTCGTCAGACACCGGTGTCATGAGCAACCGTCTATCAGGATGAAGCGGGTGGCGCAACCGATGCACGACGGATCAGGGTCGAACTGAACATCGACGGCTCATTCACCTCCGATCCTTCGCCGATCGCCGTTCCGATCAGCTTGAGCGCCGCCGCGCGCCCCATCGCTACGATCGGCCAGCGCACCGTGCTCAGCGGCGGCCATACCCGCGTGGTCAGGGGCGTATCGTCGAAGCCGATGATCGACAATTCCTCCGGCACGGCGATGCCCCGCTGGCGCGCCGCATAAAGAACGCCCGCCGCCATTTCATCATTGCTGGCAAAGATAGCGGTGGGTCTTGGCGACAGATCGAAGAGACTTTCCGATGCCGATTGTCCCGATTCGAACGTATATTGCCCGTCCGCGATCAAACTGCGCGGTAGGCTGATCCCCGCTTCGGCTAGCGCCAGTTCAAAGCCGTCCCGCCGCTCCTTGGCCGACCGAAACCCGTGGGGCCCGGCGATCAGGCCGATCCGCCGATGCCCTTGCGCGATGAGATAACGCACCGCCTCTGCCACCGCTTCCCGGTCGTTCGACGCCACCATATGCTCCGGGTCGTCCAGCACGGCCGATCCCATGCGCACATAGCGGCAGCCTTCCTCGTCCAGCATCCGCGCAAGAGCGTCATTTTCCGACATGGGCGGTAGAATGACGACACCGAACAGGCGCTGGCGCGACACGAAGCCACGAATATCGTCCATCACCTGGTTCGATCCGCGATCGACCGGACGAATCACCAGTTCGAACTCCGTCCCATGCAATGCCTCTAATACGCCGCGCTGCATCGACAGGATCATCTGCGCATTGGGATTGTCATAGACCAGCCCGATCAGGAAATTGCGCCCCAGCGCCAATGCACGCGCTTGCGGATTGGGCACATAACCGGTTTCGCGGATGATCGCCTCGACCTTGTCACGCGTTTCCCGGTTGAGTAACGGCGAGCGATTAATGACGCGGCTGACCGTCTTTTTCGACACGCCCGCCATGCTGGCGATGTCGTTGATCGTCAGCTTGGCCGTCTGGCCCTCATCCTGATTCTGCTTTGCCATACAGCCTTATAGTGGAGTTTTTCACGCCCGCCACCACGCAGCGCCGCGATCCGGCTTGTCAATGACACCGGTTTCCTATAGCGTTAAGGTCAGATAGGATGAAGAGGATTAACCCGTGAGTGCAAGCAGCATGGCCCAAATGATTGCCACCCATTTCCTGGCAATGCGCAAGGCTGCGACGGGCTTCGATGATTATCCCGGCGATGCCCCGGCGACGCTTGAGGAAGCCTATGTCATCCAGGATACCGCTCTTGCGCATACGTCTGATGCTATTGCGGGCTGGAAGGTCGGGCGCATCCTGCCTCCGCTTGCCGACCTCTATGGGTGCGATCGCCTCGCCGGTCCCATTTTCTCGCCCACCGTCTTTCCTGCCACCAGCCAATCCACAGGCCTGGTTTTCGCCAGGGGGTTCGGCGCGGTGGAAGCCGAATATCTGTTTCGTATCGGCACTGTTCCACGCCCGGACCAGATCAGCTTCACGCTGGAGGAAGCGGCGGACCATATCGATGCCGTGCATATCGGTATCGAAATCGCCAGCTCGCCCTTCGCCGGGATCAACGAGATGGGGCCTGCCGTCACGATCTCGGACTTCGGTAATAATAATGGTCTGTTGATCGGCCCTGCCATCCCCGATTGGCGCAGCGGGGCCTATGCGGATCAGCGGGTGACGACCCGGATCGACGGCGTGGACGTTGGGTCTGGCACGGCCGCAGCGTTCAACCGAGGCGCGATCGGATCAGTCAGCTTTTTGCTGGAAAATCTGATCGCGCGCGGGATCACCATTCAACCGGGTTGGTGGATTTCAACCGGCGCGGTGACGGGCGTCCATCCGGTTCGTGCCGGGCAAGCGGTGGAAACCGATTTTGGTCCCTTGGGGACACTGCATTGCACGATCGAGGCGCAGCCGCCACGCTGAACCTCTGACACCATATAAAAGACCAGGAGCCAGGATGATGAACGAAGCAGGGGTGCAGGGTCCGCCGGTCGGCCGCTATCGCTGGGTGGTGGTGGCGCTGTTGTTCGCGGCCACCGCGATCAACTATGTCGATCGACAGATGATCGGCGTGCTGAAGCCGACCCTGTCAGCAGAGATGCAATGGTCGGAAACCGACTATGCCAATATCGTCTTCTGGTTTCAGGCTGCCTATGCGATCGGTTATCTCGGTTTCGGCCGGATCGTCGATGTCATAGGCGCGCGCTTTGGCTACGCCATCGCGGTCACCATCTGGACCATCGCGCATATGGCGCATGGCGGCGTCTATGGTGTCACCCAATTCGCCATGGCGCGCTTTGGCCTTGGCATTGGCGAGTCGGGCAATTTCCCCGCAGGCATCAAGGCGGTGACCGAATGGTTCCCGCAAAAGGAGCGCGCCTTTGCGATCGGCCTGTTCAACGCTGGGGCCAATATCGGTGCGATCATCACGCCTTTGCTCGTGCCATGGTTGACCGTCGCCTATGGCTGGCGCGTCGCCTTTTATGCCACCGGCATTTTCGGCATCGTCTGGCTCATCGCTTGGCTGGTCTTCTACCGCAGGCCGGATCAGCATCCCAAGGTAACGGCGGATGAACTCGCCTAT
>NZ_JPPQ01000034.1:0-2236 GCF_000743655.1 Sphingobium sp. ba1
GGGATGGCCGAAAAATTTGCGGCTGGCCGCGTCGATGCCATAAGCACCACCGCCGAAATAGACTTTGTTGAGATACAGTTCGAGTATCTGCCGCTTGGAGAATTTGCGCTCCAGCGCCAGGGCCAGCACCATCTCGCGGATCTTGCGGCCGAAACTATAGCTGTTGTTGAGGAAGATGTTGCGCGTCACCTGCTGGGTGATGGTCGATGCGCCCTGCAGGCGGCGGCCGGTGCCGCGATTTTCGACCGCGACCCAGGCCGCGCGTGCCATGCCGACCGGATCGACGCCGGGATGATGATAGAAGCGCTTGTCTTCGGTCGACACCATCGCGTCGATCATGACCTGCGGGATCTGATCATAGTCCAGCCAGCGGCCAAAGCTCGGCCCCAGCGACACGATCACGCTGCCATCGGCTGCGTGGACACGGATCATCTGGCCATTGGGGGAGGATTTGAGGCTGCCATAATCGGGCAGCGACTGGAGCGCGATGACCACCGCGATCACGATCGCCAACAGGCCCGCCACCGCCGCCGCCACGCCGATCTTCACCGTGCGCAGCGCCCATGTCTTCGCGCGGCTGGGCGCGCCCTTGCTCTTGCCTGATCCTGCCATCTGTGCCGCCCCGGATACGCGCTAATCCCGGCCCCGGCCAGCGTGATTTAGACGCTTTGCCGGGAAAATTGCCGTGATCGTCCCCATGACGATCGCCGCTTTACGGACGATGAACGGTTAGTCGTCCTGGCACGGTTTGAAGTCGAGCGAGGCGCTGTTCATGCAATAGCGCAGGCCGTTGACGCCTGGACCATCAGGGAAGACATGGCCCAGATGCCCGTCGCACTTGGCGCAGCGGACTTCGGTGCGGACCATGCCATGGCTGACATCGCGAATCTCCTCGACCGCGTCGATATCCACCGGCGCGGTGAAACTGGGCCAGCCGGAACCGCTGTCATATTTTTCCTCGGCATCGAATAATTCGGTGCCGCAGCCCGCGCAATAATAGCGGCCATCGACCTTGTTGGCGTTGAGATTGCCGGTAAAGGCCCGCTCCGTACCGCCTTCGCGCAGCACATGATAGCGTTCGGGCGAGAGGCGCGCGCGCCATTCCGCATCGGTCAGGGTCAGCTTTTCCATGGCGGCAATATGGGTGCGCAAAGCGCGCCGATCAAGCATCGGCGATGCGAGTGAGGCGCATGGCAAGACCTGCGGCCCCCGGTGTTGCGCTCAGGACACGCAGCAGGCCGGGATAGCGCCCCAGCGCGCGAAACCCCGCCGCCGCGCGCAAGGGCAGCAGCGCTCGCCGCGCAAAATGGCGTTGGTAAATCTCCGCGCCATCACGCCTCTGCACCTGCCATTGCGCCACGGCTTCTGCGGCGCTGGCCAGCGCGATGCCAATCCCCTCCCCCGCCAGCGAGGGAATGACTGCGGCCTGATCGCCGAGCCGATAGAGGCCCGGCCAGGTCGTGGTTGCGCGCCAGCCATAGGGGACATCACCGATCGCATCGACGCGAGCGTCAGCGGGCACATCCCCCAGCCGATCGGCCAGCGCGAGCGAGCGGTCGGCCAGCGCCGCGATCAGGCCGAGCGGACGGCCGCCCGCTGCAGTCAAGCGGCTCTTGCGCACCGCCATGCAGAGATTGGCGCTGCCATCCTCCTGCAGCAAGAGGCCGACATAGCCGCCCTCGACCCAGTGCAGTTCGATCCGGCCCCCGATCAAACGCTGCCGCGCGGGGCTGGCGGGCAGGCGCAACCGCAAGCCGAGTTCGGGGTCTGCGCCGTGACGGGGCCGCGCCGCGCCGCGCACATCATGCTTGCCGGTGGCGAGGAACAGGCTGTCCCAGTCGACCGCCGGCCCATCATCCAGCGTGATCGCGGTCGGCGTCAACGTCCGCACGGCATGGCCGAGCCGGAATGTCACGCCAGCCTCGGTCGCGGCGGCGCGCAGCAGCGTGTCGAGTCGATGCCGCGACAGGCCCATGCCCGGCGCGGGAAGCGGCAGTTCGGTCTCCCGCCCGCCCGCAAACAATGCCAGCCGGTCGATCCGGTGGCCGCCGAGCATGGCCGCGTCGATGCCCAGCGCCTTGATCTGCGCGATCGTCGCCCAACTGAGGAACCCACCGCACAGCGCGTCCCCCGGCACCTGTTGCCGATCGATCAGCAGCGGCTTCGCCCCCAGCCGTGCGAGCCGCAGCGCCGCCGCTGCGCCTGCCGGGCCTGCGCCGAGGATCAGCGGCGGGGG
>NZ_JPPQ01000034.1:2246-3435 GCF_000743655.1 Sphingobium sp. ba1
GGCTGCCGCCGTGCTGCTGGCGGTGCAGATGCGCAATGCGGACGAGAATGGCTAGAGCGGGACGGCGCGCTTAGCCCCGGCGGACCGTCACTTCGGCCCCGGCCATGCCGCGCGTCAGGGCGAAGGGTTTATCGACGCTGACCCTCGCTTCCATCACGCCATTCATCGCGAGGCAGCAGGCGCCCAGTCTTTGCGCGAACATCTCGATCAACGGGATATGCACCAGCGCCAGATCTTCGGCGGCCTGCGCTACTTTGCGATAATCGACCGTCTCGCCGATCGCCTCGATCTGACCCACGGCCAACGTCAGTTCGACCGAAATGACCAGCGGTTGCCGCCTTCCGATCTCATCGGGATTGATGCCGATATCGGCCAGCAGGGGCAGGTCGCGCACCCGGACCTTGGTCGTGCAGATATTGTCCGTCATGCCTTCGCCCTTTCCGCCGCCAACACCGTATTGTGGAGCAGGCAGGCGATGGTCATCGGACCCACGCCGCCTGGCACCGGCGTCACCGCCTTGGCATGGTCCAGTTCCTGCGTCGCGCAATCGCCGACGATCTGCGATGATCCGTCCGGCTGCGCGATGCGATTGATGCCGACGTCGATCACGATCGCGCCGGGCTTCACCCAATAGCCGCGCACCAGATGCGGCGCGCCCGCGGCAGCGACGATGATGTCCGCCTTGCGCGCGATGTCGGGCAGGTGCAGCGTTTCGATATGGGTGACGGTCACCGTCGCCTCCCGCTCCAGCAGCAGCATGGCGACCGGCTTGCCGACGATATTGGACTTGCCGATGACCACGGCATTGAGCCCGCGATAATCATCGATCACGCTGTCGAGCAGGCGCATGATGCCTAGCGGCGTGCAGGGCACCAGCCCGCCGGTACCGGTGGACAGCCGCCCGACATTCACCGGGTGGAACCCGTCGACATCCTTGGCGGGATCGATGCGGTCCAGTACCAGCGCCGCGTCGATATGGGGGGGCAGAGGCAGCTGGATCAAAATGCCATGAATGGCCGGATCGCCGTTCAACTGGTCGATCAGCGTCAGCAGGGCGTCCTGCGGATGATCGACCGGCAGCCGATGTTCGACCGACCGGATGCCGACGCGCGCGCATTCGCTGATCTTGCGGCGGACATAGACCTGGCTTGCCGGATCGTCACCGACCAGCACCACCGCCAGCGCGGGC
>NZ_JPPQ01000034.1:3445-5086 GCF_000743655.1 Sphingobium sp. ba1
GTTCCCGCTCCGGATGTCGCTTCGATATAATATTCGCGAGAAGAAGCGCCATCGGCGTAGCTATCAGTGCTATCGTAAGCAACGAAGGCTGACGTCCTGCTCGAACTAGACTGCCAACTTTTGTTAAAGCCTACATAAACATAATCTACGCCCAACCCAACATCGCTGGCACTTGCTGTAAACGTCAGGTATTTCCCACCGTCGGTTACATCCACGCTACTTGGAAAACTTAGAGACGTCAAAACTGGCTTTGTCGAATCAGATAGCTGATTGCTCTCGACCTCAAAACTGGTCGCTATGCCCATGGCTGCCAGCTCAGAGGCTTCATAATATCTATAATTTCCAGCCTTGTCATACACAGTTACATTGCTAATACTGTATTTTCCCGCTCCGGATGTCGCGTCGATATAATATTCGCGAGAAGACACGCCATCGGCGTAGCTGTCAGTGCTATCGTAAGCAACGAAGGCTGATGTCCTGCTCGAACTAGACTGCCAACTTTTGGTAAAGCCTACATAGACATAATCCACGCCCAGCCCAACATCACTGGCACCTGCTGTAAACGTCAGATATTTGCCACCATTCTTCACGTCCACAGTTTTCGGGAAACTCAGCGAAGTCAAAGTTGGTTTCGTCGTATCAGCAGTAGCCATAAAAATCCCTTTGCGGCTCAACAGGCCTGAACACATATTTTTTTGTGCTACTTTATGAAATAATTATAATAAATCAACATCTTTTGATCCGGATTCGTCAATGATTATTACTAAATTCACCTGGACTATGCATCGTGCATTTTTATGAATGATCGCCCAGCCGGCCCCTTGGACGCCTTGCCGAACATGCTCAGCGTTGCCATTTCAGTGGGCGATTTCGATATTGCCCAATTAGAACAAATCTGGAACAACGCCCCACATGAGCCTTACCCACATTTCCGTCCGCGGCGCGCGTGAACACAACCTCAAGGGCGTCGATGTCGATCTGCCCCGCGACAGCCTGATCGTCATCACCGGGCTTTCCGGGTCGGGCAAATCCTCGCTCGCCTTCGACACCATCTATGCGGAGGGTCAGCGCCGCTATGTGGAATCGCTGTCCGCCTATGCGCGCCAGTTTCTGGAGATGATGCAGAAGCCCGATGTCGAACATATCGAAGGCCTCAGCCCCGCGATCAGCATCGAGCAGAAGACGACCAGCCGCAATCCCCGCTCGACCGTCGCGACCGTCACCGAAATCTACGATTATATGCGGCTGCTCTGGGCGCGCGTCGGCATTCCCTACAGCCCCGCGACCGGCCTGCCGATCAGCGCGCAGACCGTCAGCCAGATGGTCGACCGCGTGATGCTCCTGCCCGAAGGCACGCGCTTCTACCTGCTCGCCCCGGTCGTGCGCGGCCGCAAGGGCGAATATCGCAAGGAACTCGCCGAGTGGCAGAAGGCGGGCTACACCCGCGTCCGCATCGACGGCGAAATGATGCTGATCGAAGACGCCCCCGCGCTCGACAAGAAGTATAAGCATGATATCGAAGTCGTCGTAGACCGCCTCGCCGTCGCCCCCGACATGGGCACGCGCCTTGCGGACAGTTTCGAGCAGGCGTTGAAGCTGGCGGATGGGCTGGCGTTCGTGGACCTGGCAGATGGCAATCTC
>NZ_JPPQ01000034.1:5148-7713 GCF_000743655.1 Sphingobium sp. ba1
GCCGATCAGCAATTGCTTGATGTCATAGCCGCGATTGTCTTTCTTCAGCGCATCCAGCCCGTCGAAGATACTCCCATCGGGCAGCACCACCTCCACCCCCTCCACCAGCGCGCGCATCGTGCCATGCCGCAGCACCTGGGTTCCGCCCGCATTGGTGGACACCAGTCCGCCGATCGTCGCCGATCCCTTCGCGCCGAGGCTCAGCGGAAAGCGCCGACCCACATCCTCCGCCGCGTCATGCAGCACGCTCAGGATCACGCCCGCCTCGCACACCGCCAGATTATCGTCGGCCGACAGGCTGCGGATCGCGTTCATCCGGCGCAGGGACAGGATCAGCGCCGATCCGTCGGCGGGCGGCGTCGCACCCCCGACCATCGACGTATTGCCCCCCTGTGGCACCAATGCGACGCCCAACTCTGCGGCCAACGCGACCGTCGCGGCCACTTCTTGCGTCGACGCAGGTGCCAGGATCGCGGCCGCCGCGCCATGATAACGCCCGCGCCAGTCGCTCGTCCATGGCGCGATGTCGTCCGGGTCGGTGACGACGCCCTTGGGGCCAAGCAGCGCGGCGAAGCGCGCAATGATATCCTGTCCAATCATGGGACCGTCTATGCGCGCAAATTCATCGACGGTTCAACCACTCGTCGATAGCGTGCCATTCCCATAAGGGGTCCGCTTTGTTTCATTCCATCCTGCTACTGCTTGCCGCGCCAGGCGCGCAGCCCGTGCAATGGGCGCAATTGACGATCGAGCGGCGCGTCATCATGCGCGTGCCCATGGTCCGCAAGGGCAAGGCGCCTGTGCGCATCACACCCGATGCCGCCGATGATTGGGACGAAAAGAAAGGGCCACGCTGCGTCGCGCTCCGCTCGATTCGCGCCGCTAGCATCATCGTGCGCAATGGCGTGGATCTCATCCTCGCCGATCAGCATCGCTACCGCGCCCGGCTGGAAAAGGGGTGCGATTCGGCGGGCTTTTATTCGGGCTTCTATGTCGAGCCGGATGCGGACGGATCGCTCTGTTCGGGACGCGACGAATTGCAGGCGCGCAGCGGCATGAGCTGTGCGATCGACAGTTTCCGCCGCCTCGTCGCCGCCGATGACTGATCGCGATCCCCAAGGCCCCGAATTACGGGATTTTCTTGACAAGTGGCCGATATTTCCGCAATGCGCGGCCGATTTCCATCGTGCGGACTGGCAGGATGGGGCAACCTCCTGTTCCCGGACCATTGAATGACTTTTGCCGATCTCGGCCTTTCCGACGAATTGCTCAGGGCCGTAACCGAATCCGGTTACGACACGCCCACCCCCATTCAGGCGCAGGCAATTCCTTCCGTCCTGATGATGCGCGACATCATCGGCATTGCGCAGACGGGAACGGGCAAGACGGCCAGCTTCGTGCTGCCGATGATCGACATTCTCGCCCATGGCCGCAGCCGCGCGCGGATGCCGCGCTCGCTCATCCTGGAGCCGACCCGTGAACTCGCCGCCCAGGTGGCGGAGAATTTCGAGAAATACGGCAAATATCACAAGCTCTCGATGGCCCTGCTGATCGGTGGCGTGTCGATGGGCGACCAGCTCGCGGCGCTCGAAAAGGGCGTGGACGTGCTGATCGCGACGCCGGGGCGCCTGATGGACCTGTTCGGTCGCGGCAAGATCATGCTCAACGGGTGCTCGCTGCTGGTCATCGACGAAGCCGACCGGATGCTCGACATGGGTTTCATCCCGGATATCGAGGAAATCTGCACCAAGCTGCCCGCGCAGCGCCAGACCTTGCTGTTTTCCGCGACGATGCCGCCGGTGATCAAGAAGCTGGCCGACAAATTCCTGTCCAACCCCAAGTCGATCGAAGTCGCGCGGCCAGCCAGCGCCTCGATCAACATCACCCAGCGGTTGGTAAAGGTCGATGCACGCAAGAAGCGGACCGTCCTCGCCAAGATGCTGGCGGAGGCTGACGTCACCAGCGCGGTCATCTTCTGCAACCGCAAGACCACGGTGCGGGATCTGAACAAGAGCCTGCAACGCGACGGCTTCAAGTCGGGCGAAATCCATGGCGACATCGACCAGGGATCGCGCATCGCCGAACTGGAACGCTTCCGCGCGGGCACCGTCAACATCCTCGTTGCATCGGACGTCGCGGCGCGCGGGCTGGACATCAAGGGCGTCAGCCATGTGTTCAACTATGACGCACCCTGGCATCCGGACGATTATGTCCACCGCATCGGCCGCACCGGCCGCGCGGGCGCATCGGGCGTCGCCTACACCTTCGTCACCGAAGCGGACGCCGAAGCGATCGACAATATCCAGAAGCTGATCGGTACCAAGATCGAAGTCGTTGGCGCAGCCGAAGTTATTGCAACGGTTGAATCCACCGAAGAAGCCGCCCCTTCGCGTGCGCCGAGGGGCCGCAAGCCCCGCGCGGCAAAGCCCGCAGCCGACAAGCCCGCCCGTGCCAAGGAACCGCAGGCGCAAGCCACACCGCCTCGCGAAGAAGCGCCGGTCACGGCGGAGCCTGCCGCTGAACCGATCCGCGAAGCCCGCCCACCCCGCACCGAACGTCCCCGCG
>NZ_JPPQ01000034.1:7723-12714 GCF_000743655.1 Sphingobium sp. ba1
CTGCGCTTCGGGCAGGTCTTCTCGCTCTACAACGCCGTGTCCTACAACCGCTCCATCTACGACAGCGACTATAGCACTATCACTGGCGCCGCGACTGGCACGCGGATCGGCGGCATCGCGACCGTGGGCGGCGTCGTGCCCACCGGCGGCAAGCTGATCCCTGTCAGCCCGAAGTGGATGAACAAGACGGTTGCGACGCTGACGCTCGGCGATTTCGATGCCCAGATGATCGGCGACTATGTCGGCCGCCGTGTCACCACCTTCACCAACGATGCATCGGTCAAGTCGGTGTTCCAGGCCAGCGCCCGGATCGCTTATCGCCTGCCCGCCAGCATGGTCGGCCTGCAAAAGGCGGAGATCAGCCTGAACGTCACCAACCTGTTCGACACGACGGGTGCATCGACGGTGCAGGCGAGTGCGAACACCAACAATTACAATGTCTACCCAATCCCGCCGCGCCAGTGGTTCGCCACATTGTCGGTGAACTACTGATGCAGGACAGGTCGGTATCCCGCCGTTCGCTGCTTCAGGCGGGTGCCGGCCTGACCGCCGCATTTGCGACGGATGTGGGGGCAGCGATCGCCGCCCCTGCCCGTCGCAAGGGTCCGCCGCTGCTCATCGCCCATCGCGGCGCATCGGCGCTGCGCCCAGAACATACGCTTGCCGCCTATGCCAAGGCGATCCAAGACGGGGCCGACTATGTCGAGCCTGACCTGGTCGCTACGAAGGACGGCGTGCTGGTCGCGCGGCACGAGAATAATATCGCGGAAACCAGCGACGTTGCCGCCCGGGCCGATTTTGCCGCGCGCAAGACGGTCAAAACGATCGACGGCGAGCGACAGGAAGGTTGGTTCACGGAGGATTTCACCTTCGCGGAACTCAAGACGTTACGCGCGAAAGAGCGGCTGGGCGCCATACGGCCCGAAAGCCAATCCTATGACGGCGCATTCCAGATCGTGTCGATGGAGGAAATCGCCGATTTCGTGGCGGCCGAATCCGCCGCGCGCGGCCGGACCATCGGCCTGATCCCGGAGATCAAGCATTCCACCTATTTCGCAGGCATCGGCCTGCAACAGGAGCAGCGGCTGATCGATATCATCGGCAAGAGCGCCTATCTGCAACGCGCGCCGTTCGCCATCCAGTCGTTCGAGGTCGCTAATCTACGCGCGTTGCGCGGCAGGATCGGCGCCTATCCCAACATCCAGCTGGCCCAGTTGATCGGCGACCCGGCCCAGATGCCGGCCGATGTGCAGGCGGCGGGCAACAAGCGCTTCTATCGCGATATGCTGACGCCCGCAGGTCTTTCCGAAATCGCCAGCTATGCAGATTATCTTGCGCCCCATGTCCGGATGATCATTCCTGTGGACGAGGATCAGCGCCTGACAAAACCCACGGGGCTCGTCGATGCCGCACATGCGGCGGGCCTTCTCGTCAGCATCTGGACCTTCCGCCCGGAAAATCAGTTCCTGGCCGCCGATTTTCGCAGCGACAAAGGCGTTTCCGCGCGCAACGAAGAAGGCAGCATTGCAGAGATGCAGCGCTATCTTGCAACGGGTGTCGATGCGATCTTCACAGACGATCCGGCTTTGGGACGGCGTGCGATTTCCTAGGATAGAGAGAATAAAAACTGCCTATTCCAAATTCACCTCTACCGGTCATTTGATCGCCATCTGGACTGGCCAGCCACAGCAAGTCCACTTCTCTTGACCATCTGCAAGCCCGATCGCAGTTTCGGATCTTCGCGCCGCTTGTGGTCGAATTGCAGCCGTTGGTTGCGCCACCCGAGCCGGCGCGCGCAGTTGCTCCCAACGTCGATCGGCTTTCCAGTCACGTCAGGCCTGATTGGGAAAGCCTGATCCTAGTGCATCTGGAACCCGGCCCGCGCCCGTGCAATTCGTCAGCAGGGCACCGCCCATATATGCTTCGGCGTGAACCGCGTCCGCATGGTGCCATCCTCTGCTATCGTCGGGGAATCGTGATCTTTCGACCTGGATCAGGCCGCACTCGATATGCTCATACGTGCCCAGCCCCTGCCGGCAATTCCCGCCGAGAGCCTGATGTCGTCGAGCTGACGATCCTCGTCGCTTTCAGCCTGCGGTGATCCATGCCATCTGAAGCTGCCACGGTGATGGATAGGCGTCGGCAATGAAGCCGCCTCGTCACCTAGCGCTACCTCCGGCCCGTTTGGCTGCCGATATCGACCGATCTCTTCTACCCGTCAGGACAAATGCGCCATAATGACAAGGCGCCACCTGCCAAGGCATTGGCAGATGGCGCCTCACCGGGCGACCCGAAGGCTGGAGGCCCCGCATAAGCGGAGCCACCTTCGGCCGGTTTTTAGAAGCTCATGCGAACGCCCATCGCATAGGTGGCGGGCGCACCGACCATACGCGACGCGCCGTTCATTTCGGGATAATAGACTTCGTCCGTGATGTTTCGGCCCATGGCATAGATCGACCAGCCATGCGGCGATTCCAGCTCGATCCGGGCATTGAGCAGCGTGTAAGCCGGCGAGGTGTTGCCGACGACCGCGTTCAGGCGGTTCGATTCCTTGCCATGATGGAAGATGTTGGCGCGGCTCTTTAGCACCCAGCCATCACCGAATCTGTAGCTGTGGACGAGGCCGACCCGACCGGTCCATTTCGGCGCACCGGGCAGCGGATCGCCGACAGTCGCGGTCACATCGGCGATGCGGTTGGAATTAAACTCGGTGATCTTCGAATAGAGATAGGTGCCCGATGCGTCGAAATCGAGTTTGTGCCCGCCGCTGTTCAGCAGGTTGACGTCCAGTGCGGCTTCGAAGCCGCGGGTCTTGGCCTTACCGACATTAGTGCGGCCGTTGGTGTCATTGTCGAGGCGCGTCGTCGCCTGAAGATTGTCGAAATCATTGGCGAAGGCGTCAAGCGACAGACGGATCGGCCCTTTATAATAACGCACGCCCGCTTCATAAGCCCAGACCGTCTCGGACTGGAACGGCTCCGTCTCGGCCAGCGTCATGATCGACGTGCCATCAAAGCCGCCCGAACGATAGCCGCGCGCGACCGACGCGAAGACATTCAAATCGTCGGTGATGAACCACTGCGCGGCAGCACGGCCGGACAGGTCGTCATCCTTGAACTGCTTGTCCCACTGAAAATTGGGCGTCGTCGCGAAAAATGTGGCGTAATTGGATATGCCCCAAGGGTTATCGTCGATGTTGCGGCCCTGCGAATCCACATCGTCCTTGGTATAGCGCAGGCCCAGCGTCAGCTTGATCTTGGGCAACAACTCATAATCAGCCTGACCGAACAGCGCGGCGCTACGGCGGCGCTGATTATGGACATTATGATATATGGTCCGCGCGGCCCAGCTGGTCCATTGGCTCTGATAGTCGATCTTGTCGCTCATGTAGAAGCCGCCGATCAACCAGTTGAAACGCCCCTGCTGCTCGTTGCGCAGGCGCATTTCGAGCGATGCCTGGCTCAGATCTTCATCGAACAGATATTCATATTGGGGATAGGGCGTGCCATCGCCATTGCCGCCGATATTGCGCTGGCTCGACTGCCAGCCGGCGACCATGTCGAAGCGGGTGGCATCGTTCAGCAGGTGCGAAAATTGTGCGGACGCGCCTTTGATGTCGATCCGTTGCTGAAAATAGGCCCGCGAATAGAAGCTGTAGGGGTCTTTATCTTCGCCGGCATTGAGAACACTGCTGTCCTCCGCTGCGCTGATGCGGTCATATTGACGGGCATCGCCACGGTCGCGACTGGCAAAGGCCTTCAGCGTCAGACTGGTATCTGGACCGAAATCGATATCCACCGTACCGCGCGCGGCGAACAGATCCTTGTCGCCAAAGCCCTTGCGTGCGCCCGGATCGTTGATCGCAGGCACCTGTCTCTGGACCACGCCGCCGACGCTCAGTTGCGCGCCCGCCAGATCGCCCGCGCCCTTCCCGTTCATGAAGCCGCCGCCCTGATCGGTCATCACTGCCAGTCGCACGCGCATATTGTCGCTGACCGGACCGCCGATCGCCGCTTCCGCGCGCAGGCTGTCATAGCTGCCATAACGCACATCGGCATAGCCGTCGAACGTGTCGCGGCCGCCGCGCGTGATCGCGTTGACGACGCCGGCCGTGGTGTTGCGGCCATAGAGAGTGCCCTGCGGCCCACGCAGCACCTCGATCCGCTCCAGATCGAACAGAGGCATGCCGAGATAGGCGTTGGAGCTTTGATAGACGCCGTCCACATGAAGGGCGACCGACGGGCTGCCATTGGGCTTGTAGTCGTCGGCGCCGCCGATCCCGCGGATGGTCAGCAGGCCATAGCTTTCGCCGCCCGTGCTGTAGTTGATCGACAGGCCCGGTACTTCATCGACCAGACTGGCGAAATCGGTAATCTTGCGTTCTGCCGCTTCCACGCCCGAAACGACGGTGATCGCCTGCGGTACTTTCGACAGGTCTTCGACCCGCTTTTGCGCGGTGACGATGATGTCACCGCCACCCGCAACGCCCGCCCCCGCTTCGGCAGCCGACAATTCGGTCGGCGCCTTGGCGACGGCGAGCGAGATCATCGCCGCGCCCTCGTAGGAAATGGCCACGCCTCGTCCGGCGATCAGGCGGCGCAGCGCCTCGGCACGGGAAAAGCGCCCCTTGAGCGCGATCGAGCGGCGACCGGCGATGGCGTCATAGGGGAAGACCATCTGCACGCCGGCCTGCCGACCGAACTCGTTCAGCGACGTCGCCATATTCTGCGCCGGGATGTTGAAGGCGATAGCGCGATCGCTCGCGGCACTGGCGGGCGCCGCGGCGAGGATCAAGGGTAGTGCGACGACATGAAAACTCATTATTGCCCTCCGATGGAAGCGTCTCTCGGAGGATGGGATGGGTGGGCGCGGCACGACCTCTATCGCAGCTGCAAAAAAATTATCAGCCGGCCGTGAGGGTAATGGCTCCATTTTCGCTGCGCTGCGATCGGATGCCGAACGACGCATGCAATGCGGTCAGCAGATCATTG
>NZ_JPPQ01000035.1:0-3710 GCF_000743655.1 Sphingobium sp. ba1
GTCGCCGCGTTCCCGCAGCGCCGCGACCGCCTCCGCGCTCACGCCCAACGCGCCCAGCACTGCCGCGCCATCCTCGCCCAGTTGCGCGACATGGTCCCGCGCCTCGACCCGCGATCCGCTCATGCGGAACGGCGGATTGGGCACCTTGAAGGCACCCGCATCGTCATGCACTTGCGCGAACGCGCCCCGCGCCGCCAGTTGCGGATCGTCCAGCAGCTCGTCAATCTCGCGATAGCGGGCGCATGGCACGCCATGACGCGACAAGACTGCCTCGGCCTCCGCCGCGCTGCGCTTGATCGTCCATAGCTCGGTCAGCGCTAGCAGCATCGCCCAATTGGCGTTGCGATCCGCATTGGTCAGGAAGCGCGGATCGTCGCGCCATTCGGGATGACCTACGGCGTCCGACAATTGCTCGAAATTGCGCGGACTGGTCGGCGCGACCATGATGAAACCGTCATTGGTCTTGAGCGGCGTATAGAGCGGCCGCCGCGCGTCGCCGGGAAATTGCGCCTCCTGCGTCTCGAACACCAGCATGCCGACCATCGCTTCCAGCATCGACAGGTCGATATGCTGCCCCTGCCCCGTCCGCTCCCGTTGATAGAGCGCGGCCTGGATCGCGCCGAACGCATGGGTGCCGCCCAGCACGTCAGCGATGAAAATGCCGCTGGTCGCGGGCCGATCCGCCCCGTCCTGATAGCGCAGGTTCACCATGTCGAAACCGCTGGCCGCATGGATCACCGGCGCATAGGCCGGGAACAGCGCCTTCGGCCCGGTCTGGCCATAGCCGGAGATAGAGCAATAGATGAGCCGCGGATTGATCGCCGCCAGCGTCGCAAAGTCGAGGCCAAAGCGCGCCATGACGCCGGGCCGGAAATTCTCCACCAGCACGTCGCAAGTGGCGACCAGTTGCTTGATAAGGTCGATGATCTCAGGCGACTTGAGGTTGCAGGCGATGGACTGCTTGCCCGCGTTCAGATTGCCGAAATAGGCGCTATACCCGTCCCGCTTGGGCGGCCGCGCACGGACCTGATCGCCCTCAAGCGATTCCACCTTGATAACCTCCGCGCCCAAGTCTGCGAGCATCCGGGTGGCGAAAGGCCCGGCCATGACGCTGGTGAAATCCAGCACCCGCACGCCGTCCAGCGCACCCGCCATCTGTGTCTTGCCTTCACCTGCCATGCCGCACCCATCTGTCGAGCCATATGTTCAATGGTCCTACCTATTGCACGACGACGATGGCGCGGTCAATCAGCCCTTGGCTGCGGCCTTGCTGTTCTTGCGGACATGGCGATGCACCCGCTCCAGATGCTTGCGCATTTCCGCGACGGCCGCTTCCTCATTCTTCGCCCGCAAATGCCGCACCAGTTTGAACCGGGATTCGATCAGCGATTGCTGCAACGTCTCATAGTCCGGCCCCCGCACAAATTCGTGCAGGATCGCCGATAGCGAATCGACGAAGATGCCAAAGATGCGGTTCTTGGTCGCGCGGGCCAGCACCGCATAATATTCCACCGCACAGGCATAGCGCGCCTCCACGCTGGTTTCCCGCTTCGTCCGTTCGGCAATCGCCTCCAGTTCCGCCAGGTCGGTTTCCGTGGCGCGCGCGCACGCCAGACGGACGATGATGTCCTGCAACGCCAGCCGCGCCTCGGTCAGTTCGCCCAGCGAAATATCACCCAGATGGACATAATCCTGCATCGCCTGCACGATCCGGTCCGGCTCGGCCGTCTGCACGAACGCCCCTCCCTTCGCGCCCTTCACATTGCGGATGATTCCCGCGACCTCCAGGCTGCGTAGCGCTTCCCGCAACGCGCTGCGACTGACCTGAAACTCAACCGCCAATTCCCGTTCGGCAGGCAGCTTGTCCCCCGCCTTGAGCGTCCCCGCCGCCAATTGCTCCCGTATCTGTTCACAGATCACCTCGAACGCGCGGCGCGTCTTGATGGGAGCGAAACTGGGCTTGGGGGACGGGGACGATGCCATAGAGTGCGCTCCGATAGAGATGCGCAAATCTATAGCCGACGCCGAGAAAGGCGCAATGGCCGGACCGAACGGGATTGACAGACACCTATCACTCTTTAATGGTCGGACCATTATAAAAATGGAGCGAGCCATGAAGATCCTTGTGCCCGTGAAGCGGGTGATTGATTATAATGTGAAGCCGCGCGTGAAGGCGGACGGTACGGGCGTCGATCTGGCGAACGTCAAGATGAGCATGAACCCGTTTGACGAGATTGCGATCGAGGAAGCCATCCGCCTGAAGGAAAAGGGCGTGGCGACTGAGGTGATAGCGGTGTCGATCGGCGTCGCCAAGGCGCAGGAAACGCTGCGCACGTCGCTCGCCATGGGTGCCGACCGCGCGATCCTGATCCAGACCGACGAAGAGGTCGAACCACTGGCCGTCGCGAAACTGCTCGCCAAGGTGCAGGAAGAGGAAGGTGCTGGCCTGATCATCCTGGGCAAGCAGGCGATTGACGACGACAGCAATCAGACCGGCCAGATGCTGGCGGCGCTGCTGAACCTGCCGCAGGGCACGTTTGCGTCGAAGGTTGAGGTCGAAGGCGACAGCGTGTCGGTGACGCGCGAAGTCGATGGGGGGCTGGAGACGGTGAAGCTGTCGACGCCTGCGATCATCACCACCGACCTGCGCCTGAACGAGCCGCGCTATGCGTCGCTGCCCAACATCATGAAGGCCAAGTCCAAGCCGCTCGCGCAGAAGACGCCTGCCGATTATGGTGTGGATATCGGCGCACGGCTAGAGACGTTGAAGGTGGTCGAACCGCCCAAGCGGACCGCTGGCGTCAAGGTCGCCGATGTCGATGAACTGGTTGCCAAGCTCAAGGCCATGGGAGTTGCCGCATGAAGACGCTTGTATGGGTTGAACATGAGGGCGGCGCGGTCAAGGACGCGACGCTTTCGGCCATCACCGCCGCTGCCAAGCTCGGCGAAGTGCATCTGCTGGTCGCTGGCGAAGGCGTCGATGGCGTTGCCGCTGCCGCTGCGCAGATTGCGGGCGTGGGCAAGGTGCATGTCGCTGATGATGCCGCCTATGGCCATGCGCTTGCCGAGAATATCGCGCCGCTGGTTGTCGAACTGATGGGGCATCATGATGCCTTCATCGCGCCTGCCACCAGCAACGGCAAGAATATCGCGCCGCGCGTCGCGGCTCTGCTCGACGTGATGCAGATCAGCGATATCCTGTCGGTCGAGAGCGAAGACACGTTCACGCGGCCGATCTATGCGGGCAATGCGATCGCTACGGTCAAGAGCAAGGATGCCAAGAAGGTCATCACCGTTCGCGGTACGGCGTTCGAGAAGGCGGCTCGTGAGGGTGGTTCGGGCACGGTGGAAGCGGTGGCTTCGACCGGGGATAAGGGGTTGTCGTCCTTTGTCGGGGCGGAGATCGCCAAGCTGGAGCGGCCGGAGCTGACCAGCGCCAAGATCATCGTGTCGGGTGGCCGGGCGCTCAAGGACGGGCCGACGTTCGAGGAAGTCATCTATCCGCTGGCCGACAAGCTCGGCGCTGCGGTCGGTGCCAGCCGGGCCGCGGTCGATGCGGGCTATGTGCCGAACGACTATCAGGTCGGGCAGACCGGCAAGATCGTCGCGCCGGAAGTCTATGTGGCGGTCGGCATTTCCGGGGCGATCCAGCATTTGGCGGGGATGAAGGACAGCAAGACCATCATCGCCATCAACAAGGATGAGGATGC
>NZ_JPPQ01000036.1:0-6376 GCF_000743655.1 Sphingobium sp. ba1
CCGCCGCCCTGCGCCGCGCTGGGGTGTTCCCGCCGCTGTTGGTCTATCTTGCGGCGAGCGGCGAGAGCGCCGGGCGGCTGGACACCATGTTGGAGCGCGCGGCGGATTATCTGGAGCGCGAGTTCGACTCGTTCACCTCGACCGCGCTCGCGATGCTGGAACCGATCATCATCATATTGATGGGCGGCATCGTCGCCGTCATCATCCTGTCCATCCTGCTGCCGATTTTGCAGTTGCAAAGCCTGACCGGGGCTTAGGAGTTGAATATGTTTAAGCTAAAATCCGTTCGGGCTGAGCGTGTCGAAGCCCCTTCTTTCTTTTCAGCAAAAGGAGTGCCCTTCGACAGGCTCAGGGCGAACGGAGATAGTAGGCGGGGAGAGGATGGCTTCACCTTGGTCGAACTGATGGTGGTGATCGTCATCATCGGCCTGCTGGCGACGATCGTGGCGATCAATGTCATTCCCGCGACCGACACTGCGCGGGTCGAGAAGGCAAAGGCCGACATTTCCACGATCGAACAGGCGCTGGAACAATATCGGCTCGACAATCTGACCTATCCGGCCGGGTCCGACGGGTTGCAGGCGTTGCTCAATCCGCCCGCGTCGCTGGCCCAGCCGCAGCGTTATCGTCGCGGCGGCTATATCAAGAAGCTGCCCGACGATCCGTGGGGCCGCGCCTATGTCTATACCGTGCCGGGGCGCAAGGGCGCGTTCGACATCAGTTCGCTGGGCGCGGATGGCCAGCCGGGTGGCGAGAGTGAAAATGCGGATATTTATTCCAGCGAGATGTAACTCATCTGCCGTTCGCTTCGAGCGTGTCGAGAAGCGTTTAGCTTCGCTGAACTCGGCTCTGCCTCGTTTCTCGACTTCGCTCGAAACGAACGGATGTGGGTTCAACTTTGTGCGGCGTTCCGCCCAACAGGGTTTCACGCTTGTGGAACTGATGGTCGTGCTCACGATCATCGGTTTCATTTCGGCTGCCGTCGTCATGGCGATGCCCGATCCGCGCGGGCGCGTGATCGAGGATGCCGACCGCTTTGCCGCGCGCGTTGCCGCCGCGCGCGACGAAGCGGTCGTCACGGCTGCGCCGATGGGATTGTGGGTGTCGGCGTCAGGCTATGGTTTCCAGCGTCGCGAGGAGGGGCGATGGGTGCCGTTGGAGGACAAGCCGTTCGTCACGGCCAACTGGAAGGGCGGCACGCGCGCGCTGGTGGGCAAGGACGGACGGCAACAGATTGGCTTTGACGGCACGGGGCTGCCGACCGATCCGCTGACCGTCACGCTCGCGCGCGAAGGCGAGCGGGTGTCGGTAACGGTCGATATGGCTGGGAAGGTCATGGTCGGTGGGTAAGCTGCCATCCCCTCCGCTGTCATGCCGGGCTGGACCCCGCGTCCACGGCGACAGAGGGCAGCGCTTTGCGCCCTGGACCCCGGATCAAGTCCGGGGTGACGGAAAATGTGAACGTGGCTTTACGCTTTTGGAGATGCTCGTCGCGCTGGCGGTTTTCAGTCTGGCGGCATTGGCGCTCGTGCGGTTGCAGGGGGTGACCCTGCGCACGGCGGCCGATCTCGACAGCAAGGCGCTAGGTCAGATCGTCGCGCGCAACCTGATGGTCGAGGTGCAGAGCGATCCTTTGCCGCCAGCCGTCGGGGAAGAAGAAGGCGACGTCGCCAATGGCGGGCGGAACTGGCGTTGGCACCGGATCGTCAAGCCGACCGACGACCAGCGGCTGTTGCAGGTGGACCTGACGGTGGACGGGCAGCCAGGCGCGTCGCCGGTGGTGCTGAGTTTCGTACGGGTGGTCGAGTGATGCATTGCGCGCGCATCCATCCGTTCGGGTCGAGCGATGGCTTCTCGACTTCGCTTGAAGCGAACGGAGAGAGTGGTCCGGACGCTGGCTTCACGCTGATCGAACTGCTTGTCGCGCTGATGATCTTTGCGATGCTGGCCAGTGCAGGCGTGTTGTTGCTGGGGAACAGCGTGTCAGCGCAGGCGCAGATCAAGGCGCGGCTGGACGATATGGCCGCGGTCCAGCGCGCGGGCGGGGCGCTGGCGGGCGATCTGGGGCAGGCGGTGCCGCGCATTACCCGTACGGAGAGCGGCACGCTTGCGCCGGCCTTTTGGGCAAATGGGGAAGGCGAAGGCCAGCCGGTGATGCAGTTCGTGCGCGGCGGTTGGGACAATCTGGGCGATTTGCCCCGGCCTTCGCTGCAAAAGATCGAATATTGGGTGCGGCAGGGGCGGCTGGAGCGGCGCAGCTATGCGCAACTGGATGGCGCGGCGGGCGATGAACCGGCGGCGCTGCTGGAAAATGTCGAAGCGGTCGTGCTGAAATTTCGCGATGCGCAGGGCAAATGGCGCGACGATTGGACCCCGACCCAGCCCGACCTTCTCCCCCGTGCGGTGGAGATGGTGTTGAAGCGGACGGGCGAACCGCCGGTCACCTTGCGCTTCCTGGTCGCGCCCGGCCCGATCGAGCAACCGATCATCGAAGGCGCAACCGGTGCCTGATCCGCGCAAGCCCAATGAACGCGGGGCGGCGTTGCTGACGGTATTGCTGCTGGTGGCGGTCATGTCCGTCGTCGCCGCGACGGCGCTTGAACGGGTGGCGCTGGCCACGCGCATGACGGGCAATGGCGGGGCGATCGATCAGGCGCGGGCCTATGCCGACGCCGGGACGCAGATTGCGCGGATGCGGATCGGCGATCTGGTCGCGTCCAATCCGGCCAGGATCACGCTGGCGGGTGGATGGATGGGTACGCCCCAGAGCATTCCCGTCCCCGGCGGCATCGCGACCGCGCGGGTGACCGATGGCGGCAATTGCTTCAATCTGAACAGCGTCGTGACGGGCGAGAGCGAGGCCAGCCTGAAGGTCCGGCCGATCGGCGTATCGCAATTCCAGGCCTTGCTTCAGGCGCTGGGTGTCGATGCGCGACAGGCGCAGGGGGCTGCGGCTGCGCTCGCCGACTGGATCGATAGCGACAGCGTTGCGCAGCCAGGCGGTGCGGAGGATGAAACTTACGCCCAGGCCCCGCGCCCCTATCGCGCGGCAAACCGATTGATGGTCGATGCCAGCGAATTGCGCGCGGTCAACGGCATCACGCCTGCCATTTACGATCTGGCGCGGCCATGGGTTTGCGCTTTGCCCGTCACGGATTTGTCGCCGATCAACATCAATACGCTGCTACCGACGCAGGCACCGCTATTTGCGATGCTGTTGCCGGGGCAATTGTCGGTGGCGCAGGCGCGGCAATTGCTGGCGCAGCGGCCACCGGACGGCTACGGCAGCACGGTGCAATTCTGGGCTATGCCTTCGCTTAGCGGCCTGTCGCCGATGACCGAGGTGGCGGAGCAGGTCAAATTGACGACGGGGTTTTTCGAAGTGGACGTGTCGGTGAATGTCGGGGGAACGCAATTGGTGGAGCGCGCGCTGATCGACGCGCGGGAAAACCCGGCGACGATCGTGCGGCGCAGCTGGGGCGCGGGCGCATGAGCGCACGCGATGCCTTGATCGTCTTTCTGCCCGAAGCGGAAGAGACGGAGCCGCACTGGATGCGGGTGATCGACGGCGCGCTGGTGCAGTCGGGCGTTGGCGCCAATTGGCTCGCCGCGTGCGGCATTGCCGCCTTGCCCGATCAGGCGCGGGTGATGTTGGTGCTGCCGGCCGCTTTGGTGGCTTTGCACTGGACCGCCCATCCCGATCTGCCGGTGCGGCAGGGGCGGGCGGCGGCGCGGTTGGCGGCGCTGGCGGGTGGCATCGCACCAGCGGACCAGTTGTTCGCCGCCCCTTGCGCCAATGAAGACCCCGCTCGGCCGCATATCATCGCGCTCGCCAGCCGCGCCGACGTGCAGCATTGGTTGCTATGGTCGCAGCATCATGGGCTGGACCCCGATCTGATCGTCCCGGCGGCGCTGTTGCTGCCTGAGCCGGAAGACGGCTTTGCGCGGGGCGAGATTGGTGGCGCAACCGTGCTGCGCGGTGTGGACATGGCGCTGACTGGCGACATGGCGACGGACGCCCTGGTCGGCGATGCACCGATTGCCGATATGTCGCCTGGTTTGATCGAGGGGCGCGCCATCACCGCGCTCGACAATCCGCCGCTTGATCTGCGTCAGGGCGATTTTGCCAAGCGGGTGCGGCGGTCGATCGACCAGCGGGTGATTGGGCGGATTGCCCTCTGGAGTGGCCTGATCCTGCTCGCGAGCCTCTTGATTGCGCTCATCGGCATTGCGAAAAATTATGGCGAGGCCAGCCGCCTTGACGGGGACAGTCTGGCGCAGGCGCAGCAAGTGCTGCCGGGCGCCAGTGATCCGGCGCAGGCACTGGCCGAGATGGAAGGGCAGCTTGCCGCGCGCGGTGCGGGTGGGCGTGCCTTTACCGCACCGGTTGCCGGATTGCTGAGCGCGATGCAGGATGCGCCGGGTGTGGCGCTGACCAGCCTGTCGCGCGACCCGGACGGGATGGTGCGCGCGACGCTGGCCTCGGCCAAGGCCGACGACATCAACATCGTGCTGCTCGCGCTCCAGGCGGCGGGCTTCACGATCACGGCCACCCCATCGCAGGATCCGGGCGGGCGAACGCTGGCGGATATCACGGTGCGGTCATGATGGAACGGATGAAGAGCCTTTGGGCCGAACGCTCGGCGCGCGAACAGGTGATGCTGGGCGTGATGTTCGCGCTGCTGGCGGGCGTGATCCTGTGGTTCGGGGTGGCGATGCCGCTCGACCGGGCGCAGGTTGCAGCGCGTGATGACTTGCGCGTCGCGACCGACCGCAATGCGGCGGTGCGGGCAGCAGTCAAGCAGTTGAAGGCATTGCCGCGCAATGCGCAGGCGGCAGGACCGAGCGCGCCGATCGATCAGTTGGTTGGCCAGAGCGCGGGCGAGGCGGGATTGATGCTGGAGCGGGCGCAAGCGCAAGGGGCGGACCGGATGGATATCGCGATCGCCTCGGTTCGCCCGGTGGCGCTGTTCAGTTGGCTCGCTACGCTGGAAGCGCAAGGCGTGCGCGTCGATACGATGAGCGCCCGGCCTGCGCCTACGGCGGGCAGCGTGTCGGTGCAGGCCGTGCTTGCACGCGGGAACGGACAATGATGGGCCTGACCCTGTCGCGTCGGATGCGGATCATCCTGCTCGTCACGCTGGCGCTTGGCTTGCTGATCTTCCTGCCGATGCGGGTTGCGCTTGGCCTTGCCGGGTTGGAGCGCCTTGGTGTCGCTGCACGGGAAGTGCGGGGGACGGTGTGGAGCGGGCGGATCGACCAGTTGATGCTGGGTGAGATGCCGATGGGCAGCGTGCGCGCGGGTCTTTCGCCCCTTGCCCTGCTGACCGGCCGGGCACGGTTCGACATAGAGCGGCGCAACGGCCTGGCCGACGATATTGGCGGCGCGCTGACGGTCGGCTTCGGCCGGATCGGCATCGACGATGTGACGGGCGCGGTGCCGCTGGGTCGCACCTTTGCGCCGCTGCCGGTCGGCAGCCTGATGCTGGAAGATGTCAGTGCCAATTTCGCCGGCGATCGCTGCGGCCATGCCGAGGGGCGAGTGCGGGCGCGGATGGCGGGGCAATTTCCCGGTCTCAACCTGACGCAGGGGCTTTCGGGCGTCGTCAGCTGCGATGGCGATGCCTTGCTGCTGCCGCTGGTCAGCCAGTCGGGGATGGAAAAGCTGACCCTGCGCATCTGGCGGTCGGGACGCTATTCTGCTGAAATGCGGGTGGAGACGGCGGATCCGACACTGGCCGGGGCGTTGGGGCTGGCGGGCTTTGCGGCTGTTGGCAACGGGCAGCTGCTCAAGGTCGACGGCACATTGTGATCGAGCCGGTCGCGGCGCTGATCGGCGGGCTGGCGGGCGCTATTCTCGGCAGTTTTCTCGCGACGCTGATCTTGCGCTGGCCGCAGGGACGCAGCGTGATGCGGGGGCGATCGGCCTGCGACGGGTGCGGGCGGACGCTTGGCGCGCGGGATTTGATACCGTTGGTCAGCGCGATGATGCAGCGCGGGCGATGCCGTAGTTGTGGGGCAGCGATCGATCCTTTGCATGGCCGGGTCGAAGCAGGGTGCGCGGTGATTGGCGCGGTCGCGGTGGGCGTGATGCCCAATTTGGGTGGCATCGGCTGGGCTGTGTTCGGGTGGGTGCTGCTGACCCTGGCGGTGCTGGACTGGCGGCATTTCTGGCTCCCCGATGCGCTGACGCTGCCGCTGGCCTTTCTGGGCTTTACCATCGGATTGTGGGCGAGCGACGTCACGCTTGTCGATCGCGCCATTGGTGCAGCGGCGGGCTATGGCGCGCTACTGGCCATTGCGCTGGGCTATCGGGCGGTGCGGGGGCGGGACGGGCTGGGCCTGGGCGATGCCAAGCTGCTGGGCGCGCTCGGCG
>NZ_JPPQ01000037.1:0-712 GCF_000743655.1 Sphingobium sp. ba1
CGCCGACCTGCCAACCTATGGCTATCGGCGCGTGCATGCCCTGCTGCGCCGCGAGGCGGAAAAAAACGGACGCGCAGCGCCCAATCCAAAGCGCGTCTACCGCGTCATGAAGCTGCATGGCTTACTGCTCCAGCGCCACGCCGGACGCCGCGAGGAACGCCGGCATGACGGCAAGATCGCCGTCGTCACCCGCAATACACGCTGGTGTTCGGACGGCCTCGAGATCGGCTGCGACAATGGCGAGAAGGTCCGCGTCGCCTTCGCCCTCGACTGCTGCGACCGGGAGGCGATGGGATATGTAGCCACTACCGGCGGCATCACCGCCGAGGACGTGCGCGACCTCATGGTTGCCACCGTCGAGCATCGCTTCGGCCAGGTGAACAAGCTGCCCCACACCATCGAATGGCTGACTGATAACGGCAGCTGCTACACTGCCCAAGATACAAGGCGCTTCGCGCGCGACATCGGCCTGGCACCACGCACCACGCCGGTCGAAAGTCCGCAGAGCAACGGAATGGCCGAGGCTTTCGTCCGGACCCTCAAACGAGACTACGCCCGCGTCAGCCCGCGACCCAACGCACAGGCCGTCATCGACCAGCTGCCAAAATGGCTCGACCACTATAATCGCGTGCATCCGCATCGCGCTCTCGGCTACAGATCGCCAAGAGAGTTTATCGAACGTTCAACCCGTGAGGAACTGTCCGGCCTTTAG
>NZ_JPPQ01000038.1:0-1054 GCF_000743655.1 Sphingobium sp. ba1
GTGTTGAGTTCCGTCTGATTAGCGAGGGCGTCGTTTGGGGACTGGTATTTGAGGCATCGCAGCCTTGTACGGTTATAGTTCTGGACGGTTTGATGGAGGAAGGCATTTCTTTGGTCGTGAGACAGGAAGTGGTTTTTGCCGCGATTGGTACCGGCGCTGGGATGGTGTCGCAGGGCTTCGGCAAGACGCCGGTTGAAACGTTCGACCATGCCGTTGGTCTGGGGGTGGAAGGGCTTTGTGAGGCGATGCTCGATGGCGCGGTCCTGGCAGATGCGATCGAAGGGATGTCGTCCTGAAGGTTTGCCCTGGGGCTTGTCCTTCATATCGACGGCGAAGCGATCCGTGAACTCGGACCCATTGTCGGTGAGGATGGTGTGGACCTGATGGGGGAAGACTGCGAGGAATCGTTCGAGGCAGGCGGCGATGCTATGGGCATCGCGTTGCCGGACAATCTCGATATGGACGAAGCGGGTGGCGCGGTCGATGGCGACGAACACATAAGCGCGCTGGGCTTGCAGGCGGGTGAGATGCTTGAGGTCGATATGGATGAAGCCGCAGGGTGTGTCATCGGGGAAGCGGCGGCTGGGGCTAGGCTGGGCTGCGGGCTGGGGTCTTTGGGCCACGCCGATACGCTTCATGCAGCGGTGGATGGCGCTGCGCGAGAGGGTGGGATTGACGCACCGCTGCATGACCTGGACGATGTCGTCGAGGCTCAGGCCGATATCCTGCCGCAGTTCGCGAATGAGCGCTTCGTCGGTCGGCGAGGTGCTTTGTCCCAGCCTATGCCGGGTGTGCGATCCGTCGGTGACGCGATCTCTGGCTTTCCAGCGCCGCACGGTGGTTTCGCTGACACCGAGCTGGCGGGCCAATTGCGCCACCGACAGCGCGCTCGACTGGATCAAAGCCCGCGTCTTGGGCGTGGTTCGGGCATTAGCGTGCAAGTGGATCTGCATGATATCCTCGCTTGGCAAGATGGCGCAATCCAGCAGCCACTCCAAACAACTCTATACAAACAGACGGGATAAAACACGGAGGCCGGGGTCCAGTTCCACGC
>NZ_JPPQ01000039.1:0-747 GCF_000743655.1 Sphingobium sp. ba1
TCGTCTCGCCGCGGCCGTTGCCGCCCCGGTCAAGGCGGCGACCAATGTCCGGCTGGCCGACAAGCCGGTGACGATGGATGACCTGCCTGCGCTTGGCGCTCCGGCAACGGTCGTGTCACGCACGGCCACTGGTTTGCCGGGGATGGAGAGCATCACTTTTTCCAACGGCGTGAAGCTGACCCTGTTCGCCAATGATGCCGAGACGGAGAAGGTGCGGATCAACGTCCGCTTTGGTCATGGCCAGCAGAGTTTTTCGCCGACCAAGCCGGTGGCGAGTTGGGCAGGCGGCTATGCGCTGGTCGCCAGCGGCATCGGCAAGCTGGGCCAGCGCGAGCTGGACGAGCTGACCAATGGCCGCCGCATGGGCATGGAGTTCGGCATCGACGATGATGCCTTCGAATTGCAGGCCGTGACCCGGCCAGCGGATTATCGCGACCAGTTGCGCCTGTTCGCGACCAAGCTGGCAGCGCCCGGCTGGGATCCTGCGCCGATCGAGCGGGTGAAGACCGGCGCGATTTTGGCTTATGATGCCATGTCGCAATCGGCTGACGCGGTGTTGGGGCGCGATCTCAACTGGTTGCTGCATGACAAGGATGTGCGGTTCCGCACGCCGTCACGCGAAGAAATCGCCGCGCTGACGCCGCAGGCTTTTCGCGCCGTGTGGGAGCCGGTGCTGGCATCGGGGCCGATCGAGGTGCAGATATTCGGCGATGTGAAGGCGGAGGAGGCGGTCCAGGCGGTTGCCGC
>NZ_JPPQ01000040.1:0-3648 GCF_000743655.1 Sphingobium sp. ba1
GTGCCTTCCCCCAGATGAGAACACACCCCATGCAGGCCAGCACCCCGCCCGCCACCATCATCCGCCGCAACCGCGCGCCTTCGGGCAGCAAAACCCCCACACAGCCCAGCGCTAACGCACCGCAGCAAAAGGCCAGCCACGCCATCCGGTGCGGCAACGCGAACCAGGTCGCGATGCCCACTCCCAAGGCGATCGGCGCCCAAAGCGGCACCTGCTCCCGCTCTTTCTCCAGCCAGCGCTCCACCCCTGTAAACCCGGCGCGCAGGCGTGTGGCGACCTCGACCATAAGGGAGGTTTGTCGTGGCTCGAAAGCCATGCTAGGGGGCATCGCATCCATGGATCAGAAGGGCGAATGTCAGGCAATATGGCGGTGAACGCAACGGGAATGAACAAGCCGGTGGTGACCCGTTTCGCCCCCTCGCCAACAGGCTTCCTCCATATCGGCGGTGCCCGCACCGCCTTGTTCAACTGGCTGTTCGCCCGTCATCATGGCGGCAAGTTCCTGCTGCGGATCGAGGATACCGACCGCGCCCGTTCGACCGAGGAAGCGGTCGCCGCGATCTTCGACGGGCTGGACTGGCTTGGCCTTGGCGGCGATGAACCGCCCGTGTTCCAGTTCGAGCGGACACCGCGCCATGCCGAAGTCGCCAACGCCATGCTGGCGGGCGGCCATGCCTATAAATGCTATGCCACGCCGGAAGAACTGGCCGCGCTCCGTGAAGAACAGCGCGCCGCCAAGAAGCCGATGCGCTATGATGGCCGCTGGCGCGATCGCGCACCCGAAGAGGCGCCCGAAGGTGCCCCCTTCGTCATCCGCCTCAAGGCACCACGCGAAGGCGAGACAGTGATCGAGGATGCGGTCCAGGGGCGCGTCGTTGTGCAGAATGCCGAGCTGGACGACATGATCCTGCTGCGGTCGGACGGCACGCCCACTTACATGCTGGCCGTGGTTGTGGACGATCATGACATGGGCGTCACCCATGTCATTCGCGGCGACGATCATCTCAACAACGCCTTCCGCCAACTGTGCATCCTCCGCGCGATGGAATGGGAAGAGCCGATCTACGCGCATATCCCGCTGATCCACGGATCGGACGGAGCGAAATTGTCGAAGCGCCATGGCGCGCTCGGCGTCGACGCCTATCGCGACGAGATGGGGATGCTGCCCGAAGCGGTGCTGAACTATCTGCTGCGCCTGGGCTGGGGCCATGGCGACGAGGAATTCATCCCCACCGCCCGCGCCATCGAACTGTTCGATATTGCGGGCGTCGGCCGCTCGCCGTCGCGCTTCGACATCAAGAAGCTGGAGAATCTTAACGGCCATTATCTGCGCGAAGCCGATGATGCCCGCCTGGCTGCACTAGTGGCGCCCCGCGTAGAAGCCCGGCTGGGCAAGCCATTGCCGGACACTGGTCTAGCACTTTTGGGCGAGGCGATGGCTTCGCTCAAACCCCGCGCCAAAACGCTTAACGAAATTGCGGAGGGCGCTGAATTTCTGTTCAAAAATTGCCCGCTCGATTTTGACGAAAAGGCGTCGGCTCTGCTAGACGAATCGGCACGCGCGCTGCTGGCAAAGACCGCCGACGCTCTCTCGACCACGCCTGTCTGGACGGTCGAAGCGATCGAAGACGCGATACGCCGCGTGGCAGAGGATGCCGGTCTGGCACTGGGCAAGGTTGCGCAGCCTTTGCGGGCCGCGCTCACCGGGCGCACCGTCTCGCCGGGGATTTTCGATGTCCTCTTCCTGTTGGGGAAAGAGGAAAGCTTGGAACGGCTGACCGCTGTGGGCACGCACGGTTAAGTTGATGGCACTCAAGGAGAACAATATGTCGGATAATAATGCCACTTTGACCGTCGGAGGAGCGACGAAAGACTATGCCGTCATGGACGGTTCGGTCGGTCCCCAGGTCATCGACGTTCGCAAGCTGTACGCCAACACCGGCATGTTCACCTATGATCCGGGCTTCACCTCGACGGCGAGCTGCGAATCCGGCCTGACCTATATCGATGGCGACGAAGGCGTTTTGCTGCATCGCGGCTATCCGATCGGCCAGCTGGCCGAAGAATCCAGCTTCATGGAAGTCTGTTACCTGCTGCTGAACGGCGAATTGCCGTCCAAGACCGAGCTGGACGACTTCATCACCACCATCACGCGCCATACCATGGTGCATGAACAGCTCACCACCTTCTATCGCGGCTTCCGTCGCGACGCGCATCCCATGGCGATCATGTGCGGCGTGGTCGGTGCCCTGTCGGCCTTCTATCATGACTCGACCGACATCAACGATCCGCTGCAGCGCAAGATCGCCAGCCACCGTCTGATCGCCAAGATGCCGACGATCGCGGCGATGGCGTATAAATATTCGGTGGGCCAGCCCTTCGTCTATCCGCGCAACGACCTGTCCTACACCGCCAATTTCCTGCGCATGACCTTCTCGGTCCCGGCGGAAGAATATATCCCCGATCCGGTGATCGTGGACGCCATGGACAAGATTTTCATCCTCCATGCCGACCATGAACAGAACGCCTCGACCTCGACCGTGCGTCTGGCAGGGTCTTCGGGCGCCAACCCCTTCGCCTGCATCGCGGCGGGCATCGCCTGCCTGTGGGGTCCGGCGCATGGCGGCGCGAACGAAGCCGCGCTCAACATGCTCCGCGAAATCGGCACCGTCGACAAGATCCCGGAATATATCGCCCGCGCCAAGAACAAGGACGATCCGTTCCGCCTGATGGGCTTTGGCCATCGCGTCTACAAGAATTACGATCCGCGCGCGACGGTCATGCAGAAGACCGCCAAGGACGTGCTGGAGAAGCTGGGCGTCAACGATCCCGTCTTCGACGTCGCCAAGGAACTGGAGCAGATCGCGCTCAACGATCCCTATTTCATCGAAAAGAAGCTTTACCCCAATGTGGACTTCTATTCGGGCGTGATTTTGTCGGCGATCGGCTTCCCGACCGAGATGTTCACCGTCCTCTTCGCCCTCGCCCGCACCGTCGGCTGGGTGGCGCAGTGGAACGAAATGATCTCCGACCCAGCGCAGAAGATCGGCCGTCCGCGCCAACTCTACACCGGCCCGACGCAGCGCGACTATGTGCCCGTCGACAAGCGCTGATCCGGGCTGAGGCTGAAACACGAAACGGCGCTCCGAAAGGGGCGCCGTTTTTCGTCGTGCGGGCAATATAGGGTATGATGACTTTAAGTCACATCACTCCGTTCGCCCTGAGTAGGGGCTGAGCTTGTCGAAGACCCGTATCGAAGGGTCGGCTGCGCTTTATATCCTTCGATACGCCATTCGACTTCGCTCAATGGCTACTCAGGACGAACGGTTCTGAGTAAAGTCATCTCGCTCTAGAAAGCGTGCGCGCAGCATGAGCAAGATGCAGCTATGCTGCACCCGCCAGAACATCATCAATGTCGAAAAATGGTGGAGCCTAGCGGGATCGAACCGCTGACCTCCTGCATGCCATGCAGGCGCTCTCCCAGCTGAGCTAAGGCCCCATTTGGGCATGGCACCAATGGCCCGCCGCATGGATCGAACCCTGTCCGGCTGGCTCCATGAGGAACCAGACCGCCGGTCGAATATAAGGATGGTGGAGCCTAGCGGGATCGAACCGCTGACCTCCTGCATGCCATGCAGGCGCTCTCCC
>NZ_JPPQ01000041.1:0-744 GCF_000743655.1 Sphingobium sp. ba1
TTTGCGCCGTTGTCAGGTCGCGGTGGTCGTCGGCCTCTGCGGTGCTGGCCATCTCGATCATTGGATGGACGGACACGGGCGATGGCTCGTTTCGGGACGGCAATTTTACGTCGGGCTGCCCTAAGATAATGCATGTATCAAATGATGCCGGAATCGATGGATGACCGGCCTTCGCTGTCCTATAGAACTTTGTGCGAAGCGCCGAGTGCGTAGTTTGTGTGTCGGTTTGAACAAGTCCGCCGAGATGAGCATAGATGGCTGAACGTAGAATGAGCTAAGCGGCTCGATAGCGTTGCGTCAACCTGGGGCGCTTGACGTCTCGATTGTCGCAGAAGCGGTCGTTCAAGGGCTAGGATAGACCGGTAGAGAGGACCCGGCTCTTTGGACAACTCTATTATTGCAGTCCGAACCTCTAACCACGACTTGTCTGGCTAACTCGCCTGTGCCCATCAACCGGAAGTCGAAATCGAGGAGATGCTCATTGCCGCTTTTGAGCCTTTCAGGCTGCGTTGTCTCGAAAATCAGCGTTTCCGAGACCAAGCGATATATCAACGATTTTCGCCCTCGCCCGTAAACTGATCTGCTCGTCCAACCGGCATCAGGTTTTGATAGGATGAGGCATGGCTAACGAACATGAGTTGGTTGCCGATTCAAGAGTTGTGGCGACTTGGATCGAAGGATGGACCATTGCCCGCGAAACGCCGCCTCCGGTCGAAGATCACGGTGGTTTCAGAGTCGATGTGG
>NZ_JPPQ01000042.1:0-1360 GCF_000743655.1 Sphingobium sp. ba1
TAACGGTCGCGGCGATGCAGATGGCGGACATGAAGGTATGGGCGCAACGATCGTAGCGCGTGTGGATGCGCTGCCAGTCCTTGATCCTGCCGAACATATTCTCGACTTTGTGCCGCTGTTTATAGAGCGCCGTGTCGTGTGGAATGGGCACTTTCCGGTTCCCCTTTGACGGGATGCAGGCCGTGATCTTGCGGTCGGCCAGTGCCGCGCGGAACCAGTCGGCGTCATAGCCCTTGTCGCCCAGCAGGACCTTTGCCTTCGGGAAGGCATCGATCATCAGTGCAGCGCCCTTATAATCGCTCATCTGCCCTTCACTGAGCAGCATGATGAGCGGTCGGCCTTTGCCATCGCATACGGCATGTAGCTTGGATTTCAGGCCGCCTTTGGTGCGTCCGATACGTCGGGGAACATCCCCTTTTTAAGCAGGCTTGCCGCCGTCCGGTGTGCTTTCAGGTGGGTTGCATCGATCATCAACTGGTCGGGCTTGCAAGGCCGCCGCCAAGGGCTGATTGACCGCGCCATCGTCGTCGTGCAATAGGTAGGACCATTAAACATATGGCTCGACAGATGGGTGCGGCATGGCAGGTGAAGGCAAGACACAGATGGCGGGTGCGCTGGACGGCGTGCGGGTGCTGGATTTCACCAGCGTCATGGCCGGGCCTTTCGCCACCCGGATGCTCGCAGACTTGGGCGCGGAGGTTATCAAGGTGGAATCGCTTGAGGGCGATCAGGTCCGTGCGCGGCCGCCCAAGCGGGACGGGTATAGCGCCTATTTCGGCAATCTGAACGCGGGCAAGCAGTCCATCGCCTGCAACCTCAAGTCGCCTGAGATCATCGACCTTATCAAGCAACTGGTCGCCACTTGCGACGTGCTGGTGGAGAATTTCCGGCCCGGCGTCATGGCGCGCTTTGGCCTCGACTTTGCGACGCTGGCGGCGATCAATCCGCGGCTCATCTATTGCTCTATCTCCGGCTATGGCCAGACCGGGCCGAAGGCGCTGTTCCCGGCCTATGCGCCGGTGATCCATGCGGCCAGCGGTTTCGACATGGTGAACCTGCGCTATCAGGACGGGGCGGATCGGCCCGCGACCAGCGGCATTTTCATCGCTGACGTGCTGGGCGGCACCCATGCGTTCGGCGCGATCCAGGCCGCGCTCTATCAACGGGAGCGGACGGGGCAGGGGCAGCATATCGACCTGTCGATGCTGGAAGCGATGGTCGGCATGCTGGTGTTCGAGACGCAGGAGGCGCAATTTCCCGGCGACGCGCGGCGGCCGCTCTATACGCCGCTCAAGACCAATGACGGTTTCATCATGGTCGCGCCGACCAGTCCGCGCAATTTCGAGCAATTGTCGGACGC
>NZ_JPPQ01000043.1:0-1641 GCF_000743655.1 Sphingobium sp. ba1
CCTCTCTTATTCACCGGGCTGCTGCGTGATGGCTTAATCCGGGACGGGGTGGCAGGCTGAGGCGGCCAGCGCGAGTTGCCCTGTGGCGACTATTTCATCGCGTTTGGCCGAGAGGTTTGCGGGGTTTCTGGACAGGGTGGATCGATCTGCGGCCGCGCCGCGCCGTTCAGGTCGGCGCGGGTTTGAGGGCGCGGGCGATATGCTGGAAGATGTCGGCGTCGGGGCAAGCGCTGGCGAAGGCGATGCGGATGCGACTGGCGGTTTCGACGACGCGGGCGGCGACCTTGATGAGGCGGATGCGGATGGTGGCGAACTCGGCGTTCCTCAGCGCTGCGGTGGCGGGCACGGCCTGCCGCAGCTTCCACATCAGCCAATATGCGGCGGTGTGGAGGATGAGGCGCATCTGGTTGGCATTGGCCGATCGGCACGAGGTGCGATCGCTCTTCAACTGGGTCTTGTGGAGTTTGATGAGGTTTTCGGCCTGGCCACGAGCACAATAGAGCGTGTCGTAGATGTGCTCGGCGCTACCAAGCTCGATCGAGGTGACGACGAAGCGGATATCGAGGCCCATAGTGCTGGCTTCGATCCGCGCGACGACCCTGCGTTTGGTCGGCCCCCAGGATTTGGCGGCGTAGCAAGTCTCGGCATAACGGCGCAGCACGCCCAATCCCTGCAGCGCCCGGTCGGTGGCACAGGCATCGCCGCGATTGACGATGACGGGATCGGCATGGAGCGCCTTGTTGCCGGGCAGGCCGAACACATAGTCGATGCCGTTCGCCTCGCACCACGCCATGATCTCGGGGCGGCCGTAATGGCCATCACCGCGTAGCGTGATGCGGGTATTGGGCCAGTGGCGGCGGATGCGCCGGATCAGCCGACGCACATGGCCTGCCGTCTCGACCCCCGATGGGCTCTTGCCGGTGCGCAGCAGCATCGCCACCGGACGTCCAGTCGCGGTGTCATAAACATGGATCGGCAGGAAGCAGCGCTCGCCATAATGGCCGTTCCAGAAGGAGAGCTGCTGGCCGCCATGGACGACATCAACCGTCTCATCGATATCAAGCGTCACCGCGACCGGCGGCACGGGATAGCTCGCGCAGTAGAGATCAACGAGCGCGCCTGTCAGACGCACCAGTTCGCGCGTCGTCGGCGCATTCTCCCAGCGGCTCATCGTTGGCTGGCTTGCCAGGCCGATCACGCCGCCGGGCAGTTTGCCGAGCGCCAGCTTGAACCCAGGATCGTGACGCAAACTGTCGAGATCATCGGCATCCTCATAGCCGCAGGCGATCGCCAGCATGCGAGCGCGCAGGATGTCGTCGAGATCGTGGACGACGCGGCTCTGGTCGCGAGGGTCGCAAATGCAGGCGGCAAGCCGTTCCGCAATGCCAAGCTGTCGCTCGGCCTGCGCCAGCAGCAATACGCCACCATCGGATGTCAGCCGACCGCCGTCGAAGGCGGCGGTCATTTTCTTGCGGCAAATCGCTGGGAATGAGAAACCGAGGAGGCTATCATCTGCCATGGCGGTCGTGGCACTTTCTGTCCGGCGTAGAGGGATGATTTAAGCACTCTTTCTCTACTCCAGATCAGTAACTTACGCCACGTCCGCCAACCCCATCCCATGCCGCCGGTGAATAAGACGGG
>NZ_JPPQ01000044.1:0-1053 GCF_000743655.1 Sphingobium sp. ba1
CCGCCACAGCCCGATCGCGGCGGCAAAATCATGCGCCGTCCCCAGCGGATCGGCCAGCCGCGCCGCCACATCGGGCTCCAGCGCAGCGGCGAAATCGCACGTCATAACCAGCATATTGCCGTTGACGTTGAGCTTATAGGGCGCGGCCAATGCAGCGGGCTGCTGGCTCAGCCCCAGCGTCACTGCAACCGCCAGCGGGGCCAGCATATGCGCCGCCTGCACCTGGCCATAGACGAGCCGGTCGCGCAGCGTGGCCCAGCTTGTGGTCCGCACCAGGTCGAGCGCAATGCCCTCGGCCTCCGCAAAGCCCCGCTCGCGCGCCGCGACCAGCACGGCCGCATCGGTCAGCGGCAGGAAGGCGATCCGCAGGCCCGTCGTCATACTCCCCCTCCCAACAACTCGCTGGCGGTGATCAGCGCCTGCGCCACCTCCACGATCTTCTTGCCCTGGTTCATCGCCGCCGACCGCAACAGCGCATAGGCATCCTGCTCGCTGAGCGACCGCTGGTTCATCAGGATCGACTTGGCGCGGTCAACGATCTTGCGATCCGACAGCGCCGTGCGCGCCTCGTCCAACTCGCTCTGCATCTTGGCAAAGGCATTGAAACGCCGCACTGCCAGTTCCAGCACCGGCTTGACCCGCTCCTTGCGCAATCCGTCCACCACATAGGCCGACACCCCGGCATCGATCGCCGCGCCGATCATCGCATCGTCGGACTGGTCCACGAACATCGCGATCGGCTTGGCCAGCGCCCGGCTGACGATGAGCATTTCTTCGAGCGTATCGCGGCTGGGGCTGCCCAGGTCCATCAGCACGACGTCGGGTGCCATGCGTTCGAGCCGCGCGACGAAAGCGCCGCGCGGTGGCACGATATGAATATCGTCATAGCCCGCCTCGCGCAGCCCCTCCTCCAGAACCGTCGCGCGCAGCCCGCTGTCGTCGATGATGACGATTCGCATCAATCCAAAGCCTCTTCGCCCCTGAGTGACGCCAATGCTGCACCGCGTCAATTGCGCGGGAGGATGTGGGTGAAAAGCGGCGGCAGATAAGCGG
>NZ_JPPQ01000045.1:0-706 GCF_000743655.1 Sphingobium sp. ba1
GCGGATGCCGATTTTCGAGCCGGGGCTGGACAAGCTGGTCGGCGACAATGCCGCATCGGGCCGCCTGACCTTCACCACGGACCTCGCCGCGGGCGTCAAGGGCGCGGACGCGATCTTCATTGCTGTCGGCACGCCTTCGCGGCGCGGCGATGGCCATGCCGATCTCTCCTATGTCTATGCTGCAGCGCGGGAAATCGTCGCTGCGCTCGATGGCCCGGCAGTCATCGTCACCAAGTCCACCGTGCCCGTCGGCACCGGCGACGAGGTCGAACGAATCGCGCGGGAATTGAAGCCTGACCTTGATATCCAGGTCGTGTCCAACCCCGAATTCCTGCGCGAAGGCGCGGCGATCGGCGATTTCAAGCGGCCCGACCGCGTCGTCGTCGGCACCACGGGTTCGGAACGCGCCATCGCGGTGATGAGCCAGGTCTATCGCCCGCTCAACCTCAATCAGGCGCCGCTGATGTTCACCGGTCGCCGCACCGCTGAACTCATCAAATATGCCGCCAACGCCTTCCTGGCGACCAAGATCACCTTCATCAACGAGATGGCAGACCTGTGCGAAGCGGTCGGCGCAGACGTGCAGGACGTGTCGCGCGGCATTGGCCTCGACAACCGCATCGGTTCGAAATTCCTGCATGCAGGGCCGGGCTATGGCGGCTCCTGCTTCCCCAAGGATACGCTGGCGCTGGTCAAGACCGGTCAG
>NZ_JPPQ01000046.1:0-3791 GCF_000743655.1 Sphingobium sp. ba1
AGCCCCGGCTCCACCACCGCCGCTCCGGCAGAAAGTGCAGCAAGGCACTCCGTCTCGTCCATTGCCGCAGCGACGGTGAAATCCGCCGTGGGCCGGTCGAGATCGAGTGCAACCACCCGCAGATCCAGTCCGGCCGCCCCGGCCAGTGCGTTGATCGCCGCGCCGCCAGTAGTGAAATTGCCGACCATCGCGGCGGTCACGCTGGCGGAAAAGGCGCTGACCCCGTGGACGACGAAACCATGATTGCCAGCAAAGATCGCCGCGCGACCCTGTTTGATCACCGGCTGCGCTATGCCCTGCCATCCGGCCATAAACACGGCAATGTCTTCCAGCCGGCCCAGCGATCCGGCCGGCTTGGTCAGGATGGCCTGCCGCGCGCGTGCAGCGGCCATGGCGTCCGCATCGGCCACGGGCATATGCTCCAGCGCCGCTTCAAACGCGGCCAGCGTGGCAAACCGGCTCATTCTGTGACGAAGCCCTGCGGCGGGGTGCGGGTGATGAAATGGCCCTTCACCCCTTGCGGCCATTGCTTGAACGGCACCCGGCCATGCTCGCTGGCGGCATAGTGGACGGCATAGTCCAGAATGGCGGTGGCGGCGTCCTCGTCCGGCGTGAACCGGCCGAGCACATAGCCGACCTTGCCCGGTGCGCGCAGGTGGATGGTGCAGAAATCGGTGCAGGCGAACAGGCACGGCATCTCTTGCACGGCGACCCCGGCATAGCGCGCGTCGCTTTCCTGAACCGAGCGCAGCGCCGCCACCATCTGCGCGCCGCCGCGCATCCCGCCGTCATCCTCACGCGCGTCGGCGCTGTGGCGACAGGTGTTGCAGGCCACGATAGCGGGGCCATCCTCCACGGGTATCAGCATGGTTTTCTGGTCCTTTGATTGAAAATCATCGTTCGAACACCCGGTCAGCCCACGGCTCACGCTGCTGCCAGCCGCGCTGTTCCAGTTCGGGGGTATCGGACGTGTCTGCCGGGTAACCGATGCACAACAGCGCGATCAGCGACCAGGTGGCGGGAACGTCGAGCAGGGCATGGACCGCCGGTGGATCAACGATCGACACCCAGCCAAGGCCAAGCCCGCGCAGCCGCGCCGCCAGCCACAGATTGTGGATCGCCAGCACGCACGAATAGCGCAACATTTCGGGCATGGTGGCAATGCCAAGACCGTGCCCCGCCTCGGGCTGTTCGTCGCAGAACACCGCGATCAGTTCGGACGCCTCACGCAGTCCGTGCAGCTTGAGCGACAGGTAGTGATCGTACCGCGCCTGCCCGGCATAGCGCTCTGCCGCATGGGCGCTTTGCCCATCGGCATGCGCGGCCAGCGCCTCCCGTATGTCCGGCGTCCGCACGCGCACAAAGCGCCACGGCTGGGCATTGCCGACCGACGGCGCCAGCGCGGCGCAGGCCAGCAGCACGCGCATGTCAGCTTCCGCCACGGCGCGGCGGTCGAATTGCCGCACATCGCGCCGCCAGCGTAGCAATTGCGTGAATTGCTCCGTAAATTCCGCGTCGAACACAGGCGGGGCGTCGCTCAGAATTCGATCCCCGGTCAAAATTCAATGCCGGCCTGGGCCTTCACGCCTGAACGGAAGGGGTGCTTCACCATGGTCATCTCGGTGACAAGGTCCGCCACCTCGATCAGCGCGTCGGGCGCATTGCGGCCCGTGACGATCACATGCTTCATGGCGTCGCGCGCGGTCAGCACCGCCACCACTTCATCGACCGGCAGATAGTCATACCGCAGCACGATGTTCAGTTCGTCGGCCAGAACCATGTGATAGCTGGGATCGGCGATCATGCGCTTGACCTCGTCCCAGCCGGCGCGGGCCACCGCAATGTCGCGTGTGCGGTCCTGCGTGTCCCAGGTAAAACCCTCGCCCATCGGCTTGAATTCGACATGGTCGGGAAAGGCATCGAACACCGCCTTTTCGCCGGTCTTCATCGCCCCTTTGACGAACTGGACCACGCCCACTTTCATGCCGTGGCCGATGGCGCGAACCACCATGCCCAGCGCGGCGCTGGTCTTGCCCTTGCCCTTGCCGGTGTGGACGATCAGCAGGCCCTGCTCGCGGGTCTTGCTGGCCATGATCTTGGTCTGCGCGGTCTGCTTCTTGCGCATCTTTTCGGCGTGGCGGGCATCGTCGCTCACCGCTTGCACTTCGCTGTCAGTTTCCATCAATTTGTTCCTTTCGCATGAGGTAGACATCCATGATCCAGCCATGGCGCGCGCGCAGTTCGGCCCGGCACTGGGCGATCCGGGGGCCAGCCTCAGCAAGCACACCCCGCTCCAGCACTTCATGCGCCATGCCCAGATAGGCGCCCCACCAGATGGTGATGCCCTGCGGTTCCAGCACCTCAAAGGCAGAGCCGCTGTCGAGCATGACAACGAGCGTGTCGGTCCCTTCGGGCCAGCCCTGGCCGCGTAGCCTACGCCCGGTGGTGATCGTCACCGCCCCGGCAAGGGGATTGAGCGGAATGGCATGCGCGGCGGTCAGCAGTTGAATGCTTGTGATGCCGGGCACAACGCGCACCTGCATCGTAAGGCCGCCAGCTTTGAGTTTTTCGGCGATCCGTAAGGTGCTGTCATAAAGCGAAGGATCACCCCAGACGAGCAATGCCAACCGCCCGCCCGCTGGCAGATGCGTGGTGATCTGGGCGCGCCATGCTGCAGCGATAGCCTCGTGCCAATCGTCAACCGCTTGCGTGTAATCCCGGCCTGCGTCGCGAACCGGCATGTCGAATTCGACAATCGGCACTGGGCCGGTCAACACCTGCCCACAGATGGCGCGGCGCAGGTCGATCAGGTCGGACTTGGCGCTGTCTTTGCGCGGCAGCAGAATCAGGTCGGCGTTGTTCATCTCCCGCACGGCTTGCGCCGTCAGGTGATCGGGATTGCCCGTGCCGATGCCGATGAGGGAAAGCTCGATCATGCTTCCTCCAACAATGGGCCGTAGAGGATCAGGGCCGGGGCGAACCCCACGCCCTCAGCCAGCGTGTCTGCCAACCCGGCAACCGAGCTGCGCGTGAGACGCTGATCGGCGCGGCCCACATTCTCGGCCAACAACGCCGGCGTTTGTGGGGGCAGCCCCGCAGCGACCAGCCGGGCGGCCAGTTCAGGGAAGGTTCGCTTGGGCATGAACACGACGGTTGTCGCTTCGGCATCGGCCAGGGCTGCCATGTTGAGGTCATTAGGCAAGGCACCCGTCGCACCATGCCCGGTGATGAACTGGACCCGCCGTGAAAGCGCGCGCCTTGTCAGGGGAATGCCGGCAGTGGCCGCCGCTGCACTGGCAGAACTGACGCCTGGGATGATCTCGAAACCGATACCAGCAAGCCGCAATGCCTCGATTTCCTCCTCAAGACGGCCAAAGATCCCAGAATCGCCGGATTTTAGCCGCACTACACGGCCACCCGCAGCGGCATGATCCACGAGTTGGCGGTTCACCTCGGCCTGGCTGGGCGATTGCCGTCCCGCCCGTTTGCCGACATTCACCAGTGTGGTGTCCAGGCGCACGCGGTCAAGGATAGGACCGGAAGCCAGATCGTCGAACAGCACGACATCGGCGGCCTCCAACCGCGCCAACGCCTTGAGCGTCAGTAACTCGGGATCGCCCGGCCCGGCCCCCACGAAGGAAACAAAACCGGTCATGACACGTCCACGGGGTTCAGTGGCGCAATCATGTGGAAATAGCTGCCGGTGACATGGCCGCGATGCGATCCGGTTTCGGCCACCGCCGCGCCCTCGGCATCGGTCACCCGCGCCAGCGGCGCGTCGCTCTGTTCGA
>NZ_JPPQ01000047.1:0-2044 GCF_000743655.1 Sphingobium sp. ba1
GCGCAGGCGGGAACCCATCTCCCACCAGCGCGCCAGGAGATAGCGCCGGAGATGGATCCCCGCCTGCGCGGGGATGACGGCCTTTAAGTTAGGAAGCCCAATGACCGACCTCACCGAAGCCGACATCCAGACGCGCCTGGCCGCGCTCACCCAATTGCGCGCGGCGATCGGCCAGGCGATCGTGGGCCAGGCCGATGTCGTCGAACAATTGCTGATCGGCCTGCTCGCCGGTGGCCATTGCCTGCTCGAAGGCGTGCCGGGCCTGGGCAAGACCCTGCTCGTCCGCTCGCTCGGCGAAGCGTTGAAGCTCGACTTTCGTCGCGTCCAGTTCACGCCCGACCTGATGCCCAGCGACATTTTGGGCACCGAATTGCTGGAGGAAGACCATGGCACCGGCCATCGCAGCTTCCGCTTCCAGCCCGGCCCGGTCTTCACCAATCTGCTGCTCGCCGACGAACTCAACCGCACCCCGCCCAAGACGCAGGCGGCACTGCTGGAGGCGATGCAGGAAAAGACGGTCAGCTATGCCGGCGTCACCCACCGCCTGCCCGCCCCCTTCTTCGTGCTGGCGACGCAGAACCCGCTGGAGCAGGCAGGCACCTACCCCCTGCCCGAAGCCCAGCTCGACCGCTTCCTGCTGCATATCCGCGTCGATTATCCGAGCGAAGCGGAGGAGCGCGCAATCCTGGCGCAAACCACCGGGTCCAAGTCCGGCACCGTCCCCGCCGTGATGGCGGGCGAGGAAGTGCTGGCGCTGCAGAAGCTGGTACGCGACGTGCATTTCGGCGACGAGCTGCTCGACTGGGTGACGCGGATCATCCGCGCCAGCCGCCCCGGCGACGGCGCGCCCGATGACATCGCCCGCTATGTCAAATGGGGCGCCGGGCCGCGCGCGGGCCAGTCTCTGATCCTGGCCGCCAAGGCGCGCGCGCTGCTGCAAGGTCGCCTCGCCGCCACACGCGACGATATTGTCGCGCTGGCCGCGCCGGTGATGCGCCATCGCTTGCTGCTGTCCTTCGCGGCCGAGGCCGAGGGACGCAGCGCCGACGACGTCATCGCCTCGCTGCTGCGCGCCGTGCCGCTCGCCTGATCGCGTAGCATGGCCGACCTGATCCCCGCCGATGTTCGCCGCAGGCTGAAAGGCCTGCGCCTCGTCACGCGGCGCGCGGTCGGGCAGCATGGCATCGGCCTGCACCAAAGCCACAGCCGCGGCGCGGGTTTGGAATTCGCCCAATATCGCGCCTATGAACCGGGCGACGAGCTGCGCCAGATCGACTGGAAACTCTATGCGCGGTCGGACAAATTCTTCGTGCGCGAAGCCGAGCGCGAAAGCCCGGTGGCGGTCTGGATTCTCATCGACGCCAGCGCATCGATGGGCCAGGCCGATGCGGGCCGCCCCGACTATAGCCGCTTCGACGCTGCCAAGGCGATGGCTGCATCGATCGGCGAACTGGCGATGCAGCAGGGCGACCGGTTCGGCCTGATGGCCTTGGGCGACAGCGGCCTCACTTTGCTCCCCCCCGCCACGGGCCTGCGCCAGCGCGACCGGCTGCTGCTCGACCTGCTGGCGCTGCGCACCGCGACCGGCTTCCCGCCCGAAGACCAGCTTGCCCCGGTGTGGGAGCGGATCGGCGCGCATGATCTGGTCATCTTGCTGAGCGATTGTTTCGACGAGGGCGCGGTCGCGCTGGTCGAGAAACTGGCCGCCGCCGGACGCGAGACGCTGGTGGTCGAGATGCTGACGCTCGCCGAGCGCGATTTCCCCTTCACCGGCGGCTATCGCTTTCGCGATCCCGAAACCGGCGAGGAACTGCTCGCCGATGGCGTCGCCCTGCGCGCCGAATTTCTGGCCCGCTTCGGCGAAGCGCGCGCTGCGCTCCATGCCCGGCTGGACGCAGCGGGCGTGGTCCATGTCGCGCATATGCTGGACGAGCCGGTCGATCTGCCGCTGCGCCGCCTGTTCGCGGCAGTCTGACCATGGGCTTGAGCCTGCTCTTTCCCGCCGCACTGACGGCGTTGCTGGCCCTGCTGGTGCCGCTCGCCA
>NZ_JPPQ01000048.1:0-2847 GCF_000743655.1 Sphingobium sp. ba1
CGTAAGCGTGGCCTGCGGACCGCGGTTCAGGGTAAGTGCGGTTTGTAGGCCACATTCTGTCATTTTGGCAGAGAGTGTCTGAGTTTGAAAAATTTACGATGTCGCTCGATCGTTTCTATTCCTTTCGCTATTATGCGGTTGGATTAGGGAGAACATGAGTGACTAATGACGAGCTGAAGGTATTGGTCATCGAGGCCGGGGCGATTTTTGACCAGATCGATGATCTCCCGCTGAATGATGATGGAACCCGCGAATTGCCTCCTGGAATGCTGGATCGTGCCAGAGAAATTGCAGCTATAGCATTCAGTTTGCGGTCACCGACATGATCCTTGGCCGGAGTGGCGTAAGAATCTAGCTTTGGCATCTCCACTAGGCAGCTTGAGCAACGTCTTGGTCGGTCAAGCGCCAGTTCCATGGCATGAGTTCATCCCATTTGGCTGCGGGCCAGTTGCCAGCGATCCTGCCCATGACATCGGCGATATAGGCCTGCGGTTCGAGGCCATTGAGCTTTGCAGTCTCGATGATGGAGTAGATGGCGGCGGCCCGATCACCGCCTGCTTTTGAGCCTGCGAACAACCAGTTTTTGCGGCCAAGGGCCACGCAGCGCATGGCGCGCTCGGCTATGTTATTGTCAATCTCCAGTCGGCCATCGTCGAGGAAGCGCGTCAGCGCGATCCAGCGCTTGCGGCCATAAGCGATCGCCTTGGCCATCTCCGACTTGGGCGCAAGACGGCGCAGGGCATCGTCGAGCGCCTGGCGGAGATCGTCGATCAATGGCTTGGTGCGGTCCTGCCGGCTTCGTCGTCGGATATCGGGCTGATGGCCGCGAACCTCTGCTTCGATCTCATAGAGCTGACCGATACGTTCCAGCAGATCAGTGGTGAGCGGCGTCGGCTTGGTCGCATGAATGTCGAATATCTTGCGCCGGAAATGTGCCCAGCAGGCGACTTCGGTGACGCGGTTGGTGTTGTAGAGCTTGTCATAGCCAGCATAGCCATCGGCCTGCAGATAGCCGGTGAAACTGGCCAGCTGGCGTCGGGGATGCGCGCCGGTGCGGTCGGTGGTGAACTCATACCAGACCAGTGGCGGCGAGGTCGCACCAGAGGCGCGATCATCGACGGCGTAGGCCCAGAGCCTGCCAGTCGCTGTCTTGCCACGTCCTGGATCGAGCATAGGCACCGGCGTATCGTCGGTGTGGATCTTTGAGGCGGTCAGGCCGACCTCGCGGATACGATTGATGATTGGATCGAGCAGCACGGATGCTTGGCCGACCCAGCCTGCCAGCGTCGAGCGGTCGATCTCGATGCCCTGCGCGGCCATGATCTCGGCTTGGCGGTAAAGTGGCAGATGATGGTCGAACTTGGAGACGACGACATGGGCCAGGGTGCCGAAGGTCGCCTTGCCCCGCGCTATCGCCTTTACCGGCGCGGGCGCCTGCACGATCTTCTCGCAGGACCGGCAGCTATACTTGGGGCGGATGGTCCGAATGACGCGCCACTGCACGGGCACGGCATCGAGCATCTCGTCGCTATCCTGCCCCAGCGGCCGCAGCGCGCCGCCGCAGTCGGGACAGGTGCAGTTACCCTGATCGGGCTCGATCCGCTGTTCCTCGCGCGGCAGATGGGCGGGCAGCGCCCGAACCGGTGATGGCCGAATGACGGCTACCGGATCGCCTCGACGCACGGCGGCGACGATGGCCTCGCCTTCGAGTTCTTCAAGGGCCAGCTCAAGCTGGGCAATCTGGGTATCGAGCTTCTCGGACGACTTGCCGAACTGCATCCGCTTGAGGCGTGCAATCTGCACGCGCAGCGTATCAATCAGGATGTCGCGGGCGGAAATATCGGCATGGGCGGCGGCCAATGCGGCTTCGAGCTCGGCGATCCGAGCATCTTTATCAGGAGTGAAAAGGCCTGCGTCCGACACCGCGATTATATAGCAGATTGGTGGTGGCAATGCTAATAGAAGTGCCAGAAAATGGGCGTTTTACCCCGCCAATGAAGGGGTGAAAGTGCGTTCAGGTCGCCGCCAGTCGATGCCTTCCAATAGCATCGAAAGCTGGGCCGCGGTCATGATCACCGACCCCGTCTTGGTCGACGGCCACACGAAGCGCCCCCGGTCCATCCGCTTGGAAAACAGGCACATGCCCTGGCCGTCATACCAGAGCAGCTTCACCAAATCGCCGCGCTTCCCCCGGAAGGCGAACAGCGCACCGGAATGTGGGCTCTGCTCCAGGATCTGCTGCGTCATCACCGCCAGGCCGTCGAAACCCTTACGCATGTCGGTCGCACCGCAGGCCAGGAAGATCCGCGTCGATGGCGGCAGCGGGATCATCGTGTCAGCGCGCCGATCACCCGCGACAGGGCCTCGGCATCGACCGTGGCGTCCACACTCACTTTGATGCCCGACGGCAGCTCGATCCCGATCACGCCGTTGCTGCGCGCCGCAACCGTTGGGGCGGGCAAGGCCGGCTGCTCGCTGATCTGCACCTGCGCAAATACAGGCTCGATCGGCTTGCACACCCCGGTCAACTCGCCTGACATCGCCTGTTGCCGCCATGTGTAGATCGAGCCGCTGCCGACGTCGTGGCGCTCACAGGCTGTCCGCACGCAACCGTCGGGGCCGAATGCATCCCGTAATACGGCCAGCTTCTGTTCCACCGTCCAGCGCCGACGGCCCGACACCCGGCTAACGACCTCGATCCGACTACTCATACGATTACTCGTATGATTAATCGCCCGTTCGCTTGCTGAATCCTCGATCTCGTCCGACACCCGCCACCTCGCTCAAAGAGCGGCAATCATCCCGGCGAATGGGCATTACGCAAGGCGGCCCTCAGGCCCCGCTTAC
>NZ_JPPQ01000049.1:0-6355 GCF_000743655.1 Sphingobium sp. ba1
TCCTGACAGGGGGTCCCTTTTGCGCGCTGATAAGGGGTCCCGTTTGGACGCCGATTGACAACTACCTTTCGATTTCAGTGGTGGCATGTCGCAGTGGACCGCTTCACGTCACGGTTCGCCTGCGTCGGTCGCTCCTGCTGGTGAGGCTGGTTTCGGAATTGGTGATGGTATCTTTGGCCCGTGGGCTGATTTTGAATGGACGACGGGTGGTGCAAATGTTCTGACACGCGGTGTCGTTCCTGCGACCGCAGGGCGCGTCTATGAGGTGCGCGCCAAGTTCCGCGTTCGCGCTGGTGACGGTAATTACACATTCAATCTCGTTATGGCGCGAATGGATGCGCTTTACGCAGACGCGGGATGGTCCGGGGTATTCACAACTAACGTAACCGGTGGTGGTGTTACCGAGATAGTTGGGCTGTTTTCTGACACTGCATCTGCTGGTGTCGCTGCGTGGACACCTGAAACTGTTTGGCTGCGCTTTGGATTACGCAACCAAAACACGGAAGCGGGAATGTCCGTCCGTGTCGCATCGATCCGCGTTACCGATGTAACCGAAAAAATCGCCGCACAGAACAGCGCGAATGCTGCATCTGCATCGGCCAGCAGCGCACAGTCGAGTGCTAACGCCGCTGGTAACGCTGCGTCGTCCGCAAGTTCAGCAGCCGATACCGCGACCACGCAGGCTGGTAACGCATCGTCCAGCGCGTCCAGTGCAAACACCAGTAGGGCGCAAGCTGCATCGTCAGCAACCGCAGCGGCGGGATCGGCCAGCAGCGCCAGTGGTCATGCCAACACGGCACAGACCAAAGCTGGAGAGGCGGCTTCGTCCGCTTCGTCGGCAAGTTCATCCGCTGCATCAGCGAATGCATCTGCGTCGTCAGCATCGACCTCTGCGAACACAGCAGCTAGCCATTCTGGAACCGCACAATCAGCAGCGAACAGCGCTACCAGTCAGGCTGTCATCGCTACGGACGCAGCGGCGGCTGCGCAAAGCTCCGCTGTATTGTCGGCGTCGATCGCGGCGGCCAGTATCAATCCAAATCCTGTCTTTGCTGACTGGCCCACCGGCCAAGGTCATCCTACTGGTTATGCAAGTCACGCTGGATCGCCCGCTATCGAGCGTGTGGCGGGCGTCACCAGTCCATACGCATATAATGTCAATATGCTGGCGACCAACGCATCAACCGTTGGTGTGAAAACTACGAACTATACAGCTGCACAGGTCATCAGCCAGAATATGTGGGTGGTGCTGGAAGTGGATATGCAACGTGTAGCTGGATCGCTCGCTGGTTCATGTGCGTTGTTTCGCGCCCTGCCCTCTTCTGGTGGTGCGGGATCGCAGGACCATCGCATCGACTTTAATAACGACGCGGATATCGCTGGAATCGTTGGTGATGGGGGAACCAATGTTCGCCGCTGGCGCAAACTTGTTCAGATCACGTCTGCTAATGCTTACGGCTGGACGATATTTTTGCTTAACCGTGCCAGCTTCGTTCCCGGCTACACCACCACCACAACTGCAAGCAATCTAATTTATCACCGGGTTGCTTTCCGGCCTGCGACTGATCAGGAAATCGCCTCCAAGAAAGCGACCGCTGATGTCAATGCTCTGACGGCAACCGTCTCGACACAAGCTGGCGTCATCAGCGAACTGAACGGACGCACATCGTCCTATCTCGAAATGGTCACTGCGGCGGGAAGCGCGTCGGCTGCTGTCCGTCTTGTGGCCGCAAATGGCGCTACCAGCGGCAACGGTTCTGGTATCGAATTGCAGGCTGATAGCATCCGCCTTGGATCGTCCAAGTTGCGCGCAATGGACGTGGTTGGTGGTAATGTCACGTTTCATGGTAGAGCCAACTTTGTTGGCGGTCTGATGGTGTCTCCATCGGGTCAAACCAGCGTGGATATGACGACTGGAACCATGGTGTTCAACAATGGTGTCACCATGAGCGTTAAGGGGACTGGATTCGGTTCGAGCAACCAATTTATGGAATGGACAGGTCCGTCGCAGTCCAGTCTTGCGAACTGCACAGAAGCAAACGCGATCAGCTTCCTGAAAACCAATGGTCAGGCATATTATGCGGGCGGTATCATCGCGGGAACGCTCAAATCATCGATGTCAAATACCAGCCAAGCTGCGTCAGCATCGACCAGCACTGGTGCGATAACATCGAACGGAAATACCGTTTCGGTCAATGGTTCATATGCGCTTCGTTCGGCGGCTACTGTGACGTTCCCCGCTTCCACGACAGGCGTCAACGACTACAACGCTGCGCTTACCGCTTTTGGATCGGCGACATCATATGACGGCGGATTCTCGCATGAAGGTGTGAAAACCAATAATCCGTCTGGTAGCTTTAGCATGACCATCAAACGTGACGGTGGAACGCTGGTTACGCACTCCGCTATCAACGGATCGATTACGCTATATGGTCTGCGGCCAACGCCGGGTGATGCCGGTGGTCGGATCGACTATACGTATGACTATTGGTCATCGACCACCACATCCGATCCATATCTGAACACGGTTGCGCGCACTTATAGCGCGGAGTTTTCGCGTGGTTTCACCTACAGTGGATCGATCCAGACGCAGTATATCAGCGTGACATCTACCGAATGGTAACACGATACGTTTCGCACCGCAGCGGCTAAATACGAGAGGAATTAGAGGACTGACAATGACACAATATACCAACCCTGACCTGACGCAACGCGACATCGTTGAACAGAGTGTGACCGCGATCGACACACTGATTGCTGCACTGGACGAACTGCGCTCTGACACCGACTTGCATCGCGAAAACAACGCGATCGACTACAAGACTGATCAGATCATCAGTCAGCAAATGTCATCGCTATTGGGGTCACGAATCCAGCTTTTGGAAGAACGCGAACGGCTGACCGATATCATCGCGGTATGGGATGCTGCGGTAACAGAGTGATGACAAGCAAACTGAAAATGTGGGCGGGAAGTGCCCTCAAAATGATCGGTAGCGCGGCCAGTGTCGTCCTACCGCTGGTCACCAGACGCAACATCACCATGGCGCTTGGTGTCGCCACGCTGTTCGGTCTGGTCGCACCAGAAACGGCTACGGACGTGCGCAATGTGATCCTCGCACCCGCTGGTGTGGAAGAAAGTGCAGGTGACCTGTTGTGACTTTGGATATGACCATGGTCATATCGGCCATTACGATCGCCTCTGCTGCGGCGGCTGGTTTCCGGTCCATCTGGTCGATGGGTGTCAAGGTGGCCGATATCGAACATCGTCTATCTGACCACGATCGCGCGCTGGTGGATGTCGCCACTGAAATCATGCACGTCAAAAACAATCACCGGACTGAATATACCGCGCTTCTGATGCGGCTCGAACGGATGGTCGAGGAAATGACGGAAGTGCGCCTATCGGTCGCCCGGATCGAAGCGCGACAGGATATCATCTAGCACTATATCCGCGTGACCATATGCGTCCATCGTGGGCGCATCATCATCATCCTGCACATATTCAAGGCCAGCCAATGCGCTGGCCTTTTGTGCGAGGGCATAGGAGCGTCGTGCGAACCATTCCAGCTTTGCGGTAGGGTCGCGGAAGTATGGCTGGTCCAGATGATGGTGCTGGTCGTCCGTCGTTTGCCAATCGTGATCTAGGATATCCGGGGCGCGATCGTCTGTGGTCCAGTGTGCGCCGCAGTCGGTAAAGAGGGGAGGGTGGTTGTCCATCGACTACTTATCACACGCGACCAGATCGCCTACGATAGGGCCATGAAAAACGACATTCAGAATATCGTGATATTGACGGGCGCAGGCCTATCAGCCGAAAGCGGGATACCCACTTTCCGGTCCAAAAATGGCATAAGCTATTGGGAAAGCACGGATAATGCAGGAGTTCCATTTTTTCACAGGGTGGAGGATGTCTGCACCCCTGAGGCGCTGGCGCGCAATCCCGCTTTGGTGCATCGCTTCTACGACGAGCGCCGCACAACCCTGGCAACCGTCTCCCCCAATCCGGCGCATGAAGCGCTGGCTGCGCTCGATGCGGCCTGGCCGGGCGAATTGCTGATCGTGACGCAGAATGTCGATGACCTGCATGAGCGCGCAGGGGCAAAGCGGCTGATCCACATGCATGGCGAACTGCAATCCGCGCTCTGTGCCGCGTGCGGCAAGGCGGTGCCGTGGACGCAAGCCTTGCCGCCGGGGACGGTCTGCATGGGATGCGGGCAGCCCCGTCTGCGCCCCGACATCGTCTTTTTCGGCGAAATGCCCTATCAGATGGATGCCATCGACGAAGCAGTGCGCCACGCCGACCTGTTTGTGTCGATCGGCACATCGGGCGCGGTCTATCCCGCCGCCGGCTTCGTGCAGACGGCCCGCCATGTCGGTGCCCGCACATTGGAACTCAATCTCGATCCGTCGGCCGGCAGTATCTATTTCGAAGACAGCCGCCTCGGCCCGGCCAGCCAACTCGTGCCGCAACTGGTGCGGGAGCTATTGGGTTAAGACCTGTCGCTCTCGCTCGCCTGCGTCGATTCTTCGTCGCGATAGAGCAGCATGACCGATCCATCCTCGCCCCGCACGGTGCGGACGGGCAATGTCCGTTCCAGGGCGGATAGGAATGCGCGACTGTCATGCACGCGGAAGCGGCCGCCGATTCGGAGCGGAGACACGCGGGTATCGCCGATCAGGATCGGCGCTTTGCGATAGCGGTTGAATTCGGCCGTCGCCTGCTCGATGGTTTCGCCATCCAGTTCCAGCATTTGATGGCGCCAGGCGATGCGCTGGCTGACCAGCCTGTCGCCCAGCCGCGTCAGCACGATGGTCCGCGGCTGGATCACCGCGCCATTGCCAGCGGTCACCCGTTGCTGCGCCTTGTTGCCGCAATGGACCGTCACCGTGCCGTGCGTGACCGTCAATTCGGTCAGCGCGGGGCGCATGCGCACGTTGAAGGCGGTGCCGACGGCGCGGATCAGGGCGGATCGCACTTCCACGTCGAACGGGCGTTCGCTGTCGGGGGCCACCTCGAAAGAGGCCTCGCCCTTGACGATCCGCACCTTGCGGCCATGGCCGGTAAAGCGGACTTCCACTTCGCTGTCGCTGTTGAGGTGAACGATCGAGCCATCGTCGAGCGTGACGTCGCGAATTTCGCCAAGCGCCGCTTCATAGCGATCGACGCCGCTGAACGTGCGGACGGTGACGATAGCGGCAAAGATGAAGAACAGGATCGCGACGGCGGCGGCGATCATGATGTTGCGCGACAGGCGGCGCTGCTGCTCTTCGCTGACGATCTCCGGCATCGAAGGCAGGGTGACATCGGCGGCGGCGCTCTTGAGGCGCTCGGCCGCATCCCATGCGGCTTCGGCACGGGCAAAGGCTACGGCATTGCGTGGGTCGCTCTCGACCCAGTCGCAAATCTCGGCTTCTTCCTGGGGTGTCGGATCGCTATGGAGCTTAGCCAGCAGGCGCGCGGCTTCCGCTTCGATCGCGTCCCTGGGACCGCTGCTTGAAGTTGGCCCCGACGCCTGCACGCTCGAAATCCGTTTCCTCACGTTCCGCCCAGGCCCGCATAACTATTGCGATTGCTTTGGCTAGATGTTTTTCAACTGTAGAAACGGATAGCGACATGTCCTCCGCTATTTCCAGCATCGATTTTTCGTGGATGCGACGAAGAATGAAGACGCGACGACATTGCGGCGGCAGCGATTCGACAATCGTTTCGACCTGACGCAGCGCTTCGCGGGCGTGCAATTGCGCTTCGATATTATTGTCGCCGCCCAGCAATTCCAGATCGGCGATCGTTTCGAAACTGACCACCTTGTTGCGGCGGGCCGTGTCGATGACGAGGTTGCGGGCGATGGTGAACAGATAGGCGCGGCCCGTCGTCACATTTTCCCAATTATCGGTGGCATAGGCCCGTGCCATGACTTCCGCGCACATATCCTCCAGCTCATGGGCTGAGGGAAGGATGCGGCGAAGGCGACCGCGCAGCGCGGCCTCCTGCGGCAATATCACGGTCTTGAACCATTCTAATTTGGCGCGAACCTTATGCACGTCGACCCCCTTATTTTGTCAGCCGCGCCTCTCCCGATTTCTTTTTTCTTTCACAATTCAATCATGCTTGCAGGGGGCTGTCCAGCGGCGCGGCGACGAAATTTTTGCGATCGACCAAATTGTTCCATCTTTGGGTAAGAAAATTATCGATATGTGGTTTTGATCACACTGTTCGTTACTCAGTCCGGGGGAAACTCTGCCGGTGCGCGGTTGGGCTGGTCATAATCCGGGCCGACAGGCACGATTTCGTCCGGCTCTGTCATCGGCAATTCGACCGGAGTCGCGGGCGGGGGCATCTCATCGGGGGACTGGG
>NZ_JPPQ01000050.1:0-1305 GCF_000743655.1 Sphingobium sp. ba1
GACAAATCTGGTCGAAACCACGCTTGCATTGGCTTTTCTGCTATGATTGTCTTCCCCATCCGAACGGCATTGGGGGATCGATATGACATCTCTTGCCAAGTTAGGGGCGTAAGTTGTGGAGCTCGCCCAAGGCGACGAGCTGCAGAGGGACTATGTGCCTCTGATCCTGCGGGCGATGGCTTGCAAGAAAGCAACTCAACGCAAACTCGCCCACCTGACCGGTATCAGCAAATCGAGGCTGGGCGTTTTGCTGCACAGCAAGCCCGAAAAACGCGTCACCATGACGCTTCCTGAATTTGAAACAATATTGCACGCGCTCGGCATGAATCTAGTGCACGCATATGTGTGCCTGAAAACCTTCAAAGGTCTCGATGAATATTATCAGAAATGTTATTCGACGGCTGTCTTCATGCTCTGCGACATATGCGTGCGCGCGCCTGAGCGAATGATTGATGTGCTCGAGGAATTGGGTGGCTTCGATGGAACCGAGATCAGGCTGGCCTGGAGCCCGTCGCTCCAAAACGCATTGATCAAGAAGGTGACCGAGGAGGTCCAAGCTATTCATGAGCGCAGAAATCGCCTCACCCATGGCGACGATTTCGACCTCTAGCCGAACTGTTCGTGGACATGGATCAGCAAACCATGCGGCTAGAATGTCGAGACGGACGCCTTCCTTCCGATTGTTGGGCGCAGCTGCGTGTTAGGGCCGGCTGTCGTCGAAATGATTGTCGCCTGGCGCCCGATCCCGCTCAATCGCGACCAGTTGAGCAGAACATTGTCCACATAGGCTTGCGTTTCAGGGATCTGCGGGACCAGGCCATTCCGAATCCGCCCCGGTCCTGCATTGTAGGCGGCGAGCGCGAGATGATAGTGGCCGAAACGGTCGAGCTGCTGGCGCAGATATTTCGCGCCCCCGCGCAGGTTCTCATTGATGCTGTAACGGTTGACGCCCAGTGCAACTGCCGTGTCGGGCATCAACTGTGTGAGCCCGAATGCGTTCTTGCGCGAGAAAGCGTCGGGCCGATACCGGCTTTCCCGGATGATCATGGCATCGAACAGGCCAACCGGAATGCCATATTGGCATGCGATGTTGCTCATCATGTCGTAGTAACTAGCCCGGCGCATCTCGGCATCGGACGTCAGAAATCCGGTCGGCCGGTAACCCGGCGAAGAGCAGCCAGGCACATAATGATAAGCCGCCGACGCGAACATGGCGCCGCCTCGCATCCAGAGCGGGACAGGCACGCTGGATGCAGGCGGGAGCTGTGCTTCGACCGCCATCGCGCCCAACTGCGCGACGCCCAC
>NZ_JPPQ01000050.1:1315-3606 GCF_000743655.1 Sphingobium sp. ba1
GGCGGACTGGTTGCGCGGGCTGCCTTGTCCGGTCATCGGCATCGGTGCAGGGCCATTGGCCAGCTCCTGCGATATCGTGCTGGCGGACGAGGCGGGATTGGCGGCGATCACGGCCAATGTCGCGGCGTGGCCCTTTGCGGCGATGCTGCTGGTGCAGCAATTGCGCCTGAGCGAACAATTGCCGATGGCCGCCGCGCTGACGGCCGAGAGCTTGGCCTTCGCGACGATCCAGCGGGGTGGCGAATTTCTGGCGTGGCGGGCGGGCGCTCCTGCTGCACCGTCGCACGCCGACGAGGCGGGGCCACCGGTGATGGTGGAGATGGAGGGCAGTCGATTAACGCTGCGCCTCAACCGCCCGGCCAGCTTCAACGCGGTCAATGTCGCGATGCGCGATGCCCTGTATGAAGTTCTGCGTGTTGCTCTGCTCGATCCGGCGATCACGACCATCCATCTGTCGGGCGCGGGGCGCTGCTTTTCCGTCGGCGGCGATGTGGCGGAATTCGGTCTCAGCCATGACGTCGCCGAAGCCCATTGGGTCCGCACGCTGCGCCTGCCCGCTACATTATTGGAGCAGCTTGCGCCGCGCGTGACGGCGCATGTCCATGGCGCGGTGGTGGGGGCAGGGGTGGAGATGGCCGCCTTTGCCGGACGGGTCGAGGCGCGGGCGGATAGCTGGTTCCAATTGCCCGAACTCAAATATGGCTTGCTGCCGGGGGCAGGGGGAACGGTCAGCCTGCCGCGCCGGATCGGGCGGCAGAAGACGGCCTATATGGCGCTGTCGATGCGGCGCATCTCGGCATCGCTGGCGCTCGAATGGGGATTGGTGGACGCGATCGTGCCATAGACAAGGCGGCCCGCCACCCATGTCGCGCGCACGGTCACGGCGGCCAGATCGGCGCGGGCGGCGGCCCAATGGCGATCGATCAGGCACAGGTCGGCGCGTTCCCCCACAGCGATCTTGCGCGGCACGGCAGGGGCGTGGGGCTGCCCCGTATAGAGAGCCAACGCCTCTTCGGGCGTCAGCACCTCGTCGGGGCCAAGATCGTTGGGGCGCTGCACGGCGGCGGCCATCGACGCCCAAGGGTTCAATCCGCCAAAGGGCGCGTCACTGCCCGCCGCCAGCCCCACGCCCGCCGCGCGCAGGCCGCGCAGGCGATAGAGCCAGCGGCGATCCTCCAGTGTAACATCGCGGCGATAGGCATCGCCCCGCTCGACGATGAAATGCGGTTGCGACACCGCGACCAGCCCCAGCCGCGCGATCCAGTCGGCATTGTCGGGCGTCACGATCGCGGCATGTTCGATCCGGTCGCCGACCATCGCGCCCGCTTCCGCGATCGCCGCGAGCGTGACGACCAGTTCGGCCTGGGTCACGCAATGCGACGCGACGGGGCGGTTTGCTGCATGCGCGCGCGCAACCTCCGCAACGAGCTGGTCGAGCGGCGGCAGGTCATGGTCATGATAATGGAGCTTTACCGCGCCCCGGCTGGCCAAGCCGACCGGCGGCGCATCGTCCAGCGTCGGACCACCCATCACCAGCAGATGTTGCGGCAGGCCCGCCTGCGCATAGCGCAGATAATCGGCCCGGTCATTGCGGGGTGTGACTTCGGTGAGGCCCGTGACACCCAGCGCGGCGAGCCGATCGCCGACAGGCCGCAGGTCGAGCGGCGTCACGGGCAGGCGGCCGCGCAGCCAGGCATCGCCGTCGATCAGCCGACCATCGGCAGGCGCGCCGCCGCCCAGTTCGCGCAGCGCCAGGCTGTTGAAGATCCACATCCGCCCACTGCGATGCTGGATACGGACGGGGCGGGCAGGGCCGTTGCGGTCGAGCCACTGCCGGTCGATCTCCCCTGCCACACTGGCATGATAGCCCACACCGCGCAGCCAGTCGTCGCCAGGTGCGTGATGCAGGGCAGCGATTAGGCCTGCTGCATCCCGCACGTCCGGCGGCCCGCAGCGCACGGACATCAGGCTGGCGGCCGTGGCGTTCAGATGGATATGATGATCATGCAGCCCCGGCAGCAACGCGCCGCCACGCGCATCCAGCGTCGGCTCGTTGGGCAGCGGGGGCAGGGCAGGGGCCATCGCCGCTATCAGGCCATCGGCCAGGCGGACATTGCAGCGCTGGCCGTCCACTTCCGCATCACGGATCAGCATGACGCCAGCACCCGGTCATTGTCCGCACCCGGTAGTGCCGCCGTGCCGACAGGCGAGCGCAGCGGATAAAGCGGCGCATCGTCGGCTTGTGCCTGCGCTTGCCAGTCGCGCAGCAGGGCAGGGGACGCAAGGCCCGC
>NZ_JPPQ01000051.1:0-2474 GCF_000743655.1 Sphingobium sp. ba1
GCAACTGCTCCTGCCCGCCGCTGGCGGGGAAGGTGCAGTCGATCTGCGCCACGGCCGGGCCGAAATGCGCCTTCAACCGCGCCCATTCGGCGCTCGTCAGCACCGGCGATTCCAGCACCAGCACATGGCTGTTCTGCGCATCCTGCTCCAGGATATTGTGCAGGTTGGAAAAGCGCGTTTTCAGGCTCATCACATGCCGTTCGCGCAGCGGGTCGATCGGCGGGTTGGTGACCTGACTGAAATTCTGGCGGAAGAAATGGCTGATCGTGCGCGGCTTGTCGGAAATGACCGCCAGCGGCGTATCGTCGCCCATCGATCCGATGGCTTCCTTCGAATCCTCGACCATGGGGGCGAGGATCAGTTCCAGATCCTCCAGCGTCAGATTGGCCGCCACCTGCCGCCGCGTCAGTTCCGCCTTGTCCCAGCCGGGCAGGGCGGTCGGCGCGTCGGTCAGGTCGCCGATCGCCATGAAATCCTTGATCAGCTCGCCATAGGGGCGCTCACCGGCGATGCGGTCCTTGATCGCGGCGTCGTCATAGAGTTCGCCTTCCTGCAGGTCGATCGCGATCATCTGGCCCGGACCCATGCGGCCCTTGCGCACGATCGTCGTTTCAGGAACCACGACCATGCCGGTTTCGGATCCCACGATCAGCAGATTGTCGCCGGTCAGCGTATAGCGCAGCGGGCGTAGCGCGTTGCGATCGACGCCTGCCACGACCCAGCGACCGTCGGTCATCGCCAGCGCGGCGGGGCCGTCCCACGGCTCCATGACGCTGGCGAGATATTCATACATGTCGGCATGGGGCTTGGGCAGTTCGGCGCTTTCGCTCTGCCAGGCTTCGGGCACCAGCATCAGCTTGGCGGTCGGCGCATCGCGGCCCGAACGGCAGATCGCCTCGAACACGGCGTCGAGCGCGGCGGTATCGGACGCGCCCGCCGGGATCACCGGCTTGATGTCCTCCGACTGCTCGCCAAAGGCGAGGCTCGCCATCTTGATCTCGTGGCTCTTCATCCAATTCTTGTTGCCGCGGATCGTGTTGATCTCGCCATTATGGGCAAGCGTGCGGAACGGTTGGGCCAGCCACCATTGCGGGAAGGTGTTGGTCGAATAGCGCTGATGGAAGATGGCGACGCGGCTTTCGAACCGCTCATCCTGCAGGTCGGGATAGAAGACCGACAGCGATTCCGCGAGGAACAGCCCCTTGTAGATGATCGAGCGGCACGACAGCGAACAGACGTAGAAGTCGTTGATCTGCGCCGCGATCACCTGCTTCTCGATCCGGCGGCGGATGAGGTACAGATCCTTTTCGAACTCGGCCTGGTCGCGCTCTTCGGGCATTGGCCCGGCGATCATGATCTGCTCGATTTCGGGGCGCGTGCGCTGCGCCTTCTCGCCGATGACGGATACGTCCACCGGCACCTGGCGCCAGCCATAGATGGTGTAGCCCGCGTCGATGATCTCGCTCTCGACTATGGTGCGGCAGGTTTCCTGGGCGGACAGGTCGGTGCGCGGCAGGAAGATCATGCCGACGGCGAGGCGGTTGGGCAGCGGCTTGTGGCCGGAGTCGGCAATGGCGTCGTCAAAGAAGCGCACCGGCAGATCGACATGGATGCCCGCGCCATCGCCGGTCTTGCCATCGGCATCGACCGCGCCGCGATGCCACACGGCCTTCAGCGCATCGATCGCGGAGGCGACGACGCGGCGGCTGGGACGGCCATCGGTGGCGGCGACGAGGCCGACGCCACAGGCGTCGCCTTCCAGGTCGGGATGATACATGCCCTCGGCGGCGATCCGCGCGCGTTCTTCGGGGCTTGCCATGAAGGGAGTGTCAGTCATGATCGCCATCCTATTCTTCCGTTCGGTTCGAGCTTGTCGAGAACCCCTGCGCCTCGTTCTCGACAAGCTCGAACCGAACGGGCTGGGGTGGAATGAGGGCGCTTAGGCGGCGACGCTTTCGCTGGTCTTGGCCTTGGCCTTGAGATATTTGTGCATATGCTCGGTCACATCGCGCCCATCGCGGATCGCCCACACTACCAGGCTTGCGCCGCGCACGATGTCGCCGGCTGCAAACACGCCATCCACGCTGGTCATCATCGTCTTGTGATCGACGCGCAGCGTGCCCCAGCGGGTGACCGACAGGTCGTCCGCGCCGAACAGCTTGGGCAGTTCTTCGGGGTCATAGCCCAGTGCCTTGATGACTAGGTCGGCCTCTAGCGTATGTTCGCTGCCGGGATCGGGTTCGGGGGCGCGGCGGCCGGAGGCGTCGGGGGCACCCAGGCGCATCTTGGTGACCTTTACGCCGGTGACATGATCGGTGCCTTCGAATGCGATCGGCGCGGTCAGCCAGACGAATTCGACGCCTTCTTCCTCGGCATTGGCGACTTCGCGCTGCGATCCGGGCATATTGTCGCGGTCGCGGCGGTAGAGGCACTTCACCGACTTGGCCCCCTGGCGGATCGCGGTGCGGACGCAG
>NZ_JPPQ01000052.1:0-2104 GCF_000743655.1 Sphingobium sp. ba1
CCATGTTCATGTCCACGGTCGACATAGAGCCCATCCCCATGTGACCGTCGCCAGCGTCTGCTCCATCCTTTTTCTGAGTCTCGCCTGCGCTGTTAGCGGCCGGCCCGGGACCGGCCCCGAGCGCATCGTGATCTTCATGAGCCGATGCCGACGTGCTTACTGACATTGCAACCGCAAGGAGCAAAGCGAAGGTCCCGCCTCGTTTACCGCCCATCACCCGACCCCTTGATCCGTGTTCATCGATTCCCGTTTTCCTCACCCGGCCGAATCCTTTTGTGAACTCTTCGCCTGCTCTTTCAGACGAACTGGACCGTGGAGCTACGCCGGCTGCGGCGGCCGGGTCCTGCGCCGCTAGCCTGAAAAAACCGCCGATCAGCTGCCGTGGCGCGCGAACAGGCGGCGCCCGCCGGGACCGAAGGCGACCACGTCATAGGCCTGCGTCTTGACGCCCGGCACTTCCATTCCCGGCGAGCCGAGCGGCATACCGCCGACCGCGAGGCCTCGCACACCCTTGGGCCGGGTCGCGAGAGCCCGCTTCATATCGGCAATCGGCACGTGGCCCTCGAAAGCCATGCCATCGGCGATTGCTGTGTGGCAGGACGAGACGTCCGCAGGGACCCCCGCGCGCTTCTGCAGCGCCGGGCGATTGGAATCATCGACGACGCGCACCTGGCGCCCGAGCTGCCGCTGCACCTGCGCTGCCCACTTGGCGCAACAGCCGCAGCCGGGATCGCGGTGCATAACGATCGGGGTGGCCGCGCTGACGGCAACCGGAACCAACAAGGCTGCGGCAGTAAGCGCGGATCGTAAAGCTGTCTTCATGGAAAAACTCCTTGGTCATTCCTCCCGCCCCCTCGTGGGGCGGGAGGAACGAAGATTATCACTGAGGTCGCTTGCTCATCGACCGGAGCATCGCCTGGAGTTCACCGATGCTCTTGTTTTGCTCGGCAATAGACTTCTGAGCCATTTGCCGGGTCTTCGCATCGGGCGCCTCGCGGAGAACGATCTGCGACATGGCAATCGCACCGCGGTGATGCTCGATCATCTTGCGGGCCCACGTCTCATTTGCATTGGCGCCTTTGGCCCTCATCATCTTCTCGTGCATCGCCATCTCGGCGGGCATGAAGGGCGTGTTCATGCCAGGCATGTTGTCGTGGTTCATGCCCTGCATTTTCGAGTGGTCCATGCCTTGCATCTGCTGCTGAGCCAAAGCCGGGCTCGCTGCCATCGCCGCCAGAGCCAGAGCTGTAAGTGTCTTAAACATTGCCTGCTCCTTCTTGGACTTAGTCAACGCAACAAAGCCCAATCGGCCTCAAAACCATGTGCGAATGCCCAGAACAAGGCTGGTCGATGACGCATCCTCGCCGTCCTCGCGTGCAAAACGAGCAGAGCGGCCCACTCTGCGCTCGTATGAAACACCGATATAAGGGGCAAACTCGCGCTTCACCTCGTAGCGCAGCCGCAAGCCAAGCTCGAGGTCCGACAAGCCCGAGCCGATCCGGTCTTCCGGAACGTCTTGCGCCGCAAATTCCGCTTCGAGACGAGGCTGGAGGATCAGGCGCTGGGTGATACGCTGATCGTAATACCCTTCAACGCGGCCGAGCACGTCACCCTTGCTAGACAAGAACAGTGCGCCCTCCACATCGAAAAAGCCTGGGGCCAGGCTCTCGAACCCAACCGTAGCGTAGACACGGGAGGGGTTGGGCTTGAAGTCGTAACGAATCCCGGCCTGGAAGTCGGTGAAGGGTCCGATCGCCCGTGCATAGAGCGCCTGCAGCTCCGCCCTTTCCAGGCTTCTCCCAAAGTTCCCTTCGCCTTCGGTTTTAAGAACCAGGCGATTGATGTCGCCACCGTACCAGGCACCGCCATCCCATCGATAGGCGTCGCGACCGTCGCGGACCTGGTATTCGGCCAGATTAAATATGACCTGCGAGAAATTCTGCCCCCCGTGCATCTGCAGATGCTGCTGCGAATGCGCCATGGCGGCGGCAGAGTAGACTTGGTCCGCGGCCCGATCCGTCGGGATCGGCGGCGGCGGAGCGTTGCCGGCCGGCAGGTTGGTCCCGACCATCGTCATGCCGGTCGCCGAAGGAGGCATGCTTCC
>NZ_JPPQ01000052.1:2110-2741 GCF_000743655.1 Sphingobium sp. ba1
CGGCGACTGGGCGTTCCACTGCCACAATCTTTATCACATGACCGCGGGGATGATGCGTGTCGTGACGGTTCGCCCGATGGGCGAGGAGAACCGCGATGCAGCCTAAGTTCCTCTTGATCGCTGGCGGCGCGGCACTTGGCCTCGCAAGTCCGGTGGCCGCGCAGATGGACCATTCCAATATGCCCGGCATGAAGATGCCGCCGCCAAAGACGCCAGCGGTGAAAAAGCCTGCCACTAAGAAGCCAGCAGCGGCCAAGCCCGCCGCGCGCAAGAAGTCCGTGAAGCCCGCTGCCAGGTCGATACCGCGCGCGAAGGCGGGATCGGGGGCCAGGTCCGCCGCAGATCGGTCCGCCAGGCCTCCGGCACCGGGAACGGTCGTGGTAGATCCTCACGCCGGTCATGACATGACGGCGATGCCGGGCATGACTACGCCTGGAGCCAACCCCAATCCTGGTGCCGGGCACGACATGTCGGCGATGCCAGATACCTCCGGCGGTGCCGCCCCCGGCCAGCCAGGTGCCATGCAGGGCATGGACCATGGTTCGGGCGCTATGCAAGGCATGGCGGGTCATGACATGGGAAGCATGCCTCCTTCGGCGACCGGCATGACGATGGTCGGGACCAACCTGCC
>NZ_JPPQ01000052.1:2747-4418 GCF_000743655.1 Sphingobium sp. ba1
CTCGATCCACTGGCACGGCCTCATTCTGCCGTTCCAAATGGACGGCGTGCCGGGCATCAGCTTCCCCGGCATCAAGGCGCGCTCGACATTCGTGTACGAGTTCCCAGTCGTGCAGTCTGGCACCTACTGGTACCACAGCCATTCGGGCGAGCAGGAGCAGGCAGGGCTCTACGGACCCATCGTGATTGATCCGGCGGGTGCCGACCCGGTCGCGTTCGACCGCGAGCATGTGATCGTGCTGTCCGATCATAGCGAAATGACGGGCGAGGAAATTTTCCGCAAGCTCAAGCAGATGGGCGGCGCCTATTTCAACTATCAGCGCCCGACGCTGAGCGGGCTACTCGCCGGCCGCGAAATGCCCCTCAAGGATCGCCTAAAGTGGGGGCAGATGCGGATGGACCCGGCGGACATCGCGGACGTCACGGGTTCGACCTACACCTTCCTGGTCAATGGCTTTGGCCCTTACGACAACTGGACGGGCCTCTTCCGACCGGGCGAGCGGGTTCGGCTGCGCATCGTCAATGCTGCGGCGCAAACCAACTTCAACGTGCGCATCCCTGACTTGCCGATGACGGTGGTGCAGGCCGACGGCCAGAACGTCCGGCCGGTAACCGTGGACGAATTCCAGATCGGCGTCGCGGAAACCTTCGACGTGATCGTGACGCCCGAGGACCGCGCCTACAGCTTCGTTTCCGAGGCGATCGACCGATCCGGCATGGGGCGCGCGACACTGGCCCCGCGCGAGGGCATGATCGCCCCGGTCCCGCCGCTCCGCCCGCGCACGTTGCTGACCATGACCGACATGGGCATGGACATGAGCGGCATGAGCGGGATGGAGGGGATGTCCGGTATGGCGGACGAGAACCCGGTCGCAAAGCGCGGGCCGGATCCCACGTTGATGCAGAATGCCTCGCGCAACCTGTGGAAGCTCACCGGGTGGAAAGAGCCCACCGATCACGGAACGAAGGCGGTAGGCGCTGCGATGGCCGGCATGGCTGGGATGGGGGGCGACCAGATGAGCGGCGCTATGCCAGGGATGGACCATAGCCAAATGGCGGCGGGCGCTGCCGGGATGGCGGGCATGGACCATGGTCAGATGAGCAGCGGCGGCATGGCCGGGATGGATCATGGGTCAGGCGGCAGCATGGACATGAACATGCGCAACCCCAAGAACGCGCCCGGCGTCAAGATGGGGCCGGGAGTGCAGACCATCTCGCCGATGCCGAAGGACCGCACGGGCGAGCCGCCGCAGGGGCTGGAGGACGCGGATCATCGCGTGCTCACTTATCGCGATCTTGTCGCGCTCGACCGCAACCCGGACGTTCGCGCCCCGTCGCGTCAGTTGGAGATCCACCTGACGGGCAATATGGAGCGCTACATGTGGGGCTTTGACGGCCAGAAGATGAGCGACCCTGCCGACCCCATCCCGTTCCGCAAGGACGAGCGCGCGCGCGTCACCCTGGTCAATGACACGATGATGTCGCACCCAATTCATTTGCACGGCCACTTCTTCGAGCTGGTGACCGGACATGGCGACTTCGCGCCTCGCAAGCACACGGTGAATGTGGCGCCCGGCGGTAAGATGACATTCGACGTAACGGCCGATGCGCCCGGCGACTGGGCGTTCCACTGCCACAATCTTTATCACATGACCGCGGGGATGATGCGTGT
>NZ_JPPQ01000053.1:0-7251 GCF_000743655.1 Sphingobium sp. ba1
CGTCGGCGGGGGCGGCGGGGATCGGCGCTGGAGCGCTCACGGGCGGAGCGGGCCGGGTGCGGATGATGCGCCATGTCGCGCCGTCGATGCGCCGCGCGGTCGCGCCGCTGCCCTTGAGCAGCCGCTTCAACGCCGCTTCTACCGAGAGATTGCCGGTAACGGCCGGGGTGCGAATGCCAGCGAGCGACTGGTCGGACATGCCGATGCTGGTCCTGGTCTGACGGGCGAGCGCGATCGTCGCCTCGCCCAGCCGTCCGGGGGCGATGCTGATGGTGTGTCTGTCCGCCCCATGCGCGGGCGCTGCGCTTGTTATGGCAAGGGCGGTGACGAGGAAGAGGTCAGCTTTGCGGCCCATCCCCTTCTTTCAGCAGCCAAGTGTCGCCCTGGCGCACGGCGGAAAGGCCCATCAGCGGCGCGGCCCCGGCAAAGAATCGGGCCGGGTCTTTATCCAGCCGGATCGTGCCGGTGAAGCGCATCGCGCGCGCGCCCGGCGTGGTGCGGAGCGCGATGCCGAGCGATCGGCCGATATCTTCGCTGATGTCGCTGACGGCGGCATTGGCGTAGACGAGGCGGCCCTGCCGCCAACTGGCGACGGCCGCCGGGGCAATATCCATCACCCGCAAGCCTTGCGCATCATCGGCAAGGCCGCGTCCGGCGGGTAGGCTGATCGCCTCTGCGCCGGGATTGTAGATGACTTCGCCTTCCGACACGCCGATGCGGACGGCGCCGGGGGTGTGAACGATGTTGAAGACCGTCCCGGCATCTTCGAACACGGCATCGCCCACCGTCACGCGGAACGGATCGGACGCATCGTGGCGCACGGTGAAGGCAGCCTCGCCACTGTCGAGCGCGGCGAAGCGGGTGTCGTTGCGGTCGAGGCGCAGGCGGGTGCCTCCATTGACTTCGATGCGGGTGCCATCGTCCAGCGCGATGCTGCGCGTTTCGCCGGGGCGGGTGGTGACGGTGTAGATGTCGGCCCGGTTCATCATGCCGACCGACACGGCCGCGACCAGCGCGGCGGCGATCGCGCCGCCGCCGATCCAGCGGAGCGGGCGGCGTTGCGGCACGCCTACATCATTGGCGGGAGCAGGCAAGGCGACGGGTTCGGGCGGCATGATGGCGTCGAGGTCGGCATCGGCCGCCATTAGCACATCATAGGCCTCCGCATTGGCGGGGTCGCGCTCCAACCAGGCGGTGAAGCCGTCCCAGTCGGTAAAGGCGGGATCGCGCGTGCGGATGACCCACGCCAGTGCCTCCTCGTTCGTCATTGCTCCAGCCCTGTTCATTTTTTGCCCCTTACAGAGACTGACGCCGCCGACCCCATCATTCCGTATCCAGTTTTTGCTTGAGCGTCAGCATGGCGCGATAGGCCTTTTGCAAGTCCTTCTCCACCGTCGTCAGGCTGACCCCCAATTCCTCGGCAATGACCTTTTGTCCCACGCCTTCGATGCGGAAGCGGCGGAAGATGAGTTCGACGCGCGGGCCAAGGTCGCGCAGGACGGCGCGCGCCTCATCCAGCCGCTGGACAAGGATCATCCGCTCGTCCACCGGCACATCGTCGGTCGGGTCGGCCATGACGCCGCCAGCCCCTTCGGCCCAGTCCTGCTCGCGCCGTTCGCGCCGGATCGCCGAGCGATAGCGGTCGAGCATGAGGTTGTTGGCCATGCGATACAGATAGGGAACGGGGTCGGAGACGGGGCCAAGATCCTTGGCCTCCAGCTTCATCCACATATCCTGCAAGAGATCTTCGGCATTCTCGCCCGCGCCGCGTGCGCGCAGGAAGCGCAGCAGGGCCGCGCGTTTGGCCATGAAGATCGCGGAAAGGCCAGTGGCCATGCCTGTCGGGGTCCAGTGCTGAAATTGCTTGCCGTTCGGATAGCCTGCCATAGAGGGCGGGGTGGTCCCTTGGCAATCGCCAAGCTGTTGTCCTGCGCGCGTCGCTGCTTTAGCGCGGAGCCGGGCAAGCATCGGAGCGGCGCAGGCATGACGAACGGCGTGGACAGGGTGGCGGCACAGGCGGCGGGGATGGACCCTGACCGGCTGGACGCGCTGGTGGACTTTCTCGACCGCACCTATCTGGCCAGCGGCCGCTTGCCGCATATGCAATTATTGGTGTCGCGCGACGAGCAGCCGGTAGTGTCGTGGGCACGCGGGGCGGCGCGGGCGAGCGGGGAACCGCTGTCGGCCGATGCCCTCTATCGCATCGCTTCGATGACGAAGCCGGTGACGTCGGTCGCCTTCATGATGCTGGTGGAAGCGGGCAAGGTTGCGCTCGATACGCCGGTTGTCGAGCTTATCCCCGAATTTGCCGACTTGCGCGTCGGGCGCGCCAATCGCGCGCGGTTGAAGCGGCCGATGCTGATGATCGACCTGCTGCGCCATACGTCGGGGCTGACCTATGGGTTGCAGCGGCAGACGCCGATCGATGCGCGCTATCGCAAGCTGGGGCTGGACGAATTTCAGCAGCCGCGCACGTCGGACCAGTTCATCGCCGATCTGGCGACATTGCCGCTGGAATTTTCGCCAGGCGAACGGTGGAATTATTCGGTGGCGACCGATGTGCTGGGCGTCGTGATCGAGCGGCTGGAGGGGCGCGACCTGGAAAGCGTGTTTCGCGAGCGCATCTTCGCGCCGCTGGGCATGGTCGATACGACCTTCGCTTTGCCCGATGCCAAGGCGGATCGCATGACTGATGCCTGGCGGCTGGACGAGCAGGGCGAGCGCCAGGTCGCGGATCTGGGTGCCCGGAGCGGGTGGCGGCGGCAGGGGCGCTTCCTGTCGGGCGGCGGCGGGCTGGTGTCGGGGGTGGCGGACTATCACCGCTTTGCCCGGATGCTGCTGCGCGGGGGCGAACTGGACGGGGTGCGGCTGCTGCGGGCCGATACGGTGGCGCAGATGCGGTCCAACCAATTGCCCGGCGGCGGCGACCTTGCCAGCCTGTCGAGTGCGATGTTCAGCGAGGCGGATTATCAGGATGTGGGCTTCGGCCTGGGCTTCGCCATGGGTTTAGAGCGCGGCGAATATTATTGGGGCGGGGTGTTTTCGACCTATTTCTGGGTCGATCCAGTCGAGCGGTTGATCGGGATATTCATGACCCAATTGCTGCCGTCGAGCGCCTATCCGGTGCGCGCGCAATTGCGCGCTGGGGTGGCAGAGGCGCTGGTGCGCAGGGGGTAGGCCCAAGTCCCGCGAAACAGCGGAAATAATTGCTGCGCTGCAAAATTTGGCGTTGGCGCGGGCTTGTCGGCTGTGCCATCATCCCCGTCGATCAGACAGGGGGACCGTGTGCCATGAACCTCAAGGGCCAGACCAAACTTCCCAAACCCGCGCCGCGGCGGATGGACCCGGAAATCCTGGCGCATGAGATTGTCGAGCGGCTGACCTATCGCATCGGCAAGAATGCCGCTGCCGCCAAGCCGCATGACTGGCTGCACGCCGTCATTCTCTCGATCCGCGACCGGGTGATCGACGCGTGGATCACATCGACCCAGAAAACCTATGAGGAAGAAGGGCGGCGGGTCTATTATCTGAGCCTGGAATTTTTGATCGGGCGGTTGATGCGCGATGCGGCGTCCAACATGGAAATGCTGGACGACATGCAGGCGGCGCTGGCCTCGCTGGGCGTCGATATCGACATCATCGCTGCGCTGGAGCCGGATGCGGCACTGGGCAATGGCGGTCTGGGACGCCTGGCGGCCTGCTTCATGGAGAGCATGGCGACGGTCGATGTGCCTGCCTATGGCTATGGCATCCGCTATGTGAACGGCATGTTCCGGCAGGAGATTTCGGACGGCTGGCAGGTCGAGCTGCCCGAAAACTGGCTGGCGCATGGCAATCCGTGGGAGTTCGAGCGGCGCGAGGCGAGCTATGAGGTCGGCTTTGGCGGGCTGGTCGATCCGGCCGAGGGCGAGGATAGCGGGCCGCACCAGATGCATTGGAAGCCCAGCGAGCGCGTGATCGCCACCCCCTATGACACGCCGATCGCAGGGTGGCGCGGCAAGCGGGTCAATACGCTGCGGCTATGGGAAGCGCAGCCGATCGACCCGATCCTGCTCGACAAGTTCAATGCGGGCGACCATGTCGGTGCGCTGTCCGAAAGCAACCGCGCCGAAGCGCTGACGCGGGTGCTGTACCCCGCCGACAGCTCGGCCGCTGGCCAGGAATTGCGGTTGCGGCAGGAATATTTCTTCTCGTCCGCCTCGCTGCAGGACATCGTCCGGCGGCATATCCAATATTTCGGCACCATCGCGACCTTGCCCGACAAGGCGGCGATCCAGCTCAATGACACGCATCCGGCGGTGGCCGTGGCCGAGTTGATGCGGATATTGCTGGACGATCATGGCTTCGATTTCGACGAGGCGTGGGACATTACCCGGCGGACGTTCAGCTATACCAACCATACCCTGCTGCCCGAAGCGCTGGAAAGCTGGCCGGTGCCGCTATTCGAACGGTTGCTGCCCCGGCATATGCAGATCGTCTATGCGGTCAACAGCCGCCTGCTGGCCGAGGCGCGGCGGGCCGGGCAGTTCGATGACGCGGCGATCGGGGCGATCTCGCTGATCGACGAAGGTGGCGACCGGCGTGTGCGGATGGGCAATCTGGCCTTTGCCGGATCGCATAGCGTCAATGGCGTATCGGCGCTGCACACCGACCTGATGAAGGTCACGGTCTTTGCCGACCTGCACAATCTTTATCCCACCCGGATCAACAACAAGACCAATGGCGTTACCTATCGCCGCTGGCTGATGCAGTGCAATCCGGGGCTGACCGGCCTTATTCGCGAAGCGATCGGCGAGGCGTTTCTGGACGATGCGGAAGCGCTGCGCGACCTGGACGCCTTTGCCGACGACGCGGCGTTTCAAGAGAAATTCATCGCGGTGAAGCGGGCGAACAAGGCGGCGCTGTCGGACCTTTTGCGCAAGCGGTTGAACGCGCGGATCGACCCGTCGACGATGTTCGACATCCAGATCAAGCGCATCCATGAATATAAGCGGCAATTGCTCAACATCATCGAGGCGGTGTCGCTCTATGACCAGATCCGCTCGCATCCCGAACGCAACTGGGTGCCGCGCGTCAAGCTGTTCGGCGGCAAGGCGGCGTCGAGCTATCATAATGCCAAGCTGATCATCAAACTGGCGGGCGATGTCGCGCGCGTGGTCAATCATGATCCGGCGGTGCAGGGGCTGCTCAAGGTACAGTTCGTGCCGAATTACAATGTCTCGATGGCGGAGATGATGATCCCGGCCGCTGACCTGTCCGAACAGATTTCGACGGCGGGCATGGAAGCGTCGGGCACGGGCAATATGAAGTTCGCGGTCAATGGCGCGCTGACGATCGGCACGCTGGATGGCGCGAATGTCGAAATGCGCGATCATGTCGGTGCCGACAATATCATCATCTTCGGCCTGACCGCGCAGGAAGTGAATGACCGCCGCGCCAAGGGCTATGTGCCGATGGACGTCATCGGCAAAAGCCGGGAACTTGCCCAGGCCTTGCATGCGATCGCCAGCGGCGTCTTTTCGCCCGACGACCCGGATCGGTACAAGGGACTGATCCAGGGCATTTACGACAATGACTGGTTCATGCTGGCGGCGGATTTCGACAGCTATTCGGCCGCGCAACGGCATGTCGATAGGCTCTGGACGGATGAGCCCTTGTGGGCAAAGATGGCGATCCACAATGTCGCGCGCATGGGATGGTTTTCGTCCGATCGAACCATTCGCGAATATGCGCGGGACATCTGGAAGATCGGCTGAGGATGGGAGGCTGGGTGACAGGATCGTGCTGACAGGCGAGCAGATCGACCGGCTGGTCGAAGGCCGCGATGACGATCCCTTCGCCACGTTTGGCGTTCATCCTGCCGACACGGGCTTTACTGCCTGCGTCCTGTTGCCCGGAGCCCTATCCGTCGTTGCGCAGACGCTGGATGGCAAGGCGGTCGGCGAACTGGCTGCGCTGCATCCGGCTGGGCTGTTTCATGGCAAGGTCGTCCTTCGCAAGCGGCAGCCGCTGCGCTACATCGCGCGCTATGCCGATGGCAGCGATTATGCGCTGATCGATCCCTATGGGTTCGGGCCGGTGCTGGGGCCGATGGACGATCATTTCCTGGCCGAGGGTGCCCACGCCCGATTGTTCGACAAGATGGGCGCGCATGTCATGACCCATGAGGGGGTGGCGGGCGTGCATTTCGCGGTCTGGGCACCCAATGCCCGGCGCGTGTCGGTGGTGGGTGACTTCAATCAGTGGGATGGCCGCCGGGGCGCGATGCGCCATCGTATCGATAGCGGGGTGTGGGAAATCTTCCTGCCCGCGATCGAACCGGGCGCACCTTATAAATTTGAGATTGTCGGCGCGGATGGCGTGACGCTGCCGCTCAAGGCTGATCCGTTCGCCTATAAGAGCGAATTGCGGCCTTCCACCGCCTCGATCGTCGCTGGACCGCTCGACCATAGCTGGGGCGACGCGCGCCACCGCGACTATTGGCAGAAGGCCGATGCACGGCGCGAGCCGATCTCCATCTACGAGGTTCATGCCGGGTCGTGGCAGAAGGCCGATGATGGCGGTTTCCTCGACTGGGACGAGATGGCGAGGCGGCTCATCCCCTATGTCGTTGGCATGGGCTTTACCCATATCGAATTTTTGCCGATCAGCGAATATCCCTATGATCCGAGCTGGGGCTATCAGACGCTGGGCCTGTATGCGCCGACTGCGCGCTTTGGCGATCCGGCGGGCCTCGCGCGCTTCGTGGATGGGGCGCATCGGGCGGGGGTCGGCGTCATCCTCGATTGGGTGCCAGCGCATTTTCCAACCGACGAACATGGGCTGGCGCATTTCGACGGCACGGCGCTGTACGAACATGCCGATCCGAAAAAGGGATTCCACCCCGACTGGAACACCGCCATCTATAATTTCGGGCGGCGCGAGGTCGCGCAGTTCCTGGTCAACAACGCCTTGTTCTGGGCCGAGCGCTATCATGTCGACGGGCTGCGCGTCGATGCGGTCGCGTCGATGCTCTATCTCGATTATTCGCGCGAACCGGGCGAATGGATACCCAACGACCATGGCGGGCGCGAGAATGTCGAGGCGGTCGCTTTTCTGCAGGAGATGAACCGGGCGCTCTATGCCGCGCAGCCCGGCATCATGACGATCGCCGAGGAATCGACCAGCTGGCCCAATGTGTCGCATCCGGTGGAGAGCGGCGGGCTGGGCTTCGGCTTCAAATGGAATATGGGCTTCATGCACGACACGCTG
>NZ_JPPQ01000053.1:7261-10893 GCF_000743655.1 Sphingobium sp. ba1
GCACCGACAGGAAGCTGCCGACGCCATGGCCGGTGCCATGGGCATAATCCAGCCCCTGTGCCCACAGATATTGCCGCGCAAGCACGTCGAGCTGGCCGCCGCGAGTCCCCACCGGGAACACCGCCCGTGCCAGCGCGACATGGCCCTTCAACACCAGCGTAAACCGCTCCTGCATCTCGCGGGTCGGCGTACCGATCGCCAGCGTGCGGGTGACGTCGGTGGTGCCGTCGCGATATTGGCCGCCCGAATCGACCAGATAGAGCGTGCCCGTCTCGATCGGGCAGTTGGTCTTGTCCTCGACCCGATAATGGACCACGGCGCCATTCGGTCCCGCACCGCTGATCGTGTCGAACGACAGATCTTCCAGCAGGCCGGTCTCCTTGCGGAAGGCTTCCAGCCGGTCGGCGGCGGACATTTCGGTGAGGCCGCCCTTGGGCGCTTCGACCGACACCCAATGGAGGAAGCGGCTGAGCGCCGCGCCATCGCGCGCCTGCGCAGCCTTGTGGCCAGCAATCTCGACGTCATTCTTGATCGCCTTGGGTAGCACGGCCGGATCGCGCAGCGGCAGCACGGTCGCGCCACCCTGTTCCAGCGCGTCGAAGATCGCCGCCACCGCCCGTTCGGGGTCGGCGACCACCGTCTTTCCGGCAAAATCCTGCAGCGCGGCGGCGAAGTTCACACCGTCGCTGACCCGCACCGCATTGCCGAGATGCTGGGTGACGGCTTCGTCCATCTTTTCGGGCGCGACATAGAGGTCGGCGGTCGCATCGGCATGGATGATCGCATAGGCGAGCGCGACGGGCGTGCGATCGACATCCTTGCCCCGGATGTTGAAGGCCCAGGCGATCGAATCGAGCGCGGAAAGCACCGCGGCATCCGCGCCTGTCTCCACCAGCCAGTCGGCGATCGCCTGTCGCTTGTCGGCGGCGCTGCGCCCGGCAAAGCGATCCTCATGCACCACCAGCCGTGCGGCGCTGGGCGCGGGCCGGTCGGGCCAGACCGCATCGATCGGGTTGGTATCGACCGCGACCAATGTCGCGCCCTTCTTCGCCAGCGCGGCGCTCGCCGCCTTTACCCAGGCGCTGGTATGCAGCCAGGGGTCATAGCCGATCCGGCCGCCCTGCGGCGCATGGATGCCCAGCCAGTCGGCGATCGAGGTCTGCGGCACGCTCTCGTAAGCCCAATGCGCTCCGTCCACCTGCTCGCGCACCTGCAGCGTATAGCGGCCATCGGTGAAGATCGCGGCCTGCTCCGGCAGCACCACGGCGCTGCCCGCCGACCCCTGAAACCCCGTCAGCCAGGCGAGCCGCTGGGCATAGGCGCCGACATATTCGCTCATATGCTCGTCGGTCAGCGGCACGACGAAGCCGTCGAGCCGGTCCCGCACCAACTGCGCGCGCAGCGCCTTCAGCCGGTCTTCATAGGTGGACATTCATGCTTCCTTGTCTATCGGCCCTTGCGCAGGCCGCAAAGGCGACAACATAAGCAGGCAAAGGCGCTTATGCCAGCGCCGCCGACCAGATCACATCGACCCGATCATATATGGACACTGAATGACCGATCTTTCCCAGCCGCCCGTTGCCGCTCGCCGTCCGCACAGCTTCACCCATCATGGCATCACCCTGACCGACGATTATGCCTGGCTGCGCGACCCCGGCTACCCGGAGGTGACGGACAAGCAAGTGCTGGACTATCTGGAGCAAGAAAACCGCTATTTCGAAGCGGCGATGGCCCCGCACAAGGCGCTGACCGACACGCTGTTCGCCGAGATGAAGGGGCGGATCAAGGAAGACGACCAGTCGGTGCCGCAAAAGGATGGCGACTATATCTATTGGCGCGCCTTCGAAATCGGCGCGCAATATCGCAAATGGTATCGCAAGCCCGTGGCGGGGGGGCCGGATCAGCTGATCCTGGACGAAACCGCGCTGGCGCAGGGGCATGACTATTTCCGGCTGGGCGCGATGTCGGTCAGCCCCGATGGCCGTTATCTCGCCTATGCGATCGACACCAACGGCTCCGAACGGTTCGAAGCGCGGATCAAGGATCTGCTGAGCGGCGAGATTCTGCCCGAAGTCATCCCCGACACGCTGTCATCCCTGGTGTGGACCAGCGACAGCAAGGGGCTGCTCTACGGTATCGCCAACGACAATTGGCGCACGGACAATACGCGGCTCCACTGGCTGGGCCAGAGCGTGACGAGCGATGTCGAACTCTTCCATGAGGATGATGAGGGCTTCCGCGTCTCGGTCGGGCTCACCTCGTCGGAAAAATGGATCGTCATCGCGACCGGCGATCATGTGACGACCGAAGCCTGGCTGATCCCCGCCGACAATCCGCTGGCCGACCCGATTCTGGTCGCGCCGCGCCAGCCGGGCCGCGAATATGATGTCGATGAGCATGAGGGCACGCTCTACATCCGCACCAACGATGCCCACCCCAATTTCCGGCTGGTGACGGCCGCGCTCGATGCGCCCGACCAATGGACGCAGGTGATCGCGCCCGACGATCATTTCTACCTGACCGATTTCACCCTGTTCCAGCGCTTCTATGTTACCGAAGGGCGGCAAGACGGGCTCGACCAGATCGAATTGCGCGATTACGCCACCCACAGGCCAAAGCGCATCCCCTTCCCCGAAGCCAGCTATTGCGCGGGGCTGGACGATAATCCCGAATATGATGTGACGAAGCTGCGCATCGGTTATGAATCGATGGTCACGCCCGACACCATCTATGATTATCATCTCGACGACGGACGGCTCGAAGAATTGAAAGTGCAGGCCATCCCATCGGGCTATGACGCCAGCCGCTATACGACCGAACGGCTGATGATCCCGGCGCGCGACGGCACCGCGATCCCGGTGTCGATCGTCTACCCCAAGGATCTGCCCCGCGATGGCAGCGCGCCGCTGCATCTCTACGGCTATGGTGCCTATGGGCTGGCGATGGAGCCGGGCTTTTCGACCGGGCGGCTGTCGCTGCTGGATCGCGGCATGGTGTTCGCGCTCGCGCATATTCGCGGCGGCGATGATCTCGGCCAGCAATGGTATCTCGATGGCAAGCTCGACAAGCGGACCAACACCTTCACCGATTTCGTGGATGTCGCGAAGGGGCTGATCGACCTTGGCTATACGGCGGCGGGCAAGATCGGCATTTCCGGCGGGTCTGCGGGCGGCGAACTGATGGGCGCGGTGATCAACTCCGACCCCGACCTGTGGGGCGCGGTGGTGGCGCATGTGCCCTTTGTCGATGTGCTCAATACGATGCTGGACGAGACGCTGCCGCTGACGCCGGGCGAATGGCCCGAATGGGGCAATCCGATCGCGGACAAGGCGGCGTTCGAGACGATTTTGGGCTATGATCCGTATAACAATGTGACGGCACAGGCCTATCCGCCCTTGATGGTGACGGCGGGCCTGAACGATCCGCGCGTCACCTATTGGGAGCCTGCCAAATGGGTGGCCAGGCTGCGCGCCAACAAGACCGACGACAATATCCTGCTGCTCAAAACCAATATGGGCGCGGGCCATGGCGGCAAGTCGGGCCGGTTCGAGAGCTTGCACGAAACGGCGGAGGAGTTTGCGTTCCTGCTGTGGCAGTTGGGGTTAGCATCCTAACTCCCCTCCCTTCAGCGG
>NZ_JPPQ01000053.1:10903-12589 GCF_000743655.1 Sphingobium sp. ba1
GATGGTCCGAGCGCTCGGCAATCCCAGCCGAAACGCGCGATCTGATCGAACCAGGCCTGCTCGGCCACGCCGGTATAGTCGGTGATCCCATGTCGGATGGCGTGGTCGGCCAGCGTGCTGACCAACTGATTGCGCGCGCTGCGCCGCTCGGCCGATCGCTGATGCCGGTCGAGACAAAAGCGCGTGATTTCCCGAATGGTGGGCCCGGTAGGGACAATGCCGGTACAAAGATGCGGATAGAGATGCCCCAATATGTGCTCGCCCTCCGTGCGGAGGAGGCGCGCGGATGCGCGATGGACATGATCCGGGCCAAGTAGGATCAGATATTCGGCGGCGGGCGTATCGAACTGGTCCACCTCAAACCGGTCGGCAAGGACGGGCAGATCCCAGCCCAGAAGGTCGATGAAGACCTCCTTGCGGGCAGCAAACATCGCACGCATGGCGGCGCTTTCGCGCGCGCCATGACCGTGATCGGTCATTTCCATCATGGCAGGCTCCCTTGTGTAAGGTCCGACAAGGACAGCAGAAGGGGCCTGGCTCTCCCATACCAAGAAATGGGGGGGACGGCTGGGCCTGCCGCTACGCCATAGCCGCCGAAAGCCCGATTTTGCTCGACGATGGCGCGTGAAATTGGCAACCGTTTCCGCCCAAGACACTAAGGAAAGGCTGCACCCATGAACTCTTCCGAACTCGTCGACGCGGTGGCGAGCGCGACCGGCGCCACGAAGGCCGACGCCAAGAAGATCATCGACGCCACGTTCGGCGCGATCGGCGATGTGGTCGGCAAGGGCGAGGAAGTCGCCGTCAACGGTTTCGGCAAATTCAAGCTGAAGCTGAATGCTGCGCGCGAAGGCAAGAATCCGCGAACCGGCGAACCGCTGTCGATCCCAGCCTCCAAGGGCCTTGGGTTTTCGGCTGCCAAGGCGGTCAAGGACAAGCTGAACGGCTGATACAAGCGCCGACGGCCCTCATTGGCCGTCGGCTGCCATCTTAGCTTCGATCGGGTTCGTCACCGCCAAAATCCTGGCCGATTTCGTCGATGAGGCGCGGCCCGGCTTCCATGCGAGCCGCCAGCGCCTCGACATAGCCTGTCCAGCGTATATTGGCGTCCGCGAGTGCGGCGCGCCGCGCTTCCTGCGGCAATGCCGGGTTCTGTAGCATCCACGCATGCACGAACAGGGCAAGCGCTTCACCGTTCAGGGCATTTTGCCATCCCTGCCGCTGTATCTCCCGGTTCATGCGATCGAGACGCCGCCCGATCGCCGCCTCGAGCCGATCGGACCCGTCGGCAGACAGGAAGGAAGCAAGCGCCGCCTCGACGACAAGCGCCTGGGGCTTGCGCTTTCGCCGCGCATAGTCCGCCATTTGCATCGAGATCTCCGGTGAGAGGCGGATCGTATGCTTGATCTTGAGCCCACTCATAGTTCCACTCCATCGTCAGGATCGAGCGAGGCCTGTCGCGCCGCCCGGTGCATGCGTTTCATCGCCTGCGCGCGGGCCGCATCATTGTCATCGTCGCTTTCGTGGAATTCGAACTCGGCCCTTGCGGACGGACGCGGGGGCACGATCTCCTCCTGTTCTGGAAGATTGGGTTCCCGGCGGATACCGGCATTGGCATTGTCCGACTGCGAGGGCCGATCGGCGCGACAGGCCTCGCCCGATCCGCCTGCGTTTATGGCTCGCGGA
>NZ_JPPQ01000053.1:12599-17018 GCF_000743655.1 Sphingobium sp. ba1
TGCCCGCCGTAAACCCGGCTGGATCGACTTCGATGCCGCTATGGTGCTGGACGAGGGGCTGGACACCGCAACCGACGCACTCATGACCCGCATCTGCGCGATCGCGTCGGGCGAACCCGCCCGCAACGAGATCAACGGCGAACGCGACATCGCCATCTGGAAGCGCGGCGTGACGTTGTAACCGACCCGATCAGATCGGCCAAGCCTCGCGCCGATAGGCCGAGTCCCAGAACATCCACTCATAGCGCGTCGCCACGCGGAACGCCTGGGCCATAGCGTCCCGCACGGCCGGACTCGCCGCCTCCGCTGCTGCATCCACCAACGCCCGCACACGATCTGTCGCTTCGCCAAATTCAGGCGCGGCATAGGTGTCGATCCACGGCGCATAGGGGTTGGGGCTGACAGCCTGCGGCCGGATCGCGCAGCCCACTTCCCAATAGACCCAGAAGCACGGCAATATCCCCGCGATCAATTCCTCATAAGTCCGCGTCGCGGCCAGGCTGGCGAGATAGCCGGTATAGCCCCGGCACGCCGGGCTGGGCTCGACCGCCGCCGCCATGTCGCCGCTTACCCCGAACTGCGCGAAAAAGGCCTGGTGCAAACCTTCCTCGACCTGCACTGCCACCTTGGCCCCATCGGAAAATTCCAGCCGCCCGGCCGCACTCGGCGCGCGCGCCGCCGCGATCGCCAGCACCCGCGCATATTCGGCGAGGTAGAGGCTGTCCTGCACGATATAGTGCTGGAAACTGGCCGACGGCAATGTCCCCGCCGCCAGTTCGGTCAGGAAAGGGTGGGCCAAGATGGCTTGCCGCAACGGCGCGACCTCGTCCCAAATCTCTGCGCAAAAGCTCATCATCTCGTCTCCTGTCAGAACTTGACTGAGGCGCTCGCCCCGAACTGGCGGCCGGTATTGATCGTGAAACTGTCGAACGGCCCATTGGGACCAATCCCCAACAACAGCGGCAATTGCTGCTGGCCAAAGGCGGAGATCGCCCAGCGCTTGTCGAACAGATTTTTCGCCCAGATGTCGAACGTCCAAGCGCCCTGCGTCACGCCGATCCGCCCGTCGACCGACGTATAGCCCGGCGTATGCAAGATATTGTCGATCTCGAAATCCACCCGCGACACATAAGCGACGCTCAGCCGCGCATCGACCAGCGCTGGTCCTGCCGCGCCCTCCCAGCCGATCCCGCCATTGACCGTCCAGTCGGGCGCATTGGGCGTCCGCTTACCGCTCATATCGACGATCGCCGGTTCACCCGACTCCGGCGTCGGATTGGGGGTCAGATAGCGACCCGTGCGGCTATGCGTCCAGGCGATCCCGCCATCGACGCGGAACCCTGCGCCCAGCGCCACATCGCCCGACGCCTCCAACCCATGGACATCGACTTGCGGCACCGACAGCACCACCGAATTGCCCAGGAAGACCGTATTCTGGAAATTGCTATAGTCGGTGACGAAGCCCGCGATCGACCCACGCACCCGGCCATCGCTGCTCTGCGCCTTGACGCCGACCTCGACCGACTTGGTCGTCTCGCCGGGGAACACGGCTTGCCACACATCCGTCGCGCCGGGCAGGGGATTGAACCCGCCCGCCTTGAAACCAACCGCGCCGGTCACATAAGCGGTCAGGTTCGCATTGGGCCGCCACGCCAGCGAAACCTTGGGCTGCCATTTGTCAAACGTCCGCGCCCGCTGCGCCACCAGCGCGCCGCTTGTCGAGCCGACCGTATCTTCCTTGCGCCGATCGCGGTCGTAGCGCAGCGCGGCGGTCAATTCGATCTGCGGCGCAATGTCGTAGCTCGCCTGAGCGAAGACACCGATCTGGTTCGAGCGTGTCTCCGCGCGTAACGCTTCCGCGCCGAACAGCAAAGGCCCGAAATCGTCGGTCCGGTCGCGCTCCAGCCGCTGGAAAAACAGCCCGACATGCCAACGTAGCGGACCATCGGTCATCGATGTCAGCCGCAACTCGCTGGTCCAGGCCAGAATATCAACGGGTTGAGAGATGGGCTGGATACCATCTGGAAAGAGCGGAATACCGCCTAGCGTGATTGGCGTGTCGTTGCGGAAATCCAGTTCCTCGACGAAATCCTTATGATATTCGTCATAGCCGCCGGTCCAGCTCAGGCTCAGGGTATCACCCAGCAGCTGCTCATAAGTCGCTTGAACGCCCCAATAATTGCGGTCGGAACGTCCCTCGAAATCGCCGAACGGATCGGTCAGCGCATCGCCTGCCAGCCTACCACCGTAAAGACCGGTCACATTGCCCGACGAGATATAGGCCGCGCCGCCTTCCTCCTCGGCCCAACTCGCGCGCAGTTTGAAGGTCGCGGTTTCGCTCAGCACCATCGTCGCCTTCAGCCGCAGGTTGCGGCTGATCTGGCCATCGACTTTTTTGTCGAGGAAGCTGTTGCGGATGAACCCTTCGCTGTTGCGATAGGAACCCGCCAACCGCACTTGCACACGGTCGGACAGCGGCGCATTGACCACGCCATCGGCGGTCCAAGTGAACCCATTGCCGATACCGACCGCCGCTTCGCCACCCCAATCCGGGCCGGGCTCATTCGTCGCCACGGCAATCGCGCCGCCCGATGCCGAGCGGCCGAACAGCGCGCCCTGCGGTCCCTTCAATATCTCGACCCGCGCGACATCATAGGTTCGCAGGGTGAAGAGTTCGGAATCGGCCAGCGCCAAACCATCAACGATATAAGCGATAGAAGGCGACTGGCTGCGATTGGTCGATACGCCACGTACCGATATCAAATTCGTACCTGGATCCTGATCATTGATGATGAAGATGCCCGGCGTTGCCGCGATGAAATCGTCGATCGTCGTCATCTTGCGCGCGGCAATGGCGGCGGGACCATAGACGGTCACCGTATCGGGGACGCCGATCTGCGCTTCCTCGCGCCCCCGCGCCGTGACGATGATGCGATCCGCCTCGCTCCCTTCGGCCGCCCGCGCCGCATTGGACAATACGAATGCGAAGGGTAGGGTGGACAGACAGGTAAACGAGATGATGGCGTAACGACGCATAGTCCCTATTCCTCCGCCGGTATGAGCCGGATCAGGTTCGCGGGTTTGCGGACTAGGCACCCCTTGCGCCCGATCCGCGTCTCAGCCCTGACAGCGCCAGGACACCCCGTGGGTGAATGTGCGCCTGCGACTATGCGCAGAATGTGCGAACGTCAAACGCTTCCGTGATTGGGAGGGGCCGCATAGTTTATGCTGCGGCTAGCTCCATCGAAACGCCGCAAACAAAGGCGGTTTCGATTTGAAGCGCGACATCCATGGGATGCGTAGCATTTCATCCAGGGTGGGGCGAGCCCCACCCTGGATGGCAAATCTACCGGGCGTTGAGGAGGGTGATTTGCTCTCCCAGAACGTCATGCGGGGTGCGATAGTTCAGGCACTTGCGAGGGGTGCTGTTGATGCGATCAGCAACGGCCTGGATTTCCTTATCCGATAGCAACGCCAGGTCCGTGTCAGACGGCAGGAAGCGCCGTATGCGACCGTTGCTGTTTTCCACGCTGCCCTTTTGCCAGGGTGCCGATGGCAGGCAGAAATAGCTCGTCATCGCGAGTTTCTTCTGGAGTGTCACAAAGGCAGCAAATTCCGTTCCCCGGTCAAAGGTGATGCTCTGACGCAGGGAAGGGGGCAGCATGTGCAAGTGGTGCTGGATTCCCGACATGACGCCGGCGGAATGCCGACTGGGATTGCGGGCGAGGATAGTAAACCGGCTGCGGCGCTCGACCAGCGAGGTGAGGTTGGCTTTGCCATATTCCAACCTGAAGGTCATCAGGCGCCTTCCCAATGACCAAAGCTCCTGCGATTACCGATTTCGGAAGGGCGTTTGCCAATGGTGTTGGCCAAAGGGATATGCAGACCGCGGGGCTTGCGCGCATAGCGCTGCCGTCGAGATCGACGGGCAACAGGCAGAAGGCGCCACAGGCCCTGGCTTCGTCCGTCCGGCCCATAGACGAACTGGTAGATGGTCTCGTGACAGACGGCTTCACGATTACCGCGATGGCGTCGAAGGTATCCCGCAATCTGCTCCGGCGACCAGGCTGCTGACAAGCGGTCGGCGATATAGGCGGCAAGCTCGGGCTTTCGGGCGATTTTGCCGCCACGCACCCGGCGCCTGTCCGCCATCGTTTGTGCGGCCGTTGGAAAATAGCCACGAAACACCGGCTCGTCATCGAGATGCTGATTACGTTTGAGCTCGCGATAGATGGTCGAACGATGTCGCTGCAGCGACGCTGCTATCTGATGCACGGACCGCCCGGTTGCAGCCAGTTGATAGATCTGTCGCCGCTCATCCAAACCCAGATGCTGGTAGCCGTTCATCATGTGCCTTCCTGGAAAGGGGATCAAACCCCTATAAATCCTAGGATTTCGCACTTCGATCTAGAATCCACC
>NZ_JPPQ01000054.1:0-674 GCF_000743655.1 Sphingobium sp. ba1
ATCCTCCCCTGTAAGGGGAGGGGGACCGGCGCAGCCGGTGGAGGGGTGTCACCCTATCGATAGCATGACACCCCTCCGTCAGGGCTACGCCCTGCCACCTCCCCTGCTAGGGGAGGATGATTGACACCGACCAGTTATAGGCAGAACGGGCTAAATCACGGATGCCGATGAGTGGCCGCATTTGGGTCATCCGCAAACATCACACCAGCACTCTGATCCTGTGGATAGCCATGGGCGAATTTGTAGGCGAGCAATGCCTCAACTATAACCTCCTTAAAGGTGGAACGTTGTTCCGGAGGACAGGAAACCGAGTTAACGATCCAGATAAAATCGCATGCTTGTCTCAACGCATCGTTAGCCGTTGGGGTGGCAATGTATGCAGCGAAGCGTCCTGCGATCCGTTCACCTCTTATTTCAAAATATCGATCGCCTTCCGACGAACTGCCAGCGGGAACCAGTTCAAGATGACGTTGAGAGTCAACTGTCTGTCTCGCTTTGTTGTTCGCTAAAAATGCCATATGGCTGCCTTACATCAACACCCCTAATGTCTGCTTAGCGTAAGAAAAAATGTAAAGCCGACTGACCGCTTCTCACCCAGCCCCCCCCTACAACAACCCCTTAGCCCGCATACTCACATGCCCCTGCGCGCCGACGATGATATGGTCATGCACGGC
>NZ_JPPQ01000055.1:0-1870 GCF_000743655.1 Sphingobium sp. ba1
CGTTGACACCGTCGCCGGCCATGGCGACCACCCGCCCCTCGCGCTTGAACTTGGCGACCACGGCGCTTTTCTGATCGGGCAGCACCTCGGCTTCGACCTCGTCGATGCCCAGGCGCCGGGCGACCGCTTCCGCTGTCGTGCGGTTGTCGCCGGTCAGCATGACCACGCGAATACCCTCCGCCTTGAGCGCGGCGAGCGCTTCTGGCGTCGTGGCCTTCACCGGATCGGCGATGGCGAAGGCACCGCCGACGGTGCCGTCGATTCCGATGAAGATTGCGGTGGCGCCATCGCGTCGCAGTGCGTCGGCCTGGCCGGCGAGCGCCTCGGTGGCGACGCCCTCGTCGGCGAGGAACCGCGCATTGCCGAGGACGATGCGCCGCCCTTCGACCGTACCGAGCGCGCCGCGCCCGGTCGGCGAGTCGAAGTCGGTGACGTCGCTCGTGGCGATGGCGCGATCCTTCGCAGCCTCGACGATCGCCAGCGCGAGCGGATGTTCGGAAGCCCGTTCGACCGAGGCGGCAAGCCGCAGCAACTCGGCTTCGTCGAAGCCGGGCGCCGGCACGACCTGGGTGACGGCAGGGCGGCCTTCGGTCAGCGTGCCTGTCTTGTCGACGACGAGCGTGTCGACCTTCTCCATATGCTCGAGCGCTTCGGCATTCTTGATAAGGACGCCGAGTCCGGCGCCGCGGCCGACGCCCACCATGATCGACATCGGCGTGGCGAGACCCAGTGCACAGGGACAGGCGATGATCAGCACGGCGACCGCCGCCACCAGCCCATAGGCGAAGCGCGGCTCGGGGCCCCAGATACCCCAGGCGATAAACGCGACCACCGCAACCGCGATGACCACGGGCACGAACCAGCCCGACACCTGATCGGCCATGCGCTGGATCGGCGCGCGCGAGCGCTGCGCCTCGGCGACCATCTGGACAATCCGCGCAAGCATGGTGTCGCGTCCGACCTTGTCGGCGACGATCACCAGCGCACCGGTCTGGTTGAGCGTGCCGCCGATCACCGTGTCGGCCTTGGCCTTGGTGACGGGCATGGATTCACCGGTGACCATCGACTCGTCGAGCGAGGAGCGGCCGTCCTCGACTACGCCGTCGACCGGCACCTTCTCGCCCGGCCGCACGCGCAGGCGGTCGCCGACCGCGACCAGATCGAGACTGATCTCCTCTTCGCTCCCGTCGGCGGCGATCCGGCGCGCGGTCTTGGGCGCGAGGTTGAGCAGCGCCTTGATCGCGCCCGAGGTCCGCTCACGCGCGCGCAGTTCGAGCACCTGGCCGAGCAGCACGAGAACGGTGATCACCGCGGCGGCCTCGAAATAGACGGCAACCATGCCGTCCTCGCCGCGGAAGGCAGGCGGGAACAGCTGAGGCGCGAGCGTCGCGACGACGCTGTAGATCCAGGCGACCCCCGTCCCCATCGCGATCAGGGTGAACATGTTGAGGTTGCGGGTCTTGAGCGAGGCCCAGCCACGCTCGAAGAACGGCCAGCCCGCCCAGAGCACGACAGGCGTCGCCAGCACGAACTGGATCCATACCGAGGTCGACATCGGCACGAGGCGATGGATCACAGGAAACAGGTGCGCCCCCATCTCGAGGATCAGCACCGGCAGGGCCAGCACCAGGCCAACCCAGAAACGCCGCGTGAAATCGACCAGCTCGTGGCTGGGACCGCTGTCGGCGGTCACGGTCGCGGGTTCGAGCGCCATGCCGCAGATCGGACAGGACCCGGGATGGTCCTGCCGGATCTCGGGATGCATAGGGCAGGTCCAGATCGTGCCCACGGGCGCTGCGAACGGCGGTGCCGGCGGGCCGAGATAGCGCTCGGGATCGGCGATGAACTTTGCCCGGCAGCCCGCGCTGCA
>NZ_JPPQ01000056.1:0-1482 GCF_000743655.1 Sphingobium sp. ba1
CTGTCCGTCGTCAGAACATTCGGCACAACTCGCGGCGTAGATTAGCGGAGTGCGGACCTCGTCAGGGGGTTGATGTTAGGCGGCGAACTTGCGGTGCTGCAAGCGCCGATGTTCGATGGTCTGTCGCTTGATCCTTTCGCGCAGTTTGATGATTGCCGGAGCCCTGCCGAAGTAGGCGTCGGCAGGCGTCACATTGGCCAGGCTCTCGTGGTATCGCTGGTGATTGTAGTGCTCGACGAAGGCCTCGATGTGAGCTTCGAGGTCGCCGGGCAGGAAGTAGTTTTCCAGCAAGATGCGGTTTTTCAGGGTCTGGTGCCAGCGCTCGATCTTGCCCTGGGTTTGGGGATGACACGGGGCGCCGCGGACATGGCTCATCTTCCGGGCCTCGATGTATTCCGCCAGCTCACCCGCGATGTAGCTGGGGCCATTATCGCTGAGTAGCCGGGGTTTGTGCAGCACCGTGGCGCTGTCGCAACCAGAAGCCGCCAGGGCGAGGTCCAGCGTGTCGGTGACGTCCTCGGCTCGCATGTTGGTGCACAGCTTCCAGGCGATGATGTAGCGCGAGAAGTCGTCGAGCACGGTCGACAGATACATCCAGCCCCACCCGATGATCTTGAAGTAGGTGAAGTCGGTCTGCCACATCTCGTTCGGCCGCGTGGTTTTCGTGTGGAACTGATCGGCAGCCTTGATCACGACATAGGCCGGGCTGGTGATCAGGTCGCGGGCCTTCAACAGGCGGTAAACCGTGGATTCCGACACGAAGTAGCGCTGCCCATCGGTGAAGCGCACGGCCAGTTCCCGGGGGCTCAGCTCAGACTGTTCCAGCGCCAGCTCGATGATCTGGTCGTGGATGCCCGCCGGGATGCGGTTCCACACCCGGCTCGGCGCCGATGGCCGATCTTCCAACGCCTCCGGCCCGCCTTCGAGGTAGCGATCATACCAGCGGTAGAATGTCCGACGAGGGATGCCGAGTTGGTCCAGCGTGCGCTTGGCCGACAGGTGCGACTGCTCGACGGTTCTGATGATCTCGAGCTTCTCGGATGCGGGATACCTCATTCGTCGTTGCCCCCATCCGCGATCATGCTTTTTTTGAGCAGACGGTTTTCCAGTGTCAGATCGGCCACGCATTCCTTCAGGGCCCGGGTTTCGCGGCGCAGGTCCTGGACCTCTCCGGTGGTCGCGGCACGGGCGGTGTCGCCGGCCAGGCGGCGCTTGCCAGCTTCCATGAACTCCTTCGACCAGGTGTAATACAGGCTCTGGGCAATGCCTTCCTTGCGGCATAGCTCGGCGATGCTGTCTTCCCCGCGCAGGCCATCCAGCACGATGCGGATCTTGTCCTCGGCCGAAAAGTGGCGCCGGGTCTGTCGGCGGATGTCCTTCACTACCCGCTCTGCTGGGGCCTTGGCGGGCGATTTTACATTGGAGGATCTGGGCTTCATCTTCGTTCCTTCGTCACTACGACGAAGCCCAGATCCTCCTTAG
>NZ_JPPQ01000057.1:0-684 GCF_000743655.1 Sphingobium sp. ba1
GGACTGGCATGCTGGCAGCGGTAGGCGCAGTCGCCTTGGGAGTGGTGGGCGGCGGCTTGTCGTCCGCAGCGGCGACTGCGCAGGTGCCGGCGCTGACACCTTTCGGGCCCGCCACGCCGCTAGCGCCTTCGACCTTGCTGGCGTTCCAGTGACGAGCAGCGCCCGGAGAACGATGCTGATCGCGGCCGTCGTGTTCTTGGCAGCGATCGCAGGCGTGTGGGCTGGGCGCGAGTTGTTCCCTTCCCCACCGAGCCCGGGCGTGGAACTTCATAGCTTGCTCCACGACGGGCTCGAGCTGGACGAAGCTCAACGGACCAAGCTCGAGACGCTGGAGTCACGCTTCGCCGTTCGAAGGCGTGCCTTGGAGCTTGAACTCAGGGCCGACAACGCCCGGCTTGCCGACGCCATCGAGGCCGAACATGGTAACGGGCCGCAGGTCGCGGCGGCCGTCGATCGTTCGCACGGCGCGATGGGCGAGCTCCAAAAGGAGACGTTGAACCATATGTTCGCGATGCGGCAGATCCTGCGGCCCGACCAGGCGAGGACGTTCGACCGCGCGGTGGTTAAGGCGCTGACCGCAGACGCGCGGTGAGTCTTGAACTTTCGGCCTGCACGGACGGCGAACTCGCCGCCTTGACGCTCGCTGGACGTCAGGCCGCCTTCGCCGAGATCATGCGCCGGCAC
>NZ_JPPQ01000058.1:0-2604 GCF_000743655.1 Sphingobium sp. ba1
GAGCCAACCATCCAGTGATACCCCTGATATCGACGGGCTGATCCGCCATGTAACGGTGACGTGCCCTCAGCATCCGCTCTTCGGCGAGCGGTTCGAAGTTCTGAAGCTGGTGTCTGATCGCGGGCCGGCTTGGATGACTATCCGGGTGCCGCATGGCGGGCAGCGAAACATCCTTCGCTCCGTCACCGATCTGGCTACCGCTCCGCCTGACTCGAAATCCGCGCCGTTGGTCTCAGGCTCCATCCTAATGCGAGTCGTTGCGCTGGCAGAGGCGTTGCGCCGTTCATCACAGGACGAGGAATGCCAGAGTGAACATCAGCTCTCCCCGGAGACGGCCAAAGATCCAGATATGGTCGAGCCTGCCGCCAGCAATCCAGCGTCAGCTGGCGGCGACGATAGCGCAGGCTTTGTGCTCGCGCCCAACTGCCCGCTACGCCGGTGACACCGATGTTGAGAGATTATGCCGTAGATGAACGGATAAGCACCACGCAGCAGGCCAAGCTGGCCTATGTCTATGTCCGTCAGTCGAGCGTCGGCCAGATCCGCCATCACCAGGAAAGCACGGCGCTTCAGTATCGGCTTGTCGACCGCGCGCTTGGCCTTGGCTGGCCGCGCGAACGGGTCGAGATCATCGACGACGATCTGGGGAAATCCGGCGCGGAGGCTCAGCACCGATACGGCTTCCAACGCCTAATCGCTGAAGTTGGCTTGGGTCACGCCGGTCTCGTTCTGAGCTACGACGCGTCGCGCCTCGCACGCAACAACAGTGACTGGCATCAACTGCTTCAGCTCTGCTCGATGTTCAGCGTTCTCATCGCCGACAGCGAACGAATATATGATCCTGGACTTTACCATGATCGGCTTTTGTTGGGTCTCTCGGGGATCATGAGCGAGGCTGAGCTGCATCAGATCCGCATGCGCCTGCACACGGGGGAACGGCAGAAGGCGGCGCGCGGCGAACTGCGTATCCCGCTTCCGGCAGGGCTGATCTACGCGCCCGCCGGAGGGATCATGCTCAATCCCGACGCCCAGGTTCAGGAGCGCATCAGACTTGTGTTCGACAGCTTCATGCGCCTGGGAAGCGCAAAGGCAGCAGTGCGCTATCTGCGCCAGGCCGATCTTGCCCTGCCGGTCAGGCCGTTGAAGGGACCGGCGCCACACGAAATAGCCTGGCGCGATGCAACCGATGCGCGTGTGCGCAATATCCTGAAAAACCCTGTCTATGCGGGAGCCTATGTCTACGGACGCCGGTGTGCTGCGCCCGAAAAGCGAAGCGAGGGGGCCAATAACCCGACGCGCGCTGTTCCGCGCGAACAGTGGGAAGTCTGCATCCAGAATGCTCATCCAGCGTATATCAGTTGGGAGACGCATATGGCGATCAGCGACAAGCTCACGGACAATGTCGGCAACTTCAAAGCCGGGCATCGTGGCATGCCTCGGAAGGGAAAGGCGCTGCTGCAGGGTATAGCGATGTGTGGCAGTTGCGGACGGCGCATGGCACTCAACTACTCTGGCCCTGACAGCAACCATCCGGTATATCGGTGCCGTTCCGAACGAGCGACCTGCGTCGGTCAATATTGCCAAGAGGTGCGTGCGCCGCGGGTTGAGGCTGAGGTCGAACGGCAGTTCCTTGCAGCGCTCACCCCTGACCAACTCGCCATCGCGTTGGCCGCGCTCGACGCCATCGACGCGGACGTCCATGGACTCGAACGGCAATGGACACTCAAGCGCGAACGCGCCGAATATGAATGCGAGCGTGCCCGGCGCCAATATGACGCGGTCGAGCCGGAAAACCGCCTCGTTGCCCGTTCGCTCGAAAGCATCTGGGAAAGCAAGCTGCGTGAGGTCGAAAAGGTCGAGCAGGACTATCGGCGGTGGAAGACGGAGCAAACCGTTGCGTTGAATGCCGACGATCGCGCCCGTATCGCAGCGTTCGGCATCGACCTGCCTGATCTTTGGGAAAGAATCGAGAACAGCGAACGCAAGGCGATGCTCCGCCTCGTGATCGACAAGGTCATTCTAGATCAGCGGCGGGCGAAAGGCATGGTGTGGATCCGCATCATCTGGCAGACGGGCGCAGCGACCGAACACTGGGTCATGCGGCGCACTCAATCCTATGCTGAAGCTGCTCATGCCGACGTGCTAGAACAGCGGATCCGAGAGCTCAACGCCGCTGGCATGATGGACGCCGAGGTCGCTACCGCGCTCAACACAGAGGGTCTGCGGAACAGCCTGGACGGGCTGTTCGACCACAACACGGTGCACCTGTTGCGCCAGCGCTGGAATATCCCCACCGTAAAGATCAACGGCGTCGAGCATAATCCGCCCCGTTGGCCGGATGGCAGCTACTCGATCCAAGGTGCCGCGACCGCGCTCGGCGTCACTGAGCAGACGGTGTTCAAATGGCTGAAACGCGGTAAGCTTCAGGGCCGGCAACTAAAGAAGGGACAGCCGTGGCAGGTGGAACTGACCCTCCAGCAAATAAAGGCGCTCACAGCGCCAAATTACAGTATGACCCCTTCCAGGAAAGCAGCATCATGAAACGTTCGGCGATCCCAAGATGACAACCGCGCTCCTGGATCGCGTCACCCATCATTGCGACAT
>NZ_JPPQ01000059.1:0-1196 GCF_000743655.1 Sphingobium sp. ba1
GGCCCTGAAGCCTTGGGGGCCGAGATAGTTGGCCTGTCGCCGCGCGAGGTCTGCGAGCGCGACCGGGTTCCGGTTCGTTTTTCCTACTGTGATATAGACGGCTGTTCGCAAGGCTTCCTCCATCGCCTGTGGAGGACTCAACATACCACCATTCTATATATGATAAAGGACATTATCACATATAGAGGCGCGACGCTAGCGAAACGACCACCGCAGGCGCCGAGATCCCGAACTCGCCCCCTAATCTGGTGAGCGACGGCAGGGCTTGCTCACCGATCTGGCGGCACACCGTTCGGGCGTCTCCAACTTAGGGGGTCGATGCGCACCATTACCTTCATCACGCACTTTCAAGCCAGACATCGGCTATTGCGAAGCAGTTGCATATATCATAGGGCGGCGCACAGATTGAGAACGATTCGCAAGGGGGTAAAATGAAAAAAAGTACATTAAGCGGCGCGTTAGGCCTTGGATTAATGGCCGTGCCCGCAACGGCCCAGGACCAGCCAGCTCCCCCGGCTACGGACGCACGCCAAACAATCATCGTCACCGGCGTCCGGGACGGCTACCAGGTCGATGCGACCAGCACCGCCACCCGCACTCCGACCAGTCTCAAGGACGTTCCACAGGCGGCATCGATCATCACCGAGGCGCAGATTGACGATCAAGCTATGCGCTCGATCGCCGACGTGCTTCGCTATGTCCCCGGCGCGGTGATATCTCAGGGTGAGGGTCACCGCGATCAGATCATTCTGCGCGGCAACAACAGCACCGCAGACTTCTTTGTCGATGGCCTGCGTGACGACGTGCAATATTACCGCGGCCTCTACAACGCAGAGCGGATCGAGGTCCTGAAAGGTCCCAACGCAATGATCTTCGGCCGCGGTGGTGGGGGTGGGATCGTCAACCGCGTCACCAAGCGCCCCGGTGCCAACGCCTTCATCAGTAGCAGCGGTTCGGCGGATACATATGGCGCATGGTATATCGACACCGACATCAACCAACCGATCAGCCAGTCCGCCTCGGCTCGACTGAACGCCGTCTATGAGGAGTTCAACAGCAACCGGGACTTCTACGACGGACGCCGGCTCGCGATCAATCCGACCTTTGCCGTATCGCTAGGCGGCACCACACGGATCGACCTGGGCTTCGAATACAACAATGACAAGCGCACGATCGATCGAGGCGTTCCCTCGGCT
>NZ_JPPQ01000060.1:0-786 GCF_000743655.1 Sphingobium sp. ba1
GGGGGTCGCCGCTTTCGACATATGACATCTGTCGAAAGCGGCTGGCCAGAGGGATGCAAGCGCCCCAGTCGCGCGGGTGCGCGAAACGAAAGACGCGCGCGGAAAGGTGTTCCCCCGCAAGGGGTTGATCTGTTCGAAGCTGTGAAGAAATGTGGTCGGGGAAAGAGGATTCGAACCTCCGGCCCCTGCCTCCCGAAGACAGTGCTCTACCAGGCTGAGCTATTCCCCGACCGATGCCGACGCCGCCGTGAAGCGACCCCGTAAGGCAGGCTGCAGCCTATAGAGACGGGTTTTCGGGCTGGCAAGCGGCGAGCGACGCTTTTTTTACGGCCGTAGCGATGCCCCGATGCGCTAAAGCCTGTGGATCACAGATTCGATTCCGACAGGACCAGCACCTTGCCCGATACGCCCCATTATGAGCAGCAATATCTCGACCTGATGCGGTATATCTGGCGGCATGGCGACGAGCGGATCGACCGTACCGGGGTCGGCACCCGGTCGATCCTGGGCGCGACGATGCGCTTTTCCCTGGCCGACGATGCGGTGCCGCTGCTCACCACCAAGCGGGTCTATTGGAAGGCGGCGGCGCGCGAGATGCTGTGGTTCCTGACCGGCGACACCAATATCCGCGAACTGGTGCGGCAGGGGGTGCATATCTGGACCGACTGGCCGCTCGACGCCTATCGCAAGGCGACGGGCGAGACGATCGACCGGGAGGCGTTCGAGGCGCGGATCATCGCGGATGAAGGCTTTGCGCTGGAGTGGGGCGATCTGGGGCCGGTCTAT
>NZ_JPPQ01000061.1:0-1920 GCF_000743655.1 Sphingobium sp. ba1
TGTAACACGATGGCCTGGTTTTACGCCGCCGAATGGCCGACTTTTGCTCCGCCGTTGACAATCGAGGCACGGCTGCAGAATCGCGACAAGGGCAACATCAACTGGACGGTCGGCGGTGCCTGGTTCAAGGACAAGATCAGCCTGTTCAGCACGCTGGACGGCGCCGACACCTTCCGTACCGTGTTCGAAGCGAACTATCTGCAGCGGCGCGAAAGCCTCGCGGCCTTCGCAGACGTCGATTTCAAGGTCGCGCCGCGCCTTCGTGCCGATCTGGGCGTGCGCATCAGCAACGAAAAGAACCGCTTCAGCGGCTACACGCATGATCTCAACCCCTATGGCGTGTCGATCGGATCGCTGGTGTTCGCCCTGCCCGCCGAATTCGACAACAAGCTCAGTGAGACGAGCCCTTCGGGTCGCGCCACGGTCACGTATGAACTGAGCGAGGATGCACGGGTCTATGGCTCGGTCGGACGCGGCTTCCGTGCCGGCGGTTTCGACGGCAGCACGATCTGGTCGACCCCCGAAGCCGATGCATTCAAGTCGGAAAGCGTATGGGCCTATGAAGGCGGGGTGAAGTTCATGCCTGCGCGCGGCCCTGTGCAGTTCGAAGTTGCGGGCTTCTATTATGATTTCTCGAACATTCAGGCCGGTTCCTTCCGCACCTATGATGGCGCCACCACCAGCGTACGCACCAATGTGGGCAAGGCGCGCAGCTATGGCGGCGAGGCCAGCTTCACGATCCGCCCGGTGCGCCCGATGACCATCAATTTCGGCGTCGCGCTGCTCGACACGAAGGTCACCGCGATCGAGGCGATCACCGCTGCCGAAAAGGCGCGCCTGGGCAACGACTTGCCGTTCGCGCCGAACATGACGCTGAACGGCTCGATCCGCTACGAGTTCGCGCTGAACGATCGCATGACGCTGACGCCTCAGGTCGATGCCCGCTACGTCGATGCCTATTATGGCGATCTCGACAATACGGCGCCGGTCGGGGACTTCGCGCTCGTCAATGCGCGCATCGATCTCAAGATCGACCAGCGCTGGACCGTGGCCGGCTTCGTGCGCAACATCGCCGATGTCGATTACACGACCGGCGGATCGGCGACGCAGGCATTCAGCGGCACGCCGCGCACCTGGGGCGTTTCGCTCGGGGCGCGTTTCTGATGGCGCTGACGCGGCGCGGCGTTCTTGCGGGATCGGCGGCGGGCGGGCTTTTGCTCGCCGCCGGTCCCGCCGGGGCAAAAACGAACATGGTCTTCGCGCATGGCGTGGCGAGCGGCGATCCGCATGCCGACAGCGTCCTGCTGTGGACCCGCGTGACCGATCCTGCCCATGGGCCGGTCAGCGGCACATGGGAAATGGCCGAGGATGAACTGTTCACGCGCATCGCTGCGCGCGGATCGTTCAGCACATCGGCGGCGCGGGACCATACGGTCAAGGTGATCGCCTCCGGCCTGAAGGCGGGCCGCGAATATTTCTACCGCTTCCGTGCCATGGACACGGTATCGGCGATCGGGCGGGCAAAAACCCTGCCAACGGGACGCATCGATCGTCTCGATATCGTGCTCGCCTGCTGCGCCATGTATATGTTCGGCGAATTTCACGCCTACCGGGCCATTGCCGATCGGGAAGCGGTGGACCTCATCCTCTTCGTGGGCGACTATATTTACGAATATGGCGCCAACTCGATGCCCGCACTCATGGATGTTCGGGCGATCGAGCCAACGCACGACACGGTCACGCTCGCCGACTATCGCGCACGCTATGCACAGTGGCGTCGTGATCCGGCCCTGCGCGACGCCCATGCCCGCGCGTCGTGGATTTGCATGTGGGACGACCATGAAATCGCGAACGACGACTGGATGCATGGTGCCCAGCATCACGATCCGGCGGCCAACGGCGACTGGGAGGAGCGCAAGG
>NZ_JPPQ01000062.1:0-1891 GCF_000743655.1 Sphingobium sp. ba1
TCGATGCGCTCCATGCGCTGTTGGGACTGGGGCATCGCCCGCTCGCGCCCCGCCGCGCCCGCCCCGCCATCCGCATCGACCGCCGCTTTGCCGAACCGATCGGCAGCACCGCCTATGCGCTCAAGCGGCTGGAGGAGATGGCCGCCGAAGCTGGCGAGCAACTGGCCGAACGCGGGCAGGGGGGACGTCGGTTCGAAGCGACCTTCTTCCGCAGCGATGGCCTCGCCTTCCCGCTGCGCGTCGAAACCGGCCTGCCCGTGCGCGATGCCCCGTCCATCCTGCGGCTGATGCGCGAGCGGATCGCCTCCCTGTCCGATCCCATAGATCCCGGCTTCGGCTTCGACATGCTGCGCCTGACCGTGCCGCTGGCCGAGCCGATGGCCGCGACCCAATTGGCGCTCGAAGGGGGCGAAGCGCGCAAGGGCGAAAGCGTGGCGGCGCTGGTCGATCGGCTGTCGATCCGGGCCGGGCGCGGACGCATCCAGCGCCTGGTGCCGCGCGACAGCCACATTCCCGAACAAGCGCAACTGGCCTTGCCCGCCGTCGAAGTGCGCGCGCCCGCCGACTGGGGACCGGTCGGCGAACCGGGCGACCCGCCGCTGCGCCCCATTCATTTGTTCGATCCGCCCCAGTCCATCGACGTGGTCGCGGGCGTGCCCGATGGTCCGCCGCACCGCTTCCGCTGGCGGCGCGCGCTGCATGACGTGGTCCGCTTCGAAGGCCCCGAACGGATCGCGCCCGAATGGTGGCGTGCGAAGGATGGCGCGATCGAGGGGGACAGTATCGGCAAGACGCGCGATTATTACCGCGTCGAGGATGCGCGCGGCCGCCGCTACTGGCTGTTCCGCCACGGCCTCTATGGCGCGGAGACGCCTGACCCCGGCTGGTATCTCCACGGCCTGTTCGCATGAGCAGCCGCCGCAAAGGACCGGACCCAGCCAAACCCAAATCGGCCGACCGGCGCGAGCTGGACCAGTTGGCGGCAAAGCGTACGGCTGGAAGGCGAGTGGAGGAGCATCGGCCTCTGGACAAGGGGGGACCAGATTTCGCCGAACTGGTGGCGATGAGCCATTATAGTTTCCTGCATGGCGCATCGCATCCGGCCGACCTGGTCGGACAGGCGATCCATCTCCGCCTCAAGGCGATCGGTATTGCCGACAGGAACAGCGTGGCCGGTGTCGTTCGCGCGTATGTCGCGCTGCGTGAGGCACCGGACAAGGCACGCGCCGGGCTGTTGAAAGCGCGGGAGGAGAAGGGCGAATCCGCCCTACTGACACCACAGGAAGAAGCAGCGTGTGAAACCGATCTGCGGCTGATCGTTGGCGCGCGGCTGGTGTTCGTCGATGGCACGCCGGACATCATCGCCTATCCGACGACCCGCCTGGGATGGGGGCGGCTGACCCGATTGCTGACCAAGGGGAATATCCGGGCAGTCAAGGGCGACTGCATCCTGCGGTTCAGCGATTTGCTCGCGCATCTTGAAGATATGCTGTTGATCGTCCTGCCCTTTTCTACCGGGCAGGCGCAACAGGCCCATCGCACACCCCCGGCCTATGCCACCGAGGATGAAGAAGAGGAGGCACCGTCCGGGCATTTACGCCTGGTGCCGCCTTCTTCCCCACCGACATGGCAACAGGTAGCGCAACGATTGCAGGAAAAGGCACCCGGCCGCGTCTGGCTTGGTCTGTCCATGCGCTACGAAGGCCGCGATGCCCGTCATATGGCGATGATGCAAGCTGCCGCCAGTGACGTGGGCGTGCCGCTGATCGCGACGAACGACATACTCTATGCCGCCGAAACCGCGCGTCCCGTGCAGGATGTCCTGACCTGCATCAGGACGGGTACGACCCTCAGAACGGCGGGGCGCCTATTGCACGCCAATGCCGAACGG
>NZ_JPPQ01000062.1:1897-11528 GCF_000743655.1 Sphingobium sp. ba1
ACGCCAATGCCGAACGGTTTCTGAAACCGCCTGCGGAAATGGCGCGGCTCTTTGCCGCCTGCCCCGATGCCATAGCCGAAACGATCCGGTTCATCGCCCGCATCGATTTCAAGCTCAGCGACCTTCAATATGAATATCCGCACGAGCCGGTTCCTCCCGGCTGGTCACCGGACGATTGGTTGGAGGACATGGTGCGGCGGCGAGCGAAACGGCATTATGGCCGGGCGTTGCCGCAAAAAGTCAGGGCGTTGATCGGCCAGGAACTGCGGCTGATCCGCATCCAGAAATATGCTTATTATTTCCTGACTGTCCATGACCTGGTCCGGTTCGCCCGCACCCGAAATCCGCCCATATTATGTCAGGGACGGGGATCGGCGGCCAATTCCATCGTCTGCTTCCTGCTGGGCGTCACATCGGTCGATCCGATGAAGCATGACCTGCTCTTTTCCCGCTTCGTGTCGGAAGAGCGCGACGAGCCGCCCGACATCGACGTCGATTTCGAACATGAGCGGCGCGAGGAAGTGATGCAATATATCTATCGCCGCTATGGCCGCGAGCGGGCGGGCATCGCTGCGACCGTCATCCATTATCGGTCCCGCAGCGCGCTGCGCGAAGTGGCCAAGGTGCTGGGCCTCAGCGAAGATGTGGCGATGCGCTTGTCGGCGACGATATGGGGCAGCCATTCCGGTGATCTGGGCGAAGCGCGGATTATCGACGCTGGCTTCGCCCTCGACAATCCGGAGGTCGTGCGGCTACGGGGACTGGTCGAGCAACTGATAAAGGCACCTTTCCCACGCCATCTGTCGCAGCATGTCGGCGGTTTCGTGCTGACGCAGAATCGGTTGGACGAAACCGTGCCGATCCACAATGCCGCCATGCCCGACCGCAGTTTCATCGAGTGGGACAAGGATGACATTGATGCGCTGGGTTTGATGAAGGTCGATGTGCTGGCGCTTGGGATGCTCAGTTGCATCCGCAAGGCTTATGAATTGATGCGCTGTCACGGGCTGGGGGATCACGACCTGACGGTCGATATCAATTCCGATGATGCATCCGTTTACGATATGCTGTGCAAGGGCGACAGCGTCGGCGTATTTCAGGTGGAGAGCCGCGCCCAGATCAACATGCTGCCCCGCCTACGCCCCCGCAATCTTTACGATCTGACGGTTCAGGTCGCGATCGTGCGGCCTGGACCGATCGAAGGAGATATGGTCCACCCCTATCTGCGGCGGCGCTGTGGGGAAGAGGAGCCGGAATTTCCGCATCCCGCGCCACCGCATAATCCCCACGAATTGAGAACATTGCTTGGGGCCACCTATGGCGTGCCTCTGTTTCAGGAGCAGGCGATGAAGCTGGCCATCGTCGCCGCGGGCTTCACCCCGTCGGAGGCGAACCAGCTACGCCGCGCCATGGCGACCTTCCGCAATGTCGGCACCATCCACCATTTCCGCGAAAAGCTGGTCAAGGGCATGACCGCGCGCGGCTATCAGGCTGATTTTGCCGAACGCTGCTTCAAGCAGATCGAAGGCTTTGGCAGCTACGGTTTCCCCGAAAGCCACGCGCTTTCCTTTGCCCGGCTGGTCTATGTGTCGGCCTGGCTCAAATGCCATCAGCCCGCGGTCTTTGCCTGCGCGCTCCTCAATTCTCAGCCGATGGGCTTCTACGCCCCCGCGCAACTGGTGCGGGATGCGCGCGCCCATGGCGTGACCGTGCACGGTGTCGATGTGAATGCCAGCCAATGGGACAATGGGCTGGAGCCGATCGACCGGGCGCGCCGGACGGATCGGGGGGAGGGGACGGGGAAAGCCCTGGCGCTGCGGCTGGGGTTGCGGCAAGTCGATGGGTTTCGCGAAAGCTGGGCGGCGCAGATGGTGGCGGCGCGGGCCGACGCCCCCTTTACCAGCATTGAGGATCTGGCGCGCCGGGCGGGCCTGCCTGCACGCGCGCTCCGCCTGCTCGCCGACGCCGATGCCTGCCGCTCGCTGGGGCAGGACCGGCGCGCCGCCTTGTGGGAGGCGCGGCGCACGCCGTCCGACGAACTGCCGCTCTTCGCTGCGGCGCGACGACAGGACCGGGCGGCGCGGGAACTGGGCGAGGAACCAGACGCCATGCTGCCCGCCATGCCGCTCGCCGAGCAGGTGGCGACCGATTATCAGGTGACGCGCCTGTCCTTGAAAGGCCATCCGATGCAGTTTCTGCGCCCGGCCTTCGCCGCCGAGGGCGTGCTGACTTGCGCGCAGGCGAGCGCGGCCAAAAATGGCGCACGGGTGCAGGTGGCGGGCATGGTGCTGGTGCGGCAACGGCCGGGCAAGGGCAATGCCGTCTTCATCACGATCGAGGATGAAACCGGCGTCGCCAATATCCTGCTGTGGGCACGGCTGTTCGAGATGCAGCGGCTCGCGGTGATGGCATCCCGGCTGATGCTGGTGGAGGGCGAAATCCAGCGCAGCAAGGAAGGCGTCGTCCACCTGATGGCTGTTCGCGTGCATGACCGCAGCGACGCGCTGGGCCGCCTGACCCACAGCAGCGACGGCACCGGCAGCCCCCCACCGCGCAGCGCCACCCACCCGCGCCAGGTACGGATATTGCCCGGCTCGCGCGACTTTCATTGAGGGGAGATCGTGGCACAACAAAAAAGGGGCCGCGCACCGCGCAGCCCCTCCATTTACGACCTGATGCCGGATCAGAAGGCGTAGCGCGCCATGATCTGGAACACAGGGCCGGCCTTTTCGCTTTCCAGCTCATATTCGTCGAAGTTGCGATCGATCTGGTCGGCCAGATTGTCGAACTTGTTGAATTTCTCGGCCTTGGCACCGTTCAGCAGGTTGGAACCGACCGCGCGGATGGTGAAGGTCTTGCCGAAGCGCTTTTCGACGAAGATTTCGAGGTCCGCGCCATAGGTGGTGGTTACTTCCTCGGCGATCACTCGGCCAAAGGCGCTACCCTGTTTGCGATAGGTCGCACCGAACGCTGCGCCTGCTTGCGGCAGATCCTGGATGAAGCCGAAATTATAGACATATTTCGACTGATCGTTGAACCGCCGTTCGCCCAGCGCATCGGTGATCTTGCTGTCGAGCAGAGAGAGATTGCCGAAGATGCCGGTGTTGGGTAGGCCGATGAAGCCAAGATCCGACGACAGGTCAAACTCCACGCCCCACACCTTGCCGTCGCCGACATTCATCGGCTGGTACACGAACGTGCCTTCGCCTTCGGAGCCTTCTTCGCCGGTATTGGTCAGTTCGATCAGATCCTTGACGTCGCGATAGAAGAAATTGACGCCGAAAATGCCGCCCGTTCCCATGCGATGTTCATAACCGATGTCGAAGCCCCATGCGGTCTCCGGGCCAAGCTGCGGATTGCCGAGCAGGTCGCTGTCACCCACTTCCTCTTCCAGAACTGCCGGGGTCAGATAGTTGAATTCGGGGCGACGCAGCGTGCGCGCGACCGACCCGATGATGCGGTCATTACTGGTCAGCGAATATTTGAACGACGCCGATGGCAGGAAAGCATCATAGCTGCTTTCCTGGTCAGCGATCGCCGCCGCGACCGTATAGTCGGTGATACGGACCTTGGTATTTTCATAGCGCAGGCCCGCTTCCCACTTCAGGCTGCCGCTGTCACCCTCAATCAAGGCAAAGGCATCGCGACGCTTTTCCTTGATGCGGTTATCGCCGCCGTCGATCGCTTCCACATCGTCAAAGGCGGTGGCCAGATCGGTCGGGTTCTGGCTGAACTGGTCCCAGGTGAAGCTGCCAGTGCCTTCCTGCTCAGATTCGAAAATGCCACTGCGGCGATTCTTGTCCTGATAGAAGCCGCCGAATACGAATTTCATGCTGTCGTTGAGCGGAACCTCATGCTCCAGCTTGGCTGAAAATTCGCTGTCCTTGATGTCCGTCTGCGTCAGCGTCCCTTCAAATTCTGGATCGTCCCCTTCGTCCACGTCGAAGCCGATCTCATATTCGGTTTCGGCCCGGTCCTCGATGAACTTGGCATAGCTCAAACGCAGCGACGTCTTACCCGCCGCCCATTCATGGCTCAGCTTGCCGTCGATCGAGAAATTCTCCTGATCGATCTTCGAGACATTGGCGTTGTCGCTCAGCAGATTGCCGACGGGAACCGGGCCATTGACGGCGGTCGGATCGTCATATTCAAAGCTGCGCTCGGTCTCGGTCCGGTCGGTCTTCACATAAAAGCCATTGAGCTTGAACGTCGTGTCGCCTGCGTCGATCTGATAGCTGCCGTTGAAGCTGTAATCCTTGCCGTCGCGGGTGTCGCTCTGGTCCTCGCGATTGTCGAAATCGTCGGTCACATAGTCGGCGTTATTTTCGGGCGAATCGCCGTAGCGCAGGCTCTTCTTCTGCTTGGGATTATGACGGCCCTGCAGGTTCGCGCCCAGCAGCAGACGGCCGGGACCAACCTGACCGCCCCAGACCAGGCCCAGGCTCGGTTCGATTTCCTTGTCGTCATAATAGAGGCCGCCTGCACGGACATAACCGCCATTCAGTTCATAGCCGTCACGCAGATTGATGTTGAGCGAGCCCGCAACCGCATCACCCGTGCGACGCGCGGAGGAAGAGCGGACGATCTCGACGCTGGAGATCAGTTCGGCGGGGATACGGTCGAGGAAGAAGCTCCGGTCGGCGCTGCCGCCGGGGACGCGCTCACCATTGATCAGGATCTGGGTATAGCCGGGCGGCAGGCCGCGCAGACGCGGCGCGTCGCTTTCGATGACGTCCGACAGAAAGGTGACGGAGGGCACGCGCTTGAGCGCATCGCCAGCGGTCAGCGGCTCGAAACGCTGAAAATAGTCGGTGCCATATTTCAGCACGGGTTCGGGGGTGTCGGTGCGGTCGCGATAGCCAATTCCGGCGATGACGACGATGTCGGCCGCCTGGGTAATCGGCCCGTCCGTCTTGGCGATCTCGTCGGCGGCAGCAGGTGCCTGTGCCTGCGCGGAAACGGAAAACAGCGCAATCGATGCGCAACCAAACAACAGCCACTTACTCGCGACCATATCTGCCCCCTATTGAGAATAGTTTAATTGACCAGTGGGCCGTGTCTTGTATCTAGCCCGTCGAATTGGGCCGCTAGGAGGTATTCGTGACCGCATCGCGAAAGAAATATTACAGTTCGATGATTTCGGGTTTCACTTTTATTACATTGTCAGCCTGCGCTGCCGGTGAAATCGAATTGCCGATCGCCGTGCGCATCGCCAACGCCACCCCGGCGGTGTCGGTGACCGCGCGGGGCGAAACGACGCCGGTCGGCACCACCAATGCCGATGCGGCCGATGATCCGGCGATCTGGCGCAATGCGGCGGACCCCGCCGCCAGCCTGATCGTGGGCACCGACAAGAAAGCGGGCGTCTATGTCTATGGGCTGGACGGCAAGGTGCGCGACTTTCTCGACGCGGGCCGGGTCAATAATATCGACCTGAAGGACGGCGTCGCAATCAACGGCGGCACGGGCATCCTGGTCGTCGCCTCCGACCGTAACGATGTCGCACGCGCCAAACTGGCGCTGTTCCGGCTTGATCCGGCGACGGCCAAGCTGACCGCGCTCGGCACCATCGATGGCGGTGCGGGCGAAGCCTATGGCTTGTGCATGGGGTCGGACGCTGCCGGTCTCTATGCTTTCATCGTGCTCAAGGACGGGACGATCAACCAGGTCGCGCTCGATGCGTCGGGTGCAACGCCCACCGGCCGCATCGTGCGAACGATGAAGCTCGGCACCCAGTCGGAAGGCTGTGCGGTCGATGACCGCACCGGCACGCTCTATGTCGCGGAAGAGGATGTCGGCCTGTGGCGCTTCGACGCGCGGGCGAGCGGCAGCACCACACCCACGAAGATCGCCGCTGCAGACGGCAAGAATATCGTCGCCGATGCCGAAGGCGTCGCTATCGCCCCGATCGGAGAGAAGGACGGCTATGTCCTCGTTTCCAGCCAGGGCGACAATGCCTATGTCGTCTATCGCATCAGCGACGACAGCTATGTCGGCCGCTTCCGCGTGGTCGCCGGCGCGATCGGCGGGTCGGAGGAAACCGACGGCATCGAACTGATGCTGGGCGATTTCGGCCCCGACTATCCCGGCGGGCTGTTCATCGCGCAGGATGGAGAGAATGGCGCGGCGGCGCAGAATTTCAAGCTCGTCGCCTGGGCCGATATCGTCAAGGCCCTGGGCCTGCCGCAATAAGGCTTCGGGCCGGGACGACCTAAACCGTCCCGGCCCGGCGACTGCCCCCTTGGTCTTGACCGGGGCTTCCTCTATGGCGGCAAACGTCTTGCCACTAAGGAAGCCGATTTGATCCTGGACCTTGCCGCCGCCGCTTCGAGCGCCATCCGTTTCGAGGATCTGGGGCTCAGTCCCGTTGCCCTCGACCTGGGGTTCTTCACGCTGAAATGGTATAGCCTTGCCTATCTGGCGGGCATATTGATCGGCTATTGGTATCTGCTGCGGCTGATCGCCCAGCCCGGATCGCCGATGGCCCGGCGGCATGCCGACGACATGATCTTTTATGCGACGCTGGGCATCATCATCGGCGGGCGGCTCGCTTATGTGATCTTCTATCAGCCCGAAATCCTGCAAAATCCGCTCGATATCCTCAAACTCTGGAATGGCGGCATGTCCTTCCACGGCGGCGCGGCGGGTGTGTCGCTCGGCATCCTCTACATGGCGCGCAAGGAGAAGCTCTCCTGGCTGCGCATCCACGATTATGTCGCCTGCTGCGTGCCCTTCGGCCTGTTCTTCGGCCGCCTCGCCAATTTCGTAAATGGCGAATTGTGGGGCAAGGAAACTGATGTACCATGGGGCATCATCTTTCCCACCGGTGGGCCGTTCCCACGCCACCCCAGCCAGCTTTATGAAGCCGCGCTGGAAGGGGCCGTGCTGTTCGCCATCCTCGCCTTCGCCTTCTGGCGCACCCGCGCCCGCTACCAGCCAGGGATGCTAGTCGGCATCTTCCTGCTCGGCTATGGCTGCTTCCGCTTCGGCGTCGAATATGTGCGCGAGGCTGACGCGCAGTTGATGGAGTTCGCCGCACGCACCGGCCTGCATATGGGCCAGTGGCTGTGCGTGCCGATGATCCTGGGCGGCCTCTACCTCATCTTCACCGCCAAGGGCCGCCGTGTGCGGGTGGAGCCGATCGCGGGCAGCGCGAGTGTCAGTTGAACCGCTACCGCTGGCGGAACGACTGACGCGGCAGATTGCGGCGGGCGGGCCGATCTCGGTCGCTCATTATATGGCCGAATCGAACCAGCATTATTATGCGACCCGCGACCCGCTGGGGCTGGAGGGCGACTTCACGACCGCGCCTGAAATCAGCCAGATGTTCGGCGAGCTGGTGGGCTTGTGCCTGGCCGATGTCTGGATGCGGTCGGGGCGGCGACCCGGCGCGCTCTATGCCGAGCTGGGGCCGGGGCGCGGCACGCTGGCGGCCGATGCGCTGCGGGCGATGGAGCGCGCGGCGCTCGCCCCGCGCGTCCATTGCGTCGAGACCAGCCCCGTTCTGCGCGACCGGCAGCGTGGGCTGATCCCCCATGTCATCCATCACGACAGTATCGACAGCTTGCCGCATGAAGGGCCGCTGCTGGTCGTCGCCAATGAATTTTTCGATGCGCTGCCGGTCCGCCAATGCATCCATGTCGGCGACGAGTGGCGCGAACGGGTGGTGATCCGGCGCGAGGCGGACGCTGCCTTTCTGCCCGTGCCCGGCTATCGCCGCATCGAATCGGGCCTTCCGCCGATCGCGGCGCAGGCGCAGGATGGCGCGATCATCGAAACGCCGATCGTGGGCGCGGGCATCGCCTATGCCTTGGCGCAACGCATTGCCAAGCAGGGCGGGGCGGCAATCGTCATCGACTATGGCTATGAAGGGCCGCTGCTCGGCGACACGCTACAGGCCGTCAAGGCGCACAAGTTTGCTGATCCCTTTACCGATCCGGGCGAGGTGGACCTGACCACCCATGTCGATTTCAGCGTCATCGGCAATATGGCGCGGCAGGCGGGGCTACGGGTGCATGGCACGGTGGGGCAGGGCGATTTCCTGCGGCAATTGGGCATCGATCCGCGCGCCGAGCAACTGGCCCGCGCAACGCCCACGCGCGCGGCGGAGATCGAGGCGGCACGGATGCGACTGACCGATGAAGCGACGATGGGGACATTGTTCCGGGTGATGGCCTGGACCCATCCCGACTGGGCCGATCCGGCTGGCTTTACGGCCTGATATTAATCGTCCTGATGATAGCGGCCAAGGCGACGGATGAAGCCAATGAGGCCGGTCTGGCGGCTGCGCTTCATGCGTTCGGCGTGGAGGATGGTTTGCACCCGCGCGAAACAATCATCGGCATCGACATTGCACAGCACATAGTCATAGCCGTCCCAATGCGCGATCTCGCCCGCCGCGCGGGCCATGCGGCCTTCGATCACGGCGTTGCTGTCGGTCCCGCGCCCGCGCAGGCGCCGTTCCAGTTCCTCCATCGAGGGTGGCAAAATGAAGATGCGGACGACATCACCCCCGGCAATCTGGTGCAATTGCTGCGCGCCTTGCCAATCTATGTCGAACAGCACGTCCTTGCCGGACTTGAGCATCGCTTCGACCGGCGCGCGCGGCGTGCCGTAGCGCTGGCCAAAGACATGCGCCCATTCGAGAAATTCATGGTCGGCCGTCATCTGGCGGAAGGCTTCCAGATCGACGAAATGATAATCCTTGCCATCGACCTCGCCCGGCCGCATCGGCCGGGTGGTGGCGGAAACGGACATGGACAGGTCCGGTTCGGCGGCGAGCAGCTTGCGCGCGATCGTGGACTTGCCCGCGCCCGAAGGGGACGACAGAACGAAGAGAACGCCACGGCGCTGGAAATCGGGCGTTTCGATCGGGATATGCTCGGCCATGGCCGCTAGTGACGCTTGGGACAGGCTTTGGCAAGAGGCCGGATGACGGAAGGAACAGGATATGCGCCGCAAGCACGCCGCCAATCGTCGGGGTTTCATCCTTGCGGGGCTGATCGTCGTGATGACCGGCGTCATCCTCTTCCTGATGCAAAGGCCGCCAATTTGCGCCTGTGGCACCGTGGAATTATGGCATGGCGCGCTCGATAGCGGCAATAGCCAGCATGTTGCGGACTGGTATAGCCTCAGCCATATCATCCATGGCTTTCTCTTTTACGGCGGCACCTGGATGGTGCTGCGGCGGCGACCCATCGGCTTGCGGCTGGCCGTTGCCGTGGCGATCGAGTCGGCCTGGGAAATTCTCGAAAATTCGCCGATCATCATCGACCGGTATCGCACTGCGACGATCGCGCTTGGCTATTCGGGCGATTCGATCGTCAATTCGGTGAGCGACATCGGCATGATGGCCTTGGGCTTCCTGTTCGCATCGCGCGTACCGGCCTGGTTGACGGTCGTGGTCGGCGTCGGGTTCGAGCTATTGGCGCTTGCGGTCATCCGCGACAATCTGACGCTCAACATCCTGATGCTGACCTGGCCGGTCGACGCCGTGCGCGACTGGCAAGCCGCGCTTTAGCCTTCGCGAGCTTTGCGCGCCGTATCGATCGGAATCGGCTCGGCTGGGGTCGGCTCGGCGCTAAGGTCGGGCAGCAATTTGGTGGCGCGCTTGCGATCGGCTTCGCGCTTC
>NZ_JPPQ01000063.1:0-2463 GCF_000743655.1 Sphingobium sp. ba1
GCGGAGGATTTCGCCCGCGCCCGCCAGCGGATCATGGAATTGGAGCAGAGCCGCCAGCAGGGCGAGCGCACGCGGATCGCGGCGCTGGGCGCGCTGGTCGAGACCGCGACCTGCCGCCGCGCCATCTTGCTGCGCCATTTCGGCGAAGATCCGCCCGCCACCTGCGGCAATTGCGACAATTGCCTCTCGCCGCCCGCCAGCATCGACGCGACCGAGACGGCGCGCAAATATCTGTCCGCCGTCTATCGCACCGGCCAGAGTTTCGGGTCCGGCCATATCGAGGCGGTGCTGACCGGCGCGCCCAACGACAAGGTGCGCGAGCGCGGCCATGACAAGATTTCGGTCCATGGCATCGTGTCGGGGGACGAGGTGGTGCTGCTGCGTCCCGTCTCGCGCGCTTTGCTGGTGCGCGATGCGCTGGAGACCACAGAGCATGGCGGGCTGATGCTTGGCCCCAATGCGCGGCCCATCCTGCGCGGGGAGGAAGAAGTTCGCATTCTGGTCCCGCCCAAGCGCGAGCGACGGTCCCGCAATGCCCGCAACGGCGCCGACGCGAACCCGGTCGGCGATCCGCTGTTCGACGCGCTGCGTGCCTGCCGCCGCGAACTGGCGCAGGAGGCGGGCGTGCCGCCCTATGTGATCTTTCATGATTCAACGCTGCGCGAAATGGCCGAACAGCGGCCGTCCTCGATCCGCGATCTCGGCACGATCAGCGGCGTGGGGCAGAAGAAGCTGGACGCCTGGGGCGACGCTTTCCTGGCGGCGATTCGGCCGTTTCTGTAGCGCCAAGGGTCACAGGTCCGCGTCGCATTCAAGTTCACGATGTCGTGGGCGCATTTTTCGGCCGATTGCGCTGGAAAAGTGCCGGTAAAGTGCGTCCGAAGACCCGGTAACGCGACACCGGCGCGACAGTGACACGGCTGTGACGCGACAGGCACGCGACGGTCGATCCGGGATGCAGGGCGGGGTGGGGTGCGAGCGCGTTTCATCCGACAGTGTAGATCATCGGAAATCCTACATTGGAAGGGCTTTGCGCAACGAGCAGGCGGAAATGCCGCTCTTGAATCCTGACCCTGACCGGCGCATGGCCTGTGCCAAAGGAGAAGCCCCATGTTCCGCAAATTGACCGACCGCATCCTTGTTTCGCCGCAGATCACGCTGGATCAGGTGGCCGACGCCAAGGCGCGGGGCGTGACGATCATCGTCAACAACCGCCCCGATGACGAGGAACCGGGACAGGTGAATGGCGCGGAGATCGAAGCCGCAGCCAAGGCGGCGGGCATCGCCTATGTCGCGGTGCCGGTTGCGCATGGCGGTTTCGCGCCATGGCAGTTGGACGAGATGGCGAGCGCGCTGGAACAGACGGAGGCAGGCGGCAAGATGCTCGCTTATTGCCGGTCGGGCACGCGCAGCACCTTGCTATGGGCGCTGACCCGCGCGCGGGCGGGCGACGATGGCGACGTGCTGGCCGCGCAGGCGGCGGCGGCTGGTTATGACATCGCGCCGGTGCGGCAGATCATGGATGCGGTGAAGGGGCAGTGAGTGCAGTTGCTTTTCCTTAAATAATAGGATTTAATCCTACTGTGTAAGGAAAAGCTATGCGAACCACTCGGCAACTGAGCGTAACCCTGCCCAATGACATGGCCGACGATGTGCGGGCAAAAGTGGCGTCGGGTGAATATGCGAGCGAAAGCGAAGTCATCCGCGATGGTTTGCGAGCATTGCGCGCGCGCGACCGGGCGGTGGAGCAATGGTTGCGGGCCGAGGTCGGACCGGCACTGGACGCTTACCGGGCTGACCCTGGGAGCGGCATAACGCTGGATGATATGCGCGATGACCTGACCCAACGGTATGAACAGGCAGTTCGGCACGACTGACGGTGCCCCATCATGTTGTTCTGACACCCGAAGCGCGCGCGCAATTAACTGTAATTTTCGATTATGTCGCGGTTGCATCTTCACTCGATATTGCACGGCGTTTTACCGCCGCTATCCTCGATCACATGGAATCCTTTGCGGATTTTCCGCTTCGTGGCACCCCACGCGACGACATCCGTCCTGGTCTACGTACCACCACATGGCGTCGGCGTGTCACGATGGCCTATCTGGTAGAGGGTGAGGCGGTTGTTTTCGTAGGCATTTTTTATGGCGGCCGCGACTATGAGGCGCTGCTCGCCGACATTTGATCGGCAAGGCCTACCCGCACTCCACCGTTACATGGGCCATGCGGGGGAGCGCGTGGAGGCGCGCGCGGACGGCGGCACCGTTTGCGCCGGGGGCTAGGCTGAGGATGACGGCGTGGGCGTGGGGGCCGATGCGCCAGACGTGGAGGTCGCGGATGGTGGCGCCTTCGGTTTCGGCCAGCGCGCGGACCTTGGCCGTCAGCGCGGGTTCGGCGGTGTCGAGCAGGATGGCGGCGGTGTCCTTCATCAGGCCCCAGGCCCAGCGCGCGATGACGATCGAC
>NZ_JPPQ01000064.1:0-1739 GCF_000743655.1 Sphingobium sp. ba1
AATCGCCCGAACTGCCGCACAAGAGCGATGCCGGCGGCGTGATCGTCGGCCTCAAGAACCGCGAGGAACTGGCCGATGGCTGGGCGCGCCTCGCTGCCAATCTCGCTGCGTCCCGCCCCGACCTGACGCTCGACGGCGTGCTGGTCGAGGGAATGGCGGACAAGGGCGTCGAACTGATCGTCGGCGCGCGCAACGATCCGCATTGGGGCACGACCATCCTGGTCGGCTTTGGCGGTGTCGCGGCCGAACTGCTCCACGATGTCTGCCTGCTCCCGCCCGACCTGCCGCGCGCCGCGATCATCGCGCGGATTCGCAAACTGCGCATGGCCCCCTTGCTCGACGGCTTCCGCGGTGCGCCGGTCATGGACATCGAAGCGGTCGCCGACGTGGTCCAGCGGCTCGGCCAGATGGTCGCGGCGACCCCGGCGATCCGCGAGGTCGATCTCAACCCAGTGATCGTCTATCCGCAGGGCAAGGGGGCATTGGCGCTCGACGCGCTGATCTCGCTCTAACACGGACGAGGCACCGGCGATTTGACTTGGCAAATTGTTTCGCCAGCATACAATGGCGAAACAAGTGCCGGAGAGAATGTCCCCCATGTCGAGCATAACCCTGCCTGCGGATGATCCGCGCAGCATCCTGGCAGACCGGCCGATGCGCCTGCCGCAGGTGGTGGCGATCTTCATCTGCTTCCTGCTCAACGCGCTCGACGGGTTCGACGTGCTGGCGGTGACTTTTGCCGCGCCGGGCATCGCGAAGGATTGGGGCGTTGGGCCAAGCGCGATCGGCATCATCGTCTCGACCGGCCTGGTCGGCATGGTGATCGGGTCGCTGACGCTCGGTCAATTGGCCGATCGCATCGGGCGGCGGCGGCAGATTTTGCTGTGCCTGGTCATCATGACGTTCGGCATGCTCGCCTCCGCCTTCGCGACAGGGGTGGTGATGCTGAGTGTGCTGCGCATCCTGACGGGCCTGGGTCTGGGCGCGATGCTGGCGGCGATCAATGCCATGTCGGCCGAATTCGCCAATCGCCGCCGCCGCGACCTGGCCGTCAGCATCATGGCGGCGGGCTATCCGGTCGGCGGCATCATCGGTGGCTGGGGCGCGGCGCAATTGCTGCGCACCGACGGCTGGGAAGCGATCTTCCTGTTTGGCGCAGGCGCGACGGCGCTGATGATACCGCTCGTGCTGTTGTTCCTGCCTGAATCGATCGGCTGGCTGGCGACGCGCGGCGCGCCCGATGCGCTGGCCAAGATCAACGTCATCCTGCGCCGGCTGGGCCAGCCGCAAGCGGCGCAACTGGTCGCGCTGAACCTGCCCAAAGCGTCGATGCGCGCGCTGTTCCTTGATCGCTACCGAGTCATCACGATCGCGCTGATCATCGTCTACGGCCTGCACATGATGACCTTCTACTATGCGCTGGGCTGGGCGCCCTCGCTGGTGGTCGATCTGGGGTTCGACCCTTCGCGCGCCAGCATCGTGTCGGTCTTCATGAATATGGGCGGGGCGATCGGGGGGCTGACGCTCGGCTTCCTGTCGCCCTGGCTCGGCCTGCGGCGGTTGTTGCTGCTGGCCATGGCGGGCGCGGGTATCGCGGTGGCCGTGTTCGGCGTGGTGCCGGCCGACTTCCTCTGGCTGCAGATCGCCGCCTTCGTGCTGGGCTTCCTGGCCAATGGGTCGGTCGTGGGCCTCTATGCGCTGATCGCCAATGTCTTCCCCACCACCTTGCGCGCGACGGG
>NZ_JPPQ01000065.1:0-1444 GCF_000743655.1 Sphingobium sp. ba1
GACACTGGCCCCCGCGCCGCGCTCAAAAGCCGCCTCGGCAACAAAAGCCCGGCGGGTCAGGCGCAGATCGCCGCCCATGTCGCCGACCGCCTCGCCACCTTGCGCGCCATAGACTTGGCCCCGCTCTCCCCCGCCACCCGCACCGATGTCGAGGTCGCCCGCGCCGCCCACGAACTCGCCGCCGAAGGGTTTGCCTTCCCGTTCGGCGAAATGGCGATGATGAACAGCAACTGGTCCTACCGCAACGCGCCCTATGCCGTGGCGCAAAATACCGGCAGCTTCGTCGAAACCCCCGACTTCCTCGACGCCAATCACGGCATCGAAACCCCCGCTGACGCCGACGCTTATCTCGCCCGCCTGTCCGCCTATGCCGCCAATCTCGCGGGCGAAACGCAACGGCTGCGCCATGATGCAGGCATCGGCGTCACCGCGCCCGCCTTCCTGCTCGACAAGACGCTGGGCCAGATGGCGACGGTCCAGCGCCAGCCGGTCGACCAATGGGTACCCGTCGCCTCGCTCGCCCGCCGCACCGCCGCGATGCCCGGCGACTATGGCGCGAAGGCCGCGAAGATCGTCCGCGACCAGGTCGCCCCCGCGCTCGCCGCCCAGGTCGCCGAACTCACCCGCCAGCGCGCCACCGCCACCATGGATGCAGGCGTGTGGAAACTCCCCGATGGCGAAGCCTATTATGCCTGGGCGCTCAAGGCCGGGACCACCACGACCATGACCCCCGAAGAGGTCCATGTGCTCGGCCTCGACCAACTCGCCGCACTGCAAAGCCAGATGGACGGGCTGCTCAAAGGACTGGGCCTCACCAAAGGCACCGTCGGCGAACGCATGACCGCAATGGGCAAAGACCCGCGCCACCTCTTCCCCGATGACGAAAGCGGCCGCGCCCAGATCCTCGCCTATATCGAAGGCCGCCTGACCGACATCCGCACCCGCCTGCCGCGCGCCTTCGCGACGCTGGTCCCCGCCAAGCTGATCGTCAAGCGCGTCCCCGTGGAGATCGAGGCCGGGATGCCCGGCGCCTATGCGGGCGCGGGGTCGATCGACGGCAGCGTGCCCGGTAACTATTATATCAACCTGCGCGATACCAACAGCTGGCCGCGCTACAGCCTGCCCACCCTCACCTATCATGAGGGCATTCCGGGGCATATCTGGCAGGGCGAATATAGCTATAAGCTGCCCCTCATCCGCTCGCTCCTCCCCTTCAACGCCTATAGCGAGGGCTGGGCGCTCTATGCCGAGCAACTGGGCGACGAGCTGGGAGCCTATGACGGCGATGTCGCGGGGCGGCTGGGCTATCTCCAGTCGATCGCCTATCGCTGCTGCCGCCTGGTGGTCGACACCGGCCTCCACGCCAAGCGCTGGACCCGGCAGCAGGCGATCGACTGGTTCGCCACCACCAACGGCTCGACGGTCGAGGAAGTCCAGGGCGAAG
>NZ_JPPQ01000066.1:55-1726 GCF_000743655.1 Sphingobium sp. ba1
TCTGGAACCGGGCATCTCGACGGCCAGCCCCGGTGCGCTCGCCTCACCCTATTTTCCCTTCCTCCGCCACATCGCCTCGCTCGGCGGTGGCGAGGGCATGATCGAACCGTGGGACCGCTTCCTGACGCGCGGCGATAGCATCGATCAGGCGCTGATCGATGCGACCGCCGCTACCGTCACGCCTGCCGACCCCGGCGTCCTCTTCTTCTCGTCCGGCTCGACCGCCAAGCCCAAGGGCATCCTCTCGATGCACCGCGGCGTCACGCTCCAGCTCTGGCGCTGGAAACGCTTTCTCGCCGCCAAAGAGGATGCCCGCGCCTGGTCGGCCAACGGCTTCTTCTGGTCGGGTAATTTCGCCATGGCGATCGGCGGCGCGCTCTCGTCGGGTGGCAGCCTGATCCTGCAAGCCACCTTCCAGCCCGAAGAAGCGCTGACCCTCATGGCGCGCGAACGGGCGACCATGGCCTTCGCTTGGCCCCACCAATGGGCACAACTGGAGGGGGCGGCGAACTGGAGCGATGTGGACCTGTCCGCGCTCCACTATGTCGGCCAGCATACCCCGCTCGGCCGCCATCCCACCGTCAGCACGGACTGGCAGGAACCGATGGCCGCCTATGGCAATACCGAAACCTTCACCATCAGCACCATCTTCGATTCCGGCACGCCCGACGATCGGATCGCGGGCACCCATGGCATCCCCTTGCCCGGCAATATCTTCAAGATCCTCGATCCATTGACCGGCGCGGTCGTGCCCTTAGGCCAGCGCGGCGAGATCGCGGTCAAGGGACCGACGCTGATGCTGGGCTATATTGGCGTGCCATTGGACGAAAGCGTGGACGCCGACGGCTTCTTCCACACGGGCGATGGCGGCTGGTTCGATGCGGAAGGACGGCTCCATTGGGAAGGGCGCCTCAACGACATCATCAAGACCGGCGGCGCGAATGTCTCGCCGATCGAGATCGACACCGTCATCAAAAGCTGCCCCGGCGTAAAGGTCACCCAGACCGTCGGCGTGCCCCATGAAACCTTGGGTGAACTGGTCGTCACCTGCATCGTCCCCCATGTCGGCGCACCGCTGGACGAAGACGCCATCCGCACCTACGCCAAGGCGCAACTCGCCAGCTATAAAGTGCCCCGTCGCGTCCTCTTCTTCAGCGAAGACGACCTCTCGCTGACCGGCAGCGCCAAGATCAAGACGGCGGATTTGAAAGCGCTGGTGGTCAAACAGCTCTCCACCGAACCGGCATGAGCGACGACGCGGAGCAGTCGCTGGCGATCGCCAATCTCAAGGCCCGCTACTGCGCCACCGCCGATCTCGCCGCCAGCGACCCGGATCAGGCCCGCGCCACCTTCGCGACCATCTTCGCGCAGGATTTCGTCGGCGACTATGGCATGGGGCGGTTGATCGGCGCGCAGGCGATCACCGATTTCCTCTGCACCGCCATTGCGGGCAACAGCGCGTGGCTGCTGCACATGCTCCATTCGCCACGAATCCTGATCGACGGCGATTGCGCCACCGGCGACTGGACGGTCCTGGTTAAGCTCAAGCGCCGCAGTTCCGGCGCAATCGACACGGTGATGGGCCGCTACAGCGACGTCTTTCGCCGCACACCCCAGGGGTGGCGGATCGCGCAAGTGACCTTCACCCGCATGGACCAAGCATGAAGGACA
>NZ_JPPQ01000066.1:1732-6987 GCF_000743655.1 Sphingobium sp. ba1
CGGCAGGCGGCCTCGGCCGCGACCATGCACTGGCCTTTGCAGGGGAGGGCGCGCATCTCATCCTCGCCGATATCAACGAATCGAGGCTGGCCGAAAGCCAGGCGCTGATCGAAGCGGGCGGCGGCAATGCGTCCGTCCACCGCGTCGACATGGGCCAGGAAGCCGACATTCAGGCGTTCGCCGCCACGATCCTGTCGACGCATGACCGGCTCGACGTCCTCATCAACAATGCAGGCCTGCATGCAGGCGAAATCGCGCGCGGATTCTTTGATCTCGGCATGGCCAAATGGCAGCCTTTTTTCGCCGTCAACACCTTCGGCCCCCTGTTGCTGGCCGAAGCGCTGCGTCCCGCGCTGGCAAAAGCCAAGGGCGTCATCATCAACAAATGCTCGATGGCCAGCTATAATCCCGCCACCGCTTACGGCATCACCAAAGCGTCGCTCACCGTCTTCACCCACGCCATGGCCCAGCAGTTCGGCATCGACGACATTCGCTGCGTCGGCATCGCGCCGGGCCTCATGGAAACCGAAGCAGCGCTCCAAGGCGTCGATCCCGCCAATTGGGAGCGGCTCAAAGCCATGCAGTCGGTCAAGCGGCAGGGGACAGCAGCCGATATATCAAACCTGGCCCTGTTCCTCGCGTCGGAAGAAGGCAGTTTCGTCAACGGCCAGGTCATCTTGTGCGACGGCGGCAACCAGATGCGCGGGTTCCGCTTCTGATACCCGCCCGGTTGCCATTGCCCCGGCGATCAATCGATCAGGCTCGCCCAATCCTCTGGCGCACCGTTGCCGTCCATGCTGAATTGTCACCCGACAAGCGTTTGAGCGCGCGCAGCCAGAGGGCAGAGGAATGAGCCTGCATACCACCATCCACCTCCATAACGTCCCGGCCGGGCGGGAAGGCGACTATGCCGCCTGGTTCGACGGCCCGCATCGCGACGACCTCGCCCGCCTGCGCGGCTTCCGCAGCGCCGACCGCTATGCCATCACGCCGCAGCAGATCATGCACGACATCCCCCAGCCATGGCGATTTCTGACCGTCTACGAGCATGACACCGCCACCCCGGAAATCGACCTGCCCGCGCTCGCCCCTCTCCTGGCCCAGGCACGCGACGCCGGGCTGATCGACGATAGCGACGAAAGCGAACGCATTCACAGCTATGCCATGTATGCCGACTGGGCCTTCAGCCCCAACCACCGGGCCGATCAGCCCTTTTCGGGCGTCAGCATCATCCTCGCCAATTTCGTCGCCGGGCGCGAAGCCGAATATCATCACTGGTATGACACGGTGCATTCCCCTGAAGTGACCCGCGTCCCCGGCAAGGTCGGCATGAAGCGCGGCCGCCTGTCGCCGGTGCAACTCGAACCCAAACGCTATTGCCCCGGCAGCGACCTGGTTATCTGCGCGCAGCAGACCGACGATCTGCTCTTTACCGTCAAGGATTTCAGCGCCCGCGCCCGCGGCGTCAGCCCCAGCGGCGTCGCCTTCGCCCCGCGCTCCGCCTCCGGCTCGGTCGCGCGCACGGTCCATTATTTCGGCAAAGTCAGCGGCCCGGCCTTTTGGCCCGGCGGCATCGCTTATGATGGCGACCTCTCGGTCTACCCCGCCGATTTCGCGCGGCCCGCTGCCGCCGCCTGAACAGCTATCGCGCGCGCGATGGCCGTCCCCCTTGCCGTGCGCGCGCCAGTGCGGAATGGGATGAAGCAACAAGAGATGAAGGATGGAGCAGGACATGGGCAAGACGATCATCATCACCGGCGCGGGCGACGGCCTCGGTCGCGCCCTGGCGCGGCGCTTTGCGCGTGACGGCGAAACCGTCATCCTGCTCGGCCGCACCTTGTCGAAGCTGGAAGCCGTGGCAGCCGAACTGGGCGAGGGGCATTTGGCCCTGCAATGCGATGTCGGCGATCCCGACTCCGTTCGCGCCGCCTTCGCGCAGATCGCCACGCGCCATCCCAAAGTGGACGTCCTCATCAACAACGCCGCCATCTATGAGCCGTTCACCCTCGCCGAGGTGCGCGACGACCAGATTCAGTCGTCCCTCGCCATCAATGTCGCCGGGCCGATCTATTGCGCCCGTGAAGCGCTGCCGCTGCTGCGGGGTGGCGGGCATATCATCAACGTCAGCAGCGAATCCGTCGCGATCAAGATGGCGATGCTCTGGCTCTATGCCGGGGGCAAGGCAGGGCTGGAATTGATGTCGGACATGTGGGGACGGGAACTGGCGGCCGACGATGTGCGCGTCACCGTGGTCCAGGCCGGGCAGATGATGGACGAAACCAAGACCGGCACCAACTGGCCGATGGATGTCGCCATGCGCTTCATGCAGGACAATGCCAAGATCGGCCTCAACCCGCGCGAGCGGCCCATCACCCATTATGATTCCGTCACCGACGCCTTCCGCGCCGTCATCGACATGCCCGCCGACCTGCACATCAGCACGGTCGCGTTGACGGCGCGCCGCCGCTGATCGCCCTATCCCGCATATCGACAGAAAGACCCTAGCCATGGCCACTCTCCCCGACGCCAAACTCACCATCGACGGCGTGCTGCGCGACGCGCAGGGCGGCAAGACCTTCGACGTCATCAGCCCCTGGACCGGCCAGCCGGTCGGCAAGGCCGCCGATGCTTCGGCCGCCGATGTGGATGAAGCCATCGCCGCCGCGCGCCACGCCTTCGACACGACCGACTGGTCCACCAATGTCGAAAAGCGCGTCGACCTGGTCACCAAATTGCGTGCCCTGTTCGAAGCGAACCGCGAACGCCTGTCCGACCTCGCGCGCGACGAAGCCGGTGCCGCGATGGGCGCGGTCGGCCGCGCCCATGTGGACATGGCGCTCGACGGCTGGGACGATTATCTGCGCCTCTTTCCGCAATTGAAATGGGACAAGGATTATGGCGGCCGCACCGGCTATGGCTTCGAAACGCAGCGCAAGGCGGTCTATGAACCGGTCGGCGTCGTCGGCGCCATCACGCCCTGGAACGTCCCGCTTTATGTGAATGTGGGCAAGGTCGTCGCCGCGCTGCTCGCCGGTTGCACCGTCATCCTCAAACCCGCGCCCAACACGCCGGGCATGGGCGCAATCTTCGGCGAACTGGCCCAGGAAGCGGGCTTCCCCGCCGGTGTACTCAACGTCATCTTCGGCAGCGATCCTGCTCTCGCCGGGGAGATGCTGGTGACCGATCCGCGCGTCGATCTCATCTCCTTCACCGGCTCTACCAATGTCGGCAAGCGCATCATGGAACAGGGCGCGGCCACATTGAAGCGCGTCTTCCTCGAACTGGGCGGCAAGTCCGCCAAGATCATATTGGAGGACAGCGCCAATTTCGCGATGGACGTCGCCCAGTCGATGCTGGTGTTCCACGCCGGCCAAGGCTGCGCCGTCCATTCGCGCCTGCTCGTCCCGCGCAGCCGCTATGAGGAAGCCAAAGCGGTCCTCAAACATGCCTATGCCAGCTTCGGCGACAATTGGGGCGACTATGATAATCCCGCGCATATCATGGGACCGGTCGTGTCGCAGCGGCAGATGGAACGGGTCTTGTCCTATATCGATATCGGCCAGGCCGAAGGCGCGACACTGCTGGCGGGTGGCAAGGCACGGCCCGACAAGGGCAGCGGCTATTTCATCGAGCCCACCTGCTTTGTCGATGTCACCAACGACATGCGCATCGCCCAGGAAGAAATTTTCGGCCCCGTGCTGGTCGTCATCCCGTTCGAGGATGATGACGACGCCGTCCGCATCGCCAATGAAAGCGACTATGGCCTGTGCGGCGGGGTCTATTCGGCCGATCTCGATCGCGCCATTGCGGTGGCGAGGCGGATACGCACCGGCTCCGTCAGCGTGAATGGCGGCATGTGCATTGCCGGGGACTTGCCTTTTGGCGGTTACAAGGCCAGTGGAATCGGCCGCGAATGGGGTCTTGAGGGAATCGAGGAATTTCTCGAAACCAAATTGATCGCATGGCGCGCATGACAGGATAGCAAGGATCGGCTCTTGAGCGCAAAGGCGGACATGAAGGCAGGGCAGGGGGCAGGCAAATCGCCGCGCTCGCGCCCGTCCGCCGCGACCAAGACGCTCAGCCATAATCTCAACGGACAACGGTTGGGGCGCAAGGGGCGGGACACGCGCGACCGCATCCTTGCCGCCACCAACGAATTGCTCGCTGGCCCCGCCGATATCGAACTGTCGCTTAGCGCCGTCGCGCGTCAGGCGTCGCTTGGCATGACGTCGCTCTACAACTATTTCAACGACCTGACCGAATTGCTCCTGGCCGTGCTGGAACCGGTGATGGCGACCGCCGAAGAGGCATATGTCGGCCTGCTCCGCACGCGCTGGGACGATGCTTCGCTGGGTGAGCATAGTCTGGCGCTGGTGACGGCCTATCATGGCTTCTGGGTCAAAAATTCCCGCTTGCTCCATCTGCGCAACCGCATGGCCGACGCGCAGAATGAACGGATGATGCTGCATCGTATCAACGCAGCCCTGCCGGTCATGCGCCTGATGGTCGAACAGATGGATGGCGACCTTAGCAAACCGCAATCGCCCGTGTTCAGCATGGCGACGGCGCTGATGACCGGGCTTGAACGTATCGTGACCGTCACGACCGATACGACGTTGCAAAATGCGCTCCACGCGCCCAATCCCCTGGGCCGCACGCATTTGCTGCGGGCGGAGGCGCGACTGCTGGAACTGGGCATCCGCGACTATCGGATGCTCGCGGCATCAGGTGACTGAGGGCTTTCCCATCAATCTCATTGATGGAGGTTAAGGACCGACATTTGTTTGCGACTTTCCCGGTCGCGCGTCGTTGAAGGGGGTATCCGGTTGCCAATGGCGCCGGTTTTCATCTTTCAAGACGGGAACCATCATGTCCGACAACAGCCACGATATTTCGACCCTTAATGACCTGATCGCCACCACGATCGACAGCGCCGATGGCTATACCGAAGCCGCCAAGGACAGCGAAGGCGGTCGCTTCGTGACCCTCTTCACCAGCCGCGCCGCCGAACGCCGCGAAGTCGCTACGCGGCTCCAGCAGGAAGTGACCCGCCTGGGCGGCAATCCTGAAGACGACGGCACCGTCCTTGCAGGCGCACATCGCATGTTCCTCAACCTCAAGTCGATGATGACGGGCCAGGACGACAAGGCGATCGTCAACGAAGTCGAAGCCGGCGAAGATCATATCAAGGCCAAGTTCGAAGACGCGCTGGGCGACACCAAGCTTTCGCCCGCCGTCCGCAGCGTGATCGAAGG
>NZ_JPPQ01000067.1:0-1547 GCF_000743655.1 Sphingobium sp. ba1
ATTCGGCTATGGCATCGTCGCGGAGATCGAGGGCAACAAGCTGGAGATCGATTTCGAGACGGCGGGGCGCAAGCGGGTGATGGACAGTTTCGTCTCGCTGCCCTGAGCGGTCAGTCGGCGCGGGGGAGTGACAGAATGAAGCGGGCACCTTCGCCCGGTGCGCCGCCGATGCGGATATCGCCATGCATCGCGCGCGCCAGGCGGCGCGAGATATAGAGGCCAAGGCCCGACCCGCCCGCATCGTCGCGGCCAAGCCGTTCGAACTTCTCGAAAATGCGTTCGCGGTCGGCGAGCGCCACGCCCTGTCCCTGATCGATCACCATGATGCGCGCTTCGCCAGGTGCGGATTCGGTGACGATGCGGACCTGCGTGTCTTCGGGCGCATAGCGCACGGCGTTGCCGATGAGGTTGACGAGGATTTGCAGCACGCGGCGAAATTCGCCGGTGGCGAGCAGACTCTGATCCTCCTGCGGCGGCAGGATAGTGATGCGGCGATCGAGCGCTTTTACGGTCAGCAGCCCCGCCGCGCGCCGTCCGAGATCGGCCAAGTCGACCTCTTCGGCGATGACCGCGAAGTCCGGGCGGTCGATCGCTTGCAGATCAGCGAGATCATCGACCAGCGCCATCAGGTGCCGCCCGGCCGAAGCGATATCCTTGGCATAGCCCGCATAATCGGGGCGAAGCGGTCCATCGCGTTGCGCACTGATGGTATCGGCATTGGCGATGATCCGCCCCAGCGGCTGGCGCAGCGACCGGTCGAGCCGTTTGCCGAATTCGCCGGGATAGAGCGTGACGGGCGCGTCCTCTACCTGCGGCGCTGCGACCGCGCGCTCCAGCGGTAGCGCGGTGCCGCGATAGCCCATGAGCTGGCCCGCAAGGTCGAACAAAGGAATAGCGGACAGACGGAACAGGCGGTCGGGATCGCCGACCAGCGCGGCGTCCTGATCGCGGAAGGCGCGCCGCTGGGCAAAGCCGCGCAGCATCGCCATGTCGCCATCGGCATCGGGGCGCAGGTCGAAATAGGCGGAAAAGCGACTGCCCGGCAGCGGCGGATCGCGCGGCAGCGTGCCCTGCGGCCCGCCATTGTCCATCGCCATTTGAAAGCGCAACTGGGTGTCGACCTGCCAGGTCCAACCTTCGGCCAGGGTGGCGATGTCGGCTTCGCGGTCGATCTGTTCGACCGGGGCGAGCGGGATCGGCCGTTCCTGCCAGTCGATGATCGACAGCGACACGCACGCGCCATCAGGCTTGGCGCGCACCCACATGTCGATGTCGCCACGCTCGGCGGCGGCAGCGACGGGCCGCGAGACTGGCACGCCAAGGCGCTGGGTCAACCGGGCGATGGCGGTAAGCTGGGGGATGACGAGCAGGGTGCCGAGGCTGCCCCCCGCCTCTTCCTGCAACGCCAGCAACGGCGCATCAGCGCTCAGCAACCGGCCGTCACTGGCGACAGATGCGCGCACGATGGCCGGATGGTGCGGCATGTTCAACGGGCGGTGACTTGCAGCAGATGGTCGAGCTTGGCGCGGAAGGGCGCGGGCGTGCGC
>NZ_JPPQ01000068.1:0-3131 GCF_000743655.1 Sphingobium sp. ba1
TCCCGCCGATGGTCGCCGCTGGCTTGCGGGCGACCATCATGTGCATAGCATCTACAGCGCGCAATATCGCGCCGACCCGGCCCATCCCCATGCGCCGCCCGCGCCGATCATCGGCGGCGACTCGTCGCACACCATTGTCGAAAACGCCCGGATGGCGCGCCGTTTCGGCCTGTCATGGATGGTGTCGACGGACCATGGCGGACCCCGTCATTCGGTCCTCAACCATGACCGCGCTTGGCCCGATGTCGTCGCGGCACGCAAGGCCGTGTCGGACCTCGTCCTGTTCTACGGCGCCGAGTTCGACGTGCCCGGCGGCGAACATGCCAGCCTGATCCTGCCGATCGACGCGCAGGAGCGCGATACGTTGCGCGCTATCGAATCGCGCTTCGGCAAGCGCGAGGCGTTCCCGGCCGACCCGGCCCGCAACACCAAGTCCCGCATGATCGCGGCCCTCGGCTATATGGCCGACTTGCCGAATGCCCCTGTCGTCATCGGCACTCATCCGTCACGAACGGCGACGGGCCTTGGCCAATGGGGGCTTCATGCGCCCGCCGAATATCGGGCCTGGCATGATGCCGCGCCCCATGTCGCGATCGGCATGGAGGGTGCTCCTGGGCATCAGGCGGCAGCCTCCAAGCCGGGACTGGACGCAGCGCACGGGTCGCGCGGCCTCTATGGTGGATATCCCACGATGGGCGGCTTCGATCAGATGGTCGCCACGCTTGGCGGCGGATGGGATGCCCTGCTTGGCCAGGGGCTGCACTGGACGATCACGGCCACGTCGGATTCGCATGGCCACTGGACGGCGGGCGGGGCCGATTTCTGGCCCGGCGAATATGCCAAGACATGGGTGTTGGCGACACCGACCGGCGCGGACATTCTGGACGGCTTGCGCAGCGGGCGCGTCTTCGCGGTGACGGGCGACCTTATCGACGCGCTGGATTTTACGGCGGCCCGCGTACGGATGCCCGGTCAGCCTGCCGCCATTGGCGATACGCTCGCCGTGCCGGGCGGCGAGGACATCGTCGTGACAATCCGATGGCGACCGGCCCGCACGGCGAACGCCCATGGCGACGTGCCAAAGCTGGATCATGTCGACCTCATCGCAGGCGGCCCCTCCGCAGCGGCGGGTGATCGCAACGCGACGGCCAAGGTCATTCGCCGCTTCACCGCCCAGCAATGGAAGCAGGAAGGCGATTATCACGTCGTCGAACACCGCATCGGCGCACAGGACATGCCCCGCTACCTCCGCGTCCGTGGCACGAACACGACGCAAACCGAACCCGGTCCCGACCCCGTGGGCGAAAATCCCTGGAACGACCTGTGGTTCTATTCCAACCCGATCTACATCGATCGATAGGCAGACGTCAGGCCGCAGTGGAACCGGGGCAACTGGATGCACTTCGGGCAGGAAGGGTGGGGCACTAGCTTGCGATCTGTCCTCACAGACAGCCCGTGGTCGAGCAGACGAGCGTAGAAATTGCGGTCAAGCTGCGGGGCAGGGACTGCGCTACCCTTGCGCACTGCTCATGCGTGTCGAGGTCGGACAGAAAGGTATCACTATCCATTGCGACACCGGACAGATGGCGGCGCGGCTCGCGGTCACCATAATAGTTCCACAGTAAAACCGGATGCAGCGCTGATCCCGTTCATTGCCCAAGCGTATCGCTGGCGAAGGGAGCGCTTGGTCAGGCAGAAGCGAAAATGGGCACCAGCATATGGTCAATAGCCTTATCCACCCATTGGGTTTCGTTTGCCTCCACCCCTGCGAGTCGCGCGATCAGTTCCGGGTTGCCGAATGTTATCAGTGCGGCACCGATCAGTGTGAAATAGGCCATGACCGGCTCTGCACCCGCCAGTCGGCGTTGCGCCTGCAACCCGTCGAACAAAGGTTCGAGCAACCGCCAAACCGGTTGGCCGAAATTGGCGACCACCCATTCGTGGCGTGCCGACAGGACAGAAAATTCCTGAAGCATCAGGCGCGTCAGGCGGGGATTTGACGCGAAGGTCCGCAGAAAGTCCGGCAAAACCTTATGGGCGGTAGCGACGGGGTTGGCCAGCGCATCAGGCGTTAGATGCGCCCTTAGATATGCCTCGCCCTGACGTGCGAATGTTTCGATAACCTGCTGCCAAAGCGCCATTTTCGAAGGGAAATAATAGGCAAGATGGCCCTGCTCGATACCCGCCGCCGCCGCTATCGCCCGCGTACTGGCGCCTTCAAAGCCCAGATCCGAAAAAACCCGCAGCGCTGCATCGAGAACGAGCCGTCGATTTTCCTGACCATCATAGCGGGCGGGACTGCTGTCCTTTGGCGGCTTCTTTCCTTTATTCATCCGCCCCGTTTGCCGGTCCCGCACGCCCGGCGCAAGGGTCAAGTTTGTCGGTTGACAAATATCTTGGTCATATGACAAACACTAGACTCGTGAAAAACTGAACCGTCTTGGGAGAGAGCCATGTATCCGCTTGCCGCTGATCAACCCTATCCGCGTAACCAATGGTGGGTCGCGGCCTACGCATCGGAACTGGGCCGGACGTTGCTGGCCAGGGACATTCTGGGCGAGCCGGTGCTGTTCTATCGCACAGAAAATGGTGATCCGGTTGCGCTGGCAGGCATCTGTCCCCATCGCGCCTTCCCGCTGGAACGCGGGCGCTTGGTCGGGGATGCCGTGCAATGTGGGTATCACGGCTTTACTTTTGCTGCTGACGGGCATTGCCAGTTTGTGCCCAGCCAGAAAAATGTGCCGCAAAAATCAGCTCTGCGCCGCTACCCGATCGTGGAACGAGGCAATCTGCTGTGGATCTGGACCGGACAAGAAAGCCTCGCCGATCCTGGCCTGATCCCCGATATGGAAGCGATCGGACCTGGCAATCTCGACTGGGTCGTTGAACAGCATCCGCTTGCCACCGTCGATGCGCGTTATACGCTCTTGATCGAAAATCTGCTCGATCTCAGCCATGTCACCTTCATTCACGCCAACACCATTCCGGGCGGGAGCAAGGTGGTCGAAATTCCGGTCACGCTGGCCGAGACCGAGCGCAGCCTTACCGTCCAGCGCAACGGTCAGAACCTGCCTGTCAACGGCGGAGCAAAAGTCGGCCATTCGGCGGCGTAAAACCAGGCCATCGTGTTA
>NZ_JPPQ01000068.1:3141-9328 GCF_000743655.1 Sphingobium sp. ba1
TGTTGAGCGCGGAAGAGCAGGCGTGGATCGACAGCTATCATGCCCAGGTGCTGGACGTGGTCGGGCCGCAACTGGAGGGCGACGCGCTGGCGTGGCTCAAGGCCGCCTGCGCGCCTTTACAGCGCGGTTAATCCTTGGCGGGATCGGGCGCGGGAGCGGGTGGCGTCTCCCGCGCCTGCGCCTTGCGACGGCGCAGATTGTCGCGCAACGCCTGCGCCAGTCGCGCCTTTTTGTCATCCTGTGTCTCGGCCATGCCGACGCCCTAAGCAAATTGCATCATCCGCCGCAACCCGCCTTGACAAGGGCAGCGCACGCAGCCATAGGCCCGGCTCCCAGCGCGACGAGCGCTTGCGGATGAGAAACAGAGTGCTGCTGTAGCTCAGTGGTAGAGCGCGTCATTGGTAATGACGAGGTCGGGAGTTCAATCCTCCCCAGCAGCACCATTTTTATCCCCTAAATTCCATCGATTGGCCGGAGTGTTTCGCTTGGCCATTGGGCTTGGCCGTCAAGCAGCCGGATCGCGGCGTCGATCCGCTGTCCATAACAGTTGCACAACGATCCAATGCGACCATGGCGCATTCTGGCACGCGGCCCTTGCGCCAACGGCGACCGGCACATTCGGAGGATCAGGCAAGCGTGACGGACGAACAGACTACCGCCGCAGCATGGTTTCAGGGCAGGTCGGGAGATAGTCACGAAAACCGAACCGACAGGGGATGCTCCCGATTCAGCGCCCCTACAATTTAGCCTGTCGCCTGAGCCATGAGCGCTTCAACACGGCGGGCGGATTCGCGCGACGCGGGGTTATAGACGAGCATGCCCAGGTCCGGGCGACCATCGACGGCAAAAACGGAAAATTCCAGTTCGATCAGACCATGTTCGGGATGGCGCAAACGCTTGAACCCGTCAGCATGGCCTATGACGTCATTCTCGCGCCACAATGCTGCAAATTCCGGGCTGGCGCTCGACAATTCATCGACCAGCTGCTGGATTTCGACCCCTGCTCCGGCGCGCGCGGCGTCGGCGCGAAAGGCGCCCACGACATAGCGCGCGACATTTAACCAGTCCGCCTGCGCCGCCCGCGTGCGAGGATTGGTGAAGATGAGGCGCAGTACGTTGCGTTCTTCGCGCGGGAGCTTGGCATAGTCGGTCAGCAGCGTCGCCGCCGCCCTGTTCCAGGCGACGACATCCCAGGTCGCCGTCTTGATGATGGCGGGGCTCAGCGGCAGCGCATCAAGCACGCGCTGAAGCCGCGGCGTGACATCGTCGCAGGCGGCATAGCGCGCCACTGGTGCGCGCCCAAGGCCGAGGATGAACAGATGCTCGCGTTCCGGTTCGGTGAGCATAAGCCCGGCGGCAAGGCGGTTGAGCACATCGGCAGACGGTGCGCCACCGCGTCCTTGCTCAAGCCAGGTGTACCAGGTGGGTGATATGTTGGCGCGCTGCGCCACTTCCTCGCGCCGCAGTCCAGGCGTCCGCCGTCGTCCACCGCCAAAGCCGAACGCAGCCGGGTCCATTCTCGACCGGCGGTCGCGCAGGAATGTGCCGAGGGGATTGCCGCTCTGGTCAGGCATAGCCATCCTGTTATAATTTATACCCTGATAAGGTCACTACTTTAACAGGATGGATGGTGGCGGAATAGCGGCAGTCGAACAATAATGGAGACGCTGCCATGCGTATTTTTCTGACCGGCGCGACCGGATTTGTCGGTTCGCTTATCCTCACAGAACTGCAATCGGCAGGGCATCAGGTGCTGGGCCTGACTCGGTCCGAGAGCGGCGCGCGCAAACTGGCCGCAGCCGGGGCGGACGTGCATCGTGGTACGATCGAAGACCTGGACAGCCTGCGCGCAGCAGCCGATCGCGTCGATGCGGTGATCCATACCGCCTTTGACCATGATTTTACGACTTATGCCGCCAATTGTGAGAAGGATCGCGCGGCGATCCTGGCCATGGGTTCGGTTCTGCGCGGCTCTCAGCGGCCGTTGGTCATCACGTCCGCTACTGGAATGGGGGATGTCGGCGAAGGCCGGCCCGCCGTCGAGCATATTTTCAACGCCGATTACCCCATTCCGCGCGTTGCCAGCGAACTGGCCGGCCATGCCCTGTTGCAATCGGGCGTGGACGTTCGCGTCGTGCGGCTTCCCCAAGTGCATGACACCGTCAAACAGGGGCTGATCACCCCCTATGTCGAACATGCGCGCAAGGCGGGATCGGTTGGCTATCTCGGCGAAGGGAACGACTGTTGGTCGGCGGCGCATGTCACCGATGTCGCAAGGCTGTATGTGCGGGTTCTTGAAGCGGGCAGAATGGGTGCCCGCTACCATGCGGTTGCGGAGGAAGGGGTGATGTTCCGGCATATCGCCGAGGCAGTTGCGACGGGGCTTGACCTGCCGCCGGTGTCGCTTTCTGCCGCCGAAGCAGAGGCGCATTTCGGGTGGTTGTCGATATTCATCGGGCTCGACAAGTCGGCTTCGAGCGACTGGACCCGTGAGCAACTGGGGTGGGAGCCGATCGGCCCGACGCTGCTCAGCGACCTCAGGGCGATGGACTACGCCGTTTCCGAACAGGGGGCGGCATGATGGGCGATCCACCGTTGGAGCTGCCGCGTCTGACCCGGCAATAGTCAAACAGTATCTGTTGCTGTGGTTTCGGCTCCGGTTGTTGATATTTTCGGTGATTAGATATATAAATCACAGATAGACTATATTAATTAACCACTTCTGATTTTTATAGAACAGGTATATTATATGATTTTGTAAAATTACATTGAATTTAATATGAAATTAAATTTATACTACGCGTGTTAATTTGAAATACTGTCAACCAGACCAGAATTTTAGATGTTTCTGACTTGATGCGGCCCCGTCAAGCTACAGGGATCATAGGATGACCAGAATGCCGGATACCGCGAAAATCTTGCCTTTTCCTCCAAATGCGGCGAAATCGGCCGTAGCGGAACCTCATCCAGAAGCGCCATCTATCGGCGCCGCCACGGCTGCGGCCGCCCCGCTGCTCGCAGCGGTGAACGAATTTATCGACGCCAAGGGCGGCGGCCAGGGGCATTTTCAGACGTCTATGGATGGCGTCCATATCATGCGCGCCTTTCAAGACATCATGCCGATCCGCCGGATGTACCGGCCATCGCTTTGCGTTGTCCTGCAAGGTACCAAGGAAATCCTCTTTGGCGAAACCGCGCTTCGCTATGCGCAGATGGAATGTCTGGTCGTCAGCATTGAATTGCCCGCAACGGGATGGATGGTCGGCGCGACCGAGGATGACCCGTTCGTCGGCGTCAATATCGAGCTTGACGTCGCCATGCTGCGGGAGGTGATGCAGCAACTCGCCGCACCGCCACGGCCCGATGGTGCGTCTAGCGCATGCGTCTTCGTGGGCAAGGTCGATATGATGCTGAGCGAGTGCGTGCTGCGCTTCGTCAGACTGGCGCAGACGCCTGAAGCCGCCGCCGTTCTATACCCCTCGACCATGCGGGAGCTATGCTATTTGCTGCTGACGGGTGCCTATGGCAGCGAACTGGCGAAGCTGGCGCTGCCCGAAACCCATACCGAGCGGGTCGCCAGGGCAATCTACCTGCTACGTCAGAATTTCAACCAGACATTGCGGGTCGAACAATTGGCGGACGCCGCGCGGATGAGCCTCTCGTCCTTCCATCAGCATTTCAAGACGATGACGTCGATGACGCCCGTGCAGTTTCAGAAGCAATTGCGCCTGTTGGAAGCAAGACGCCTGATGGTCAGCGACGCGATCAATGTATCGGAAGCGGCCTATCAAGTGGGATATGAGAGCGCCTCGCAATTCAGTCGGGAATATGCCCGGACATTTGGCGTCGCGCCCAAGCGCGATGTGTTGAATTACAAGGCGTTGCTGGCCGCCGGATCGCGCTAGGATCAGGCAAGTTTTCCCCTCTATCCGGCATGGAGCTTTGCGGTCTGTCCCCTATCCTGCTTTTCAAGATGCCGACATCGGCCCTTTTGAAAGGCAGGCTCCATGACAGGTTGGACAGCGTCCGACATCCCTCCGCAGCAAGGCCGGGTGGCTGTCGTCACCGGTACGGGTGGCCTGGGATATGAAACAGCATATGCACTGGTAAAGGCCGGTGCAGAGGTAATTCTCGCGGGACGCGATCTGGCCAAGGGCGCGGCTGCGATCGAACGGATCGCCAGTCATGTGCCGGACGCAGCGATCCGCTTCGAACGGCTGGATCTGGCAAGCCTTGCATCGATTGCGGACTTTGGTCGTCGGCTTGCGCGTGAAAGGGATAGTCTGGACCTGCTCGTCAACAATGCCGGCGTCATGGTTCCGCCTCGGCATATGGTGACCGCCGATGGCTTCGAATTGCAGATGGGCACCAACTATCTTGGCCACTTCGCCCTGACCGGACATCTTATGCCGTTGTTGCGAAAGGGCCAGGCGACACGCATCATCTCCGTATCGAGCGTCGCGGCGCGTAGCGGGGAGATCGACTTCGACAATTTGCAGGGACAGCAGACATATAGGCCCATGGTGGCCTACAGCCAGTCCAAGCTGGCCTGCCTGATGTTTGCGCTGGAGTTGCAGCATCGCAGTTGGACTCATGGCTGGAACGTGACCAGCATTGCCGCCCACCCCGGCGTATCTCGCACCGGTTTGTTGCACAATGGACCTGGACGCTGGAGTGTGCCCGGCCTCGCCCGATCGGTCTTGCCATTCCTGTTTCAACCCGCCGCACAAGGCGCTCTACCTTTGTTGTTCGCGGCAACATCCCCACAAGCCAAGGGTGGTGCCTATTATGGTCCGAACAGGATGGGGGAAACACGCGGGCAGCCCGCTTTGGCCAAAGTGCCGCCCCAGGCCTTGGACGAGGCATCGGTCGCTCATCTGTGGGACATATCCGAGGCGCTGACGTCCGTCAGCTATGAGCCTGAAGCGGTGGACGATGTCGGCCTCTTATCGCTGGCGGAGAACAGCCCAGGGTCCGTTGCCAGGTCGCGCCATATTCCCCCTATCCCTATGGTACAGGAAAACGACAATGTTCAATAGGTTCGGAATGCCCTTGGTCACGGTCTTTGCCGCGCAAATGGTGGCCATGTCGCCCGTTTTCTCACAGGTCGCCCAACCCGCAGCGATCAAGGGGTTGTGGCAAGCGGAAGATGGCAGCATGAAGATCGATATGTTCGACGCGGGCGGCGGCAATTATGCGGGACGGCTGATCTATGGCCGCCGCGCTGTCGAAGCAGATGGCAAGACATTCAAACGCGACGTCCGCAACCCCGATGCCAAATTGAGGGCACGGTCGCTTGAGGGGATCACGATCCTGAACAATCTTAAATGGAATGCCGGCAATCGGCGTTTCGAGGGCGGCACATTATATGACGGCACGTCGGGCCGGACCTATTCCGCCCGCGTCACGATCATCGGCGAGAAGATGGAATTGCGCGGCTATATGGGGTCGCCTTTGCTGGGGCGCACGATCACCTTCAATCGGGCGGCACGCGATGCTGTCCGCTAACCACGCCGATGCTCTGGAACGACTGATGCCTGAAACCAGTCATGAATGCGGCGATTTGCGATCAGATAGGCTGTCGCCGTCAACACTGTGGCGACTGGCACGACCAACAGGCCCAGCCCCAGGCCATTTGCGACATGCGCGGCGCTCGCGGCGTCGCTGATGACGCCTACCAATAATGGGCCGATGGCAGGTCCGACCAGGCTGGAACCGATCATGCCAAGGCTGGATGCCATGGCTTCGCGGCCTCGGCCAGCCACCAGATGCGCGCTGCCAAAGGCGTAAGGCAGCGTGAAAGCAAAGGCGAACATGGCCGGCAGGAGCAGGACGATGCACAGCCAGCCGACCGGGACGAACAATGCCATCGTCGTGGTAACCGCCGCGATGATGAAGAGGATGGCCGGTGCAGCGAGCATGGCACTGGATTTATGGCGGGCGACGCGGTCGAAGCCGCGTCCGCCCAGCAGCGTTCCGGCAACACCCGATATGCCCTGAAGCACGCCGAAGGCCAGCCCGGCCTCGCTGGCGCTATAGCCATGGGTGCGGATCAGGAACGGCGTTGCAAAAGCATAGAAGGGGGTGGCCGCAAAGCCAAGCGTCACAGCACCGACGACCAGCCAGCGAAACGGCGGGGACGCCAGCAATTGCATGCTTGCCCCGACAAAGGACTGCGTGTCCGCCC
>NZ_JPPQ01000069.1:0-400 GCF_000743655.1 Sphingobium sp. ba1
ACAAAGACGCGCCGCCCTCCATTGACGATATCACCACTTCCGAAAAAGCCATTGATCCGCTGGTTGCGCGTGCGCTGATCGCTATATTCGAAGCCGGCGAGCAGCACGTGGCGGACGGGGCCGGTGGTGACGGTCCAGACGAGATCGTTCTGGTTGAGCAGGTTCTTGCGCGTCGTGGGATCGCTATATGCCTCGAGGCCGACGCTCTGGACGGCGTCGCGCGGGGTGGCCGGGGTTACCGCAAAGGCGTTCCGATAGAGCTTGTCATAATCTCCGTAGAGGACCCGACTGGTTACGGTCAGGTTGTCGCTAAACCGATGCTCGATGCGCCCGCTCAGGACCTTAGCCCGTCTTATTCACCGGCGGCATGGGATGGGGTTGGCGGACGTGGCGTAAGTTA
>NZ_JPPQ01000069.1:410-694 GCF_000743655.1 Sphingobium sp. ba1
CCGCGCGGGGTGGCCGGGGTTACCGCGAAAGTGTTTCGATAGAGCTTGTCATAATCTCCGTAGAGGACGCGACTGGTTACGGTCAGGTTGTCGCTAAACCGATGCTCGATGCGCCCGCTTAGGACCTTAGCCTCGAAATCGCTGACGTTGAATCCCGGCACACCAAAAAAGGTATCGCGAAAACCGGTAAGGGGGCGTGACGGGCTGGTCAGAGAGCCTTGGGCAGCCGAGGGAACGCCTCGATCGATCGTGCGCTTGTCATTGTTGTATTCGAAGCCCAGGTC
>NZ_JPPQ01000069.1:704-846 GCF_000743655.1 Sphingobium sp. ba1
ACCCGCCTGGCGCGGCATGAAGAAGGCGGTAATATAGGGCATCATCGTGGGAACGGTGCTGGCGCCGGATGCCGCGAGTTCGGGAATGTCCTCGACCGGCACGCCGAGGTGATAGAGCCATTCCTGGGTGATCTCCTCGCCG
>NZ_JPPQ01000069.1:856-1307 GCF_000743655.1 Sphingobium sp. ba1
AGGACAAGTCGGATACCCAGCAGGCGCAATTCATCTCCAACCAGCTCAACATTGTCCCGACAGCTGGATTCATCCCGGCTGGAGCCACGCGGAGCAATCCGTTCGAGGTGGTCAATCCGGCCGCCTATGCCGCGTTCACGAACCCGGCGAGCCCGAACTTCGACGCGAGCCTGGCTGCTCGGCAGGCGAAGGTCGCCGGTCGCATCGGCGAGCCGGGCACGAACTCCTATCTCGGCATGACGCCGATCGGCCTTGGCGACAACGCGCGAGTGGCAGAGTGGAGCCCTGAGTGGCCGCATCAGATGAACGATCGCATGTTCCAGGCTGCGCTAAGATCTTCAGTCGATCTCAGCGATACGCTGACCTTGACCTCGCTGACTTCCTACATTGATCAGAAGATCAACAGGGCGCAGGACAATGATGCGACCTTGGCCACGGCGCTTCCGGTGCG
>NZ_JPPQ01000069.1:1317-1750 GCF_000743655.1 Sphingobium sp. ba1
GGTGCCTTCGAGCTTCTTCATCAGCAGCTTGCGCAGGAAGGCCGGCCCGGGAAGATCGATGCCCTTGCCGTCCCGCAGCGGACCGATCGCAGCAAGAAGTGTACGGATATCATAGGTCGAGTTGAAGACCTCGGGCACGCCGCGCTCGACATTCATCAGCGTGTAGACGGCCTCCATCGGGGTTCTCACCGAATATTCCGTGGTGAAGATGCAGTCCCGCTGTTTCGATTCCGCGAACTGGCCGATGAAGGCGAAGTTGACCGCGCCCTCCGGCACCACGTCCGGCCGGTCGCCCGCCTGGCGCGGCATGAAGAAGGCGGTGATATAGGGCATCATCGTGGGAACGGTGCTCGCGCCGGAGGCTGCGAGTTGCGGAATGTCCTCGACCGGCACGCCGAGGTGATAGAGCCATTCCTGGGTGATCTCCTCGCCG
>NZ_JPPQ01000069.1:1760-1955 GCF_000743655.1 Sphingobium sp. ba1
ACAGGCCCAGTCCCGGCACGCCGATCGAGCGTTTGCCTGAAAAATCGGTGCGGGCGACGATGACGCCCAGCTTTTCCATATAGTCGATCAGGCGGCGGACGCGCCCCGGCGAGCTGGTGCCATAGGCGCGGGCCAGAGCGGCATCGTCCGGGCATTGATGCCCCTGCATCGCGGCGCGCGCGATCAGCAGGAAAG
>NZ_JPPQ01000069.1:1965-3079 GCF_000743655.1 Sphingobium sp. ba1
GCAATGCTGCCGATGCGGATAATGGTGCCGTCGCCGCACCCTCACCCGTCAGCAATGAGAGCGATGCACCATGAGCCTCGTGCCGCAGCCGCTGACCCAATTTCCCTGGCGCGTCATGGCCTTGCTGCTCGCGATCGCGACCTTCGGTACTCTGGTGCTCTACAGTGCGGCGGACGGCAACATCTTCCCCTGGGCCGTCAACCAGTCGGTACGCTTCTGCATCTTCTCGGCCATGGCGCTGGTCCTTAGTCGCATTCCGATCGAGCTATTCTCGCGCTTCGCTTTTCCCGCCTATGGCAGCGTGCTCATCGCCTTGATCCTGGTCGAATTGATCGGCGGGGTCAGAGGCGGGAGCCAACGCTGGATCAACCTCGGCTTCATGCTGCTCCAGCCGTCGGAGTTCATGAAGCCGATCATCGTGCTGGCCGTCGCGCAATTCTACGCCAGGCTGCCTGTAGGAGAAATTCGTCGCTGGAACGCGATCTGGCCTGCGCTGGTGCTCATCGGTCTGCCCTGGTCGCTGGTACTGATCCAGCCGGATCTCGGCACCGCCACGATGATCCTGGCGGGCGGCGTGACGGTCATGTTCCTCGCCGGACTGCCGCTGCGCCTGTTCGTGGGGTCTGGGCTGGCGCTGGCCGCCATCGTCCCGATCGCCTTCAGCTTCCTGCACGACTATCAGCAAAAGCGCGTCCTGATCTTCCTGGACCCTGAAAGCGATCCTTTGGGTGCCGGCTATCATATCAGCCAGTCGAAGATCGCGATCGGTTCCGGCGGCATCTGGGGCAAGGGCTTCCTGCAGGGCTCACAAAGCCATCTCGACTATCTGCCCGAAGGCCATACCGATTTCGTTTTCGCCACCATGGCGGAAGAATGGGGGCTGGTTGGCGGCATCATCATGATCGGTGCCTTCATGCTGCTGTTCCGCTGGGGCCTGCGCGTCGCGATGCGGACCCCCGACAAGTTCGCGCGCCTGGTCGCGGCGGGGCTGACCACCACGATTTTCTTCTATGTCGCGATCAATCTGATGATGGTGATGGGCCTGGCACCGGTCGTCGGCATCCCCCTGCCCTTCATGTCCTATGGCGGGTCGTCGATGCTGACGGTCATGCTG
>NZ_JPPQ01000069.1:3089-3253 GCF_000743655.1 Sphingobium sp. ba1
CCGGCCGCGACATCGCCGGCGATGACATGGACATGGGCGGCATGCACGAGGAGACCGCTAACAAGAACAAGAGTTTCGGCGAACGTCTTGTGAGTTGGCTGGGTCGGCTGCACACCATGGTCATTCATTTTCCCATCGCACTGTTCATCGGTGCGTTCGGGGTG
>NZ_JPPQ01000069.1:3263-3427 GCF_000743655.1 Sphingobium sp. ba1
GCCCAGCCAGCTCACAAGCCGTTCACCGAAACTCTTGTTCTTGTTGGCGGTCTCCTCGTGCATGCCGCCCATGTCCATGTCGTCGCCGGCGATGTCGCGGCCGCCCATGTTCATGTCCACGGTCGACATAGAGCCCATCCCCATGTGACCGTCGCCAGCGTCTG
>NZ_JPPQ01000069.1:3437-3684 GCF_000743655.1 Sphingobium sp. ba1
GCCGAACGTCTCCAGATCCGGCCCGCGCGCGCGCAGGCCCACCTGGATATAGTCGCTGGCGCGGACATGGCCTTCGTTGATGACGCGATAGACCGGCTGGCCATGGTCGAGCAGATGAACGCGGCCGCGACCGATGTCATAATGGCTGTCGAAATGGATGACGCCGACATTGCCCTTGCCATGCACATCGGCGGCGGCGGCGACATTGGGATATTCCAGGCTATGGTCGCCGCCGATGACAATCGGG
>NZ_JPPQ01000069.1:3694-4017 GCF_000743655.1 Sphingobium sp. ba1
CGAATAACCCCGCCGACGACGCACAAAAAAAGGGCGCAAACCACATGGTCCGCGCCCTTTTTTGTTTCTTGCCCAGCCCTTACAATTTGCTGGTCAGCTCCGGCACGATCTTGAACAGATCGCCCACGAGGCCGATGTCCGCCACCTGGAAGATCGGCGCATCCTCATCCTTGTTGATGGCGATGATGGTCTTGCTGTCCTTCATCCCCGCCAAATGCTGGATCGCCCCGGAAATACCCACGGCGACATAGACTTCCGGCGCAACGATCTTGCCGGTCTGCCCGACCTGATAGTCGTTCGGCACATAGCCCGCATCGACCGCG
>NZ_JPPQ01000069.1:4027-6640 GCF_000743655.1 Sphingobium sp. ba1
GAATTCACCGGCTATGCGCGGCTTGGCTATGGCAATTATAATGCGATGACCGGCGAAGCGGCGATCGGCGGGCCGATCATCGATGCGATCCGCTTTCGCCTGGCGGGCAAGGTCGAGGCGCGCGACGGCTATGGCGGCAATCCGTTCAAGGGTGGTGCCGATGTCGATGACCTTAATCGCTACATGGTGCGTGGCCAGATCCACCTGATCGCGTCGGAGAAGATCGACTATCTGATTTCGGGCGAATATTTCCGCCAGAACGACAATAGCGGCGCGGTCCATTATCGCGGTCCCGCCTTCCCCGGTGTGCCACGCCTCGCGCCGACGGGAACGGGCGGTTTTGCGACCAACCCACGCGACCTGGCCAGCGACGAGCCGCCCTCGGTCGATACCAAAAGCTATTCGGTCACCGGCACGCTCAACATCGAGCTGAGCGATGCGTTCAGCATCGGCAACATCACCAATTATCGCGATTTCAAGACGCAGTTGATTCAGGATCTGGACGGGTCGGCGCTGGTCGCCACGCTGCCCAACTCGACATCGGTGCAGGTGCGGACGATCGACGCGCAGCAGTTCAGCAACGAGCTGCAGTTCAAATATGACAGCGACATCGTGAAGGGTGTCGTCGGCCTCTATTATTTCCATGAGCGCCAGCGGCCGCGCGATCAGGTGGGATTGAGCTCCACCAACGATCTGGCGTCCAACATCACCGTGCTGGCGACGCGGCCGACCTTCGTCGACAATGTCGCCGCGCCGGTCGGATCGGTGACGCTGGCCGAAGCGCAGGCGATGTGCAATTTCCCGGCAGGCACATCGCCCAACCGGGTCTGCCTGAAGTCCAGCCTTGGCACCCGCACCTATGCGGCGTTCGGGCAGCTGAACTTCGACCTGGGTGCCGCCTTTGGCCTCAATGGCGTGTCGCTGAAACTGGGCGGGCGCTACAGCCATGAAAAGGTGGACAGTGCCAACCCGTCGATCATCCTGACCGCGAACGGCAATCCCGCCGTCGCGCAGGTGCGCAAGACGACCATCGAGGGCACCTATCGCGAACGGACGTTCAAGGATTTCACCCCGGAAATCGGCCTGCAGTGGCAGCCCAACAGCGATCTTTTGCTCTATTATACCTATTCCGAAGGGTTCAAGGCCGGGTCGGGTGAGAATGCGGCGGGCAGCACGACGATCGTGCGACCGGAAAAGATGAAGAATCACGAGCTGGGCGTGAAGGCGGAACTGCTCGACCGTCGTTTGCAGGTCAATCTGGCTGCCTATCATTACAAGCTGGACGATCTGCAGATCAACAAGACGATCGGCGGTGGCCCGGCGGGCTTTACCACCATCTTCGAAAATGCGGCGAAGACATCGGCGACCGGTGTCGAAGCCGACCTGCTGGCGCGGCCGGTCGATGGCGTGCGTTTGCGCGGGTCGGTATCCTATACCGACAGCAAATATGATGATTTCATCACGGTCGATCCGCTCGATCCAGTGAACGTGGCGCAGGCGGGGCAGCCCGCTTATAATCCGGTTACCAACCCCGATCCGACCGCCTTTGGCGCGCCATGCGGGGCCGATGCGCTCAACGCCAATGCGCCGTGCAACATCCAGTTGGCGGGCAACCCGACGCGCAACTCGCCGACCTGGTCCTATAGCGCCGGGATCGAAGTCGATCTGCCGATCATGCAGGAGACTGGCACCTTCACGATCAGCGGCGACATGACCGGGCGCAGCAACATCTATTTCACCGAGTTCAAGCGGCTGGTGGAAGGCGCGCGCGCCTATACGATGTTCGACGCGTCGCTGCGCTGGGTGGACAAGACCGATACGGTGACGGCGTCTTTGTGGGTCAAGAATATCGGCGATACGCTGCGCGAAAGCAGCACTTTCGCCATCTCGACCGGGCGCATCATTGGTGTGACCTACCTGCCGCCGCGCACCTATGGCGCGACGGTCGGCTATCGCTTCTAAGGTGGACGGCCTGCGCCGGGGCGGGATGCCCTGGCGCAGGTTGCGTTTTTAGAGCAAGATGACTTTAAGTCGCATCACTCCGTTCGCCCTGAGTAGGGCTGAGCTTGTCGAAGACCCGTATCGAAGGGTCGGCTGCGCTTATATCCTTCGATACGGCCATTTGCCCTTCGGTCGTCTGCGACTCCGACTTCGCTCAATGCCTGTCCTTGCATATTGGGGTTGGCATTTATTTCAGCCTTGGTTGAATTGGTGCCGACCTGTCTGGTGTCATGACCCCGGACAGGTCGGAGCGGATAGGCTGTGCCTGTCCTTGGGCATAAAGCTCGCGATCCTCAGCAAAGCCGTCCGCTCCATCCATGATCGTCTCGAACGGTTGCCTGAGCCTTGAGCTCGTATGCAAGGTGGAGAAACATGATGTCGAACCAATATGTTGCCGTCGATGTATCTAAGGCGGCACTCGATATTGCCTTACCGGGGGCTAACGGGGTTTGGCGCCGTACCAATTCGGTGGCGGGGATCGCGGCTTTAAGAAGGCGGCTCGCGCCCCTTGACCATCCCCATATCGTCTGCGAGGCAACGGGCCGCTATGGACGGTTGCTCGCTCGCCAGATGGGAGCGGCGGGGATCGCCATGAGCATCGTCAATCCCAGG
>NZ_JPPQ01000069.1:6650-8034 GCF_000743655.1 Sphingobium sp. ba1
CGCTTGACTTGGACGGCTTCCCCAGTCATTAGCGCCCCACTTCCGGGGGTCGGTAACGGCCTGCGGTTCTTTAATTCATTCTGGAGTATTGGCACCATGAAGGCGCTGATGAAGACGACCAAGTCGGCAAGCCCGGCAACGGTTGATAAGAAGTGGGTCCTGATCGACGCGGAAGGCCTCGTCGTCGGCCGTCTCGCTTCGACCGTGGCAAATATCCTGCGTGGCAAGCACAAGACCAGCTTCACGCCCCATGTCGATTGTGGTGACAATGTCATCATCATCAACGCGGGCAAGGTGAAGTTCACCGGCAAAAAGCTGACCGACAAGATCTATTACAAGCACACCGGCTATGCCGGCGGCATCAAGGAAACCACGCCCGCCAAGATTTTGGAAGGCCGTTTCCCTGAGCGCGTGCTTGAAAAGGCGATCGAGCGCATGATCCCCCGTGGCCCGCTGGGCCGCCAGCAGATGCGCAACCTGCGCGTCTTCGCCGGTGCCGAGCATCCCCATGAAGCCCAGAACCCCGAAGTGCTCGACTTCGCGTCGCGCAACCGCAAGAACAAGGTGGGTGCATAATGTCCGATAACCGCCAGTCCCTGTCCGACCTCGCGGCGATCGCCGCCGAAGCGGCTGCCGCTCCGGCTGCTGCGCCCGCTGCTCCTGAAGCCGCCGCGACGCCCGCTGCTCCGGTTGAAGCCGAAGCGCCTACCGCTCCGGTCGAGCCTGCAGCGCCCACCATGCCGCTGCGCGCGCAGGAAATCGACAACCTCGGCCGCGCCTATGCGACCGGTCGTCGCAAGGATGCCGTTGCCCGCGTCTGGGTGAAGCCCGGCACCGGCAAGATCACGGTCAATGGCCGCGATCAGGAAATCTATTTTGCGCGCCCGACCCTGCGTCTGGTCATCAACCAGCCCTTCGGCGTCACCGACCGTAACGGTCAGTATGACGTGATCGCCACCGTCAAGGGCGGCGGTCTGTCCGGCCAGGCCGGTGCGGTCAAGCATGGCATCGCCCAGGCGCTGACCAAGTACGAGCCTGCGCTGCGCAGTGCGGTCAAGGCCGAAGGCTTCCTGACCCGCGACAGCCGCGTCGTCGAGCGTAAGAAGTACGGTAAGGCGAAGGCGCGCAAGAGCTTCCAGTTCTCGAAGCGCTAAGTCGATACCGACTGCAAGTTCAGGAAAGGGGCCGGTTTTCCGGCCCCTTTTTTCGTATGCGCGCTTCGTCTGATCGCTTGAGTGCCCCGCCCCGATGCAATAGCCTGCGTGGCGACAGGCGGATGCCGGGGGATGTTCGGGGGTTTATGAGACAGACGATGTGGATGGCGATGCCGATCGCCATGGTGGTTGCTGCGCCGGCTGTGGCGGGTGAAATGCCGCTCTATCAG
>NZ_JPPQ01000069.1:8044-10660 GCF_000743655.1 Sphingobium sp. ba1
GATTAGCGCCTGTTCGACCGCTGCGAGACGGTCACGCGGCACGAGGATGTCGAGGTCGCCGATGAAGCGCCCCTGCCCGGCGCGCAGTCCGGCCGCTGCATAGGCGGTGCCCTTGAGCAGGATGACGCGCACGTCGAGGGGACGCAGCGCCTGGACCGCGCGGTCGGCTTCCCACAAGGCCTGGCGCGCTTCGCGAGCGGCGTCGGTGCGGGCGTCGGCGAGGATCGGTTCGACTGCGGGCGGGACGGGGACGTCGGCGAGGCGAGAGGCCAGCGTGCCGATCAGCCTTTCGGCGCGGGCTGCGGCGATCAGGCCGTTCCAGCCCGGTGCGTCGAGCGCGGTGACCGACGCCGGATCGCGTAGCACCCGCACCAGCAGCGCGGCGCTCATGCCCGCTCCTCCCACAGCGTTTCGACCATGGCGATGGCGTCGTCGCCCGTGGGGAAGTCGATGGCGCGGGCAGGCACGTCGCGCACGAAGCGGGTCAGGGCGACGAAGGCGGGTTCGCCGAGTGCGACATAGTTGGTCGAGGCCTGGGTCAGGCGCATGAAGATTTCGCCCTGCCCGACCGGGCGGATGTCAGGCGCATGGCCGAAGCGAGGGAAGAGCAGCAGGGCCGGCATCGCCCCCTCCCCCATGCGCGCGACGGCATCGGCGCGGGGGACCATGTGGCGGATGTCGCCCTTGGCGGTGGCGGCGAGTAGTGGACCCATGCGGGCTTGCCCGACCGTATCGGCGACGACCTCGATCGCGCGGTTCTTGAGGCTGACAAGGCGGGGAAATGGCAGGATCGCGCCACTGTCGAGATCAAGCAGGGCAAATTCGTCGCCCATGAAGCGCCAGCCGCGCTCGCCCAGCAACGCCGCCAGGGTGGATTTGCCGGACCCCGACTCGCCGGTCATCACCAGCACGCGGCCGTCCTTTTCGACGCTCGATGCATGGAGCAACAAATGCCGTCGCCAGCCGAGCGCCATCTGGAGATTCATGCCCATCTCCGCCGCCAGCAAGCCGTGCGAGAGACTCATCGGCGCGGCATCGGCAAGGCCATGGTCGCCGGTGATGAAGATGGAAGGGCGGACCCAGCGGCGCACCATGCTGGTCGGCTGGAGCCGGACGGTGAAGTCGGCGATTTGTTCCGTCACATCGGGATAGGCGGCGTAGAGGTGTTGCAACTGCGCAATCGGCTGGGGCCAGGCCGCGCCGATGCGGAAAGTGGCGGGGCCGATGCGCAGGGTCAGCGCATGGTTCATGCCGGACGCACCAGGCCAAGCGCGGCCAGCGCATAGAGATGGGTAGCGATTTCAGCGAGCGCTTCGTCGGCGGGGCCGAGGTCGAAGTCCTGCGCTAGTCGGTCATGCAACGACTGCGCGGTGACGGGGGTGCCGTCGGCCATGCGGTCGAGCAGTTCGGGCACGGGGCTGATGACCATATGGGTCTGGCCCGACCGGCGATGATAGAGCAGCGTCATATCTTCGAGCGCGCAACTGAGCAGCGCGTCGGCCGGATCGCGTCGATAGGATAGGCTGTTGTCCATAGTCCGGCACCCTGCTGCGTCGCCTCCCTCTAGCGCGGAAGCGTAGCCAAGTGCCTAACGTATCAGCGCAAGGCTGGCGATGGCAGGGCGTGGGTTTCGGGGCGATCGGCGAGGGCCGCGAAGGCGCGCCAATAGCCGTCGAGCGCACGATCGACATGATGGTCGCGCACGGCGGCGGCGAGCGTTGCGGGGTCGGCGGGCTGACGCAGCGCGCGTTCGATGGCGCGAGCGAAGGCGGCGGGATCGCTGGTTGGCACCGGGGGATGCTGGGCGGCGGCGGCGAGAACCGGGTGGATGTTGGGCGTGCTGTCGGTCGCGACCACGCCCGCACCGCAAGCCAGGGCTTCGATCAGGGTCGCGCATAGGCCTTCCCAACGGGAGGGCTGGAGCAGCAGGTCGGCTTGGCCCATCAGGGTAGCGAGTTCATGTGGGTCGCTGACGAAGCCGGTAAAATGCACGCGGTCGGCGACGCCGAGCGCAACGCATTGCTTCTGGAGTTCTGCGCGCAGCGGCCCCTGGCCAGCGATCGTCAGCTTCCAGTCGAGATGGGGCAGCATCGCCAGCGCTTCGAGCGCCGTGGCTTGATCCTTTTGCGCGGTCAGGCGGCCTACCATCAGCAAACGCACCGGCGCGGCGGGGTCGCGGGGCAAGCGGGCGGCGCGGGCCTGATCCATCATGGGGGTGACGGTCGGACGGGGCAGCAGGCGCACGGGGCCGCTGTCCGCCAGCAGGGCGCGATCATGCTGACCCATCACGATGGTCAGGGCACTGAGGCGCGCGATGGTACGGAAGCGGAAAAGCCGAGCCTGGGCGGCTACGCCGTGGCTGCCGGGGCGCTGGATCGGGTTGGAAATGCGCGCGACCGCCTGCGTCGCGGTGCCCAGCGCAGCGAGCGCGACGAGCATATTGCTCTGGTTGCCCGCCGAATAGAGGATGTCGGGGCGATGCCGCCGGACCAGCCGGGCGAGCGCAGGCCATTGCGCGATCATCGCCAATCGGCGGTTGCCGCCGGGCGCGGGAAGGCGGCGGACGGTCAGTGCCGGATCGATCAGATGCGCCGTCGGTCCATCGGTGCGCGCCAT
>NZ_JPPQ01000069.1:10670-27471 GCF_000743655.1 Sphingobium sp. ba1
GCCATAGACCTGCTCCAGCTCCGCATAGACTTTGCAGGCATCGGCCGGTTTTTTCAGCTGGATCAGCGCTTCACCCAGATAGGCAAGGCTGTCGGCCGCGCGATCGCCGCGCGGGCGCTTCTGATAATTTTCATAGAAAGCGACCGAGGCGAGCGCGGGCTTGCCATCGTCCAGATAGGCGCGGCCCAGCAGATTGGCGGCGCGGCTGGCGACCGAAGCGGTGCCATATTTGTCCACCGTCGCCTTCAACTGCCCCTGCGCTTCGGGATAATATTTGGCGTCCCAAAGGCGGAAACCATAAGTATAGGCGTCCTGCGCCGCGTCGCCCGTATCGGGCCGCTCGATCGCCGCGACCGCCGTCTTGCGCTCTTCGCTCGCGGCCGCAGGCGCGGCGGGCTTGGGCGCGGCAGGCTTTGCCGCGACGGGTGCGGGATCGGCCGCTACTGGCGCGGACACGGTCGGCCGGACGGCCACCGGCGCTTCGGCCGGGGCCAGACGCGCGTCGGTATCGGCCTTGTAGCGATTAAACGCTTCTTCCAACTGCTTGAGCTTGAAGCTGTTTTCCTCGACCTGCCCGGTGATCGACGACAGCTGCGATTCCAGCGCGCCCACCCGCGCGGTCAGGTCGGAAATCGGCGAGGAAGACGGCGATCCCGGCGCTATCGTCGGCGTCGTCGGCCGGGTGATCTGCGCCTCGATCGGCGTTCCGGCGGGAAACACCTTACGCTGCACCGCGCGCATTTCCTTTTCCAGCCGGTCGACCCGGCCTTCCACCGTTTGCGCCGACACCGGCGGCGCGAGCGCCAGCAGCAACGGCGCGCTCCACGCCATGGCAGATGTCGCGAATAGGACGTGACGCATGATGTTCCCCGACTAACTCTTACGCTTTAACCATAAGCCGTTATTCCGCGCGGTAAAGCGCGACGTGCATGGTTATTCGGGCGTCGCCGCGCCGCTGCCCGATGGTGCCGCCGGAGCGGGCGGGGCGGCAGATGGCGTTGCCGCGCTCGTACCCGCATCCTCGGCCGCAGGTGGCGGGGCCGGACGCGCCACGCGTCGTTGCGCCGTCGGCCGGGGTGCGGGCGCAGCCGTCGCCGGGGCCGCCGCTTCCGCCGTGCCCCGCGCCAGCAGCGCCTCGGCGCTGATCGGCACATCGGCGATGGTGCGATCGGCCGCGCCCAGCGGTGCCACCGCCTTGCCGCCGACCGTCACGGCCAACGCTTGCGGACGCCCCGTCAGGATCATGGGATTGCGCGCGGCGGCGGGCACGGCGAAACTCTCGCCCTTCTTCATCAGCCCGTCCTTCAACCGCTCGCCCGCCTCGTCATAGATGCGCAGCCACACATCATCGACCGCGGTCAGCACCACGGGTTGCGCCGCAGGGGCTACCGCAGCCCCAGCCACCGGACGCGCCGCCGCAGGACGCGCCTCATCCTGCGCCAATATCTGCTCGCTCGAAGGCGGCGTCGCCATCTGCGCGCGCCAGATCACCCATCCTGCCACCAGCAGGACCACGATCGCCGCCGCCGTCCAGGCCAGCGTACGCGATGGCACCCGCGCGGGATCGGCCGGTTCGAACATCTCGTACCGATTGGCCGTCATATCCGCGCCATGCACGCCCTGGCGCACCTGCGCGGCGATCGCCACTTCGTCCAGCCCCACGGCGCGGGCATAGGCCCGCGCAAAACCGACAGCATAGGGAATGCCGGGCAAGGCGGCATAATCGTCGCGCTCGACCGCATCGAGCTGACGCTGGGCGATCCGGGTGCGCGTCGCAATGTCGGACAAGGACAGCCCCATCGCTTCGCGCGCGACGCGCAGTTTCGCGCCGGGTGTATCGGGCTGCGTATCCGGTACGCTACCTGCGCCCGGCTCCAATTCCATTTCGTCTGCCATGCTGCTCCGCGACCTTAGAGTGAGGCCTTGTCTCACTGTGGGACGGGCGTTGTCAACGGCGGCAAGCCCTTCTTGCCGCAGTTCGCCCCTTATCCCAGCTCGATATGCCGCTCAGCCGCCCATTGCGTCAGCCGCGCGCGAATGTTGCGTTCGCCCGTGTCGAGCAGCTCGCGCATCAACGCCTGCACCTCGCTCGCGTCGATCGCGCGGATCATCGCCTTGACCGGCCCGACCGACGCCGGGGTGATCGACAGGCGCCGGATGCCAAGGCCGATCAGCGCCATCGCCTCCAGCGTCCGCCCGCCCATTTCGCCGCACACGCCCACGGGCACGCTATGCGCCTGGCATGTCCGCGCCACCCGGTCGAGGAAGCGAAGGATCGCGATGCTCAGCCAGTCATAGCGTTCGGCGAGCTTGGGATGGGCGCGGTCGGCCGCGAACAGAAATTGCGTCAGGTCATTGGTCCCGATCGACAGGAAATCGACGCGCGGCAACAATATGTCCAGCACCTCGGCCAGCGCCGGGACTTCCAGCATCGCCCCATAACGCACCGCAATCGGCAGCTTCTTCTTGCGCGCCAGCAGCCATTCGCGCTGATGCTCGACCAGCGCGCGCGCTTCCTCATATTCCCACGGTTCCGACACCATCGGGAACATGACATAGAGGATCTTGCCCGCCGCGGCCTCCAGCAGCGCGCGCGCCTGCGCCTTCATCAATCCGTCGCGATCCAGCGCCAGCCGCAGCGCGCGCCAGCCCATCGCCGGATTATCCTCATGCTCGTCATCCTCGCGCTGCATATAGGGCAGCGCCTTGTCCCCGCCGATATCGACGGTGCGGAAGATGACCGGCCGGTCGCCGGCCGCGTCCAGCACATCCTTGTAGAGCCGCTGCTGCTTTTCGCGCTGGGGCAAGGTAGCCGACACCAGGAACTGGAACTCGGTGCGAAAAAGCCCGATGCCGTCCGCCCCCACCATGTCGAGCGCCTGCGCATCTTCGCGAAGGCCTGCATTGACCATCAGCTCCACCCGCTGCCCGTCGGCGGTGACTGATGGCAGGTCGCGCATCGCGACGAACTCGGCGCGGCGCTTCTGCGTGACATGCAGCTTGTTCTCGAACGCCTCGTCCATGTCGGCGGTCGGGCGGATCAGCAGGCTGTTGGCGTTGACGTCCATCAGGATGAGGTCGCCTTCATTCACCAGATGGCGGATGTCGCGCACCCGGCCCAGCACCGGCACGCCCATGGCGCGCGCGACGATGGTGACATGGGCGGTCAGCGATCCTTCCTCCAGGATCACGCCCTTCAACCGCCGCCGATCATATTCCAGCAATTCGGCCGGCCCCAGGTTGCGCGCGATCAGGATCGCGTCCTGCCGCAACCCCATCTGCGCCGCCGTGCCCAACTGCCCCGACACGATCCGCAACAGCCGGTTGGCCAGATCCTCCAGATCATGCATCCGGTCGGACAGCAACGGATCGTCGATCTGCCGCATCCGCATCCGTGTGCGCTGCTGCACCCGCTCGATCGCCGCTTCGGCGGTCAGGCCGCTGTCGATCGCCTCGTTGATCCGGCGCGTCCAGCCCTCGTCATAGGCGAACATCTTGTAGGTTTCCAAAACCTCCTGATGCTCGCCCTCCATGCCGAACTCGGCCGCACCGGTCATCCGGTCGATCTGCTCGCGCATCTTGGCGAAGGCAGAGATTACGCGCGCCCGCTCCGCCTCGGTATCTTCCGCGACGGTATGTTCGATATGCACGCGCGGCTGGTGGAACACCACATGGCCCCGCGCCATGCCCATCACCAGTTGCAACCCGTGCAGCAGCGTCGTGCCGGTATCGGTCACGCGCAATTCGGCCTGGCCATCATCGGCCAGTTCGGCGTTGGCGATCAGTTCCGACATCACCATCGCGACGGTCTGGAGCGCCTCTATCTCCACCTCTTCATATTTGCGCGGATCGGCATGCTGCACGCACAATACGCCGATCGCGCGCTCGCGCCGCACGATCGGCACCCCGGCAAAGCTGTGGAACAATTCTTCCCCGGTTTCGGGACGATAGGCGAAGTCGGGGTGCGACGCGGCTTCGTCCAGGTTCAGCGTCTCGACATTGGTGGCAATCAGGCCGACCAGTCCCTCGCCCATCGCCATGCGGGTGACATGCACCGCCTCCTGCTTCAACCCGCGCGTCGCGAACAGCTCCAGCACGCCCTCGCGCACCAGGTAGATGGAGCAGACTTCGCTAGACAGCGACTCGCCGATCACCTCCACCACCTTGTTCAATTTCGCCTGCGCGCTGGTGCGCGACGCCATCACCTCCTGCAGGCGGATCAGGATCTGGCGGGCGGCGGCGGCGGGGGTGCTGGGCATGGATATGCGCTACCAGATGCGCAGTCCGCTTTCCAAGGCGATTCATGCACTATTGATGACGGTTTCCGTTAACTATGGAACGGCGACCGGCATAAAATTGCAAAAATCACCGGGCGGCATTGCGGAAATGACGCGCTGCTTCGTCTGATGCAATGAAGTTTCCGTTTTCTGGAACAGAGGGGACAATCGACATGACGATGATGCTGGACAAGGAAGCCAAGGACGATCTGATCGGGCGCGGCTATTCGCGCCGTCAACTGGCCGAGGTCGCTGCGCTGCTGGGCGCGGGCGTCGCTGCCAGCTCGCTGCTGAGCGGCGCTGCCCTGGCGCAGCAGCAGGCCGGGCGCGGCATCAAGGGTGCAGTCCGCATCGGTGCCAACGAATGCTGGACCGGGCCTTTCCCGTCCGGCGTTGCTGCGGCTGCAGAAGCCGCCTCGTTCGGCAACTGGTACGATCCCGACAATTATCGCGGCGACTTGGTCAAGACCGTCGCCACGGTCGAGGGCATCCCCGAAACCCATGTCATGCCCTGGCCCGGTTCGGGCGGCCCGCTGGTCAGCATCGTTGCGGCCTATTGCTCGCCGACCAAGGGTCTCGTCACCGCCGACCCGACCTTCGAATCCGCCTGGCGCACGGCTGATTATATGAAGGCGCCCATCGCCAAGGCACCACAGGCCATCGGCCAGGGCCATGACGTCAAGGCGATGCTCGCCGCCAACCCGAACGCCGGCCTCTATTATATCTGCACGCCCAACAACCCGACCGGCACGGTGACGCCGCTGGCCGACATCCAGTGGCTGCTCGACAACAAGCCCGCCGATTCGATGCTGCTGGTCGACGAAGCCTATCTGCACTTCTCCGAAGCGCCGAGCGCCGCCACGCTCATCGGGGCCCGCAAGGACATCATCGTCATGCGGACCTTCTCGAAGCTGTTCGGCATGGCCGGTGTGCGCCTCGGCCTCACCTTCGCCGACCCCGAAGTGCAAAAGCGCATCATGCTGTTCGGCCCGGCGGCCGGCGGCCTGTCGATCACCGCGATGCATTGCGGCAATGCGGTCTACACCGAAGCGGCGCTCATCAAGGCCCGCCGCGAGGAAATGATCGCCAACCGCGAGGAAACCATCGCCTATCTGACCAAGAAGGGCATCGAAGTGCAGCCCGGCAGCCAGGCCAATATGTTCATGGTCAACTGGAAAAAGCCCGCCAAGGACATGCAGGCCGCACTGATCGCTACCCCTGAAAAGGTCCAAATCGGCCGCAGCTGGGCCATCTGGCCCACCGTCTCCCGCGTCACCGTCGGCTCCGCCGACGACATGGCCAAATTCCGCGCCGCCGTGGACAAGGTCTACAAGGCGTAAGACTTTTCATTACGAGAAGTGCAAAGGGCGTCCGGGCAACCGGGCGCCCTTTTTTGTTGGTGCGTTGATGATGCGGGCGGGCTGGGCGGGGACGGCGAACGCCCCGACACCTGCACCTCTTTCGTCATGCCAGCGAAAGCTGGTATGACGAAAGAGATGAATGGGGTAAGCCCCTCAAACCCCGTCACCCCGGACTTGATCAGAAACGATATAGCTGACGAACTGAGGGAGCTGACAATCCTGTCACAGTCTGCAAAGGTCCGACATAACGGATTCGACCGCAGCGACCAGCTTAAATAAAGTTGGAAACAAGGGAATTTCCGAAGCATTACCAGGTTCGCTTATTATTACCTCGACAGGCACAGGAATATCTTGTTCCACTTTAGTTGGGTGAAGAAACAAGTTCGCATCGGTCATGGTAAATCCAGTCCACTCCACATCTCTGCCGACACGTTTAATGACAGTCATATTTCCTTCGAACATAGCAGGAAATGTTGGAATAAATGAACGAATAAAACTTGGTTCCAAACTGGCATAACTTGCTGACGGTATCAGAAGTTTATGCTTATCCATAACATCAAGATCATGAATAAGAACGATTTCCTCATTTCCTCCCCTATAAGGCCTGATACCCCCGAAAGCATCGATGACATTTTGAGGAGCCTTATTTATCATTTTTGCTTCGAATGTCTTATCTAAATCTTCTAAGGATTTGGCTATTGGGAATTGGACTTTTTTCAGATCGGCTGGACCACCACAATGCGGCGAGACAATCTCCCAGGTGCGGTGGTCGAGCGCGGTCCTCAAGTTATGCACCGCGTCTCCAACTATGAGAGCGAGGATAGCTATAGAGGCTTCTTCACGTCGCGCGCCAATGGAACGTTTTCCCGACTGATAATCTACTTCGAAAGTGTATCGAAACAGCCTATTTTCTTGGACAAAGGTTTTTGCGTTTTGGATGTGCTGCTTAGCCCGTTCGATTTTAAGGCGATAACTACCTTCCATGCCCACCTCACCCCACCACCTCGCACAACACCTTAAACTGCGCCATCATCGCATCCCACCCAGGATGGAAGCCCATCTCCAGGTGCCGCGCCTTGGCCTGCGCATCCCAATGGCGCGCCGTCGCGGTGAAGCGCGTCCCCTCGCCCTCCGGCGCGAAGGACCAGATCGCGGTCAGGAACGGCGTCTGTGGCACCCAGCCGACCGCATAGGCATCGGTCGTGACGATCCGCGCTTCCGGCACGACCTCCAGAAAAACGCCCTCCATCGGCCCGCTATCCGCGCCGTCCGGCCCGAACATCCGCACCGCGCTGCGTCCGCCGGGGCGCATATCCTCCTCGATCACCTCGGCGCGCCAGGGTTCGGGGCAGAACCATTCGCCCTTGCGATCGCGCCACACCTGCCAGCATGTCGCGCGCGGCGCGGCGATGTGGCAGGTCACGGACAGCTCATGGAGATCCTCGCTCATGACGCTTCCCCCGCGCGCATCCCCACCAGCGCGAACATCGCGCCCTGCGGATCAAGCGCCTGGATGATCCAGCCACCACCCGGCACTTCCATCGGCCCGTTGAGCACGGTGCCACCCCCCGCTGTCACCCGCGCGACCGCCGCGTCAATATCGCCGACGATGAAGTAGAACAGCCACAAGGGCACCGGCATTTCCTTGGGCTGCGGCATGATGCCCCCGCTCATGCTCTGGAAATCGCTGCCGCCGGTCTGCGAAACGAGCTGATACAGCCCCATCTCGCCCATATCCATGGCCTCGCCCTTGGTCCAACCGAACGCCCCGGTGTAGAAATCCAGATCGGCATCGAAAGCGCCGCTATAGAGTTCATGCCAGCCGACATGCCCCATCGCCATCGGCGGCACCGGGTCCATCTCGTCGGGGCTGGAGCCCTTGAGCAGCATGAAGGTCGCGCCGCCCGGATCGGCCATCACCGCAAAGCGGCCGACGCCCGGAATATCCTCCGCCGCGCGCTGCACCTGCCCGCCCGCTGCCACCAGCCGCGCCGCGTCCGCATCGACATCGCCCGACCCGACATAGCCGCCCCACCAGGGCGTCATCCCGCAATCCTTCGCCTCGGCCGGAATCGCCATCACGCCACCCACCGGCCCGGCGCTGCCCGACACCACCATATAGGGATCATCGCCCAGCGCATCGCCAAAGGGCTGCGCCGTCCAGCCGACCACATCGCCGTAAAAAGCCAGCGCCGCCTGCGGATCGCTGGTCATCAGTTCATACCAGAAAAACTGCCCGTTCATGTCGGCCATCGCGTCTCTCCCTCCGGTCGTCGGCGATTCCGGTCCGACTCGCCGCCTTGCACAAGATGCCCGCGATGATTATATTAAGCAACTGCATAGTTAGAAAAGATAACCAATGGTCACAGCCAGCCGGAAAAGAGCCTATCAGGACGGATGCGCCGTCGCCCATGCGCTGGACATCATCGGCGATCGCTGGGCGCTGCCGATTATGCGCGAATTGATGCTCGGCCCCAAGCGTTTCACCGACCTGCGCGCCGGGCTGCCCGGAATCAGCGCCAATGTGCTGACGCAAAGGCTGGAGGAACTGGAGGCGCAGAGCATCGTCGTCCGCCGTCGCCTGCCCCCGCCCGCCGCGAGCCAGATTTACGACCTCACCGACTGGGGCCGCGAGTCGGAAATATTGTTCCGGGTGTTGGGCCGATGGGCCTGCCGCTCCCCGACGATGCAACCGGGCAAGCCGATGAGCCAGGTCTCGGTGATCCTCTCGCTCCGCACGATGATTGATCGCAGCGCAATCGGCAGCATGGACGCGACCATCGGCCTGCACCTTGGCGAAGAGCAATTCCGCGCCACCTTGCGCCATGGCGACTTCACCATCGACCGGGGCGAAGCGGCCGGCGCGGACGTCATCCTGTCCGGCGACCCGAATGCGTTGGTCGCGGTCATCTATGGCGGCGCGTCCTTCGCGGACGTGGCCCTGACGATCGAGGGCGACCGGGCGCTGGCCGACCGCTTCGTCCGCCTCTTCCCCCTGCCGCCCAAAGCACCCTCGACCGTGGCCGATCCGTCCTAGCCGTTGAGCATCGCAAACACCTGATCGAATTCGCCGCGCCGGGTCGCCTCGGTCCAAAACTTCACTAGCTCGACATGGATTTCGGCCGGGGTCGGCTGCTGCCGCAACAACGCCATGGTCTCGGCGATATAGTCGGCCAGCGGCATCATGTCCGCATTCTCGGCATGACCCGGCATCAGGTCGGTCTGCACGCCGGGCGGCACGATCTCGATCAGCTCGACGCTCGTCCCTGCCAACTGCGCGCGCATAGCCAGCGACCAGCTATGGATCGCTGCCTTGGTCGCGCTATAGGTCGGCGTCGCCGCCAGCGGCACGAAGGCCAGCCCCGACGATACGGTGATCAGGCTCGCCGCCGCCTGCGCCCGCAGATGCGGCAGCAGCGCATGGCTCAGCCGGATCGGCCCCAGCAAATTGGTCGCCACCGTCGTCTCGGCGACGGTAAGATCAATGCCCTCCTCCGCCATCATCACGCCCGCGTTCAGCACCACGGCATTGAGCGCCGGGAAATCCGCGACCAGCCTGCCTGCAAAGGCGACGATCGCCGCGGCATCCTCCATATCCAGCGTCATCGCCGCTATGCCGGGATGCGCGGCCACCACCGCATCCAGCGCCGCCTGCCGCCGCCCCGCGATGATCACCTGATTGCCCGCTGCATGAAATTCATGCGCCAGCGCCGCGCCGATGCCCGATCCGCCGCCGGTGATGAGGATGGTCTTGCCTGTGGTCTGCATGGGTCACTCCTTGTCTTAATGGGTTGACCGCCATCCTATCGCCATGCTCTCTTTTGGAAAGAAGGCACCGCAAAGTGCTATACGCACCACAGGGTAAGAAATGGAAAATGCAGGCCACCCGCTCCCCCGCGCCACCGATAATCTGTCGGAGGACGCCGCCCCCATCGACCCGCGCGTCGAGCGACTCGTCAACGAGCTGATCGGCCGCGTCGCCGACAAATGGACGCTGCTGGTGCTGGAACTGCTGGAGGAAAAGGGCACGCTCCGCTTCACCCAGATCGCGCGCCAGGTCGAAGGGATCAGCCAGAAGATGCTGACCCACACCCTGCGGCAGATGGAGCGGGACGGCCTGGCCACCCGCATCGTCCATCCCGTCGTGCCGCCGCATGTCGATTATGCGCTGACCCCGCTCGGCAATAGCCTCAGCGCCGCCTTTTGCGGGGTGTGGACCTGGGCCGAAACCCACCTCGCCACGGTGGAAGCCGCGCGCGCCCGTTTCGACGCGCGCGACTGACCGCTATTCCTGATTGGTCGGCAGCGGCTGGATCATCAGCTTCGGCCCGGCCGCACTTGGCTGGGATGGCGCGCCGGGCTGGGCTGGCGCAACCGGGGGTTTCGCGGGCGCATCGGGCGGCGGTGGCAGATTCTGCTGTATCGCGCTTGTGATGCTCGGCGAAAAGCCCTGCGGTGGCGCTTCACCCGGCGGCACGGGCGGCGGCGGCAGCGGCGTTGGCGACACGACCACGGTCACGCTCGCGCCGAACCGCGACTGCCATTCGGCCAGCCGCCGCAGATAATCGGCATAGGCGGCATAGAAATCCTGAAACGGCTTTTCCAGCTCCGCCAACGCTTCGGGCGCATAGTCCAGCAGCGCGCTCGATGGCATCGCCAGCAGTTTGGCTCCCACGCGCTCAGCCACCGGGCAGAAGCTCTTGGTCACGGGCGGTAGCGAAAAGAAATTATAGACGACCGTATTCAACCGCTCCCGCGCGGATAATCCGGGGCGGCCATAAGCCACCGTATAATTGCGATCGACCGCCTCATTGGCCTTCGTCAACAGCGGCCCGTGAACATGCAGCAACCGGTTATATTGCAAGCGCGGCAGATCGGCGGCGCTGCGGCACGACAGCGCAGCGACATTCAACGCCATCCGCACATGCCACAGCGCCGTATTGGACGTGACCTTGCGATTGGGCGTCAGATATTGGCCATCCTCCATTTCGGGGATGCTCATATTTTCGACCGCCCCCATGGGCGGCCGCGGCATCATCGTTTCCACCACGGGCGGCGGCGGCGTGGGTGGCGGCGGCTTCACCGGGGTCGAACAGGCGGCCAGGACCGCCAGCGACACGAGGGATAGACGGCCGGAACGGCGCATGGGCAACATCAAATTCTCCGCTGGGACTGCGCCTCGGTCATGCCGGGCATTTGCCTCGGAGGAAATATGCCAGATGTTCCGTTCGTCGCAAGCCTTCAGGCGGCTCGCCGCTCCAGCGCGTCTGTGGCCTGCGCCATCAGCTGCGCGATGATGTCGGCGACCGGCTCTTCCTTGGTCACCATGCCGACCGACTGGCCCGCCATCAGCGACCCGCCCTCGACATCGCCGTCGACCACCGCGCGGCGCAGCGCGCCCGCCCAATAATGTTCGATCTGCAACTGCGCTTCCATCATGTCGACCGCGCCTTCATCGAGCATATTGGCGACTTCGCGCTGCTTGATGGTGAAATTCTCCATCCCGGCATTTTTGAGCGAGCGCACCGGAATGACCGGCAGGCGCGGGTCGATCTGCACGCTGGCGATCGCGTCGCGCGCCGATGCGCGGAAAAAGGCCTTTTTGAAATTGGGATGGGCGATGCTCTCGGTCGCGCAGGCAAAGCGCGTGCCCAATTGCACGCCCGCCGCGCCCATCTCCAGATAAGCGGCGATCGCCTCGCCTCGGCCGATCCCGCCCGCGACGAACACGGGCACCTGCGCCGCCATGTCGGGCAATATTTCCTGCGCCAGCACGCTGGTTGATACCGGGCCGATATGGCCGCCCGCTTCCATGCCCTCGACCACCAATGCATCGACGCCCGACCGCACCAGCTTCTTGGCGAGGCTCAGCGCCGGGGCAAAGCAAATGAGCTTCGCGCCCTTCTGCTTGATCGCCTCGATACTGCCCTTGGGCGGCAATCCCCCCGCCAGCACGACATGGGTGACGTCATGCTTGGCGCATATGTCGATCAGATCGAACAATTGCGGATGCATGGTGATCAGGTTCACGCCGAACGGCTTGCTCGTCAGCGCCTTGGTCGCCGCAATCTCCCGGTCGAGCAGTTCCGGCGTCATCGCCCCGCACGCGATCACCCCGAAAGCCCCGGCATTGGAGATCGCCGCCACCAGGTTGCGCTCCGACACCCAGCTCATCGCCCCACACAGGATCGCACTCTCGCACCCCAGAAAGTCGGTGCCACGGGCCATGAGGGAAGCAAGCTTGGCGTTGGTCATAAAGTCTTTCCTGCAAACCAAAAAGCCCCTCCCTTCGAAGGGAGGGGTTGGGGTGGGTGCTATCCACTCGGCGAAGCGAATGCCCGCATCCTTCCCCTGAAGGGGAGGCGTGAAAAGGTCAACCGATGCCCCTCAAAATCCGCAGATCAGCATGTCGAGCGCATTGCCGATCGCGAGGGAATCCTCCCGCAAAGACACCAGCCTGACTTTCAACTCTGACACGGGCACCGTTGCCGCGAATTGCGTCACCATAACGCACGGCTTGCCTTCGATCTCGAACACCGGGTTCAGCCGGGCGGCAGGCTTAGGCGCATCCGTTTCCAGCATCAGCGGCACGACAAACCGCGTGTTGAGATCGCTAAGCAAATCGGCCTGACAATCGAGCAGATAGACCGCCACGCCACGCGACCGGTAGACATCGAACTTCGCCATCAGAAGCGGCGGAAACCGGCGAGCGGCACACCTTGATCCTCGACATGCCGATTGGACGAAGCCAGCGCATCGGCATTATCCGCGCGCCATTGCTGTTCCCGTGCCTCGGCAATCTGATCCGCCAGCCCGCGCTCGCACGCGCGCGAGATGTTGATCTGGAATGCCCGCGCTTCCTCCAGCAGCCCGCTATCGAGCGATATGTTGGTCGCCTTGCGACGAACGGACGGCATCGGCTTGTTCATAGAACCTCGGCTTTCCTGCGCACACTATATGCGCAACAAAGCCGAGGCAACAGGTCGCGCAGGCCGCGCGGCTCAAGCCGCCGGCGCGTCCAGCCCATAGGCCGTATGCAGCACGCGCACCGCCAACTCCGTCTCATCCTCGTCGATCAGCACCGACACCTTGATCTCGCTCGTCGAAATCGCCTCGATATTGATGCCGCGCTCGGCCAGCGTCTTGAACATCGTCGCGGCGACGCCCGCATGGCTGCGCATACCCACACCCACGACACTGATCTTGGCGACTTCGGTATCGGTGATGATCCGGCGGAAGCCGATCACGTCCTTGTTGGCTTCCAAAATGTCCACGCTGCGCGCCAGGTCCGCGCGCGGCACGGTGAAGGTCACGTCGGTTTCCTCGGTATCCTTCGAATCATTCTGGATGATCATGTCGACATTGATCGCGGCATCGGCCAGGGGCGTGAAGATGCTGGCTACCGCGCCCGGCTTGTCGGGTACGCGCGTCACGATGATCTTCGCCTCATTCTTGTCATGGGCGATGCCGGTGATGAGCTGACGTTCCATCTTATTTTCCTTGCGCTTGGCTTCCAGTTCCTCGTCGCTGACGATCAGCGTGCCGGGCAGGTCGGTCTGGGTGGGATCATCGAAGGAGGACAGCACCTGCACGACCACGCCTTCCTTCATGGCGAGGCCGACCGAGCGGGTTTGCAGCACCTTGGCCCCCACCGACGCCAGCTCCAGCATCTCCTCATAGGTGACGAGGTCGAGCTTGCGCGCCCGCGCCACGATGCGCGGGTCGGTGGTGTAGACGCCATCCACATCGGTATAGATGTCGCAGCGATCGGCCTTGATCGCGGCGGCCACCGCCACCGCCGACGTGTCCGACCCGCCCCGGCCCAGCGTCGAGACGCGCCCGTCCGCCATCATCCCCTGGAAACCGGGGATCACCGCGACCTGGCCTGCGCCCATGGCAGCGAGCAGCGCGCCGGTGTCGATGCTATCCACTCGCGCCTTGGCATGGGCTTCCACCGTCTTGATCGGCAATTGCCAGCCAAGCCAGCTGCGCGCGTCCACGCCCATGGCTTTCAGCGTCATCGCCAGCAGCCCGCTGGTGATCTGCTCGCCCGCTGCGACCACGACATCATATTCGGCCGGATCATAGAGCGCCGAAGCTTCCTTACAGAACCCCACCAGCCGGTCCGTCTCGCCCGCCATCGCCGACACGACGACGGCAACCTCATGCCCCTGCGCCACGACATGTTTTACCCGCGCGGCCACGTTGCGAATTCGCTCCATCCCCGCCATGGAGGTGCCGCCGAATTTCATCACGATGCGCGCCATTTGCTTGTCGAACCTGCTAGTTGGTGAGTAAGAAAATGTCCCAGAAGGGCGAAACGGCGCTTCTTTAGCAGCGGATACGGATATGGCAAGCAACGCAACGGCAACGATCGACCCCAAGGAAGCCGCCCATTTCGGGGCAATGGCCGCCGATTGGTGGGATCCCAACGGGTCCAGCGCGATGCTGCATAAGCTCAACCCCGTGCGCCTGACCTATATCCGCGCCGCGATCGACACCCATTGGCCGACAAACGCCCAATCCTTCCAACCGCTTGCCGGCAAGCGCGCGCTCGATGTCGGCTGCGGCGCCGGGTTGCTCACCGAACCGCTCGCCCGCCTAGGCGCGACCGTCACCGGCCTGGACGCCGCGCCCGAAAATATCGCCGCCGCCACCGCCCATGCCGCGACTCAGGGCCTGACCATCGATTATCGCGCAACGCCGGTCGAGGACGTCACCGACAGCGGCTATGATCTTGTCACCTCGATGGAAGTGATCGAGCATGTCGCCGACCCGGCCGCCTTCGTCGCCGCGCTCGCCGCCAAGCTCGCGCCCGACGGGCTGATGATCCTCTCCACCCCCAACCGCACCCCCTTGTCGCGCATCGCCATGATCACCATCGGCGAAAGCATCGGCGGCATCCCCAAGGGGACGCATGATTGGCGCAAGTTCCTGACGCCTGAAGAACTCACCGCCCTGCTCGACGCCGCAGGCCTCGACGTCATCGACAGCAGCGGCCTGACCTTCGATCCCGCGCGTGGCTTCACTTTGTCGGCGAACAAGGCGATCAACTATCTGCTGACCGCCCGGCATCGCCCGGCCTGATCGGCTACAGCCCCACCGCCTCGGCCCGCGTCACCAGCGCGCGGGCTTCTTCCACATGCATCGTCTCGATCATGCGCCCCTCGAACCGCTCGGCCCCGCCGGTCGCCGCCGCGATCAAGCGCCGGGCGTCCGCCAGCGCCTGCGCATCCGGCCCGAACACGCCATTCGCCACCGCCACTTGGCCCGGATGGATCAGCGTCTTGCCATCGAACCCCAGCGCATGGCCCGCCGCACATTCCGCCTCCAGCCCCGTGAGGTCATCCAGCCGGTTATACACCCCGTCGAACACCGCAATCCCCGCCGCCCGCGCCGCCAGCACCACGGTCTGCATGGCCGTCGCCAGCCCTTCGCGCCCAGCCCCCGCCGGTATCCCCAAATCCCGCCGCAGGTCGTTATTCCCCATGAACAGCCCCGCGCACCCTTCCGCCGCGGCAATCTCCACCGCCGCCAGTACCCCGCGCGCGCTTTCGATCATCGCGATCACCGGCTTCTGGCTCACGCTATAGACATCGCGCACCTGCCGCGCGCTCTCCACCTTGGGCAGTACGACATAGTCGGCCGCCGCCCCCTTCATCGCCACCATTTCCATCCCGTGCCAGGGCGTCCCCGCCACATTGATCCGCACCGCCGCAAGTCGGTCGCCAAACCCCTCGGCCAGCGCCGCCACCGCCGCTTCGCGCGCAGTCTCCTTGGCGTCGTCGGTCACCGCATCCTCCAGGTCCAATATCACCATGTCGCACGGCAACGTCCGCGCCTTGGAGATGGCGCGCGCATTGGATGCGGGCAGGAACAACAGCGAACGGGCGTGACGCAGCAACATGGGACTCTCCTCGGTTTGCCTTCCCCCGTTAACAAATAAGGCGCATAGTCCAACCCTGTTTCGGGAGACCATGATGCTGACCACCTTCGCGCTCACGCTTACGGGCCTCGTGCTCTTCTACCTCGCGGTCAGCGTGAAGGTGGTGCGGCAGGGCTATCAATATACGATCGAGCGCTTCGGTCGCTTCACCGAAGTCGCCAAGCCCGGCCTCAATTTCTACCCCGCCTTCTTCTATGCCGTGGGGCGCAAGATCAACATGATGGAGCAGGTGGTCGATATTCCGGGGCAGGAGATCATCACCAAGGATAATGCCATGGTGTCGGTCGACGGCGTGGTCTTCTTCCAGGTGCTGGACGCCGCCAAGGCCGCCTATGAAGTCTCCGAACTTTATGTCGCCATCATGCAGTTGGCGACCACCAACCTGCGCACCGTGATGGGCTCGATGGACCTCGACGAAACCCTGTCCAAGCGCGACGAGATCAACGCCCGCCTGCTGTCGGTAGTCGATCAGGCGACCAACGCCTGGGGCATCAAGATCACCCGCGTCGAACTCAAGGACATTCGCCCGCCCGCCGACATCGTCAGCGCCATGGGCCGCCAGATGAAGGCCGAACGCGAAAAGCGCGCCAACATCCTCGATGCCGAAGGCATGCGCGCTTCCGAAATCCTGCGTGCCGAGGGTGAGAAGCAGGGCCAGATCCTGCAAGCCGAAGGCCGCCGCGAAGCCGCCTTCCGCGACGCCGAAGCCCGCGAACGCGAAGCCGAAGCCGAAGCCCGCGCCACCCAGATGGTCTCCGACGCGATCAGCGCCGGCAACCCGCAGGCGCTCAACTACTTCATCGCGCAAAAATATACCGAAGCCGTCAGCCAGTTCGCCACCAGCCCCAACGCCAAGACCATCCTCTTCCCGGTCGAAGCCACCCAGCTGATCGGCACCCTGGGCGGCATCGGCGCGCTGGCCAAAGCCGCCCTCGGCGACGACGGCACCCCCACCCCCACGCCGCGGCCCCTTCGGCCAAAGCCAGGGGTAAACGGGATAGGCACCTCTAGCCACAAATCTCCGTTCGTTTCGAGCGAAGTCGAGAAACGCCCCGCACAGGTTTCTCGACTACGCTCGAAACGAACGGCGTCTTTACCCCGCCCCCCGTCATCCCCGCGAAGGCGGGGACCCATCTCCCACCCCCTCCCCCGGCACTGCGCAGCAATGACCCCCAACCCCCGGACCCCCACCCCATGACCCTGCTCACCCTGCTCGA
>NZ_JPPQ01000069.1:27481-38569 GCF_000743655.1 Sphingobium sp. ba1
CCCCTGCGCCGGTTCCGACCAACCCTGCACCCGCCCCTGCGCCGCAGATGGCGAGCCTTTCGGCACCCACTCCCGACCCGGTCGATGCCGAACCTGCTCAAGAGCCGAAGAAAGGCTGGTATGATCGCCTGTCGCTGCGCGGCTATACCCAGATGCGCTACAATGCCTTCCTGTCCGGCGACGACAGCGCGCCTGCGGGCACATCCCGCCTGCGGTCGGTCCATGACAGCGGCATTTCCGACAAGGGCGGCTTTACCCTGCGCCGGGTCCGCCTCGTCCTGCAAGGCGATATTTCTGATCGCGTATCGCTCTATCTGCAGCCGGATTTCGCGACCGCCGTCAGCAACCAGAGTGGTGGCGAGCGCCGGGAGAGTTTCGGCCAGTTGCGCGACGCCTATGCCGACATCTTCCTCGACAAGGCCAAGAGCGTCCGGCTGCGGTTCGGTCAATCGAAGGTGCCCTATGGCTGGGAGAATATGCAATCCTCGTCCAACCGCCTGACGCTCGATCGCAGCGACGGTATCAACAGCGCCGTGCCGGGCGAGCGCGACCTGGGCGTCGTGGCCTATTATACGCCGCCATCAGTCCAGAAAATCTGGGACAGGCTAGCCGATGACGGGCAAAAATTGTTCGGCAATTATGGCGCGTTCGGATTGGGCCTGTTCAACGGGCAGGGCATCAACAAGACCGAGCAGAATAAAGACCTGATGAAGGTCGCCTTTGCGACTTGGCCATTCGAACTGGATGGTCTGGGCGACGCCTTTGCAGGCCAGGTGTTCGAAATCGGCGGGTCGGCGATGCTCAACACCATCCAGCCGGAAATCCGCAGCGGCGGCGTCAGCGCTCTCTCCTATGACGATAATCGCGCTGGCATCCACGCCATGCTGTATCCCCAGCCGATCGGCATTCAGGCCGAATGGAATTGGGGCCGCGCGCCGCAATATGATCTGGCCAGCCAGTCGATCCGCGCCAGCAAGCTGAATGGCGGCTATGTCCAGATGATGATGCGCCTGCCGACATCGGACAGTTTCGGCACGCTGATGCCCTATGGCCGCTGGCAACATTATCGCGGCGGCTGGAAAGCCGCGACCAACGCCCCGCGTCTGGAGACGGACGAGTTCGAACTGGGCCTGGAATGGCAGCCATGGAAGGCGCTGGAGATCACCATGGCCTATGCCCGGATGAAGCGCGCCGAAGCCGACGAACGCCGGACCGGCCGCGCCGAAGGCCACCTTATCCGCACCCAGGTGCAGTGGAATTATTGACGCCGGGCGCGCACTGGTCGAACCTTAGTGTGCCTCGCTGCGCATTCGCCCGACCAGCGCTTCGATCTCATTGGGTTCCAGCAGCCAGGTCCGCGTCTTGCGGCCTTCCCGATGGACGGGGTGAGTGAGCAAAACCCGCGCCTGCGTCTGGGCGTGGGGTTTATAGAGCGCGAAATGGGTCGCGCAGTCGCGGATCGTGCCGATCAGTGGCGGCTTGCCGTCGAGGTCGATCATCGTCGCGGGCTGGTCCCAGGGGATGGCGGCGACGCCGGGATATTTCTGTTCCATAGGGGCCGGAACACCACGGCGCGCCGCCAAAATCAAGGGGCTTATCGCAGCAGCGCCATCAGAATCGGGTCGCGCGTGGCGGCGGGGTCGCGCCGTATCTCCGCTTCCTCGCGGCCGATGGCGCGAAAGATGGCGTCGCCGATCTGGCCCGACACATTGTCCGCCAGCGCCGCATAATCCCGGCCGCCTGTGGCAGACAGCGCCGCCGTCAGCATTTCGAACATGTCCGATCGCAGCGCGCGCGACGCGCCGGGCAGCAGGGCTTCGACCACCGAACCGCGTGCTTCGCGCGCCAAAAGGTCGGTCGCCGCCGTCGGCGCGCCACGCAGGACGGACACGGCATCGGCCAGCGTCATGCGCTGCACCGCATCCATCACGATCGGCGCGGCATTGTCGGCCAGATCGACGGCGACATCGTTGAGCGCCATGCCGACCCGATCGCGTACCGCGCGGGTGCGCAGCAGCGCGGACAACACCGCGCCACCCCGGTCCCCGCCCAGATCGGGGGGCGTGATGCGGGTGAGTTGATCGTCGTAAAAGCCGCCCGGTTCGGTCAGGCGCGCAAAGGCGCGCTGGCTCGACAATTGGAGCAGGCGGCGCACCGCTTCCTCCACGGTATAGCGGCCCATCGGAGTCGCGCAGGCGGCAAGCGGCAACAGCGCGATTGTCGCGATCAAGCTGCGCCTGTCACAAAGGCCGGTCGGCGCTGTCCCCAATTTGTCCACCATGATGCGTCTCCCTGTCATTGGGCTGACGCTATGACCCGAACCGCCTTGCCGGTCGCTGAACGTCAGGGATGATCCATCACCACCACCGGTTTGACGACCGCCCCGCTTTCGGACGCGGCGAAGGCAGTGTGCAGATCATCGAAAGCATAGCGCTGGATCAGCTTTTCCAGCGGCAACCGGCCGTCGCGATAATAGCCGATCAGGCGGGGAATGAAGCTCTGCGGGTCGATGCCGCCCTCCACCACGCCGACGATCCGCCGCCCCATGCTCATGATCGCCGAAGGATCGATGGCGCAACCGCCGGGCGGATAGGCACCGACCAGCGCGAGCGTGCCGCGCTGCGCCAGTTTCTCCACGGCTGGACCAAGCAATGCGGGGACGCCGGTCGTATCGACGATATGGTCGAACGCGCCGTCAACAGTGCCAAGGTCATTGCCGGTCTCGGTCGCGCCCACTGCACAGGCGAGGTCAAGACGGCTTGCATGGCGATCGATCACCACGATCCGTCCGGCACCGGCAATCACCGCCGCCATGACGGCGGACAGGCCAACGGCCCCAGCCCCCAGGATCGCGATCGACTGGCCAGGCGCAACCTTGAGCGTTTCCAGCACCGTGCCCGCGCCCGTCTGGATCCCGCAACCCAAAGGGGCGAGGATGTCGAGCGGCAGATCGGGGTCGATCCGCACCACATTGTCGCGATGCGCAAGCGCGTGGGTCGCGAAGGCCGACTGGCCGAAGATGTTGCTGCCGATCCGCTGATCACCGCGCCAGATGCCACCTTCGCCCGCCTTGGTTACCCCCATGAAATTGCGCGGCACGAATTCGACGCAATAGCCTGGCTGGTGATCATGGCAGGCCCCACAGGCGCCGCAGCTATGGAAGCTCAGCAATACATGGTCGCCGACCGCCACATCGTCGATAGCGGACCCAACCGCATTGACCACACCCGCCCCTTCATGCCCCAATATGACCGGGAAGGGCGTGGGCAGCGCGCCATCGCGCATCACCATGTCGGTGTGGCATATGCCACAGGCGTGGAGCCGCACGCGGATTTGGTCGGGACCGGGCGGGTCCATGGCCAGCGTTTCGAAGTGGAAGGGACCGCCCGGTGCTTCCACCACAGCGGCCCTGATCGCGATCCGGCCCATGATCAGAAATCAAAGCCGAAGCGCAGATACCATTCGCGCGGCCGGTTATAGGTGCCAAAGATCGCACCCGCCGCGATGTTGGACCCGCCCGATGTCAGGAAGCGCTTGTCGGTCAGGTTGGTGCCACCCGCCGTTACCGACCATTTGCCATCGGGTTCGCGATAGCTGATCGAGGCGTTGACGATGTCGGTCGATACGCGCTTGAGCAGCAGCGTGCGTTGCGTGTCGTTCCAGGCACTGGAGGTATAGGTCCAGTCGGCCAGCATGACCAGCGACGCGCCATTGCCCAGCTTGGCTTCGTAGCGGGGGCTGAGATTGACCTTCCATTTGGGCGTCTTGGGCAGGGTTTCGCCGACCAACGTCCCGGCCTGGAAGCCATTAGCCCCGCCGACCGCCGCAGCGCCCGCCGATACCGATGTATATTGGGCGTCGATATAGCCGACCGCGCCATTGATGGTCAGGCCATCGACCGGCGCGGCCACCATCTCCAGTTCGAAGCCGCGGATGCGCGCATCGCCTGCATTGGCGATGGTGGGCGAGGTGCCGACCTGGATATTGAGCTGAATATCGCGATATTTGGTCGAGAAGACCGCCGCGTTGAGTTGCAGATGCCGGTCGAGCAGCGTGGACTTGATGCCCGCTTCCCAAGTCGTCGCCTTTTCCTCGTTGAAGTCGGGCGCGACATTGCCCTGTGGGTTGGTCAGGCGCGTGGTCCAGCCGCCGGTCTTATAGCCCTTCGACCAGCTGCCATAAAGCATGACATCGTCGGTGGGATGGATCTGGACGCCGACCTTGGGCGAGAAATCGCTGAATTTCTTGCGATTGACGCCGGGCGTGTTGACGCGGACCGGATTGTTCGGGTCGGGATAGCCCAGGCCCGCTTGGCAGGGGATCGGTGCCAGCGGGAAAGCGCCGCCGGGGAAGACATTGCCATTGGCATCGGCGCAACCGAACAGCTTGTAGTTGAAGCCGTTCAGCTCCTGCTGTCCGCCCTCGAACCGCTTACGTTCATTGGTGTAGCGACCGCCGATGGTGATGCCGATCAGGTCGATCGGGCGATAGTCGATCTGGCCGAAGAAGGCGTAATTCTTGGTCGCCAGTTCATTGGGACCGTCGACCTGCACCAAGCCTTCGGCGAAGGTCACATAGTCGTGCAGGTCACCCGCTTCCTTGAAATAATAGGCGCCCAGAACATAGTTGAGCTTTTCATCCAAGGCGTTGCCGAGCAGCTGGAGTTCCTGGCTGAACTGCCACTGGTTCATGGTGAAGCTCAACTGTACGAAATTGAGCGGCGATCCGTCCGCATCGAGGCCCGCATTCCAGTGCAGCTCGCGATAGGCGGTGATCGATTTGAGCGCGAGATTATCGGCCAGGTCGAAATCGACGATGCTGCTGAGGCCCCAGCTTTCGAGGTTGGAATAGCTGTTGCCGCTGGCATAGCTGCGATCCTTGTCTGCAACAAGATAGCGGCCGTCCCAGGGCAGGCGATCATTGGCGGTATTGCCATCGACATTGGCGCTGGCGACGCTGGCCAGCTGGAATTGCGGATTGAACTGGGTGCCTGCCACACCGCACAAGGCCTGGGCGTTGCGCGCCGCGATCTGCGCCCCTGTGCTGCCGATGCAGAAATTATAGAGGCCAGCGAACAGAAAGCCGGTGGTGCCGGTCGGGTCGAACGCCGTGCCGGGCAGGTTGGTCGTGCCCGCGAAATTGCCGGGCACGAACTCGGTTGTGCCGATCAGCTTGTTCGCCGACGTGCCCTTGTCCTTGCTATAGTCCCCTGCGAAGGTTGCGCGCACCGCGCCGCCATTGTCCCAGCGCAGCTTGCCGCGCAGGTTCCAATTGTCATTGACACCTTCCTTGGCGGCGCTGTCATAACCAGCGGCCGAGAATGCGTCGAAGGAGGGCGTATTGTTCGCCCGCTGGTCGGGATAGGGCAGGCGCTTCAAGAAGCCGTCGCGCGACTTGATGCCGAAGGTGAAAGCGGAACTAAGGCCATCGGTGATCGGCACCGTTACCGACCCGCGCACCTGGAACAGCTTGTAGCTGCCCAGCGTCACATCGCCCTTGGCTTTGAATGCGTCACCCGGATCGGCCGTGACGATCGAGATCGCGCCGCCGATCGTATTGCGCCCGAACAGGGTGCCCTGCGGCCCCTTCAATATTTCCACCCGCTCGACATCGAGCAGATCCTGGTTCGCGCCCACCGTGCGGGCGAGATAGACGCCGTCGAGATAGATGCCGACGCCCGGATCGATGTTGAAGGCGAAATCGTCCGATCCGATGCCGCGAATATAGGCGGCCAGAACGGCGGTGGAACCGGAAAAGGGCGTGCCCGCGTCCAGATTGACGTTGGGGGCTATGGCGGAAAGCTGCGACACGCTGCCGACGGCGCGCTCCTGCAAGGACTCAGCGGTGAAGGCCGAAATGGCGATCGGCACATCCTGCACATTTTCCGCGCGCTTCTGTGCGGTCACAACGATTTCGGCGATCCCGCCCGATTGTTCGGCATCCTGCGCCAACAGCGGCGTGCTGGCCATCGCGCTCGACGCCATCAGCGCCGCGATCATCGACTTGCCCATCTTCAATCCTCCCATAATGGCCCACCTGTTCCGGTGTGTTGTCGGACATCATAGGCGGCGGTCCCCATCGCGTCTTGGATAGGGGCGAACCGGGGATCAGGACAAAAGCGAACCACCCTGCCCGCTGCGCCACTGGCTGGGCGACACGCCGAAATGGCGGCGGAAGCAGCGGGTGAAGAAAGCGGAGTCGCTGAAACCGACATCGAAGGCGACGTCCGTGATCGTCATGCCGTCGTCACGGGCCAGCAAGGCCGCTGCCCGTTCGAGCCGCCGCGTCGTGATGAACGCGGTCGGCGTCAGCCCGACATGGCGAAAGAAACTTTTTTGCACCGCGCGCGGCGACAGATCGAGCGCTTCGCAGATCAGCGCCGTGCCAAGGTCTGGATTGCCCAGATGCTCCAGCGCATAATCGACCGGCGAGCGCGGCATGGCGATCGCCGGTCGATCGAGCACGCTGCGTCGGCAGAGCAGCCGTGCTGCATCGGCCAGCAGCACGCCCGCCTCATCGTCCAGTGCGGCGAGCTGGTCGCGCTGCGACCATAGGCCTTGCAACACATGGGCAAGGAACAGGACATGCGGGTTGGTCGATGGCACCAGACAGCCGTGCCAATCGCGCGCGGCGATTTCGTCGCCCATCATCGACACCGGCACCTGCAGGATCAGGCAGTCGTTGAACTGCGAAATGTCGATGGCATAAGGGTGACGATCATCGGCGATGACGACGTCGCCGACCCGCGCCATGCTGCTGCGGTCGCCATGGATCATCGTCATCGATCCCCGGTGAAGCAAATGCAGCAGCAAGTGCCGCTCTTCGCCTTCCGTCGCGACCCGGCTGACCTGCGCCCGTTCGCTGCGCGCGCGGGCAAAGCCGACACCGCCGAGCGACCAGCGCGCAAGCTCGGCCTTGATCCCTTCGGGTGCATGCGCAGTCATACCGGGAAAGGCCTCCGCCACCACCTCGCGCCAGAAGAGCTGGCGACTTTGCGGCGGCACGAGACGGGTGGAGAAACGCTCGACCGCGCTCATCGACCGGCCATCATGCGGCCATATATATGGTGGGTCATAGCCAACATCCTCTCCCCTTTTCGTCGCGCGCTTATCTTTGCCCGTCGACCGATCTTGCCAATCGTTCCGAAAGTATCCCAGGCATACGGATATGGCAATATGATTGAACGGTCATCCCCTCTGGCTGGACCAGCGACCAACAGCGTTGCCTTTGCGAAGGCCTCGATATACTCGGACAAAATGGGAATGGAGCATTTCATCGCCGTCGATTGGGGCACGACCAATCGCCGCGCCTATCGGATCGAGAATGGCGCAGTGGTCGCGACGCACCGCGATACGCTGGGCGTGACATCGGTGCCGGCTGGCGGCTTTGCGCAGGAAGTCGATCGCCTGCGCGAGCGGCTGGGCGGCGGCCCGCTGTTGCTGGCGGGGATGGTCGGGTCCAATCGCGGCTGGATCGATGCGGGCTATGTGTCGACGCCCGCGACGCTCGATACGCTGGCGGCCGCGATGGCGCATCCCGCGGACGGCGTCATGATCGTGCCCGGTGTGTCGCATGTTGCCGACGGCCGGGGCGACGTGATGCGGGGCGAGGAAGTGCAATTGCTGGGCGCGGTCGCCGCTGGCTTGGTGCCCGCCGATGCGCTGCTGTGCCAGCCCGGCACCCATTGCAAATGGGCGTGGATGCGCGATGGCGCGATCGCCGCCTTCGTCACGGCCATGACCGGCGAGATGTTCGCCCTGCTCAAGGCCCATGCCCTGATCGGACAAGATATGACCGGTCCGGTCATAGCAGGCGAGGCTTTCCTGGCGGGCGTGCGGGAAGCCAAACGCGGGGATATGCTCGCCTCGCTGTTCGCCATCCGTCCGGCGGGCCTGCTTGGCCTGCGCGACCGCGCGGACGCCGCGTCCTTCGCCAGCGGCCTGCTGATCGGCAGTGATTGCGCCGCCCATGCGACCGGCGCCACCGTCCACCTGTTGGCCGACCCGACGCTTGGCGCCCTCTATAGCTGCGCCATCACGGAACTGGGCGGCACGGCCGTCATGGTCGATAGCGAAGCCGCCTTTATCGCGGGCATGACCCGCCTTTGGGAGCAGATTGCATGAGCCTGGATTTCCCCACCGCCTTTACCCGTTGTCCGCTGGTCGCCATTTTGCGCGGCGTGCAGCCAGACGAGGTCGAACCGATCGGCGACGCGCTGGTCGAAGCGGGCTTCACCCTCATCGAAGTGCCGATGAACTCGCCCGACCCGATCGACAGCATCGCCCGGCTGGCGCGCCGGTTCGAGGGACGGGCACTGGTCGGCGCGGGCACGGTGCTGACCGTCGAGCAGGTTGAACAGGTGCGGCAGGCGGGCGGACAGCTTGTCATCTCGCCCAATAGCGATATCGCCGTGATCGCCGCGACCGCGCAGGCGGGCATGATTTCGATGCCGGGCTATTTCACCCCGACCGAAGCCTTTGCCGCGATCGCGGCGGGCGCAACGGCGCTCAAGCTCTTCCCGGCCGAAGCCGCCACCCCTGCCCTGCTCAAGGCGCAGCGCGCGGTCTTGCCGAAGGATATGCCGGTGCTGATCGTCGGCGGCATCAACCCCGGCAATATGGCCCCCTGGGTTCAGGCGGGTGCCAATGGGTTCGGCCTTGGCTCGGCGCTCTACAAGCCGGGCGCGACCGCGGCGCAGGTCGGCGAAGCGGCGCGCGCGTTCATCGCTGGTTGGCAGGCCTTGTCGGCCTAACGCAGCCTTTGCCTACCCCTTCATGTCGATGGTGGCGATCAATCCGCCATCATCGGCGTTGCGCAAGCGCACCGATGCCTCGAAACTCATCGCCAGCGACCGGGCGATGGTGAGGCCGATGCCGGTGCCGTGCCGCCCGCCGGGTTGGCCGCTTGGCCCGCGCGTGAACGGTTCGAACATCTGGTCGAGCTGATCGGGCGCAATGCCCGGTCCCCGGTCGCGCACATGGATCAGCACGCGCCCGCCCGTCCGCGCGCAGCTTATATCGGCGCTGCCGCCATATTTGATCGCATTGTCGACCAGGTTGCCGATGCAGCGGGTCAGCGCATTGGGCTTCACCCGCACCGTACCGCCGCATCCCGTGATGAACCGCACCGGCGCGCCGAGTTCCTGTGCATCCTCGGCCATACTGGCGAGCAGCGAGTCAATGTCGAGTTGCGACCATGGCTCGCGCGCTTCGGTGCTGCTGGCAAGGTCCAGCCCTTCCCGCACCAGCGTCTGCATCGCCTGCAGATCCTGCAGGAGACGCGCGCGCAACTCGCCCTCCTCCATCAACTCCAGCCGCAGCCGCATCCGTGTCATCGGCGTTTGCAGGTCGTGGCTGATTGCGGCGAGCAATTGCGTGCGCTCGGCAAAACCGGCGCGGGCGCGGCGCTGCATCAGGTTGAAGGTGGAAAGCGCGGCGCGCACTTCCTCTGGCCCCCGTTCGGGAATCTCCTCCGGGTCGAGCGATACGGAAAAGGCTTCGGCCGCCCGTTCGAGACGGCGCAACGGTTTGGATACGAAGCGCGCGACAAGGATCGCCAAGCCTGCCGACGCGGCGATGATGACCATCAGGTAGAGCGGATTATAGATGACCCGCAGCGGCTTGGCGAGGCGGGGGAAGGTCAGGGCCAGTGCGCGCCGCTGCCCACTGGTGTCGGTGAAGCGCACGACCCAGCAATCGGGGCGCGGCGCGTCGACCAGCCCGGCCGCGCGCTCGGTCGTCCGGGCGAAATCGGGGAAGCAAAGGCCGAGCGGCACCTGACCCGCTTCGGGCAGCGAACGCGGGCCAAGGCGGTCGGCCAGCGTCGCCTGCAGGTCGGCGTCCGGCTCGTTGATCGCGACGCCGGCCGGGGCGGGCGATGCGCCAATGATGCTATGCGTCGCCATCATCGCCTCGATCCGCGCGGGATCACGGCGTAAGCGGTCGGCAATGTCCATCGCGCTCGCCACCACGCGCTGACGCCGCACCCGTTCGAAATCATGCCGCCGCGTCTGTTCGGCGACCATCAGCGCGATGATCGCGGCGACCGACATGCCGATCGTCAGGATCACGAAAATCTGGCCGGTCATGGACCGGAAGAAGACCGGCACGCGGGAAAGCGATCGACGGATCATGAATAATCGACCGCGCTGGCCAGCACATAGCCCTCGCCACGCACGGTCAGGATCAATTCGCTACCCCCCGGCAGCACCGCCAGTTTCTGCCGCAACCGGCTGATCTGCAGGTCGATCGTCCGGTCAAAGGCAGCAGTCGCGCGTCGTTCGGGCAGCAAGGCCTCGCGCGCCAGAACTACGTTCGGTTCCTCGATGAAGCGGCAGAGTAAACGATACTCGGCCGACGACAGCATCACCAATCGCTCGTCGGGCGCGACCAGCCGCCGTTGTACCAGGTCCAGCCGCCACGGGCCGAAATGGGCGTAGCGCATCGCTTCGGCCGGTGCCACAGGTTCGCTCCGCCCGCGCCGCAGCAGGTTCCGGATGCGCACCAGCAATTCGCGCGGTTCGAACGGCTTGGTCAGATAATCGTCGGCGCCGAGTTCCAGCCCCAGCACCCGGTCGATCGCACTGCCGCGCGCGGTCACCATGATGATCTGCACGGCAGACCCCTCGGCCCGCAACTCCCGGCACAGCGACAAGCCGTCACCATCGGGCAGGTTGAGGTCCAGCACGATGAGGTCGATCGTCTCCTCGCGCAGCGTCTGGCGCAGTTCGGTCAGGCTGCCGACACCCAGCAGCCGGTAATTTTCCTGCCGTAACTGCCCGATGATGAGGTCGCGAATATCGGCATCGTCATCGACCACCAGCACCGTGGCGGCAGGAGGAAGGGAAGGGTCGATCATGCGGTCTTCTATCGTGCGTACCTGCAAAAGTCTGCGCTTCTCCGCACCCTGCTACAGGCTGATACAAAGCGTTACGCGGCGGCGAGGCGATGCGACAGGCCGACCATAAGTCGCTCTACCATGTGACAGGCAAAAGCGTCAGGACGAGAGCGTCGGCACCCCCTAGCCGACGCCAAGCGGAGTCCTCGCGACGTCAGCGGACCATGTCCGTCCGGCGCACGATCCCTCCCC
>NZ_JPPQ01000069.1:38633-54540 GCF_000743655.1 Sphingobium sp. ba1
TACACCGCCCTGTAAGAAGCCAATATTGCTGCGTTTTGAATGTCAGTTTTGAATGCCCGCATTAGACTGACAACCGTGTCGGCAATATCCCTCCACTCTCTTGCGTTTAAATCTAGATATTCACCATGGGCAACCTTGTTGCGCCTTTTTAACAAGCTTTCGTCAATTAAATTATAGTAAGGTGAATAATGATCGTCATTTAGGCCGATAGAACGAAGTATATTCTGGAATACTGAAGAACTTAAATTCGATTCAGTATCTATCGCGTTCTCTAGATTGAAACTAGCGTTGTCACCGAGCCGCTTTTGAATAAATCCTAGCGCCTCTGCTGACGCTAAGGCCTGCTTTGAAGCGGCCAATGTATCGAGCCTACCTCGCAACCCCAAAATAATGAAACATGGCTTCAGATCCTCAAATCGAAGGCCGCGCGTGGATACATATTCTGCATAAGAAATAGAAGCCGCTTTAATGAACCCTTCCCAATGAGCGTACAAAAGTGCGATACTAGCGCGAACAAGTGTAGCTTGTGACAGGGATTTTGCAGATCCTATACTTGTTTTAAGATTTAGAATCTCTTTTATGCGCCACCCCAGTTCTCGGTCGAGGGCGTCTTGCAAATGATCCTGCGATCGAATCTTTGCCACCCGCACGTCACTCCGGTTTGAGGAAATCTTCGGCCATTGGCAACAGATTGACGAGGCGGGTCGTGCCCCTCGTTCCGCCTCCCGAATTTGCCTTGAATACCTCGTTATCCCAAAGCTTCTTTGCCTTGTCGATTAAGAATGCATCGCGATCAACGGCTTGCATCTGATCCAGCGCTTCGATGTTTTTTGAAACGCCGAATGCAATTACTTCAAATACCGACATCAAAAATTTGCCTTTGAAGTTGGTACCGTCCCAACGTTTGAATGCGCTATCGCCAAGAGCATGGTCCAGATATTCAAATGTTTTGCGAAAAACCGCTGCTTCACTGGCCGCATCGAAGTTTTCATTAGACGCGATTTCAAGAAGAGCTTTGTCTAAATACTCATGAACGTCGAGGCCCTTGAGGTATGGCACATTCCGAAATGCCAGAAAACGGAGCGCAAGTTCAACACTCGCTTGCGACTCCACCGCAGACTCAGTTTGGGCACTAGTTCTCACAAAGTTAGGATTATTTGACATCGTGACTAATGCGTCAAAAAATGTCTTGTTTACCATAACGGCTACACAGTTTCTGACTTCTTGTTCGGTTAGGCCGGCACCGCCAGTATTTAAACGCTGGAAAAGCTCGTATTTTGCTTTTGCATCACTTTCCATTTTTAGAATTTCGACCCGAACCCTGGCGCGTTTGATTTGTAACTGCTGGGCCGAGCCAATTCCGTCGTCCGAATCTGGACTTGATGGCTCCCACAGCTTACCTGCAAGGCTGGGGAGGAATTGGGTACCTTCCAGAATGAGTGGGCCAAGTTCTTCGGCGCGCTCCCCAGTGAGCAAACGAGTGAACTGAAAAACCGTCGACAAACGTTGTAGCCCGTCGATCAACTCCCAAATGCCGTCAGCATCTTGGAACACAAAGATGGGAGGTATTGGGATACCTAGAAGAAGAGATTCGATAAATCGCGTTTTGCGGGTTTGATCCCAGCGGAAGAGGCGCTGAAAGGCGGGATCGATCTTCAGTTCCTTGTCCCTGTAAAGGTTCATCACTTCGCCGATCGACATATCGTAGCCGTCCGAAACAATCTCGGTGCGGGCCGCTTTCACCTCATCTTCAAGTGCCACAAATCCTCCATCGGTGAGCCAATGGACACTTAGCATGGGTAAAGCGGTTAGCAAAATCTCCTTGTCAGAAGGTTGCAAATGCTCGCAGCTTCACCCAGCGCTGTGTGGGCGAACGCGGCCAGTCCGTGGCCACCCAAAACACCCCTGTCCTACATCCCCCAATCCATGCGATGCTCCCCCGCTCTTTCTCGCCGTCCGTCCCCCTCGTCCCCGCGCGCCCATAACCGCACGCACCCCCACACTTCGCAAAAATTCTCCTATTGCGAAATCGACGTCACTCGTCCGTTCGCGCGCAATTGCGTGGCCTGCGATGGTGTGAACTTCACAGATTTGGCAAGGGCGCGGCGGCCGCTTTGCCGGGCTGCGCTTAGCCCTGGTCCTGATAGGCCATTTGCAAAATGCCCCAGTGCCGCCCCTTCACATGGATCGACGCGATCACCTGTTTGAGCAGCAGCACGTCGCCGCTGGCGGTCAGGCGGCGATAGGCTTTGATGCAGAAGGGCTGGGTGGTCCGCGCCTGTTCGCGCGTGTCGGGAAAGTCGAAGATCAGCCCCTGCCGCGCATGTTCCGCATTCCATACGTCGTCACCCGGCCGCTGCGGCTGCGCGCGTTCGGGCATGGCGACCGCGCCATAGGCGTTGCGGTCGGTGAAGGTCATGCCGAACAGCCCGGTAAAGCCGCGCGCCCGTTCCTGCTGCGCGCGGGCGACGGGCAGGATCACCGCCTGCACGGGATGCGTATATTGCGGCGGGTTGGTGCCGGGGATCGGCGCATAATCATCGCTGAAGATCGCCGCTTCGCTTGCCTCACCGCGCTCGATCGCCCGCTCGATCGCGTCCGCGACCTTTTGCGCCGACTGCAGGCTGAAGCGGATATAGGGCGAGTCTGGAATATCGACCCCGCTTTCGGCCAGATATTGCAGCAGCATGTTGGTGTCGCTGCTAGCGGTCGACACGCGGCCCGACAGCCGTTGCAGCCCGTCGGCATTGTCGCTCGACGTGCTGGCCAGCGTCGCGATGCCGGTGCGGATTTCGCCCGCGGACCCGACCATCGACGCGATCCGCCGCGCCACCGTCTCGCTGTTGCTCGACAGGTCGAGCATCAGCGCGGCGAGCCGTTCGACCAGCGTTTCGATATTGCGCGTGTCCGACTGGGCGGTGCGTGCGGTCTGCGCGCCCTGGGTAATGCTGGCGAGCATGCCGCCCGCCTCGCCGGTCAGCGCCGCGATCGACTGTTCGATCGTCTGGGTGGCGGCGGCGGTTTCCTGCGCCAGTTTCTTGACCTCGGCCGCGACTACGGCAAAGCCGCGCCCCGCATCGCCCGCCCGCGCCGCCTCGATCGTGGCGTTGAGCGCCAGCAGGTTGGTCTGGCTCGCAATGCCGCTGATCATGCTGGTGACATGGGCGACGGTGCGCAGCGCCTCGCCAAAGCCGTCGAGCCGCGCATGGATGTGGCTGACCTGGTCGATCAGGTCGACGAAATTGCTGTTGGCGGCGGAGAGCTGGCGGCCCGAATCATCGATGATGGCGCGCGCCGCGATCGCCTGTTCCCGCGCATCCTGCCCGGCCAGCGCCACGCTGTCGCCATCGCGCGACAATTGCCCCGCCGCGCCGCTGATCGCCTCGATCATCTGCGCCTGCTGCGTGACCCGGTCGGCCAGTTCGCTAATGTCGGCCTGCAGGTCGAGCGTGCGGATGCCCAGGTCGCCCGACAATTTGGCGACCTTCATGACCGCTCTGGCGACGGTTCCGATGTCTGCGATATTCCCCATTTCCATGGGGGTATCGCAGCATGGTGAAGGAAGCGTTAGCGCGCGCTCACACCCCCTTCCAGCAAGCCTTCGCGCTTGATTTTTTCCTGCCAGACCAGCGGGGCGAGGTGGTGGACATTCTGGCCTTCGCTGTCGACCGCGACGGTCACCGGCATGTCCGCCACATCGAATTCGTAGATCGCCTCCATGCCAAGGTCCTCAAAGCCGACGACCTTGGCGCCCTTGATGGCGCGCGCGACCAGATAGGCCGCACCGCCGACCGCCATCAGATAGGCGCTCTTATGCTTGGCGATGGCGGCGGTCGCCGCAACGCCGCGCTCCGCCTTGCCGACGCAGCCCAGCAGGCCTTGTTCCAGCATCATGTCCATGAAGCTGTCCATCCGGGTCGCGGTGGTGGGACCGGCCGGGCCGACCACTTCGTCTCCGACCGGATCGACCGGGCCGACATAATAGATGACGCGACCCTTGAAATCGACCGGCAGGCTTTCGCCCCGGCTCAGCATATCCTTGATCCGCTTGTGCGCGGCGTCACGGCCGGTCAGCATCTTGCCGTTCAGCAGCAGCCGGTCGCCATGCTTCCAGCTTTGCACGACTTCGGGCGTCAAGGTGTTGAGGTCGACGCGGATCGCTTCCTTGCTGGGCGTCCAGTTGACGTCGGGCCATTCGGACAGCTTGGGCGCTTCCAGATAGGCGGGGCCGGAGCCGTCGAGCGTGAAATGCGCGTGGCGCGTCGCGGCGCAATTGGGGATCATCGCCACGGGCTTGCCCGCCGCATGGCAGGGATAGTCGTAAATTTTGACGTCGAGGATGGTGGACAGGCCGCCCAGACCCTGCGCGCCGATACCCAACGCATTGACCTTGTCGAAAATCTCGACCCGCATCTTCTCGATGTCGGTCTGTGGTCCGCGCGCCTTGAGTTCGCCCATGTCGATGGGCTCCATCAGGCTTTCCTTGGCCAGCGCCACCGCCTTTTCCGCGGTGCCGCCAATGCCGATGCCCAGCATGCCGGGCGGGCACCAGCCGGCACCCATTTGCGGGATCATGTCCAGCACCCAGTCGACGATCGAATCGCTGGGGTTCATCATCTTGAACTTGGTCTTATTCTCCGACCCGCCGCCCTTGGCCGCGACGTCGATGACGACCTTGTTGCCTGGCACCATCTCGACCGACAGGACGCAGGGCGTGTTGTCCTTGGTATTCTGGCGGGTGAAGGCGGGGTCGCGCAGGATCGAGGCGCGTAGGCGGTTTTCGGGGTTGAGGTAAGCGCGCCGCACGCCTTCATCGATGACGTCCTGCATCGACCGGCTATTATCGTCCAACCGGCATTCCATGCCCCATTTGACGAAGACATTGACGATGCCGGTATCCTGGCAGATCGGGCGATGCCCCTCCGCGCACATGCGGCTGTTGGTCAGGATCTGCGCAATGGCGTCCTTGGCTGCCGGGCTTTGCTCCGCCTCATAGGCTTTGCCGAGCGCGCGGATATAATCCATCGGGTGATAATAGCTGATGAACTGGAGCGCGTCGGCCACGCTCTCGATCAGATCGGCGGTTTTGATGAGCGTCATCTACCCTAGTCCCCATATCTGCGGCCCGGTCCTGCACGGCGGGTTCCTGCTTGGGCTGGGGCTATACGCATCCCCGTTCTCAAGTCCAGTGTAGGCAGACAGGTACATAGGTGCGAAGCCCGACTCCGGCCGCGCACGCATTTGCGTGGCAAGCCCCTATATATTTTTTTGGGGCCATGCTCCCCCTTGCCTTTTGCGGGGGGCAGGGAAGTCCATGCGTCGCGGCGTTGCGACAGGCAAAAGCGGCGATGAAATGAATCGGGCGAGCGACGAACGGAGTCTCTAAACGGTCATTTACCCTCTTGCGTCCCAAAGGGGCTATGGCACTATCCCTTGTATCGGGTTAACGGGGGTCACCCAACAGATTGTGATTGCGTCGCGGAACCTGGTTTCGCTTGAAGGGCATTTTGTCCGTGCGATCGCGGTCTTGCGGGCCTCGTTCCGGTCCCGGCACGAAACGGTTTGCGGCGGATGCGCGACTGGACGGCGCGGGGCTTGACCGAATCGAACGGAACAGGAACATTCGGGGGCTGAGATGGATTTTCGAGATAGCGGACAAGGTGGTACTGGCGACGTGGCGACTGTGATGGATGAAGTGTTGGACGCGGTAGCGGCAACGAATAAGGCGGCTCCGGCCAAGGCGCAGCCCAAGGAGGCGGCACCCCTGACCTCCTCGACCGTGGTGGAGCGTCGCTTCGACATCGTGACCGATGCGTCGCGCGATGCGTTGCTGACCGAATTCGGCAAGGATACGCTGAACGACCGCTATCTGCTGCCCGGCGAATCCTATCAGGATCTGTTCGCCCGCGTCGCGTCGGCCTATTCGGACAATCAGGACCACGCCCAGCGTGTCTATGACTATATCTCCAAACTCTGGTTCATGCCCGCCACCCCGGTCCTGTCCAATGGCGGCACCGGACGCGGCCTGCCGATCAGCTGCTATCTGAATAGCGTGGACGACAGCCTGGAGGGAATCGTCAACACCTGGAACGAGAATGTCTGGCTTGCCTCGCGCGGCGGCGGAATCGGCACCTATTGGGGCAGCGTGCGCGGCATCGGCGAGCCGGTGGGCCTCAACGGCAAGACCAGCGGCATCATTCCTTTCGTCCGCGTGATGGACAGCCTGACGCTGGCGATCAGCCAGGGCAGCCTGCGTCGCGGTTCGGCCGCCTGCTATCTCGACGTGTCGCACCCGGAAATCGAGGAGTTTCTCGAAATCCGCAAGCCCAGCGGTGACTTCAACCGCAAGGCGCTCAACCTGCATCATGGTGTCCTTTTGACCGACGAATTCATGGAAGCCGTGCGCGACGGCCGTGAATTTCATCTGCGCAGCCCCAAGGACCAGTCGATCCGCTCCACCATCGACGCACGCGCGCTGTTCCAGAAGCTGGTCGAAACCCGGTTGGCGACCGGCGAGCCCTATATCGTGTTCAACGACACGGTGAACCGCATGATGCCCAAACATCATCGCGACCTGGGGCTGAAAGTCTCGACGTCGAACCTCTGCTCGGAAATCACCCTGCCGACCGGGCGCGATCACCTTGGCAATGACCGCACGGCGGTCTGCTGCCTGTCGTCGATGAACCTGGAAACCTGGGACGAGTGGAAGGACGAAAAGCTCTTCGCCGAAGACATTATGCGCTTCCTCGACAATGTGTTGCAGGATTATATCGACCGCGCCCCGCCCGAAATGGCGCGCGCCAAATATAGCGCCAGCCGCGAACGCTCGGTCGGCCTTGGCGTCATGGGCTTCCACAGCTTCCTCCAGGCGCGCGGCATCCCGTTCGAGGGTGCGATGGCCAAGTCGTGGAACCTGCGCATGTTCAAGCATATCAAGGGCCAGGTGGACGAAGCCTCGATGCAGCTCGCCATCGAGCGCGGCCCGTGCCCGGACGCCGCCGACCAGGGCGTGATGGAGCGTTTCAGCTGCAAGATGGCGATCGCGCCGACCGCGTCGATTTCCATCATCTGCGGCGGCACGTCGGCTTGCATCGAGCCGATCCCGGCCAATATCTATACGCATAAGACGCTGTCGGGCAGCTTCTCGATCAAGAATCCCTATCTTGAAAAGCTGCTGATCGAGAAGGCGAAGGACAGCAATAATGTCTGGAACTCGATCCTCGAACATGGCGGTAGCGTCCAGCATCTCGACTTCCTGAGCCAGGAAGAAAAGGACACGTTCAAGACCAGCTTCGAGATCGACCAGCGCTGGCTACTCGAACTCGCGGCCGACCGCACCCCCTATATCGATCAAGCGCAGTCGCTGAACCTGTTCATCCCGGCCGATGTGGAAAAATGGGATCTGCTCATGCTCCACTTCCGCGCGTGGGAACTGGGCATCAAGTCGCTTTATTATCTGCGGTCCAAATCGGTCCAGCGCGCGGGCTTTGCCGGTGGTGTGGAAGCCGACAACACGATCGACGCGCCCAAGTTCGAGATCGAAAGCACGGACTATGACGAGTGTCTGGCCTGTCAGTGATTTTGTGAGCCTCTCTCCCAAAGAGGAGAGAAAGGCCAATATAGATTTCCCGGAGTTACCCCATGTCTCTTCTTCAAGCCTCCAAGCAATATAAGCCGTTCGAATATCCCTGGGCCTACGACTTCTGGAAGCGTCAGCAACAGCTGCACTGGCTGCCGGAGGAAGTCCCCTTGGGCGAGGATTGCCGCGACTGGGCGCAGAAACTGTCCGATCATGAGCGCAACCTGCTGACGCAGATCTTCCGCTTCTTCACACAGGCCGACGTGGAAGTGCAGGATTGCTACCACGAAAAATATGGCCGCGTGTTCAAGCCCACGGAAGTCAAGATGATGCTGACCGCGTTCAGCAACATGGAAACCGTGCATATCGCGGCTTACTCGCACCTGCTCGACACGATCGGCATGCCCGAAAGCGAATATAGCGCCTTCCTCCAATATAAGGAGATGAAGGATAAGCATGACTATCTGCAGCAGTTCGGCGTCGATACCGACGAGGATATCGCCCGTACCCTGGCGATGTTCGGCGGCTTTACCGAAGGCCTGCAGCTCTTTGCGTCCTTCGCGATGCTGATGAACTTCCCGCGCTTCAACAAGATGAAGGGCATGGGCCAGATCGTCACCTGGTCGATCCGTGACGAGACGCTGCATTGCGAGGGCATCATCAAGCTGTTCCACGCCTTCTGCGCCGAACGTGGCTGCCTGACCCCCGCGGTCAGGGAAGATATCATGGATATGTGCCAGAAGACGGTGCGGATCGAGGATGCGTTCATCGATCTGGTCTTCGAAATGGGGCCGGTTCCGGGCATGACGGCGAAGGATATTAAGAAATATGTCCGCTACATCGCCGACTGGCGGCTGGGCCAGCTTGGCTTCAAACCCATCTACATGATCGAAGAGCATCCGCTCCCCTGGCTTAGCCCGCTGCTCAACGGCGTGGAACATGCCAATTTCTTCGAAACCCGTGCGACGGAATATTCAAAGGGCGCGACACGCGGCCAGTGGAACGACGTGTGGGACGCCTTCGACCGTCGCAAGACCCGCGCCGTGCCCGCCAATGCGGATGAGGTGGACCCGGACATGTTCAAGGCTGCGGGGATCGCGGCAGAGTAAAAGGCTGCGTCATCAGACGATCTAAAATCTCAGGATTAGGTAGGGCAGGGCGCTGGTAAGCGCCCTGCCTTTTCATTAGCAGCGCGGTTATCCGACCGAACCGGGGATGAACGGCATGTTTTGTTCCGTTCATGCAACATCCTGTACGCCTTGGGGTTCTGACTGCAGAGACACGACCCCAGGGAAGGACCCGCTCATGACATTCACCTTCAAACAGGCCATTGCCGCCTTGTCGCTCGGCGCGATGACGCTGACGGGCCTGGCTGCGACGCCCGCCTTTGCGCAGCCGGGCCGCGACAATCGCGAACGGCGTGAGGATCGCCGCGATGACCGGCAGGAGCGTCGTGCCGATCGCAAGGATGACCGTCGCGACAACCGCCAGGATCGTCGTGCCGACCGTCGCGATGATCGGCAGGACCGCCGGGTGGATCGTCGGGATGATCGCCGCGACTGGCGTCAGGATCGTCGGAACGACCAGCGCGTGACCTATCGCCGCCCCGGTCGTCCGGTCTACAGCTATGACTGGAACCGCCCCGACCCGCGCTATGGCCGCAGCTATCGGCCCGATCGCTATTATCGCGGCGGCTACCAGCCGATCCGCGTCGATCGCCGCACCCGCATCTATCGCGGCTATGACGACCGCTATTATTGCCGCCGCTCGGACGGCACCACCGGCCTGATCGTCGGCGCGGCGCTGGGTGGATTGCTCGGCGGCCAGATCGACCGGGGCCAGTCCAACATCGCCGGTATCCTGATCGGTGGTGGCGCGGGCGCGCTGCTGGGCCGCGAAATCGACCGTGGCGGCGTGAACTGCCGCTAACAGGAGAATAGGGGCGCTGCGTTCAACACCAGGGACGCCGCGCCCCGTCCCATTCCCGTGCCAGCCCTTCGGCCACCAGCATCCCGCCGATCGAGTTGCCGCCGCGCGTCACGACCCGCAACGACCGGCCATAGCGATCCACATCGCGATCCACGCTTTCCAGCGTGAAGGGACCGGCATTGAGCAAGACTTGCAGCCGCTGCGTGGCCTGCGCGCCCAATGCACCCTCGGCGGCGCAGCGCGGCCCATGGGTTTCGGGCGTGTCGATGTCGGCGATCCGATATTTCGCGCCCTTGAACCAAAATGTGTCGCCATCAACGACGCAATCAGTCCCGCCGCCGCTGTGGCAAAAGCCGAACTGCGCCGATAGCGTATCGCTGCTTTGACTTTGCCCGGTTACTGGAATCGTCGGCAGCGTTCCCCGCTCGATCCACTCCGGTCCATACCAGCCCAGCAGCAGCCCCAGACATAGGATATAAATGAAAGATGGGCCGCTGATGGCCCCGCTGCGCCGGTTGTTGCGCCCATATGCCTGTCTTGCCATCGGGCGAGCCTAGGTGGCCAACAGCAAATGACAGGTTAAAGTGCGACCATCTTCGCGCCGATCCGGCGCGATTTGACCGGGATCAAGGACAGGGCGCGCGCCAACGCCATGCTGAAAGGGTTATCCGAAACGGAGCCATCTCCCATGAACGCAGCCGCGCCGCCCAGCCCCTATGCCCGCATCGGCGGCGAACCCGCCGTTCGCGCCATCGTCACCCGCTGTTCGCGCCATCGTCACCCGCTTTTACGATCTACTGGAAGAGGACCAAGCCTATGCGGACCTGCGCGCCGTCCACGCCGCAGACCTTGGCCCTGTGCGGCACGGCCTGACCCGCTTCCTGACCGGCTGGCTGGGCGGCCCGCGCGACTGGTTTGAGCGCGGGCCGTGCATCATGTCGCTGCATCGCGCCTTTCCGATCACCCCGGCGTTGGCGGATCAATGGGCGATGGCGATGACCTGCGCCATTGCAGCGCAGGACGATATCGATCCCGCCATTGCCGATTCGATGACGCAGGCGCTGGGCCATATGACGCGGGGCATGATCAATTTGGGGCTGGACGACAGCGCCGCCGCCTGACGACTTACTCGTCGTCTTCGGTCGTCCCGAAGGCGTCATCCTCATCGTCCATCTGCGGCTCGCCCGCATAGGCATCCATGTCGATCCGGCCCGACCGGTTCATGTCGTTCATCCGCTCGACCAGGTCGGGCACATCGTCGGGAATGATCTGCGCCGGATTGGCGTGGCCGCCCCGCTCGCTATCTTCCGACGGATCGGTCGCGCGCGCTTGCGCGTCGGCGGCGACGTCCTGCGCCTGCGTGCCCGCATCGGCCTGTTCGCTATTGTCTTCCGTGTCGGGGGTAGGGCGGTCCATGGCCGGTCTCCTTATAGGGATTGATCGCTCTTCAACGGTCGGCATCGCGGCGCGTTCCCCGGAAACCACTGGCCCCGGAAACCACTGGCCCCGGAAACCACTGGACAGCGCCGGGCTGAAAGGCCAAAGGCCCAAGCGATCCTTTTCGCACTGCAACAGGAATCTTCATGCCTCGCCAGCTCATTTCGTCCGGCTCGCCCTTCGAGGCGCAGGTCGGCTATTCGCGCGCCGTCGTCCAGGGCGACTGGTGCTTCGTCGCCGGAACCACCGGGACGGACCCCGAAACGAAGGTGATGCCCGACAGCGTGGCCGATCAGGCCGCCAATGCGCTCAAGGTCATCGGCAAGGCACTGCATGACGCAGGTTTCTCGTTTGCTGACGTAGTGCGCGTCACTTATTATATCACCGACCCGGCTTATTGGGACGATCTGGGCCAGGCGACCGCGCCGGTGTTCGGGACGATCCGTCCCGCCGCCAGCTGCGTCGTCACCGGCCTCATCAAGCCGGAAATGAAGATCGAAATCGAAGTCACCGCCTTCAAAGGATAAGTCGCCATGATCACCATGTACGGCATCAAAAATTGCGACACGATCAAGAAGGCCCGTAACTGGCTGGACAATGAGCGCGTTCCCTACAGCTTCCACGACTATAAGGTTTCGGGCGTGGATAAAGCCAAGCTGGAGGAATGGGTCATGGAACATGGCTGGGAAACCATCTTCAACCGTTCCGGCACCAGCTTTCGTGCGCTCGACGCAGGGGACAAGGCGCATATCGATGCGGACAAGGCGATCCTGCTGATGATCACCAACCCGTCGCTGATCAAGCGGCCGATCCTCGACACCGGCAAGGGCACGATCATCGGGTTCAAGGCCACCACCTACGAAAACGCGCTGCAAGGCGTTTCGGCTTGAGGGGCGGGGATGTGGTGCGGATCGGCTTGTTGCTGTTGATGAGCCTCATCCCCCTTTCTGCCGCGCGGGCCGATCCGCTGATCATCGCCCATCGCGGTGCCAGTGGAGAGCGGCCCGAACATACGCTCGCCAGCTATGAGCGCGCCATCGACCAGGGCGCGGACTATATCGAGCCGGATCTGGTGCTGACCAAGGACGGCGTTCTGGTCGCCCGGCATGAAAATGAGATTGGCGGCACCACCGATGTCGCCGACCATCCCGAATTTGCCGATCGCAAGACGAGCAAGACGATCGACGGCATCGAAATGTCGGGCTGGTTCACCGAAGATTTCACCCTTGCCGAACTGCGCACCCTGCGCGCCCGTGAGCGGTTGCCGGACCTGCGCACTGCCAACAAGCGGTTCGACGGCCTCTATCCGATCCCCACTTTCGAAGAGATAGTGCAACTGGTGCGCGCGAAGGAGGCCGAGAGCAGCCGCCGCATCGGCCTGTATCCCGAAACCAAGCATCCGAGCTATTTCGCCGGGCTGGGCCTGTCGCATCAAGGGCCGCTGCTCGATCTGCTGAGCCGCTATGGCTATCAGACCGAGGTCGACCCGGTTTTCATCCAGTCGTTCGAGGTCGGTAATCTGAAAGCGATCCGCGCCACCTCGCGCCTGCGGCTCATTCAGTTGGTGGATGCAGAAGGCGGCCCTGCCGACCTGCCCGGCACCAGCTATGCGGATATGCTCACCGTTCAGGGGCTGACCGATATCGCGGCCTATGCTGATGGGATCGGGCCGTCGACGGCGCTGGTGATCGCACCCGAAGGGGCGACGGCGCTCGTCGGTCGCGCGCATGATGCGGGCTTGCAGGTCCATGTCTGGACGATGCGGATGGAAAACAGCTTCCTGCCGTCCCAATATCAGCGGCTCGACGATCCGCAGGGGCTGGGTGATTTTACGGGCTATGTCCGCGCCATCGCTGCCACCGGGGTCGACGGCCTGTTCAGCGACTTTCCGGGTCAGGCGCGGGCGGCGCTGACGCCCGCGCGTTGAGCGGGTTGTAAAATCGGCCGAGGGGGCGAATAACGACGCTATGTTGTCCCAGAAGACCCGTTACGCCATCCGCGCGCTGCAACATCTTGCCGATCGCTACCGCCAGGGTCCGGTGCCGCTCGGCGAGATTTCCACACGCCAGAACATCCCCGCGAAATTCCTGACCGTCATCCTCTCCGAATTGTCGCGCGAAGGGCTGGTCGCGACCCAGCGCGGGCGGGACGGGGGCTATTGGCTGGCGCTGGCACCCGTTGATATCAGCTATGGCGACATTGTGCGGATGACGCGCGGGTCGCTGGCGTTGACCCCCTGCGCCAGTCGTTTCGCGCATGAAAGCTGCACCAACTGTCTGCCCGAATCGGAATGCCGCCTGCACCGCGTAATGCTGCGCGTTCGCGATGAGACCGCCAAGGTGCTGGACAGCATCAGCCTGGCCGAGCCCTTTGCCGCGCTGGACGAAGCGGTCTAGCCTTGCGCCTGCCGCGCCGCTTCGCCACATCGGGGGCATGACGACACCTCCGCTCAAAGCCATGCTGATCCCGGTCACCCCGCTCCAGCAGAATTGTACCCTCTTTTGGTGTACCCAAACCATGCGCGGTGCCTTCGTCGATCCGGGCGGCGACTTGCCCGTGCTGAAACGCGCGGCGGCGGAGCAGGGGGTCACGATCGAGAAATTGCTCGTCACTCATGGCCATATCGACCATTGCGGCCAGGCAGGGGTTTTGGCCCGCGACCTTGGCGTGACCATCGAAGGACCGCATGAGGATGACCGCTTCTGGATCGAGCGCTTGGCCGAAGACGGCAAACGCTGGGGCGTGCCGGGCGAGAGCTTCGAGCCTGATCGCTGGCTGCAGGACGGGGACCAGGTGACCGTCGGCAACCTGACCTTCGACGTCATCCATTGCCCCGGCCATACGCCGGGCCATGTCGTGTTCCACCATGCGCCGAGCAAACTCGCCATCGTCGGCGACGTGCTGTTCCAGGGATCGATCGGCCGCACCGATTTCCCGCGCGGCAATCATCAGGATTTGATCGACGCGATTACCGGCAAGCTGTGGCCATTGGGGGGCGACACGGCCTTCGTCCCCGGCCACGGCGCGATGAGCAATTTCGCCCATGAGCGCCGCACCAACCCCTTTGTCGCCGATTCGGTGCTGGCTGGCTAGAGCCTATACCTGTGCCGCCAGTGCGGGCGGCACAGGCCTTTCGCGCGTGGCGGTGTAGGCGATCGTCAGCGCCGTGATCGCGAGACCCACCATCACCAGCCAGGTGACCAATGCGCCAACGGCCCGCCAGACGGTGGGCTTGTCCGCATCCATGCCAAAGCCATGCGACACGCGCGCCAGCACATAGACCAATGCCGCGATGGACAGCCATAAGGAGCCGCCCACCGCCAGTTCGACGAGGGCGAACAGGATCAGCACGATCGGCGTATATTCGATGAAGTTGGCCTGGGCGCGCATCCGCCGCGCCAGTAGCCCGCTGCCGCCGTCGCCATGCAGCACCTTGTCCTTGGCGCGGAGCCGGACGCAGCGAATCGCCAGCCACAGGTTGAGCAGCGCGCAGGCCGCGGCAAAGGTCAGCGTGATCGGCAAAGCCATGAAAATTCCCCCGTTGCGGTAGGGCTTCAGTCTAGGGCGCGGGGCGCGATCGGCAAGGAAGGACTTGCACCCCGAACAAAAACCGCTATAGGCGCAGGGCTTCGCGATCACCCGGGCCGCATGGGTCTGCGGCGCCTTGTGGCGTCTGCGTCTCCATCGGAAACCGGCCAGTCGCACAACCAGATAATTTACGGAACAAGGTGCCGACATGGCTGTCCCCAAAAGGAAAACGTCCCCCTCCAAGCGCGGCATGCGCCGTAGCCACGATTCGCTGCGCGTCGAAGCATTCCAGGAATGCTCCAACTGTGGCGAACTCAAGCGCCCGCATAATCTGTGCGGTGCCTGTGGCCATTATAACGGTCGCGAAATCGTCGCCGTCGGGGCGTAAGCCAGTCTCGATCTCCGCAAAGGGGTGATCAGCGTGTCCAGGCAACCGCGAATCGCAATTGACGCGATGGGCGGGGATGAAGGCGTGCGTGTGATGATCGCGGGTGTTGCACTCGCGCGTCACCGGCACGATGGACTCCTTTTCACCCTGTTCGGTGACGAAGCGCGGATCAAGGCCGCGCTCGACAGCCACCCTAATTTGCGGGCCGCATCGGACGTTGTTCATGCCGCTTCGGTGGTCGATGGCGCGGACAAGCCCGGCGTCGCGATCCGCAAGAAGGACAGCTCGATGAGCATGGCCATTGCGGCCGTGAAATCGGGTCAGGCCGGGGCGGCGGTATCGGCGGGCAATACCGGCGCGCTGATGGCGATGGCGAAAGTGGCGCTGCGGACCATGCCGGGCGTCGATCGCCCTGCGCTGGCCGCGATGCTGCCGACGCTGGGCGACAATGACGTCATCATGCTCGACCTGGGCGCCAATACCGAATGCGACGCGCGCAACCTCGTCCAGTTCGCTGTGATGGGCGCGGCCTATTCGCGCATCGCCTTCGACCTTGAACGGCCGCGCGTGCGCCTGCTCAACATCGGCACCGAGGATCTCAAGGGCACGGACGAGATTCGCGACGCCGCCGCCATATTGCGCGCCGCCGACACCCTGCCGCTTCAGTTCGATGGTTTTACCGAGGGCGACAAGATCAGCCGCGGTGATACCGACGTGATCGTGTGCGACGGTTTTTCGGGCAATGTCGCGCTCAAGACGGCGGAGGGCACCGCCCGCTTCGTTACCGACGTGCTGCGCAAGGCGTTCACCAGCTCGATCCGCTCGAAGGTCGGCTTCCTGATCTCCAAGCCTGCCATGCACCTGCTCAAACATCATCTCGACCCCAACAACCATAATGGCGCGGTTTTCCTGGGCCTCAACGGCGTCGTCGTGAAAAGCCATGGCAGCGCCGATGCCAAGGGCGTGGCCAATGCGGTCCATGTTGCCGCGCGGCTGCTGGAAGAGGATATCACCCGCCGCATCGCCGCCGATATGGCGGGCATTGC
>NZ_JPPQ01000069.1:54550-62545 GCF_000743655.1 Sphingobium sp. ba1
CGGCTCATCGAGCGTTTTCGTATATTCACGGGTCAGCATATCGTGAACGATGCGCTCCATTTCATGCGGTGGAATATCCAGTGCCTCGTCCTGTGGCGTGCGGGCGGCATCGTCGGCCATAACCTGATCGAGCGTCCGGATTTCGGCCATAGGCGCGCTCACGCAATCACCAAGCCATTCGCCCATCTGGGTAATTGCTCGCTCCGCGCGGGCGGCACTGTTTACCTCGACGATCAGCTTGCGCCCTGCCAGTTCCACATTGGCAAAAACCGGCGTGCCGTCATCCATGGTCGTGACGAAGGCCCGCTTGCCTTTGGTCGCTTGCGGCTTCTTGTTCTTCGTCGCTGGTGCCAGCCAGTTCCAGAAACTGTCGCTGGCAGGTTCCAGCCATTGTGCCGCGTTCAGCCTTCGGATCAGGCTCTTGCCGACCACGCCTTTCGCCAGCGGAAAAACGATACGGTGGAACACCAGGTCATCGCCGTCGGCGTTGACCATATCCGGCGCGCTGCCGGGCATGGCCTTGCCCAGACAGTCGAGCAGCCACATGTTCGTGAACATCGGTCCCGATGCTCCCAGAAGCGCGTCCCGATCGGACGGGTCCAATTCCGCAGTGTCCTGAGTTTCGTCGGCAAGTCGGGAAAATGCCTCGACCACTCGCACGGCGCCCTCAGCGCTGAACGGCAACAGCGCTCCGGAAATGCCATGGCGCCCGTTCACGTCGACAACCCTTGCGGCGATCTTGTCCCAGTTGACCAGGGTCTGGGTTGCACCGTGTTCGCGCACCGTCACCGGAGCAACGTCGCGCAGCAGATCGCGCAAGGTCATCGACTGACCAGGCACGACTTCGCTGACCTCATAGAGCGACATGACCGTATCGCGTAACGCGCGCATATAGGCCTTGTTCGGCGCCTTTTCGTTCCAGCCCCGGCGCTTGAGATAGTCATCGACCAGATTGCGACCGTCGGGTTCCAGTTCCTGCGTAAGCAGATCTTCAAAGGCGCAGCCCCATAGCGGCCCTTGCCAGTGATCGCCAATTATCTCGAATATGGCGTCAGGCTCGAGTCCGGTCGCTTCGCTCGCCGGATCGAGATGCGCGGACAGCATTTCGGCCAATGCCTCATCCCATGGCGCGCGATCCGCATATTTCATCAGGCCGGAAAGATCGTGAGCCGATTTCGATCTGGACATTCAGATGGGCCTTTCCACGCCGAGGCGGCGCATTTCTCGATAGATGGTCGATCGGCCGATGCCGAGTTGTCGTGCTGCTTCTGTCGGCGAGATGCTCGCTTCGACCAGTTTGATGGCGGCATGTACCTTGGACATGTCGAGCGGCTGACGGCCGGGCAACTTGCCTTTGGCGCGCGCGGCGGCGATCCCATCCCTGGTTCGCTCGGAGATCAGTCTCCGCTCGAAATGGGCGATGGCCCCGAACACATGGAAGATGAGTTCGCCGGCGGCCGACGATGTGTCGATCTTTTCCTCAAGACTCAGGAGCGCGATGCCCTGGCCGCGTAGCGTCTCGACCGTGGTGAGCAATTCGGCGAGCGAGCGCCCAAGCCGATCGAGGCGGACCACCGCCAGCGTGTCGCCCTTGCGGGCATAGGCGATCAGTTCGGCCAGACCGGGCCGCTCCATGCTCTTGCCCGACATGACGTCGGTGAACACCTTGATCGCGCCGGCCTCCTCCAGACGCATGGTCTGTCCAGCCACGTCCTGATCGCCGGTGCTGACGCGGGCATAACCCAGAATATCGCCCATCCCGTGCGTCTCCCAAACGGTCGTTCTGTGGACGCTATGGAGGGCAGCCGCTGCGCCCCACCCATATCCGTCCACATACTATGTCTCTTTACTCCTCGCTGTCCATAGGCCCAGATGACCTTTTGTGGACAGGAAACGGCATGACGAAGCGCAAGCATCAACTCCTGACCGAGAGCGAACGCGATCAGATACACGCCATCCCGACCGATCGCGACCATTTGGCCCGGCTCTATACCTTCGAGCCTTCCGATATCGAGATCATCGGCGCGCGACGGGAGCGACGGAACCAGTTGGGTGTCGCGCTGCAACTCGCGCTCCTGCGGCACCCGGGCATCACGCTTGCGCAGTTGATACAGGACAGGGGAGCAATACCCCATGATCTCGCCGCTTTCGTCGCGGAGCAACTTGGTCTGCACGTAACCGAGCTGGCCAACTATGCGGCGCGGGATCAGACAATGACGGATCATGCCCGTGAGCTGGCGGCGCGTTTGGGGCTTCGGGGGCCAACCCGCGCCGATATTCCCTTCATGGTCGAGGCGGCCGCGAGAACTGCATGGGCGACCGACAAGGGGATGACGATTGCGATGGGCGTGGTCACCGCCCTGCGCGAGGCCCGGATTTTGCTGCCGTCCATCTCCACCATCGAACGCGCCAGCAGCGCGGGACGTGCCCGCGCGCGCAAGCAGGCCGCCCACGCCCTGATCGCCGATCTCAGCGCCGAACAGGTCCAGGCCCTCGATCAGCTCTTCGACGCCGCCGGCGGCATGAGCCATCTCGCCTTGCTTAAGACCATCCCCGTCGCGGCCAAGCCCGATCACGTCCGCCAGATCCTCGACCGTCTGAGGCAGGTGCGGAAGATCGGCATTTCCCCCGACGTCGCGGGCCGCATCCACGCGGACCGATTTCGGCAATATGTCAGGGAAGGCCGTGCGTCGCCTGCCTATATGATCGAGCGCTATATTCCCTCCCGGCGATGCGCCACGCTCGTTGCCTTCCTGCTCGATCTTGAAGAACGGCTGACGGACAGCGCCCTGGAGATGGCGGACAAGCTGATCGGCGGCATCTTCACCCGCGCGAAGAACGCCCAGGCGCGCAGCTATGCCGCCACGTCGAAGAACGTGGCCCGGCTGATGCTGATCTTCCGCAGGACGATCGACGCGCTCACCGATGCAGTCGATACTGGCGAAGATCCTATGGAGGTCCTGGATGCCTCAGTAGGATGGCACACCCTCCTGAAGGCCAGACCGGAAGTGGCGACGATCGCGGAAACCGCCAATCTTGATCCGCTGAGGGTCGCGGCCGACCGCTATGCGACGTTGCGCAAGTTCGCCCCTGATCTGCTTGAAGCGCTACAGTTCAGGGCCGGAAAGGGCAGCGCGAAAACGATTGCCGCTATCGAGATGCTGCGCGACCTCAATAGGTCGGGCAAGCGCGATCTGCCTGCCGACGCTCCGATGCCCTTCCGCAAGGAATGGCAGAAAATCGTCATGGGCGATGACGGCAAGATCAACCGGCGTCTCTGGGAAATCGCGACGATCGCGCATCTGCGCAACAAGCTGCGTTCCGGGGATGTCTGGGTGGAGCGATCGGCAGGATACCGCCGGTTCGACAGCTACCTGCTCAGCGAACCCCAGGCGAAGCCGATCGTGTCGGCTCTCGGTCTGCCACCCACAGCCGGCGAATGGCTCGAACAGCGGGGCCGCGAACTGGACTGGCGGCTGAAGAAATTTGCCCAGCGCCTGAAGCGCGACGCTCTGGAGGGTGTGCGATACCGCGACGGCCGCCTCCAGATATCCCCCGTTCGCACGATCGCAACGCCCGACGCCGAAGCGCTGGCCGACCGGCTCGATGCCATGATGCCACGCATCCGCATCACCGAGCTACTGCATGAGGTGGCGCAGGAAACCGGCTTTCTTGCGGCGTTCACCAACCTGCGTACCGGCGAGCCGTGTCCCAATGAAAACGCGCTGCTCGCCACGATCCTCGCCGATGCGACCAATCTCGGCCTGTCGCGCATGGCGGCGGCGAGTCAGGGCGTCACGCGCGATCAGCTCCTCTGGACCCATGACGCCTATATCCGCGACGACAGCTACCGCGCGGCGCTGGCCCTCCTCATCAACGCGCACCACCGCCTGCCATTCTCACGAGTATGGGGCGACGGCACCACGTCCAGTTCCGATGGCCAGTTCTTCAGGGCCGCGAAGCGCGGCGCGTCGGGCGGCGATATCAACGCCCGCTATGGCGTCGATCATGGCTTCAGCTTCTACACCCATAATTCTGATCAGCGCGCGCCCTACCACGTCAAAGTGATCTCGGCCGCGACGCATGAGGCGCCCTATGTCCTCGACGGCCTCACCAGCCACGGCACCGATCTCAGGATCGTCGAGCATTACACCGACACCGGCGGGGCGACCGATCATGTCTTCGCCCTGTGCGCGATGCTGGGATTTCGCTTCTGCCCGCGCCTGCGCGACTTTCCGGACAGGCGGCTTGCGCCGATCGCGCCGGTTTCGGCCTATCCGTCCATCGCCCCGTTGTTGGGCAAGCGTATCCGCACCGACATCATCAATGAACAATGGGACGACGTGCTGCGCCTCGTGGGGTCGATCAAGGCTGGCCACGTCGCGCCGTCGGTCATGCTGCGAAAGCTCGCCGCCTACGAACGGCAGAACCAGCTCGACGTCGCACTACAGGAGATCGGCAAGATCGAACGGACCCTGTTCATGCTGGACTGGCTTGAAAATCCCGATCTGCGCCGGCGATGCCATGCCGGCCTTAACAACAGCGAGCAGCGCCATGCCCTGACGCAAGCGATCTACACCTTCCGCCAGGGCCGCATCATCGACCGCAGCCATGAAGCTCAACAATATCGGGCATCAGGCCTCAACCTAGTCATCGCGGCGATCGTCTATTGGAACACGATCTACATGGCCGACGCCGCCCAGCATCTGCGATCGGCAGCGGCCCCGGTCCCCGATGATCTGCTTGTCCATACGTCGCCGGTTGGCTGGGAGCATATTGCCTTTTCCGGCGATTTCCTCTGGGATCGAGCCGCCGCTTCCGCTGGCCGCAAGGCCCTCAATCTTCCGCCGGACAGCCGCGCCGCCTAAGCGTTCCTCGGTTGTTCTCCCTTAGCGTTGTTTAGCGTACCTTCCACGCTATGCCCTCTCCTTTGCCGGGCTGCAATCGCACCGGCGACCGCTTTTGTTGAGCAACAATATCCGCTAGGATTGGCCAATAAAGCTGATCATTCTGACATCACTTGTCAGAAAATCAGCACAATTGGAGTTCTGACTGTTTGGACCGCGTCGATCTGTTCCGCATGTTTGTGCGTGTCGTTGAATGTGCGAGTTTCACCCGCGCGGCCGACACGCTGGGCGTTCCGCGGTCCTCCGTATCGGCCGGCATTCAGGAATTGGAGGGACGGGTTGGGGCGCGGCTGCTACACCGCACGACCCGCAAGGTCTCCCCGACACAGGACGGCATCGCCTTCCATGAGCGCTGCCAGCGGGTCATCGCCGACGTCGAGGATACGGAAAATCTTTTCCGGCAGACCGCCGCCAAACCGTCGGGCAAGCTGCGGGTCGATGTCCCGGGGCGGATCGGGCGTCTGATCATCGCGCCGGCTTTGCCCGGCTTCCTCGACAAATTTCCCGAGATCGACATCGACCTCGGCGTCACCGACCGCGCGGTGAACCTGGTCGAAGACAGCATCGACTGTGTGCTGCGTGTGGGGCCGCTCAACGACTCAGGCCTGATCGCGCGGCCTATTGGAAAGTTGCTACTGATCAACGTCGTCAGCCCAGCCTATGTGACGCGGCATGGCACGCCAGGCTCTCCTGAAGATCTGGGAGATCACTGGGCGGTCAATTATGCTTCTCCGACCAGCGGCCGTGTTGAGGATTGGGAGTGGCTGGAGCAAGGGAAGCTGCATCGGGTTCCGTTGCGCGGGCGGGTCACTGTCAACAGCGCCGAGGCCTACATCGCCTGTTGCCTCGCAGGCCTCGGCATGATCCAGATCCCAGCCTATGACGTGAAACAGCATCTTGAGGCGGGAGAATTGGTCGAGGTGATGCCCGGCCATCGAGCCGAGCTGATGCCTATGACGTTACTCTATCCCCACCGCCAGCACCTTTCACACCGGCTGCAGGTATTTGCCGATTGGCTTGAGACGCTGCTGAAGGACAAGCTCTTATGAAGAGCAAAAGCCACCCGGGATCCGAAACGCCTGCGCTCAAGCGGTCCGGATGACCGAAGCGTCCTCGCCGATCATGCCTTAGAGGCAGTTTTTGCAGACGTCAGGATTACCGATCGGGCCAGACGCGACTGGCAAAGATCATGGTGAGGCCGAGCGCAGCGATCCTGATGAATTGCACGTTCATCTTCACAAAGGCCAACGACTGACCGGCGGGTTCCTAACCCCAGCTCCCGGCCGCCAGCCATTTGAGCGCGGACAGGCTTGGCATGAACAGATATTCGCCGCCCTTCATGACATTGAAAGTCTGCACACCGTCGATGCGCTTGCGCGCCGGCGCCTGCGGGATCGTGAACCGGCCATCATCCTCATGCAGGCCAACGATCGGATCGCGCTCTTCGCCAAGGTCGACGAAATTGCCTCGGTTGATCCACTCCTGCTGCATGAACTCGATCGTGTCGTAGGCACGCGCGCTGATGAAGATGAAGAACAGGCCGCGATCGCCGTTGGCATCGTCCTCAGGCCCCACATCCTCGGAATAAACCGGCCCGAAGGTCGAGGAACGGCGAATGATGCGGTGGATGTTGACGTCGGTGAGCAGCGTCAACTCGGAATCGCGGGGATTGAGCCGTCGCATATGGCAGCCGAGCGGCACGACGCGGCCTTTGGGATCGTCCTTGAAGGTGAAGTCGTTGTTGCGCTGCGGATCGGCGCCGAGGTCGGGATCGTCGTGATCGTGCGCCAGCGTCAAGGGTGCGCCGGAGCGCCAGCGCCCGAACATCTTGGCGGCAAGGCGCTCGCGTTCCTCCGGCGTGTCGCCATGTGCCTTGAGGAAGGCGTTGAAGTAACCGACCCGGCTGTTATACTTGCGCATTACGACGAAGGTGCCGTTCCTTCCGAGAACCGCAGGCTCGGGCATGCCGAGCGGCTGGCCGTTCTCGCTCTCATAGCCGAGGATGAATTCGCCGGCCTTGATCGGCCGCTCCTCGCCTGGCAGCGGATCAACGCCGCTGCCCTCCACTGCGGGCTGGGAGATCGAATCCCGGAAACCGAACGGGTTTTTCGCGCCGTCCGGCGCGCCGAAGCGATGCTCGCCGAGCAAGGTGACGCCGCTGCTCCGGTCGAGTTCGGTGCGCGCCGTCGCCAGCGCCTTGTCGAGCGCATCATCGTCGACCGCGTAGATGGTCAGCGCGAGATGGCAGTTGCCCGGCTTGAACACGTCTTCCCAGTTTTCCGGCGCGTTGGGTCCGAAGTCGCGAAGCTGCTCCGCGCGTGCGGCCATGCCCTGCTGGAACGGGAGCGGAAAGGTCTTGAGCTGGGCGTCGGGAACGCCGAGCGCCTTCAGACCCTCGAAGCTGAGCGCAGCGCCGATCCAGAAATCGAGATCCTCGCTCCAATTGTCGGCCGAAGCGACATGCGGTGCCAGCCGGCCGAGAAGATTGCGGGCTCCCGCTGCCTCGTCGAAATGGAGCATGGCGTGAACGCCGACATAGGGTTCCGGCCGGCTTCTGAGGATCAGCGCCTGGATGTCCTGCAGGTCGAGCGTGACGCTATCCCGCGAGAAGTGCTCTTTTAGTTTCTGAAGGATCGCCATGGCTCAGCCCACCTTGTCCAGGAATTCGTTGACGGCATGTTCGAGCCGTTGGAGCCGGCGCACATCGACGACGGTGACCTGCGGATTGGCGACGAACCAGCCGGCGGCGGTGATCTGATGCTCGGCGATGAAGTCCTTGACCTCGGGGCTGGCGATGCCCGGCCAGCCCTCGACCGAGGCGAAGATCAGGTCCATCAGATCGGGGATCTTGGTGGCGAAGTCGTTGATATAGGTGTCCCAGTCGCCGTCATAGGCGGTGGCGAACAGGATGCGGGTGTCGTTGTCGAAGAACACGAACCGCATGTTGTGCAGCGTGCCGACCTTCTGCGCCCCGTCGAAATTGCCGTTCACCAGCCCGAATATGCGTTTCAGCCGATCCGCGCCGCCGGGCTTGAGGTTGGCGATGGCGGTGAGCTCGGAGACATTGCCGGACTGCGCGCCGACGCGA
>NZ_JPPQ01000069.1:62555-65689 GCF_000743655.1 Sphingobium sp. ba1
AGCCGGGGTCCAGGAGCGGCAGGGGATGTGCCCAAAACCCTGGGCCCCGGCCTGCGCCGGCGAACTTAGAAGGGCAGTCGGCGGAGAAACTGGCGTTCCTAAGCCCCCATATCCTCCAGCGCGGTGAAGCGTTGCGACCAGAGCGCGCCATAGACCGCCATCCATTGCACCACGGGGGCGAGGCCCTTGGCGTGGGCGCTGTAGAAGGTTTCGCGTCCCGCCCTGCGCGCCGTCACGAGCCTGGCGCGTTTGAGCTTGCCCAAGTGGCGCGATACCATGGGTTGCGATACGCCCGCGATCGCGGTCAGCGCATGGACGCTCTGTTCGCCTTCGCGCACGAGATATTCGAGCAGCGCGCGGCGGGTGCCATCCGACAAGGCCTTGAACTGGGCGTCGATCGTCGCGCCGCGATTATCTTCCTGTAATCCAACTGTCATCGGCCAGTCATAACCATAGGGTTATCAATGGGTCAACCATTGTCGCCGATTTGGGCCGTCGCGCGCCGTTAACCAAAAAAACTTTGGGCGGGGATGGGCGTGAGTCTTTTGAGTCACACCGCCCTATCTTGAGTCCCGCGCGACTCGCCAGACTCCATATCTTGTGGTTCCCCGCTTCGTTCTCCCCGACATCTGCGTCGTTCGGTATGGGGCAGGCCAGGGTGCCGGGCTTGACGCCGGACTCCCAAGGACTCATCGCTGTTGTTCAAGACGAACGGGGGTTTTTACGCATGGGTCTCATGGAGCGGGTCGCACCGGCGCGACGGAAGAAGACGATCGCACCGATCGCGGTCGCAGCGGCCGAGATTGCGACCGATTGCCTGCTGCGCGGCGATTGCATCGCGCAGATGGCGGCGTTGCCCGACAATTGCATCGACATGATCTTTGCCGATCCGCCCTATAATCTGCAACTGGGTGGCGACCTGTTCCGGCCCGAAGGCGGCCGGGTCGATGCGGTCGACAATGACTGGGACAAGTTCGATACGCTGGGCGCCTATGACCGTTTCACCAAGGCATGGCTGAAACAGGCGCGCCGCATCCTGAAACCCAATGGCAGCATCTGGGTGATCGGCAGCTATCACAATATCTTCCGCGTCGGCACGGCGTTGCAGGATGAAGGCTTCTGGATCCTCAACGACATCATCTGGCGCAAGGCCAATCCGATGCCCAATTTCAAGGGCACGCGCTTTACCAATGCGCATGAGACGCTGATCTGGGCGAGCCAGGGTGAGGACGCCAAATATACGTTCAACTATAAGGCGATGAAGACGCTCAACGACGAGCTGCAGATGCGCTCCGACTGGGTGCTGCCGATCTGCGGCGGGCAGGAGCGGTTGAAGCGCAACGGGACCAAGGCGCATCCGACGCAGAAGCCGGAGTCTCTGCTCTATCGCGTGATGTTGTCCTGCACCAAGCCGGGCGATGTGGTGCTTGATCCTTTCTTTGGGACCGGCACCACCGGCGCGGTGGCCAAGCGGTTGGGGCGCAAATGGATCGGCATCGAGCGGGAGGAATCCTATATCGAGGTCGCGCTGGAGCGGATCGAGGCGGCGCTGCCATTGGATGAGTCTGCGCTTACCATCATGCAGAGCGCCCGGTCGCAGCCCAAGGTCGCGTTCGGGACGCTGGTCGAAACGGGCTATTTGAAGCCCGGCGCGGTGCTGACCGACGCCAAGCGGCGCTGGCAGGCGGTGGTGCGGGCCGACGGGTCGCTGGCGGTGGGGAGCGATACCGGGTCGATCCACAAGATCGGCGCGACGTTGCAGAATGCGCCGAGCTGCAATGGCTGGACTTTCTGGCATCATGAGGCCGAGGGCGGGTTGAAGCCGATCGATACGCTGCGTCAGACCTATTTGCTGGCGAACGAGCCTTAAAAGCTGCCATGACTACGCCGTCATCCTGACGAAAGTCAGGATCCATTGGCTCTGGCGTTGCACGTTTCTGCAGGGCTAGGCCAATGGATGCTGAAACAAGTTCAGCATGACGAAAGAGGGGAGTCCCGCTCGATGACATTGCCCGCCATTCCCGCCGATGCGCGCCTGTACCTGCGGCCGACATGGTTTGTGCCGTCGCCGATCGGCTTGCCGGACGGGTCGGTGGCGCGGATGGGGAATGGGCTGATCTGGTTTCAGGGCTATGAACTGAGCGCCTTTGCCGGACGCGACCGGGTGGCGCGGGTGACGGTGCCGGTGGCCGGTTTCGCCGATGCGATCGCCAGCTTGCCTGATGTCTTGGCGGAGCGGGCGCAGAGGTTGGCCGCCAATATCTCCGCGACCCGCGCGCCGCTTGTCCTTGGCGAACGCACCATCCGTTTCGATGCGCCGCAGGTGATGGCGATCCTGAACGTCACGCCCGACAGTTTTTCGGACGGCGGCAAGCATGTCGGCGATCCGCAGGCGGCGGCCGATGCGGGTTTCGCGATGGCGGCGGCGGGCGCGGCCTTGATCGACGTGGGGGGCGAATCCACCCGGCCGCGCGCCGACAAGGTGTGGGAAGGCGATGAGATCGCCCGCATCGCGCCGGTGATCGAGCGGCTGGCGGCGGCGGGCGTGCCGGTGTCGGTGGACACGCGCAAGGCGGCGGTGATGGAGGCGGCGCTGGCGGCGGGGGCCAAGATCGTCAATGATGTCAGCGCGCTGGCGCATGATCCGCGCAGTATGGAGGTCGTGGCCGGGGCGGGCTGCCCGGTCATCCTGATGCATGCGCCGTCGGCGGGCGATGATCCGCATGACAATCCTGCGGGCTATGGCGATGTCGTGGCGGATGTGTTCGATCATCTCGAAGGGCGGATCGCGGCCTGCCTCGATGCTGGCATCGCGCGCGATCGGATCATGGTTGATCCGGGGCTTGGCTTTGGCAAGTCGCTGGCCGACAATCTTGCGCTGGTGAATGGGCTGGCGACGTTTCAGGCGTTGGGTGTGCCATTGCTGTTTGCAGGCAGCCGCAAAAGGCTGATCGGCGCGCTGTCGAACGAAGCGCCCGCTGCCGACCGACTGGGTGGTTCCATCGCGCTGGCGTTCCGGGCGGCGCAGCTCGGTGCGCAGATGGTGCGGGTCCATGACGTGAAGGAAAGCGTCCAGGCCTTGCACCTGTGGCGGGGGTTGGCGGACGCCGGATTGAGCGCGATTTAGAGGAAGG
>NZ_JPPQ01000069.1:65699-116735 GCF_000743655.1 Sphingobium sp. ba1
ACCCGGCGAGCGTGCGCGTCCTCATGAGTCCAGTTCCTTCTTCGCCTGGGCGATCCGCGCCCGAACCTGCGCCGGGGCCGTGCCGCCATGGCTCGTCCGGCTCGCCACGGAGGCATCGACGGTCAGCACCGCATAGACGCGATCGTCGATCCGCGCGTCGATATCCTTGAGCGTCGCGATCGGCAGTTGATCAAGCGGCACGCCTGCCGCCTCCGCCGCCGCCACGGCGCGCCCGGTGATATGATGCGCCTCGCGGAAGGGAATGCCGCCTTCGCGCACCAGCCAGTCGGCCAAGTCCGTCGCGGTGGCGAAGCCGCTTTCGGCGAGGCCGCGCATCCGGTCGGTGCGGAAGGTCACCGTCTCGATCATGCCGGTCATCGCCGCGATCGACAGGCCGAGCAGGTCGTGCGCCTCGAACACCGGCGGCTTGTCGTCCTGCATATCCTTGGAATAAGCGAGCGGCAGGCCCTTCATCGTCACGCACAGCGCGGTCATGCAGCCCATGATCCGCCCGGCATGGCCGCGCACCAGTTCGGCGGCATCGGGATTGCGCTTCTGCGGCATGATCGAGCTGCCGGTCGAATAGGCGTCGGGCAGTTTCACGAAGCCGAAGGGCTGGCTCGCCCAGATGATGAACTCCTCCGCCAGCCGCGACAGGTGCAGCGAGGCCTGTGTTGCCGCCATCAGATAATCGAGCGCGAAGTCGCGGTCGGATACGCTGTCCAGGCTGTTGTCGGTCGGCCGGGCAAAGCCCAACGCCTCCGCCGTCGCCTGGCGATCGATCGGAAAGCCGGTGCCAGCAAGCGCCGCTGCGCCCAGCGGACATTCATCGGCGCGCGCCCGCGCATCGGCAAAGCGGCTGCGGTCGCGCCGCACCATTTCATAATAGGCCATCAGATGATGGCCGAGCGTCACCGGCTGCGCCGATTGCAAATGGGTGAAGCCCGGCATCACCGCATCGGCATGTTCCTCCGCCCGTGCGATCAGCGCGCGTTGCAGGCCAAGCAAGCCCGCCGCCACTTCGTCGATGGCATCGCGCACCCATAGGCGAAAATCGGTCGCGACCTGGTCGTTGCGGCTGCGCGCGGTATGCAGCCGTCCGGCGGCAGGCCCGATAAGCTGCGCCAGCCGCGATTCCGTGACCATATGAATATCTTCGAGGTCGAGATCGACGGGCACGCCATCAGCTTCATATTCCGCCGCGATCCGGTTCAGCCCCTCGGTAATCGCCTGCGCATCCTCGCCATCGACGATGCCCTGCTGGGCGAGCATCGCGACATGCGCCTTGGACCCGGCGATATCTTGTTGCCACAAACGCTTGTCGAACGGGATGGAGGCATTTATCTCGCGCATGATCGACGCGGGGCCGGCCGCAAACCGGCCACCCCACATGCTGTTGGAGCCTTCTCCCTTGGAACCTGTTTCGCGCGCGCTAATGATACTGCTCCTGGCTGCCGGTCTGGCGGCTTGCGATAGGCAATCGCCGCCCGCTGGGCAAGCCAATGCAAGCATGAGCGGCGAGGTTCCCGCATCGGGAAATGCAACGGCGGGCAGCGAAGCGTTCAACTATCGGCTCGATCGCAGCAAGGCGGGGACGGCCGCGCCGACCTTCGCCTTCCAAAACCCCGATGGCGGCGAGGCGACGCTGCAGGATTTTGCCGGGCGGCCAATGCTGGTCAATCTGTGGGCGACCTGGTGTACGCCATGCGTCGCGGAAATGCCGACGCTTGACCGGATCGCCGCCACCTATGGTCCCAAGGGGCTGGCCGTCCTCACCATCTCGCAGGACAATCAGGGTGAAAAGGCAGTGAAGCCCTTTTTCGCCAAGCATGACCTGCCGCATTTGAAGGGTTGGGCGGACCCCGACAACCAGTTCGGCTTCGACTATGCCACCGGCCTGTTGCCCACCACCGTCCTCTATGATGCGCAGGGCAAGGAAATGGTGCGCGTCATCGGCGCGATGGATTGGGAAGGGGCGGAAGCCAAGGCGCTGATCGACGCCGCGATGGCATCCTGATCCAAAGACCAAGGCGCACTAGAACGAACATAGCGAGAAAATCCACCATGCCAGCTGCGTGCAAAATGCATGATCGCCAGTGCAAAATTGGCAATTGCGCAAAGTCGTAGAAGAAAATTATCCTGCTGAGTCGGCATCCAAATAAGCAGCGGCAATTATTGCATTTTTACTTAAAAATTGTGCGGCGCAATAGAGGCTTTGCCTGAGCCAATCGTCAAACCCCCTGTCATCAACAATGCAATAACAGGGGGCATGAATGACACGCTTGTCAGCGCTTAAACTTTCATTGATTCTCGCTTCGTCTTGGTCCGCTTGCGCATTGGCGCAGGAAGCACCGCAGGAACCACAGGCCGAGGACGGCGGCACCATCATCGTCACCGGCACCCGTGCCGTTGGCATGCAGGTCGCCGACAGCGCCGCACCGATCCAGGTCTTGGGTCAGGACGCGATCACACGGGTCGGCCAGCCGAACCTCAACCAGGTTCTGACCCAGATCGTCCCCAGCTTCACGGCGCAGACGCAGGGCACCGATCTTTCCAGCTTCTCGCTCTCTGCCCGTCTGCGCGGCCTCAGCCCCAACCACACGCTGGTTCTGGTCAATGGCAAGCGTCGGCACGGCAACGCCATTCTCCAGGTGCTTGGTGCCTTCTCCGGTTCGGCCGCACCCAGCATCGATCTCATTCCGCCAGATGCCGTCTCGCAGGTCGAAGTCTTCCAGGAAGGCGCCGCCGCCGTTTACGGCACGGACGCGATCGCGGGCGTCATCAACTTCATCCTCAAGGACCAGGCCGAAGGCGGTTCGTTCAAGGTCACGGGCGGTCAATATTATGACAGCCAGGGCGAACTCTTCTCGGTTTCCGGCAATTATGGCGTCAAGCTGGGCGAAGACGGCTTCCTCAACGTCAGCCTGTTCCACCGCCGCCAGGATTATACGACGCTGGGCGAAGGCCAGGTCCAGGTGACCAAGCCTGACGGCACGCTCCAGCCCAATGCGCCGGCCCAATGGTCAAACCTTGCCGGCGATGCGCTCGCCAACATCAATGGCGGCCAGCCCAAGACCGAACTCAACCTGCTCTTCTACAATGCCGGCTATGATTTCGGCGGCGTCGAGGTCTACAGCTTCGGTGATGTGTCCCGCCGCGAAGGCTGGGCCAAGCAGGGCTACCGCCATCCCAAGCGCATCTGCTACGAGGCTGGCAACCTGGGCGGCGGCGTCACCCCTGCCGCCTATGACCCTAGCATCTGCTACAGCGACACCGGCGTCAACGGCATGGTCCCGCTGCAGCATGTGATCGAGGATGAATATAGCTTCACCGTCGGCGCCAAGGGCGAGTTTGGCAGCGGTTGGAATTATGACCTCAGCACCACTTACGCTAATCAGAAGAATGATATCTGGACAGAAAATTCCGCCCATCGCGAAGTGTGGCAGGAAAGCTATGCCGCAGCACTGGCAGGCATCGGCACGCCCAATACGCCCGACAAGGCCTATGATGGTGGCTTCCGCCTGAGCCAGACCACGGTGACCGCAGACATCCGCAAGGAATTCGAAGTCGGCATGGCCGCCCCGCTGACCTTCGCCTTCGGTGGGGAATATCGCAAGGACACCTATGAAATCGTCCAGGGCGATTTCTATTCGACCTACAAGACCGGCGTGCAGTCCTTCCCCGGCTACAAGGCAACCGACGCAGGTCGCTTCAAGCGTAGTTCGCGCGCTGGTTATATCAACTTCATCGCCCAGCCGGTCGAAGGCTGGACGGTCGATCTGGCCGGTCGCTATGAAGATTATACCGACTTTGGCGATACGCTGATCGGCAAGATCACGACCCGTTACGACTTTTCGGACGCCATCGCCATTCGCGGCACCGCCAGCACCGGCTTCCGCGCTCCGTCGCTCGCCGAACAGAAATATTCGACGATCAACGTGGGGCCAACCAGCGCCGTCGCCCAGCTGCCCGCGGGCAGCCCGGCGGCAGCCTTGCTCGGCTTCGACTCGCTTGGCCCAGAAAAGTCCAAGAACTTCTCGGCGGGCATCGTGCTGCGGCCCGTCCCCAAGCTCGCCATCACCGTCGATGCCTATATGATCAAGATCAAGGATCGCATCGCCGCTACGGCTTCGCGCAACGCCGTCCAGGGTGGCGTCGTCCAGCCTGGTGCTGCCGCGATCTTCGATGCGCTCGCTGCCGCCGGCATCGTTCTCGACACCGCCCTGCAGACCGTGGGTGTTCAGAGCTTCACCAACGGTATCGATACCCGGACGACCGGCGTCGACTTCTCGATCAGCTACCCGGTGGCGCTGGACTTTGGCTCGCTGGCTCTGTCGCTCAACGGCAACTATAACAAGACGAAGATTACCAACAACAAGGTCGGCTATCCGCTGTTCAACGCCGCGTCGGAAAGCAATATCGAAGATACGACCCCCAAATATAAGGTCGGCTTCGGCGCGCTGCTCAAGGCGGGCAAGTTGAGCGTCAACCTGCGCGAAACCCTCTATGCCAAGACGAGCGTGTTGGTCCGGCCGGGTGTCGGCAGCGGCGTGGTGCCGGAAGGCGGCTTCCTGATCGCCGATGGCGCGCTGGTCAACGGCGTGAATGCCAACCAGCTCTACTTCAATGGCGTGGTCAAATCGGCGATCATCACCGATCTCGAAGTCGGTTATGACTTCAACGACAATGTCACCTTCTCGCTGGGCGCGAACAACCTGTTCGACAAGGTGCCTGAAGTGCCCAAGATGGTGACGGGTGCGGGCGTTGTCGTGAACCCCGGCGTGTCGCCATACCAGAATGGCTCTGGCTCCTATAACAGCCCCTATGGCCATGGCCCCTACGGCACGGCGGGCGGCTATTATTACGCGCGTATCGACTTCAAATTCTAAATCATATCATGACGAAGGGCCGGTTCGGGAACGAACCGGCCCTTTTCCTATGGAGGGTGCCTGCATGACTGGATCGTCCGACAGCCTGTCCCGCCGCATGCTGATGCGCGGGGCGGTGGGTGCCACCGCATTTGCGACCGCAACCCCTGCCCTCGCCCAGCGCGGGCGCAAGGTCGATCTGCCCGACGATCCCGCCGCCATGGTCGCCAGCCTGACCGACGGAATCTTCCTTAATAGCAATGAACATCCCATCGGCCCCGGCGCTGCAGCGCTTGCCGCGCTGGCCAAGCTGCCGCCCTTGTCGGGGCGCTATGGCATGGCGTTCGCCGCCAAGCTCGAAAGCCTGTTTGCGCGGCAAAATGGCCTCTCGCCGACACAGGTGCAGGTCCATCCGGGTTCCTTCATGCCGCTCCGCTCGGTCGCACTCACCTATTCCTCGACTGACCGGCCCATCGCCTATTTCGAGCCGACCTTCGATCAAGGTTTCCTGGGGCTTGGCAACCAGAGCGTGACGCGCTCGGTCGCCGTGCCGCTGTCGGGCGATTTCGCCGCAGACCCCCGCAAACTGCTCGCCGCCGCGCCGAATGCGGGCGTCTATTATCTGTGCAATCCCAACAACCCGACCGGCCTGGTCACGGCACGCGCCGACATCGACTGGCTGCTCGCCAACAAGCCCAAGGGCGCGATCCTGCTGATCGATGAAGCCTATATCGATTTCAGCGATGCCCGGACCTGCCTCGATCTGGTCGCCAGCGGCGCGGACGTGCTGGTGACGCGGACCTTTTCGAAGATTTACGGCCTCGCTGGCTTGCGCTGCGGCCTGATCGCGGGGCGCAAGGATCTGCTCGACGGCATGGCCCGCTACGGCACCAACATCACGCCCATGCCCGCCGTGGTCGCGGCGGAGGCGAGCCTGCTCGATCCCATGCTGCTGCCCACGCGCAAGGCTGAGAATAAGGCGGTGCGCGATGATCTCTATCGCTGGCTTGACGCGCAGGGGTTGCGCTACCTGCCCTCGCAGGCGAGTTTCGCGATGATCCATGTTGGTCGTTCGGGCGCAGACGTCACCGCCGCGCTGGCGGCGCAGAAAATCTACATCGGCGGCCCGCGCAAATATATGGACGACTGGGTCCGCGTCTCGTTCGGCACGCCAGCGGAAATGCAGGCGTTCAAGGCCGGACTGCTCAAGGCGCTGGCATGAGCCTCAGCCGTCGCGAGGCGCTGGGCGCGGCGGTGGCCCTGCCGCTGGCGGTGCGGACGGCGCGCGCCGCGACGCTCACCCTTCCCGACAAGGCTGGCTTTGCCGCCACCCCGGTCGCCTATCTCGACAGCGCATCGACCCATCCGATCAGCCTGGGCGCGCGTGCCGCGATGGACGCCTATGTCGCGACGCGGACGCTCGATCCTGCGGCCGTCGCGCGCAAGCCGGTTGATCGGGCAGGAGTCATCGCCAAATTCGCGCGCCTGGTGAACGCCGACGCGGATGAAATCACCTGGGTCCAATCCACCACCATGGGCGAGCAGGCGGTGCTGCGCGCGCTCGGCTTTCCCGGCAGCAAGGGCCGCGTGGTCACCGACACGCTGCATTTCTATGCTGCCTTCCCCATGTATCTGGAAATGGCCAAACAGGGCGTCGATGTCGCCTGGGTTCAGGCGCGCGCGGGGCGCATCGAACTGGACGATATGGCCCGCGCCATTACGCCGGGCACCCGCCTCGTCAGCCTCTCGCTCGTGTCGACCTATAATGGCTTCCAGCATGACCTGAAGGCGGTGTGCGACCTGGCGCACAAGGTCGGCGCGTTGGTCTATGCTGACATCATTCATGCGGCGGGCGCAGTCCCGGTCGATCTCCACGCCAGCGGCGTCGATTTCGCGGCCTGCGCCACCTATAAATGGCTGATGGGCGATTTCGGGCTTGGCTTCCTCTACGTCAGGCGCGGCGTGTGGGATCAGCTACCCCGCACCGAATATGGCTATTATGGCTTTGCCGCGCCCGATGCCCCGCCCGGCATCGGCCTGTCGCCGCCGCAGACCCATGCCTATCCGCTCGACCCGCCGGGCGACGCGCCGGTCAGCTATGCCGTCCGCACAGGCGCGCTCGGCCATTTCGCGACCGGCACCTATGCGCAGGCAATCGTCGCCGCGCTCGACCATTCGCTCGACTATATCGGCCGCCTGACGGTGCCCGCGATCCAGGCCCATGCCCAGCAATTGATCGCCGCCTTGCGCGAAGGCCTGCGCGCCAAGGGCTATGCGATCATCACGCCATCCGGCACCACCGCGCCGCTGCTCACCGCGCTGCTGCCCGATGCCAAGGCGCGGCTGTCGGACCCGCTGGCCAAGGCGGGGGTGCGGGTTTCGCTGCACGATCATCATCTGCGCGTCTCGCCTTCGGTGTTCAACGATGCGACAGATATCGAACGGCTGCTCGCCGCCCTGCCCCGTGCCTGATATTTGGAGAGACTGATGGTCCGCCTGATCCCCGCCGCCCTGCTGCTGGCTACCACGCCTTCGTTTGCGCAGCCTGCCGCCGCGCCGCAGCCGATGCCCGCCAGCCTGCCCTTCTCCCCCGCCATCCGAGTGGGCGATATTCTCTATATGTCGGGGCAGATCGGCCAGGTGCCCGAAGGCATGGACGCGCATAAGGAAGGGTTCGACGCGGCGGTCAGGGGCGCGATGGATGCGATCGGCGGCATCCTCAAGGATAATGGCCTCGACTTTGGCGATGTCGTCAAATGCACGGTCATGCTGGACGACATGGCCGACTGGCCCCGCTTCAACGCCGCCTATACGCCCTATTTTGCCGGCAAGCGCTTGCCCGCGCGCAGTGCCTTCGGCGCGGACGGTCTGGCACTCGGTGCGCCGCTGGAAGTGGAATGTATCGCGGCTTATTCTTAACCGAACGCCGATCGTCCTGAGCCTGTCGAAGGACGCGCGCCAACCTATCCCTGATCCTGCCGATTCCGCGCTAACAGGCTCAACCGCGCCCAATCGCCATCAATCAGCGCCTGCTTTTTTGCCCGGCTCCATCCTTTGATCCGTCGCTCGGCCGTCAAGGCTTCGTCGCGGGTGCCGAAACTTTCAGTCCAAACCAGATGGAGCGGTCTACGCGCGAAGGTATAGCCGGGGATCATGCCCATTTGGTGCGCTGCGATCCGGCTCTCCAGGTCATCCGTATGCCCGGCATAGAAGCTGCCGTCGCTGCATCTTAGCAGATAAGCGTGGAAGGCCATCGCTTGCGCGCGTCCTTCGACAGGCTCAGGACGAACGGGGGACTGAGAGAGGCATCATCACATGATGGGCACGGCTTCCCGCGCCAACAGCACCGGGACGCCGTCGCGGACCGGATAGGCCAGGCCCGCCGCGTCGGACACCAGCGCCTTGCGCGCTGCGTCCCAGCGCAGGGGTGTGCGGGTTACCGGGCATACCAGCTTGGCGAAGAGCCAGGGGTCGATCGGCCCAGGCTCGCTTACTGCAATCTCGCTCATTGCATCGTCGCGCCGCCATCGCGGTCGCCGCGGCCGACGATCTGCATCAGTTGGATGATGCGCTCCGACCGTTCGGACAGCGTATCGGCCTCCAGCAAGGTCTGCTTGGCGGCGGGATCGAACGGCGCGATCTGGGCGATGCCGTTGACCAGCGACGTGTCGTCCAGCCGCGACACCGCCGTCCAGTCCACCACATATCCCAGCGCGTCGGCAAAGCGCCGCGATTCCTGCTCCAATGCGGCGCGTTCGACCGCGTGCAGCACTTCGTCTTCCTGTGGCGCCTGCTCGATATCCGCTTCGATCTGGCGGAATTGGGTCGCCACCGGCAGTTCGCGCACGAAGCGGAAGCGGGCGAGGCCGGTCAGGATGATATTGAACCGCCCATCCTCCATCGCCTCGATATGGCTGACATGGCCCAGGCACCCCATGTCGAACAGCGAAGGCACCGGCCCGCCTTCGCGCGGCTGGATCATGCCGATGCGTCGGTCGCGCGCCATCGCGTCATGGATCAGCGCCCGGTAGCGCGGCTCGAAAATATGCAGCGGCAGGTCCATGCCCGGCAACAGCAAGGCGCCGGACAAGGGAAAGATCGAGACGCGCGCGAGGGGCATCAGGCGAAGAGAATCTGCGACAGCTTGCGACGCTGCGCGGATACCCAAGGATCTTCCAGCCCGACGGCTTCGAAGATGGTGACGAGTTGCGCGCGCGCCGCGCCTTCGTTCCAGGTGCGGTCGCGCCGCACGATTTCCAGCAGCGCGTCGGCGGCCCCGTCGCGGTCGCCATTGGCCATCAGCCCGCCTGCAAGTTCGAACCGGGCTTCATGATCGTCGGGATCGGCGGCGACTTTCGCTTCCACCGCCGACAGGTCGGCCAACGGCTTGACGTCGCGCGCCAGCGCGATCGCCGCGCGCGCCTGATCGACCGCACCATGCCGGGCGATCTCGGCGGGCAGGGCTGCCAGCAGCGCTTCGGCCTCGTCCAGCTGGCCCAGCATCACCAGCGCCCGCGCTTGTCCTGCGACCACCTCGACCATGTCGGGGGCCATTTGCGCGATCTGCGTGAACACCGACAGCGCCCGCTCGGCGTCGCCCTCGGCCAGCAATTCCTCGCCCATGGCGATCAGCGGGGCGATTTCCTGCGCCTGCGACTTTTCTTCCGATTCGATCGGCAGTTGCGACAGCAATTGGTCGAGATATTGTTTGAGCGCGCCTTCGGTCCGCGCCTGGGTCAAATCCGCGACGGGCTGGCCCTGGAACACGGCATAGACGGTCGGGATCGACTGGACCCGGAACTGGCTGGCGATGAAGCCATTGTCGTCGACATTGACCTTGACCAGCTTGACGCCCTTGGCCGCATAGTCGGCGCAGACCTTCTCGATGATCGGGGTCAGCTGCTTGCACGGGCCGCACCATTCGGCCCAGAAATCGACGATCACCAGCTGGGTGCGAGACGGCTCCACCACGTCCTGGCGAAACGCCTCAATCGCCGCCTTGTCGGCCTCGCTCAATCCCAGGGTCGCCACGCTTCAATCTCCTGCCAATGCGGTGTGTCGCCGCCTCCATATATCGCCATATGGGGCGCGTCACCCTTGTCCCGCAAGATCGCCTGTCAGAAGGTGTAGCCGACGCCGACCGCCCCGACGAACTGGTTGCGCGATCCGACATCCGACACGATCGGCGAATCGGCATATTTGCCGAGCAAGCGGGTGTAGCCGGCGACGCCGAAGATCGCCCAGCCCGTGCGGATATCGCCCGACAGCGATTTGCCTGCCGACAGGTTGACGTTCATCCGACGAAAGCCCGATCCCCGTCCTGCACGGTCATAGACGTCCAGCCCACTGGCCAGACTATCCTGCGGCGTGATGTCGAAATAATAGCGGCCATATTTCTTGCCGACATAATCGGCCGACACGCCCAGGCCGACGAAGGTGGTGATCGACAGCGGCGTGAAATATTCGATCGACGGCGTTATGACGAAGGAGCCATGGGCGCCCGCGACATCCTTGGTCACGGCGACGCGCGCCGACAGATTATCATAATCGCTGGTGATCACCCCGGTCTTGCCGATGCCGATAAAACCGCCCGCTTCCAGCGCGAAGTCCCGCTTCCCCAACGCCTGCACGGCGTCATCCTTGATGGCCTTGCGGCTGGTACGGTCAAATCTCAGGTTGACGACCGGCCCCAGTTCGAAATCGACGCCCGGCCCGGTCGGATCGGCAATGGCATCGACATAGAGGGCGGTGCCGCGTGTCCAGAAGGCGATATCGTTCACCTTGCCGCGCGCCTGGGCAATGGGCAGGACGCGATATTCGTCCGAGCCCTCATAGCTGGGGATCATGGCGGCACCGGCCCCGATGGTCAGCGTGCTATGCTGTTCTTCTTCCTGCGCCATGGCGGGCGCAGCGAGGGACAGGGTCGCGACGACGGTCGCGGCCAGCGAGCAGCGGAAAAATGGCATGAATGACCCTGTTGTTTTTTTAACGTGCGTTCAGGGTTCTGAATGTTTCGGGCGGGTGACAGGTTCCCGCCGATGCGGCCAACCGTTCAGGTCACAGGAAATATTTAAGCTTTATATCCTGCTCGACCGGCGCCCCCGCGACCGGGAAACTGGCCGATTGAAAACTCGGCGCGCCAAAGCGCAGCGCCGGGTTTCGGGAAAAGCCGACGCCTTCGCGCGGTATTCCCGCGAAGGTATCCAATTTGCCGTTGGCATTTTCGTCATGGATGATGGCGATGGCATAACGGCCGGGCGCCATCGCGCCCAACGCCACCGCCCCGCCCTGCGCCGCGACGGCGAAATGGCGCTTGTCGGGATCCTTGGTGCAGTCGGGGAAATATTCCGGCATCCGGGTGACGCAGACCAATATCTGCCCCTTGCCCGATCGCAGGCCTTCCAGCGCCATGCTGACTGACTGGGGCTGGCCCAGCGGCGCAGCCCCGCTCAATCCCGCCAGCGCGATGACAGCCATCGCCAACCGCCCGATCATGCGCGCGCCTTCGTCGAGAAGTCGCCCAGCCCCTGATCGGTGCCGCACAGCCGGTCCCAGAAGCGGAAATAGAGGCCATAATTGCAATTATAGCGGTCATGATGCCGTTGATGATGCGTCGCGGTGATCAGCCATCCGCCGATCGGCCCGCGTACCATCCAGCGCGGGAACATCTCCCACCCCATATGATTGCTGACCCCCATCACCGTCATGATCGTCAGCACGACACCAAGCGCACCGACATGGATGGGAATGAGGAACACCAGCGCCGGGATCACCACCGCGCCGGTCAGCGCTTCCCAGGGGTGGAAGCTCATCGCTGCCCAGGCCGTGGGCGGGCGGCTGGCATGATGCACCGCATGGGCGATGCGGAACAGCTTGGGCCGATGCATCCAGCGGTGGGTCCAGTAGAACCAGGTGTCATGCGCGGCGAGATAGAGCAGCACCGACAGCGGCAGATACCAGAGCGGCATCGCCGCGACATCGGTGTAGATGCGCGTCCAGCCATGCGCCTGCCAACCCCAGGCGACCACGCCCGCGGGCATGCCGTAGATGAGCGCCGAGGCCAGCGACCAGGCGATTTCCCGCCCCATCTGCTTTTCCAGGCCGCGATACAGGCCTGGCTGGCGAATCCGGGTCGCGAGCGCAAAACCCCCGCTCGCCAACAGATACCGCACGCCGACAATGGCGCTCATCGCCAGGGCGGACAAAAGAATAGCTGCGACCATGAAGCGCCTATAGGCGCGATTGCGCGGCTGCGAAAGCGGGAGCCTGCAGTTAAGTGCGGGGGCGTGCCTGCCGATAGCTGCCCAGCACCCGCACCCATTTGGTGTGGAACTCCAGTTCGGCGAGCGCCCGGTCGACCGCCGGGTCGCCCGGCATCCCTTCGATATCGCAGAAAAATTCGGTCGCGGCGAAGCTCGCCCCGCGCTGATAGCTTTCCAGCTTCGTCATATTGACGCCATTGGTCGCAAAGCCGCCCATCGCCTTGTAGAGCGCGGCGGGGACATTCTTCACCTCGAACAAAAAGGTGGTCATGACCGGGCCGACATAGGCGATCGGCATTTTGGGTTCGCGCGACAGCACCAGGAAGCGCGTCATATTATCGTCGCTATCCTCGATATTCTCGGCGATCAGGCGCAGGCCATAGAGTTCGGCGGCCAGATAAGGCGCGATCGCCCCTTCGCCCGGCGTCTTGCGTTCCGCCACCAGCGCCGCCGCGCCCGCCGTATCGGCATAGGCGACCGGCTGGATACCGCGCTCGCGCAGATAGTGGCGGCATTGGCCAAGCGCCTGGGGGTGGCTGATCGCGCTTCTCACCGGGCTATTGTCGGGCGCCATCAGGCAATGGCGGATGCGCAGGAAATATTCGTCGACGATCGCCAGCCCCGATTCGGGCAGCAGGAAATGCATGTCGGCAACCCGCCCATGCAGGCTGTTTTCGATCGGGATGATAGCGCGCGCGGCGAGGCCATTGCGCACCGCGTCGATCGCATCTTCGAACGCAAAACAGGGCAAGGGCACGCAATCGGGCGCATAGCCCAAGGCCGCGAGGTGCGAGTTGGCCCCCGGCGCGCCCTGATAGGCGACGGCACGGGCCGGATCGGCGGCGGCCTTGGCCGCGAGGTCGGCGACGATGATGCGGGCGGGGGCGGGATAATTGTCCATGGGTGGTTGCGCGCTTATGCATTTGCTTGGGCCTGCGCAAGCATCGGCGGGGCGGCAGTGAACAGGACTGACATATTTCCCGCGTCAACCCGGCTTGCACCTTGGCGTGTCCGCCATTATGGCAGCCCTCAAGAGGGGGCCGGAACATAGCCGCCCGAAAAGATACGCAAGGGAAATCGAGCGAAATGGGCGATCGTTTCAATACCGTAGCGGGCTGGGCACTGTTCGCGGGCATCATCGCGCTTGGCGGCGCGATCGTCAGTTCCAAAGTTTTCCATGACGAACGGCCCGAAACCATGGGCTATGCGATCGAGGGCGTCGAAGCCGAAGGCGAAGGCGGCGTCGCTGGTCCCAGCCTCAACACCCTGCTCGCCAGCGCGGACGTCGCGGCCGGTGAAAAGGTGTTCGCCAAGTGCGCCGCCTGCCACACCGTGAACCAGGGCGGCGCGAACGGCATCGGTCCCAATCTGTGGGCGACGGTCGGCAAGGCGCATGGCCATGTCGCCGGTTTCGCCTATTCCGAAGCGCTCAAGTCGGTTCCGGGCAACTGGACGTTCGAAGCGATGGACAAGTGGCTCAAGAGCCCGCGCGAATATGCGCCGGGCACCAAGATGACCTTTGCTGGCCTTGGCAACCCGGTCGATCGCGCCAACCTGATCGCCTGGCTCAATACGCAGGGCTCCAACCTGCCCCTGCCCGCCGCCGATGCCGAACCGGCCGCCGAGGGTGACAATGCGGTCGAGGCAGGCAATGCCGCCAACGCCGCCGAAGCCCCGGCCGAGAACGCGGCCAACGCGGCGGAATAATCCGGCGATCCTGATTGCCAATATGACGGGCGCGGCACGAGGTGCCGCGCCCGTTTTGTTGGTGGGGTGAGCGTCGCGGAAGGTGTCGACCGATGTACACCTCTCCCGTCTTCACGGGAGAGGGAGGGGCCCGCGCCGCAGGCGTGGGAGGGTGAGGGTCTGCCTGGCATCTGGAAGAAAAGACCCTCACCGACATCGACTAGGCAGCAAGCTGCCAAGTCTACGTAGCCTCTCCCGTGAAGACGGGAGAGGACAAGAGAGAGGGGAAAGGCCGCTTAGCGTTCCGCGACCAGCAGCTTGTCGATCTTGCGGCCGTCCATGTCGACGATCTCGAAGCGCCAGCCTTGATCGTCGATATAGTCGCCGACTTCGGGCAGGCGTTTCATCAGCCACAGGACATGGCCCGCGACGGTCGCATAGTCGCGGTCTTCGGACAGGTCGATGCAGATGCGTTCGGCGAGTTGGTCCATCGGCATCTGGCCGGACACAAGCAGGCTGCCATCCTCACGCTCGACCAGATCAGGTTCGTCGAACGCATCGCGGTCGGACGCGAAATGGCCGGCGATCGCCGACAATAGGTCGGCCGGGGTTACGATTCCTTCGAAATGGCCATATTCGTCATGGACCATGACCATCGGCACGTCGGAGCGGCGCAGCACTTCCAGCGCGTCCATGGCATCGACCTGATCGGGCACGACCTCCGCCTTGCGCATCAGCGCGCCGACGTTGAGGGCTTCGCCCCGGAACAGCGCGCTCATAATGTCGCGGGCCTGGACGATGCCGATAATATCCTCCACCGATCCGCGGCCGACCGGCAGTCTGGTATGCGGCGTTTCCAGCAGGCGGGCGCGAATCGTGTCTTCGTCGGCGGCGATGTCGATCCAGTCGACGTCCATCCGCTGCGTCATCACTTCACGCACGGGTCGGTCGGCCAGACGCACGACGCCTGAAATAATCGCGCGCTCGCTTTCCTCGATCACGCCCGACTTGCTCGCTTCGGCGACGATCAGGTGCAGTTCCTCGGCCGTGACATGGCTTTCCGATTCGCGGTCCATCCGCAACAGCTTGAAGATCAGGCTGCTCGACCCGTCCAATATCCACACGATCGGCGCGGTGATTTTCGAGAGCCACAGCATCGGCGTCGCGACCAGCACCGCGATCGGTTCGGGCGCGCGCAGGGCGAATTGCTTGGGCACCAGTTCGCCGATGATGAGCGAGGCATAGGTGGTCAGGCCGATCACGACCGCAAAGCCCAACGTCTGCGAGGCATCGGCCGACAGGCCGAGCCACTGCAACCGCTCGCCCACCGGCCCGCCCAGGCTGGCGCCGGAATAGGCACCGGCGATGATGCCGATGAGGGTGATGCCGATCTGGACCGTGGAGAGGAATTTGCCGGGATCGCTGGCGAGCGCGATCGCCGTCGTTGCGCCCTTGCGCCCCGCCTTCTCCAAGCCCTGCAGCCGGGGCTTGCGGGCGGAGACGATGGCGAGTTCGGACATCGCAAAGACGCCGTTCAACGCCACCAGCGCGAGGATGATGACAAGATCGGCCCAGGGAAAGGGCGTCGGATTGGGGAGGGGTATCGTGGCCATGGTGGTCGGGGAAAGGCTATACCCTCTATTCTTTCATTTGCACAACCATCCCATCATCAAGAGTTCAGTTCGCTTGTGGAACAAAGACGTTCGCTCAGCGATTTGGGGACATCCGCTCCACAGGGCGATAAGATAAGGGAATAGTTTCATGAGGATTTCACATCGCATCATCGGTGCGGCCGGTTTGGCCGCGATGCTGGCCACCACCGCCTGCACCACCGACCCGACCACGGGTCAGCGCACGATTTCGAAGGCCGCGATCGGCGGCATCGGCGGCGCATTGGGCGGCTATCTGCTGGGCGATTTGGTCGGCGGGCGCAGCGATCGGACCGAGAAGATTCTGGGCGCGGGCATCGGCGCGGTCGCGGGTGCGGGCATCGGTGCCTATATGGATGCGCAAGAACGCAAGCTGCGCGAAGAAACAGCCGGCACCGGCGTCGATGTGATTCGCGATGGCGACGACCTGCTTCTGCGCATGCCGTCGGGCATCACCTTCGCCTATGACCGGGCCGATGTGCAGCCCCAGTTCCAGCCGACGTTGAACGATGTCGCGTCGGTTCTGGCGCAATATCCCAAAACCTATATCGACGTGTTCGGCCACACCGACAGCGACGGGGCCGACGCCTATAACCAGACCCTGTCCGAACGCCGCGCCCAGGCGGTGTCGAGCTATCTGGTGAGCCGTGGCGTCCAGTCGGCCCGCATGGGCACGCGCGGTTTCGGCGAGACCCAGCCGATCGCGTCGAACGCGACTGAGGAAGGCAAGGCCGCCAACCGCCGGGTGGAGATCAAAATCTCGCCGGTGACCGAGGCTGACGTTCGGAGCTGATAGTGTATCCTTCCCTGTAAGGGGCCGAGCGGAGTCATGTGCCTCGGTTTGAGGACCACGACGAGATGGAGGGGTGTCACCCTATCGAGATGGCGACACCCCTGGCCTGCGCTTTGCGCAGCCACCTCCCCTACCAGGGGTAGATTACTAAATGCGCCGATTTTAAGACGTTTAGCCCCCTTCGATGCGATCCCGATCGCAGGCATTTGCAACAGTCCTGCCAGCGGGCGGGGGAAATTCTCCCACCCTAAAAAGCCCCCCCCTTAAAACTCCTCCGCAATATCCATCAGCCCCAGCAGCTTTTTCGGCGCAACCTGCCGCCAGCTGGCGCGCAGCCGTTCTGCGATATGCTCCCAGTCCGTATCGCCCAGGTCCAGGCGGATGCCGACCCAATCGGTGCCGAAATAAGCGGGTCGATAATAGCGCGCCGGGTCGGCTTCGATCAGGCTGGCCTGTTCTTCGGGCGCGGTGGTCTTGACCAGCAGGGCGATAATGCCGTCGCCATGATGGTCGCGGGTGAAATAGGCGAACTTCTTGCCTTTGACGATGCCGAAGCAGGGCATGCCGTGGGAGAGGATTTCGTCCGCCTGCGGCAAGGCCAGCGCACTTTCGCGAACCTTGTTGAGCAGCCAGTCCGGGTGACGCTCGCGACTGACGAAGGCGGCGAGGGTGCGGCTGTAGAGCTGATGCTCCGCGATCAGCGTGCGGGCGGCCAGCGTGTCGGCATCGTCATCGGGCAGGATCGCGACCGGCGTCTGGCCCAGCACCGGTCCGTCGTCCAGCGCGGCGGTGACGATATGCACGGAACAGCCCGTATGGCTGTCACCCGCGTCGATCGCGCGTTGATGCGTGTCCAGCCCCTTATATTTGGGCAGCAGGCTGGGGTGGATATTGAGCATCCGCTCTTCCCATCCCGCGACAAATTCGGGCGACAAGAGCCGCATATAGCCCGCGAGCGCGACATAGTGCGCGCCCGCCGCGCGCAACTGTGCATCGATAATCTGGTCGAATGCGGCGCGCTTCAAGCCCTTATGGCTCTGGCCAAAGGTCGCAATCCCTTCGGCAGCAGCGAGTTTCAGCCCCGGCGCTTGCGGATCATTGGCGGCAACCAGCACGATCTCATAGGGGCAATCATCGGCCTTGGCGGCATAGAGCAGCGCCGCCATATTGGACCCGCGACCGGAAATCAGGACGCCGACTTTGGCTTTAGCCATCATTCTAACTCCGTTCGCCCTGAGCCTGTCGAAGGGCCTTACTTTTCTTAAAAGAAAGAACAGGGCTTCGACAGGCTCAGCCCGAACGGAGCAAATTTGCCTTATCTTACCCCAAATGCGTCGCCGACCAGTCGGCCTTCGCGCTCCATGTCTCGGTCGAACCGCGCACGGTGCAGCCCTTGTCGCCCGCCTGCACCACGCCGATGCGGTGGACGCTCTCGCCCGCCGCGGCCAGCGACGTGGTGACGCCCGCGACATGCGCTTCGTCCACGGCCAGCACCATGCCGATGCCGCAGTTGAAGGTGCGCGCCATTTCGGCGGGATCGATATGCCCCTGCGCCTGGAGGAACGCCATCAGCCGCGGCTGTTCCCAGGTGTCGGCATCGACCATCGCGTGGCACCCATCGGGCAGCACGCGGGGGATGTTTTCCAGCAAGCCGCCGCCGGTGATATGCGCCAGCGCATTGACCATGCCCGCGCGCACCAGCGGCAGCAGGCTCTTCACATAAATGCGCGTCGGCGCCATCAGCGCGTCGATCAGCAGCACTTCATTGTCGAAGATCGCAGGGCGATCGAGCTTCCACCCCTTGTCGGCGGCCAGGCGGCGCACCAGCGAGAAACCGTTGGAATGGACGCCCGACGAGGCGATGCCCAACAGCACGTCGCCCGCCTTCACCCGGTTGCCGGTCAGCACCTTGGTCCGCTCGACCGCGCCGACGCAAAAGCCCGCCAGATCATAGTCGCCCGGCGCATACATGCCCGGCATTTCGGCGGTTTCGCCGCCGATCAGCGCGCAACCCGCGATCCGGCAGCCCTCGGCGATCCCGGCGATGACGCGCTCGGCAACGCCGCTCTCCAGCTTGCCGGTGGCATAATAATCGAGGAAGAACAGCGGTTCGGCACCCTGCACGATCAGGTCGTTGGCGCACATGGCGACAAGGTCAATACCCACGCCGTCATGGCGGCCATGGTCGATCGCCAGCTTCAGCTTCGTGCCAACGCCATCATTGGCCGCGACCAGCAGCGGATCGGTAAAGCCCGCCGCCTTGAGGTCGAAAAAGCCGCCAAAGCCGCCCAGTTCGGCATCCGCGCCGGGACGGCGGGTGGCCTTGGCCAAAGGAGCGATGGCGCGCACCAGCGCATTGCCGGCGGCGATGTCGACGCCAGCCTTGGCGTAGCTATAGGATTCGGTATCGGTCATGGGAGACGCGCCTAGAGCAATCGATGCGAAAACGGAACCGTCCATCTGTTGCCCCCCTATAACGGGCCGCAAACACACCGTTCGGGCTGAGCTTGTCGAAGCCTTCTACTGAGCGAAGCGAAGCAGCTTCGCCTTCGGCTCAGCGCAGGGCTTCGACTTCGCTCAGCCCGAACGGCAAGTTGGGTGAAGGTTGGCGCTTGGCATATAGGGCAAATCCCGCCAAAAGGGCGCGCGTGAGCCTTGCCCAGACCTTTTCCCGCCTCTCTCTGTCGCCCGGCGCAGCCCTGCGTGCCCTGTCGCGCCCGGCACAGATCCTGTTCGCCATCGTGCTCGGCCTCGCGGCGGCCGCGCTGTTTGCGCAGATGGAGGGGGAGCGCGGCGTGCCGCCGATCGCCAGCGGCGGCGATTTCGAAGTGCGCGGCGTCAAGGTCGATGTCGTCGCCAAGGATGCCGACACCGCCCGCTATGCCGGCTGGCGCATGGCCCAGCGGCAGGCGTGGCGGATGCTGTGGAGCCGCACCCACAGCGGCGCAGGCGCGCCCGCCCTGTCCGATTCGCAGATCGAGGCGATGGTGTCGGGCATCGAGATCGATTATGAACAGGCTGGGCCGACGCGTTATGTCGCGACGCTCAGCATCCTGTTCGACCGCGCCCGCACCGGCCAGTTGCTTGGCGTATCGGGTAATGCGATGCGCTCGCCGCCCTTGCTGGTCATTCCCGTGCTGTGGGACGGCGGCTCGGCGGTCTCCTACGAACGTACAAATGAATGGCAAAAGGCCTGGGCACGCTATCGCACCGGCGACAGCGCGATCGATTATGTCCGCGTCGCCGGGTCGATCGCCGACCCGATCCTGCTGAACGCCGGGCAGACCGGACGGCGCGGGCGGCTATGGTGGCGCGTGCTGCTCGACCAATATGGCGCGGCCGATGTGGTGATCCCGATCGCCCGGCTTGACCGCGCCTATCCCGGTGGCCCCGTGACCGGCACTTTCACCGCCCGCTATGGCCCCGACAACAGCCTGATCGGCAGCGTCACGCTGCGCGCCTCCAACGACAGCGGCTTGCCCAAGATGCTGGACGAAGGCGCGCGGCGCCTCGATGAACTCTATATCCGCGCGCTCAACGACGGCCGCCTGCGGCCCGACCCCTCGCTGATCATCGAGGAACCGGTCGATCCCGCCACGCTGGAACTGGAAAATGTGACCGAGGCGATCGTCGAAACGACTGAATTGCCCACGGTCGTCACCGGCGGCACCAGCTTCGCGATCCAGTTCGACACGCCCGATGTCGGATCGGTGACGCAAAGCGAGGCGGCGGTCCGCGCGGTGCCGGGCGTCCGCTCGGCGACGACCAGCAGCCTGGCGCTCGGCGGTACATCGGTGATGCAGGTCAGTTTCGAGGGCACGGTCGAAATGCTGCGCGCCGGGCTTCAAGCGCGCGGCTATACCGTTGCGGCGTCCGGCACCACGCTGCGGATCAGCCGTCGCGCCGCGCCCGCCGGACCCGCCCCCGCCGCGCAATGAGCCAGATCAGCCTGCCCTTCGACTGGCATGGCGATGCGCGCGACGGGGATTTCCTGGTCAGCGAGGCCAATGCCCAGGCCGTCACCCATCTGGAACGCTGGCGCGACTGGCCCCTGTCGGTCAGCGTGCTGACCGGCCCGCCGCGATCGGGGCGCTCGACGCTCGCCCGCCATTTTGTCCGCATGAGCGGCGGCACGATGATCGACGATGCGCAGGGGCAGGACGAACATCGCCTGTTCCACGCCTGGAACGCGGCGCAGACCGACCGGCGACCGCTGCTAATGGTGGGGCGCACCCCGCCCGCCAGCTGGACCGTCGCCTTGCCCGACCTGCGCTCCAGGCTCGCGGCGGCGCCCCATGTCGCCATTACCGAACCCGACGAAGCGCTCGCCCGCGCGCTGATCGCCCGCGCCTTCGACCGAACCGGGGCAGGCTATGCCGCCGATCTGCCGGACTGGCTATTGCGCCGGATAGAGCGTAGCTATGGCGCGATCGACGCCGTCACCCGTCTGCTCGACGCGGCGGCGCTGTCATCTGGTCGTAAGATTTCCACCGCACTGGCGAAAGAGGCTCTGCAAGCTGCCGGATTTCTGCCTATAGTGCCGCCCGATCCTTCCACCGCCAACCGCGAGTAATCCGTGGCCGAAGCCGATCCCACACCCAGCCTGTCGCTGCACAGCGAACGCTATTTCAACCGCGAACTCTCCTGGCTCGCCTTCAACCAGCGCGTGCTGGAAGAAGCGATGAACCGCGCCCATCCTTTGCTGGAACGGCTGCGCTTCCTGTCCATCTCCGGCGCGAACCTGGACGAATTCTTCTCCGTCCGTGTCGCGGGTCTCAAGGGGCAGCAGTTGCAGGATGTCGACCTGCGCTCGGTCGATGGGCTGACGGCGGGGCAGCAACTCGCCGCGATCGCCGCCGAAACTGCGCGATTGATGGCGGCGCAGCAAAAGGTCTGGGGCATATTGCACGGCGAATTGGGCCAGGTCGGCATCGAAGTCATCGGCCCGTCCAGCCCCATGGACCCCTTGTGCGAAGCCTGGCTGCGCGACCATTTCCTGACGCAAATCTTCCCGATCCTGACGCCCCAGGCGCTTGATCCGGCGCATCCCTTCCCCTTCATCCCCAATCAGGGGCTGTCTATCGTCTTCGACCTGCAACGCCTGTCGGACAAGCAGCCGATCCGCGAACTGGTGATGATCCCCGCGACGCTCGACCGCTTCGTGCGCGTACCGGGGCCATCGGCCCGCTATATCGCGCTGGAAGCCGTGGTGCGGCGCTTTTCGGGCGATCTCTTCCCCGGCTATCAGGTCCGCAACAGCGGCGTGTTCCGCATCATTCGCGACAGCGACATTGAAATCGAGGAAGAGGCCGAAGATCTGGTCCGCCACTTCCGCAGCGCGATCAAGCGCCGCCGCCGTGGCCGCGTGATCCGCATGGAGATAGAGGAGCGCATCCCCGAACCGGTCGAGGAAATGCTGCAGGACATGATCCAGGGGCATGAGGCGATCATCGCCGAAGTCGAGGGGTTTGTCGGCATTGGCGACCTGTCCGGCATCGTTGACGAGGATCGCCCCGACCTCAAATTCGAACCCTATGCGCCGCGCTTTCCCGAACGCATCCGCGAATATGGCGGCGATTGCTTCGCCGCCATCCGCGCCAAGGACATCGTCGTCCACCACCCTTATGAAGCGTTCGACGTCGTCGTCTCCTTCCTTAAACAAGCGGCGATCGACCCCGATGTGGTAGCGATCAAGCAGACGCTCTATCGCGCAGGCAAGCAATCGGCGATCATCCGCGCGCTGATCGACGCGGCGGAAGCGGGCAAGTCCGTGACCGCCGTGGTGGAACTGAAAGCCCGTTTCGATGAGGAACAGAATATCCTCTGGGCCGATGCGCTCGAACGCGCCGGGGTGCAGGTCGTCTATGGCTTCATCGACTGGAAGACCCACGCCAAGATTTCGATGGTGATCCGGCGCGAGGGCGAGCAGTTTCGCAGCTACTGCCATTTCGGCACGGGCAATTATCACCCGATCACCGCGCGCATATACACGGACCTCAGCTTCTTTACCGCCGATCCGGCCTATAGCCGCGATGCCGCTGCGCTGTTCAATTACATCACCGGCTATGTCGAACCCAAGCGGCTGGAAAAGCTCGTCATGTCGCCGCGCGACCTGCGCGATCGGCTGTGCCAGCTTATCGATGACGAGATCGACCATTGCCGCGCCGGACGGCCGGGCACTATCTGGGCGAAGATGAACAGTCTGGTTGACCCCGCGATCATCGAAAAACTCTATGCCGCCAGCAATGCGGGCGTGCAGATCGACCTGATCGTGCGCGGCATATGCTGCCTGCGCCCCGGTGTTCCGGGCATGTCGGAAAATATCCGGGTGAAATCGGTCGTCGGCCGCTTCCTGGAACATAGCCGCATCGCGGTGTTCGGCAATGGCAAGGCGCTGCCCAATAATGGCGCGAAAGTCTATATCAGCTCGGCCGACTGGATGCAGCGCAACTTCGACCGGCGCGTCGAATTCATGGCGCCGATCGAAAATCCCACGGTCCATGACCAGATTCTCGACCAGGTGATGGTCGCCAACCTCATTGACACCGAACAGAGCTGGGAACTGGATAGCGACGGCCATTATGCGCGCGTCGATGCGGGCGAAAAGCCGTTCAACCTCCACCGCTATTTCATGACCAACCCGTCGCTGTCGGGCCGGGGTGCCGCGCTCGACAATGAAGCGGTGCCCACTTTGCGCTTGCGCGGGCGGGTTTGACCCTCATGAACTCGATGCTCAGCCGGGTCCGCGCCGCTGCCCAGACCATGGCGACATCGCCCCAGCCCGCGACTGCGCGCACGGCGATCATCGACATCGGTTCCAACAGCGTACGCCTCGTCGTCTATGACGGGCCACGGCGGCTGCCCTTCATCCTGTTCAATGAAAAGGTGATGGCGGGACTGGGCGCCTCGCTCGCCCGGACCGGGCGGATCGAGGAAGAGCCGATGGAACGCGGCCTGCGCGCGATCGGCCGCTTCGCCCATCTGTGCCAGGATATGAAGGTCGCCCATATCCGCTGCGTCGCCACGGCGGCGGTGCGCGATGCGACCAATGGCGACGAATTCATCACCCGCGCCGCCGCCATGGGCCTGACTGTCGAAATATTGACCGGCGCGCAGGAAGCGATCGGCGCGGCCATGGGTGTGCTGTCGGGCATTCCGGGCGCAGACGGCATCGTCGGCGATCTGGGCGGCGGCAGCCTGGAACTGGCCCGGATTCGCGACGGCGCGGTCGAACAGACGATATCGCTGCCTTTGGGCGTCCTGCGCCTGCCCGCCATCCGCGCCAAGGGGCCGGGCGCGCTGGAACGGCGGGTCAAGGCGATGATGGAGAAAGCGGGCTGGCAGCCTGAACCGGACCTGCCCTTCTATCTGGTCGGCGGATCGTGGCGCGCGCTGGCGCGGTTCGACATGCAATTGACCAATTTCCCGCTGCCCGTCGTCCATCAATATGAAATGACCGCCGCGCGCGCCGAACAATTGACCCGCATCGTCTCGCATGTCGGCCGCGCCCGGCTCAAGAGCATCCCGGCGATGAGCGGATCGCGCATCCCGACCCTGCCCAATGCCGCGGCCCTGCTGTCGGTCGTGGTGCGGCAATTACGGTCGAGCCGCCTTATCGTGTCGGCCTATGGCCTGCGCGAAGGGCTGCTCTACGAAGACCTGCCCGCCGACATTCGGCAGGATGATCCCCTGCTGGTCGCGGCCGAAGCGGAAGGGGAGGCGCAGTCGCGCTTCCGTGGCCATGGCGACCGCATCGAACGCTGGATCGCGCCGCTCTTTCTGGACGACAGCGCCGATCTGCGCCGCATCCGCCGCGCCGCCTGCCTGCTCGCCGATGTCGGCTGGCGCGCCAACCCCGATTTCCGCGCCGAACGCGGGGTGGAGATAGCCCTGCACAGCAATTGGGTCGGCATCACCGCAGCGGAACGCGCGATGCTGGCGCAGGCGCTGCACAGCAATTTCGGTGGCGGCCTGTCCACCCCGCTCGGCGTCGAACAACTCGCTTCGCCCGAAGCGCTGCACCACGCCGCGCTATGGGGCCTCGCGATCCGCCTGGCGCAACGTCTGTCGGGCGGTGTCGAAGGGCCGCTGAACCTCTCGCGGCTGGCGCGCGAAGGCGACTTGCTCACTTTGTCGCTGCAAAAGGACGATGCGGACCTGTTCGGCGAAGCCGTCGAACGCCGCTTGCGCCATCTGGCCCAGGCCATGGGCGTCAAATATCAACTCACCGCCTGACCCGCGCTATCTTTCCCACGTCCGCAAATAGGGCTAAGGGCCAAGGATGACCACCTCTCCCGCGCTGATCAGCCGCTCGCTCTTTTCCTTCGCGATCTTTTATGGTGGCATGGTCTGCATCGCGGGCGTGCTGGGCAACAAGCAGGTGACATTGGGGCCGATCTCGGCGCTTGGCCCTATGGTCGGCTTGGGACCGCTGGCGGTGGAGGCGGGCATTTTCGCCTTCCTGCTGCTGGTGACGATTTCCAGCGCGGTGGCCGAACTCCATGGCCGCGCGGTCGCCAACCGGCTGGTGCAGATCGGCTTTCTCCCGCTCATCGCCTCGATCCTGCTGTCGATCATCGTCCTGTCGGTGCCCGCGGCGGGCGACATGGACCCGGCCCGTGCCGAAGCCTTTGCGATGATGATGGGCGGCACGCCGCGCATCTGGCTCGGCGGCATCATCGCCTATGGCATTTCGCAGACGCTCAATGTCACGCTCTTCGCCGCTCTCAAGGGGCGGGAGGGCAGCCGGATGCTCTGGCTGCGCGCGGCGGTTGCCAGCATCCTGTCGCAGATCGTCGATACGCTGCTGTTCGTCTCGATCGCCTTTTACGGCATCTTCCCGATCGGCGAACTGCTGCTGGGCCAGATGCTGGCCAAGGTCGTGCTGTCCGCACTGCTCGTCCCGCCGGTCATCTATCTGCTGGTGGGCCTTGGTCGGCGGCTCGATCGCGCCTGAGGGGTAACACTTCGATTAGTTAGCTAACTAATCAAAATCGAAAAACACGCGACCCTTGTCCGGGTCGCTGTACGGTCCCGGCCTTGCGATACCCCCGCTTAGGGCTTATGCGCCCGCGCATGAACAGCAATCACGCCCCCGATCCCGCGCTCCTCGCCAAGGCCGAAACCCTGGTCGAAGCACTGCCCTATATGCAGCGCTATGCGGGCAAGACCTTCGTCGTCAAATATGGCGGCCACGCCATGGGCGACCCCGAAGCGGCGCGCGACTTCGCCGAGGATGTGGTGCTGATGAAGGCGGTCGGCATCAACGTCGTCGTCGTCCATGGCGGCGGGCCGCAGATCGGCGCGATGCTCAAGAAATTGGGCGTCGAATCGGAATTCGTCGGCGGCCTGCGCGTCACCGACGCCGAAACCGCCAAGATCGCCGAAATGGTGCTGGCCGGCTCCATCAACAAGGAAATCGTCGGCTGGATCGCCGGCGCTGGCGGCCGCGCTGTCGGCATCTCCGGCAAGGACGGCAACCTGATCCTGTGCGAAAAAGTGCTGGGCAAGCGCGAGGCCGACCCCAATTCGGGGATCGAGCGCAATGTCGATCTGGGCTTTGTCGGTGATCCCGTAAAGGTCGACCGCCGCATCCTCGATACGCTGACGCAGGACGGTATCATCCCCGTCGTCGCGCCCGTCGGCATCGGCGCGGATGGCCACACCTATAACGTCAATGCCGACACGATGGCGGGTGCCATCGCCGCCGAACTCGGCGCCTCGCGCTTCTTCCTGCTGACCGATGTCGCGGGCGTGCTGGACAAGGACAAGAACCTCCTGACCGATCTCGACCCGCAGGGGATCGAAGTCCTGCAACAGGATGGCACGATCAGCGGCGGCATGATCCCCAAGCTTGAAACCTGCGTCCGCGCGGTCGAGGGCGGGGTGGACGCCGCCGTCATCCTCGACGGCCGCGTGCCCCATGCGATGCTGCTGGAAATCTTCACCCGGCGCGGCGCAGGCACGCTGATCCGGCGCTAAGGGCGCGTGCTGCCGCTTGTGGACGGCCTGCCGCCTGCGCTAAAGCATGGATCGAAGAACCCGCCCCCGTGGCGGGCGACCAGCGGAGAACGATAGCTTGTACGAACTTCTGAACGCCCTCAACGGCATCGTCTATATCGTGCTGGAAGCGGTGTGGTGGATCATCATCGTCCAAGCGGTGCTGAGCTGGCTGATCGCCTTCAACGTCATCAACACCTCCAATGAATATGTGCGCAACGGCCTCTACGCGCTCGATCGCATGACCGAGCCGCTCTACCGCCCGGTGCGCAAGGTCTTGCCCGATTTGGGCGCGCTCGACCTGTCGCCGATGGTCGTGCTGCTCGCGGTCATCATCCTGCAGGGGCCGGTGCGCGAAAATCTGTTCGGGGCGCTGATGCGTGCGACGATCTGACTGCGGTCTGGTCGCTGGCGGGCGATGATCTGCTGCTCGCCGTCCGGCTGACGCCGGGCGCTGCGAAGGATGCGATCGGCGGCGGCTGGACGGACGAAAAGGGCGCGGCCTGGCTATCAGCCCGCGTGCGCGCCGTGCCCGAAAAGGGCCGCGCCAATGGCGCGCTGATCGCGCTGCTGGCCAAGACGCTCGATTGGCCCAAAAGCGCGATTTTACTGGAATCGGGCGACACCAACCGGCTAAAGCGGCTGCGAATACGGGATGGGGCGAATGCTGCGGTGCGCCTCACCGCCATCATCGACATATGGGTGCAAGCGACATGACCATCGGCAAGATCATCGACGGCAAGGCTTATGCGGCGGGGCTGCGCGACACGGTGGCCGAGGGCGTCACCGCCTTCGCCGCACAGGCGGGGCGCAAGCCGGGCCTGGCTGTCGTGCTGGTGGGCGAAGACCCGGCGAGCAGTGTCTACGTCCGGTCGAAGGGCAAGATGACCGTCGCGGTCGGCATGGAAAGCTATGAATTTAAGCGCCCGGTCAGCATCGGCCAAGACGACCTGCTCGACCTGATTGCGGAACTCAACCAGGACGACCGCATCGACGGCATCCTCGTCCAGTTGCCCTTGCCCGACCATATCGACGAAGCCAGCGTCATCGCCGCGATCGACCCGGCAAAGGATGTCGATGGCTTCCATGTTGTCAATGCCGGCCGTCTGGCGACGGGGCAGGAGGCGCTGGTCCCCTGCACGCCGATGGGCTGCATCATGCTCTTGAAGGATGAGCTGGGCGATCTGTCGGGGCTGGAGGCGGTCGTGGTCGGCCGCTCCAATATCGTCGGAAAGCCGATGGCACAGCTGCTGCTCGCTGAAAGCTGCACCGTCACCATCGCGCATAGCCGCACCCGTGACATTGCCAGCATCGTCCACCGTGCCGACATCGTCGTCGCCGCCGTCGGCCGGGCGGAAATGGTCAAGGGTGAATGGATCAAGCCCGGCGCGACGGTGATCGACGTCGGTATCAACCGCGTCACCGATACCGAGGATGGCAAGAGCCGGATCGTCGGCGACGTCGCCACCGCCGAAGCGCTCGCCCATGTCCGCGCCATCACGCCCGTCCCCGGCGGCGTCGGGCCGATGACGATCGCCGTGCTGCTGCGCAACACGCTGGTCGCCGCCCATGCCCGCGCGGGGCTGCCCAAGCCGGAGGGCTTGTGAGGGCGCGCGCCGCCCTCCTGACGCTTAGCGCGCTGGCGCTGCTCGCGGTGCCAGTCTCCGCCCGCCCGCCGCTGCGCTTTCAGCCTGACCCCAGCTCGGTCATCGCCGCCGAAATCGCCTTCAACCGGCTGGCCAAGCAAAAGGGCCAATGGACCGCTTTTCGCGACGCCGCCGCCGATGACGCGGTGATGGTCGTGCCGCAACGGGTGCTGGCGAAGGATTGGCTGAAGGGCCGCGCCGACCCGCCTGCGCCGATGACCTGGTCCCCCTCGATCGTCTATGTCGGATGCGATGGTGGCCTCGCCGCCAGCACCGGCAACTGGACCGCCACGGACGGATCGGTCGGTTCTTTCACGACCATCTGGCGGCGCGACAAGAAGGGGCGGTGGGAATGGATATTCGATCATCGCGCCCCGCTTGCCAGCCCCCGCGCCGCGCCTGAATTTCTGACCGGCAAGGTCGCCACCTGCAAGCGGCCGCCGCGTGCCGAGGGGCCACCGCCGGGTAAAAACGACCTGCCTCCGCCGCCCGACGACAGCCTGCTCTGGAGCGCCGACGTCGCCGCCGATGGCAGCCGCACCGTCAATGTGCAAATATGGAATGGCAGCGGGTATGATGCCGTCATAGCGGACAGGGTAGGGGCCGGATCATGATCGAATTATTCCTGTCGGCCTTCGTCACCCTGTTCGTGGTGATCGACCCGCCGGGCTGCGCGCCCATCTATGCCAGCCTGACCGGCGAGGCGAGCGCCGCCGAACGGCGCGCCATGGCGATCCGCGCAGTCGGCATCGCCGCCGCCATCCTGCTGGTCTTCGCTTTGTGGGGCAAGCAACTGCTCGGCGTGCTGGGCATCGAACTCGACAGTTTCCGCATCGCGGGCGGCATCATGCTGTTCATGATCGCGATGGACATGGTCTTCGAAAAACGCACCCAGCGGCGCGAGGACCGGGCGCAGAAGCTCACCGACGAAGAACCCCATGTCGAGGATGTGTCGGTCTTTCCGATGGCCATGCCGATGATCGCCGGACCAGGATCGATCGCCACGGTGATGCTGCTGATGTCGCGCGCCCACGATCTGACCGAGCGGATGGTGGTGCTGGGCGCGGTGCTGTTGACGCTGGCGCTGATGCTCGGCGCGCTGCTGGCAGCAGGCCCGCTGATGGCACTGCTCGGCCGCAAGATCGAAGCGGTGATCACCCGGCTGCTTGGGGTATTACTCGCCGCCCTGGCCGCCCAATTCGTAATCGACGGCCTGAAAGCGAGTTTCTAAAAATTCCTCCCCTGCAGGGGAGGGTTTTAGCTCATGCAGCTTCGCGTTTAGTTTGGCCTATGCCGCCGGTGCCCCCTCGACGGCGTGGAAGGCGATGCGGAGAGCTTCGGCCAGGCTTCGGACTTCCAGTTTCTGCATCAAATTGGCGCGGTGGATTTCGACGGTGCGGGGGCTGATGCCGAGGTCATAGGCGATGGTCTTGTTGGGTAGGCCTTCGACCAGCCCGTCCAGCACTTCGCGTTCGCGGTCGGTCAGGATGTTGAGGCGGGCCTGCGCCTCCTGCGCCCGTGCGCCGACCCCGCGCGTGGCGATTGACTGTTTGCGGGCCGATTCGATGCAGGCGAGCAGGGTCGCTTTTTCGAAAGGCTTTTCGATGAAATCGCTCGCCCCCGCCTTCATCGCCGCGACAGCCATGTCGATGTCGCCATGGCCGGTCATGATGATGACCGGCAGCATGATGCCGCGCGCGCGCAATTCGCGCTGTACCTCCAGCCCGTCCATGTCGGGCATCCGCACGTCGAGCAGGACGCAGCCCTGCGGCAACGTCGCAGCAGCCTTCAGGAAGGGCAGTCCGCCTTCGAAGACTTGCACGCCAAAGCCGCTGGTCTTGAGCAGGAAGGAGAGCGAGCGGCGGATCGCGTCGTCATCATCCACGACATAGAGGGGATAGGGTTCGCTCATGATAGGTCGTCCGCCCGGTCCAAAGTGAAATGAAAGGCGGTGCCGCCCCATTGCGAGGGCGTGGCCCAGATGCGCCCGCCATGGCCTTCGACGATCGTCTGGCTGATCGACAGGCCGACCCCCATACCATTGGCCTTGGTGGTGGTGAAGGGGGTGAAGAGCGTGCGCGACATGGCGGGGTCCAGGCCGGGGCCGCTGTCGGCGACGACCACCTCCACCTTGCCATCGTCGGCGGGCGCGGCGGTGAGGCGCAGGATGCGGGCCGGGCTGTCCTGCATCGCGTCCACCGCATTGCGGACGAGGTTGATGATCACCTGCTGCAACTGCACGCGATTGGCCAGCACCAGATCGACGTGGCGGTCGACCTGCACGTCCATGTCGATGCCCCGGCTGTCGGTGCCGATGAAGGCCAGCGCTGCGCCTTCGGCCAGCAGGCTGCGCAGCGGTTCGGGCTGGCGCAGGGTTTCGCCGCGCTTGATGAATTCGCGCAGCGAGCGGATGATCTCGCCCGCGCGCAGCGCCTGGCGCGCGCTTTCGTCCATCGCTTCGCCCAGCATGGCGCGGTCGAGGTCGCCGGGGGCGGCGAGCAGGTCGCGGCCTGCCTCCATATAATTGGCGATGGCGGTCAAGGGCTGGTTGAGTTCATGCGCCAGCGCGGAGGCGAGCGTGCCCATCGCCGTCACCCGACCGGCATGGGCGAGTTCGGCCTGCAAGTCGGCGACGCGCCGTTCGGCCTGCTGCCGTTCGGTCAGGTCGCGGATGAAGCCGGTGAAGAGGCGCTGGCCCTGATCATTCACTTCCCCGACCGACAATTCGATGGGAAAGGTGGACCCGTCGCGCCGCCGCGCCGCGGTCAGGCGGCCGATGCCGATGATCCGCTTTTCGCCGGTGTCGATATAATGGCCGATATAGCCGTCATGCCGCTCCCGATCGGGCGAGGGCATCAGCATCGAGATATTCTCGCCCAGCACATCGGCTTCGCTATATTGGAACATGCGCTGCGCCGCGGCGCTGAACGACACGATGCGCCCGCGCATGTCGATGACGATCAACGCATCGGGAATGGTCGCCAGGATGGACCCCAGCAAAGCCTGTTCCAGACTGTGCGCGTCGGTCAGCGCATCGCTTTCATCATCCGCTACAGCCATGCGCCGACCATGACCCTCTTTCAGTGCGCCAGCAAGAGGGGCACACGCGTATCGCGCAGCATGGCGCGGGTCACGCCGCCAAATACCAGTTCGCGCCAGCGGCTATGGCCGAATGCGCCCATGACCACCCAGTCCGCCGCCAGCGTGCCGATCGCCTCTTGCAGGGCCGCGTCGACCGCCCGGCCCTTGCGCGGCCAGCTATGCAGTTGCGCCTTGATGCCGTGCCGGGCGAGATATTCGGGTGCAGCGGTCGAGGGAAATTCGGCCTTGTCGGCTTCCTCGACGGACACGATCTCCACCGCCTGCGCCAGCCGCAGCAAGGGCACGGCGGCTCGCAGAGCGGCGCAGGATTCGGGCGACCCGTCCCAGGCGATCAGCGCGGTGCCAGTGACGGCAAAACCCTTGCACGCCTGCGGTACGGCCAGCACTGGCGTCCGCCCGCCCAGCGCCAAGTCGGCGACGATCGGCAAGGGATCGGACACATGGACCCGTCCGCCTTCGGGCAGGGTGGCGACGATCGCGTCGCTCAGCCGCGCGGCGGAGAGCAGGCCCGCGACGCTGTCGCCGTCGATCTGCCGCCAGTCCCAGGCGATATCCTCCTGCCCCAACCGCGCCTCCATCTTGGTGCGATAGGCTTCGTCAATCTCATGCAGTTCGGCCGCGATCGAGGGGGCATAGCCCGCGCCGCCATAGACATCGGCCGCGACCAGGTCGGGCAGCGGCGTTACCTGGACGCAATGGACATGGGCATCGCAGGCGCGGGCGAGGTCGCAGGCGGCCTGCAGGCGGCTGTCCGCGCCGACATCATCATGAATATGCAGCAGGATCGATTTCATCGCACGTCTCCCGGCAGGGTTTATCGCCCCTTGATGGCTAGGCGTCCCCCGGCGCGCGCACCATCAGGGATAGTCCTTATAGAATTTTCTGCGCCCAAATCCGATTCACTCCAGCATGACGTGGACCACGATACGCCTGGAGCTGGCCAGCTCCCCCGCTTTTCCCAAGGGGTCGGTGGCGCGCAGCTATGTGCTGCGGTTGCCGCTGGGAGAGGATGGCGTGATCGACGAACCGGCCTATCGCGCCCATCCTGAACTGGCGACGGTGCGGCGTTTCTGGCCCAACGAACCCGACCGGCATGGCAGCCTGTTGCGCACGGCCGAAGGTTGGGCGCTGGCCTATGCGCCGGGCAAGGAAGATGACGAACGGCTGTTCCGGCTGGACGCGCAAGCGATCCGGGCGGGCAATATGATCACCCTGATCGAACCCGATGGCGCTGCCCTGCCCTTCCTGGTGAAGGCGTTGGCGGCGGCCTGAATGCAAAAGGATATTGTTGATGATCGCGCTTGAAACCCGGTACGGCTTTCCCTTCACGGTGCGTCCGGCCACCCATGACGATGAGGTCGCGCTGGCCGCCTTCTTCGACGAAGTGTCCGACGAGGACCGGCGCTTCCGCTTCCTGAGCGCGGTGCGTCATGTCAGCCCGGCGCAACTGCATGACATCACCGCGTTCGAGCATCACCGACATGAAACGGTGTTGGCATTCGAGCCGGGTGGCGCGACGATCATCGCGGCGGCGACGCTGGCGGCGGACAAGGCGGGCGACATTGGCGAAGTCGCCATTTCGATCCTGCCCGAACTCAAGGGCAAGGGGATCGGCTGGACCCTGCTCGACCATATGGCGCAGGAAGCGCGGCATTGGGGCATCAAGAAGCTCCAGTCGATCGAGAGCCGTGACAATCATGCCGCGATCTCGCTGGAACGGGAAATGGGCTTTACCGCCCGTGCCGTCGAGGGCGACCCGGCGCTGATGCTGCTGGAGCGCAGTTTCTAACGGGTCAGCCCGCTTCCAGCGCGGCGCCCGCCTCCATCCACACTTCTTCGGCGGCGGCGAGTTTCTTTTCGATTGCGGCGCGCTGGACCATCAGGTCGCTGGTCTTGGCCGTTGCCTTGGCAGGGTTGGCGAGCGCGGCGTCGATGCGGGTGCGTTCGGCGGCGAGCGCAGCCATTTCGCGTTCGGCCTTGTTGACCGCGTTCTTGAGCAGCTTCTGTTTTTCGCGCCACTCCGCGGCGGCTTTCTTGTCGGCCTTGCGGTCGACCTTGGGCGCGTCGCCGCTGCTGTTGCCGTCGGCCTTGCGCAGGATGATGTCGGTATAGTCATCAAGGCTGCCGTCGAACGGCTGGGCCGTGCCATTATCGACCAGTACCAGCCGGTCGGCGACCAGTTCGATCATGTGGCGGTCATGGCTGACGATCACCACGGCGCCGGAATAGTCGTTGAGCGCCTGGACCAGCGCTTCGCGGCTGTCGACGTCCAGATGGTTGGTCGGTTCGTCGAGGATCAGCATGTGCGGGGCGTCGCGGGTGATGAGGGCGAGCGCCAGGCGGGCGCGCTCGCCGCCGGACATGGAGCCGACCTTCTGCACCGCGCGCTCGCCGGAAAAGCCGAAGCGGCCAAGTTGGGCACGGACGGCACCGGGGGTCGCGCCCTTCATGACACGGGTCATATGTTCGAGCGGCGTGTCGGTGACGTCCAGCTCTTCCACCTGATATTGGGTGAAATAGCCGACATTCATCTTGGGGCTGGACGCCATTTCGCCTTCCATCGGCGCGAGTTGCGCGGCGATGAGGCGGGCCAGCGTGGTCTTGCCGTTGCCGTTGCGGCCCAGCAGCGCGATCCGGTCATCCGGGTCGATGCGCATGTTGATGCGCTTCAAGATGGGCGTGTCGCCATAGCCGACCGAGGCCATGTCCATGGTGATGAGCGGCGGGCGCAGTTCGGCGGGGCTGGGGAAACCGAAATGCAGCGTCGGATCTTCGATGGCGGCGGCGATCGGCTGCATCCGGGCCAGCGCCTTGGCACGGGACTGGGCCTGTTTCGCGGTCGAGGCACGGGCGGAGTTGCGGGCGACATATTCCTGCAATTTCTCACGCTCGGCCTGCTGCTTGGTGCGGGCCGATTCGAGCTGGGCCAGCCGTTCGGCGCGCTGCCGTTCGAAGGCATCATAGCCGCCGGGATAGAGAGTGACCTTCCCGCCTTCGAGATGCAGGATATAGTCGACCACATTGTTGAGCAGGTCGCGTTCATGGCTGATGATGACCACGGTGCCGCGATAGGCTTTGAGGAAATTTTCGAGCCAGAGCGTCGCTTCGAGATCGAGATGGTTCGAGGGCTCGTCAAGCAGCAGCAGGTCGGGGTTGGAAAAGAGCAGCGAGGCAAGCGCCACGCGCATCTTCCAGCCGCCCGAATAGCTGTCGAGCGGGCGGCCCTGCATTTCCTCGTCAAAGCCGAGGCCCACCAGGATGCGGGCGGCGCGGGCGGGCGCGGTATAGGCGTCGATCGTCGTCAGCCGCTCATAGATATGGCCGAGGCGGTCGGGATCTTGCGTATGCTCCGCCTCTTCCATTAGCGCGGCGCGTTCCTTGTCCGCCTCCAGCACGGTTTCGAACGGGGTCGCGGTGCCAGACGGGGCTTCCTGCGCGATATAGCCAAGGCGCGTGTCGCGCGGCATGTCGCAACTGCCCTCGTCCGGGTCGAGCTGGCCGATCATCACCTTCATCAGCGTGGACTTGCCCGCACCATTGCGGCCGATGAGGCCAACGCGCGACCGAGGCGGCAGCGCGGCGGCGGCACGGTCAAGGATGATGCGGCCGCCCAGGCGCACGGTGATGGCATTCAGATTAAGCATGGCGCGCCCCTAGCATGGGTGTGCGGTGCAGCAAAGGCAGGAAGCGGCGTTTTGCAAGGGGGCGGCTGGTTGCGAAGTATACAGTGTTGTGGCCGACGCAAAAGCGTGGGGACAGACGGGTGGCGCGGATTTCGCAATAGGAGAATTTTTGCGAAGTGGGTGGGTGTGCGGAGAGGGAGCCGCAGGGAGAGGGAAGTTGACGGGGAGAAAGAGCGCGGGGGGAGTGTGGCATAAGGTGGGGGATGTAGGACAGGGGAATAAGCCGACCGGCGAATGTGCGGTTTGGAGCAACGGTCTTAGGTTGGCTGCCATGCCACGATGCCAATCGCAGCCGACCACTGGCCGAGATGGTTTAACCGATCGACGCTCAATTCACAGTGTCTGCTTCTTCAATTACGCACTGATCACGCCCCCGGTGTTTTGCCTTGTACAGCGCTGCATCAGCGGCTGCATATAATTGCGCGAACGACGATCTGCCGTGCGCATTAGCGATACCGATGCTGACGGTCATTTGTCCAGCGGCCCCATCTGCGAATATTCGTTTCGTCTTGCCGATGCCAGACCAAAGTCTTTCAGCCACGATGATTGCTTCTTCTGGACCGCTGGTCTCGATCAGCGCCATGAACTCCTCGCCGCCGATCCGGCCAAACAAATCCTTATCTCGCAAAAGCGATCGCGCGTCCTGGGCTATCTCGGTCAAAATTCGATCACCAACGAGATGGCCATAGGTGTCGTTCACGCGCTTGAAGTGATCAATATCGATTACGAGCATGTACAGTCGGCGCGGGTTCTGCAGCGCCAACTTTTCTTCCACATCATATAATATCCGTCGGCGGTTCGGGGCGCCGGTGAGAGTATCGCAGTCGGCCAATCGGCTGAGTTCAACGTTGGCGCGATGCAACTCGTCCGTCCGTTGTGCGACCTGCTGCTCCAGGTTGAGATGGGCGCGCGTGAGTTTTTCCGCCATGTCATCGAAGTCGTGGCCAAGTTGTTCCACTTCATCGAGCTCTGGCCTCGCGCTTGTGGGAAAATCGACGTCGGACTGGAAGCGTCGGGTCAATATTCTTGTCCGTTCGGTCAGACGCGCAAGCGGCCTTCCGACATAGCGTCGAATCAGCAGGCTGATAGCGATGCCTTGGAGCAAAAGGCAAAGAAACGCCGTTATGGCTACGCGCGCAACGGCACGCAGTGCGCCTGCTTGTATCACGTCCTCATTTTGGATGGTGAGCACATACCAACCGGGCGTTTTGATCGTGCGCATCGATACATGCGCGGCCAACCTTGGCGCATGGCCCAAAAACGTCTTGCCGGCATTACTGCGAATGAACTGCCACAGGGCTTGAAGCTGCGGATCGCGCGTCTGTTTAAGGTCCAACAATTGTTCCGACCCCGCTTCGCTCTGAAGCGTGTAGCGTGGATGCCGGATGAGCATTCCTTCGGCCGATACGAGTACGGTATCCGTTGCACGAAGCCCATTCAACTCATCGGCCGACAGCAAATCATTGAGCAGAAGGCTCGTGCCCCAGGTACCAATGTGTCGCCCGTTCCAATCGACAGGGGTCATGCAGCCCGTCGTCCAAGTTCGACCGGATGTATCGTATAGGATATGCACGAGAGGCGTACATCGTGTCCGCCGCGATGGATTCAACGCAGCCGTGCTGATCTTTGCGAACGTTTCCTGTTGGAAATCAAGGTTGCCGGGAGCTTTCTTCCGGTAGAAGCCGAGCTTGTCCTCACGATCCGGTGCGAACATGATGAGCGTATTGTCCGGAGTGAAGAAATAGAGACTTTTTAGGTCAGGGCGAATGCCTTCTCCGACTGCGTGCGCCACCCGTGTGGCACGGAGAATGAGCGCTCGCTGGTTCGCATCCGGTTCCGTCCCGATATAGGCGCCCACACCACGCACATAACCGAATGGTGTCCGGCCACCGTCGAATAGCAGGTCCGAACTTCGCCGTCCCCCGCGACGATCACGCGGAAAAAGTGTGTCGAGGTTACGCGCGTCATCGGGGCTTGGACCTTCAGCAAGTTCTGCCAACAATAGCTGTTTGGCATGTTCATGCGCTGCGCTGAGCCGTGTGAACCGACCCTCCTGAAGTTCCGCCACTTGCCTGTTCTGGCCATCGAGCCGGATCAGCGCCTCGTCCAGGGCTTGGCGCTTTATATCGAAATATGCAGCCATGCCCGAAACTAAAAACAATAATCCGATCACGAGCGAAAGCGTGACAGCTGCCCTTGTAGAGACAGACATTTTACCGGCAGCAAGCATCTTCATGACGCTCTTTTTTGTCATGTCCAGGTAAACAACGCCTAAACTATGTCGAGCGATCGCGGGGCGGGATCGGTGATAGACGATCGGAGAGATGTTCGGTCATGAGAGCCGCGCAATAGTGCCATAATGGCGGAAATTGGCGCTATCTCGCCCCTCCCTCACGCACTCGCGAAAAACTTCGTCCCCACGACGCCCACCACGATCAGCGCCATGAAGCCTATCTGCACGCCGTTCACGCGGTCGCCGAAGAAGAGGATGCCGCCGATGATGACGCCGACGGCGCCAAGGCCGGTCCAGACGGCATAGGCGGTGCCGGCGGGGATGCCGCGCATGGCGAGGGCGAGGAGGCCCATGTTGAGGAAGCTGAGCGCGATCGGGATGATCGATGCCTGCCAGGTGGCGACCCCTGCGGCCCATTTGAGGCTCAAGGCCCAGCAGATTTCGGTGAACACGGCGATGCCGAGGATAAGCCACGCCATGGGCGCTCCCCTTTCGTCTCTCAGCGGGCTCGGTGGGAGAGCGCGCCAGCCGGAAACCCGGAAGAGGCCGCACGCCGGGGCGCAACGCGCAAGGGTGGTGGACAGGGTTGGGTTCGAACCAACGTAGGGCGTAGCCCGGCAGATTTACAGTCTGCTGCCTTTAACCACTCGGCCACCTGTCCAGTACCCTGTGCGATGACAGAAAACTGCCTTTCATCGCGCCGGAGGCGGCTCAATGGCGAAACGAGGCTTGCCTGTCAATGGGTGGATGTGAAATGAGCGCAATCATGAAAAGAGGTCATCGCTCCGCCAAGCCCAAGGGCGCCTTCCCGCGCTTCTATGGGCGTCACGCCGTTATTGCGGCTCTCGCCAACCCCAATCGCATCGTGCGCAAGATATGGGGCACGCGCGAAGCGCTGGCCCCGCTCGACCTGCCCCCAGTGCTGCCGATCGTCTATGCCGACGTCGCGGACATGGGCCGGATGGTCCCGTCGGACGCGCCGCATCAGGGCATCGTCGCCGAAGTCGAACCACTGGACGATGTCTGGCTGGACGAAGTGCTGGAACAGGGCCGCGACGACAAGCGCCCGATCCTGGTGCTGGACCAGGTGACGGACCCGCATAATGTCGGCGCGATCCTGCGATCGGCGGCGGCGTTCGATGCGTTGTGCATCGTCACGCAGGACCGGCATGCGCCGCCCGAATCGGGCGTGCTGGCGCGCGCGGCGTCGGGCGCGCTGGAAATCATGCCGTGGGTGCGGGTGGTGAACCTGGCGCGTGCGCTCGATGAGATTGCCGAGGCAGGCTATTGGCGCATCGGCCTGGATGGCGATGCGGATACGGTGCTGGGCGACGCCATCGGCGAATCGCGCGCGGCGCTGGTGCTGGGGGCCGAGGGCGAGGGCTTGCGGCACAACAGCATGGCGCATTGCGACATATTGGCGAAGCTGCCGATCAGTCCGCGGATGGAGAGTTTGAACGTCTCCAATGCGGCGGCGATCGCGCTCTATGCGGCGGCGAGTCGGTAGCGCAAAGGAAAGGGTGTCGCTCCATTGATAGGGCGACACCCCTCCGTCTCCCCTTGCAGGGGAGGATTTTTTGAGATCAGTCTTCGGGGGCGATGGTGACGCGCAGGCCGTCGAGCGCGTCGCTCAGCACGACCTGGCAGGACAGGCGGCTGGTGTCGTTGCGGTGGTCCGAGCTGTCGAGCAGGTCGTTTTCATCCTCGGTCATCGCGGGCAGGACGTCCGCGAAGTCGGGATCGACATAGACATGGCAGGTGGCGCAGGAGCAGCAGCCGCCGCACAGGGCGAGCAATTCGTCAAAGCCGTTGTCGCGGATGACTTCCATCACCGACAGGCCATTGTCGCCTTCGACAGCCTGTTCTTCGCCCGCACGGTTGACCACGATCAGTTTCGGCATCTATCCAGTCCCCTAGGAAATTATCTCCGCTGCTCTGACGGAGGGACGCCGGGAAATCAAGCGCTGCTGAGGGAAACATCATGGTGACGACGGCGCAGCAGTTGCGCGACAGCCTGGACGCGATCGCCGCTATCGAGCCGGGGTTCGCCGCTGCGCTGGCGCGGGCGGGCTATCCTGAGCCGCGCGTGCGCGAGCCGGGCTATGAGACGTTGCTGCGCACGATCGTCGGGCAACAGGTGAGCGTGGCGTCGGCGGGCGCGGTGTGGCGCAAACTGGAGGCGGAACTGGGCGCGGGTTGCGCGCCCGACGTGCTGCTGGCGCGGGATTATGATGCGTTGCGGGCGTGCGGGCTGTCGCGGCAGAAGCAGGGCTATGCCCGGAGTTTGGCCGAGATGGTGGTGACGGGCGCGCTCGACCTGCATGCACTGCCCGCCGATGACGAGGAGGCGATTGCGCAACTGGTGCGGATCAAGGGGATCGGGCGCTGGTCGGCGGAAATCTATCTGTTGTTTGCCGAGGGGCGGCCCGATATCTGGCCGGCGGGCGACCTGGCCGTGCAGATCGAAACGGGGCGGATATTGGGATTGCCCGAACGGCCGAGCGAGAAAGCGACCCGCGCTTTGGCCGACGCCTGGCGACCGCATCGCGGCGCGGCGGCGATCATGGCCTGGCACCATTATAACATCGAGGTATTATGACCAAGACACTGCCCCCCAAACTGCCGCATGCCCGCTACATCGTCCTGCACCATGATGGCGCGTGGAAGATCAATCTGAACAACAGCTATTATGGCCCGTTCGCGACCCAGCTGGCGGCGGTCGAGAGCGCGACGGCGACCGCGCGGCAGGCGAGCGAAGAAGGGTATCCGGCGTCGGTGCTGTTGATGAAGGGGACGGAATTCGAGACGCTGTGGACCAGCGAGGCGGCGTGAGGCCTGTCCAATAGTGTAGTTTTCAAGGCTTTATCCGCCAGCGGGGGAACTGAACCACGGTGCGGGACATTCCGTTGATCCAGGTTATATGGAAATGGGAATGAGCAAGAAGGTTCTGATCGTCGAGGACGAGATATTCGTCGCGCTGGAAATCGAGCAGATCGTCGAGGACGCCGGATTCGACGTCGGCGCGATCGCGGCCGACCGGGATGCGGCGCTCGCCTGCGCCGATTCGTGCGACATCGCGCTCGTCGATCTCAACCTGCGCGATGGGCCGACGGGTCCGGCGATCGGCATGGAACTGGCGATGCAGCATGGCGTGCGGGTCATCTATGTGACCGCCAATCCCGCCCAGATCGGCCCGGCTTCGGTGGCGGCGCTGGGCGTCATCACCAAGCCGTTTCGCGCGCATAGCATCGTCGCCGCGTTGCAGCTGGCGGCAGAGGAAACGCCGGAACCCTGCGCCGCCGATATTGCGGGCTTTATTCCTTTCCTGCCGTCCGACTCATCGAACGGCGCGGAATCGAGAGGCTGATCGCAAGGCCTTCCGAGCGCCATTCGCGCTCGATCCTGCCACCCAGTTGCCGTTCGACGCTGAGCGTCATCAGGCGGCTGCCGAACCCGTCGGTGCTGGAAGGCGCCACGCTCGGCCCGCCCTCTTCACGCCAGTCGATGCGAACGTCATCGCCCTCCACACTGACGGCAAGATGCACACGCCCGTCCGGCACCGAGAGCGCGCCATATTTGGCGGCGTTGGTGGCGAGTTCGTGGAAGAGCAGCGCAAGCGGTGTCGCGGAACGGTCGTCGATCGCGGCATCGTCGCCCGATAGCAGGATGCGCGAGCCGTCCGTGCCGCGATAGGGCGCGAAAATCTGCTTGAGGATACCCGACAGGCTGCCGACCCCCTGCCCCGGCTGCGGCGCGGATTCGGCGCTGTGCGGGCGCACGAAATCATGGGCGCGACCCAAGGCGAGGATGCGGTCGCGCAAGTCGTCGGCGACATCGCTGATCTGCGGATGCTGGCGCGCGGACAGGCCGATCAGCCCGGCGATGACCGAAAAGATGTTCTTGATCCGATGGGAGAGTTCGTGCGCGATCATCTCGCGCTCTTCCATCATCAATTTCTGTTCGTGAATGTCGGTGCAGGTGCCGATCCAGCGGGTGATCGTGCCTTCGGCATCCCGGATCGGCAAGGCGCGGCCCAGGGTCCAGCGATATTCGCCGCTATGGTGGCGCAGCCGATATTCGATCTCATAGGGTTCGCCAGTGACGAGGCTATTGCGCCAGCGGCCCCAGGCGCGCTCCTGATCGTCGGGATGGAAGACGCCGCTCCACCCGTCGCCATCGGTCGAGCCGGCAGGCGTGCCGGTATATTCGTACCAGCGCGCATTATAATAATCGTGAAAGCCATCGGGCAGCGTCGACCAGACCATTTGCGGCATGGTGTCGGCCAGCGTGTGGAACATGCGATCGCTGGTGGCGAGCGCCGCCGCGCTTTCATTCTGGAAGGTGATGATGTCGCGATCGCGGCGACGCCCCTCCAGTTCGACCATCACCTGCCGCGCGAGCAGGACCATGCCCTGGCGCTGCATCGGCGTCAGGTCGGCGCGCGGCTTGGTGTCGATGACGCATAGCGCGCCAAGCGGCACGCCATCGGCCCCGACAAGCGGCGCGCCAGCGTAGAAGCGGATATGCGGCGGTCCAGTGACCAGCAGATTGTCGGCGAAACGATGATTTTGCGTGGCGTCGGGGACGACGAAAATCTCCGACCCCAGCATGGCGTGGGCGCAGAAGGAGACGTCGCGCGGGGTTTCCTCCGCATCCAGCCCGGTGCGGGCGAGGAAGCGCTGGCGCACATCCTCGACGATGCTGACCAGCGCAATCGGCGCGTCGCACAGCGTTGCGGCGAAATCCGTGATCTCGTCCAGATTGCGGAAACCACCGGCGTCGAGATCATAGAGCGCGAGCAGCGCGGCACGATCCGTCTCCAGGCCGCGGCCGTCAGCCATCGCTGACCCGTTCGATATCCGCGCCGACGGCGGACAATTTCTCTTCGAGCCGTTCATAGCCGCGATCGAGATGATAGACGCGGTTGACCTGGGTTTCGCCTTCGGCGGCGAGGCCCGCGAGAATGAGGCTCATCGAGGCGCGCAGGTCGGTCGCCATTACGGGCGCACCAACGAGGCGGGGCACGCCGCGCACGACGGCGGTGCGGCCGTTGACGGCGATGTCGGCCCCCATGCGCGCCAGTTCGGGCACATGCATGTAGCGATTTTCGAAGATGGTTTCGGTCAGCACCGATGCGCCATCGGCCATGGTCAGCATCGCCATGAACTGCGCCTGCATGTCGGTCGGGAAGGCCGGGAAAGGCGCGGTCGAGAGGGTGAGCGGGCGCAGCTTGCCGTCCGAGGCAACGCGGATGCCGCCCTTATAGGGATCGACCTGTACCCCCGCCTCGCGCAGCGCGACGATGATGGCGTGCATGTCGTTTTCATTGGCCCCGGCAAGGTCGAGCGAGCCCCCGGCGATGGCGACCGCGCAGGCATAGCTGCCCGCTTCGATCCGGTCGGGCATCACGCTATAGGTCGCGCCATGCAGCCGTTCGCGGCCATGGATCACCAGCCGGTCGGTGCCCACGCCTTCGATATCGGCGCCCATGGCGATCAGCAGCTTGCACAGATCGACGATTTCCGGTTCGCGCGCGGCATTGTCGAGTATGCAGGTGCCCTTGGCGAGCGAGGCGGCCATCAGCGCATTTTCCGTCGCGCCGACCGACACGACCGGGAAGGTGAAGTGGCCGCCGGGCAAGCCGCCATCGGGCACGCTGGCGCGGACATAGCCTGCTGTGATTTCAAGCACCGCGCCAAAGGCTTCGAGCGCCTTGAGATGAAGATCAATCGGCCGGTTGCCGATGGCGCAGCCGCCCGGCAGCGAAACCCGCGCTTCGCCCGCACGAGCGAGCAAGGGGCCAAGCACCAGGATCGACGCGCGCATCTTGCGCACGATATCATAGGGCGCTTCGGTCGAGGTGACGCGACCCGCGCGCATGGTGAGGACGCGGCCGAAATCCTCCGGTCTTGCGCCCTCGATCATGGTCGAGACGCCCAACTGGTTCAGCAAGTGACCGAAGCTGTCGACATCGGCCAGCCGCGGCAGGTTGCGCAGCGTCACCGGTTCGTCGGTCAACAGCGCGCAGGGCAGCAGCGTCAAAGCCGCATTTTTCGCGCCGGAAATGGGAAGGCGGCCGTTCAGTGCGTTGCCGCCGCGAATATCAATGCGGTCCATCGGACAGGGTTAATAGCGGCAAATGCGCGCCGCGCAAGGCGGACGCCGTAGCATTCGTCACCCGTGCGCGGTGCGCGCGCAATATAGCCGCAACAATCGTCGCCAGCTTGATCGAGTTTAGTGCGACGGGCGCAAATGCAGCCAAAAGGCGCTTGAGGCGTTCTGCCATCGTAACGAGAATTGGAAGAAGGTGTTATTGGTGGCAACAAGTTGTTTCGCCGCAAGGCTGGCCAAACAGGTGCCGCTGTCGGACGCGGAAAGGACGGCACTGGCACGGTTGGAGGAAAACCCCCGCAAGGTAAAGCGCGGGGCGATGGTTCAGCGTGTCAATGATACGGTGACAGAATTGTTCGTGCTGCGCGAAGGCCGAATGATGAGCTTCGTCATCATGCCCGACGGCAGCCGTCAGATATTGCGCGTCTATTTTCCGGGCGACTTCATCGGGTCGGCCAGCACCATCTATAGCCGCGCGCCCGAATCGCTGATCGCGCTGACCGACGCGATTATTTGTCCGTTCGACAAGCATGCGCTGCGCCGACTGCTCGATGAATCGCCGCGTGTTGCCGCGTTGCTGTTCCTGCTGTCCAATGCCGAGCGGGTGGCGATGACCGACCGGCTGGCGTCGCTGGGCCGGACATCGGCCAAGGCGCGGGTTGCTTCCTTCCTGCTCGACATGTTCGACCGCATCCGCGTTACCGACGATGCCGTCACCGACAGTTTCGACCTGAAGCTGACGCAGGAGGAAATCGGTGATTCGATCGGCCTGACATCGGTGCATGTGAACCGCATGATCCGGCAGATGGAGGAAGAAGGGCTGATCAGCCGGTCGAACGGCCGAATCACGCTGCGCGACCTGCCCCGGCTGGAGGAAATCGGCCATTATACCAATCGGCAGAAGGATATGGACCTGGACTGGTTGCCGGTCGGATAGCGATCACATCTTGATACCGAGCGCTTAAGCAGCAGGGACAAATTAATCAGAGGCGAGCTTTCCAAGTGTCGGTCGGATATTTGATAATCCGCCGTCGCCATAGCCAAAGAGCGAAAGCAAACATCAGCGCTCCGATAGCGATGCCAGCAGCCCATCCCTGCTGCTGGCCATGAAAATACGCAGCCAGCATGCTTACAATTGCCGGAGCCGATAAGGCGAGCCAATCCCTGCGGTTTAATTTTCTCATGCTACGCGATCTATCGCGAAACAAAGCGAATAGCACCGGCTTTTGCGTGAGCATTGGGTCGTTCTATCTTCGTCTGGGCGCGGGCGCGAAGCAGCGGTCGCAGCGGCGCCAGCAGGCGACGCCGGGCATGGCGACTGCTGGTTTGAGCTCGGGTTGCGGCGCAAGGCGGGCGAGGATGTCGGGCGACAGGCCATCCGGCGCGGCGCGATTATGGCACATCAGGCAGTTTTGCACATATTTGGCACGGGTCAGGCCGCTATGGTCCTCCTGCGCGGCGAGCGGGCCGGGGCTAATCAGCAGCACGGCCAAGGCAAGCCGCAGCGCCCGCGTCATGCCAGCAGCTCGACATCCCAATAGAGCCAGTCGCGCCAGCTGTCGTGGAGATAGCCGGGCGGGAAGGCGCGGCCATGTTCCTGCAACTGCCAGGTCGTCGGGCGGATCGGTTCGACATGGAGGCGCATGCCCGCTTGCTTTGGCGTGCGCCCGCCCTTTTTGAGGTTGCAGGGCGAACAGGCGGTGGCGACATTTTCCCAGGTCGTGCGCCCCCCCGCGCGGCGCGGCACGACATGGTCGAAGGTCAGGTCGGTGCTGACGCCGCAATATTGGCAGGCGAACTTGTCGCGCAGGAACAGGTTGAAGCGGGTGAAGGCGGGATGTTCGGACGGGCGCACATATTGTTTGAGCGCGATGACCGAGGGGATTTTCATGTCCAGGCTGGGACTATGCACCTGCCGCTCATAGCTGGCGATGATGTCCACGCGGTCGAGAAATACCGCCTTGATCGCCGTCTGCCACGGCCACAGGCTCAGCGGATAATAGCTGAGCGGGGTGTAATCCGCATTGAGTACGAGCGCCGGGCAGTTTTCCGGGTGCCGTATAAGGTCGGGATGGTACATAGAAACCTTCTACCCCCTTGCCGACGCCGCTGATTAACCAGCAACATGACATCCGCATGACAGCATCAACCAATATCGTCCGTCAAGAGCCTGTATGACCGATACGAACGCCCTACCGCATATGGTGACCCGCTTTGCCCCCAGCCCGACCGGGCGGCTGCATGTCGGGCATGGCTGGTCCGCGCTGCTGGCCATGGACATGGCGCGCGCGGCAGGGGGCGCTTTTCGCCTGCGGATCGAGGATATTGACGGGACGCGTAGTCGGCCGGAGCATGTGGCGGGGATCATTGAGGATCTGCGCTGGCTGGGTGTGACATGGGATGGCGATGTCGTTTTCCAGTCGCAGCGGCTGGAGGCTTATGAGGCGGCGCTTGATCGGTTGCGGGCCATGGGGCTGCTTTATCCCTGTTTCTGCACGCGCAGCGACATTCAGGCGAGTTTGACCGCGCCGCATGGGCCGGAGGGGCCGGTTTATCCGGGGACGTGTCGGGGGTTGGGCGAGGGCGAACGGGCGCGGCGGATCGACGCGGGGGACGCGCATGCGTGGCGGATCGATATGGCGGCGGCGGTGGCGCGGGTTGGGGTGGTAAGGTGGCGGGCGCTCGCCTTCTCTACCTCGTCATTCCCGCGCAGGCGGGAACCCATCTCCCACGCTATCATGTCAACGCCAGGTCGGGAGATGGGTCCCCGCCTTCGCGGGGATGACGATGAAAAGGGTGAGACGCTGCATTCCGCCGATCCGCTGGCGCATGGCGATGTGGTGCTGGCGCGCAAGGATGCGCCGGCGAGCTATCATTTGTCCTGCACGCTGGACGATGCGGCGATGGGGGTAAGCCATGTGCTGCGCGGCGATGATCTGAAAGGGGCGACGGATATTCATTGCCTGTTGCAGGCGTTGCTCGACCTCCCCTCCCCGACCTATTGCCACCATCCGCTGCTGGTCGGACCGGATGGCAGGCGGCTGGCCAAGCGGGACAGGTCGATCGCGCTCGCCGATCTGCGCGCGCAAGGGGTCGATCCCGCCGAACTCGCGACTGCCCTAAGAGGCAAGCGCTTTCCGGTTGGAATCAGGCTGGCAAGCGCCTAAGTTGGACATATGAACATAGTCCTCGTCATCGCCCTCATCCTTGCCATGGCCGCGACGCTGTTCGCGCTCATCCGTGGCATCATCAGCTTCCTTCAGACGACGAAGGAGGAGTTGAACGCGCCCGAAGGCAGCGGTCCCGGTCCGTCGCGGTTGAAGCAGAATAAGGCGATGATGAACCGCGTGCTGTTTCAGGCGATCGCGATCGTCATCGTCGCGCTCCTGCTGCTGATGAAGGGCAACGGGTAAGATTACATGGTCAAGCTGAACAAGATCTACACCCGCACCGGTGATGCGGGCACGACCGGCCTTGCCGACGGCACGCGCCTGCCCAAATATGCGCCGCGCATGCAGGCGGTGGGTGATGTCGATGAAGCCAATAGCGCGATCGGCCTTGCCGTGCTGGCGATCGGCGATGCGCCCGAAGCGGCGTGGCTGACGATGATCCAGAATGATCTGTTCGACCTGGGGGCCGATCTGGCGACGCCGATCACCGATGCGGGCGACCCGCCCTGGGCCTTGCGGATCATCGAAAGCCAGGTCGAGCGGCTGGAACAGCAGATTGATGCGATGAATGCGGAACTGGCACCGCTCGACAGTTTCGTGCTGCCGGGCGGATCGGCGGCAGCGGCGGCGGTGCATCTGGCGCGCGCCATCACGCGACGGGCTGAGCGCAGCGCGACGGCGGCGGCGACCGACGTGACGCTGAACGTGCAGGCGCTCATCTATCTCAACCGCCTGTCCGACCTGCTGTTCGTCATGGCACGCCGCCTGAACGACAATGGTGCGCGCGACGTCAAATGGGTGCCGGGCGCATCGCGCTGAGCGGTCGGGTCGCTCGACTCATGCGCGGCACAGTTGATCGCAGAGACGCGCATTAACCCTGTTTCTTCAGGATGCGTTTAGACGCGCCGACGACTTTCCGCCCGGTCTATAATCATGACTGGGCTGATATGCATTTCTACCTCGCGACCTCCTTCATTTTCCCCCGCTCGCTCAGGCTCCGGCTGTTCACCCTCTGCTTCGTCGCCACCCATTTGCCGCTGCTGGGCTATATGGCCTGGGGGCTGGCGACCGGGCGGCTGGCACTGGCGGAGTTCGTGCTGCTGACGCTGGCGACGGTGATCGGCACCGGCATTGCGCTGTACGGGATCGGCGCGTTGCTCAATCCCATCCATGCGCTGGCGCAGACATTGCAGGGGCAAGATAGCGACCCCACGCCCCTGCCCCAGGTCGGCGATGTCATCCAGACGCTCTATGCCGGGGTGCATCGTGCCGCCCATGTCACGCGCACGCAGATGCAGGATCTGAACGTCGCCGCGCATGAAGACCCGCTGACCGGTATCGCCAACCGGCGCGGTTTCCTGATGCAGATCGACATGCTGCCCCAGGTGCGGCGCAAGGGATGCGTGGCGATTATCGACATCGACCATTTCAAGCAGGTCAACGACCGGATGGGCCATGACGAGGGCGACCGGGTGCTGGCGGCCTTTGCGCAACGGCTGGCGGCGCAGTTGCGCCGGGTCGATCATGTCGCGCGCTGGGGCGGCGAAGAGTTCATGGTCTTCTTCCCCGACTGTATCGAGGATGAGGCCTGCTGGTCGCTATCGCGGATCGCCACCCAGATGCGCGACGATCCGATCGGCCAGGTCAATGGCCGCGCGATCAGCTTTTCTGCGGGTGTCGCGCGCTGGCAGGGAACGCCCATCGAAGAGACGATCGCGAGCGCGGACCAGGCGCTCTACGATGCCAAGCAACAGGGGCGCGACCGCGTCTGCCGCGCCGCTCAACCGGTCTGCTGCTGAAAAAGGAGGGGAACCCTAAAGGGCAGTCATGCGCTTTTTGCTCCATCATCATGCGAGCATAGCGTAAGGGGCAGGCATGGCCAGAAGCTGGACCGAGTTGGACAGGGATGCGCTGATGTCGCGCTATCGCGAGGTGCGCGCGCTGACACAGGCGCTTGGGCTTCCCCTGTCCGATGCTGATGCGACGGTCCAGTCCATGCCCGATGCGTCTCCGGCCAAATGGCATCTGGCGCATGGCACCTGGTTCTTCGAAACCTTCGTTTTGCGCGATCATGTGCCGGGCTATCAGCCGTTCGATCCGCGCTACGCCTTCCTGTTCAACAGCTATTATGAAGCCGAAGGCGCGCGCCATGCGCGGCCGATGCGGGGGATGCTGACCCGGCCGTCGCTGGACGAGATAAGCGACTATCGCGCGCATGTCGATGCGGCGCTACTGGCGGCGATCCCCATGCTGTCGCGCGAGGCTAGGACGCTGGTGACGCTGGGGCTGCATCATGAGCAGCAGCATCAGGAATTGATGCTGACCGACCTGCTGCATCTGTTTTCGCTCAATCCGATGGAGCCCGCGCTGTTCGCCGGACCCGCTGCTGCCTCCATGGACCTGCCCGACGCCCTGCACTGGATCGAGGGGCGCGAGGGGCTGGTCGAGATTGGCGACGAGGGCCGGGGCGGGTTCGCCTTCGATTGCGAGGGACCACGGCACAAGGCACTGCTCCATCCCCATGCGCTGGGGCACCGGCCGATCACCAATGGCGAATGGATCGCCTTCATCGAGGATGGCGGTTATCGCACGGCGGCGCATTGGCTGGCCGATGGCTGGGCCTGGGTGCAGGCGGAAAGCGTCGATGCGCCAGCCTATTGGGCGCAGGGCGAACAGGGCTGGACCCGCTTTGGCCTCGATGGCCGCCAGCCGGTCAATCCGGCCGCGCCGGTGACGCATATCAGCCTGTATGAAGCCGATGCCTATGCCAGTTGGGCAGGCGCGCGGCTGCCGACCGAGGCGGAATGGGAAAGTGCGGCGCAGAATATCGCGCCGACGTCGGGCAATCTGCTGGATGATGCCGCCTGCCCCCGTCCCCACCCCGCCGATGCCACCGCGTCGCTGACGCAGATGTTCGGCGATGTGTGGGAATGGACCGGCAGCGCCTATCGCCCGCATCCCGGCTTTCGCGCGGCACCGGGCGCGGTCGGCGAATATAATGGCAAATTCATGTCGGGCCAGTTCGTGCTGAAGGGCGGCAGCTGCGCCACGCCGCGCGGCCATGTGCGGGCCAGCTACCGCAACTTCTTTTATCCCCATCAACGCTGGCAGTTCACCGGGCTGCGACTGGCGAAGGATCTGTAACGACCATGCTGCTGACAGACGACGCCCCGACCGTAACCCATGCGGTCGACCCGGCCTTTCGCCGCGACATCATCGAAGGTCTGTCGCGCAGCCCCAAGGCGACGCCGCCCATCTGGTTCTATGACCGGCATGGGTCGGAATTGTTCGAGGCGATCACCGACCTGCCCGAATATTATCCCACACGCACCGAGACGGCGCTGCTGGAGAAGCACGGCACGGACTTTGCGCAGGCGGTAGGCGAAGGCCGCGCGGTGGTGGAGTTTGGCGCGGGCAGTTCGCGCAAGACGCCGCACCTGCTGCGCGCGATCGCGCCGAGTACCTATGTGCCGATCGACATTAGCGGCGATTTCCTGCGGGCGAGCAGTGCGACCTTGGCGCAGGCCTTTCCCGACTTGCCGGTGATTCCGGTGGAAGGAGATTTCAACCGGCCGCTGACATTGCCCGATGCGATCGAAGCCATGCCCCGGCTGGGTTTCTTCCCCGGATCGACCATCGGCAATATGGAGCCGGATGCGGCGGTCGACCTGCTGCGCGCCATGCGCCGCCTGCTGGGCGATGAGGCGATGCTGTTGATCGGCATGGACCGGATCAAGGATCGCGACCGGCTGATCGCGGCCTATGACGATGCGGCGGGAGTGACGGCGGCGTTCAACCTGAACCTGCTCACCCGGATCAACCGCGAGTTGGAGGGCGACCTGCCGATCGACGGCTTTGCCCATCGCGCGATCTGGAATGACGACAAGGCGCGGGTCGAAATGCATCTGGAGGCGATACGGCCGCTGCATTTCCATGTGGCTGGGCAAGGGTTCCGCATGGCGCAGGGCGAGACGATCCACACCGAAAGCAGCCATAAATATGGGGAGCGCGACGGGCGACTGCTGCTGCGGTCGGGTGGCTGGGAGCCGGTGCGTGAATGGACCGATAAGGAGGGATTGTTTTCGCTAATGCTGGCGCGCGCAGGGTAGAGCGCGCGCTTTTTCGTCGAATGCCACAGCGCCTCTTCGCCGAGGCATAATTGCGCCGAAATGCACATCAATCCTGCATTTGCCTTTCTTCGACGCCAAGGCAACTGGGCAAGGCCTGATGCAATTTTAGCACATCACCCGAAATTCACATGCACCTTGGGACAGTCGCTGGATGCAAATTGCGTGGGGGTAGCACTCATGCTAATTGTTTCAGCGGGACACAATTAACACGATGTCCGGTTTCAGGGAGGGACGCCATGATTGCATCCAGTAATTCGCGGGCGATTTGCGCCTTATTCGCTTCCGTTTCGAGCCTTGGCCTCGCCTCGATGGCGCAGGCGCAGACCGATGGCATGGACATCATCGTCACCGCGCAGAAGCGCAGCCAGTCGTTGCAGGATGTGAGCGTTGCGGTGTCGGCGGTCAGCGGCGACGCGCTGACCAATGCCGGGGTCAGCAATTTGCAGGACATTCAGCAGCTCGTCCCGTCGGTCACGTTCGGCAATGATTTCAACCAGGCCAAGGTGTTCATTCGCGGCGTGGGCGCCAATACCTCCACCACCGGGTCCAGCACCGGCGTCGCGCTGCATGTCGATGGCGCCTATGTCGCGCGCGCCGAAGCGCAGCTGACGTCGTTGTTCGATCTGGAGCGGGTCGAAGTGCTGCGCGGGCCGCAGGGCAGCCTTTATGGCCGCAACGCGGTCGGCGGGTCGATCAACCTGATC
>NZ_JPPQ01000069.1:116745-119923 GCF_000743655.1 Sphingobium sp. ba1
AACCTGTTCCGCCGTATCGCGCTGCAGCGGGCGCATGGCATGGTCGTGCCGTCGGCGCGGTTGGAGACGATCGCGCGCACGGTCTGGAAACAGCCCGCGCATAAAGTGCATCTGATCCGCAACGGCATCGACGTGGCGCGCTATGCGCCGCCGCCTGCGCCGGATGCGATTCCCGGTCTGCGCCGGTCGCCGGGCAAATTGCTGGTGGGGACGCTGGCGGGGCTGCGACCGGTCAAGAATATCCCCCGGCTGGTGCGCGCCGTCGCCGCGCACAAGGACCGGCTACAATTGGTGGTGGTGGGCGAAGGCCCGGAACATGACGCGATTCTCGCCGAGGCGGCGCGGCAGGGGATGGGCGACATCCGTATGGCGGGCTTCATGGACCGGCCCTGGCGCTTCGTCGGGCTGTTCGACATTTTCGCTTTGTCGTCGGACAGCGAGCAATTCCCGATCTCGCTGGTGGAGGCGATGGCGGCGGGCGTGCCGGTCGCGTCGATGGATGTGGGCGACGTGGCCAATATGGTCGCGACGGCGAACCAGCCCTATGTCGTGGCCGACGAAGCGGGGCTGGCCGATGCGCTGGGCGCGCTCGCGGCGGATGCGGATTTGCGGGCTACCCTGGGGGCCGCCAATCGCGAGCGGGCAACCCGCGACTATGCCGAAAAAACAATGGTTGCCGCCTATGCTGCATTATATGGAGAGGCTCTGGCCAGCCCCCGGATTTTGCTTTAAGGGCCGCGCCTATTCGTCAGGAGCCGTAAGGGCTGTGTTGGGATCGCATATTCCCGGTCGACCGGCCGGGCCTTTTTGTCGCAGGAGATTTTGGTGTTCAAGGGGTTGAAGCCTATCGTCTATGGTGGCCGCGAAGTCTGGCCGCTGGTCGAAGGCGGCAAGGGCGTTGCGGTGTCCAACCATGCGAGTTCCGGTGCCTGGGCGGCGGCTGGTGGCATCGGCACGGTGTCCGCCGTCAATGCCGACAGCTATGACAGTTTCGGCAATGTCATCCCCCAAATCTATCACGGCCGCACCCGCCGCGACCGCCATGAGGAATTGGTCGCCTATGCGATCGACGGCGCGGTCGAGCAGGTCAAGCGCGCCTATGAGATTGCCGACGGCCGGGGCGCGATCAACATCAACGTGTTGTGGGAAATGGGCGGGGCGCAACGCATCCTGCATGGCGTGCTGGAAAAGACCAAGGGGATGGTCGCGGGCGTGACCTGCGGCGCGGGCATGCCATACAAGCTGTCCGAAATCGCTGCGTCCTACGGTGTCAGCTATCTGCCGATCGTGTCGTCCGGCCGCGCGTTCCGCGCGCTGTGGAAGCGATCCTATTCCAAGGCGTCGGAATGGCTGGCGGCGGTGGTCTATGAAGATCCCTGGCTGGCGGGTGGTCATAACGGCCTGTCCAACGCCGAAGATCCCAAAGTGCCGCAAGACCCCTATCCCCGCGTCAAGGCGCTGCGCGACACGATGCGCGAGGGCGGCATTTCGGATGAGGTGCCGATCGTGATGGCGGGCGGCGTCTGGGCGCTCAAGGACTGGAACGACTGGATCGACAATCCTGAATTGGGGACGATCGCTTTCCAGTTTGGCACGCGCCCGCTGCTGACGCAGGAAAGCCCGATCCCGCAGGATTGGAAGGATCTTCTGACCCAGCTAAACCCCGGCGATATCTTGTTGCACAAATTCTCGCCGACCGGCTTTTACAGTTCAGCGGTACGCAACCCGTTCTTGCGCGAGCTGGAAGCCCGGTCGGAACGGCAAATCCCGTTCAGCACCGAACAGGCGGGCGACCATACCCATCAGTTGGACGTGGGCGTCAAAGGCAAGAATTTCTGGGTGACGCTGGGCGACCTTAATCGCGCGCGCGAATGGGTGGGGCAGGGCTTTACCGCTGCGCTCAAGACGCCGGACAATACGCTGGTGTTCGTTGGCGACACGGAAAAGTCGATGATCCGCAAGGATCAGACCGATTGCATGGGGTGCCTGAGCCATTGTTCCTTCTCGTCCTGGATGGACAGCGAGACCAATTCGACCGGGCGGCTGGCCGACCCGCGCAGCTTCTGCATCCAGAAGGCGTTGCAGGAAGCGGTGCATGGCGGCGACCTGGACAAGAATCTCGTCTTCGCCGGCCATGGCGCCTATAAGTTCAAGCAGGATCCCTTCTACTCCAATGGCTTCGTGCCGACCGTCAAGCAGCTGGTCGACCGTATCCTGACGGGCGATTGATGGCGGATATTCAGGGCCTGGCCGTGCTGCGTTACGACACGCCGCATTTCGACGTCGAACGGCCGGGCCAGTTCGTGGTCTGCGCCGTGTCGGGCGCGCGGATCGACCTGGACGAGCTGAAATATTGGAGCGCGGAGTTTCAGGAAGCCTATCGCGGGCCGGAGGAAGCGACTCGCGCTTTCCTGAAACATCGCGGGCCGGATTTCCGCTAGATTTCCGCAAGCTGGCGTCTGCGGCCGGATGGGACCGCTACCAAATGACGTCAAGAGGGGTGGAATGTTGGTTCACCCTGCCGATAGGGCGATTGGCCGCAACTTTCCTGTTCCGATACGGTAAAAACTGATGTAATCTTTCCTCAGAGGCGACGCAGAGCGCCCGGCAAGTGGAAGGATGTGTTTCGATGTCTCGTATTGACGTCTTCGGTGATCGTATCTGTATCGTATCCAGCCTGCTCATCATGGGCTGGTTCCTCTACAACACGATCTTCTGATCCGGCGGACCGCGGCTTTATCGGTCATGCCTAGTTACCGATGCAGCGCGCCTGTGTCTGCCTGCCCTTTCGGGTAAGTCGGATCGAGAGCGTCGCGCGCCTATATAGCAGCACACGCCAAATAGGACAGGAGACGCAATGTTCAGCCACATCATGGTCGGTGCCAATGATATCGAGGCATCGAAAGCCTTTTACGATGCGACCTTGGCAGTGCTGGAGGCAAAGCCGGGGATGATCGATCCAAAGGGTCGTGTCATATATATGCATGATGGCGCATTATTCATGGTGACAAAGCCGATCGACGGTGCCCCGGCCTGTTCGGCCAATGGCGGCACGATCGGTTTCACCATGGCTTCGCCCGAACAGGCGGACGAATGGCATGCGGCGGGCATTGCGGCGGGCGGCACGGCCTGCGAGGATCCGCCGGGCGTCCGTGAGAGCCCTTTTGGCAAATTATAC
>NZ_JPPQ01000069.1:119933-128071 GCF_000743655.1 Sphingobium sp. ba1
CCCCAGGCCGGCGGTGCAAAGCTGGTGGCGATCGATCTTTCAACCAACCGGGTGGTGAAGACGATCGTTCTGCCGCCCAGCGTGGTGCTGCCCACGACCTACCTCAACGACGTGCGCTTCGATCTGCGTCAGGGCGCCGAGGGCGTCGCCTACATCACCGACAGCAGCAACGCCGGTGTCGGCGGCATCATCGTCGTCGATATCGCCAGCGGGCGTGCGATCCGGCGCCTGTCGAACCATGCGACGACCAACCCCGAGCGCGGCTTCACCCCGGTCGTCGACGGCGCGGTGCTCATGAACCGCCCGGCCGACGGCCCCGCGACGCCGGTCGCGATCGCCAGCGACGCGATTGCGCTCAGCGCCGACGGCAGCCTGCTCTACTATGGACCGCTGTCGGGTCGCACGCTGCACGCGGTGCCCACGGCGCTGCTGCGCGATGCCGCGGTGTCCGAGGAGGGGTTGGGCCGCGCGGTCCGCAACCTGGGGCGCAAAGGCGCCTCGGACGGGATTGCCGAGGACGACAACGGCCGCGTGTTCGCCGGCGATTACGAGAACAACGCGATCCGCGTGCTCGACCAGGGCAGCTGGACGACGGTGGTCAGCGACCCGCGCATCAGCTGGCCCGACACGCTGTCGATCGGCACCGACGGCTACCTCTACTTCATCGCCAACCAGCTTCACCGCCAGCCAGGCTTCCACGGCGGGCGGGACTTGCGCCGCAAGCCCTACGAACTGCTCCGCATCAAGGTGGGCGCCGGTCCCGTCCTGTTGCGCTCGCAGTGACCCCATCAGGCCGGGCGGGCTCGCGCGGGGCCGCGATCCGGCGAAAAATCAACAACTGACTTGAAGGAATACAGTCATGACCAAGGGTATCGAAGGCAAGGTTGTTCTCATCACCGGCGGCAGCACCGGTATCGGCGCAGAAACCGCGCGGCTTCTCGCTGAACGCGGCGCCAAGGTGGCCATCGCCGCCCGGCGCAAGGACAGGCTCGACGAGGTCGTCGCGGACATCGCCGCAAGCGGCGGCACGGCACGTAGTTACGCGCTCGACGTAACCGACAAGTCGGCGGTCCAGTCTGTCGTCGCCGCGATCGTCGCCGACTTCGGCCGCCTCGACGTGCTGATCAACAACGCCGGGCTCATGCCGATCCGTCCGATGGCCGAGGTCAATACCGACGAGTGGGACCAGATGATCGACGTCAATCTGAAGGGTACGCTCTACGGCATCGCGGCTGCCCTTCCCGGTTTTCTCGAGCAGGGCAGCGGTCACATCATCAACCTGAGCTCGGTTGCGGGCATCAAGGTCTTCGCACCGGGCGGCACGGTCTACTCCGGCACAAAGTTTGCCGTCAGCGCGATCAGCGAGGGCTTGCGCCACGAAGTGGGGGAAAAGGTCCGGGTCACGTCAATCGAGCCTGGAGCTGTCGAAAGCAATCTGAAGTTCACGACATCCGGCACGGCTGCCGAGACGGTGCTGGACTTCTACAAGCAGGCCATCCCGGCGGCATCGGTGGCGCGTGCTATCGCGTTCGCTGTCGAACAACCTGATGACGTCGATGTCAACGCGATCGTCATCCGGCCGACCGCACAGGAGTTCTGATTTCGACGAGGAGGCGGGGCCGCGTGTGCTCCGCCTCATGGGGAACGTACCGGTCTGCTCGTCCGTTACTTTGCCGAATAATATCTGTCCGTTTCACTTGAGGAGTCATTTATGCCCAAACTTGCCCTGTATGTACCACTGAAGGCCAAGCCCGGAAAAGAGCGCGATGTCGCCGATTTCCTCACCTCGGCATTGCCGCTCGTTCAAGCTGAGCCGGGCACTCTGACCTGGTATGCGATCGAGGAAGGTCCCGGTGCGTACGCGATCTTCGATACGTTCGACACAGAGGATGATCGCCAGGCCCATCTTGACGGCAAGGTTGCCGCCGCACTGATGGACAAGGCAGACGAACTGTTTTCCGAACCGCCGCAGATTCACAAGTTCACCCTGCTGGCCGCGAAATAGCGGAGCGGTCGGCACCCTAAGCTGCCGTTTGGCTGCAGTGAAGGCTCGTGTCTCCATCCCGAATGGATGCCCCGGCCGAACCGAGAAATGAGTAAATGAATACGACAGGCCATCCGCGATAGTGGATGGCCTTGTCTTTTGCGCTTATCACACCTCTGAATTTACTAATCAAGCGCCGTTGACGTGGCGCGATGTAGCGGCACGATTTGTTCGCGGGAAATTCTTGGGCGCATCAACTTGGCGCGTTATTCGCCCGTTCTGGCCCAGTCTTCAGAACAGCCGTGAATCGATCCGAGAATGGCCCTCCGGGAAGGAACCTCTCAGGTAGCAGAAGGTTCAGGAAACTGAGATCACTTGGAATGGGTGCGATGTCCTCCGTCGTTGCGATGGACCGGATCAACACCAAGCTCTAGATTTGATGACGCGTTCAGAAGAGTTGCGAAAGGAAGAGATCCGTGAAAGCTGTCGTGTACAACGGGCCCAAAGATGTTTCTGTCGATACTATCGATGATCCCAAGATCGAAAAGCAGACCGATGTTATCATCCGGCTGACCACGACCAATATCTGCGGGTCGGACCTTCACATGTATGAGGGCCGTACCAGCTTCGAGAAGGGCAGGGTCTTCGGTCACGAAAACCTTGGCGAGGTCGTCGAAGTCGGCTCTGCCGTAGATCGTATCAAGAAGGGCGATCGCGTGTGCTTGCCGTTCAACGTCGGTTGCGGTTTCTGCGAAAACTGCGAACGGGGTTTGACGGGTTTCTGCCTCACGACCAACCCTGGAACCGCCGGCGCAGCGTATGGCTTTGCCGAGATGGGTCCGTGGCAAGGTGGCCAGGCCGAGTTGATGCGTGTTCCTTATGCGGACTTCAATTGTCTGAAGCTGCCTGAGGACGCCGAGGAGAAGGAGGATGACTATGTCATGCTCTCCGACATCTTCCCGACGGGTTGGCATGGCGTCGAACTGTCAGGCTTCATGCCTGGCGAAAGCATCGCGATCTACGGCGCCGGTCCGGTCGGTTTAATGGCCGCGCACTCAGCCGAAATTCGCGGTGCCTCTCAGATCTTCGTGGTCGATTCTCACGATGACCGTCTCAAGCTGGCCGAGGCGATGGGCGCCATTCCGATCGACATGCGCAAGGGCGATCCCGCCCAGCAGATCCTTGACGCAACCGGCGGCCTCGGGACCGACCGGGGGGTCGAGGCGGTCGGATACCAGTGTTGCGATCGCCACGGCAAGGAGCGCAGTAATTACACGATGAACTGCCTCGTCAAAAGCACGAAGGCCACCGGCGGCATCGGCGTCGTCGGCGTGTTTATCCCGGAAGATCCGAATGCGACCGACGATCTCCAGAAGGAAGGCAAGATGGCGTTCGACTTCGGCAACTTCTGGTTCAAGGGGCAGAAGATCGGCACCGGCCAGTGTAATGTAAAGCACTACAACCGGCGGCTGATGAAGCTTATCGAGCAAGGCCGGGCCAATCCTGGTCAAATCATCTCGCACCGACTGCCGCTCGATCAGGCACCAGACGCTTACAAGCATTTCGATGCGCGCGATAATGGTTGGACAAAGGTCGTGCTCAAACCGGGTGCCTGACCTTAGTCTTCTACGGAATAGGGATAAATTATGACATTAGAGGGCAAATCAGTTGCCGTTCTGATCGCGCCCCGCGGGACGGAAGAGCCAGAATTCTCGAAGCCCAAGCAAGCTATCGAGGAGGCTGGCGGCAAAGTGACCGTGGTCAGTTTTGAACCGGGCAAGGCTCGCACAGTCAATAACGATCTCGACGAGGGTGGCAGCTATACTATCGACAAGACGTTTTCCGAGGTCAAAGCCGACGATTTCGACGGACTTGTTGTGCCCGGAGGGACTGTCGGTGCCGACAAGCTGCGCGGCAGCGACGAGGCAATCGGTTTCATCCGGGCTTTCTTCGATCAGAAAAAACCTGTTGCGGCTATATGCCATGCACCTTGGACATTGATCGAGGCGGGCGTGCTCAAGGGTCGCACCTTGACGTCCTACTCGACGCTGAAGGTCGATATCGAGAACGCCGGCGGTGCATGGACCAATGAGGAAGTCGTGGTCGACAACGGCCTTGTTACCAGCCGCGATCCTAATGATTTGCCCGCCTTCTGTGCCAGACTCGTTGAGGAAATCGCAGAAGGTGTGAGCGCAGCGCTTGCAGCAGGGAAATAAGACGGGGCGTTTCGACGAACCATGTGAGGGCCCTCTCCCCGGAGAAGGTCCGCACGAAGCAAATGTGGCGGATGGCCAGAGATTGGCCGTCCGCCATGCCGCGTATCACACGAACAGGGCGCACCTGACGGCACTTAAACCCTGAGCCGCGTCAACCGCGGTGACACCTCGCCGGCTCCCGCTTCCAGACTCGACCCATTCCAACGTGTGGTTGAGATGCACCTGATCGAACGTGCGTTCGGCGAGGTTTACGACCTACAGCGCCGCCTTGAGATAGCGGGCGGTGAGACTGCCTTCCGCTTCCGCGACGACGCCAGGGACGCCGCTGGCAACGATACGGCCGCCCTCTTCCCCGGCCCCCGGTCCCAGATCGATAATCCAATCCACCTGTGCGATAGCGCGCATGTCGTGTTCCACGACTACGACGGTATTGCCGGCATCGACGAGGCCCTGCAAGTGTTGCATCAGCCGGTCGGCATCGGAGGGGTGAAGCCCCGAAGTTGGCTCGTCGAGGATGTAGATCGTGTTGCCGCGTTGAGCGCGCTGCAGTTCAGTCGCCAGCTTGATGCGCTGCGCTTCCCCGCCAGACAGCTCGGTCGCCGGCTGACCAAGCCTCAGATAGCCAAGACCGATCTCCCGCAACACGTCGAGGGAGCGCATCACCGATGCCTCGCCAGCGAAGAAATCGCACGCATCGTCGACCGTCAGTTCGAGCACCTGGGCGATATTGCGCCCGTTCCATTCGACTTCGAGCGTTTGCGGGTTGTAGCGAGAGCCATGACAGGTCGAGCACGGCGCAAAAACGCTCGGCAGGAACAGCAGCTCCACCATGACGTATCCCTCGCCCTCGCACACAGGGCAGCGGCCTTGCGCGACGTTGAACGAGAACCTTCCCGGGCTGTAGTGCCGCCGGCGGGCGAGCGGCGTATCAGCGAAGATCCGTCGCACATGGTCGAACATGCCGCTGTAGGTGGACAGGTTCGAGCGCGGCGTGCGGCCGATCGGTTTCTGATCGACCCGCACCAGCCTGCGAACATGCTCCATGCCTGCGACAAGGCGTCCTTCAGTGTCGTTCTGCGCAACATCGAGCAGCGGATCGATATCCTCCTCCTCGGCCACGGGGGAGCCGCCGAGGTGTTCCGTGACGAGCTCGGGCAGCGCCTGACTGACCAGACTGGATTTGCCTGATCCCGAAACGCCGGTGACAGCGGTGAAGCAACCGATGGGAAACTCGACGTCGAGACCATGGAGATTGTTCCGCCTGATCCCTTCAAGGCGTAGCCATGCCTTGGGATCGCGCGGTGTGCGCTCACTGCGGAGCGGCTCTGCGAACAGGTAGCGGCGGGTGATCGAAGTCTCGACGTCGGCAAGCCCCTCTATCGGCCCGCTGTAGAGGACTTCACCGCCCTTTTCCCCGGCTCCTGGCCCGACATCGACGAGCCATTCCGCGCGGCGGATCACGTCGAGATCATGTTCTACGACGAACAGGGAGTTGCCCGCCGCCTTGAGACGCTCGAGGATGGTGAGCAAGGCTTCGCCATCTGCCGGGTGCAACCCTGCCGAAGGCTCGTCAAGCACATAGACCACGCCGAAAAGCTGTGACGACAATTGCGTGGCAAGCCGCAAGCGCTGCAGCTCTCCGGAGGAGAGCGTCGGCGTGCTGCGGTCGAGCGAAATGTAGCCAAGGCCAAGATCGATCAGCGGCTCTAGCCGCTCGATCAATTCGCAGGCAAGGCGTTGGGCGGCTATCCGCTTCTCGTCGGAGAGATTGGGCGTGCGGCGTACGTCGGGCGCGTTCTTGTGCGCAGAGCCGCCCGCCGCAACCCGTTGTTCGACCGCTGCATCGCGGGCCGCTTTTTCCAGAACATGGCCCTTTGAGGGGGCGGAGACCGCCCCATACGCGCCATGCGCGACGGGCATCAGCAAGTCCTTCAGCTTGAGCACCGTCAGGTCGCCGAACTCGGCAATGTCGAGGCCGGCGAATTTGACCGACAGGGCTTCGCGCTTCAGGCGCTTGCCATCGCAGGTCGGGCAATCGCGGCCGATGATATATTGCGAGACGCGCTTCTTCATCAGCGCGCTTTTCGTGTTAGCGAAGGTTTCCAGCACATAGCGGCGCGCGCCGGTGAAGGTGCCCTGGTAGCTCGGCTCCATACCGCGCTTGAGCGCCGTCCGGGTCTGTTCGGGCGTCAGGCCCGCATAGACCGGCACCGTCGGCGCCTCGTCAGTGAAGAGGATCCAGTCGCGATCCTTTTTCGGCAGGTCGCGCCACGGCGTATCGACGTCATAGCCGAGCGAAACGAGGATATCGCGCAGGTTCTGCCCATGCCACGCGGTCGGCCAGGCGGCGATCGCCCGGTCGCGAATGGAGAGGCTGGCGTCAGGAACCATCGTCTCTTCGGTCGCGTCATAGACGCGGCCAATGCCGTGGCAGGTCGCGCAGGCCCCCGCGACCGTGTTGGGGGAGAAATCCTCCGCATAGAGCATGGGTTGATGGCGCGGATATTCGCCGACGCGCGAATAGAGCATCCGCACCAGGCTGGAGAGCGTCGTCACGCTGCCGACCGAGGATCGCGCGTTGGCCGAGCCGCGCTGCTGCTGCAACGCGACCGCAGGCGGCAAACCGTCGATCGCGTCGACCTCCGGCACGCCGGCCTGGTCGATCAGGCGACGGGCATAGGGCGCAACCGATTCCAGATAACGCCGCTGGGCTTCGGCATAAAGGGTGCCGAACGCGAGCGATGACTTGCCCGAGCCCGATATGCCGGTGAACACCACGAAGGCGTCGCGCGGTACATCGACGTCAACATTTTTGAGGTTGTTCTGGCGCGCGCCGCGAACCTGCACGCACGCGGGCGGCCCCGCATGCCCATGATCGGTGGCCGCCGTCGCCGCGTGTACATCCTTGCTCTTCAATTCAGTCTTCCTGCCCTATACCCCCGTGTAGCCCGTGGTTCATCACAGTCGGGTAACAGATGAATGCATTTCCCCGCGTTGCCCATTTGCCAGAGCGCGCTTCATCATGGCCGGGGTCGGGCCATGATGAAGGCCGGGTTGTCGATCCGGGCGCATCGCGCCGCTTCGGATCGGCGGGTCAGTAGTGAATGACCGTGCGGATCGACTTGCCTTCGTGCATCAGTTCGAAGGCCTCGTTGATCTCCTCCAAACCCATCGTGTGGGTAACGAACGGGGCCAGATCGATATCGCCTCTCATCGCGTCCTCGACCATGCCGGGGAGCTGTGTCCGTCCCTTGACGCCGCCGAAAGCGGACCCCTTCCATACGCGCCCCGTGACGAGCTGGAATGGGCGGGTGGAGATTTCCTCGCCCGCGCGGGCAACGCCAATCACGATCGACTGACCCCAGCCACGGTGCGCTGATTCAAGCGCGGCGCGCATCACTTGGACGTTGCCGATACACTCGAAAGTATGATCGATGCCCCAGCCCGTCATTTCGATCAGCACTTGCTGGATGGGTTTGTCGTGGTCCTTGGGGTTGATGCACTCGGTCGCACCGAACTGGCGTGCCAGCTCGAACTTGGACGGATTGGTGTCGATGGCGATGATGCGACCCGCCTTCGCCTGGCGCGCACCCTGAATCGCCGCGAGGCCGATGCCGCCGAGGCCGAACACGGCGACCGAGTCTCCGGGCTGGACCTTGGCGGTATTGTGGACTGCGCCGATGCCGGTCGTGACGCCGCAGCCGAGCAGGCAGACATGTTCGGGGTTTGCCTCGGGATTGATCTTGGCGAGCGAGACTTCGGCGACAACAGTATATTCGCTGAAGGTTGAACAGCCCATGTAATGATAGAGGGGCTGACCATTGTACGAAAAGCGGGTGGTCCCATCGGGCATCAAACCCTTGCCCTGCGTTTCGCGGACAGCGACGCACAGGTTGGTCTTGCCTGACAGGCAGAAGTCGCACTTGCCGCACTCGGCG
>NZ_JPPQ01000069.1:128081-161318 GCF_000743655.1 Sphingobium sp. ba1
ACTGTGAAGCGGCCCCATGGCCTGGGGCGCGGCCTGTCCGCGCTGCTCGGCGACGTCGCGCGCGAAGAGCCGGTTGCGCCCGTCGCCTCGCCGTCGAGCAAGGCGGTGCAGAATATCGAAGTGTCGCTCATCCAGCCGCATCCCGAACAGCCGCGTCGCCATTTCGACGAAGGCGCGTTGCAGGAACTGGCCGAGAGCATCGCCAAGCGCGGCGTGATCCAGCCGATCATTGTCCGCCCGCATGGTGGCGGCTTTCAGATCGTCGCGGGCGAACGTCGCTGGCGCGCGGCGCAGAGGGCGCAGCTCCACCGCATTCCAGCGATCGTCCGCGATTTCGACGAGCAGGAAACGCTCGAAATCGCGCTGATCGAAAATATCCAGCGCGAAGATCTCAACCCGATCGAAGAGGCCGAAGCCTATCGCAAGCTGATCGGCGACTTCCAGCACACGCAGGACGCCCTGGGTCGCATCGTCGGCAAATCGCGCAGCCACATCGCCAACCTCATGCGCCTGCTCGACCTGCCCGCTTCGGTGCAGCAGCAGGTGATGGAGCAGAAGATCAGCATGGGCCATGCCCGCGCCCTGATCGGCGTGCCCGATTGCGAAACGCTGGCGCGCCGGGTGGAAGAGAAGGGCTTGTCGGTCCGCGACACCGAGCAACTGGTCCGTCGCATGAAGACCGGCGACGACACGCCCGCCGCGCGTCGCGCCGGTGCCGCCGCCGAACCGGACGCGGACATCGCCTCGCTGGAACAGCATCTGGCCGACATATTGGGATTGAAGGTCGACATCCGCCACGAAGGCAATGGCGGCGGCACGCTGACCCTGCGCTATTCGACCCTCGATCAGTTGGACATGCTGTGCCAGCGTCTGTCGGGCGAACGGATTTAAGCAGGCAGGACGCGAAAAACCGGGCCACGCCGCTGGCCTTTTCCCGGCCGTCTCCCTAGCTTGGGGGGATGGCCGACATGCACGCTTCCCCCGCTTCTCCTTCCGTCATTCGTCGCGCGGATTATCGCCCGCCCGACTGGCTGGTGCCCGATATCGCGCTGGATTTCGACCTCGATCCCGCATGCACCCGCGTCCGCGCGACGCTCATGGTCACGCGCAACGGCGGTCATGATCGGCCCCTGCGGCTCGACGGCGATGGCTTGATCCCGCTGGAGGTCCGCATCGACGGCGAACTCGCCACGCCCGACCTATGGCATATGGAAGCAGGCTCCTTGTCCGTGGCGCTGTCCGGTTCGGCGCACAGTGTCGAAACGCTGGTCGAACTGGCCCCGGAAGCCAACAGCAAATTGATGGGCCTCTACGCCAGCGGGGGTCTGCTTTGCACCCAATGCGAGGCGGAGGGCTTTCGTCGCATCACCTTCTTCCCCGATCGCCCCGACATATTGTCGCGCTATGACGTGACGCTGCGCGCCGACAAGGCGCGCTTCCCCATATTGCTCTCCAACGGCGATCCGGTGGAGCAGGGTGAGGGTGACGCCGGACAACATTGGGCACGATGGGTCGATCCCTTCCCCAAGCCTTGTTACCTGTTCGCGCTGGTCGCTGCCGACCTGGCCTGCAACGCCGACAGCTTCGTGACGATGAGCGGTCGCGAAGTGCAATTGGGCATCTGGGTGCGCGAAGCGGATCTGCCCCGCACTGGCCATGCCATGCAGGCGCTCAAAAACTCCATGGCCTGGGACGAGCGCGTCTATGGCCGCGAATATGATCTTGATGTGTTCAACATCGTCGCCGTCGCCGACTTCAATTTCGGCGCGATGGAGAATAAGGGGCTCAACATCTTCAATTCGCGCTATATTTTGGCCGATCCTGAAACGGCGACGGATATCGATTATGACGGCGTGGAAGGCGTGGTGGCGCATGAATATTTCCACAACTGGTCGGGCAATCGAGTCACTTGCCGCGACTGGTTCCAACTGAGCCTCAAGGAAGGCTTCACCGTTTTTCGCGACCAGAATTTCTCGGCCGATATGGGCAGCCATGCGGTCAAGCGGATCGAAGATGTGCGCATCCTGCGCGCCGCACAGTTTCAGGAGGATTCAGGCCCGCTCGCCCATCCGGTGCGGCCTGAATCCTATATGGAAATCAGTAACTTCTACACCGCGACCATCTACAATAAGGGCGCGGAGCTGATCCGTATGATCGCCCTGATGCTGGGGCCTGAACGCTCCCGCGCGGGCACCGATCTCTATTTCGAACGGCATGACGGCCAAGCCGCCACCTGCGAGGATTTCGTCCTGGCCATGGAAGAGGGCGGGGAGATCGATCTCAGCCAGTTCCGCCGCTGGTATGAACAGGCCGGAACCCCACACGTCCGCGCCACGCTTGATCATGATCCGGTGACCCAGGTGGTCAACCTGCATCTGCACCAGTCGCTCGCCCCCACGCCGGGCCAACCGGACAAGGCCCCAATGGCGATCCCGCTGCGCGTCGCCCTGTTCGATCCCGCAACCAGCACCCATCATGGCGACGAACTGCTGCTACTCACCGAGTCGCAGCAGAGCTTCACCTTCCCCGATTTCGCCGCCGCGCCGATCCTGTCGATCAATCGCGGCTTCTCCGCTCCCGTGATCGTCGACACCAACCGCAGCCAGGACGATCTTGCCTTCCTGTCCGCCCATGATGATGACCCATTCGCCCGTTATGAGGCGATGCAGCAGTTGATGGTCAACATCCTGGTCGGCCGCATCACCGGTCAGCCCATGGACGACGGCCCTGTGATCGCCGCGTTCCGTCAGGTCATCACCGACCCTATGCTTGATCCCGCCTTCGTCGCCGAAGCCATCCGCCTGCCCAGCGAAGCCTATCTCGGCGATCAGATGGCGCAGGTCGATCCCGACGCGATACACGCCGCCCGCGAATCGCTGCAACAGCGCATCGGCGCGGAACTGGAGGCGGACTGGCGCGCAATTCACGCCCGTACCAAAGCGGCCGAATTTTCCATCTCCGCCACCGCCAAGGGCGCGCGCAAGCTACGCAACAGCGCGCTTTGCTATCTGGTCGCCTCCGGCGCGATGGACGGCCCCGCAACCGCCTTCGTCCAGTTCGACCACGCCCATAATATGACCGAGCGGCAAGCAGCCCTCGCCATCCTCGCCAACGGTGACAGCGCCGAACGAGTCGCGGCGCTCGATATCTTCTACAACCGCTATGGGGCCGACGCGCTGACGCTCGACAAATGGTTCCAGACCCAGGCCTTTGCCGCCCATCCCGACACGGTCGATCTGGTCGAGGAACTGGGGCGGCACAAGGACTTCACGCTCACCAATCCCAACCGCGTCCGCGCTCTTTATGGCGCCTTCACCGGCAATCAGTGGGCGTTCCACCACATATCCGGCAAGGGCTACAGGTTGGTGGCAGACTGCATCATTGCGCTGGACCGATTGAATCCGCAAACGGCGGCCCGCTTGGTGCCGCCACTCGGCCGCTGGAAGCGTTTCGATGCAGCGCGCGGCGCGCTCATGCGGGGCGAACTCGAACGCATATTGGCCCAGCCCGGCCTGTCCAAGGACGTGACCGAGCAGGCCAGTAAAAGTCTGGAATAGAGGAGAATGCCCCCGTTCGCGCGACGCGAACGGGGCGGCCATCAGTCCTTCATCGCCGCGACCCAGGCGGCGACGTCGCCAGCCACTTTGTTCGCTGCCAGGTTGAGCGGCGTTCCGACCGTCATCGACGTAATCTTCGCGCCCACTGGCTGGCAGGCAGTAAAGCGTTGCCGGGCCAAGGCGACCCCATTGGGCGTGGTCAGCACAGCGTCATAGGTAACGACCGCATTATTCCCCGGCGCATCCAGCCCAAAGGCAATCAACTCGCCCGATAGCCGCTGGCCACCGTCACCCGAAAACTGCCCCGAATCGAGCACCACCCGGTCGGTGGTCGCCGAAATCGTCTCGGCCAACAAGCGTCGGAACAGATGGCGCGGCGTATCGGCCCATTGCACATCCGTCACATAGGCGACCGACGTCGGGCTGGTCTGCACCGGGATACGTATCGTATCCAGCATCTTGGGCGCGTCGGGATCGGACACGATCAATGTGCGCCCAGCGCCAGCACGCTGCGCCGTGCCAGCGGGCACCTTCTGCACCGCATCCAGCGTCAACAGCCGTTCGGGCACCTTCCCGCCGATCGAGACGCAGCCCGACAGCAGGACGGCGGCGGTCAGCGCCGCAAGGGCGCCGGTGGGTTTGGCATGGAACATGGTCCGCATCTCTCTCATCATGGCTTATAGTCCGGCAGCTTGGGCGATCCGACCAGCGAACCCGCGCCCTGCTGGTCCAATTTCTCGGCAACGCCGCGGAAGGCGCGCGACATTTCGCGCAGGTCGCGCACCAGCTGGTTCACTTCCGGCATGGTCTGGGTGCTGAACGCCTCCACGCCCGGCCGCGCCGCGCCGATGGTCTTGTCCAGCGTATCGATGCTGCGCGTCGCCGACTGCACGCTCTTGCGCAGATCGGCCATCAATGGCTTGCCTTCTTCGTTCAGCATCGCGTCGGTCGTCGCGGCCAGCTTGCCGATCTGCTCGACGGCAACGCCGGTGCGCTGCACTGCGATACGCGCTTCGGCCAAGGTTGCGGCGATCTCCGGGCTACGGTCGGCCAAAGCCCCCGACACCCGCTCGACATTGGCCAATATGCCCGCGATCGACTGCTGATTCTTGTCGCTCAGCACTTCGGTCAGCCGCTCGGTCAGCGTGGACAAGCGCTCCAGCAATTGCGGCGCGCTATTGAGCAATTCGCCCAGTGCCCCCGGCTTAGTCGGGATCACGGGCACGCCATCGGGGCATACCGCCTGGGGATTTTCCGCCGGACAAATGATCGGCGGCGCGCCCTTGACCGCGCCGTCCAGCACCACTTCGCTCACCCCGGTAAAGCCGACGCCCGCAATGCTCGCGGTCGTGCCCTGCAGCACCGGCGTCCCGTCCTTCACCGTAATGCGCACCCGCACGAAGCTTGGATCGCGCTTCCACAGGTCGATCGATTCCACCTGACCGGAGGGGACGCCCGCATAGTTGACGCTCGAACCCTTGGCCAAGCCGCTGACCGACTGTTTGAAGAAAATATCATATTGCTTGTTCTGCCCGTCGGAAATGCGGGAGAACCAGAAGGCCGCGATGATGATCGCCGCCAGCAGCAGCAGCGTGACCGTGCCCACCAGCACATGGTTGGAGCGGGTTTCCATATCCTATTGCCTTCCGTCCGGCGGGGTCTGAGCCGCCTTGTTCTTTTCCCGCGATACTGCCGCCGTCGCCGCACGGCCACGCGGCCCATTGAAATATTCCTGGATCCACGGATGGTCGAGCGCCAGCAGCTCATCGATCGTGCCGACCGCGATCACCTTCTTATCCGCCAGCACCGCCACCCGATCACAAATCGAATAGAGCGTATCGAGATCATGGGTGATGAGGAAGACGGTAAGACCCAAAGTCTCCTGCAATTTGCGGGTCTGCTCGTCGAACGCCGCCGCGCCGATCGGATCAAGGCCAGCGGTCGGCTCATCGAGGAACAGCAGGTCCGGGTCCAGCGCCAGCGCGCGGGCCAGGCCAGCGCGCTTCTTCATGCCGCCCGACAATTCCGACGGATATTTCGGCCCCGCCTCGGCGGGCAGGCCGGTCATGCGGATCTTGTAGGCCGCAATCTCGTCACGCAATTGCGCCCCGATATTGGGATAATATTCGCGGATCGGCACTTCGATATTTTCCGCCACGGTCAGCGTCGAAAACAGCGCACCGCCCTGGAACAACACGCCCCACCGCTTGCGGATCGCCAGCGCATCATCGTCCAGCCGCCCGACCATCGATTCGCCAAAGACATGGATTTCGCCCTCGTTCGGCGTCTGAAGGCCGATGATCGCGCGCATCAGCACCGACTTGCCGGTGCCCGATCCGCCGACCACGCCCAATATCTCGCCCTTGCGCACATCAAGGTCGAGGCCATCATGGATGACCTGGTCGCCAAAGGCATTACGAATGCCGCGCACCGAAATGGCGATGTCGGACTGTTCGACCGCTTGGGCGAGCCGCTGCTCTTCGGCCTGGCGCTGTTCGTCTTCGGTCATCAGTTCCACCCTACCCAAGTGAAGAACACCGCGAAGAAAGCATCGATGACGATGACGAGGAAGATCGCCTGGACGACGGCGGCGGTGGTGCGCAGCCCCACTTCCTCCGCATTGCCCTTGACCTGCATGCCTTGAAAACAGCCGGAAATGGCGATGATCAGGCCGAACACAGGTGCCTTGATCAGCCCGACCCACAGGTCGGTGATCGGCACGACTTCGCGCAACCGCTGGAAAAAGGTGATAGGCGGAATATCGAGCGCGATCGCGCACAGGAAAGCGCCGCCCAGCACTGACAGAATCGACGCATAAAAGCCAAGCAGCGGCATCATGATGATGACGGCCAGCGTGCGCGGCAGGACGAGCGCTTCCATCGGCGACACGCCGATGGTCCGCATCGCGTCGATTTCCTCGGTCAACTTCATCGTGCCCAATTGCGCGGCAAAGGCTGAGCCGGAGCGGCCAGCGACCATGATCGCGGTCATCAATACGCCCAACTCACGGAAGGTCAGGCGACCGACCAGGTTGATCGTCAGCATCTCCATGCCGAACTGACGCAACTGCACCGATCCCTGCTGGGCGATGACGATGCCGATCAGGAAGCTCATCAGGCCGATGATGCCCAGCGCGGACACGCCCACGACCTCGAAACGCTGCACCACTGCATTGACGCGGAAGCGGCTGGGATGGCGGATCAGGCTCCAGGCCGCGACCAGTGTCGCGCCGAAAAAGCCCAGCAGTCCCAACATGGTCGACCCGGCGGTGCTGACCGCCTCGCCGATCTGGCCGACGACGCGGCGCAGGGCCGGAACGCTGTCTGGGTGGATCGAAACCGGATCGTCCAGCGCGCCGACCGTATCGATCAGCCGCTGCGCATCCGGGTGCGCGCCGCTGATCTGACTGCCCAGCCGCTTGGCGGTGCGATGCACCGTCCACGCGCCGATCGTGTCCATATGATCGACGTCGGACAGGTCGATCGTCCCGACCGGACCCTGCACGGCATCCAGCCGGTCGGGCAGGTCATGCAGCGATGCGATCGCCAGCGAACCGGACAGCCGCAGCACGCTGCCGCCGTCGCTTTGTTCTTCGGCCAGTGAAGCGGCTTTATTCATGCGATGGGATTAGTGGTCCAATATCGGTTGCACGGCAAGCCGAAACGGCCCATCCGCAAGTCCGAACGAAGGGCAGCGGCAAAAGTTTCGGATACGGCATGACGCATCGGTTGGCGATTTACGACATGGACCGCACGGTGACGTTCAGCGGCACCTATACCGGCTTCCTCATCCATGTGGCGCGGGCGATGGCCCCGTGGCGGCTGATCCTGCTCCCCTGCGTCGTGCTGCTGATGCTGGCCTATGTCCTCAAGCTGCTGTCGCGCCAGCGGCTCAAGGAACTCAATCAGGCGCTGATGATCGGGTTCCATGTGGAACGCGCCCGGTTGATGCCGCATGTCGAAAGCTATGCTGACAAGGTGCTGGCGACCAACCTGCGCGCCGACGCGGTGGCGCAGATCGCGCGCGACCGCGCCGATGGCTATCGCCTCGTTCTCGCCACCGCTTCCTACCGCCTCTATGTCGAACCGATCGCCCGGCGACTGGGTTTCGACGCGGTGATCGCGACCGACCATCTTTCGCAGGATCTGCGTTATGTCCGGGCCAAGATTGCCGGCGAAAATTGCTACGACACCGGCAAGCTGCGGATGATCAAAGCGTGGATGGCGGCGCAGGCGATCGACCGGACCCAGACTCATATCCGCGCCTATTCCGACCATGTGTCGGACGCGCCGATGCTGGAATTTGCCGACGTCCCCATCGCCTCCAACCCGCACAAGCCGCTGGCCAAGCTGGCGGCGGTGCGCGGCTGGACGCGGGTCGACTGGAATTAGACATAGACATCCGTTCGTTTCGAGCGAAGTCGAGAAACGCGCGAACCGAACCGATATGTCGGTCTAACGCATCGCCGACCGCGCCAGCGCGTCGCAATCCGCATCGCTGGCGCGCGGCACCTTGTCGCCACCGATCGCATCGCCGATCATCTTGAGGATGCCCTTGGCTGATCGTGCTTCCTTGGGCACTTGAATATCGGGCGCCTTGATCGTGCCGCGGATCGGCACCGTGCCTTTCAGCCGCAACAGGCTCCCCTTCTTGGGCTGCCCGCTGAGCGTTAGCGCAAGCGTCTCGTCCGACAGGCGGATCGTGCCGGTGGCGCGGGTCTGTGCGCGGGATGTGTCGATCAGCACCGGATTGGTCCGCGCGACGCCGCCCTTGACGTCGAACCGCGCGACCATGCAGCGCAGCACCGCCATCTTGTCCTTGTCGAGCGTCAACCCCTTGCCGACATCCTGCCCCATCAACGCCGCCGTGCGCGCCGGGATCGATCCGTCGCGTGCGACCAGCGCGATTGTGCCCGATGATTGCCCGACCGCTTGGCGGATGGTGCGCCCCGGTCCGTTCAGCGCGATGCGCCCGACCAGCCCGCCGTCGATCCGCGTTTCGGGAAAGAAATCGAGCAGCCGCGCCGATCGCAGATCAAGCGACAGATCGAGTCGCGGCCCGCCGTCACGCTGATCCACCGTCAACCGCCCGCCCAGCACGCCGCGCGTCAGGTCCATCCGCAACGGTTCGACCACCAGCCGACTGCGCTCCAGCGTCAACACGCCCTTGAGCGAACGGAACGGGCTGGACCCAGGCCATAACAGCCGGTCAGCCTGTATCTCCAACCGCCCATCGGTGCGCGCCATCTTGCGCAGGTCGATGGCGGTGTCGGGGATCAGCCGGTCGCCCAGCCGCGCACGCTTGGCCAATGCCTTGCGTCGGCCTTCATCCGACGACAGGTCGTTGAAATCCAGCTGCGCCGCGCGAATCGCGCCGTCGATCCGGGTACGGCCCTCGCGCTTGCGGACGGTGGCATGGCCCGCAATCGCGGACCGGCCGATCGTGCCTTTGAGCGATTCGATGATCCAGTCCGGCCGCTCGCGCACAACCTGCGCCGTCAGTCGCACGGGCTGGGTGCCGGGCAGGCCCGCCTCGATGATCGCGTCCAGCACCCGCAGGTCGATCGCATGGCCCGTCACCTTGCCGCGCAAATGGCCGATGTCGAGCGGGCCATCCATGGTGCCATCGAACGTCATGCCCACGGCATCGCCTGCAATTTCTGCGCGAAATGGCCAGCGAGTGCTTGGTTTATGACCCAGTATCGGCGCGCCGCTGGCGGTGACCGTGACGGGATAGCCGCGCACATCGCCTTTGCCGGACAGGCGCAGCCCCTTGCCATCGACAGCCAAGGCCGCGTCCATCGATCGCCCGCGCTTGTCGTCGCGATAGGCGATACGGCTGTCGCTGACGGTCAGGCTGCGCAACGCCGGGCGTCGGCCCTTGCGCTCATCGCCACCGCTGCGCTCGCCGCTCCAACTTTCGCGCCCATCGGCCGCGCGATAGAAGTTCAGGTGCGCGCGGCGCAGGTCCAGCGTCTCGACCACCGGCCCGCCGGTCAGCAGCGCCAGCGCCGAAAAGCCGACCCGCGCCTCGCCGATCCGGGCAAGATCGCCGTCGCCCTTCGCCCAATCGGGTTGCGGTACGCGCATATCGGTCAGGCGGACGACGGGATGGAAGGACAGGCTATCCTCGCGCGTCATCGTGCCGATCGTGACCGGCTTGCCGATCCGCGCCGACAGCCGCGCCTCGATCCGATCCTTGAACATCCCCCAGGGGAAGGCCGCCAGCAGCAGTGTCGCAACGACCAGCAATGTCACCAGCCCGGCGCCAATGCCTATGGCCCATCGCGCTCCCCGCTTTGCGTTCACCGACACCCCCCAAGTCCCCCATCATTGTGTCGCGCTCAACGCACGACTCGTCTTAGGGTTCAGCCGCGCACCGGCGAGATCAGCGGCTTGTCTGCGAAATGCGCCGTCAGATTGGCGAGCAGCATCTGCGCCATATGCGCCACCGCCTCATGCGTCGCCCCGCCGATATGCGGGGTCAGCACGACATTGGGCACATCGACCCAGCGAGCGGGATCGGTCGGTTCGGGATCATAGACGTCGATCGCCGCACCGCCCAGCCGCCGGGATATGAGCGCCGCGATCAGCGCCGCCTCATCCACCAACTGTCCGCGCGCGACATTGACCAGCAACCCCTCCGGTCCCAATGCCTCCAGGATTGCGGCGGAAATCATGCCGCGATTGCTCTCGTCCGCCCGCGCCGCGACCAGCAATATGTCGCTCTCGTGCGCCAGCGCCTCCAGGCTGGCGGTGCGCGGCCAGGGGAGGGCGGGCTTCTCGCGCGGCCCCCACCAACTGACCTGCATCCGCATCGCCTGCGCCCGTTCCGCTACCGCAACGCCGATCGAGCCCATGCCGACGATGCCGAGCTTCGCCCCACCCATCGACCGGGTCCGCGTCTTGGCCGCCATCGTCCACTTGCCCGCCCGCAAATGCCGGTCGCCGCCCACGATCCAGCGTCGATGCGCGATCATCAGGCCGATCGCATGATCGGCGACATCCTGCGCATTGGCGTCGCCTGCATGGGTCACCGCAATCCCGCGCTCCCGCGCGAGCGCCAGGTCCACGCCATCATAGCCCACGGTGAAGCAGGCGATCAGTGACAGGCGCGGCATTGCTTCGACCAGCGCCCGCTCCAGCACGAACTCGCCCGCCCAGATCACCGCGTCCACCCGCGCCAACGCCGCCGCGTCGGGCTCCTCCCACAGCTTCATGACGTCATAATCCTGCGCCAGCAGCGGCACGACCGGGGCCAGCAAAGCCTGACCCACCAAGAGAACAGGTCGCGTCATGGCCTTACCCAATCGCCCGCAGCGCTTGCGCAAAGTCCGCGATCAGATCGTCGGCATCCTCGCAGCCGATCGAGATGCGCACCATATTGTCGCCAATCCCCAACGCCGCCTTGCGCGCGGCCGGCACCGACAAATGCGTCATCGCGGCGGGATGACTTGCCAGCGTCTCGGTCCCGCCCAGGCTGACCGCCAGCTTGGCGATCTTGAGCGCATCGAGAAAAGCGAACGCCTCCGCCTCGCCACCCTTCAGATAGAGCGAAAAGGTTGATCCCGCCCCGGTGCAATGCCGCTCGTAAATGTCGCGCTGCCGCTCGGTTTCGGGAAAGCCGAGATAGACGATCTTCTCCACCTGCGGCTGCTCGCGCAGCCAGGCACACACCTTCGCCGCATTCTCGCCCGCCCGGCTCATCCGCAATTCCAGCGTCTCCAGACTGCGCATCAGCATCCAGGCCGAATGCGGGTCCAAAATCGTGCCGATCGTATTGCGCATCAACCGGATCGTGGTGATCAGCGCGCTGGACCCCAGCACCCCGCCCGCGACCAGATCGCTATGCCCGCCAGCATATTTGGTCAGGCTATAGATCACCAGATCCGCGCCATGGGCCAACGGCTTCAACCATAACGGCCCCAAAAATGTATTGTCGATCGCGATTGGCGGCACATGATCTTCGCCCGCAAAGGCCAAGTCGCGCCGCGCAACCACCGCTTCGATATCGACCAGCACATTGGTCGGATTGGCCGGGCTTTCGAGATACAATAGCGCCACGCGACCCAGCCCCTTGGCCTTCTCGATCACCGCGCCAATCTCGTCATCGGTCGCGCCCGCCGGAAAATCGAGCCACTGCACCCCGAACTTGCCCAATATCCGCCCGATCAGCGACTCCGTCGCGGCATAGAGCGGCGCGCTATGGACGATCACGTCACCCGGCTGCACCATCGCCAGCAAGGTAGTGGCGATCGCCGACATGCCGCTGGAAAAGAGCAGCGCATCCTCGGCCTCTTCCCACACAGACAGCCGATCCTCGGCAATTTCCTGATTGGGACCATTGAAGCGCGAATAGACAAGGCCTTCGGACCCGCCCGGACGGATGCCCGTCACCCCCTCGAAATGCCGCTTGCCCGCTGCCGCGCTTTCGAACGCGAAGGTGGAGGTCAGGAAGATCGGCGGCTTCAACGACCCTTCGGACAGGGTCGGGTCATAGCCATGCCCCATCATCAGCGTCGCGGGCTTCAACTTGCGCCCGTCAATTTCCATGATCGGCGGCTTGGGACGGCGGCGGTTGGATTCGACGCCCGTCAGATCAGCTTCACTTTCGCCAGGCATATCGTTTATCTCCTGCATGATGCGGCATCTGCTGCGCCGCTCTTGATGGCGCGATGGTAACGCAGGGACAGGTCGGACGACCAGAGGGCAGCGACATAAAATTTTACCGACGTGGACTTAAATTACGCGATCGCGCCGTGCAGATCATCGGCGAATATCCACGCGGGGAGCCGCGGAGCGCGCGCACGGTCGGCTATGCCCTCCGCGTCTCCGCGCGAACCCTTCTTCCCGCCCATGTCGTGACAGGCTTAGGCCGACTCCCTACATCCACCCCATGGATGCTCTCCCCCAAGTGCTGGAAGACTGGTTCGCCGCGCGCGGCTGGGCACCACGTTCGCACCAGCGCGCCATGCTCGCCGCCGCGCGCCGGGGCGATCATGCGCTGCTCGTCGCCCCGACCGGGGCGGGCAAGACGCTGGCGGGTTTCCTACCGACCCTGGCCGACCTTATCGACCGCCCGACCGACCGGCTCCACACCCTCTATGTTTCGCCGCTCAAGGCGCTAGCCGTGGACGTCCGCCGCAATCTGCTGACCCCGATCGAGGACATGGCGCTCCCGATCCGCGTCGAAACCCGCACCGGCGACACGCCCTCGGATCGCAAGGCGCGCCAGCGCGTCAAGCCCCCTCACATCCTCCTCACCACGCCCGAATCGCTCTCGCTGCTGCTCAGCTATCCCGACGCGACGCTGATGTTCGCCGATCTGCAAACCGTCATCGTCGATGAAGTCCACGCTTTCGCCACGCAGAAGCGCGGCGATCTGCTCAGCCTGTCGATGGCGCGGCTGCAGACGATCAACCCCGCCCTGCGCCGCGTCGCTCTCTCCGCCACAGTGGCGGACGTCGATGCCTATCGCGCCTGGCTCGCGCCCGATGGCGACATTGGCACGGTCGCGGCGGTATTGGGGGAGGCGGGCGCGGAGCCGAACGTCACCATCCTCATCCCCGAAGGTCGCGTCCCCTGGTCGGGCCATTCGGGCAAATATGCCGCGCATCAGGTGATGGCCGAAATCGCCGCGCATCAAACCACGCTCGTCTTCTGCAACACGCGCGGCCTCGCCGAACTCATCTTTCAGGAACTCTGGTCAGCGAACGACGCCAACCTGCCGATCGCCATCCACCATGGTAGCTTGTCCATCGAAGCCCGGCGCAAGGTGGAAAGTGCGATGGCCGACGGCAAACTGCGCGCGCTGGTTGCCACCGCCTCGCTCGACCTTGGCGTCGATTGGGGCAATGTCGATTGCGTCATTCAGATGGGCGCACCCAAGGGCTCGTCGCGCCTGCTCCAGCGGATCGGCCGCGCCAACCACCGGCTCGATCAGGCCAGCGAGGCGATCCTTATCCCCGGCAATCGTTTCGAATATCTCGAAGCCCGCGCCGCCCTAGATGCGGTGGAGGCGGGCGAGCGCGATGCCGATGATTTCCGCGTCGGCAGCCTCGATGTGCTGGCCCAACATATCATGGGCCTCGCTTGCGCCGGTCCCTTCCACGAAGCGGCGATGCTCGCCGAAATCCAGTCCGCCACCCCCTATAGCGCGCTGACGCCTGACGCCTTCGCCTCCGTCCTCCATTTCATCGAAGGCGGCGGCTATGCCCTGCGCGCCTATGACCGGTTCAAACGGCTGGCCCAGGATGCCGACGGCACATGGCGCGTCGCTCACCCGCGCTTCATTCAGCAGCATCGCCTCAACGCCGGGATCATCGTCGATCAGCCCGCGCTCGCCGTCCGCTTCGCCAATGGCCGCAAGCTCGGCACGGTGGAGGAGGGCTTTGCCGCGCAGCTGGCCCCCGGCGACAGCTTCTTCTTCTCCGGCATGGCGCTCGAAGTGGTCAAGATGGACACCACCGATCTGGTCGTCCGCGCGACCTCCAAACAGGCGCGCATCCCCAGTTGGGGCGGCAGCCGCATGGCCATGTCCACGCGCCTCGCCGACCGCGTCCGCGCCTTCCTCGCCAGCCCCGACCAATGGCATCGCTTCCCGCCCGACGTGCGCGAATGGCTGGACATGCAGAAACTCCGTTCCGTCCTGCCGCAACCGGGCCAACTGCTCATCGAAACCTTCCCGCACGAAGGCCGTCACTATCTGGTCTGCTACAGTTTCGAAGGCTGGAACGCGCATCAATCGCTCGGCATGTTGCTCACCCGCCGGATGGAGAGCCAGGGCCTTATGCCCTTGGGTTTCGTCGCCAACGACTACGCGCTCGCCGTCTACGGCCTGAAACCCGTCACCGACCCGCAAAGCCTTTTCTCCGCCGACATACTCGACCATGAATTTGTCGATTGGGTCGAACAATCGAGCCTGCTCAAACGCGCCTTCCGCGACGTCGCGGTCATCTCCGGCCTGATCGAGCGCCAGCATCCCGGCAAGCGCAAGACCGGGCGGCAGGTCACTTTCTCCACCGACCTCATCTACGACGTGCTGCGCAAATATCAGCCTGACCATCTGCTGATCAAGGCCGCCTGGGCCGACGCCCGCGCGCGTATGACCGATGTCGGGCGGCTGGGTGACCTGATCGACCGGGCGGCGACGACTATGCTGCATGTCACGCTCGACCGGGTCAGCCCGCTTGCCGTGCCGGTCCTCATCCTCATCGGCCGCGAGCAGGTCGCGCAAAGCGCTGCCGAGGATGCGTTGCTGATCGAAGCCGAAGCACTGGTGACGTTGGCGATGCGCGCCGATTGAGCATTGCTGCGGCAATGATCGAAATTCCCACTATCTGAAAGCTAGATAAGCCGTTTCTCTTGCGGACTTTACGGGTCCATCCATCGTTTCCCAGTCCGAGGGGTGTCGATCGTCACGATCGACAAAACAACAGAGGAACCTGATCATGTCGAATTCACCGATTTCGGCCGCGCCGCTGCGCGGCCTGACCCTGGCTGCCGTCAGCCTGTCCGCGCTTGTCGGCGCACAGGCCTCGGCCCAGACCAACACGCAGGTCGCCCCGCGCATGGCCACCGTCACCTTGCCCGCCGATGCCGGGCAGACCATGACCGTCCCCGCCGAAGCTGCGCCCGCGACCGTCCCCAACATGACGCGCGACAATGGCGCGCCGATCGGGGCTAACCGCAACAGCAAGACCGCAGGCGACCTTGGCCCGGTACTGCTTGAAGACACCACGCTGATTGAAAAGCTTGCTCGCTTCGACCGCGAACGCATCCCAGAGCGCGTCGTCCACGCGCGCGGCACTGGCGCGCATGGCGTCTTCCGCGCCACCGCCGACATGAGCGACCTGACCCGCGCCTCGCTGTTCACGTCGGGTAAGGAAACCCCGGTCTTCGTGCGCTTCTCCAGCGTCATCCACCCATCGGGCAGCCCTGAAGGCCTGCGCGACCCGCGCGGCTTTGCCACCAAATTCTACACGGATCAGGGCAATTGGGATCTGGTCGGCAACAACCTGCCGATCTTCTTCATCCGCGACGCCATGCAATTCCCTGACATGGTGCATAGCCTCAAGCCCTCGCCGGTCACCAACAAGCAAGACCCCAACCGCTATTTCGATTTCTTCTCGAACACGCCTGAATCCACCAATATGCTGACCCAGCTCTATTCGAACCTGGGCACGCCTTCCTCCTACCGCACCATGGACGGCAATGGCGTCCACGCCTTCAAGCTGGTGAACGCGCAGGGCAAGGTGACTTTCGCCAAGTTCCGCTGGATCAGCCGCCAGGGCGTCAAGAATCTTACCGGCAAGGATGCAGGCGCGGCCCAGTTCAACTTCCTGACCGACGATCTCTATCGCGAAGTCGGCAAGGGCAATTTCCCGACCTGGGATCTGATGGTGCAGACCATGACCCCCGAACAATTTGCGGGTCTCGACTATAATCCGTTTGACGATACCAAGGAATGGCTCGACGTACCCTTCCGCAAGATCGGCGAGATGACGCTCAACAAGATGCCGGCCAATTATTTCGAATTCACCGAGCAGTCGGCCTTTGCGCCGTCCAACATGGTGCCCGGCATCGAAGCCTCGCCCGACCGGATGCTCCAGGGCCGCCTGTTCAGCTATGCCGACACGCAGCGCTATCGCGTCGGCGCGAACGTCCTGCAACTGCCGGTCAACAAGCCGCTGGCCCCGGTGGTCAATAATTCGCAGGATGGCGTGATGGACGCGACCGGCTCGACCTCCAACGTCAATTATTTCCCGGCGATGGTGCAGAAGCAGGCTGCGGCCGAATTTGGCCAGTCGACCTATGCGATCAATGCGACGGTCGACACCAAACCGATCGAAAAGACCAATAATTTCGCACAGGCAGGCATCTTCTACCGCGCGCTGTCGGCCAAGGACAAGGCCGACCTGATCGCGAACCTCGCGGGCGATTTGGGCCAGGTCACCTCCGACCGCACCCGCACGATGATGGTCAGCTATTTCTACCAGGCGGACAAGGATTACGGCACCCGCATCGCCAAGGCGGTGAACGTGCCCATGGCGGAAGTGACCAAGGCGGTCTCCGAATATGAAGCCGCCTATCCGCAACAACGCCTGACCGTGCGTTAAGGCACGGCACAAACACCGTTCGCCCTGAGCTTGTCGAAGGGCCCTTCCTTCTTTCCCTATGTAAAGAAGGGAGGGGCTTCGACAGGCTCAGCCCGAACGGATCATTTACACAATAAGGCTGACTAGCGATGCTCTCCCTCCTCCTGGCCACAGCGCTGGCCGCCGCAACGCCCGCGCCCGACGCACTCCCCACCCCCGAACGCCGCCAGCAACTCCTGTTCGACGCCGCCCGACTCGGCCGTACCGACATGATCACGCCGCTCGTCAAGGCAGGCGTCGACCTTAACGCAACCGACGCCCGCGGCTTCACCCCGCTCATCCTCGCGGCCTATAATGGTCAGGCGGAAACGCTCGACGCGCTGATCGCCGCCGGTGCGGACCCCTGCAAGCCCGACGAATCGCAGGGCAATACCGCGCAAATGGGCGTCGCCTTCAAGGGCAATGACGCGATCGCCGCGCGGCTTCTGACCGCAGGCTGCGACGTCAACGCCCGCAACAAGGCGGGGCAAACCGCGCTGATGATGGCGGCGCTCTTTGGCCGCAGCGCCCAGGTCGCCATGCTGGTGAAAGCCGGTGCCGACCCAGCGCTCGCTGATGCCTCCGGCCGCACCGCCAAGGCCGTCGCCCAGGGCCAGGGCAATGACGCGATGGTCAAACAGCTCGACGCCAAGCCATAACCACCATTTGGCGGGAATAGCGTACAAAGCCTGTTCCACGTGAAACGGAAGATGGCGCTATTTCAGCATCTTCCGATCAGCCAAAGCGGACATAGGGCGACACTAGGCGGGGCGGCGAACCACCCCCGTCCAACGTCATTTTCGCAAACCAATGTCCGCTTCGCTGTCCGCTTTAGACGTCCAGATTGGCGACGTTCAGCGCATTATCCTGAATGAACTCGCGCCGCGGCTCGACGACTTCGCCCATCAAGCGGCTGAAAATCTCGTCGGCAATATCCGCCTGCTCGACCTCGACCCGCAGCATCGACCGGTTGTCGGGGTCCAGCGTGGTTTCCCACAGCTGCTCGGCATTCATCTCGCCCAGCCCCTTGTAGCGCTGGATCGCCAGCCCCTTGCGCCCTGCCGCCAAAATCGCTTCCAGCAATTCGCTCGGCCGCGTCACCAGCGTCATACCCTTGGCAGGGGCGGCAGGCAGGTCATCGTCGCCCGCTTCTTCGGCGGCCATCGCCGCCTTGGCGGTGACCAGCCGGGCCGGGGTCAGATAGCTTTGCGATTCTTCGCTCGCCAATGTGTGTAACTTGCGCGCCTCGGCCGACCCGACGAAACCATGTTCGATGACATGATGGTCGGTCACGCCGCGCCACAGCCGTTCGAAATGGAAACCGCCTTCTTCGGCGATCCGGCCGGTCCATTTGCCCTCGGCATCCTGCGCGCCCATCCAGGCGACCGCCGCGTCCAGGCGGGTTGCCTGCTCGTCCTGCGACAATTCGGGGTCGAGCGCCCCGGTCAGGCTCAGCGCTTCGATGATCGTCGGGTCATAGCGGCGGGGAACATAGCGCATCACCGCGCGCATCCGTCGGGCATGATCGACCAGGCTCTTGAGGTCATTGCCGGTCCGCGTCCCGGCCGGTCCCTCCAGCACCATCGATTCGACACCATTATCGACCAGATATTGCTCCAGCGCGGTATCGTTCTTCAGATAGAGTTCGCTGCGGCCGCGCGTCGCCTTATACAGCGGCGGCTGGGCGATATAGAGGTGTCCGCCCTCGATGATCTGCGGCATCTGGCGATAGAAGAAGGTCAAAAGCAGCGTGCGGATATGCGCGCCATCGACGTCCGCGTCGGTCATGATGACGATCTTGTGGTAGCGCAGCTTTTCCAGGTTGAAATCGTCGCGAATGCCCGTGCCCATCGCCTGGATGAGCGTGCCGACTTCCTTGGACGACAGCATCTTGTCGAAGCGCGCGCGCTCGACGTTCAGGATCTTGCCCTTCAACGGCAGGATCGCCTGATTATGCCGGTTGCGGCCTTGCTTTGCCGAACCGCCTGCCGAATCACCCTCGACCAGGAACAGTTCGGACTTGGCCGGATCGCGCTCTTGGCAGTCGGCCAGCTTGCCGGGCAGGCTGGCAATATCCAGCACGCCCTTGCGCCGGGTCAGCTCGCGCGCCTTCTTGGCCGCTTCGCGCGCGGCGGCGGCGTCGATCACCTTCTGGATGATCATCTTGCCGTGCGCCGGATTTTCTTCCAGCCACTCGGCCATCTTGTCGGCCATCAGGCTTTCGAGCGGCTGGCGCACTTCGGAGGAGACCAGCTTGTCCTTGGTCTGCGACGAGAATTTGGGATCGGGCAATTTGACCGAGACGATCGCGGTCAGACCTTCGCGCATATCCTCGCCCGTCAGGCTCACCTTCTCCTTCTTCAACATGCCCGATTTTTCGGCATAATTGTTGAGGGTGCGGGTCAGCGCCGCGCGGAACGCCGCCAAATGGGTGCCGCCGTCGCGCTGCGGGATATTATTGGTGAAGCACAGCACATTTTCATAATAGCTGTCGTTCCACTCCAGCGCGACTTCGATGGTCACATTGTCGCGCGTGCCCGAAATGGCGATCGGCTCCGGCATCATCGCCGATTTGTTGCGATCGAGATAGCTGACGAAGGCCGCGATGCCGCCCTCATAGTATAGTTCGACTGTCTTGCTTTCCTCATGCCGCGCGTCGGTCAGAAACAGGCGCACGCCGCTGTTGAGGAAAGCCAGCTCGCGATAGCGATGCTCCAGCTTGTCGAAATCATAGTCGGTGACATTCTTGAACGTGTCGGTCGAGAACATGAAGGTGACCTTCGTGCCCTTCTGCCCCGGTGCGGCCGGACCCAGCACCTTGAGCGGTGCCTCAGCATCGCCATGGCGGAACCGCATCCAATGTTTCTGCCCGTCGCGCCAGATGTTCAGCTCCAGCCAGTCGGACAGCGCGTTCACCACGGAAACGCCCACGCCATGCAGGCCGCCCGATACCTTATAGGCATTGTCGTCCGACGTATTTTCAAACTTACCCCCGGCGTGCAACTGGGTCATGATGACCTCGGCCGCCGACACGCCTTCCTCGGTATGGATGCCGGTCGGGATGCCACGACCATTGTCCATCACGCTGACCGACCCATCGGGATTCAGCGTGATGTCGATCCGGTCGCAATGCCCGGCCAGCGCCTCGTCGATCGCATTGTCGCTGACCTCGAACACCATATGGTGCAGGCCGCTGCCATCGTCGGTATCGCCGATATACATGCCCGGCCGCTTGCGGACCGCATCCAGACCTTTCAGCACCTTGATGCTGTCGGCGCCATATTCGTTGCTGTTCGGGGAGTTTACGGGTTCTTCGCTCATAGCCCAGCCTATAGGGAAAGGCGGGCTGAAACTAAAGCGAAACATGGCCCCTTCCCCCCACCAGCCTGCCGGTCTATCCCGTCTCCATGGTCCGAACCCTTGCCCTCCTCCTGATGCTCGCCGCCTGCTCCGACAGCCGCGAGGTGCTGGACGAATTGCCCAACAGTTCGCTCGCCGATGCGCCGCGCTCGGAGGTCTCCGAAACCCGCATGGATACGCCATCCGCCCGGCCCGTGACGATCGGCGAAGACGGACCTCGGCTCGACGCCTGCGGTGGCCTGGGCCAGGTGAGCCGCAGCGGGGCAGGGGGACTTCCCCTGCTTGCCGCGCCGTTCGCCGATGCCAAGGTGATCGCGCAACTGCCCGAAGGCCAGCGCGCCTATATCTGCACCCGCAGCCTCGACCAGAAATGGCTTGGCGTCGTCGTGCAGCCGACACCGGCGCAAGAGGGCGAACCGGCGGGCGATTGCGGCGTGTCGTCGCCCGTGGACCGCAAACAACCCTATGACGGCCCCTGCGTCAGCGGCTGGCTCGCCAGCCCTTATATGCGGCTGATCGGCGGGTAAAAGGCCGGGGCTTCACCAACCTCCGTTCGCTTCGAGCGAAGTCGAGAAGCGCTACGCACCGCCTTCTGTCTCATTCACTCGACTCCGGTAAACACCAGCTTCTGCACCCGCCGCCCTGTATTCACCTCGGTTGTATAGATGTTGCCTTCGCTGTCGGTATCGATGCTGTGCAGCCAGGTGAACTGTCCCGCCTGCCGCCCGATCCGCCCGACCGCCCCCAGCACTTCATGCGTCTTGCGCAGCAAGATCCACACCCGCCCGTTCATCATGTCGGCGACATAGAGATAGGTCTGCTCCGGGTCGGGCGAGAAGGCGATGTCGGTCACCGTATGCGTGCCCCCGGTTTCCGGCGCGATGGCGAGATCGCGCACGAAAGTCAGCGCCCCGTCCTTGCCGCGCTTGAACAATTGCGCCCGGTTATTGTTGCGGTCGCACACATAGACATGCCCATCCTTCGTCGGCACCACGCAATGCACGATGTCGCCGAAGATATCGGCTTTGGGATTGGCCACCTTGCTGGGATCGACCGCATGGCTCTGGTCGAACGTGCCTTGGCGGGTCGGCGCGATCGGCGGCTTGCCATAGGCGCCCCAGCGCCCCTTATAGCCATTGGTCTTCGCATCGAAGCCGATCACCCGGCGGTTCACATAGCCGTCCGACACCAGCACCATGCCATCGACCTGATGCACGTCGGACGGATTGCCCAGCCGGTCGGTCGAATCATTGCCCTTGGTCTCGCCCCGCTTGCCAAAGGCGCGCAAGAATGTGCCGTCCGCGCTGTAGTTCAGCACGACATGATCGTCCTTGCCATTGCCGCCGAACCAGACCGTATTAGCCTGATCGACGAATATGCCATGCAGGCTGGCGGGCCACTGGCTGACACCATCGACGCTTGGCGCGCTCGCCGCGCCACCCCAGCCGCCCATATAGCTGCCATCCTTGCCGAACCGCACGACCGGCGGCGCAGGCTTGCAGCAGACCGCGATCGGCGTCGTCTGCGCCAATCCCGTGTCCGTGCCGGTCAGCGAATGGGGCCGATGCACGACCCAGACCATATCGTCTGGCCCTACCGCCACGCCGCTTACCTGCCCCAGCAACAGGTCGTCCGGCATCATCGGCCAGGCGGCATCCACCTTGAAGCGCGGCATCTTAGTGCCAGCCGGTGCAATCTGCTCGAACGCCAGCGGCGACAGGGTAGGCGGTGAGGGCGCGGCGGCACCCAACATCAGAAGAAGGGCGCAAGCAAGGACGGGGCGCATGGGATCAGGCTCCTGGGATCAACGGGTTGGCGGGATCATGCCCATCTGATCCGGCAGGTCAACGGCGCAGGCAGGTTCGCAGCAACTGGCCTTTCCCATCAGGGCCATTGCGCGGTAAATGGCATGGCATTGCTCCCCAAATGGAACGCTAGGCCATGTCCACTTCGCATCTTCGCCCGCCCTCCCTGCTGCGCCTGCTCGGCGCATGGCGCGCGCTCGATAGCGCCCAGCCTGCCTATCGCCAGCTCGCGCAGGCCTTGCGGATGCTGGTGCTGGACGGCCGGATCGGCCTCAACGTCCGTTTGCCCGGTGAGCGGGAACTGGCCGCTGCGCTGGGCCTCAGCCGCACCACCATCGCCGCCGCCTTCGATCGGCTGCGTGACGAGGGCTATCTCGAAAGCCGCCAGGGGTCAGGCAGTGTCACGCGCCTGCCGCCCGGCGACACGCCCGCACCACCTGTTGACGACGGCATCGCCAGCGGCGGCAACCTCCTGAACTGGACCCATGCCGCGCTCCCCGCCGCGCCCGGCGTGGCGCGCGCCTATGCCGCCGCGCTCGACGCGCTGCCCGCGCATCTGGGCGATCTTGGCTATGATCCGCTCGGCCTTCCCGTGCTGCGCCGCGCGATCGCCGCCGATTATGAAAGGCGCGGTTGCCCGACCAGCCCGGACCAGATCATCGTCACCAACGGCGCGCAGCAAGGCTTTTCGCTGCTGCTCCACTGGCTCGCGGGGCCCGGCGACCGGGTCGTGATCGATCATCCGACCTATCATAACGCGATCCAGGCGTTGCAGCGCGCCCATGTCGTGCCCGTGCCCGTGGGCCTGCCGACCCAGGGCTGGGATATTGATGCGATGGATGCGGCCTTTCGCCAGACGGCCCCGCGCTTTGCCTATATCATCTCCGATTTCCACAACCCCACCGGGCGCAGCATGGACCCGGCTACCCGCCGCGCGCTCGTCGCCGTCGCCGCGCGCAGCCACACGCCGCTGGTGATTGACGAGACGATGGCAGCGATGGGCCTCGATTTCGCGGCCCCGCCGCCGGTCGCGCTGCATGATCCGTCCGGGCGGCAGGTCATCACCATGGGTTCGGCCAGCAAAATCTATTGGGGAGGCCTGCGCACCGGCTGGATTCGCGCCGACCCGCAGACGATCGCCGCGCTCGCCCGCCTGCGCACGACGACCGACATGGCCAGCCCCGTCCTCGAACAGCTCGCCGTCGCGCATCTGTTGGATGCGGGGGAGGGGCTTGGCACCCGCGCCGCGATGCTGCGCGACCGGCGCGACCATCTGCTTGGCCTGATCGACCAGCATCTGCCCCATTGGCGCGTCGAAGCCCCCGCTGGCGGCCTGTCGCTTTGGGCGCAACTGCCCCGTGCAGAAGCCACAGCGCTCGCCGCGCTGGCCGAAAATCTGGGCGTGCGCGTCGCACCGGGGCCGCGCTTTGGCGTCAGCGGCGCGTTCGAACGCTTCCTGCGCTTGCCCTTCACCTTGTCCGAAGAGCAACTCGCCACCGGCGTCGAACGCCTCGCCGAAGCCGACGCCCGCCTCCACGCCCGCCTCCCCAGAAGCCGCGATTCGCTCGCGCTCGCGCTGGAAGCAGACCGATTGATTTGAGGGGGCTCGACGCTGCCGCTTGTCTGCCACCAAAAAAGGCCGCGCAGGTCACCCCGCGCGGCCTCTTAATTCGCTCAAACCTGAACGCCTCAGCCTGCCTTCGCCGCCTGATAGCGGGCGATGGCTTCCAGCGTGATCTGCTTGGCGTCTTCCGCGCCGCCCCAGGTACCGATGCGGACCCACTTGGTCTTTTCCAAGTCCTTATAGTGGGTGAAGAAATGCTCGATCTGCTCCATCACGATGCCGGGCAGGTCGTCCTTCTCGCTGATGTCGGCATAATAAGGGAAGGTCTTGTTGTCGGGGACGCACACCAGCTTTTCATCGCCGCCAGCTTCGTCTTCCAGGTTCAACACCGCAATCGGGCGCGCACGCACGACCGAACCGGGGACGAAGGGCGAGCGCGCGATGACGAGCGCGTCGAGCGGATCGCCATCGGGCGACAAGGTGTGCGGCACGAAGCCATAATTGGCGGGGTAGCGCATCGGCGTATGCAAAATGCGGTCCACGAACAGCGCGCCTGACGCCTTGTCGAATTCATATTTCACCGGCTCGCCGCCGACCGGCACTTCGATGATGACGTTCAGGCTGTTTGGCGGATCGTCGCCCACCGGGATCAGTTCGATATTCATGGAAACGCCTTTTGCTACGATGATGCGCTACGGGTGATTATGTTCTCGGCTTGAGCAGTCGGTCGAGACTGCCTTCACCCTCTCCTGTCTTTTCGAGGCGCGGATAGCGCAGCCCGCCCGAATAATCGAGTGACAATGTGCGGTAATATTTATCCTGCTTTAGGATGATCTGGATCGGCTGCTTGGCCTTGATTGCCGCCTTCCACACGTCGCCGGAAAATTCGTCGCCATTGACCGCCACGATCTTGGCACCGACCACCAGCCCGGCCTTGAACGCTGCGCTGTCCCAGATGACGGCGCTGATATCGCCGTCATTCTTGACGATCGCGCCCAGGCCAAAGCTCTGGTCGACCATCTTGTTCGCGCCCTCGGCCGCCTTGGTGATGGCGTTCGGTTCGTCGCCATAGACCAGCTTATAGCCGCCCAGGATGAAGCCGCCCTTGGGCGTTTCCTTGGTCGGGCTGTCGACATAGGTGCGGAAGAAACCGGCCCAATCATAGGGCGCGATGCCGTTGAGCGTGTCGATCACCTCCTGGCGATTATAGACGAGCTGACCCCAATCGCCCGGCTTCACGCCGAAAAAGGCCTTGGCGAAATCGTCCAGCCCCTTGGTGCCGCGCGTCGCCTTCGAAATGATCGCATCGGCTTCCAGCCAGATCATCAGCCCTTCATTATAATAATCCTCCGACCGCTGCCAACTGGCCCAGCCCTTGGGCCGCCGCGCGGAGATGATCGGGTCATGGGTGGTATCTTCCATCGGCCGCCACTGCCGACCGACATTGGTATCGAGCTTCGCCGCGATCTGAGCATAGGCGTCCAGCGTTTCCTGCTTGGTGAACATCCCCGACCGGGCACCCAGCACATAGCCCCAAAATTGCGTCTGCCCTTCATAGACCCACAGCAGATTATCCTGCATCGGCGTGCGGAAATCCGGCGTCCACAGCAAATCTGGGCGGCGGAACTTGCCGTCCCAGCTATGGGTGAATTCATGCGGCAACAGGTTGCGGTCCAGCAGCGCCTCGCCCGACTCCCATTTCTTGAAATAGCCCGGCTCGACCTGATTTTCCGAGGAGCGATGATGCTCCAGGCCAATGCCGCCCATTTCGTCGGTCAGCGCCAGCAGGAAATCATAATGGTCGAAATGATAGCTGCCGAACAGCGCGCCCGCTTCATCGACCAGCTTCTTATGCTTGGCCATCTGTTCGGGTTTGTATTCCAGCTCATCGGCATCGTCGGCGACGATGTTGAGCGTCACATTCTTGCCCAGGTCCACCGCATTGAAATAGCGGCCCGCAAAGACCGGCGAATCCTGCAACGCTTCATAATCAATCGTCTCATAGGCGACGCGGTTGCCGCTCTTGGTGCCGCGCAGCGCGGTCGCCGCCTGCCAGCCCGCCGGATAGGTGACGGTCGCCTGCACCGGGATCTGCCGCGTATAATAGCCCGCCGGGTAGAGCGAGACGCTTTCCCATTGGATGTTCAGCATCTTGGGCGTGATGACGACGCGGCCCTGATTGGGCTGGGTCGCGGACAGGAACTGGAATTGCGCCACGACTTCGCGCGCGCCCTGCGGCACGTCGATGACAAAGCCAAAGACGTTGAGCGGATCGCGCTTCCACGCCACCGGCTGGCCATTGGCAGTGATGGTGAGGCCCGTCAGCTTCTCAATCTGCCCGCGCGGCGCGTGATTGCCGGGCAACCAGGCAGGCATCAACAGCGTCATCGGACCGCTGGCCGCAACGGGAATCGTTTCCTTCACGCGAAAAATGCGCTGGGTCGTGTCGCTCGCATCGACCTCCAGCTTGATGGTGCCACCGGGATAGGGCACGTCTTTTGGGGCAGGGGTCGCGTCATTGACGGGCAGGGCGGTCGGCTTGGACCGGATCGCCTCTTGCGCGAAAAGGGGGCTGACAATCGCGGTCGAAAGGCCCGTTGTCAGGAAAAGGGCGGCAGCAAGGCTGCGGATCATGAACATCTCCGAAAATGCAGTTTGGGCCGGACGGCCCTCATGCCCGCACAATGGCGTCGCTACGCGGGCGCGTCCACCCCTTGATGCAGGCGCGCAAAAAGCGCGTTTCCTTGGGGGCCAATTGCGGTTAAAGGCCCATCCCCATGGCTAAAATCGAAACGCCGCGTCCGGTACGCGGCACGCAGGACATGCTGGGCGGCACCACGGAAGCGTTCCAGGAACGCTTTGCGCATGTGGTCGCGACCTTCGACCGGGTGCGCAAACTCTACGGCTTTCAACGTGTCGAAGTGCCGGTGTTCGAATCCACCGCCGTTTTCGCCCGGTCGCTCGGCGAAAGCACCGACGTCGTGTCGAAGGAAATGTACACGTTCGAGGATCGCGGCGGCGACAGCATCACCCTGCGCCCCGAATTTACCGCCGGGATCAGCCGCGCCTATATCACCGAGGGCTGGCAGCAATATGCGCCGCTCAAGGTGGCAACCCATGGCCCGCTATTCCGCTACGAACGCCCGCAAAAGGGCCGTTTCCGCCAGTTCCACCAGCTCGACGCCGAAATCATCGGCGCGGCCGAGCCGGGCGCGGACGTGGAACTGCTCGTCATGGCCGACCAGTTGCTCAAGGAATTGGGCATCGATGACGGCGTGACGCTGACGCTCAACACGCTGGGCGATGCCGCCAGCCGCGACGCCTGGCGCGCCGCGCTGATCGCCCATTTCGAGGCGCATCGCGGGGAGTTGTCGGAAGACAGCGTCGATCGCCTGCAGCGCAACCCGCTCCGCATCCTCGACAGCAAAGACCCGCGCGACCGCCCGGTCGCCGACAGCGCACCCGATATCGACGCCTATCTGACCGACGAAGCCCGCAACTTCTTCGACAAGGTGACGAGCGGCCTGGATGCCGCTGGCGTAGCCTGGGAACGCAACGCGCGCCTCGTGCGCGGCCTCGATTATTATCGCCACACCGCGTTCGAATTCGTCACCGATCGGCTGGGCGCGCAAGGCACCGTGCTGGGCGGCGGCCGCTATGACGGCCTGATCGAAAATCTGGGTGGTCCCGCCACGCCAGCCGTCGGCTGGGCGGCGGGGATCGAACGGCTGGCGATGCTGGTGGACGCGCCGGAAATTAGCGTTCCAGACGTGACTGTCGTTCCGGAACGATCAGATCTTGAAGAAGAGGCAATTAGAATTGCAGCGGCCTTGCGTCGCAACGGCCAACGGATTGAAATCGCATTTCGCGGGAATGCGAAGCGTAGGATCGAACTGGCTAAAAAATCTGGTTCGCAGGCCATCCTCTTTGTTCGCGATGCAAACCGGAATCGGGATAGCCTGAAACTTACACATATCTCCAAAGACAATGATCAAGCCACTCAGCTTCTGTTATTGATTTTGCGGTCACTGCCATCCGAATATTCACAATTGTCAGGTGAAGATGACTTAGAAGCCAAGAAGCTTTTGGGTCACGCTGACTAATGCATACCTCGCCTAAATGCGCCTCCCTCACCCCGTTCGCCCTGAGCTTGTCGAAGGGCCATTCTTCTTCTGCCTGCAAGAATAGACGGGGCTTCGGCAAGCTCAGCCCGAACGGATTTAGGGGCAACACTTAATGCACATCTCGCCTGAACGCATCGCGCAGATCGAGGCGCGCCGGGATGAGGTGCAGGCGTCGATGACGCGCGCCGACCTTGCCCCCGATGCGTTCGTGCGCCTGTCGAAGGAATATGCCGAGATTGAGCCGGTCGCCCGCGCCGCGCATGAAGTGCGCCGCCTGCGGCAGGAATTGGCCGCGCTCGATTATATGGCGGGCGGGGTCGACGCCGATGCCGACCCGTTGATGCGCGAAATGGCGCAGGAGGAAATGCAGCTCCTCAAAAGCCAGCTCCCCCAGGCCGAACGCGCGCTGGCGCTGCAACTGCTGCCCCGCGATTCCGCCGATGCCCGCCCCGCCATGCTGGAAATCCGCGCCGGCACCGGCGGCGACGAAGCCGCGCTGTTCGCCGGTGACCTCTTCCGCATGTATCAGCGCTATGCCGATACGCAGGGCTGGAAGATGGAGCAGATGACGGCGAATGCGTCGGAAGCGGGCGGTTTCAAGGAAATCGTCGCCTCCATCACCGGCACCGGCGTCTTCGCGAAACTGAAGTTCGAAAGCGGCGTCCATCGCGTCCAGCGCGTCCCCGTCACGGAAAGCGGCGGGCGCATCCACACCAGCGCCGCGACCGTCGCCGTCCTCCCCGAACCGGAGGAAGTCGATGTCCAGATCGCCGATGGCGACCTCAAGATCGACATTTACCGCGCGTCGGGCGCAGGCGGCCAGCACGTCAACACCACCGACTCCGCCGTCCGCATCACCCATTTGCCCAGCGGCCTTGTGGTGATCCAGCAGGACGAACGCTCGCAGCACAAGAATAAGGCCAAGGCGATGCAGGTGCTACGCGCCCGCCTCTACGAAGCCGAACGCCAACGCACCCAGAGCGAACAGGCCGGCGCGCGCAAGGCGATGGTCGGGTCGGGCGACCGCTCCGAACGCATCCGCACCTATAATTTCCCGCAAGGCCGCGTCACCGATCACCGCATCAACCTGACGCTGCACCGCCTGCCCGAAATCCTCGAAGGACCGGGCCTCGCCGAAGTCATCGACGCGCTGATCGCCGAAGACGAAGCCGCGCGGCTGGCGCAGCTGGACGGAGTGGGGTGAGCATCGCGCCTGCGCTGCGCGAGGCTACGGCCCGTTTGAGCGCGACCAGCGACACCGCGCGGCTCGACGCGGAATTGCTGATGGCCCATGCGTTCGGCCTCTCGCGCCCCGACATGCTGCTGCGCCAGCGCGACCTGGCGGTCCCCGCCGCCTTCGCCGCCCTGCTCGACCGCCGCCTGAACGGCGAACCGATCGCCTATATCAGCGGCATGCGCGATTTCTGGACGATCAGCCTGACCGTCACGCCCGACGTGCTGATCCCGCGCCCCGACAGCGAGACGCTGGTGGAAGCGGCGGTCGCGCATTTCGCGGGACGCGCGCCTGCATCCGTTCTCGACCTTGGCACCGGCTCCGGCGCGCTCCTGCTCGCGGCCTTGAGCGAATGGCCGGACGCGCAGGGCCTGGGGATCGACGCCTCGCCCGGTGCGCTCGCCGTCGCGCAGGGTAACGCCGCGCGGCTGGGCCTGGCGACGCGCGCGCAATTCCGCCTCGGTGATTGGGGGCAGGGGGTGGACGGCCCGTTCGACCTCCTCCTCATCAACCCGCCCTATATCGCGCGCGACGCAGCGCTGGCGGGCGATGTGCTGCACGAACCGGGCAGCGCGCTGTTTGCGGGCAGCGATGGCCTCGATGATTATCGCCGCATCGTCCCCGACTTGCCGCGTCTGATCGCGCCGGGCGGCATGGCCGCGATCGAGATTGGCCATGACCAGCGCCTTGCCGTTACGGCGTTGCTGGAGGGTGTCGGCCTTGCCGTGCGCCCGCTGCGCGATCTGGCCGGGCTAGACCGCTGCCTGGTCGCCACCCGATGATTGATGATGATAAAGCCGAATTTGCTTGGTTTATCCCATGAAAGCCATTACATCGGGGTCAGGAACAGCACGCTCCGGCGACATGACCCTTTTCGGTCATTGATGGAAAAGCTGTTTTCTAGCTCCTTAAAGTCATGATGGCGCTGCTGCGCGGCACCTCTGGCATTGGACGGCATAGGCCAGATAATGGCCTATGTCCTGCGGAGCTATATCCGGCCCGATGAGCGGGTCGCGCTTGGGGATGGCGACGGAACAGTGTTTTCAGCCAAGGTTATGACAGCGAACACAAGGATCATATCTTGATCAACAACCGGCAGGCCGGTCGCCGCAATCGCGGCCGGAATAATAACGGACGTCCCAACACCAACAATCGGGGCGGGGGTGGCGACAGCGGCAACCGCATCGACAATCGCGCCCGCGGCAATGCGACCCAGCTTCTTGAAAAATACAAGAATATGGCGCGCGATGCCCAGATGTCGGGTGATCGGGTCAACGCCGAATATTATCTCCAATTCGCTGATCATTATTTCCGCGTCCTGGCCGACAATCGCGCCCGGCAGGAAGAACAGCAGCAGGGCCAGCCGCAGCGCCAACGTCGCCCGGACGAGAATTTCGACGAGGATGGCGATGATTTCGAGGGCGTCGCCGACGGCGTCGACGAATTCCGCACCGACAATTCGTCCTATGACCGCACCCCGCGCGAACAGCCCGGTTTTGATCGCGCCCCGCGTGAGCAGAATGACCGTAACGATCGCAATGACCGCAACGACCGTGCCCCGCGCGAGCAGGGCGACCGGCCCCAGCGCGACTATGCCGATCGCGGACAACGCGACCAGGGCGACCGTCCGCAACGCGACCAGGGCGACCGTCCGCAACGCGATCAGGCCGATCGCGCCCCCCGCGAATTTGGCGACCGCGCCCCGCGCGACCAGAATCGCCGCCAGGACGAACCGCGCGAGGATCGCAATGCCCGGCGTGACCGTCCACGGCGCGATCGCCCCGTCGCCGCCGAATCGCAGGCTCCGGTAGAGCAGGCCGCCCCCGCGCCGCAGCCCGTCGTTGAACAGGCACCCGCGCCGCAGCCCGAAGCCGAAGCGCCGCGTCCCCGCCGTGGTCGCCCGCGCAAGGTCGTGCCCGAAGCTGAACAGGCCAATGAAAGCCTCGACCAGGCCGTCTTGCCGCCCGCCATCGGTCGCGCCGACAATGACGGTGAAGCCGAAGCGCCCAAGAAGCGCACCCGCCGCACCCGTCCCGCGACGGAAGCGGCCGAATAAAGCCGCACGTCGGTTCTACCGGATAAAAAAGGGGATGGCGCAGCCGATGCGCCATCCCCTTTTTCATGCCCGCTTTCCAAGCCCGTCGCGATCCGGCACAAGGCACCGGCGTTCCGACCGGAGAGATGCCGCCATGCCCCGCTTGTTCCTGCTTGCGCCCCTGTTCGCTCTCCTGCCCGCCGCCGCGCTGGCGCAGGACGTGACCAACCCGACCGCCGCCTCGGCGCAGGGCGACGTGGCCGTCACCATCTACAACAACAATCTCGCGCTGGTGCAGGATGTGCGCCAGCTTGCCATCCCCGCCGGGGTCAGCCGCATCGAATTTCCCGATGTCTCGGCGCAAATCCGGCCTGAAACCCTGTCCTTCGCCGCCGATGGCGCATCGATCGTCGAACAGAATTTCGATTTCGACCTGCTGTCCCCAGGCAAGCTGATGGAAAAGGCGATCGGTCGCACCGTCACCATCGTCCGCACCAATCCCGCCACCGGCGCGGAACAGCGCGAACAGGCCAAGGTGTTGAGCGTCCAGGGCGGCGTGGTGCTGCAAATCGGCCAGCGGATCGAAATTTTGCGTGACGATGGCCTGCCGGTGCGCGTCATCTTCGACGAGGTGCCCGCCAATCTGCGCGCGCGCCCGACCCTGTCGGTGACGGTGGACAGCGCCCGCGCAGGCACCCGCGCGGCCTCGCTGCGCTATCTGACGCCGGGCCTTGGCTGGGCGGCGGATTATGTCGCGCTGTTCGATGCCAAGGCCGGGCGGATCGACGTGCAGGGCTGGGTCACGCTCACCAACACCAGCGGCACCAGCTATGACAATGCCCGCACGCTGCTGGTCGCGGGCAGCGTCGGCCAAAGCCAGGGCGGCTATCGCCCGCAACGTGCCGCCGCCCTTCGCCGCGCCGGAACCGAAACCGCGCCGCGCGAGCAATTGGGCGATTTCTACCTCTACCCCATCGCCGCCCGCACCCGCATCGCCGATCGCCAGACCAAGCAAGTGAGTTTCCTCGACGTGCAGGGCGTGCCCGCCCGCGCGGGCTATGCCTATCGCAACGGCTGGCTCGCCAGCAGCGAGGAACCGCAAAGCGTCCGCAGCGTCGTGCATTTCTCGACCGCGCGGGCAGGGGGCCTTGGCGACGCGCTGCCCGCGGGCACCGTGCGCTTCTATATGAAGGATGCCGGCGGCGCGCCGCAGTTCATCGGCGAAAACCAGGTCGATCATACGCCGATGGGTAGCGACCTGGCGCTCGCCACCGGCGACGCCTTCGACGTGAAGGTCAAGCCTGTCGTGGAACAGCGCGAACGTGTCTCGAACAGCAAATGGCGCAGCCATATGCGTTACGACCTCAGCAATGCGAAGGATCAGCCGGTCACGATCGAACTGACCCAGTCAGGCCTCGACTTCGCCTTTGACGATACCCGCATCGTCAGCGAAAGCCTGCCGTCCCAGCGGATCGACAGCAATAGCGCGCGCTGGCAGGTGACCGTGCCCGCCAATGGCACCACCAGCCTGACCGCCATTTTCGAAACCCGCTACTGACGCCCGCGCATGCGCCGCTGGCTGATCCTGCTGCTGCTCGTCATGACGGACGCGCCTGCGTCTGCGCAGACGCTGATCGTCTCGCCCGGTGCGCAATCCCGCTCGGTCACCGTCTATCGTGATCCCCAACGCGGCGAGGGGAGTATCAACGCCCGCTTCCCCACCGGCTTCGCGCTCGTCACCGAACAGCGGCGCATCACTCTTCCACCCGGCGATGCGACGATCCGCTTCGAGGGCGTGGCCGATGGCATGATCGCGGTCAGCGCGGCGGTGACCGGCCTGCCCGGCGGCGTCATCCAGAAAAATCGCGACGCCCGGCTGCTGTCGCCTGCCAGTCTGACGCTTGGCGCGCTGGGCAAGGCCGTGCATCTGCGCCGCACCGATCCCGCGACTGGTAAGGTGGTGGAGCAGGACGCGATCATCCGCTCCACGCCTGACCAGGCGCTCGTCATCGAAAGCGCGGACGGGGTGGAGGCGTTGCGCTGTTCGGGCCTGCCCGAAACGCTGATCCATGACACAGTCCCGTCCGACCTGTCCGTCACCCCCACCTTGTCGATCAACACGCAGAGCGATCGGGCGACGCAGGCCGATGTCACGCTCACCTATCTCACCACCGGATTCGATTGGGCCGCAGACTATGTTGCCCGAATCGCGCCGGACGGGCGCACGCTCGACCTGTTCGCCTGGCTGACGGTCGCCAACGGCAACAGCGTCGCCTTTCCCGACGCGCGCCTGCTGGCGATTGCGGGACGACTCAACCGCACATCGGATTATGACGCGCTCGGACGCGCGCCGGACGCGCCACCGCTTTACCTGAGTTGTTGGCCCGAACCGAGTTATGACGGGGAGGATGACGAGATGGCAT
>NZ_JPPQ01000069.1:161328-177969 GCF_000743655.1 Sphingobium sp. ba1
ACCGCCGTTTCCGTTGGCTCTTGTGTCAATAGATCCTCCGCCCCGAAACCGGAGCCTTTCGTTTCAGTGACGGGAAAGCCGGAAAGGCAAACCCTCAGGCCTTGTCGTCCGACCCTTTAGCGAGGCGCATCAACACGAAGCCGACAACGGCGGCTGCACCAATCGCAACAGCCGGACTCTTGCGCACGAAATCGCGCGCTTCGGCCATCAACTGATCGACATCCTTATTGTCCAAGCTGTCAGCCGCACCGGCAACCTGTTCGGCGGCCTGACGGGCATAATCGCCATATTGCGGGCCGAGCTTGGCATCGACCGTGGCGGCCGTGTCGGCGATCAGCTTGGACAGGCTCTGCATGGCCGTGCCAGTCTTGTCCTTGGCGACGCCTGCGGCGGACTTGGCGGTCTTGCCAGCCTGTTCCTTGATCGGGTCGATATGGGCTTTCCAATCAACAGCGTTCAACTTCTCGGCCGCAGCCTTGGCTGCCTTCTCGGCCTGCTCCTTGATCGGCTTGATCTGTGCGCTCAGACCCTTTGCAGCGCTTTCCACGTCAGCGGCGGCGTCTGACGCCGCTTCCGTCGCGGCTTTCTTGAGCGGCTCGGCCTTCACGGCGACGGCGCTGGCGGCGGTATCCAGGGTCTTGGCCTTGGGGGGGCGTCCGCGCTTGGCGGCCGGCGTTACCGGGGTATCAACCATCGTCCTCAATCTCCCTCTTGATGCAGCATGGTGCGCCGCGCGAGGCGGCAGGTGGTTATATTCCAAATGCTCCGCAGCGGCATGCAGTTCCGTTGCCGTCACATTTTCGACCATCGGCATTTTTCCGATGCGTGCAAGCCCTGCATTGCCAATAGCCGGGCTGCTGGCTAAGCGGAGCGCGGAAAAACAGGGGAGGGGCCGCCATCAGGGTTGCCCGCCCATTGTCAGTGCAGGGAGCGATCATGACCGCCATTCTCGACATTCACGCCCGCCAGATTTTCGACAGCCGTGGCAACCCCACCGTCGAAGTCGACGTCATGCTGGAGGATGGCAGCTTCGGCCGCGCGGCGGTGCCGTCGGGCGCGTCGACCGGCGCCTATGAAGCGGTGGAAAAGCGCGACGGCGACAAGAGCCGCTATATGGGCAAAGGCGTGTTGAAAGCGGTCGATACCGTCAATGACGAGATTGCCGGCGAACTGATCGGCTTCGATGCCGAGGATCAGGGCGAAGTCGATGCGGCGATGATCGCGCTCGACGGCACCGACAATAAGTCGAACCTCGGCGCCAACGCGATCTTGGGCGTCAGCCTGGCGGTGGCAAAGGCCGCTGCCGATGCGCGCGGCCTGCCGCTCTATCGCTATGTCGGCGGCGTGTCTGCCCACGTGCTGCCAGTGCCGATGATGAACATCATCAACGGCGGCGAACATGCCGACAACCCGATCGATTTTCAGGAATTCATGATCATGCCGGTCGGTGCTGAAAGCATCGCCGATGCCGTGCGGATCGGGTCGGAAATCTTCCACACGTTGAAGAAGGGCCTGCACGACAAGGGGCTGGCGACGTCGGTCGGTGATGAAGGCGGCTTCGCGCCCAACATCGCCTCGACCCGCGATGCGCTCGATTTCATCATGCTGTCGGTCGAAAAGGCTGGCTACAAGCCGGGCGACGACGTCATGCTGGCGCTCGATTGCGCCGCGACGGAATTCTTCAAGAACGGCAAGTACGAGATTTCGGGCGAAGGTCTGTCGCTCAGCCCCGTTGAAATGGCCGACTATCTCGCCGCCCTGTGTGCCGACTATCCGATCAAGTCGATCGAGGATGGCATGAGCGAGGATGATTTCGAAGGCTGGAAGGCGCTGACCGACAAGATCGGCGGTTCGGTGCAGCTGGTCGGCGACGACCTGTTCGTAACCAACCCCAAGCGCCTGTCGATGGGCATCGACATGGGCCTGGCCAACTCGCTGCTGGTGAAGGTCAACCAGATCGGCACGCTGACCGAAACGCTGGCGGCCGTCGATATGGCGCACCGCGCCCGCTACACTGCCGTCATGTCGCACCGGTCGGGCGAGACCGAGGACGCGACCATCGCGGACCTCGCCGTCGCCACCAATTGCGGCCAGATCAAGACCGGCTCGCTCGCGCGGTCGGACCGGCTTGCGAAGTATAACCAACTCATCCGCATCGAGGAAGAACTGGGCGATGTCGCCGTCTATGCCGGACGCTCCATCTTCCGCTGATCGGCTTTCCTTCGGTTGGCCGCAAGTTCGACAAAATTCGCTTGCGGCCGACCTTTTCTTGTGATTCTTGTGGGCGATGGCGCACATCGCGAAGCTACGTCTCCTTTTATTCTCGGCCCTTGGCCCTGCGATCGCGCTGCTTCTGCTGCTGTCCTTCGCGGGCTATGTCGTTGTGGGGTCGAACGGCATCCTCGCCTGGGGCGACTATTCGCGTCAGCTCGGCGCGGCCAAGGCGGAACTCAAGCGGGTGCAGCAAGCGCGCGCCGACTTGCGCAACCGGGTCGACCTGCTCAACCCACGCCGTGTCGATCCCGATCTGTCGGACGAACTGATCCGCCGCCAGCTTGGCGTCATTCACCATGATGAAGTGATCGTGCCGCTCAACTGAGCCTTCGCCACGACCAATATTAGCCCAAGATGATAGCTTTGGCCCGGATTCCGTCGGGTCCGCCGTTGCAATATATGCAACTCTGCCGCTATATCGGGCTTCCTTCCATCCTACCCCACGCAAGAGGATAAGAGCCTTGGCGAAACCAACGACGCCGCGCCCGACCCGCGCAGAGGCCGAGGCGAAAAGCCCGGTCGGCGCGGACCATAACCGGCCTCGCCCCGACACTCCGACCGATTACAAGGCCAGCAAGGAAGAATTGCTGGAATTCTACCGGCAGATGGTCCTCATCCGCCGCTTCGAAGAGAAAGCGGGCCAGCTATATGGCCTCGGTCTCATCGGCGGCTTCTGTCACCTCTATATCGGCCAGGAAGCGGTTGCGGTCGGCATCCAGTCGGCACTCGTGCCCGGCAAGGACAGCGTTATCACCGGCTATCGCGACCACGGCCACATGCTGGCCTATGGCATCGATCCCAACGTCATCATGGCCGAACTGACCGGCCGTGGCGCGGGCATTTCGCGCGGCAAGGGCGGTTCGATGCATATGTTCAGCGTCGAACATAAATTTTTCGGCGGCCACGGCATCGTCGGCGCACAGGTATCGCTCGGCGCGGGCCTCGGCTTCGCGCACAAATATAATGGCGATGGCGGCGTGTGCGTCGCCTATTTTGGTGATGGCGCGGCCAACCAGGGCCAGGTCTATGAATCCTTCAACATGGCCGAGCTGTGGAAGCTGCCGATCATTTTCGTTATCGAGAATAATCAATACGCCATGGGCACCAGCGTCAACCGTTCTTCGGCGGAAGACCAGCTCTATCGCCGGGGCGAAAGTTTCCGCATCCCCGGCATCCAGGTCAACGGCATGGACGTGCTGGCCGTGCGCGGCGCAACCGAGGAAGCGTTGAAGTGGGTGCAGGGCGGCAATGGCCCGATCCTGCTGGAAATGAAAACCTACCGCTATCGCGGCCACTCCATGTCCGATCCGGCCAAGTACCGGTCGCGCGAAGAAGTGCAGGCGATGCGCGACAAGTCCGACCCGATCGAGGGTGCCAAGGTCTATCTCGCCGAACACGGCGTGGGTGAGGACGAACTCAAGAAGATCGACCAGGACATCCGCAAGATCGTCAGCGAAGCGGCCGATTTCGCCGAATCTTCGCCTGAGCCGGACATGGCCGAACTCTATACCGACGTGCTGGTGGAGCAATATTAATGGGTATCGAAATCAAGATGCCGGCGCTCTCGCCGACGATGGAAGAGGGCACGCTGGCCAAGTGGCTGGTGAAGGAAGGCGACGAAGTAAAGTCCGGCGATATTTTGGCCGAGATCGAAACCGACAAGGCGACGATGGAATTCGAAGCCGTCGATGAAGGCAAGATCGGCAAGATCATGATCGCCGAGGGGTCCGAAGGCGTGAAGGTCGGCACCGTCATCGCGACGATGGCCGGTGAAGAGGGCGAGGACGAAGCACCCGCACCCAAGGCGGCGGCTGCGCCTGCCAAGGCTGAAGCCGAAGCGCCCAAAAAGGCCGAAAGCGGCACCGCCAAGCTGGCGTCGGAAGCCAAGGCGACCGTCGCCGACCCGGACCTGCCCGAAGGCACCGAGTTCGTCAAAACGACGGTCCGTGAAGCCCTGCGCGATGCCATGGCCGAAGAAATGCGCGCCGACGAGCGCGTGTTCGTGATCGGCGAGGAAGTGGCCGAATATCAGGGTGCCTATAAGGTCACCCAGGGTCTGCTCGATGAATTTGGCGGCAAGCGCGTCATCGACACGCCGATCACCGAATATGGCTTTGCCGGCATCGGCACGGGCGCGGCGATGGGCGGCCTGCGCCCGATCGTTGAGTTCATGACGTTCAACTTCGCCATGCAGGCGATCGACCACATCATCAACTCGGCGGCCAAGACCAATTACATGTCCGGCGGCCAGATGCGCTGCCCGATCGTGTTCCGTGGTCCCAACGGCGCGGCCAGCCGCGTCGGCGCGCAGCATAGCCAGAATTATGCTCCCTGGTATGCCGCCGTCCCCGGCCTGATCGTCATCGCGCCTTATGACGCGGCGGACGCCAAGGGTCTGCTCAAGGCAGCGATTCGCTCGACCGACCCGGTCGTGTTCCTGGAAAACGAACTGCTCTACGGCCGCAGCTTCGACGTGCCCAAGGTCGATGACTATGTCCTGCCGATCGGCAAGGCACGGATCATGCGGCCGGGCAAGGATGTGACGCTGGTCAGCTATTCGATCGGCGTCGGCCTTGCGCTCGATGCTGCCGAAACGCTGGCTGCAGAGGGTATCGATGCGGAGGTCATCGACCTGCGCACGCTGCGCCCGCTCGACACCGCGACCGTGCTGGAAAGCCTCAAAAAGACCAACCGCATCGTCGTGGTCGAAGAAGGCTGGCCGACCTGCTCGATCGCGTCGGAAATCGCCGCCGTCGTCATGGAAAAGGGCTTCGACGATCTCGACGCCCCGGTACTGCGCGTCACCAACGAAGACGTGCCGCTCCCCTATGCCGCGAACCTGGAAAAGGCAGCGCTCATCGACGCCGCCCGCGTGGTCGAAGCAGCGAAGAAGGTCTGCTACCGCTGAACCGAAATACCTACGTCGCCGTCAGGCGGCGTAGGTGGTGCAGGGCGAATTGGTGCCGTTCGTCAATATATCGTTGGCCGTCCGTTCGCGGACGGCCATAGCGGCATAGGCTGACATTTGCGGCGTGCCGAAGAAAGAATCCGAAATAAGCGGTCGATAGGTATAATAGACCTCGACGAAGATCAGTTCGCTGCCCTTGGTAGCAGCGATCTTCCGTCCGCTTGGTCCCATGCCGTCGATGCCGATATTGCTGTTCTCTGTCGTAGCGAAGGCCGATGTCTTGACCAACGCTCCGGAACAACGCTGCCACCGTAGTTTTTGATTGGTGACAGTGTTGGAATTGTCCAGCACCGGCGCGATGCTGGACACGATGATCCGACCATTATTGCGCAGATCGATGCTGTCGCCCAATATTTTGATGCCGCCTAGAGCATCGGACACGTCGCCGTTCGAGATGCTGAGCCGAATGCGGGAAATGCTGTCTGCGGTCAGGGTCGCAATGTCGCCTATCTTTTGCGAGGTGTAGGCCATATTCGCCGCCTCGGCACCATAGAGGGTAAGACCCATGAGAACAGGCAGCGCCAGCGCGAACTCAATCGCCGCAACCCCTCTGATATTGCGCCTAATCTCGCGAAAGGACTGGCGAAGCCGCTTGCCGATGGCCATGGTCATGCCTTGCACTTGGGGGTTAGGACGCTCTGCAATTCATAGGGCTGCCGACGGGTCATCGTGGTCGCTGTCAGCGTGACGCTATTGCCGATCCCGACGAAGCGATAGATCGGCACGATACGGTCATACGTGACGACGGTATTGTAGCGGACGATATCGTCTGCGCCGCCGATGCCGGTCTTGCCCTCCGTCACCACATTGCGCTCGCCATTGTCATCGACATCTTCCCAGCAATCGCCACTGTCGAGCGTGCCATTATTGTTCGAATCCTTGGTCAGCCGTTCCATCGCGTTTATCTGGCTATATTGCAGGAAGCTGCCCTTGGTCGTGCGGACCGTCGCGTTAGGAGCCAAGCGCTGGACGGTTGCTTCAATGTCATCCTCGACCGCTGTGCTGTCCACGGTCTGCAATGTCGTGAGGCGGGTCGCGCGCTCCATCGCGCCCAGTAGTACCGACCGCACATAGATTTGATATCCCATGTCCAATCCGCCGAACAGAATCAGGCATAGCGGTATCAGGATGAGCGCGAATTCCGGTACGGACGCGCCCCGCTGATCTTGGGCCAGCCTGGGTGAAAGGCGGGGGGAAACGGTCACTGCGCCAACCTCAAAGACCCGATATTTTCGCCGATGTCGCGGAAGACATTGTTCAGATCGGAGGCATTGACCGCCTCGAACGCATATTCATTTTTTGCGCCGGAAGAGCAGTCGATGAGATCCTGACTGAGCGGTGCTCCGGCACCGAAGGATATGGTGTAGATTTTCGTGCTCGCCATATTTTTGATGGCGGCACAGGTGATCAGCATGCGGGCCGTGTGATTGGTGTTGGAAGTCGCTACGGTGCCATTGGCCGCAACCCGCCGCCATGTCGTTTCCTGTGCATATGCACCATAGCCTGTATTGCCCGTGTCCATCTGACCATCAGTCATGAAAATGACATAGCGATTAACGGGATAAGTATTGTAGGTGGCTGGATTGTCCGACGCCCAATTGCCATTGCGCGATAGCAGCCGGGCTGCCCACAACAAACCGATGTCGAGATAGGTGCCGCCATTGGCCGCGAAGCCATTTGTCAGACTGAAATAATCGTTAAACTGGGAAGCCGTCATCTGCTGCATTTCGCGCATGGCTTTCGGGCACGCATATTGGGCGTTACCGACTTTTGAAGGATCCGCGACGGTCCAGCGTGTGTCGGTAGATGTCGGCACCGTATTGTAGTTCATATCGTAGGCGGTCGCAGGAACCGTGCTGGACGTCGATGTGATGCTATTGCTAGTGCTTTGTTCTTCGACGCAGCCGTCCCAGGTGTCACGCATCCAGGTGCTGTTGTGGGACACGATATTGTCAGGATAGCTACAATAATACCGACCGCAGGTGTAAGCGCGATAAGTGCCCGTCGTGTTGAACCAACCTGGCTGACGCGCGTAGAGTGTCGTTCCGGCAGAGCCCTTGCTGAACCCGGCATTGACCATCTGGGAGAAGGGAATGATCGACCAGCGCACGCGCTTGCGCTTACCCTGTTCGGTCATGTTGAACTGGCTTTCGATGGTAGCCATCTGCGTTTGCAAGTTAGCCAATGCAGTACGAAGTGCCTGCATCCGGGAAATGTTCGTACCATTGTCGGTCTGTTCAAGGACATAGGTGACGGCCTTGCCATCTACTGTCATTGTCTTGCCGCTTCGATTATTGTTGTAGATCCAGTTGGAACACTCGCTCGCTGTAAATTCCGGCTTGCACGCCATCGATCCGGTCGTATCCAGCACCAGCACGATGTCGATGTTCGAATAGTCGTTACGCCCGCTGCAGGTCGCAGAAACGGTCATGTCGTCCTTGCCGAACAATTTCATGATGACGGTCGGAACGGTGGTGGAAACGGTCAGAACGATCTGATCGTTCGCGCCCAGTGTTGGTACGATATTGGCGTCTTGAAGCGTCGAACCCAGATAGCTGTTGGGATAGTTGAATTTCACATATTTGCGGACTTCATCCGTCACCGCGCTGGTTAAAACGCCGCTGGTACCCATCAATTTGCGCCCTGCCAGTACGCCAGCGTCACAAGCCTGTTGCAGGCGGGTCTGGCCCAGATAGCCACGGCTGATATCAAGGCCACCACCGATCATCCCCGCAAGCGGGATGAGCGCTGCCGCGACAATGGCCAGCGTATTGCCCGCTTGGTTCTTCGCCAGCCGTGCCAACAACCCTACAGGATGTTCGATCTGCTTGCCCATTTGTCCGCCATCACCCATGTCGTGCCCGTCGCCCCCCATTTCGGGCCGGACAGATTGTTTTCGCCTATGCAGGCGCACTCGTTAGAATGTGTATGAGGAAGATGGTTAAAGGACCGATAACCCGCCAGTCCCACCTGCTGTGCGGCTGTCCGCACCGATGAGCGGCCTGGCGCAGGAATTGCCGCCGCTGGTCGAAGTGCTGGTGGCGCATGCCGGGCCGGGCGCGGAGCGGCACCGTGCGCTCTGGGCGTTCGACGCGCGGCTCGCCCATGTCGCGCGCACGACCAGCGAGCCGACGATCGGGCAGATGCGGCTCGCCTGGTGGAATGACGTCATCGACGATGCCGATGCGCGCAAGGGGCGGGGCGAGCCTGTGGTCGATGCGCTGCGCGCCACGGGCGCGATGGCCGCGCCGGGGCTGGTCGCGATGATCGATGGCTGGGAAATTTTGGTGGTCGAACAGGAGATCGATGTGGAAGGCCTGCGCGCCTATGCCGTAGGTCGGGGCGGCGGCCTGTTCCGCGCGCTGGCCGACGTCGCCGACGCGCCGGACTGGCTGAACGCGGCGGGGCAGGTCTGGGCCTTGTGGGACATGGCCGGCCATGTCGGCGACGTAGCGCTGGCCGACGCCGCGCTAGCGCTGGCGCGGGAGATCGCGCCACGGTTGGACGGCGCGCGCTGGCCGCGTGCATGGAAACCGGTGCGCATAGTGGCGACGCTGGCGCAACAGGATGTGCTGGCCGGACGGCGCGCGCCGCTTGGGATGCCGCGTTCGCTTGCCTGGCGGCTGCTGCGGATCGCGCTTGTCGGGCGATAGGCAGACGCGATAGGCTGCGCTTCGCAGGAGCGAAGGAGCGGGCATATGGGGCGATTGCTGGCAGGGGGCATGGCGGCGCTGTTACTCGTCGCGGGCGGCCTGTTCTGGTGGTCGGGCCAAGCGAGCAGCGACCCCGTGCCGCAACTGGCCATGGCCGCACCACCGCCGCCCGCTATGGAGAGCCTGCCGGAGGGCGATCCCGATGCCGTGGGGGCCGCGCCGCCCATGCCTGCCGAGGCCAGCCCGCAAAGCCGCGAAGAGCGACGCTTTGCCCGCTACGACCGCAATCGCGACGGGGTCATCACCCGGATCGAAATGCTGGGCAGCCGGACCAAGGCGTTCAAGGCGCTCGACAAAAATGGCGACAACCTGCTGTCCTTCGAAGAATGGGCGGTCGCGACATCGGACCGCTTCGGCACGGCAGACAAGGATGGCGACGCCAAACTGACCCCCGCCGAATTCGCCACCACCGCCCCCAAACGCGCCGCCAAAGCGAAATGCCGCTGCTGAGCCGTTCAGGCCTCAGGCCGGGTCCAAATCCACGTCCCGCCGATCAGCGCGGCGATGATGGGGATCAGGAACCAGGGAAAGGGCGAGAAGATCAGCGCCAGAACGATGCTGAAGGCAAAGGCACCCAGCGCCGCCTTCTTGCCCCGCCGACTGATCGCTCCGCCGTCGCGCCAGCGGCGGATATGCGCGCCGAAATGCTTGTGGTCGAGCAGCTTGGCCTCCAGCGTCGGGCTGGACCGGGCAAAGCAGAAAGCGGCCAGTATCATGAACGGGACAGTGGGCAGCAACGGGAGGAACGCCCCGATCGTGCCGAGGCCCAGCGACGCCCAACCAGCGATGAAATAGAGATATCGCCGCATGATCGGTCCTATGGGAGCGGGGGTATTGCTATTGTTTCGCAACTGCGACCCATGATGGCAAGGGAAAGATCAGGCCGCAGGTAGCCGCAAACGCGCAAGCAGTCCGCCCAGATCCTCGCTTTCCTCCAATAGCACGGACCCCCCATAGATTTCCGCGACATCGCGCACGATGGCGAGGCCAAGGCCAGTGCCGGGCTTGCCCGAATCGAGCCGCACGCCGCGATCGAAGATGCGGACGCGCTCTTCCAACGGAATGCCCATGCCATCATCCTCGACCAATATCTCGACCATGTCGCCCGCCCGCTTCACCGTCGCAAACACGGAGCCGCCGCCATATTTCGCGGCATTTTCGATGAGGTTGCCGAGCATTTCGTCCAGATCCTGCCGCTCGACGCGCACCGCCGCGCCCTTGTCGCCATCCATGTCGACGCGCGCCTGCGGATAGAGGCGCTGCACCGCGCGCTCGACGGCGGTCAGGCTCGCCCACACCTCCGCCCGGCTCTGCGCCGCGCCGCGCCGTCCGACCGCGCGGGCGCGGGCAAGGTGATGGTCGACCTGCCGCCGCATCGTCGTCGCCTCGCGGATGACCGCTTCGCCAAGGTCGGGCGATTGTGCGGTCGCGGCATTCATGATGACGGTCAGCGGCGTTTTGAGCGCATGGGCAAGGTTGCCCGCATGGGTGCGCGCCTCCTCGGCCTGCCGCTCATTATGGGCGAGCAGGGCGTTCAATTCCTCCACCATCGGCAGCACTTCGGCAGGCATCGGCTCAGTCAGGCGGCTTTTCTGCCCGTCGCGCATCCGCACGATTTCCTGCCGCACCTTGCGCAGCGGCCGCAGCCCGTAGAAGGTCTGCAACGTCGCCAGCACGAACAGGCCCAGCGCCAGCAGCGCGAAACTCTGAAACAGCGTGGCGCGCAGCGTCTTGATCTGCGCATCCAGCCCGGATCGCGCCTGGCCGACCATGAACAGCCAGCGGCTGTCGGAACCGGGCAGCACCACGGTCCGCTCCATGATGCGCAGATCCTCGCCGGGGAATTGCTTGCTGTCATAGACATGGAGGTGCCGGTCGCGATGCTCCTCCGGCACTTTAAGCGCGCGGTCCCACAGCGAGCGGGAACGCCAATCCTCATGTCCCTTGGCGCTCACCTGATAATAAAGGCCGCTATTAGGTTCGAGGAACCGCTGATCGGCCAATTCCCGGTTGAACAACACCTCGCCTTCCGGCCCGATCTCGGCCGCCGCGATCATCGCGGTCAGCACATAATTCATGCCATCGTCGAAATTGCGCGTGATCGCGTCGCTCAACACCCGGTCCAGCGCCACCCCGCCGCCGATCAGCAACAGGCTGATCCACAGCGCGGCGATACCCATCATCCGGCGGCTGATGGACCCGGTGGAGCGGACGGGGGGAGGGGGCGCAGCGCTATCCATTATTTACTCCCCGTTCGGTTCGAGCAGCTTCGAGCGAAGTCGAGAAGCGCCCGTCGAGAACAGGAGCGCCAAGCCCCGTTCTCGACAGGCTCGAACCGAACGGGTGGAAAGGACCGCGACTATTACCGCCCCGGCTCGTCGAGGCTGTAACCCAACCCTCGGATGGTGGTGATGACATCGGCACCCAGCTTCTTGCGGATGCGCGTCACGAACACTTCGATCGTGTTGGAATCGCGGTCGAAATCCTGGTCGTAAATATGCTCGATCAATTCGGTGCGGCTCACCACCTTGCCCTTGTGATGCAGCAGATAGGACAATAATTTATATTCCTGCGCGGTCAGCTTCACCGGATCGCCCGCCAGCGTAACCTTGCCCGACCGCGTGTCGAGGCGCACGTCGCCCGCCGTCAGTTCGCTCGACGCATTGCCTGATGCGCGGCGGATCAGTGCGCGCAGACGGGCGATCAATTCCTCGCTCTGGAACGGCTTGGCGAGATAGTCGTCTGCGCCTGCGTCCAGGCCCGCCACCTTGTCCGACCAGCTGTCGCGCGCGGTCAGCACCAGCACCGGAAATGCGCGGCCTTCCTTGCGCCAGCGGTCCAGCACCGTCAGCCCGTCGATCGTCGGCAGGCCAAGGTCCAGCACGACCGCGTCATAATTTTCGGTGGAGCCAAGAAAATGGCCGTCCTCGCCATCGGTGGCGAGGTCGATGGCATAGCCTGCGCCCTCCAGCGTGTTCCTGAGCTGCTGGCCCAGATTCGGTTCATCCTCGACGATCAGCAGACGCATGGGCTTTCCGTTTCTATTATAAAGCGAGCGCGGTCAGCGCGCCCAGCCGATGATATCGCCTGTCCGGCCGTCGGCATCAACCCATACCACCTTGCCGTCCTTCACATATTTCAGGCGATAGCGGTTGGCACCGGGGTTGAATTCGCTGCCGACATAGGTAGCCCCGCCCATCTGGGCATCGACCCGCCGCTTGATCATGGAAAAGGGCATGACATGCCCGTCCAGCATCGCACGTCGGGCGGCGTCCTGTTCGTCACGGCGACCGCCCGCCTGCGCGACGGGCATCGTTGCCACCAGCGCGAGCGCCGTGCCGATCCCGATCATCATGGAGGCTAGCCGGATTTTCCACTTCATAAGCATGGGCATGGCATAGGCGCAGGGCATTGAACAGGTGGTGAATGATGGGGATTGTTTCGCGGCGTGCCCGTCACGCCTGCGGATGCAGGCATGACGGGATAGACGAAACCTTATTTATCCAATGCATATTGCACGGTCAGCGTCACCGAAGCGCTGACCTGGCCGGGTTCGACCGGAGTCGCGGCGACCGAATCCGCCTTGAAGCGGGCGCTCTGGAGCATCGGCATGGGCGGCTGGCCACCGCTGTTGCTTTCGCTGATCGCAATCAGCCGCGCGGTGCGGAAACCGGCTGCCTGGGCATAGAAATCCGCCTGCGCCTTGGCGCTCTTCAACGCCTGCCCACGGGCCTGCGCCAGCATCGGCGCGGGATCGTCGATCGCAAAGCTCGGACCATTGACGTTGGTCGCTCCCGCCGCGACCATCGCATCGAGCAGCGAGCCGACCTTCTTCACGTCGCGCAGCTTGACGGTCAGCGTGTTGGACGCTTCATAGCCCATGAAGCGCGGGCCGGTGGGTTCGCCATCGCGCTGATTATAGTCATATTGCGCGTTCAGGTTGATGCCGCTCGTCTGGATGTCCTTCTTGGCGATACCCGCACGGGCCAGCGCCGCGATCAGCTTCTCCGTCTTGGCGGCATTGTCCTGCATTGCGGCCTGCGCGGTCGGCGCGCGGGTCTGGACGCCCGTGCCCACGGTCGCGATGTCGGGCGATCCTTCCACGCTTTCGGTGACGTTCAGCGTCACGACCGGCGCGGTCTCGGCGATGGTCACATTGGTCTGGGCGGCCGCGATGGCGGGCAGGGCGGCACTGGCCAGGGCCAGAAGAACAAGGGCGGATTTCATGAAGGGTAACTCTCCAGTGGGGATGCCGGTCTTTTGTATCGGCTGCGATGAATGGACGCTGACATGCGTTGAAAGCCGTGGGACAGCTTCCGGTTCCTTCGCCCTTGCTCCCCGGCGCGCTAACGCCTAGCTGCACGGCCATGGCAGCACCTCTTCTTTCCTACGAAAATCTTGGCCTCTCCCAAGGCTCCCACTGGTTGTTCGAGGGGATCGACATTCATGTCGGCCAACGTGACCGATTGGCGCTGATCGGACGCAACGGCGCGGGCAAGACGACCCTGTTGAAACTGGTCGCCGGGTTGATCGAGCCGGATCGTGGCACGCGATCGGTCCAGCCGGGCGCGCGAGTCATCATGCTGGAGCAAGATCCTGACGTCACGCCCTTCGCCACGCTGCATGATTTCGCGCTGGCGGGCGAGTTTGCGCCTGCCCCGCATGAGGTGGAGGCGATCGCCGACCAACTCGGCATCGACCTGTCGCGCGAAGCGAAGACGGCAAGCGGCGGCGAACGGCGGCGCGCCGCCATCGCCCGTGCGCTGGCGAGCGAGCCGGACCTGCTGCTGCTGGACGAGCCGACCAACCATTTGGACATCGCCGCGATCGATTGGCTGGAAAATTGGCTGGCGCGCTATAATGGCGCGTTCGTCGTCATCAGCCATGACCGCGCCTTCCTGACCCGGCTTACCCGCCAGACCCTCTGGCTCGACCGGGGCGTCATGCGCCGCAGCGAAATCGGTTTCGGCGGCTTCGAACAATGGATGGAAGCGGTCTATGCCGAAGAGGCGCGGGCGGCGGAAAAGCTCGACGCCAAGCTGAAGATCGAGGCGCATTGGCTGGAACGCGGCGTCACCGCGCGGCGCAAGCGCAACCAGGGACGGCTCGCCAAATTGTGGGAAATGCGCGAAACCCGCGCCGCGATGCAGGGACCGCAGGGCACCGCGAAGATCGCGGTGGCGAGCGACGACAGCAAGACCAAGAGCGTCATCAAGGCCGAGCATGTCACCAAGCGCTTTCCGAAATCTCCGTTCGCTTCGAGCGAAGTCGAGAAGCGGCAGCGCGAAGGTGTCTCGACGTCGCTCGACACGAACGGAAGTGATGAAAGGGTCATCATCGAAGACTTCACCCTGCGCATCCAGCGCGGCGACCGGATCGGCATCGTCGGTGGCAATGGCGCGGGCAAATCGACGTTGCTTAAACTGCTGACCGGCGAACTCGCGCCCGACAGCGGCAGCGTGACGCTGGCCCAGACGCTCGACATGATCTTCATCGACCAGCAGCGCAGCCTGATGCAGGGCGACAAGACCGTGCGCGACGTCCTGGCCGAAGGCGGCGACTGGATCGACGTGCGCGGGGTGCGAAAGCATGTCCATGGCTATCTCAAGGACTTTCTGTTCGATCCCAGCCTTGCCGAAGCAAAGGTTGCGACCCTGTCCGGCGGCGAACGCTCGCGCCTGTTGTTCGCGCGCGAATTTGCCCGCGAATCGAACCTGCTGGTGCTGGACGAACCGACCAACGATCTCGACCTCGAAACGCTAGACCTGTTGCAGGAAGTGATCGCCGATTATGACGGCACGGTGCTGATCGTCAGCCATGACCGCGACTTTCTCGACCGCACGGTGACGGTCACGCTGGGGCTGGACGGCACCGGCGTCGTCGATGTGATCGTCGGTGGCTATGCCGACTGGATCGCCAAGCGCGACCCGCGCAAGGCCGCCAAGGCCGAGAAGAAAGCCGCCGCCGCGCCCGCACCACCCAAGCCCGTCTCGGCCAAGCTGACCTATAAGGACCAGCGCGACCTGGAACTGCTACCCAAGCGGGTCGAGGAATTGGAAGCGGCCATCACCCGCGACGAAGAGGCGCTGGCCGACCCGGCGCTCTACTCCCGCGACCCCAAGAAATTCGCCGCGCTGACCGGGGCGATCGACAAGGCGAAGGCGGAGAAAGAGGCGGCGGAAATGCGCTGGCTGGAATTGGCGGAAAAGGCCGAAGGGTTGGCGGGCTAAGCCATCTGTTTCCGTTCGGTTCGAGCGCAGTCGAGAACCCATAGCGCAAACGCTTCTCGACTTCGCTCGAAGCGAACGGCAGTTATGGGAAAAGATTGAAACGGGGACGGACCGATGAACGCACAGACCGACATGGCAATCGACCAGCCCCACCACGCCGTCCATTATGTAAACCGCGTCGGTTGGCTGCGCGCCACCGTGCTGGGGGCCAATGACGGCATCGTGTCCACCGCCAGCCTGATGACCGGCATCGCCGCGTCGGGCGCGAGCAGCCAGACGATCCTGTTGACCGGCATCGCCGCTTTGGTGGCCGGTGCCATGTCGATGGCGGCAGGCGAATATGTTTCGGTCAGCGCGCAATCGGACACGGAACGCGCTGACCTTGCCAAGGAGCGCAACGCGCTCGCCACCCAGCCGCATGCCGAATGGATCGAACTGCGCGATATCTATGTCGAACGTGGCCTCACCGCCGATCTCGCCGGGCAGGTGGCGGAACAGTTGATGGCGACCGATGCGCTGGGTGCCCATGCCCGCGACGAACTGGGCATTTCGGACATGGCGACCGCGCGCCCGGTACAGGCGGCGCTGGCCTCGGCTGCAAGCTTTGCCGTGGGGGCCACGCCGCCCGTGCTGGTGTCGGCGATCGTCCCGGCTGGCAGCGCGCTGGTCGCGATCGTGGGCCTGTGCCTGCTTTGCCTGGCGCTGCTCGGCTATGTCGGCGCGCGGCTGGGCGGGGCGAGGCCGCTGCGCTCCATCCTGCGCACCCTGTTGTGGGGCGCGCTGGCGATGGCGATGACCGCTGGCGTAGGCCATCTTTTCGGCGCGACCATATAGTGGCAGGGTTCGCGCCAACCATAGGAGACCAAGCATGACCGACATTCAACAGATCCCGCTCAAGACGATCAAGGGTGCCGACACCAGCCTCGCCGACTATGCGGGCAAGGTGGTCCTGGCCGTCAATGTCGCCTCCAAATGCGGCCTGACCCCGCAATATGAAGGGCTGGAGCAGCTGTACGCCGCCTATAAGGACAAAGGATTGGTGGTCGCGGGCTTCCCCGCCAATGATTTCGGCGCGCAGGAGCCGGGCAGCAATGACGAGATCGCCACCTTCTGCACCACCAATTTCGGCGTCGATTTCCCCATGTTCGAAAAGATCGTGGTGACCGGGCCGGACAAGCACCCGCTCTATGCCGCCCTCACCAGCGCAGTGCCGGAGGCGCAGGGGGAGGGCGATGCCTTCCGCGAAAAGCTCAAAGGCTATGGCATGACCCCCAATCCGGTGCCCGAAATCCTGTGGAATTTCGAGAAATTCTTGATCGCCAAGGATGGCAGCGTCGCCGCACGCTTTGCGCCGACCACCGCACCCGACGATGCGGCATTGGTCGCGGCGATCGAAGCGGAACTCGCCAAGTGATGCGGGCAGGCCTGATCGCGGGCGCGCTGCTGCTGGCGGGTA
>NZ_JPPQ01000069.1:177979-185333 GCF_000743655.1 Sphingobium sp. ba1
CGCGTCGCTTGCGCCCTACCGGCCGCAGACGGGGACGGACAAGCGGATCGCCCATGGCGAAAATTGCACGCGCTTTGCGACCGATATGCCCGGCTACAAGATCGAATGGAGTCGCAAGGACGGCAAGCCGACCCGGCTGGAGTTCCAGGCGGGGTGCATGGATGCCCGCTATGGCAAATTGCGCACCACGATCGCGGCGATCCCCAAAATGCTGGACGTCGAACGTATGATCAAACCCAAACCCGCCCGGTAGGAATGGATGATGCGCGTTCTTTTACAGATTGTGGGTGTCCTTCTCGTGGTGATGGGGCTGCTCTGGGTCGGGCAGGGGGCCGGTCTTATCCACTGGCCGCAATCCAGTTTCATGCTCGATCAGAGGCCATGGATGTGGCGTGGCGCGTTGCTCGCTGCGTTTGGGATCGTGCTGATCCTGTTGGCACGGCGCAAATGTTGAGCCTGCCTGCAATCCATCCTACATTCGCGCAATGACGCTGACGACGCCCATATCCGAACTGAACGACCGCGCGCGGGACGTTTTTCGCCTGGTGGTGGAGGGCTATCTCGGCACTGGCCTGCCGGTCGGCTCGCGCACCATCAGCAAGCTGGCGACGCTCAACCTGTCGCCCGCGTCGATCCGCAATGTGATGCAGGATCTGGAGGAATTGGGCCTGCTCGCCGCGCCCCATGCCTCGGCTGGGCGGATGCCGACCGAAACGGGCCTGCGGCTGTTCGTCGATGGGATGATGCAGGCGGCCGAACCATCGGCGGAAGAACGACGCGCGATTGAGGCAGGCCTTGCCGAAAGCGGGCCGATCGAGGAAGCCTTGTCGGCGGCGACGGCGGCGCTGTCGGGCCTGTCGGCCTGCGCGGGCATCGTCATGGTGCCGCGGCGCGAGCCGGTGTTGCGCCAGTTCGGTTTCGTGCCCTTGAACGATCGGCAGGCGCTGGCCGTGCTGGTCGGGCAGGACGGGTCGGTCGAAAATCGCGTGCTGGACCTGCCGCCCGCCGTCACCCCGTCGATGCTCAATGAAGCGGCCAATTTCATGTCGGCGCGCTTTGCCGGCATGACGTTGCGGCAGGCGGGCGACATGCTGGCGCGCGAGTTGGAGAGCGAACGCAGTGCGCTTGACGGGGCTGCGCGCGAGTTGGTGGAACGCGGGATCGCCATCTGGTCGCATGATGCCGATGATCGACCGGTGCTGATCGTGCGGGGGCAGGCGCATCTGATCGACGATGGCACCGCAGCCGACCTGGAACGGGTGCGGCAATTGCTGGAACAGTTGGAGGGGAAACAGGAAATTTCGCGCCTGTTGGAGAGCGCGCTGGCGGGCAGCGCGACCAAAATCTTCATCGGATCGGAAAACAAGCTCTTTTCCCTGTCGGGTTCTTCGGTCATAGCCGCGCCCTATCGTGGCGCGGACGGCCGGGTGGTCGGCGTGGTCGGCGTGATCGGCCCCACGCGCTTGAACTATGCCCGCGTGATCCCCATGGTGGATTTCACTGCACAAACGCTGTCGAGATTGATGAGATGAGCGAAGACAATTTGAACGTCGAAAATACCGAAGTCGTGGATCAATTGCCGGAGGAGGATGCGCCCGTGGCCGATGACCAGGGGGAGCGCATCGCCGCGCTGGAAGCGGAACTCGCCACCGCCAAGCAGGATATTCTCTATGCTCATGCCGATACGCAAAATGTGCGGCGGCGGCTGGAAAAGGAATTGGCGGATACGCGCGCCTATGCGTCGACCGCTTTCGCTCGTGATATCCTGTCGGTGGCCGACAATCTGTCCCGCGCGCTGGCGGCAATCCCTGTGGAATTGCGTGAAGACGACAAGTTCAAGGGGCTAGTCGCGGGCCTGGAAGCCACTGGCCGCGAACTGGAAGCGGTGTTCGGCCGCAACGGCATCAGCAAGATCGATTCGGTCGGCCAGCCGCTCGACCCCAACAAGCATCAGGCGATGATGGAAACCCCGTCCGCCGATGCCGCGCCCGGCACGATCCTGATCGAAATGCAGGCGGGCTATATGATCAAGGACCGGCTGTTGCGCCCGGCGCTGGTCAGCGTGGCGAAGGCGCCGGACTAAGCACGGCTTTCTGAGACTACCGCCTGAAAAAGCCCGTTCGACCCGCGTCGGACGGGCTTTTTCTATGACGCCTCTTCCCGTTCGGGCGCTGGACTGGCAGCATCGGTCGGGACGGCGAGATGCGGGAGGAGCTTGGCATGAGCGGGGACGGGCAGGGTGCGGGGGCAGTCCATGGCAGGGCGATCCGGGTCGATCGGCTGACCATTCCCGTGCCGAGCGACGAGATCGCCATCCACCGGATCGCCACCTTCGTCCATATCCTCAAACATGTCGTCGCGCCGGAAGAGCGGACCCTGGTCGATCTGGGCGCTGGGCATTGCAAGTTCAGCGTCTGGGCGACGAAATTGGGCTATGCGGTGACGGCGGTCGATGGCCGGACCGAGCGCCTGCCCGACGATCTAGGATCGATCCGCTTCGTGCAGGCCGATATGCGCGACTATGATCCGCGCGGGCATGGCGTGGTGGCGATGCTGGGCCTGCTCTATCATCTGGAACTGGGCGATCAGGAAAGCCTGCTCCGGCGCTGTTGTTATGGCGCGCCGGTGATCGTCGAAACGCAGGTCCATGTGCCGGAGATGGTGGCGGATACGCCGCAGGACTGGCATCGGCTGATCGAGCGGGACGGTTATCAGGGGGTGGATTTCCCCGAAGGCGATAATCCGATGGCGTCGATCGGCAATCCAACATCCTTCTGGCACAGCGAAGATTCGATGATCAGGCTGTTCGAGAGGACGGGTTACAGCGCGGTGACGGTGATCGATCCGATCTTCCGGTCCGTGTATGGCGCGCGGCGCTTTTACGTACTGACGCCCTGAAAAAAGTTATGAGATGTAAATAAGATATATCGCAACTCTTGACGGTCGCGATTTTTAAGATATATCTCAGTGCATCATGAAACAGACTGAAAGACATGCAATGCACTTCCACCACACACATGGCGGCCATGGTCGCCCGCATCATGGCCATGGCCGCTTTCTCAGCCCGGATGGCGCAGAAGGGCGCGGCTTCGGCCGGGGCCGCGGCGGTCCCTTTGGCGATGGCGCGCCCGGTGGCGGCGGGCGGGGCGGCGGACGGCGGCGGTTGTTCGACAATGACGCGCTCAAGCTGATCCTGCTCAAGCTGATCGCCGATACGCCGCGCCACGGCTATGACCTGATCCGCGAGATTCAGAGCCTGTCGGGCGAGGTCTATGCGCCCAGCCCCGGCGTCGTCTATCCCACGCTGACGCTGCTAGCCGACATGGACCTGATCGCCGAACAGCCGGGGCAGGGCAGCCGCAAATTGTTCGCCATTACCGATGAAGGCACCGCTTATCTGGCCGACAATGGCGACGCCCTGACGCTGGTCATGGAGCGGATCGCGTCGCTGGCGCAGAAGGCCGAACGCACCGATGGCGCGCCGGTCCGCCGGGCGCTGCATAATCTGCGCATGGCCATCCACCAACGGCTGGAGAAGGAAGGGGCGGACAAGCAGACCATGTTCGATGTCGCGTCCCTGATCGACGAAGCCGCCACCAAGATCGAAAGGCTCTGACATGACCCTGACAGCAAAAGTTCCGACACCCAATGCCAGCCGCTACCTGCAACAGCTCTGCAAACATTGGAGCCACAAGTTCGACGTGAAGTTCGATGCCGAACAGGGCGTCATCCCCTTCCCGATGGGACCGATCCGTATGAAGGCCGAGCCGGAGGCGCTGGTGGTGACTATCGAGCCCAAGGCCGATGCCGATGTCGAGAAATTCAAGCAGGTGGTTGCCGACCATCTCGACCGCTTCGCCTTCCGCGAGGCACCGCTGACGTTTAACTGGCAGTAATACGGAAGGGGGCGGTTCTGGCCGCCCCTGTCACTTGGTCGGGATACGCCGCGCGCTGGCGAGGTGATGGGCGTGGGTGATCGCGACGGCGAGCGCGTCGGCCGCATCGGGTCCGGCGATCTTCACGCCAGGCAATAGCCGCGATACCATCGCATGGACCTGATCCTTCGATGCGTTGCCGACCCCAACCACCGATTTTTTGACGAGCCGGGCGGCATATTCGCCCACTTCCATACCCGACCGCGCCGCGCCGAGCAGGATGACGCCGCGTGCCTGCCCCAGTTTGAGCGTGGACTGCGGATTGACGTTGACGAACACCTCTTCGACCGCCGCGCCATCGGGCCGATGTTCGAGGATCAGGTCCGTGAGGGCAAGGTCGATCGCCAGCAGGCGCGTCGCCAAGGGCATCGCGCTGTCGGTCTTGATCTGGCCATTGGCGAGATGGGTGAGCCGGTTGCCGTCCGCGGCGATCAAGCCCCAGCCGGTCGTGCCCAATCCGGGGTCGAGGCCGAGGAGAATCATGACGGCAAATCCAGCCCCTCATCGTTGAGGAGAATGTCGCGAACTCGCCCCATTCCCAAATTTCCGTCATCCCCGCGCAGGCGGGGATCCATCTCCGAACCTAAGATCAAGCCGATCAGGGGGGAGATGGGTTCCCGCCTTCGCGGGAATGACGATGAACTATGGGGTTGCCAATATTTCGCAACGCCCCGTCGCAGGGGCGTAGCTTATTCAATCAACCCAATTTCTCCATCACCGCGTCGGACACTTCATAATTGCCCCACACGGTCTGGACGTCGTCATCATCTTCCAGGGTATCGACCAGCTTGAGCAAGGTCGCGGCATTGGCTTCATCGACTTCGGTGGTGGTCTGCGGCCGCCAGGCGAGTTTCGCGCCTTCCGCTTCGCCGAGCTTGGCCTCCAGTGCCTTAGACACTTCATGCAGCGCGTCCATAGCGGTCCAGATTTCATGCTCGTCCTCGTTGGACGAAACATCCTCCGCACCGGCTTCGAGCGCCGCTTCGAAGATCGTTTCTGCATCGCCCGCGCTGGCGGGATAGGTGATCAGGCCGACCCGGTCGAAGCCATGGCTGACCGCGCCTGATGCGCCCAGATTGCCGCCATTCTTCGAGAAGGCGGTGCGGACGTTGGTCGCGGTGCGATTGCGGTTGTCGGTCAGTGCTTCGACGATGATGGCGACGCCGCCAGGGCCATAGCCCTCATAGCGGACTTCCTCATAATTGTCGGTGTCGCCGCCGATCGCCTTGTCGATTGCGCGCTGGATATTGTCCTTGGGCATGGACTGGGCCTTGGCGGCATTGACCGCCAGGCGCAGGCGCGGGTTCATGTCCACGTCGGGCATGCCCATCTTCGCCGCGACGGTGATTTCGCGGCTGAGCTTGGAGAACATCGAGGAGCGCTTCTTGTCCTGCGCGCCCTTGCGATGCATGATGTTCTTGAATTTGGAATGGCCGGCCACGGCCTTCTCCTGACATTATCTGATGAAACACGAGCGCGCTCTCTAGCGAGCGGCGCGCCCGTGCGCAATGTTACACTAGGATCGCGGTCCCCGACGCCGATACCATCAGCATCGACCCGTTGGCACCCAGCACTTCATAGTCGAGATCGACGCCGACGACCGCGTTCGCCCCCAGCGTCGCCGCGCGCATCCGCATCTCACCGATCGCCTGTTCGCGCGCGCGTTGCAGCACGTCTTCATAAGCGCCCGACCGGCCACCGACGATATCGCGCACGCTGGCGAACAGATCGCGGAACAGATTGGCTCCCACGATCACCTCGCCGGTGACGATGCCCAGATATTCCTTGGCCGGTCGCCCTTCCAGGCGGCTGGTGGTGCTGACGATGATCTCGGACATTTCGCTCTCCCGTTCGTGCTGAGTAAGGCCTGAGCCTGTCGAAGGCCTGTATCGAAGCATAGCGTGTGCGGCAGCCCTTCGATATGCTGCTTCGACTTCGCTCAGCAGCTACTCAGGGCGAACGGGGTAACCGTTACTCCATGCCCAGCGCGGACAGATAGGTCTGGAGGATGGCTTCCATTTCCTGCCGGTCATGCGGCTGCATCTTCCGCAGGCGGACGATCTGGCGCATGATCTTGGGGTCGTAGCCGGTCGCCTTGGCTTCCAGATAGACGTCCTTGATGTCGTCGCCGATGCCCTTCTTTTCTTCTTCCAGCCGTTCGATGCGCTCGATCAAGAGGCGTAGCTGGTCGGCGGCGACGTTGGGTTCGGTCATGGGATGATGTCTCCAGAGGAAATGTGAATCGGTTGGGGGGCGTCCTAGTGAGTGTCGGCGTTCTTCGCCACACTCTCTTTCATCCGGGCGATCTGTTCCGGGGTCGCTTCGCCCTGATGCTGCTCCTTCCACTGGGCAAAGGGCATGCCGTGGATGATAGCGCGCGCTTCATCCCGCGTCAGCGTGCCGTCCGCTTCCGCGATCCAGTCAGCGAGGCAATTGCGGCAAAAACCGGCGCTGCCCATCAGGTCGATATTCTGTACGTCGGTGCGGTGCTGCAAATGCGCCACCAACCGGCGGAAGGCGGTTGCAGCAACGGCATCTGTGACTATGGTGTCGTTCATCGGCGTGAAACCCTTTCGCTGATCTACATCATCCTGTCGTGCAGCACGGATACCCCATAACGACGCTCCGGCAAGTGCGGAGCGCATATGACGGCCAGGAGAACACATGACGAAGTTACCGCCCCGCTCGCGCAAGGTCCGTATTCTTGCGACGCTTGGTCCTGCGAGCGACAGTGCGGAGATGATCCGCGCGCTGTTCATCGCGGGAGCCGACGCCTTTCGCATCAATATGAGCCATGGCGCGCATGAGGATCATGCCGCGCGGATCGCGATCATCCGCGAACTGGAAAATGAATTTCATCGGCCGACCACCATATTGGGCGATTTGCAGGGGCCGAAACTGCGCGTCGGCACGTTCGAAAAGGGCCTGGCGATATTGGAGAAGGGCGCGCCCTTCATCCTCGATCGCGACGAAACGCCGGGCGACGCCCGCCGCGTGAACCTGCCCCATCCCGAAATCTATGCCGCGCTGGTGCCGGGCACCCGGCTGCTGCTCGATGATGGCAAGATGGTGCTGCGGGTTCAGGCGATCACCGAAGACCGTATCGACACGATCGTCGAGGTCGGCGGCACATTGTCCAACCGCAAGGGCGTCAACGTGCCCGACGTCGTGGTGCCGGTGCCCGCGCTGACCGAGAAAGATCGGCGTGACCTGAGCTTTGCGATCGAACAGGGCTGCGACTGGATCGCGCTCAGCTTCGTGCAGCGGCCGGAGGATCTGGCCGAGGCGCGCAAGCTGATGGGCGGGCATGGATCGCTGATGGCCAAGATCGAAAAACCATCGGCGGTGCAGCGGCTGGAGGAAATCGTCGAGATGGCCGATGGCGTCATGGTTGCGCGTGGCGACCTGGGCGTCGAACT
>NZ_JPPQ01000069.1:185343-190222 GCF_000743655.1 Sphingobium sp. ba1
GCGATCACCAGCCGATCCTCCGACAAGGGCAACTGATACAGGTCGGCAATCTCGAACGGCCGCAGCGCGCCGACCACCATGTCGATCACCCCGTCGCGCAGCGGCTCTACCAGTTCGCGCCAACTGCCTTCCAGCACCTTGAACGCCGCGCGCGGATCGCTCCGCGCCATCCGCGCCATGGCGGCGGGAACCAGATAGGGCCGCGCCAGCGGCAGCGCGCCGAACGCGATCAGCTCGCTCCCGCTCCCGCTATCGCGCCCGATGTCCGCCAGCGCCGCGACGATCTCCGCCACCGCCAGCCGCGTGCCCCGCGCCAGCCGCTTGCCCGCCGGATTGAGCCACACCGCCCGCCCCCGCCGCTCGACCAGCTTGCCACCGATCATCTGCTCCAGGTCGCCGACCGCGCGATGCACTGCCGTTTGCGACAGAGTGCTGCCATGCGCCGCCGCCGCGAAACTCCCCGCCTCCGCCAGCGCCAGAAAGGCGCGCAACTGCGTCATCGTCATTAGCCGCTCAGGATAATGGAACACGCCCGACAAGCCCTTGGCCGCCTGCGACAGATGATCGAGCGCCGCGCGCGCCCGCTCGATCACGATCTCGCCCATCGGCGTGGGGACCATGCCGCCCGACCGCCGCTCGAAAAAGGTGTAGCCAAACTGCCGCTCCAGCTTCGCCAACCCCTGCGTCAGCGCGGGTTGCGACAGGCTGACCACATCGGCCGCCGCCGTGATGCTGCCATGTTCGCGGATCGCCAGCAACGCGCGCAGGTGGCGCAGATTAAGGTCGAACGGATCGGTCGCCATGCCGCTTACTCTTGTTACCCTGCGCCCGCGCGCTGTGGCGTCATCGGGCGACCGCAGCCATATCGGACAACTGCCCCAAAGGACAGCGGCCCCTTGCCCCGATCAGCCGAAATTCTAATGGACTGACCATTATCGTAATGGTAGGACCATTAGCGAGAGGGGCGCACGGCCGCCCCACGGATTCGGATAAGAAGGAGGCACAAGATGGACTTTGAACTGCCCGACGACATCAAGGAATTTTGCGACGTCACCCGCGCCATCGTGCGCGACCTGCTGCCTTATGAAACGGAATTTCAGGCCACAGGCAAAGTGCCGCCGATCGTGCGGCAAACGCTGGTCGATAATGGCTATTTCGGCCTGTCCCTGCCGGAAGAATATGGCGGCCTGGGTCTCGGCGCACTCGCGCAGGCGGCAGTGCAGATAGAACTCGCCCGCCTTCCCCCCCAATTCTGGACCGAATTGCGCCCGCTGATGGGTCCGGGCGCGCGCAACATCGTCTATCATGCCTCGGAAGCGCAAAAGCAGCAGTTGATCCCCGGCATGGTGTCAGGCGAAATCCCGATCGCCTTTGCCCTCACCGAACCCAATAGCGGCTCCGATCCGGGCTCGATGCGCACCACCGCCACCCGCAACGCCGATGGCTGGGTCATCAACGGCTCCAAAACCTATATTTCCAACGGCAAGAACGCCAAATATGTGATCGTCTATGCCTATACCGACAAGGCAGCGGGGCCGCGCGGCGGCATTTCCGCCTTCCTAATGCCCGCCGACACGCCCGGCTTTGCCGTCACTGGCACGATCGAACTGATGGGCACCGCAACGCCCGGCGTCTATGAACTGACCTTCGACGAATGCCAGTTGCCCGCCGACGCCCTGCTCGGCGAAGAAGGACGCGGCTTCCACTATGCGCTCGAAGGCTTGAACGAGGGCCGCATGAATGTCGGCGCAACCGCCGTCGGCATGGGCGAATATGCGCTGGAACTGGCGATCGAGGAGTCGAAACAGCGTCCGGCCTTTGGCGGCGTCATCTCCGATTTTCAGGCGATCCGCCACTATATCGCCACCATGGCGACGGACATGCGCGCTGCACGCCTGATCCTGCTCGACGCCTGCTGGCGCTACGACCAGGGCGAAAAGAAACGCGAACTCGCCTCCATGGCCAAGCTGTTCTGCACCGAAGCGGGCAGCCGCACGGTCGACACGGCGGTCCAGATTTTCGGTGGCTCCGGCTATTGCCGCGGCTTCGCGATCGAGCGGCTCTATCGCGACATTCGCATCACGCGGATCTACGAGGGGTCTTCGGAGATTCAGAAGAATACGATCGCGCGGGAATTGTTACGGTAAGATGATGTGCGGGCGGGAGGGGTAGGTGCCGCTCCCGCCGAATGCCTAGTCCGCGCCAATTATCGCCGTTCGACTGCGATGTCCCAGCGTCAGAAATCAGACATTAAAGTTATAACCGGAGTTCGAGACAAAAACTGCCATTTGCGTTTCTTCGCCAAGAAGCGGCTTTCAAACCCCAATAAATTAGCCGTAAGAGCAACTAACCGACGCGTATACCAACAATTTCGCCAGCCTCGACTTGAAAATCCAGCACGAGACAATCGTCCGCATGGTTCGACAGCAAAAATGCAGGTGCAATCGCTGCCGTAATGGCGCGATCGGCCACGATGAGGTTGTCGAGCAGAGCGTTTTCACGGGCAAGCAAAGATGCTTTGCTCTCATATGATGATACTACCTGAAGTTTCTCGCGCAGGATGCGATCAATCGCGATTGTGGCCTCACCCGTGGGTAAAAACGGACGTAAATCCTCGGCGATAGCCTCGTATCGCGCTTGTTTGCCGGCTTCGCGTCCTGGGTAAGCAGACATCAGTTGGAAACCACAAGCGCGCGCACGCAAACAGAGCAGGATGTCGTCATAGCAACCCATAACAGTTGTCTGGCCATCCTGAAGCGCTTTAACGTATTTACTCGAACCAAAGGTATCCTTTTTCACCGCGCGGAGTGCTTCAGTCGCGACGTGCAGATCCTTGGCGAGGTGGTCATAGACTTTGTTGAGTTCAGCCTCATGATGTTCGATTGTGTGCAGCACTTCGGGCGCTAGTTCGCCAGAGAGAACTGCCCGCGCGACCTGTTTGAAATAGCGAATGGACCCGGTCAGCGTCGAACGGCGCTCGTCCTGCTGGAAGCGTGAGATGTCTGCGAGCATCGCCTTGATCTCGTCAAGTGCCTCCTCAATGCGCTGCATCTGCTGTTGCTGGGCAATGGCAGTGGCAGCTGTAAGGAAAATGGCTGGACCAGAAATGCCGATAGCGGTTATCTGGTGAAGGTCCACCATACCTTTGTGGCCCTTAGCTACTCCGACATAGCCGCCCACTTTATCACTCCAAGAAAGCGCGGCTTCTGCACTGTAAATATGCTTCCCTGAGAGCATCTGCTCCGCGCTGAAAAAGGGCTGCAGTGCTGTCAGCAGTGGTGCTAACTGGCTTCTTGTACGGCCGTCAGGAACCATGAACGACCAATCCTGCGTTTTCTCCTCCGGGATCGCCGCTAGGGCAAAAGCATGCCGCCCATCATCGCCAACGACGCTTACCGCGGTTTTCGGCTCAGGGCGCATCACTAGAGTATGGCTATCGTGGCCAAGCAATCGCCCGTCTGCAACCATGACCCCCCGCAAGTAGGCAATTTCCACCAATGTCGAGACAAATGGCAACCAGGCGTCGGTGGTCAATATGCTCGCCGCAGCCTTCCCCGCCGCACCTGCAGCCTCCTTGACCAGCGCAGCGCGACGTTCGGGGTCTGCCGTCAAAAGATGTTGCTTGGTGAACATGTTAATGAGCATAGCCTCATGCTGAACGACATCGACGCCAGCGATGGGGATGGCGATCTTTTTGCAGACCGTAGCAATAAGATCGTCATAGCTGTGCTTTTCACCTGCCATGCTACCTGCCTGGGCTGAAAAGCTCTCTGTTAGGAAAAGTCCGAGGCGATATATCTCCTCGGCAATTTGGTCTCGATAAGCGCCGTGGTCAGGCTGAAAACGCAGATAAGCGCGCGCATGCTTGAGATAGCTGAATGGTGAACCGACCAGAGAATCTACGATTGGAGCGAGTTCGTCATTTGAGCAATGATCAAGAATATCGTAGAGGCTGACTGAGTATTTTTCTTTCACTCGATCTGTCACAAAGCCTCCGAAATATGTAAATGATCAATCAGAATATTGGTTAAATGCTGTCAGTGCATTTATGACTGAATCCGGCTGGTTTTGCCAAGCCATTTGACGGATTTTGAACTCGAAGAGCCAACAGCCGGATCAGTCACTCTCCGCGAGCGGTTTTGGTCGGGTGCCGATGCAATTCGAACGGCGGCGTTCACCGCAGAAGCGGACCGGCTCAAATCGGCCAAAATCCCCCTGTCCTACACCATCGCCCAATGCCATAATTTTCCCCGGCTCTTTCCCACCGTTCGTCCCCACCCCGCTCCGTCCTCACAGGCGTGCGCGCAAACTTCGCAAAAATTCTCGTATTGCGAAATCCTCGCCACGACTTCCTCCCACGCAAATGCGTGGCCTGCAACGGTGTATACTTCGCACCTTTCACAAACGCGCACGTCAGCCCAGGTCGCCGCGTTCCCGCAGCGCCGCGACCGCCTCCGCGCTCACGCCCAACGCGCCCAGCACCGCCGCGCCATCCTCGCCCAGCTGTGCGACATGGTCCCGCGCCTCGACCCGCGATCCGCTCATGCGGAAGGGCGGGTTCGGCACCCTGAACGTGCCCGCGCCGTCATGCACCTGCGCAAAGGCACCGCGCGCCGCGAGTTGTGGATCGTCCAGCAACTCGCCAATCTCGCGATAGCGGGCGCATGGCACGCCATGGCGCGACAGGATCGCCTCGGCCTCCGCCGCGCTGCGCTCGATCGTCCATAGCTCGGTCAGCGCCAGCAGCGTAGCCCAATTGGCGTTGCGATCCGCATTGGTCAGGAAGCGCGGATCGTCGCGCCATTCGGAATGGCCAACCGCGTCCGACAATTGCTCGAAATTGCGCGGACTGGTCGGCGCGACCATGATGAAACCGTCA
>NZ_JPPQ01000069.1:190232-196657 GCF_000743655.1 Sphingobium sp. ba1
GCGATCACCATCGTTCCGCCGTTCCTCGACCGCATCTATTATGACGGGCCGGTCAGCCGCCATTATGACGGCGCGCATTTTTTCAATCCCGATGGGGAGATCGAGCCGCCAGCGCCGCCCGGCACCAGTCGGACGGGCTTCCTCCTGCGCTGGCTGCTGGGCGATGATGATCGGCCGGAGTGGCCGGTCGGGATTGCGGTCAAGCCTGCCAGGCCAGCGCCCTTCGCCGCGCCGCGCGGCATGGTGGCGACCTGGGTCGGACATGCGAGCGTGCTGGTGCAGGCGGCGGGGCTGAACATATTGACCGATCCGATCTGGTCGGATCATGCCAGCCCCCTGCCCCCCTTTGGCCCCAAGCGGGTGGCGGAGCCGGGCATCCGCTTCGATGATCTGCCCAAGATCGACCTGATCGTCATCAGCCATAATCATTATGACCATCTCGACCTGCCGACGCTCAAACGCCTGTGGGATAGGGACAAGCCCAAGATCGTCACCAGCCTGGGCAATGACGCGCTGCTCCGCACGCATGGCATTCCCGCGACCGCGCTCGATTGGGGCCAGTCGGTCAGCGGCGCGGCGCTCAACGGGCTGGCGCCGGGCGCGGTGATCCAGTGCGGCAATTACGAACATTGCCCCGATTATCGCGTCCATGTGACCCGCAACCATCATTGGAGCAGCCGTTGGGGCAGCGACCGCAACCGGGCGCTGTGGTCGAGCTTCGTCATCGCGACGCGGGCGGGCAATATCTTCTTTGCGGGCGACACGGGCGCGGGCGACATGGGCTGGCCGATCGAGGCCGCGCGGATCGGGCCGATCCGGCTGGCGCTGATCCCCATCGGCGCGTTCCGCTTCTGGAAGGGGCAGATGCAGTCGGACGCGCATGTCGGGCCGATCCAGGCGGTGGAGATGTTCAAGCGGCTGGGCGCATCGACCGCCATTCCCATCCATTGGGGGACGTTCCGCCTGTCCTACGAACAATGGGATACGCCGCCGCGCATGCTGGAACTGGCGCTGCGGTGCCAGGGGATTGCGCGCAAGCGGTTCGCGCCGCTGCGCATCGGGCAATCCTTGCAGGTGCCCGGCGTCAGTCCGGTCGAGCGGGTCACGCCCACTTGCGACGAACGGGCGATCCGCCGGCTGGAGTGAGGCGCGGCCTTTCCATTTGCAAAAGGCGGCCGAAATGGGGAGAGCGGGGGCATGAAATCTCTCACAGTCCCCGCCATCCTGTTCTTCCTGCCGACGATCGCGCTGGCGCAACCGGCGGCGGGTGATCCGGCCACGATCGTCGTGACCGGCGCGGGGCTGGACCTGCCGCCCGGCACGCCCGCTTATGGATCGGTGGTGATCGACCGCCAGCGCTTGCAGGACAGCGCATCGGGCCGGATCGAAAGCGTGTTGGGCGATGTTGCGGGCTTCCAGCAATTCCGCCGGTCCGACAGCCGGTCGGCCAACCCGTCGGCGCAAGGGGCGACGCTGCGCGCGCTGGGCGGCAATGCGTCGAGCCGGACGCTGGTGCTGCTCGACGGGGTGCCGATGGCGGACCCGTTTTTCGGCTATATCCCGTTCAGCGCGCTGGTGCCTGATCGCCTCTCGGTGGTGCGGGTGACGCGCGGCGGCGGCATCGGCGCATTCGGCGCGGGCGCGGTGGCAGGGACGATCGAACTGGCGAGCGCGACGCGCGACCAGTTGCCGGGCTTTGCCGCCAGCGCCTTCTATGGCAGCCGCGATTCGACCGAACTGTCCGCCAGCATCACGCCCGACCTTGGCAACGGCTATGTCTCGCTGTCGGGACGGTGGGACCGGGGCGACGGGTTCCAGACCACGCCCAAGGACCAGCGCGTCGCCGCGACCGTGCCCGCCGCCTATGATGGCTGGTCCACCAACCTGCGCGCGGTCGCGCCGATCTCCGCCACGTCGGAGGTGCAATTTCGCGCGACCCTGTTCGAGGATCAGCGGACGCTGCGCTTCGCCGGAGCCGACAATAGCAGCCAGGGGCAGGACGCCAGCATCCGCTATATCGATCGCGGGCGGTGGCAGGTCGATGCGCTCGCCTATGTGCAGGTGCGCAATTTCTCGAACATCGTCATCTCCTCCTCCACCTTCCGCCGGACGCTGGACCAGCGCAACACGCCCTCGACCGGGATCGGCGGCAAGATCGAGCTGCGCCCACCGGTGGGGGAGGCGCATGTGCTGCGCGTGGGCGTCGACAGCCGCTTTGCGAGCGGCGACATGTTCGAGGACGCCTATAATGCGAACAGCGCCAGCAATCCCGCGACCTTCCGTCGCCATGCCGGTGGCCAGCAGTGGACGCGCGGCATCTTTGTGGAGGATGACTGGACGCCCGCCGGGCCGGACGGGCGGCTGGTGCTGACCGGCGGCGTGCGGGCCGATCGCTGGTCGATCAGCGATGGCTTCTACCGGCAGGTCAGCGCGACCAGCGGCGTCGGCACGTCGAGCGACTATGCCGACCGGTCGGACTGGGAAGTGTCGGGCCGGGCGGGCGCACTCTATCGGGCGAGCGACGTGATCGCCCTGCGCGGCGCGGCCTATAGCGGCTTCCGCCTGCCGACGTTGAACGAACTCTATCGCCCCTTCGTAGTCTTTCCGATCACGACGCAGGCCAATGATGCGCTGACGCCGGAAAAGCTGAAAGGCGCGGAGGTCGGCATCGATCTGACCCCGGCACCGGGTATCAGCCTGTCGGCGACCGGCTTCATCAACCGGCTGGACGATGCGGTCGCCAATGTGACGCTGACCGCCACCACGCGCCAGCGCCGCAATATCGACCGGATCGTCGCCAAGGGGGTGGAACTGACGGCGGACGCGACGCTGGGTGCCATGCGCCTGTCCGCCTCCTATGCCTATAGCCGCAGCCGCGTTCATGCGCCGGGCGAAGCGTTCGATGGCCTGACCCCGGCGCAAAGCCCGCGCCATGCCGCCAGCGCCACCATCGCCTACAGCCCGGCGCAGGGGCCGACCCTGTCGACCACGCTGCGCTATGTCGCGAAACAATATGAGGATGATCTGCAAAGCGACGTCCTGCCGCACGCGATCACGGTCGATGCCATCGCGCGGCTGCCGCTGGCGGGCGGCGTGACGCTGGTGGCGCGCGGCGAAAATCTGCTGGATGAGACGATCGTCACGCGCAATGCGGGCGGATCGATGGATCTGGGCACGCCGCGCACACTCTGGATCGGCGTCAGCTTCGGCGGCTAGAAGCGGATCAGAGCGGAGGACGGGACTTATGGCAATCGCCTATCTGAACGGCACCTTCCTGCCACTGAACGAGGCGCGCATTTCGCCGCTCGATCGCGGCTTCCTGTTCGCCGATGGCGTCTATGAGGTCGCGGCGGTGATCGACGGGCGGCTGGTGGACAGCGCCAGCCATCTCGCCCGGCTGGAACGCTCAGCAGACGCGCTCGGTATCCGCCTGCCCGTGTCGCTGGCGCAGATCGAGGCCGTGCAGACGCAACTGGTCGCACGCAATAGCGTGACCGAAGGGCTGGTCTATCTCCAACTCACGCGCGGGGCGGAGGCGGGCCGCGATTTTCTCGCCGCGCCCGATATCGAACCCACGCTCTTCCTGTTCGTCGCGGACAAGCCGGTGCTGGACGTGCCCGCCGTCCGCACGGGCATCGCCGTGGCGACCATGGCCGACCTGCGCTGGGCGCGGCGCGACATCAAAAGCGTCGGGCTACTGGCCCAGGTCATGGCGAAACAGGCGGCGCGCGACGCGGGCGCGCAGGAGGCGTGGATGGTCGAGGATGGCTTCGTGACCGAAGGCGCATCCTCGACTGCCTTCATCGTCACTGACGAAGGCATCATTACCCGCCCCTATAGTCAGGCCGTGCTGGCGGGCTGCACCGGCGCGGCGCTGACTGCCTTGGCGCAGGAAAGCGGCCTTGCGGTTGTCCATCGCCGTTTCACCGTGGCGGAGGCCCTTGCCGCGCGGGAGGCGTTCATCGCCAGCGCCTCGACGCTGTGCCAGTCAGTGGTGCGGATCGACGGACAGACGATCGGCGACGGCACCCCCGGCCCGGTCGCGCTGCGGCTGCGCGCGCTCTACATCGTCTTCGCGCGCGCTACACCCATCTGACAAATGACTCCATAATGGAGGGATCATGCGGCAGCCCCTCTCCTCCCGCCAGATCGGCGCGAAGATGGTGGAAAAACACCCGTACAGGGCCGGCATCCCGCCCCTTTGCACCAGATTATCGTCACTATGGCGACAGATGCGGCTGCTTTGATCCGTTCTTGCTTTATTCCCAGGAACGAAGCTAGAACGGGGCGGGGCAATAATGGAAGATTTTTCCTACAGCATGGGCAGGGCGGATCCTTTGCGGCGCGATCATCGGTCAGGATTGCTCGTCATCGCCGACCGAATCGATGTGGCAGACCTGACCCCGGTGGCCGATGCCGCCGGGTTGCGGCTGCTGGGCGTCGCGCCGCTCGCCGATGCTCCGGCCCGGCTGGATGGCCAGTTGCAATGCGATGTGCTGCTGCTCTTTTGCCCCGTAGCGACCCCCGCGCTGGAATCGCTGCTGGCGCAAGTGGACGCACAGGCGGTCCGGCAGGGGATGGCCGTCATCCTGGTCGCGGGATGGGAGACGATCGACCTCGCCTTTGCGGCCGCGCAAGGATCGCACACCCAATTATTGTGCGACCCCGACCATAGCGACCTGGCTGCGGCATTGGTGACCGCAGGCGAAGAACGCCCCGCTCCCGGTCAGGTCCATGACCGGGATGGCGACAGCAGTCGGCTCGAACAGTTAAGCGCGGAGGTCAGCCGCCTCGCCCGCACGCTCGATGCGCTGACGCAGCGGTCGCATTTTGCCGCCCCCTCCTTCGACCCCGGCCCACGCATCGCCGACCGGCCAAGCGACTATATCGGCATGCCCGCGCTCGCGCCGATCGGGGCCGCCGCGCCCCAAGCCTATGTCCCGACGCCGACGCTCAGCGCGACGCAGGTCCGCGACCTGCTGCGCGCGCGCCGTATCCGTGCCGACTTCCTGCCCGGCGACCTGTTCGCCGATCCCGCCTGGGACATGCTGCTCGACCTGCTCGCCGCCCGGCTGGAGCAGGAGCGCGTCTCCGTCTCCAGCCTGTGCATCGCCGCCGCCGTGCCGCCGACCACAGCGCTACGCTGGATTCGCACCCTGACCGCCAAAGGCCTGGTGGAGCGACAGGCCGACCCGCAGGATGGCCGCCGCATCTTCATCGCCTTGGCGCAGGACGCCGCCGACGCGATGATCCGCTGGTTCGGGGCCAGCCGCCGCCTGCTGGCGAGTTGACTCGCCTGTTGTGACGGCCCGGCTTGACGGCACCGCTTTTTCGCCTAGATAGGCGGTTCTCCGCAAAGGGGGCGATTAGCTCAGTTGGTAGAGCGTCTCGTTTACACCGAGAATGTCGGCGGTTCGAGCCCGTCATCGCCCACCAGTTTTTCGGTCTTTAGAGCCCGTCCGGGGGACGGGCGGCCGAAAAACTCCGAGCAGCTATGCTGCGAGGCCCCCACCAATCCGACCGCCTGCGTAACGTTCATCGTGCAGCAAGTATGGATGCGGCATCTTGTCCCCATGCCCAACCCCATCTTCCTCGGCAGCACCCTCGCGCCTGCCCTGCTGATGCTGTCGCCGCTCGCGGTGATCGCGGCCAAGGATTGCACCGACTGGCAACCTGCTGCGAAGGCCCGGAAAGGCGACGACTCGACCCCATGCAAGGCACCACCGCTGCCTTTGATGTAGCGGCATATTGCGGCGCAGCGTCCGCACTGCTAATTCCCCCAGCCATGATCCAGCCGCCAGAAATCCTCCGAGTCTCCAAAACCCGCGTTTCCTGTGACGGATCGGGTGACATTCCCGCCGCGCTCGGCCATCCGCGCGTCTTTCTGGAGATTGACGAGCATGGCTATGTCGATTGCGGCTATTGCGACCGGCGCTTCGTGCTGATGGGCGGCGTGGCCGACACGGCGGACATTGGCGACAAGCCCGACATCGCATCCGGGGCCAGCCTCTAACTTTTCCGTTGGGCTTGGGTGATGCCGTCCCTATATCGGATGGCATGACCGATATTTCCGCGCACTTTACCGACGCCCGTGGCCTGCTCTATCGTCCGGGCCTGCTCGATCCTGATGGCGCCCGCCGCCTGACCGCCGATGCGCTCAAAAGCTACGACGATGGCGAACTCTATCTGCAATATCGCGCGAGCGAGAGTTTCGGCTTCGATGACGGGCGGTTGAAAACCGCCGATTATTCGACCGATGCGGGCTTTGGCCTGCGCGGCGTGTCGGGCGAGATGACCGGCTTTGCCCATGCCAATGACATCAGCGAAGCGGCGATCCGCAAGGCGGCGCAAACGCTGACCCTGCTCGATCCCGCCGCCGCGCCGCCCGCCCCGCCGCCGCAGCGCACCAACCGCCATCTCTATAC
>NZ_JPPQ01000069.1:196667-215239 GCF_000743655.1 Sphingobium sp. ba1
GCAGAAATCATTCGCAATGTGACTGCCCATGATCCTCCCCGCGATGCCCTTCCCAGAGGCCATCCGGCCCGCGAAAGGTGGCAAGGCCGCTTTCGGCAGAAATGCCCGCGCCGGTGAGGATGACGATGGACGATATGTCGTCGCGCATCAGCGCTTCAGACGGCGGTGCCGCCGGTCCTTGGCGACGGACCAGAGCAGCAAAACCCCCACTGGCAAGCCGGACATGGGCAAAGCCGCCCACAATGGCAGTGCGGCAACCATCCCGACGACCCACATGAACAGGCCAAAGCCCCAGAGAAGCGATGCTAGGCTGTTGGTCATGCCAGCAATCATATCCGGCCAGCGCTCCGGCATCAAGCAGTCCCCGATGGCCGATGCCGCTCGCTCATCTTAGCACGCCAAGTGCCACGCCCGCTCCCGCCATGCTTCCGCAAGCACGGGCATATCGGCCAGTAGCGCCACCGCGTCGCGGTCTGCCTTATGACCGCCGCCGATCAGCAGGTGAAAGACCCTGGCGATGGGCCAGTCCGGCAAGGGGCGGTCGAGCAAGGCCATGCGCTCGCCTGCCTGCGCCTCGCCCTCGCGGATCACGCGGAAATAGAGGCCGCATCGGCCGGTCTTGACGATGGTGGCCAAGACATCGCGCGCGCCGAAGCGATGGTCGAGTTTCCAGCAGGGCTGGCGGCCATGGCTGACCTCCACGATCGCGCTGCCCAGGGTGAAGCGGTCGCCTAAGCAGATCGTCTCTTCGGTCATGCCGCGCGCGGCGATATTTTCGCCAAAGGCGCCGGGCGCGTCCAGCAGTGGGTGGCCCGGCTTGCGGTCGCGCCACCAGGCATAATGGTCCTGCGGATAGAGATGGATCGCCTTGTCCCAGCCGCCATGATGGATGGGGTCGGCGACCTGATCGCCCTCCAGGCCGCCCCAACCGATCCGCACTGGGCCGGTCACGGGGGTCTTGGCGATGGCGCTATAGTCGGGGCCGCGAAAGGGGGCCGGTTTGCCGACGAGCAGGGCATCGACCGTCATGAAGGGCGTATCCATGCCGCCATGTTGCCATGGCTGCGCGCGGCTGGCGAGGGCCGATCGGCGACAGGTGGCGTCAGGCCGGGCTGATTTCCGAACGCAGCTTGAGGACTTCGCCGCCATTGTCGGAATGGATCAGGAAGGCGGGATCGTTGGGCGATCCGTTGCGGCGGATCAGCGACCCTTCGATCGTGCGTTCGACATGGCGGTCGAACCGCTCGGTAATGTGACCCCGGCCGACGCCCTGCCCCCAGTTCCACTTGACCCGCTTTCCCTTGCGAAATGTCTCGGTCATCAGGGCATCCTCTTCCTGTCGGGCGCATGCTGCGCCAGCCGGTTTACATGACAAGCGAAGGTCAAAATTCCCAACGGCTTAACCGGTTCCCTTGGGTTTTACATTCTGTTGGGCTAAGGGGCGGCGATGGATGCATCCGGCCTTCGCGTTGCCCTGTTCAGCGGCAACTATAATTATGTGCGCGATGGCGCGAACCAGGCGCTCAACCGCTTTGTCGGCTATCTGCTGCGGCAAGGCGCGGCAGTGCGGGTCTATGCGCCGACCACCGACACGCCGGCGTTCGCGCCTGCCGGTGATCTGGTCAGCACGCCGTCTTTCCCGGTGCCGGGGCGCAAGGAATATCGTGTCCCCTATCGCATGTCGGTGCAGGTTCGCCGCGATCTCAAGGCGTTCCAGCCCAATCTTATCCATCTTTCCAGCCCCGACCCGCTGAACCATCGGGCGCTCAGCTGGGCGCGCGACCATGGCCTGCCGACGGTGGCGTCGGTCCATACCCGGTTCGAAACCTATCCGCGCTATTATGGCCTCGCCTTTCTGGAGCCGTTGATCGAATCGATGCTGCGGCGTTTCTATCGCCGCTGCGATGCGATCGTCGCGCCGTCCGATTCGATGGCGCAGCTGCTGCGCGAACAGCGGATGAGCTATGATGTCGGCATCTGGACGCGCGGCATTGATCGCGACATCTTCAACCCCGGCCGCCGCAGCCTGGCATGGCGGCAGTCGCTGGGCATGGAAGATGACGCGCCGGTGATCGGCTTTATCGGGCGGCTGGTGATGGAAAAGGGGCTGGACGTCTTTTCCGATGCGATCGACCAGTTGGCGGCGCGACAGGTGCGGCATCAGGTGCTGATCGTGGGCGAAGGCCCGGCGCGCGAGTGGTTCCAGAACCGGTTGCCGAACGCCGTCTTCACCGGCTTTCAGGGCGGGCCGGATCTGGGACGCGCGGTTGCGAGCATGGACATGTTGTTCAATCCATCGGTTACGGAGACCTTCGGCAATGTGACGCTGGAGGCGATGGCCTGTGGCTTGCCGACCGTGGCCGCGCGGGCGACCGGCAGCGAAAGCCTGGTGACGGATGGCGTCACCGGGCGGCTGATCCGCCCCGGCGCGATCGGCGACTTCGCCGATGCGCTGCAACATTATTGCGACGATAGTGCGGCGCGCGCCCGTGCGGGCGACGCGGCACGCACGCGGGCGGAGCGCAATGGCTGGGATCAGGTCAATCAGGCGTTGGTCGATACCTATTTGCGCGTGATCCGCCAGCGGGCGCAGGGCATGGTGCTGCGATCCAGCCCCGTTCCCTGAGCGCCCTGCCCTCCCTATATAGTCCTCATGGCTGACCTGTTCGCTTCCGACGATGCTGCGCGTGATCATGCGCCCCTGGCCGACCAGTTGCGGCCGCGGACTTTGGCGGAGGTGGTCGGGCAGGAGCATCTGACCGCGGCGGACGGCGCGATCGGGCGGATGGTGACGGCGGGGCGGCTGTCCTCCATCATCCTGTGGGGACCGCCCGGCACCGGCAAGACGACGATCGCGCGGCTGCTGGCCGATGCCGTGGCGATGCGGTTCGAACCGATTTCGGCGGTGTTTTCAGGGGTTGCGGACCTCAAAAAAGTCTTTGCCGCCGCGAAGGACCATGCGCGGCAGGGTGCCAAGACGTTGCTGTTCGTGGATGAGATCCACCGGTTCAACCGCGCCCAGCAGGATAGCTTCCTGCCCTTTGTCGAGGATGGCACGGTGACGTTGGTCGGTGCCACGACGGAGAATCCCAGCTTCGAGTTGAACGCGGCCCTGCTGTCGCGCGCGCAGGTCTTGATCCTGCGGCGGCTGGACGCAACCGCGCTCGAACAATTGCTCGACCGGGCGGAGGCGTTGACGCAGCGGCCCCTGCCGCTCACCTCTGCCGCGCGCGATGCGCTGCTCGCCAGCGCCGATGGCGACGGGCGTTTTCTGCTGAACCAGGTCGAGACGCTCTATGCGATCGACCTACCCGAACCGCTCGATCCGGCGGGGCTGTCCGCCCTGCTCCACCGCCGCGTCGCGGTGTATGACAAGGATCGGGAGGGGCATTATAATCTCATCTCCGCCCTGCATAAGTCGCTGCGCGGGTCGGACCCGCAGGCCGCGCTCTATTATATGGCGCGGATGCTGACGGCGGGCGAACAGCCGCTCTATGTGCTGCGCCGCCTGGTGCGGTTTGCGACCGAGGATATCGGCCTCGCCGATCCGCAGGCGGTGGTCCAGTGTCTGGCCGCCAAGGATGCCTATGAGTTTCTGGGCAGCCCCGAAGGCGAACTGGCGATCGTGCAGGCCTGTCTTTACTGCGCGACCGCGCCCAAATCCAACGCCACCTATGCGGCGATGAAGGCGTCGTTCAAATCGGCGCGCGATACCGGGTCGCTGATGCCGCCTATGAACATCGTCAACGCGCCCACCAAGCTGATGAAACAGGTCGGCTATGGCAAGGGCTATCAATATGACCATGACACGGCCGAGGGGTTTTCCGGCGCGAATTACTGGCCGGAGGAGATGACCCCGCAGACCTTCTACGCGCCGACCGATCGCGGTTTCGAAGCGCGGATTGCCGAGCGGATCGCGCATTGGAACCGGTTGCGCGCCGAGCGGCAGGAGGCATGACGCCGCGCTTCGACCGCTTTGTCGCCATCGACTGGTCGGGGGCGAAGGGTTCGCGGCACAAGGGGATTGCGGTGGCGGTATGCGATGCGGGCGATGCCGCGCCGCGCCTGGTCGCACCGGCCGAGCGTTTCTGGTCACGCAAGGCGGTCGCCGACTGGCTAATCGCGACTTGCGCGCAGGCCTCGACCTTGTTCGGCTTCGATTTCAGCTTTGCCCCGCCTTATGTTGCGCGCGGGGCCTATCTGCCGGGCGATGTGGTGCCGCAGGATGCGCCCTCCTTCTGGGCCTATGTCGAGTCGGTGTGCGACGATGTCGACCTGGGCGCGGCCAGCCTGTTGGAGATCGCCCATCGCCGTCATTTCTATTTCGGCAAGGCGGACGGGACGAAGGCCGATTATATGCATAACCGTGCCTGCGAAGCCCATTATAATGTGGGCGGCGGCGGCAAGCCGTCCACCGTCTATGACGCGATCGGCGCGGCGCAGGTCGCCAAGGCCAGTTTTGCAGGGATGCGGCTGCTGCACCATCTGCGCCCGCATGTGCCGATATGGCCATTCGATCCCCTGCCCACCACCGGTTCGCTGATCGTAGAAATCTACACCAGCATTGCCGCGCGCGCTGCGGGGCGGCCCAAGGGGCGGAGCAAGATGCGCGATCTGGAGGCGATCAACGCGGCGTTGGCGGCGCTGGAGTCTGCGCCCTATGCCGAATCGCTGCCCGATGACCATGGCGCGGATGCGATCGTCACGGCCGCCTGGATGCGGCGGGCGGCGCTGGAACCGGCGCTTTGGTCGCCCGCGCCCCTGACGCCGCATATCGCTGCAACAGAGGGCTGGACGTTCGGCGTCATCTGATAGTAAGGGCGTTCGGCCCGATGGGCGCGCCGGATTAGCACAGGGGTAGTGCAGCGGTTTTGTAAACCGAAGGTCGCGGGTTCAAATCCTGCATCCGGCACCGACATTAACATACATCTTCGGCGGTTTGCGTTTGAAAGGGCATTTTGTGCTCCTCTTGCGCATACATCAAGGCCAAACGAATCGCCTTTTTTCAGCGGCCCGATTTGACTGCGGAGCGCGCGCATGAGCGTGCTTTCCTTTGGCGACATCGCTGCGGGCTTCACCGATCGGAAAGATCCTGATCGGAAACGCACGCCCCGCCGCAACAGCTATGACATCGATGATGAGCGCGCTCAGGTGTTCAAGCCCGTCCGCGATGGATGGGACTGGATCGGTGCCATATTGCAGGCGTTCGATGAGCTGCTCCACGACCAGCGCACAAAGCGCTACCGGGAAGCGGACCGCCTGCAAGACGGGGACCGGCGAATCTTGCTCAGCCTTCTGAAGCTGATCGATTTCAAAACCGGCCGCCTCGATCCTAGCTATCAGGAACTGGCCGACCGCGCCGGTTGCCATCGGGCAACCGCGATCGAAGCCTGTAAGCGATTCGCGAAGTGGCTCGGCCTCAGATGGGTGCGCAGAACAATAGCCGCGGAAACGGTGGGAATGGCCGGACCTCAACGAGAGCAGATCAGCAACGCATTCTGGTTCGACATCTGCAGCGCGCCTCGCCGGGTGTGGCATACGTTCAGGGCGGCGCTAAAGCGCAAGGTCATCAAACGACATGGTCGCACCCCAAAACATTTGACCGCACCGCCTAAGCCGGAGGCTGATCCCGCCCTCCTGGCCGTCCTTGATGCTTTGGAGGCCGGGGTAGATCGTCGCGATAGTGCTAGTCGGAAGTCCCGACACTATCCGAGGGTAGATATATAAAGGGGATGAGGACTGGCTTCGCCAGGCTTTGATTTGAAGGAATCGCCACAGCCGTCGCCTGAAATGGCGTCCATCCACTCTCGACGCGCCGTCGGGAGACGGTGTCGCTTGCGCGCCACCGGGGCTTCCCAGGGGGCGCCCAGGGTAAAATCCTGTGCCATTGACCGCCATCCGTCCCCAGCCCCGTCGCTGCATCAAAACGCATCACATCGGGGTGTGAAAAATGGGCAGTGTAAGGCAGGCCGTCAGCCGCTTGAACGCCGCTTCACCAGTGCATCAAAAGCGACATAAAAAGTGCGCGGGCGAGGCGGGGGAATAAGCGCGCGATTCGGGGTCGCCGCCCGGTCCGGGCCGAGGAGCTCTCCCTCTTGACCCTCTCGGCCTGGATCCTACTCCCCGGCCCCGGCCGTCCGCCCCGTCGCCACGCAATACCACTTGACCGAATCGAGAACGAAGCGCGAACAAGAGCGATGCCGCAGGAAGACCAGGATCTCGCTCGAGAGTTCAACACGATGACAATGATGATCGAAGAGGGGCATTCGCCCCATCCCATGGAGATATGGGAACTGGTCTGCGCGTTGCGAGAGGCAGAGAAATTTGGCTGGGCCAACCGGCTGGCCGAGTATCTACCGGATTGAAAACGCAGCTTGCTCGCTGAATGTTGAGAAGGGACAAACCCATCGATTGATGGCCGCACGCCCATGTCGGCTCGTCGCGTGGCGAACGCACACTATCGATCCTATTATCGATTTGGGCCTCTGTTCATCTGATGGACAGGTTATCCTCAACAGTCTGAATGTCACGTCCGCAGGGCGTAATTTGAGGCTGCAAATCTAGTGCGTAGACAGCGGGCTATTGTTTTTTGCCCGCGTCCGGCGGATGGTTCGACGATTAACGGTGATCCACCGCCCAATTGCTGAAGAGGAATGCGATGAGTATCATTTCTAATAGTGCAAGGCTTCTGTTGCTGAGTACGCTGTTTACTGGCGCAGCGACTAGTGCGTCAGCACAGACGCAGCCGCTTCCTGACGCCCCCCTTGAAGTGACCGTTACTTATCCGACCCCGGAGGAGCGGTCCGAACTGTCCGAAGGCCCGAAAATAGAGGGCATCATTTCTGCGCGCAGCGGTGCCAAAGTGCAGGTCACTGCCGTTGATGGTACTAAATCGATCGTCACGATCGACGACATGACCCGCATCACGGCCAGCAAAGGCCTCTTTGGCTTGGACAGCGATAAGCTGGCAGCGACCTCGCTGATTAACGGCCTGCCGGTGACCATCAAAACGTTGCGGTCGGGCGACGCCCTTCTGGCAAGCCAGATCAAGCTGACCGGCAAGGATCTCAAGACTGCCACGATGATCCACAACGGAACCGATCAGCGCTTTAACGAGCAGACCGCTGCTACAGACGCACTGCGCGGACGCATGGGCGAGATCGATCAGTATAACATCAAGAGCACAACCAGCGTGAACTTTGACACTGGCAAGGCTGTTCTATCCCCGCAAGCGAAGAGCGACCTGTGCAATGCTGCGAGCACCGCGCAGGGCATGGACAATGCCCTCCTGCTCGTCGTGGGATATACCGATTCCACAGGCAGCGCTGAATTCAACCAGGCACTGAGTGAGAAGCGAGCCGGTGGCGTCGTCAATTATCTCCAGCAAGCCTGTCACTGGAAGCCCTATCGCATGTTGACCCCCACCGGCATGGCACAGGCAGACCCGCGGGCGGACAATAGCACGGAGGAAGGCAAGGCACAGAACCGTCGCGTCGAGGTGAACATTCTGGTCAGCAAGGGGCTGGACGGCCTTTGATGTAAGGGATGGGGCGCTCGGCCCCATCTTATACCAGCCGTTGCGTCTCCCATCTCGATTCTGCCATGCGCCACTTGTCGACATTCAGGGTCGAATTTTCCGTCCCCAAAAGCCGACGCTCATTCACGTTTATGAGGAATTATGGACGACGTAGAAGCTGCCGGTCAGGCATCGACCATTTTTTGCCGGTGATTGTCATCTTTGCATTTCCAGATAGCGGACCTTATGAATCGTCCGATTTGGGCCATTGCCGCCAATTCCATCCCTCGCTGCAAAGCGAATGTGGCCCCTTGCAAAGCGGTGCAGCATCCATAATCGCGCGAATCGCTTCCACGCGACTGCACGCCGCAGCAGGCGCAACGTCGAGCACAGCTTGAGGTTCGGGGTTCATGTCACTCATAATTGCCATGTAGCGCCGAAGAGTGGCGTCTGAGATGACCGTCTGGTTCCAAAGCGTTGATCCGTCCGAGGCAATGTAAATCGGCTGGACCGTCCTTAAATGACCGATGCCATCCTTCTCCCGGCCCCAGTTCTTGCGCGGGGTTGAACATTTTGAGGCATAGTTCTCCGACGTGCGATTGCACCCCAACGTAACGAGACTCGCGAGCGCAACGAAGACGACGGTCGAACAGAACCTCATAGGCAGATGTTGCCGCTTTTGGCACTGCGCGGCAAGGGCGGCTTATCGGCTTATCAGGTCGAAAACGGACAGTCGCCTACCCACCCTTCCCAGACACAGCAAAGCCGCCGATGACCCCGGCCACCGGCGGCTCCCCCACTCCATCCGCGCTATCAACCAGGCAGCGGAAAATTGCTCACGATCAACTCGCGGGCCGCCCCTGCCCCGCCATTCGCCGATCCGATCGTGTAGCTGGTCCCCACCTCCACGACATGAAAGCGACTGAACATGGCCAGCGCCCCCGGCGTCGCATTGATGGACAGGATGAACTTGCCCGCAATTCCCGCCAACTGGTCCGCCAATTGCTCGAAATCCGCTCGGCCGAACACGTCCTGGCCATAGTCGGTCTCGCATCCCCAATAGGGCGGATCGAGGTAGAACAGCGTCTCCGCGCCGTCATAGCGCCGGATGAACGCGCCATAGCCCAGCTGCTCGATGACGACGCCCGCCAACCGTTCATGAATGTCGGCCAGCATCGGCTCCAGCTTCGCGATGTTGAACCGCGACCCATTGTGTCGATCGACGCCGAAATGCCGCCCCTCGACCTTCCCGCCAAAGGCGAGCCGCTGCAGATACAGGAATCGCGCCGCCCGCTGCAGGTCCGTCAGCCGATCGGCGGGCAACGCGCGCAGCCGCTCGAACTCGGCCCGGCTCGCGACACGCCACCGCATCATGTCGATGAAATAGGGATAATGCTCCTGCAGCACGCGGAAAAACGTCGCCACGTCGCCCGATATGTCATTGATGGCTTCCGCCTTGGGCTTGCGCGTGCGGCGCAGGAAAATACCCCCCATCCCGACGAATGGCTCGGCATAGCAGTCATGCGGCACCTGATCGATAATGGCGGTCAGGCGGCGCGCCAGATTGCGCTTGCCACCGATATAACCGGCGGCGGGCGATACGGGTTGAACGATTGTTGGAGACATATTGGATTTAGCTCTCATGTGATCCACCGCCCTGGTCACAGGGGCGGGGCGGCCAGGGTGGCCGATGGTCATGGCGAGAGCATCCTCGTCAGGTGATCCGCGTTGCAGCGCGGTTCCCCCCGCCTCCCGGCACACGCACCACGCGCGCGCCGATCGGCGTTGAAATCATCTAGGCGGCGGCCGCCGCCCGCGCGTGAAACTGCACGGCCTCGACGCCCAATGCGTCATTCACCTCCAGAAACTTCGCCTGGATCGGCTCGATCTCCAGCACATGGAAACTGTCGCGCGCGTCGGCCAGGCTCCCGAACCCGCCCGCATTCACCGGCACGATGCCGAGCAACTGCGGCGGCACCCGATGCGCGGCCAGCACATCGTCGCGCGTGGTGTTCTTGATGCCCAGAAACTCGTCCTTCGCGCCCACCTCCGCGATCGGCAGCAATTTGATGCCGCCCTCCTTCCCGCTCGGCGCATGGACGAACAGATTGCGGAAATTGCCCGGCCCCTTCGATTTTTTCAGCGCATCGCGCATCGCGTCGACATCGCCCTCGGCAAAATCGCCGGTCGCATAGAGGATATAGCCCGCATGACTGCCGTTCAGATAATAGCGGCGGCGAAACAGCGTCGCGCTCTCATTGAGCAGCGCCGACTGCAGGGCCGACAGATATTCGGGCAGGCCATAAATCTCCTGGTTGATGTCCGGCGCCATGATCTGCAGCACGCTGCCCGCCGCGAATTGCACTTCGTTGCGAAAGCCCGGCACCCACCAGAATAGGCCCGGCTCCACGCCGCGCCGCGTATATTTGGCCAGGCTATGGTCCAGTCGCAGCACACCGCCCAATCGATTGATGCGCGCCTCGAAATAGGCGTTACCGAAGATCAGATAGTCCTGCACCGCCGCCGTGAACGCCTTGCGCGACAACAGTCGCGTCGGCTTGAAACTGGCCGCCAATATGTTGCGCTTCAACAGGATCGCGCTGCTATGATGCGGACTCGCGCGAAAGGCACGGGCCAGCCCATCGAGCGGCAGGGGCGGCTCATACCAGCGCTGATTGTGCCAGCATTCCACCATTTCCATCAACGTCGCCCGGTCCATCACCGGTTCGGGATCGCCAAATGCGAACGCTTCCACCCCCGCCCTTGCGCTGCTGGCGACAATCGCACCCTGGGCGGTATTGCGCCCCTCCCCCCGGTTCATGCGGCGCGCGCGCTTGCTCATAGGATCTCCATCGTTGCTTTGGGGGGCTCTTTGCCGTCGAGCGGTTCGTTCATCAGGACATGCATGACCGCCCAGGCGAGGTCCGCATGGCCGTCATTGCCGCCCCGCCCCGCCTTGAACGTCACATTGCGGCCGCTGGTGGTCAGCGTTTTCTTGATGCTAATGAAGGAGGAGACGATGTCGATCCAACCCGCCTCGAACGCGATGCGGCCCCGGCGCACGACATTCTGCGCCTTCATGACCATGCCCGCCTTCACCTCCAGCGAATATTCGATCTTCACCACGCCCTTTTCGGTCTTGGCGAGCAACTGGTAGACGCCCGCGCCCACGCCGGTGGCGTCGATGCCCAGATAGGTGCAATTATAGCGCGACAGCACCGCGCGGATGAATTCAGCCTGCTGCTCGAAATCCAGCCCGCGCAGCTGGTGCTTTTCCAGGATGCGGAAAGTCCCGCCCTCCCGTTCCGGTGGTGCCATGATGACCAGCGCGGCATTGTCGCCATCCTCGCTGTCTTGCGGATCATAGCCTGCCCACACCGCGCGATGGCCGAACGGCCGCGCCGCCTCCGGGTTGAAATCCGCCCATTCGACCAGGCTGTCGCACCCGCATTTGACCAGGTCGTTGAAACGAAAGGCCGACAGGCTGTCATCGACGAAATCGCACAGGAAAAGATTGGCGAATTCATCGGGCGCATATTCGTCTTCCAGCTCCTCGATATCGAACAGGTCGCATCCGCCCGCCTCCGCATCGCGGATATTGACGATGTGCCGCCAGATCCGGTCCGGCCCGACCGATCCGATCGTCAGCGCATGGTGGCTGACGTCGATCTCGATCCGCTCGGCCTTCTTGCGCCGCCGGTTACGCCGCTCGCCGGTCCAATAGGGATAGGCCGGATGGGCCACCGTCGATGGCGTCGAAAAATAGGTTTTCCGCCATTTTTTGTGCGTCGCCATGCCGCTGGCGACCTTGTTCAATTCCTCGAACGAATGGACCCAGAAGAATTCGTCGAAATAGAAATTGCCATGGCGGCCCTGCGCCGTGCGGAAATTGGTGCCCAGGAAATGCAGTTCGGCCGCCGCTTCCTCCGGCGGGCGCAAGTCCGACGTGATCAGCATCGGATCACCGTTCAGCGCCACCCCGACCAGCTTGGCGAAGCTGACGATATAGGATCGGAACTGGTGCGCCTGCGCCTTCGACGCCGACAGGAATATCTGGTTGCGGCCCGTCTCGATCGCGTCGATCAGCGCCTCGAACGCGAAATAATAGGTCGCGCCGATCTGGCGCGACTTCAGGATCATGCGCGTGCGCTGGTCCTTCGCCTGCCACCAGCGATGCTGATAGTCGTACAGCCCGTCGAGGAAGATGCGCTTCAGCTCGGCCGCCTGTTCGGCCGTGAAATGATTCTTCCTGGCCTTCTTGCGCGCGCCGCTGTTGCGATTGCCGACCTTGTCGTTCAGGTCGCCGCTATGCCCGCCCGGCGCTTCGAACCGGCGCACCTTGGCCAGGCTTTCCACTTGCTTGCGCAGGGCATCCAGTTCGACATAATCGCCGCCGGTCTTCTTTTCCTTGGCGATCAGGGTCAGCAGCCGGATTTCCAGCCCGTCCTCGATTTTGCGGATCCACGGCGCATCGTCCCACCGGTCGCGCTGCTTCCACGCCTCGATCGTCGCGCGCGGGATGGGGCTTCCCTTGTCGCCCACCACGCCATGCAGCGCGAATTCGTCGGCGATCTGCGTCACCCCCCACCCGCGCCAATACAGGCTGCGTGCGTGACGGCGCGGATCGAACTGCCACAGGGCAGACGGCGCGCCGGGTTGGGGCGATTGCCCGGAAGATTGCTGATCGCTCATCGCGGGCAACCATGCCGCGCCCATCATCCGCGACGCATCGGCCTCCATGTGTAGAGGCCGCCTCTACACATGCCCCGGCTTGAGCCGCGCGGCGCTTTACGTCCCTTTCTGCGGTCAACGGGGGCACGCGCCCCATCACCACGGGAACCGGGACCGACCATGGCCAAGAGCAAATTTTTCCGCGTCTTCGTCGAAGGCTTCACGGCAAGCGACGGCCGCAAGATCGAGGCCTCGTGGATCGACGACATCGTCGCCACCTTCAACACCGCCAACTACACGCCGCGCATCAACGTCGAACATATTAAGGGCTTCAGCCCCGATCCGCCGTTCAACGGCTATGGCGACGTCGTCGCGGTCAGGGCGCAGACGGATGATCTGGTGATCGACGGCCAGACCGTCCGCCGCCGCGCCCTCTATGCCCAGGTCGAACCCAATGATCAGCTGATCGCCATGCGGGCCAGGGGGCAAAAACCCTTCCCCTCGGTCGAGATCGCACCCGACTTTGCGGGAACGGGCAAGGTCGGCCTGGTCGGCCTTGGCCTCACCGACAACCCGGCCTCGCTCGGTACGGAAGCGTTCAACTTCTCCGCCTTCAAACCGATGTTCGACGCGCGCAAATCCGCCCCGGCCAATCTCTTTTCCGAAGCCTTCGAGGCGGTGGACATTGAACTGGAGGCCGACGGCGGCGGCACGACCGGCATCACCGCCGCCATCGTTGCGGGCTTCTCGGCCATGGCGGCAAAATTCGCCGCCCGCGATGACAAGCCCAGGGACGAACCCAAAACGCCGCCCCCGGCCAATGACAATGGCTTCGATCTCGCGGCCTTCAGCACCGCGCTCGGCGAACAGGTTGCCGCCGCCATCAAACCGACGACCGATGCGCTGGCAACGCTGCAGGGCGATTTCGCCGCGCTCAAGGCGAAGCTGGAAACCACCGAACAGCCCGTCTTTTCGCGCTCGCCCGCGACCGGCGGCGGCGCGTCCATCCAAACCGACTGCTGATCGGCCCGCCCCCTCGCCTACCGCCTTTTCCGTTCAGGAGCTTTCCCATGCATCGTGACACCCGCATCGCCTTCACTGCCTATCTGGCGCAGGTGGCCCGCCTGAACGGCGTGCCGCTCGCCACCGACAGCTTCTCGGTCGCCCCCTCGGTCCAGCAGAAGATGGTCGAACTCATCCAGCATTCGAGCGCCTTTCTGCAAAAGATCGCCTTCGAAACCGTGGTCAATCAGGAAGGGGACAAGGTCGGCGTCGGCGTCACGCGCCCCTTGGCGGGCCGCGTCAACACACGCGGCGGCACGCGCCGCACGCCCACCGATCCGACCGATACCAGCGACGGCGGGCGCTATCGGTGCGAACAGACCTTCTACGATCATGCCATTGCCTGGGAACGGCTCGACGCCTGGCGGCACAAGCCCGAATTTCAGCAGCTGGTCCGCGATGTCATCCTCAAGCGCCAGGGGCTTGATCGCATCACCATCGGCTTCCACGGCACGTCGGTCGCCCCGGCGACCGACCTCGTCGCCAATCCTCGCCTGCAGGACGTCAACAAGGGCTGGCTGCACAAGATCCGCACCTATGCGCCCGCTCGCGTGCTGGACGATGGCGGCCTCACCGCCACGGGCAAGGCCATCTATGTCGCTGACACCAACGACGCGGCCCGGCGCGACTATGTCAATCTCGACGCCCTGGTGAAGGACGCCAGCACCCTGCTCGACGACTGGCATCAGGATGCCGACGACCTGGTCGTCATGATCAGCCGTGACCTGGTCCACGACAAATATATGCCGATCATCAACAAGGCCGGGGACACCGCGACCGAGCAGCTGGCGCGCGACGCCATCCTGCGCGCGGCCAACCAGGTCGGCGGCTTCCCCGCCGAACGCGTGCCCGACTTCCCCGCCGCCTCCATCCTCATCACCAGCTACAAAAATCTGGCGATTTACGAGCAGGAGGAATCGCGCCGTCGCTACCTGAAGGACGAGCCGGAACTGACCCAGATCGCCAACTATGAAAGCGTGAACGAGGCTTTCGTGGTCGAAGATTATGGCAAGACCGTCCTGATCGAAAACATCGTCATGGGCCAGAAACCGGCCTGATCCCCGGCTTCCCCCCCACCCCAAACCGCCCCTTTTGTCAGGACACGCAATGAGCCTCGCTCGCCGTCACCGGGATAAAATTCTCGCTGCCCAATCCACCGCGTCCGTCCTGCACCATGGGGCGGCCAACGTCCCCGACGCCGTCATGGCGTCGGGGACCAATGCCTCGCCTGTCGAACGCGCCGCTGCGCAGATCGCCCTGCGCCTCTCCCACGACCTCCGCCGGTTGAAGGAGATCAAGGCGATCAGCCTCAAAATCGACGCCAAGCGCCAGATGCTGCCCGAATATAGCGACTGGATCGATGGCCTGGTCGCGGCCGACGCAGGCGTCGGCACCGGCATCGCCGCCGAAGTCGCCCCGACCATCATGGTCTGGATGATCGACATCGGCCTCTATGCGCAGGCGCTGGACCTCGCCGAATTCCTGCTGCGCCACCGGGTCGCCATGCCCGCGCGCTATAACCGCGACGTGGCGACCGTCCTTGTCGAGGAAATCGCCGACGCCGCGCTCAAGGATCAGTCCGCCGGAAACCGCTTCCCCCTCGCCATCCTCGAACGGGTCGAGGAACTGACCATGGGCCTCGACATGCACGACGAAGCCACGGCCAAATTGTTCAAGGCGATCGGCGGCGAAGGCCTTGCGGACATTGAGCAGGCGGAGGCCTCGGCCGCCGCCCGCCCCGCCATCGAACATGTGCTGGCCGATCTGCGCCGCGCGCAGACACTGCAACCGCGCATCGGCGTGAAGGACAAGATCAAGCGGACGGAAAAACTGCTGGCGGCCAACCTCGCCGCCTTCCCGTCCGAAGAGAACAAGGAACAGGGCGGCACACCCCCGGAAACCGGGACCGCCGCCTGAATGGCTCGCCCCCGGCGCTCGGGGGCGGATCGCGCGAGACGGGAAGCCTTCGGGCTGCAGGGCCGTCTCTGCCCCGATCCTCACCCCCGTAAGTCGGCGGGCCGACACAAGGATATGCCCATGCGCCCTCTCCTGCACGCCATCCTCGTCACCGGCGCGAAAACGCTCCTCGGTTCCGCACTCCTCTTTGCCGCCATCGTCCTGGTCGCGCGGGGCATCATGGCATGAGCTTCGTCGCCCGTCCCTCGATCGAAGAGATCGACGCACCGCCCGAATCGGAAGACGTGATCGTCAATGACGGCTTCTTCCCGGACGTCGATCCCGCCGACATACGTGCCGCCGCCCGCATTCCATCGACCATCACGCCCCTGCGCCTGCGCGGTGCGATCGTCGGCGCGATCATGACCATATTGTCCGATCTGCAGGGCTTCGCCACCGCCTCGATCGCGGCGGGCCATGCCACGCTGGCGGCCGTGCCCGCGCCCCAAATCGATGGCGCCAGTGTCCGCATCCATGCCTATCGCCGCGCCGTCGCCCTCTTTGCCAAGGCGGAACTTGTCGAACGCCATCGCGACTTCGATTCCACCGCCGCCGGGGCGAACCAGGCCACCGAACTGGAAGGGTCGATCGGCGATCTGCGCCGCGATGCCCACCATGCCATCCGCGACATTCTCGGCCGCACGCGCACCACCGTGGATCTCATCTGATGGCCAGGGCGCTGCGCCTGGTCGCCCGGCAAGGCGATGAACTGGATCTGCTCCTGTTTCGCGATGCAGGCCTGGGGCCGACACATCTGGCGCGCGTGATGGATGCCAACCCCGGCCTGGTCGATCTCGGCCCCATCCTGCCGTTGGGCACGGTCGTGGTCGTGCCCGCCGACACGACCATCACCGCCGCGCCCGCGACGCGCGCCATTATCCAGCTTTGGGACTGACATTCATGGATCTGCGCACCTTTCTGCAATCGACGGCTGAACTGGTCGGCTCGCTCACCCCATCGCTGATCGGCTCTGCAGTCGCCCAGGCATGGAAACCGGCGCTGCCCTTTCGCCAGCGCTTCCTGCAATGGATCGTGGGATCGACGGTCAGCTATTATGCCACGCTCGGCATCATCGCCGTGACGGACTGGAACGGGTTCGTCGCCCAGTCGATCGCCTTCGCCATCGCCCTCACCGCCTTCGACGCCACGCCCCGCTTCGTCCGCGCCGCTGGCGACGCCCTGGTCATGATCCCCACGCGGATCGCCGATCGCTACTTTCCCCCAAAGGATTAACGCCCATGCAGCTATCGCCCCATTTCAGCCTGGCCGAATTCATCGCCTCGGCCACCGCCGCTGCCCAGAATATCGACAACCGGCCCGACGTCGCCCAGATCGCGGCGATGAAGCGGCTCTGCGTCCATGTGCTGGAACCGCTGCGCGCCCATTTCGCCAAGCCCATCCGCATCACGTCGGGCTTCCGCTCGCCCCGCCTCTGCCTCGCTGTCGGCTCCTCGACCGACAGCCAGCATGCACGGGGCGAAGCCGCGGATCTAGAGATCCCAGGAATCGACAATGTTACCGTCGCGACCTTCATCCGCGATCGCCTGCCCTTCGATCAGCTCATTCTGGAAAACCATGTTCGCGGCATCCCTGATAGTGGCTGGATCCACGTCAGCTATCGCGACGGCCGCTTGCGCAAGGACGTGCTGACCTATGCGCGCCGCACCTATTTCAAGGGACTGTTGCCATGATCGGCCGCTCGCACCTCGCCCTTGCGGCCGCGCTCGCCGCCTGCCTGACCGGTGCCGCTGGCTTCGCCTATGGCCTATCGGTCGGCGCGGCGCAGGAACAGGCGGCGCAGCGACGCGCCGATGCAGCCCGCTACGCCAAACGGGCAAAGCTGCAGGGCCAGATCGACGCGTCGACTGAGCAGCATCAGTCGGCCGAATATAGCCGTCAGAACAACGTCAGGACCATCTACCGTGAAAGCCAGAAAATCGTCGATCGCCCGGTCTACAGCACTCTGTGCGTCGATGCTGATGGTGTCGGCCTGCTCGACCGCGCAGCCGCCACGGCCAATGGCGACGATATCTGGGGCATTGCTGGCGACACCCGCCCGATTGCCGACAGTCCAGCGAACTGACCGGGCCATGACCGGCGCACAATGCACTGGCAGCCTGATCGACCTCTATGATGTGGCGGGCCAGATCCGCGCGACGCTCATCGCCCTGCAGGCGCAGGCGCGCATGGTGAACGGAACCGGGCACTGACATGCGAAAGGCCGATAGCCTGCGCCGGTGGCTCACTGCCTATATCCCGGAACTCAAAACCCACCCCGACCGTCTGCAAATCTATGTCGAAGGCGGCCAGGTCAGCGCCCGCCGATCGCGCACCCTGTCCTTCCTTTACCACTACACGCTGAAAATCGGCCTCTGGGATTTCGCGGGCGACGCGGACAACATCATGGTGCCCATGCTGGCCTGGATCGAGCGCGAACAGCCCCAGCTGCTCCGTCGCGAAGATGGCGAACCCTTCGCCTTTGAGGCTGAATTGCTCGACGGCGACATGTCCGACATCCTCATCTCCATCGACCTGACCGAATCCGTCCTGGTGCTGCCCCGCCCCGATAACAGCGGCTATGATGTCCAGCACCCGCCCGAACCGCCATTGAACGACGCCTTCGACGGTGTGTCGGCCAGCTTTCTGCAGGGATTCGGCAACCACGAACTTTTGGTAGATACGTGACCGACGACCTGGTCGAACTTGAGCGGATCGCTGGTGCCCTGCTACGCAGCCTGTCCTCGTCGCAGCGCCGCACGCTGATGCGCCGCATGGCCCGGCAACTGGCCCAGAGCCAGCGCGCCCGGATCGCCGCCCAACGCCAACCCGACGGATCCGCCTACGAACCGCGCAAGGCGAAACCAGCGGCCATCAGCGGGCGCGGCGCAGCCTGTTTCCTCTATCCCTCCGGCGCCGGCGGCGAACCCCGCCGCGTCATCCTCAAAAGCTTCACCTGGGCAACCGACCGGATGATGACCGGCTTCGATATCGAAACAGGCGCGATCCGCTCCTTCGATTTCGACAAGATCGTCCAATGGCTGCCCGTGCCGGAGGACTATCGCAACGCGGGCGACGGCACCCTGCGCCGTCGCGGCGGTCTGCGCCGACGCGCTATGTTCCGCCGCCTGGCTAGCGCCCGCTATCTGCGCAGCCAGGCCACCGATGGCGGCTTCTGGGTGGGCTTTTCCGCCAAGGCCGCCCAGATCGCCAACATCCACCATTTCGGCCTGCGCGACCGGCCATCCCTGCGCGCCAAGACAGCCGTGGACTATCCCAGGCGCGGACTATTGGGCATGACCTTGTTGGACGTAATTGCTCACGGGGTCGGCAATTGGTGGGCTGATCAGGCGACCATGAATCTGCCGTC
>NZ_JPPQ01000069.1:215249-239334 GCF_000743655.1 Sphingobium sp. ba1
GCCGTTTCAGAATTGGACGACCAAGACGTCCGACTTGCTGGGCACGGTGTTCCTCTATGTCGATCCGACTGCCGATGTGGCGCGCATCCGCGCAAAGCTGGTGGAAGTGACGACCGCCAATGCGCGCTGGGACAAGCGGGTCGTGCTGTTGCAGGTGACCGACCATCGTGCCGACGCGCTGGAACTGCGCTGCTTGCTGTCCGCGCGCAATGCCGGGGTGGCGTTCGACCTGCGCTGCGACGTGCGCGAGGCGATGCTGGACTTTTTGCGGACCGAGATGCCCGAAGCGCTGGTGCGCGGGCGGCAGCGGATCGAGACGGCGGAGGGGGCGGCGATGGTGCCTTTTACCAGGCCGTCCGACGCGGCGGGATGAGCGCCATCAGCGCGTCATAGATGCGCGGCTTGATCGGCTCGATGAACTCCATGCCGATCCGGCCATCTTCGACCCAGCGAATGTCGGCGGGCATGTCCTGCACCAGCGGGAGCCACACGGTTACGCGCTCGCCAACGGATACCCTCTCGTCGCTGCGGCACATGAGGCCGAGCGGCGAGAGGTTGATTATCCGCACGCTATGGGCGTGGTGCCCGGCGGTGACGTGGCTGACCAGGTCAACGAGATCGCGGCGCGCCCGGCGCTGATCCACGGCGGGATCGCGCGAGCGTTGGACATGGTCGAGATGGGCGAATAGCGAGGACATGGCCGCAGCCTGCCCGTCTAGATGTGAACGACGTCCTGCCAGAAAGCGTTAATGTCGGCCTAAGACTCTATTCCCCGTCAGGCGATGATCATGCCGTGCTTTTTCGCGCCGAAACTCACTTTGTCGCCTGCATTCAGCGTCATGGCCGGATCGGTCACGACCTGGCCATTCACGCGAATCGCGCCTTCGGCCAGCTTGCGCCGGACTTCCTTGTTCGATGGCGCAAAGCCGAGGCCAGCGGTCGCCTGAACGACGGTCAGGCCGTCGGTGCCGAGGCTGACGGTCGGCAGGTTGGCGTCGGATGCGCCTTCCTCGAACGTCTTGCGCGCGGTGTCGGCGGCGGCGGTGGCGGCGTCCGTGCCATGGGCCATGGCGGTCGCGGCATCGGCCAGCAGCTTCTTGGCATGGTTGATTTCCGCGCCGCCAAGCCGTTCGAGTTCGGCAATCTCTTCGAGCGGCAGGTCGGTGAACAGGCGCATGAAGCGGCCGACATCGGCATCCTGCGTGTTGCGCCAGAATTGCCAATAGTCGTAGGGCGAGAGCGCATCGGCATTGAGCCACACCGCGCCTTTGGCGGTCTTGCCCATCTTGCCGCCGTCCGCCGTGGTGATGAGCGGGGAGGTAAGGCCGAAGACCTGGGTGCCATCGACCCGGCGAGCGAGTTCGATGCCGTTGACGATATTGCCCCACTGGTCCGACCCGCCCATTTGCAGGCGACAGGATGCACGGCGCGACAATTCCAGAAAGTCGTAGGCCTGCAGGATCATGTAATTGAATTCGAGGAAGCTAAGCGATTGTTCGCGGTCGAGCCGCAGCTTGACCGAATCGAAGCTGAGCATCCGGTTGACCGAGAAATGCTGGCCGATGTCGCGCAGGAAGGGGATATATTCGAGTTTGTCGAGCCAGTCGGCATTGTCGACCATCACCGCGTCGGTCGGGCCATCGCCAAAGGTCAGGAAGCGTTCGAATACGCGCTTGATGCTCGCGACATTCTCCGCGATCTTTTCGTTGGTCAGCAGCGAGCGGGCTTCGTCGCGCAGCGAGGGATCGCCGATCTTGCCGGTGCCACCGCCCATCAGCACGATCGGCTTATGCCCCGCCTGCTGCATCCGCCGCAGCATCATGATCTGCACCAGGCTGCCGACATGGAGCGAGGGGGCGGTGGGATCGAAACCGATATAGCCCGGCACCACCTGGCTGGCAGCCATGGCGTCGAGGCCCGCCGCGTCGGTTATCTGGTAGATGTAGCCGCGCGCTTCGAGCAGGCGCAGAAGATCGGACTGATAGTTGCTCATGGGCCGCGCCTGTAGCATTGGCGATGCGTGGCGAAAAGTCCCTCATCCGTTCGGGCTGAGCTTGTCGAAGCCCCTTTCTTGTTTCAGAACGGCCCTTCGACAGGCTCAGGGCGAACGGAGTTCAATGAATGTTGGCAATTGGCCTGATGTCCGGGACGTCGCGCGACGGGATCGACGCGGCGCTGATCGAGACGGATGGGGCGGGGGCGGTGACGCCGGTCGCCTTTCACGCCAAGGCGTATGAGGATGGGTTTCGCGTGCGGCTGGCGGAAAGCTGCACGCGGGCGATGGCGATGAATGCGCCGGGGTTCGAGCCGCTGATCGCGTCGGTCGAGGGCGAACTGACCGAATTGCATGTCGAGGCGGTCGCCGACCTGCTGGGGCGCAGCGGGCATGTGGCGCAGGATATCGGCGTGATCGGCTTTCATGGCCATACCGTGGCGCATCGGCCCGATCGGGGCTGGACCTGGCAGATTGGCGACGGGGCCGCGCTTGCGGGTGCGTTCGGCATTACGGTGGTGGGCGACCTGCGCAGCGCCGATGTGGCGGCGGGCGGGCAGGGCGCGCCGCTGATGCCGGTCTATCATCGCGCGCTGGCGGAAAGACTGGCGAAACCCACCGCGATCCTCAACCTGGGCGGGGTGGCGAACATCACCGCGATCGGGGTGGATGGCAGTCTGGTCGCGTTCGACACCGGCATGGCGAGCGGGCTGATCGACAATTGGATGCAAGCGCAGGGCGATGCGGCTTATGACGAAGGCGGCGCGGTGGCGGCGCTTGGCCAAGTGGACGAGGCGCGGCTGGCGGCGATGCTGGCCGATCCCTGGTTCGATTTGCCACCGCCCAAGAGCATCGACAGGGAAGCGTTCTCGATCGACGCGGTGCTGGGCCTGAGCCTGGAGGATGGCGCGGCGACGCTGACCGCTTTTTCGGCTGCGGCAGTGGCGCGGGCGATCGACCATCTGGCGCTACGCCCCGCCTGCATCCACGTCGCGGGTGGCGGGCGGCATAATGCCACCTTGATGGCGATGCTGCGGGCGCGGACGGGGTTGAACGTGGTGCCGGTCGATGGGTTGGGTTGGGACGGCGACGCGCTGGAGGCGCAGGGCTTTGCCTATATGGCGGTGCGGTCGATGCTGGGGCTGCCGATCAGCTTTCCGGGGACGACGGGGGTGCCGGAGCCGATGACGGGTGGGGTGGTGTTCAAGGCGTAAAGGGGCGGTCTCGTCCTTTTGGGAACGAGACCGCCTGCCGCTTCAGGCAATTGTCTTTTCGACCGTCAGTTTCTCGTCCTTTTGCATGGCCGTGACGGCGCTGTCGATCTGCGCAAGGGCGGCATCCCGTTTTGCGATCAGGTCGGACCTGCTCGCCAGCAAGTTCATTGGGGTCGCGCTATCATTTGTGACTACCTTGCTGGGATCAGCCCCATTTTTGCGCATTGTTTCAATGCTGCTATCAAGCGTGTTCAGCGCCGTTTCGAACGTGCCGGCAACCTGAGCGCGTTTTTCCTGCAACGTCGCGAGATGACATTCGAACAAAGCGGCTGTGCGTTGAGCGGCTGTTTCCTTTTGACGAGCCGCCAGCGCCATGGCGTCAGAGCCGAGTTCGTCGCCGCGCGACTTGAGCTTTTCTGCTTCAACTACGAAATTGCGCAGCGTGACTTCGGGGATTTTTACGAACCATTCCTTCCGGTCGGAGTGAATTTCGGGAATATCCAATTTGAAGTCGGTGCGGTCCATTTTCGTTTCGGGAATATGCATTTTGATTTCGCGTCGCTGCATCGTCGTGACCGGGACGTGGGCGATGATATCACTCCACTCCACCTTGCACTTGGGAATCCAGCCTCCGCTGCAGCGAAATTCGGGGTACTGACCTACCTTCTTTGCTACCATCGTAATTACGGGCTCATCCCACGACATCGCCCGCAAATTCATCGTTACCTGTGGCAGGTCGAGCGACATCGCTTTCGTCTTCATCACGACAGTCGGGATATCGAAAATCAATTTCTGCTCGACCATCTTTATGTCGACGGTGCCGGATATTTCGGCCTTGCCTGCATCATTTTTGATGCTTTCAGATCGGCTGGTTATGTTTTCCTGATCTTTGGCGAACAACGCGGTGATTTCGTTGATCGCAGCCTCTTGTGCGGTACATTCATTATCTTGCGCCAGCGCGACCGCTGGAAAGGAAAGAGCAAGTGCAGGAATAATATAGACGGCACGCATGAGTCTTCTCCCACCTGTTATGGCAAGACAAAGGCTGGTCCCATATCGCTAACGTAACAACGAGAGTCTGGACCGTTTCGATGCCAACTGTCGCGCAGCACCGAAACCTATCCGATATGGATCAATCTACCGCTTCCGCGTCAATTCCCGCATCGCTTCGTCTATCCCCTCGATTGTCAGCGGATACATGCGGTCGTTCATCAGGTCGCGGATCAGGCGGGTGGACTGGCTATAGCCCCAATGGGCCTGCGGCGTGGGGTTGAGCCAGACGGTCGCGGGGTAGGTGTGGGCGACACGTTCGAGCCAGACCGCGCCGGATTCCTCGTTCATATGTTCGACCGATCCACCCGGATGGCTGATTTCATAGGGGCTCATCGCCGCGTCGCCGACGAAGATCACTTTATAATCATGGCCATATTTGTGGAGAATGTCCCAGGTCGGCGTGCGCTCGGCGAAGCGGCGGCGGTTGTCCTTCCACACGCCTTCATAGAGGCAATTGTGGAAGTAGAAAAATTCCAGATTCTTGAATTCGCCGGTCGCGGCGGAGAATAATTCTTCGCACAGCGTGACGAACGGGTCCATCGATCCGCCGACGTCGAGGAAGAGCAGCAGCTTGACCGCATTATGCCGTTCGGGGCGCATGCGGATGTCGAGCCAGCCCTGGCGCGCGGTGCCGCGGATGGTTTCGTCGAGGTCGAGTTCGTCGGCTGCGCCCTCGCGCGCGAAACGGCGCAGGCGGCGAAGCGCGACCTTGATGTTGCGGGTGCCCAGTTCCTTGGTGTTGTCGAGATTGGCGAAGTCGCGCTTTTCCCAGACCTTGATCGCGCGCTTGTGGCGCGATTCCCCGCCGATGCGGACGCCTTCGGGATTATAGCCGCCATGGCCGAAGGGCGAGGTGCCGCCGGTGCCGACCCATTTATTGCCGCCCTGATGCCGCCCCTTCTGCTCCTCCAACCGCTTCTTGAGCGTGTCCATGATCTCGTCCCAGTCACCCAGCGACTTGATCTTCTCCATCTCTTCCGCGCTCAGATATTTTTCCGCGACGAGGCGGAGCCATTCTTCGGGGATGTCGGCCTCGACGCCTTCCGCGCTGAACACGCCCTTGAACACCTGCGCGAAGACCTGGTCGAAGCGGTCGAGCAGGCCCTTATCCTTCACATAGGTCGCACGGGCGAGATAATAGAAATCCTCCGGGCGGCGGGCGATGACATCGCGGTCGAGCGCTTCGAGGAGCAGCAGATGCTCCTTGATGCTGGCGGGAATGCCTGCCGCGCGCAGGGCGTCGAGAAAGTTGAGCAACATGGGAAGGCTTGTCGGACAGGGCGCGCGCCGATGCAAGCCGGTCGCGCGATCATAACGGCAGCACAATATTAAGTGTTGCAGTGCAGGGTTAATGCGTCACTATCCAGATATAATTGATGCTGCGGGGCGCGCTTGAAAAACGGGGATTTATTGGCCGATTTGGGCGAAAGGTCGGGCGACATTGCATTGCAATGCAGCGAAACGGCCGGGTTTCTGGGCGCGCTCAATCACCGTATCCAAGGCGATGCCGCGCAACTGACCGATTTGCAGGCGAATATGGATGCGCTGGCGGCCAGCCATGGCGAAAGCGTGACGGCGGCGCAGGAATTGCGTCTGACCGCGCGGCGGGCCGGGCAGATCCTGGCCGAGGGGCATGATGTCATCACCCTTTCGATCGGTGAGCTGACGGGTCTGGTCGAGCATGTCACCGGGCTGGAGGGGCATTTGCGCCAATTTCTCAGTGTGATCGAGGCGGTCGGCGATGTGTCCGACGAACTGGGTGCGATCGCGCGGCAGACGCGGTTGCTCGGCGTCAATGCCGCGATCGAGGCGGCGCGCGGGGGCGCAGCGACGCAGGGCTTTGCCGTTGTGGCGGACGAAATCCGGCGGCTGGCGGGACAGGCTGGGGAATCGGCCGCGTCGGTCGGCGACACGCTGCACCAGCTCGATCGCGATGCGCGTCAACTGATCGGCGGCGTCGAAGCCAATATCGTGCGCGGGCGCGGGGTCGGTACCCATATCGACCGGCTGCGGCTGAGCATGGCCGAAATCGCATCGCTGGTGACGCAATTTGGCGAGCGATCCGAGACGATCGTCGCCTGCACCGATGCGGCCGATGGTGACGTCGCGGCGCTGCGCCACGGGCTGGCGACGTTCCGCCAGTCGGCCAGCGAAAGCGCGGCGCGGGCGGACGAGGCGCGGGTGCAGCTCGAAGGGCTGGAGTCTATGGCCAATGCCATGCTCAACAGCGCGGCGCACGGCCCGCAGCGCACGCGCAACAGCCGCTATATCGCACTGGCTGAGGAGGGCGCGGAGGAGATCGGCGCGCTGATCGAGCAGGGGCTGGCCGACGGACATATCGACATGGCGCAGCTATTTGATGTCGATTATCGCCGCGTCGCGGGGTCGGACCCGGCACAATATCAGACCGGCTTTACCGCCTTTGCCGACGCGATGCTGCGCCCGGCGCTGGACCGGCACACGGCGCAGGACAGCGCGATCGTGGGCTGCTGCCTGATCGACATGAACGGCTATCTGCCGACCCATATCAGTGCGCGTAGCCAGCCGCAGCGGCCCGGCGCGCATGACTGGAATATGGAACATGCGCGCAACCGGCAAATCTTCATGGACAGCCAGACCCGCCGCGCACTGGACGGCGAGGGCGATTTCTTCCTCTACACCTATCGCCAGGATCTGGGCGAAGGCCGCTATCGCGCGCTGCGCAGCGTGTTCGTGCCGCTGCTGTTCGGCGGGCGACGCTGGGGCCTGTATGAGGTGGGTTACCTCATCTGATTGGCCTGCACCAGCGTCACCTCGCCGGTCGCGGTGTAGGCGGCGGTGGCGCTCGCCTTGGCGGTGTGGGGATCGTCGCCGTCGAGGATGGCCGCGACCTGGCGGGGGCTGGGGACGCGGTCGTAGGTGCCGTAGAGGTCGGTCTGGCCGACCATGTGGATCGACAGCTTATAGCCTGTACCGCTGGTGGCGGGATCGAAGGCTAGGACGGTGCCGCTGTCATCGACGGGCACGATGATCGCGCCGTCGGTGCGGCCGACCTGTTGCAGCATGTCGTAACTGCCCTGCGCGGTGGTGACGCTGCCGCGCACGCAGAGCGCGTCCTTGCCCTCGCGGGGCATGCGGACCTCTTGCGGCACGGCTTCGCCGGACCCGGTCGTGCGGGTGAGGCGGGCGTCCTTGCTGGCAGCGACGGGGCAGGCGTCGAACCGGGCAGGGGCGGTGGCGTGCAGCGAGGCCGGATCGTCCAGTGTCATCTGCGCAAGCATGGCGTCCAGCCCGGCCAGCACTTCGGCGCGGCGATCGGTGGGGCCGGTGACGCGAATCTTGGCGATCCAGCGGCCGGCATGGACGAAGCCTGCCGCCGTGGTGAGCGCGCCATCGGCCGCATCATCATAGACGGCGCGGATCGCGCGATCGGCCTGGCCCGCGACAGGCGCGCTGGCATAAGCGGTGCGGCGGGTCTTGGGGCCGAACCGCTCCATCACCGCCTTGTCGGTCATATGGGCCGCGAGTGAGGCGTCGGCATAGGTGGGCAGATAGACATAGAGCGTCGCCTGCACCGCGCCGTCCTGCGAGACATATTGCGCATAATTGTCCACACCGCGACCGCCGTTCGAGGCTTCGCCGCTCTTGGTGAGCGACAGGGTGGCGATGCTGTGGGGCAGGCTGATCCCGGCGGCGGTCGCGCGGATGCTGCTGTCCGTCGGGGTCCAGGCTTCGGGCGCGTCTTCGGCTTGCGCGGCAATGGGCGCGGCCAGACAGAGGGCGGCGGTAAAGAGAAAAAGGGCGCGCTTTGGCATTGGCATCCAGTTCCTGATCCAGACCGTCTTGGCGCGGCGTTGAATAGTTACAGGAAGGCTACAGACAATGCGCGCGGGTGCAAGCGGATTCGCGCGAGATTATGGGGATCTGCGTTGGGGTGAGCCGTTACCGGCCCTGACGCCGCGCCATGAAGGCGAGACGTTCGAACAGCATGATGTCCTGCTCATTCTTGAGCAGCGCGCCGTGGAGCGGGGGGATAGCCTTGGTCGGGTCGCTATTCTGGAGGACGTCGAGCGGCATATCCTCGTTCAGCAGCAGCTTGAGCCAGTCGAGCAATTCGCTGGTCGAAGGCTTTTTCTTGAGGCCCGGCACGTCGCGAATCTCGTAGAAAATATCCATGGCCTTGCTGACCAGTATTTTCTGGATGCCGGGGAAATGGACGTCGACGATCGCCTGCATCGTCTGGCGGTCAGGAAATTTGATATAATGGAAGAAGCAGCGGCGCAGGAAGGCGTCGGGCAGTTCCTTCTCATTATTCGAGGTGATGATGACCACGGGGCGATCGGCGGCGGCGATCGTCTCGCCGGTTTCATAGACGTGGAAGGCCATGCGATCGAGTTCCTGCAACAGATCGTTGGGGAATTCGATGTCGGCCTTATCGATTTCGTCGATCAGCAGCACGGGCAGGGTGGGGGACGTGAACGCCTCCCACAATTTGCCCTTGCGGATATAATTGGAGATTTCATGGACGCGCGGGTCGCCGAGTTGGCCATCGCGCAGGCGGGCGACGGCATCATATTCATAGAGGCCCTGATGCGCCTTGGTCGTCGATTTGACGTTCCATTCGATCAGTGGTGCGCCAAGTGCGGTCGCGATTTCCTGCGCCAGCACGGTCTTGCCGGTGCCCGGTTCCCCCTTCACGAGCAAGGGGCGGCGCAGCAGCACGGCGGCGTTAACCGCGACCTTCAGATCGTCGGTGGCGACGTAGTCCTGGGTGCCTTCAAAACGCATCATCGTCCGCCTGCTTAGCCTGTCACTGTGGCGGGACTAGGCAAAGCGGCGCATGGGCGCAAGCCGTGTGGGCGGTATCGGTGGGGTTCAGTCTTGCCGCGCGCGCACATCGGCGCGGGCGGCGAGCAAGTCCCACAGGCCGCGATGCTGGTTGAGCAACTGGCGTGCGCCGAACTGGATGGCCCGGTCCACGCCATCGTCGCCGCCGATCGCGCGGGCGACATCGAGCGTGGCGGCGCGGTCGGGCAGGGTGCAGGCATGGGGTTCGATACCCGCGCGCAGGGCGGCGATATCAAGCACCTGGCGCACGGCGCGCCAGTCGAGCACCAGCGCCATCGCCGCGCCCATGGCGCAGCCGCGCCGGTCGGACTGGGCGAGCATGTCGAGCGCGTGGCGTTGCTGGCTGACGGCGGTTTCGCAATTGGCCTGACCAGCGGTGCTGGGGACGGGACCGGCGGCGACGGTGACCTGGGTGATATAGGCGCGTTCGGCAGCGAAGGCGTCGGCGGCCTCGATCAGCCAGGTGCGCGCGGCATTATCGGCCGAGCGGGTGGCGGCATGATCGATGACGCCGGGATGGCGGCCATGAAGCAGGCAGAGATAATAGGCCGCGTCCGCAAGGTCGCCGAGCGACAGCAGCGTGTCACGGGCAATGCCAGTCCCCGCGCGCAGCGCATAGCTATGCGCTGCGGTGCCATCGGCAGCGACCAGCGCCTCCAATATCCGCGCGATATCGCCAAATTGGTAGCTGGGTGCCGCTTCACTCATGCCAGGATTCCTGTCTTGCCCGATCCGCCGACGGGCTTCGCAACGCAGGTTAAGCAAAAGGGGGTAAAGAAGCGGTTTACACCGACATGAAAAAGGGCGACCCGCAGGCCGCCCATTTTCATGTCGCTGAAAAGCGGCGGATTATTGGTCGAGGAAACTGCGCATCTTGCGGCTGCGCGAAGGGTGTTTGAGCTTGCGCAGCGCCTTCGCTTCGATCTGACGGATGCGTTCGCGGGTCACGCTGAACTGCTGGCCGACTTCCTCCAGCGTATGATCGGTGTTCATGCCGATACCGAAACGCATGCGCAACACGCGCTCTTCGCGCGGGGTTAGGCTGGCGAGGACGCGGGTGACCGTTTCCTTGAGGTTCGCCTGGATCGCGGCATCCACCGGGATGATCGCATTCTTGTCCTCGATGAAATCGCCGAGATGCGAATCTTCCTCGTCGCCGATCGGCGTTTCGAGGCTGATCGGCTCCTTGGCGATCTTCATCACCTTGCGGACCTTTTCCAGCGGCATGGAGAGGCGCTCGGCCATCTCTTCCGGGGTCGGTTCGCGGCCCTGCTCGTGCAGGAACTGGCGGCTGGTGCGGACCAGCTTGTTGATCGTCTCGATCATGTGCACCGGGATGCGGATCGTGCGCGCCTGATCGGCGATCGAACGCGTGATCGCCTGACGGATCCACCAGGTCGCATAGGTGCTGAACTTGTAGCCGCGGCGATATTCGAACTTATCCACCGCCTTCATCAGGCCGATATTGCCTTCCTGAATGAGATCCAGAAATTGCAGGCCGCGATTGGTGTATTTTTTGGCGATCGAGATGACGAGGCGCAGATTGGCTTCGACCATTTCCTTCTTGGCGATGCGCGCTTCGCGCTCGCCCTTTTGTACCATGTTGACGATGCGGCGGAACTCGCCAAGCGACATGCCGGTCGCCTGCGCGATTTCGCTGACTTCGTTGCGGATACGCTCGACCGCGCGCGCTTCGGCGGCGGCGAAGGCGGCCCATTTCTTGTCGATGCCGCTGACCCGGTCGAGCCAGGCATCGTCCAGTTCGAAATTGACGTAGCGGTCGAGGAAATCCTTGCGGCTGACCTTGTGGCGCTCGGCGAGACGCAGCATCTGCCCGCCCAGCGCGGTCAGGCGCCGGTTATAGGCATAAAGCTGATCGACCAGATATTCGATCTTCTGCTGGTGGAACTGGACGCTCTCGACCTGCGCGGTCAGGCTTTCGCGCAACTCCTGATAATCATCCTCATCCTTCTGGCTCAGCACTTCGCCGGTGCCCATGGCGAGCATGCGCGAGGATTGAATGGCCGAAAAGGCGCGGAAGATTTCGGTGATGGTGGCGAACTTCTCCAGCGCGATCGGCTTGAGCGTCTCTTCCATCTGGGCGAGGGAGAGGGTGTTGTCCTCTTCCTCTTCCTCTTCGACGCGGCGGGTGCGGCGTTCGGTGCCGTCCTCATCCTCATCGGCGTCGGCGGATTCCTCCTCCGGCTCTTCTTCTTCCTTGAAGCTGGGACCAGCGGTCTTCTCGCTGATCTCGCCATCATCATCCTCGGCGCCTTCCTCCAGGCTTTCCGGGGCAGGGTCTTTCGACAGCATGGCGTCGAGATCGAGAATCTCGCGCAGCTGCATTTCGCCATTGTTGAGTGCGGTCGACCATTCGATGATCGCGTTGAAGGTGGTCGGGCTTTCGCACAGACCCAGGATCATGGTGTCGCGGCCGGCCTCGATCCGCTTGGCGATGGCGATTTCGCCCTCACGGCTGAGCAGTTCCACCGCGCCCATTTCGCGCAGATACATGCGAACGGGATCGTCGGTGCGATCGACCGTTTCCTTCTTCTTTTCGGTGACCAGGCGCGGCGAGCCATCGTCATCGTCGGCCGCCTCATTGGCGTCGTCGTTGTCGTCCTCGCGCTGCTGGTCCTCGCCATCCTCGCTGGCTTCTTCATTTTCGACGATATTGACGCCCATGTCGTTGAGCGCGGACATGACATCTTCGATCTGCTCGGAGGACATCTGGTCTTGCGGCAGGGCGTTGTTCAGCTCGTCATAGGTGATGTAGCCACGCTTTTTGGCGCGGGCGAGCAGCTTCTTGACCGAGGCTTCGTTGAGGTCGAGCAGGGGCGCATCGCCACCTTCATCCCCACCATCGCCTGCACCCGCCGCATTCTTGCTGTTCGCCTTGGTCGCCATCTATTCGCCTTAACTCCGCCGCTCCCTCTGGCGGGAGCGATCAATTCCAATGCATCGTCCGCCAAAGGGACGTTTCGTTCAAACCTTGCCGCCCCGCGAGGGAACGGCTCGTTCAAACAATGTCTTCGGGCTGCGCCAGTTCCGCCAGTCGACGGTCATGGTCGGCCTTGAGCGCCAGCAAGCGCTGTTGCTCAGCGAGATTTTCCTCGCTGACGTCGCTCTTGAACCGCCGTGTCGCCTCCGCCAGCGCTGCCTCAAGCTCCGGTCCCTGCGCCATCACCCGAATGGCCTCCTCCAGATCGCGCGCAAGGCGATCCGGGTCAGCGGTCATCTTGTGAGGGGTGAGTGTGAACGTGTCGGCCCGGAGCATCCCTTTAGCCATATTATACACTTCACCTGCCCCCAATATGGTAAGGAGGCCCTGTGTTTCAACAGTTTCTTTGCGTAGCGATGCACTAATCATCGAATCGGCCAGCCGGGCGAGGATGGGATCGCCGATCGGCAGGCCCGCCAGCGTCTCACGATGCAGCGCAATCTGGTCCGGATGGCGCAAAAGGCCCGCCAGAATCGCGCGCAAAAGCCGCTGTTCCATGCCGCTGGCACCAATGGCGCGGACCTCATGGCCCGCCGGGCCGATCGGGGCTTTCCAGTTGCCGCGTTTGTCGCGTTGCCAGCGGGCGGTGCCATTGCCGCCGCCGGAGCCGCGCGCCGTGGGGGTGAAGGCGGGGCGAGCGAAGAAGAGCGCGTCATAGCGTTCGCGAAAGGCGTGGGCATAATGCGCGCGGACATCGGGGTCCGCGATCGCATCGGTCAGCGCGCGCAGGCGCTGCTTGAGCGCGGCCTTCTGCTCCGGCGTGTCGAGCGGGGCTGAGCCTTGTTCATGGCTCCACAGTCGCTCGACCAGCGGCTGCGCGGCATCCAGCACCGCGTCCATTGCCGCCGGGCCACTGGCGCGCAGCAGGTCGTCTGGGTCTTGCCCCTGGGGCAGGGTGGCGAAGGCTAGGCTGTAGCCGGGGCGCAGCAGGGGCAGGGCGCGGGTGGCAGCGCGGATGGCGGCTTTCTGCCCCGCCGAATCGCCATCGAAGCAAAGGATAGGCACCTCGACCATCTTCCAAAGTCGCTCGATCTGATGCTCGGTCAGCGCGGTGCCGAGGGGGGCGACGGCATCGTCGAACCCGGCCTGCGCGAGCGCGATCACATCCATATAGCCTTCGACCACGATCACCCGGCCAGTCTGGCGGCTGGCGGGGGAGGCGCGGTCGATATTGTAGAGGGTGCGGCCCTTGTCGAACAGCGGGGTGTCGGGGGAGTTGAGATATTTGGGTTCGCCCTGGCCCAATATCCGTCCGCCAAAGGCAATCGTGCGCCCGCGAATGTCGCGGATCGGCAGCATCAGGCGACCCCGGAACCGATCATAGGGATCGCGCTTCTTGGCCCGGTCACTGTCCGGTTCGGCGGCGTCGGGATCGATCAGCAGGCCCGCTTCGACCAGCATTGGATCGCCGAACTCCTTGAGCGCGGTGCGCAGCCGCCCGCGACTGTCGGGCGAATAGCCAAAGCCGAAGGCGCGGCGGGTGGCGTCGCTGATGCCGCGCTTGCCGAGGTAGGCGCGCGCCTCCGCCCCCTCGATCGCGTCGAGTTGGGCGGCGAAGAAATCCTGCGCGGCGGCCATGGCGTCGTGCAGGCCTTTGGCCGCTTCGGCGCGTTTGGCGGCGCGCGGATCGGGCGCGGGCACATCCATCCCCGCCGCCTGCGCCAATTCCTTCACCGCCTCCATGAAGGGCAGGCCGCGCTGGTCGGTCATCCAGCGGATCGCATCGCCATGCGCCCCGCACCCGAAACAATGATAGAAGCCCTTTTCATCGTTGATCGTGAAACTGGGCGTCTTTTCATTATGGAACGGACAGCAGGCCTTATACTCGCGCCCGGCCTTCTGCACCTTGATGGTGCGGCCGATGAGCGTGGACAGCGACGTGCGCATGCGCAGTTCGTCGAGAAAGGCGGGGGTTAGACTCAAAATCTCCCTTCCCGCGAAGACGCACCAGATCCGTTCGTGTCGAGCGAAGTCGAGACACGCTCGCACTGCGCTTGCAGCTTTTCCAAGTCATCTGGCGTGCGAGATGCATCGCCCACATCCCGCTCTTTCGGCGGTCTGGCGAAGTAGGAGAGTAAGGACCAATTCCCGGCGATCAGTGCTTCCTTCTTGGCGCGCGACCAGCCGCCAACGATGCGTTCGGCTTCCAGCGCTTCGATCCGCGTTCCGAACGTCTCGCTCCATACGAGGGTCACCGGTCGGCGATCGCGGGTGAAGGCGCTGCCCTGGCCGCAATGATGCTGGGCGATTCGATGATCCAGATTATCGGTGTGGCCCGTATAATAGCGGCCGTCAGAGCATTTGAGCATATAGGTCCAGAACGCCATTGACGGAATATGCCTGAACCCGCGCCCGTGTCGAGTGGTGTCCCGCGCCTCCGGTGTCGCTGGCCTTGGCTCTACCGCGTTTCTCGACTTCGCTCGAAACGAACGGAGGTGGGGAAAGGCGCGTGGCCCTTCCCTAGGAAGGGAGGGGCTTTTACCGTGTCACGAAAGCGCCGCCTTCACCATGCCGCTGGCCTTGCTCATGTCGATCACGCTGCCGTGGCGTTCCTTCAGCACGGCCATGACCTTGCCCATATCCTTGAGGCTCGCGGCCCCGACTTCCGCCTTGATCGCGTCGATCGCGGCCCTGGTCTCGTCCTCGCTCAACTGCGTCGGCAGGAAACTTTCGATGACGTCCAGTTCGACCTGTTCCTTGGCCGCCAGTTCGTCGCGGCCGCCGCTGGTGAACATCTCGATCGATTCGCGGCGCTGCTTGACCATCTTTTGCAGCACTTCGACCACGGTGGCATCATCGTCGGGCACGGTCGATGCGGTGCGCAGTTCGATGTCGCGGTCCTTGAGCTTGGCCAGGATGAGGCGCACGGCGGCCAGGCGTTCCTTGTCGCCTGCTTTCATGGCGGTGATCTGGGCGCTCTTTATCTGCTCGCGAATCATGGCGAAGCGAATCCTCGTGTCTTTGCGGAAAGCGACAGATATAATGCGAAAAGAGATTTTTAACAGACGTTGACCCCAAGCGCGCACAGGCATAGGTGACCGGCCGTTTAACCCGCATCAGACGGGTTCCAAAGCCAACGCAAAAAAGGACGCTGATCTCATGGCTGACGCCAAGACCCTTACCGTGCCCAAAGGAGCGACCGGGGTCGTGGTTTTTGCCGATGGCAGTGCCGTGTTCGGGCGCGGTTTCGGCGCGGTCGGCGATGCAGTCGGCGAACTCTGCTTCAACACCGCGATCACCGGCTATCAGGAGATCATGACCGACCCCAGCTATGCGGGCCAGGTCATCACTTTCACCTTCCCCCATATCGGCAATGTCGGCACCAATTTGGACGATGTCGAGGCGACCAGCCCCTATGCGCTGGGCTGCGTCGTGCGCGAGGATGTGACCGCGCCATCCAACTTCCGCAATGTCATGCCGTTCGACCAGTGGATGGCCGATAATGGCCGCATCGGCCTCGCCGGGGTCGATACCCGCGCGCTGACCCGGATGATCCGCGAAAAGGGCGCGCCTAATGTCGTGATCGCGCATGATCCCGATGGCGCGTTCGACCTGGCTGGGCTGGCGGCGAAGGCAGCGGGCTGGCCGGGGCTGGAGGGCATGGACCTCGCCATCGAAGTCACGGGGCAGGAAACGCGGCTGTGGCAGGATGGCGGCTGGACGCTGGGCAAGGGCTATGGCCTCAACGCCGTGGGCGAAGGCGCGCCGCATGTCGTGGCGATCGATTATGGCGCGAAGAACAACATCTTCCGCAATCTGGTGCAGGCCGGGGCGCGCGTGACCGTGCTGCCCGCGACCGCGAGCGTCGAGCAGATCATGGACCTTTCGCCCGATGGCGTGTTCCTCTCCAACGGCCCTGGCGATCCGGCCGCGACCGGTGCCTATGCCGTGCCGGTGATCGCCGCGCTGCTGGCGCGCGAGGTGCCGATCTTCGGCATCTGCCTTGGCCATCAATTGCTGGGGCTGGCGGTGGGTGCCAAGACGATGAAGATGCATCAGGGCCATCGCGGCGCGAACCATCCTGTCAAGCGGCTGAGCGATGGCCTCGTTGAGATCACGTCGATGAACCATGGCTTTGCGGTCGATGCCGACACGCTGCCCGCCAATGTCCGCACGACCCATGTGTCGCTGTTCGACGGTAGCAATTGTGGCATCGAACTGACTGACAAGAGTGCCTTTTCGGTGCAATATCACCCCGAAGCCTCACCGGGGCCGCAGGACAGCTTCTATCTGTTCAAGCGGTTCGTCGATGGCCTGAAAAAGCCGGTGGCGGCATGAGCATCAAGCTGCCCCCGGTCGATGAAGCCCGCCTCGCCGCCGAATGGGAAGCGGACCGCGAAGTCCTGGCCAACCTCGCCGCCAATGGCGACAAGCCGATGATCCCGCGCGCCGTGGACGTCAGCTTCAAGGGCAATGACAAGGATTTCGACCGCGTCCTGGAAATCGCCAGCCAATTCGGCATGGTCGAACTCGACCGCGAAGAGGATGAGGATGGCGACCTGTTCCTGTTCCTGGAATGCGAGCAGGCGGTGGATGAGGCGTCGATCAAAGCGTTGACCAAGAAATGCCTGCAGATCGAGATATTGTGCGGCGTTGAGTATGACGGCTGGGGGTGCGAGGCTCGGACGGGGGCGGTGCATTGATGAGCCGGGCGATTCCTTTCGCAGCGCCCATACTTATTGTCGCTTCGGGTTGCAGCGCTGCCTCGAATTCCGTGGAATATATGATTGGGGCGTTCGCAAGTGCCGGTGTCCAGTCAGATGCTGAAGGGGCCATTGTCCCGGATGCTGCTACAAGATTACCTGCTCTTTTGAAAAGGTGCGGGGTGTCGAAATATGAACCTATCGAAGCGTCGGATAGCTTCGTTGGCTTCACGTTTCGGCATTATTCGTCCGATGCACGGACGCTCGACTGCATTAACGCCGCTTTACCAGTGGGCACTACATTGACCGATAACAGGCTGAACTAATGCCTAAACGCACCGAGATCTCAATTATCCGCAGCATCGGCATTGGTCAGATCATCATCGGCCAGGCGTGCGAGATTGATTGTTCGCGCGCGCAGGCGCTCATGGCTCCCAAGGGTTGATGATGGCGGCACCTGTCCGGGCGAAGTCTGATACGTTGCGGGTGACGACTGGTATACCGGCCGCGATCGCTTGCGACGCGATCAGCAGGTCCATGTCTGCGATTATCTGTCCGGCGCGTTCCAATTCGGCCTTCAGGCGTCCCCATACAACGGCTGTTGCCTCATCGGGCTTTATGATCCGGTCGATCAATAGTGTTTCGATCCGGTTTCTGAAGGCGATAAGGCGCGACCGATGCGTGGCGTCGATCGCTTTGGCGATGCCATATTCCATTTCTGCTAATACGATGGTGGATAATGTGCAATTTGCGCGATTGGCGGCCAGAAAGGCGATCACCTTGGGCTCCGGTCTGGGCCGGGCGAGTTCGCTCCAGACGTTCGTGTCAATCAGCACCAAAAATCTCGCGATCAGCGGGATGATCTTGCCGAGGCGGCAGTTCAAGTCCTGCGCCGCCTGCAATCGCAATCAGATCATGAACCCAGTCGTCGCCCGTCAGATCGCGAATTTGCGCGGCATCGGGTGCCGTCGGCGCATAAGTCTGTTCGAGCAAAATTCGCAGTTCGGCTTCCAGCGAACGCCCATTTTTCGCCGCCGACAATCGGGCGCCTTCCTTAACGGCATCATCGATGTTGCGGATCGTAACGCTACCCATCGCCCGTCTCCCATGATTGCATTGCAATCAACCTATTCAATGAGAGCACTCTAAACAATGCCCAAACGCACCGACATCTCCTCCATCCTCATCATCGGCGCTGGCCCGATCATCATCGGCCAGGCGTGCGAGTTCGATTATTCGGGCACGCAGGCGGTCAAGGCGTTGAAGGAGGAGGGCTATCGCATCATCCTCGTCAATTCCAACCCGGCGACGATCATGACCGACCCGGAATTTGCCGACGCGACCTATGTCGAGCCGATCACGCCCGAAATCGTGGCGAAGATCATCGAGAAGGAGCGGCCGGATGCGGTCTTGCCGACGATGGGCGGGCAGACGGCGCTGAACACGGCGCTGGCGCTGTTCAACGACGGGACGCTGGCGAAGTACGGCGTCCAGATGATCGGCGCGGATGCCGAAGCGATCGACAAGGCCGAGGACCGGATCAAGTTCCGCGATGCGATGGACAAGATCGGGCTGGAATCGGCGCGTTCGCGCATCGCGCATACGATGGAAGAGGCGCTGGAAGGGCTGGAATTCACTGGCCTGCCCTCGATCATCCGGCCAAGCTTCACCATGGGCGGCACGGGCGGGGGCATCGCCTATAATCGCGACGAGTTCATGACCATTGTGCGCGGCGGGCTGGATGCGTCGCCGACGACCGAAGTGCTGATCGAGGAATCGCTGCTCGGTTGGAAAGAATATGAGATGGAGGTCGTGCGGGACCGCAACGACAATTGCATCATCATCTGTTCGATCGAGAATGTGGACCCGATGGGCGTCCATACCGGCGACAGCATCACCGTCGCCCCGGCGCTGACGCTGACCGACAAGGAATATCAGATCATGCGCAACGCATCTATTGCGGTGCTGCGTGAAATCGGTGTGGAAACAGGTGGTTCCAACGTACAGTTCGCGGTCAATCCCAAGGATGGCCGCTTGGTCGTCATCGAGATGAACCCGCGCGTGTCGCGCTCGTCGGCACTCGCGTCCAAGGCGACCGGCTTCCCGATCGCCAAGGTCGCGGCGAAGCTGGCGGTGGGCTATACGCTCGATGAGATCGAGAATGACATTACCGGGGCGACCCCGGCCTCGTTCGAACCGACGATCGACTATGTCGTCACCAAGATCCCGCGCTTCGCGTTCGAGAAGTTCAAGGGTGCCGAACCGCTGCTCGGCACCGCGATGAAGTCGGTCGGCGAAGTGATGGCGATCGGCCGCAACATTCATGAATCGATGCAGAAGGCGCTGCGCGGCCTGGAAACCGGGCTGTGCGGCTTCAACGATGTGGATCATCTGGCGGGCGCGCCCAAGGACGACATCGTCGCTGCCCTGGCGCAGCCGACGCCCGACCGGTTGCTGGTCGCAGCCCAGGCGCTGCGCGAAGGGCTGACCGTCGCGGAGATCCACAATATCGCCAAGTTCGATCCCTGGTTCCTGGAACGGATCAAGGAGATCGTCGAGGCCGAAGCGCAGGTGCTGGAAAATGGCCTGCCGCGCGATGCCGATGGCATGCGGCACCTCAAGTCGATGGGCTTTTCCGACAAGCGCCTGGCCTATCTGGCGCTCAAATCCGCCAATCTGCGCGGCATGGAGCGGGGCATTGCGCGCGGGTCGGGCCTGATCCACGAAGCGGTCAAGGCGATGACTGGAGGCGTCACCGAAGCGGAGGTGCGCAAGCTGCGCCATAAGCTCGGCGTACGACCGGTGTTCAAGCGGATCGACACCTGCGCCGCCGAGTTCGCGGCCAAGACGCCCTATATGTATTCGACCTACGAAGCGCCGATCTTTGGTGAGGCGGAGAATGAATCCGCCCCGACCGATCGGGAAAAGGTCGTCATTCTGGGCGGTGGGCCGAACCGGATCGGGCAGGGGATCGAGTTCGACTATTGCTGCGTCCATGCCTGTTTCGCGCTGTCGGAGGCTGGCTATGAAACGATCATGGTCAACTGCAACCCGGAAACGGTGTCGACCGACTATGACACGTCGGACCGGCTCTATTTCGAGCCGCTGACCGCCGAGGATGTGCTGGAAATCCTGGCCATCGAAATGACGAATGGCACGCTCAAGGGCGTGATCGTGCAGTTTGGCGGGCAGACTCCGCTCAAGCTGGCGCAGGCGCTGGAGGATGCGGGCATCCCGATCCTGGGCACGTCGCCCGACGCGATCGACCTGGCCGAAGATCGCGAGCGGTTCGCGGCACTGATCGACAAGCTCAAGCTGCGCCAGCCTGCCAACGGGATTGCGCGCAGCCGCGAGGAGGCGATCGCGGTTGCCAACCGCATCGGCTATCCGGTGCTGATGCGGCCCAGCTATGTGCTGGGCGGCCGGGCGATGGAGATTGTCGACGGGCAGGCGCAGCTGGAGGAATATATCACCACCGCCGTCCAGGTGTCGGGCGAATCACCGGTGCTGATCGACCAATATCTGCGCGACGCGATCGAGGTCGATGTCGATGCGCTGTGCGATGGCGAGGATGTCGTGGTCGCGGGCGTGTTGCAGCATATCGAGGAGGCCGGGGTTCATTCGGGCGACAGCGCCTGCTCGCTGCCGCCCTACAGCCTGTCCGACGACATCATCGCGGAGATCGAGCGGCAGACCGAGGTATTGGCCCATGCGCTGTCGGTGCGCGGCCTCATGAACATCCAGTTCGCGGTGAAGGATGGCATGGTCTATCTGATCGAGGTCAACCCGCGCGCCAGCCGCACGGTGCCCTTCGTCGCCAAGGCGATCGGCACGCCCATCGCCAAGATCGCCGCGCGCGTGATGGCGGGCGAGATGATCCGCGACCTGCCCAAGATCGACCGCAATGCGATCGACCATGTTGCGGTCAAGGAAGCCGTCTTCCCGTTCGGGCGCTTCCCCGGCGTCGATCCCGTCCTGTCGCCGGAAATGAAGAGCACCGGCGAAGTCATGGGAATCGATAGCAATTTTGCGACCGCCTTTGCCAAGGCGCAGATCGGTGCGGGCACGCTGCTGCCGACCAGTGGCACGGTGTTCATCTCGCTCAAGGATAGCGACAAGCCCGTGATCCTGCCCGCCGCGCGCAAGCTAGCCGATATGGGCTTCACGCTCATCGCGACCGGCGGCACCGCCGATTATCTGGCGGACCATGGCATCGCGGTGGAAAAGGTGAACAAGGTGGCCGAGGGGCGTCCGCATATTGTGGACAAGATCACCGATGGCGACGTGCAGTTGATCTTCAACACGACCGAGGGCTGGCAGTCGCTGAAGGACAGCAAGGCGATCCGCACCAGCGCGCTGCGCGGCAAGGTCGCCAGCTTCACCACGGCGGCCGCCAGCGTCGCTGCGGCCGATGCGATCGAGGCTTTGCGGGAGCATCCCCTTGAAGTGCGCTCGCTCCAGTCCTATTATCCCCTGTCGCACGCCTGATCCCCTGCACAAGGAAGCATGCTGCGGGCGGCCCGCTGTTCGGGCCGCCAAAGGGAAGTTTTGACGAAGGATTTGCAAAATGGCGACCGTTGAGAAGATGCCGATGCTGCAGATGGGCTATGAAAAGCTCAATGCGCAGCTGCGCGAACTCAAGGCCGAACGGCCCCTCATCGTGGACGCCATCGAGGAAGCGCGCGCCCATGGCGACCTGTCCGAGAATGCGGAATATCACGCCGCCAAGGAACGGCAGGGCCAGGTAGAGGCCACGATCAACGATCTGGAAGACAAGCTGTCGCGCGCGCAGATCATTGATCCCGCGACGCTGTCAGGCAATAAGATCGTGTTCGGCGCGACCGTGACCTTGCTCGACGAAGATGACAAGCCGGTGAAATATCAGATCGTCGGTCAGGCCGAGGCGGACGCCAAGGCGGGCATGATCTCGTACAACAGCCCGCTGGGACGCGCGCTTATCGGTCGCACGGTCGGCGAAGATGTCGAGGTGTCGGTGCCGTCGGGCGACAAATTCTACTCGGTCGAGAAAATCGAGTTCATCTGATCCCGTGAAATTGCCCGCTGGCCCCATGACGAACGGGATCGCGGCGATCAGCTTCGCCGTGTTCTTGATCCTGTATCTGACGGGTCATATCGACAATGCAGCCGTGCTGGGCGGGTTCATCCCCGCGCGCGTGGGCGATCCCGACCTGCTGGCTGGACTGGCGGCGGTGCCGTGGTGGCTAACGCCGCTCACCTGCACGCTCATCCATGCCGGGTGGCTGCATGTCGGCTTCAATATGTTGATGCTCGTCTTTTGCGGGCGGCATGTTGAACATGTGCTGGGCAAGGGACCAACGCTGTTGCTTTATGGCGTGGGCGCTTATGCGGCTTGCGGGGCGCAGTGGCTGATCGATCCGGGTTCGACCGGTCCTATGGTAGGCGCGAGCGGGGCCATTTCGGCTGTCGTGGCGACCTATGCCTTGCTCTATAGCCAGCAACAGGTACGCCGGATCGGGCCGTTTTCGGCCAATATCGTGCGGTTGGCTTGGCTGGCTGGCGGCTGGATCGCGCTGCAACTGATGATCGGATTCGCCACCGCCGGGGGCATGGGCGATCTGGGACAGATTGCGGTCGCCGCGCATATTGGCGGCTTTCTTGCCGGGCTGGCTTTGACTCGGCCGCTGCTCCGCTGGCGCTTCCGCAAAAGGCCGCGCGCGGTTAATTAGTTACTAGAAAATAGCCGTTCCCCGGTTTCATGCGAGGAACGGCTATGGTCAGTTTCAGTCCGCCTTGGGCAGTTCGGGTTCCAGCAGGCGATGCAGATGCACGATCACATAACGCATTTCGGCGTCGTCCACCGTGCGCTGCGCCGCGCCGCGCCAAGCCTTTTCGGCCGAGGCATAGTCGGGAAACACGCCGACCAGGTCGACTTTGCTGAGGTCTTGAAATTCGAGCGTCTGCGGATCGGTTACGCGACCGCCCAGCACCAGATGCATTTTGCTCATGGCGTTTTATTATCTCCCTTGGGTGGGCGGCGACCCTAGCAGCGCCGCACGCCCCATCCAAGGGGGACTAAAGCCGTGTTGGCATGCTTTTCACGTCGTTGCGATTAGCTTTTGGGCAACCGCGCCTTGATCGCATCGCCCAGCGCTTCAATACGGTGCGCCACAAGCGAGGTCACGTCATCGGCTAGCTTCGATGCCTTGGCCGACAGATCGGCCGAAGTGAGATTATCGCGTGCATGCGAAGCGGCGTCGCCCGCGCTGTGCAGGGCATGGGCGGCATTGGTCTTCACCGTTTCAGCGCCCTCGGCTGCCGCCGCGCGGGCGGCGAGCGCCGCTTCGGCAACCCGCGATCCGGCGGTAACGGCAAGACCCGGCAAGGCCTTCATCATCGCGCGGCTCTTGGGGAACATCCACGCCACGACGGCACCAACGGCGATCGCACCAGCAACCGCGGCGACCGGATGGTCCTGCACGATCTGGTTGGCGCGGCTTGCGGCGCGCTGCGTCTTGTCGCGCGCGTCGCCATAGGCCATGCCCGCCTTGTCGCGGCCGGTCTGCACCAGTTCGCCAGCGCCTTCGCGTGCCTTGGCCGTGGTTTCACGGATGCGGTCGGTTGCGGTCGAGGCGGCGTCATTCGCCGCTTCACGGGCACGGTTCACTTGGGCACGAATGTCAGCCATGGTCATTCTCCGGCATATCTGTTGGGGTGTTCCTGAAACGAACGTATAAGCGTTGGAAAAGTGCCGTGATCGGCCCCCGCGCCAGAAAAAGCGCGAACGCGGCAGCGGCTGCTCCAACGGCAACGGGGCGTTGCTGCGCCTTGGCTGCGCCCAAGGCGACCGCGCTCGACACCGCGCCAGATACGCCGTCGATCGCCTTATCCTTGGCGTCCTGAATCAGAAGTGCAGGCGCGATCCGCGCCTTCGCTTGCGCTGCGCTGATCTTCATCTGCGCGCGGGCCAAGTCGGCGCGGGCGCAGGCCTCTCGATAAGCCAGTTCCTGCGTCATGGCGTGATCGCCTTCTTCATGCGGGTGATGCAGCCCTTGGCCATCAGCAGCAGCAGGATCGTCACCAGCAGCCCGCCGCCGGTTACGATCAGCGTCGCCCACAAAGGGTCAAGATGGCGGGACAAGGCCACGACAAGACCGACCAGCAACGCCACGATGCTGGCAAAGGCGAGCATGAGCGCGACTATTCCCAGCACCGCGGCATTGCGAATGCCGACGCCGACGATGCTGAGCCGCAGCTTCTGCTTGTCCGCCTCGGCCGAGGCATAGGCCCGGCCATCGGCGTACAGGCGGGCGAAGGCGTCACGCACGCTTTCGGTGCGTGCGCCCTCTTCCGGACCGCCTGGCTCCAATCCTTC
>NZ_JPPQ01000069.1:239344-247605 GCF_000743655.1 Sphingobium sp. ba1
GAAGCCGAGCAGGCGGTCCGCGAAGGCCGCACCGAAATCTTCCTGACCGACGAAAATGTCGATGCCGATCGGGCAGCGATAGCGGGCGTGCTGGCGGCGGCGGCGGTCCACACCCATCTGGTGCGCAAGGGGCTGCGCTCCTATGCGTCGATCAACGTGCGCTGTGCCGAAGCGGTCGATACCCATTATTTCGCGGTGCTGATCGGCGTCGGCGCTACCACGGTGAATGCCTATCTCGCTGAAGCGAGCATTGCCGATCGCCATGCGCGCGGTCTGTTCGGCGATCTGTCGCTCGACGCCTGTTTCGAACGCTATCGCACGGCCATCAACGAAGGCCTGCTCAAGATCATGTCCAAAATGGGCATCGCGGTCATCAGCAGCTATCGCGGCGGCTATAATTTCGAAGCGGTCGGGTTGTCGCGGGCGCTGGTCAATGATCTCTTCCCCGGCATGCCGGCGAAGATTTCAGGCGAAGGCTATGCCTCGCTCCATTACAGCGCGATGCTGCGGCACGAAAAGGCCTTCGACAGCGCGGTCGTCCGCTTGCCGATCGGCGGCTTCTACCGCCAACGCGATGGCGGCGAGGCGCATGCCTATTCGGCGCAGCTGATGCACTTGTTGCAGACCGCGGTCGGGACCGACAGCTATTCGACCTATCTGCAATTTTCGCGCGGCGTCCGCGATTTGCCGCCCGTCTATCTGCGCGACCTGATGGAGTTCAACTTCGCCCGCGAAGCCGTACCGATCGACGAGGTGGAAGCCACCACCGAAATCCGCAAGCGCTTCGTGACGCCCGGCATGTCGCTCGGCGCATTGTCGCCCGAAGCGCATGAGACGCTGGCCATCGCCATGAACCGGATCGGGGCCAAGGCCGTGTCCGGCGAAGGCGGCGAGGATGCCAACCGCTTCAAGCCCTATGAAAATGGCGACAACGCCAATTCGGTCATCAAGCAGATCGCTAGCGGTAGGTTCGGCGTCCATGCCGAATATCTGGCATCGGCCGAGGAAATCGAGATCAAGGTCGCCCAGGGTGCCAAGCCCGGCGAAGGCGGGCAGTTGCCCGGCTTCAAGGTGACCGAGTTCATCGCCAAGCTGCGCCATTCGACGCCCGGCGTGACGCTCATCTCGCCGCCGCCGCACCACGACATCTATTCGATCGAGGATCTGGCCCAGCTCATCTACGACTGCAAGATGATCAACCCGCGTGCGCGGGTGTGCGTCAAGCTGGTGAGTCAGGCGGGCATCGGCACGGTCGCAGCGGGCGTGGCGAAGGCGCATGCCGACGTCATCCTGATCGCGGGTCATGTCGGCGGCACCGGTGCCAGCCCGCAGACCAGCATCAAATATGCCGGTACGCCCTGGGAAATGGGCCTGTCGGAAGCCAATCAGGTGCTGACCCTCAACGGGTTGCGGCATCGCGTGAAGCTGCGCACCGATGGCGGGCTCAAGACCGGGCGCGACATCGTGATCGCCGCGATCCTGGGCGCGGAAGAGTTCGGCATCGGGACACTTAGCCTTGTCGCTATGGGCTGCATCATGGTGCGCCAGTGCCACAGCAACACTTGCCCTGTGGGCGTGTGCGTGCAGGATGAGAAACTGCGGCAGAAGTTCACCGGCACGCCCGAAAAGGTCATCAACCTGATGACCTTCATCGCCGAAGAGGTACGCGAAGTGCTGGCGCGGCTGGGCTTCCGCAGCCTGGACGAGGTGATCGGGCGGACCGAATTGCTCAAGCAGGTCAATCGCGGGGCCGAGCATCTCGATGATCTGGATCTCAACCCGATCCTGGCCAAGGTCGATGCCCCCGACGACCAGCGCCGTTTTTCGCTGACCCAATGGCGCAATGACGTGCCCGACAGCCTGGACGCGCAGATGATGCGCGATGCCAAGGCGGTGTTCGAGCGTGGCGAAAAGATGCAGCTGACCTATACGGTGCGCAACACGCACCGCGCGGTCGGCACGCGCCTCTCCTCGGCGGTGACCGACAAGTTCGGCATGTCGACGCTGGCCGACGGGCATCTGACCGTCCGGCTGCGCGGGTCGGCGGGCCAGTCGCTGGGCGCGTTCCTGTGCAAGGGGATCACGCTCGAAGTGTTCGGCGACGCCAATGACTATGTCGGCAAGGGGCTGTCGGGCGGCATCATCGTCGTGCGCACGACCGTCTCCAGCCCATTGGCAAGCAAGGACAACACCATATTGGGCAACACCGTCCTTTATGGCGCGACCAGCGGCAAGCTGTTTGCGGCGGGCCAGGCCGGTGAACGCTTCGCTGTCCGCAATTCGGGCGCGCAGGTCGTGGTCGAAGGCTGCGGTGCCAATGGCTGCGAATATATGACCGGCGGCACGGCGGTCATTCTGGGCAAGACCGGGGCCAATTTCGGCGCGGGCATGACTGGCGGCATGGCCTTCATCCTCGACGAAGATGGCAGCTTCCCGTCGCGCGCCAACCCCGAAGGCATCATCTGGCAGCGGCTGGAAAGCGCGCATTGGGAAGCGGAGCTGAAAGCGCTGATCGCCCAGCATGCGGTGTCGACCGACAGCAAATGGTCGAACACCATATTGGATGATTGGGATCGCTGGTGTCGCTATTTCTGGCAGGTGTGCCCCAAGGAAATGATCACGCGCCTCGCCCACCCGCTCAGCGACATGGCCGCGGAAGTCGTTGCTGCGGAGTGAAGGATCAGGGGTGGTTGTGGTCGATCGTCGGCACGATGATCGGCTGCACCACCGCCCCTGGTGATATCGCCACCGGTTTCACTACAGGATCGGCCACAGCGACTTTCGACCGATCCAATTGCGGATTGCTGACCGGCTTTTCTATTTTGGCGTCGATCATCAGCGAGTCATCGGTCGCTGGATGGTCCTGCGCCAGATAATCCTGCACGTACGGGTCGCTGCTGCCTTCGATCCCGGCCATATCGGCGGCAAAGCGCCGTTCCGTCAAAGTCGGACCGCAACCGGTGCAGCGAATCACCGCTGGTCCCCGGTGGCTTGTGCCGCTGTCTCCGAATATCGACGCTGTACGTCCCGCCTCCACATAGGCATTATCGTCGTCCGGGCTCAATTCCTCGGCGGGAACGGCTGTTTTCTGCGGGCTGGTGACATAGCTTCCCAGCCCCAGTCCCATCGCGACCGATGCCGCCACGGTCATGCCCGACATCATCCACCATTGCCCCGGCATCGCGCGCCTCACCTTCCCACAATCATTATATCGCCCCAATCTCATCAATCATAACGCAGATGCAGATAGGTTGTTGCATGGGGCAAAAGCCTTTGCTAATGGCCACCGCCTACCAGATGCCGGCCCTGCCGGTTTCCCTTTGAGTGTGCGGTCGTGGCGGAACTGGTAGACGCGCAACGTTGAGGTCGTTGTGGCCGAAAGGCCGTGGAAGTTCGAGTCTTCTCGACCGCACCACCCTACCCCCTGTCAGTTTATCGTGATCGATACGCCTGAGGCGCCACCAACAAACGCACTGATCCAGATCATGTTGGGCGGTTTTGCAGGAACCGCGCCTCGCCCCCACGCGCTCCACGCCCATGTTGGACATCCCGTCCGGCGATGTGGAGAACCGCGATGTCGACCCCTGAAAGCCTGCAAGACGTCTATATCGACGAACTGAAAGACCTTTGGTCCGCGAACGACCAGATGCTCAAGGTCATCAAGAAAATCACAGCCAAAGCCAGCGACGCCGCGCTCAAGGACATGCTGACGAAGAGCCAGGAGGGCATCGCCAGCCACACCGCGATCCTCAAAGAATTGATCGCCGGTCAGGATGAGAAAGTCTCCAAGGACCATTGCAAGGGCATGGAAGGCCTCGCCGCCGAAGCGATCAAGCATGTGATCGAAGAAGGGCCGGACAAAGGCCCTGTCCTCGATGTCCTCATCATCGCGCAATATCAGCGCATGACCCATTATGGCATCGCCGGGTTCGGCACCGCTGCTGCCTTCGCCAAGGCGCTCGGCCTCAAGGACGACAATAAGAAGCTGCGCGACGCGACCAAGGACATCTACGCAAGCGACGCCTTCATGACGAAACTTGCGGAAACGTCGGTCAATCTGGAGGCCGAAGACGCCTGATCGCGCGCCGTCCGCCCGGCTCGTCCGGGCGGATGGCCCCTTCCCGTCTGCACATGACGACAGGAGAACAGCCATGACGATTGCACAGGATGACGCCCCCGCGACCACCTCCAAGGACAAAGAGGTGCGCACGCAGGACGTGGATACGCTGCCCCAACCCAAAGGCGACACGCTGCTCGGCCGAACGGTCACCATCAATCGCCCGCGCGCCGAATTGTTCGCCTATTGGGCGGACCTCACCAACCTGCCGGCCTTCATGGACAATGTCGAACGGATCGACATGCTGTCCGACACCCGATCCCATTGGGTGGTCAAGGCACCGGCGGGCAAGACCGTCGAATGGGATGCCGTCATCACGGACAAGCGCGAAGGCGAACTGATCGCCTGGGCCTCGACCGATGACGCCGACGTCCCCAATAGTGGCCGCATCGAATTTCGCGACGCGGGCGACCGCGGCACCATCGTCACCGCGACGATCGCCTATGACCCGCCCGCCGGCATCATCGGCAAGGTCGTCGCCAAATTGTTCCAGAGCGAACCCGCCATCCAGGCGCGGCGCGACCTTCGCCGGTTCAAGCAACTGATGGAAACCGGCGAAATCGCCACGGCCGCCTGGACCCAAAAGCAATTGCAGGAGGAGAAAGCCTGATGCGCGCCCTCACCTGGCACGGCAAACATGACGTGCGCGTCGACACGGTCGACGATCCCGAAATCCTCAATCCGCGCGACGCGATCATCAAGATCACATCCACCGCCATCTGCGGCTCCGACCTGCATCTCTATGACGGTTATATCCCCACCATGCAGGCGGGCGATATTCTCGGCCATGAGTTCATGGGCGAAGTGGTCGAAACCGGCCCCGGATCGACGCTCAAGAAAGGTCAGCGCGTTGTCGTCCCCTTCACCATCGCCTGTGGCAGCTGCTATCATTGCGGCAAGCATCAATATTCCGCGTGCGACAATGGCAATCCGGCGGACAATCAGGACATCGGCCAGGAAATGTATGGCCAACCCATGTCCGGCCTGTTCGGCTACAGCCATCTGACCGGCGGCTATGCCGGGGGCCAGGCCGAATATGTCCGCGTGCCGTTCAGCGATGTCGGCCCGATCGTCGTGCCGGACGGCCTCACCGATGAGCAAGTCCTGTTCCTGTCGGACATCCTGCCCACCGGATGGCAGGCGGCGGAAAATGCCGACATCGAACCCGGCGATACTGTCGCCGTCTGGGGCTGCGGCCCGGTCGGCCTTTTCGCGGTGCAATCGGCTTTCCTCATGGGCGCGCATCGCGTCATCGCGATCGACCATTTCCCGCACCGGCTGGAACTGGCCAGACGCTTCGGCGCCGAAACGATCAATTTCGAGGAATCGAAAACCTATGAAGCGCTGATGGAAATGACCGGCGGCATCGGTCCCGACGCAGTCATCGATGCGGTCGGCCTCGAAGCCCATGGTTTCTTCGTCGATAATGTCGTCGATCAGATCAAGGCGTCCCTGTTCCTGGGCACCGACCGCATCCATTCGATCCGCCAGGCGATCCACGCCTGCCGCAAGGGCGGCCGCGTGTCGATGCCCGCCGTCTATGGCGGCTTTGTCGATAAATTCCCCTTGGGCGCATTCATGGAAAAGGGCCTGACGCTCAAGACCGGCCAGACCAGCGTGCAACATTATATGCCCGCGCTGCTCAACGCGATCGTCGAAGGCCAGATCGACACGACCTTCCTCATTTCCCATCGCATGAGCCTGGAAGACGCGCCCAAAGGCTACAAGATGTTTCACGACAATCAGAATGAAGTGACCAAGATCGTCCTGAAACCCGATTTTGCGCCTTCGTCGGCCATCGCGGCAGAATAGCCGAAACATATTGGAGACAGACTATGCCAGGCAATGAAAACGGGCGCGATCCCGCCGCCGCCCAGGACGAAGAGATGCCCCGCCGGGGACCAATGGGCGACGTCATCCCCAGCGATGACGATCCCGATCCCCGGACCCGCGGCGGAAAGCCGCAGGAAGATGTCGAGGATCGACCGAATGTCGGCACGGTGACACCGGAGGATTATCCGGCGCGCGATCGCGCCGACTCTCGGCCGGACTGATCAGCAAAAGGGTGGGCTTTGCCATTTGTATGGGTTATTCTCGGCTCAGATCGGCAAACCGACCCTTGGGAGATGAGCATGACGGACGAAGGCATCGTGACGCGACGGACCTTGATGGCCGGGGTCGGCCTTGGCATCGCAGCGGCGGGCATGCCCGCACTGGCGGCCACGCCCGGCCGCAAGCTCGGCTATGCGATCGTCGGGCTGGGTTCTTACGCCACCAAGCAGATCATGCCCGCCTTCGCCGGATGCGACCATGCCCGGATCAGCGCCTTGGTCAGCGGTACCCCGGCCAAGCTGGAACAATATGGCGCGCAATATGGCGTGCCCAAAACGCATCACTACAGCTATGAGACGTTCGACCGCATCGCCGACAATCCCGATATCGACGCGGTCTACATCATCCTGCCCAATAGCATGCACGCCGAATATACGATCCGCGCGGCGCGGGCGGGCAAGCATATGCTATGCGAAAAGCCGATGGCGATATCGGTCGCCGAATGCGAGGCGATGATCGTCGCCTGCCGAACGGCGGGCAAGAAGCTGATGATCGGCTATCGATCGCGCTTCGAACCCCATAATCAGCTGGCAATCGAGCTGGCGCGCGGCGGCCATGTCGGGCCGACTCGGATCATCACCGCCGAACATGGCTTCCCCATTCAGCCGGGCCAATGGCGACTGGACAAGCCCCTGTCGGGCGGCGGATCGCTGATGGATATCGGCATCTACAGCCTCAATGCCGTGCGCTATCTGACCGGTGAGGAACCGGTGGACGTCATGGCGATCGAGTCGACCGACCGCGCCGACCCGCGCTTCCGCACCGTGGAGGACCGCATCACCTTCCTGCTGCGCTTCCCGTCGGGGATCGAGGCGACCTGCGTGTCCAGCTATAGCTCGGCGCATAACAGCTATCGCGTGATCGGCACGCAAGGGTGGATCGATATGGAACCCGCCACCCCCTATAGCGGCCATGCGATCCGCATCCGCAAGGACGGCAAAGTCACCGACCGCACCCTGCCGCCATCGCCCAAAACGCAATTTGCAAGCCAGCTCGACCATCTCGCGCAAGCGGTGCTGAACGGCACGCCCGTCATCGTACCCGGCGAAGAGGGCCTGGCCGACCTCCGCGTCATCGAAGCCATCTACCGCTCCGCCCGCGAGGGCCGCCGGGTGAGTTTGAAGGCATGAGGGAAAGGGGTGGGTTGGGGACATTTGTTTGGTACAACCCTGCGCGATGACGCGCACCTTCATTCTGCTATCTTTCGTTTCGGCTATTGGGTCGGGATGCGCCCATTCGCCAACCCCAGATATTCAGATGGCTCATCCTGAAGAAGCACTTGCGGGGGAACTTCGCGCAGAAATCTGGAGTGACCTTCAATCGAATGCCCTAATCGGAAACGGCAACGAACTCGCTGCTCGCTGGGCAAATGCGGGAAGCGAAGTCGCCGCCGCACCTCAACTGCACATTCAGAATCTGCTTTGCAGCGGTGGCCAAAAGTTGCTTCGCTGCGAGTTTTCACTTCTTCGAGACGGTGGTGTTACAATATATCTTGGCGAACCCACCCCCGATAGACTGACATGCGGTGCGCTCTTTCGTCGCTTGGGAACTAGTGACCGCTGGTACATCCCTCGCTTGCCGCCAGGGCCAAGAGGCGGCCACAGCCGCATCACCATCAAGTGCCAGCCTGTCACCTGAAGGTCCACAAAATGACCGTTCATTCCCATTCCTCCTTCGTCATGCCGGGCTTGACCCGGCATCCCGCTTTTCTCCGCACAAATAGCGGGACCCCGGATCAAGTCCGGGGTGACGTCCCATTGTGGTCGAGATTGTGTAAACACGACAATGACATGCTCTTCCGCACAACTTTGGTTTACACGATACTGACGCAGGATAATTTCTATGCGCGATGGGGATCACACTAATTCTAAAATTGTTCATTTCGTTCGTAGCCACACGTTTTTATACAGCTTCGGCTGTTTTCATTCATCCTCCCCTGGCAGGGGAGGTGGCTGGCGTAGCCAGACGGAGGGGTGTCGCCCTCTCTATAGGGTTACACCCTTCCCCCACTTAGTGATGGAGGTGAGGATTT
>NZ_JPPQ01000069.1:247615-264009 GCF_000743655.1 Sphingobium sp. ba1
ACTATTATCAGATCCCGCGCGAAGATCGCGAAGCCCTGCTGCGCGAAGAGCGCGAGCACGCCGAAGAAGAGGCCGCGTTGCGCGCCGACTTCGACGATGAGGACGAGGATGGCGAGGGCGTCGAGATCGTCGAAGCGACGCATCATCATGACGATGATGAAGATAGCGCACCCGAAGGCGAAGCGGCCGAGGGCGAGGCGTCCGAAGGTGGTCGTCCGAACCGGGGCCGTCGCGGCAAGCCCGGCGATGATGCTGCCGAGGAACTGCGCCGCAAGCGCATGGCGCTGCGCCGCCGCTACAAGATTCAGGACGTCATCAAGCGCCGCCAGGTGCTGCTGGTCCAGGTCGTCAAGGAAGAACGGGGCAACAAGGGTGCGGCCCTGACCACTTATTTGTCGCTCGCCGGTCGCTATTGCGTGCTGATGCCGAACACCAGCCATGGCGGCGGTATTTCGCGCAAGATCAGCAACGCGGCCGACCGCAAGCGGCTGAAGACGATCATCGCCGAAATGGCGCTGCCGTCGTCCATGGGCTGCATCGTCCGCACCGCCGGGCTCCAGCGCACCAAGCCCGAAATCAAGCGCGACTTCGATTATCTCGCCCGCCTGTGGGACGAGATTCGCGAAAAGACGCTGCAGGCCGCCGCGCCCGAACTGATCCACAATGATAGCGACCTCATCAAGCGGGCGATCCGCGATATCTACAATAAGGATATCGAAGAAGTCATCGTCGAGGGCGAGGAAGGCTATCGCGCTGCCAAGGACTTTATGCGCCTGCTGATGCCGAGCCATGTGCGTCGCGTGAAGCAATATGCAGACCCTGTATCGCTGTTCCAGCGCGCCAGCGTCGAAGATCAGCTGGCCGCCATGTACAACCCGGTCGTGCAACTGAAATCGGGTGGCTATCTGGTCATCAACCCGACCGAAGCCTTGGTGTCGATCGACATCAACTCCGGCCGCTCGACCCGTGAACATGGCATCGAACAGACCGCCGTCGCCACCAACCTGGAAGCCGCGCGCGAAATTGCGCGCCAGTTGCGCCTGCGCGACATGGCGGGCCTCGTCGTCATCGACTTTATCGATATGGAGAATAACTCCAACATCCGTAAGGTCGAGAAGGCGATGAAGGAAGCGCTGCGCGACGATCGCGCCCGCATCCAGGTCGGCCGCATTTCGGGCTTCGGCCTCATGGAAATGAGCCGTCAGCGTCTGCGCACCGGCGTATTGGAAGCTTCGACCCGCCAATGCCCGCATTGCGAAGGCACTGGCCTTGTCCGCACCGCCTCGTCGGCGGGCCTGTCGGCGTTGCGCATGTTGGAAGAAGAAGCGGCCCGTGGTCGTGGCAACTGCATCACCCTGCGCGCCAGCCAGGAAGCGGCCTTCTACGTCCTCAACAACAAGCGTCGCGAACTGGACGAGATCGAGCAGCGCTATGGCGTGCGGATCGAAATCCTGCCCGATGGCGAAGTCGAGGGCGCGCGCATGTCGGTCGAGGCCAGCGGCCCGCGCCCTGAGCGCGTCGTAAGCTACGCGCCGCTGCCCGAAGACGACGAGGATTTCGACGTCATCGAGGAAGAGGAAGAAGCGGAAGTCGAGGAAGAAGAGGCTGAAGAGCCCGAAACGCCCGCCGAAGCCGCCGACCGCGTTGAACGGGGCGAGGATCGCGAAGGCGGTCGTCGTCGTCGCCGCCGTCGTCGTCGTCGTGGCGGTCCGCGTGAGGATGGCCAGGCCGAAGGCGCCGCCGAGGGTGAGGGCGCTGTCGAAGGCGATAGCGAAGCCGATGCCGACGCAGAGGGTGAAGCCGAAGCTGAGCCCGCTGAAGCCAATGACGGCACCGAAGAGGAAGGCGGCGCACGTCGTCGCGGTCGTCGCGGTCGCCGTGGTGGTCGTCGCCGTCGCGAAGGTGGTGATGAGACTGTGAGCGCGGAAGCCACCGAATCGGCCGACGCCGAGCCAGTCGTGGAAGACGCGCCGGTCGAGCAAGCGCCCGTCGAGGAGGCTCCTGCAGAGGACGCCCCCAAGACTCGCCGCCGTCCCCGTGCCCGCAAGCCCAAGGCTGAAGCCGAAGCGGTCGTAGAGACCGTCGAAGCCCCGGCCGAAGCGGTTGTCGCCGAGGAAGCGCCGGTCGAAGCCCCGGTCAAGCCCAAGCGCACCCGCCGCACCAAGGCGCAGATCGAAGCGGAAGCTGCTTCGGCCGCGGCAGTTCCTGCAGCCGAGGAAGCCCCAGCCAAGCCCAAGCGCACCCGTCGCAAGAAGGCGGACGCCGTGGCCCAGGACGCCGCGCCCGACGCCGCGATCGAGGCACCTGCGCCGGTCGAATCGACGCCGGCACCGGTGGCCGAATCGGTCGCCGCTGATGGCGATGCGGCAGAAGCTCAGACTGAGGACGGCCAGAATGAAGACGGCACGCCCCGTCGCGGCTGGTGGCAGCGCACCTTCGGCCAATAAACCGGACGGGACGCCACCGCCATGAACAAGCGCCGCTGCTCTGCCGGTCCCGACCGGAGCGCAGCGGCGCTTTTCATTCCGCCCCGCTTCACGCGCGGTTCAGGGCGACCATGGCACCGCGCGGCGGTGATGGTCTGCTCTCCTACATGCCACGGTCACCGCTGATGCGGGGCCGGTTGAAACTCGTCGCGCTCGCGGCCCTGGCGCTGACCAGCGTCGCGCGCCCCGCGCTGGCGCAAAGCATCTTGCGCGATGCCGAAACCGAAGCCTTCATGGCGGATATGTCCGCCCCGCTGGTCAAAGCGGCCGGCATGCAGCCGCGCAATGTCGAGATCATGGTCATCAACGATCCCGAAATTAATGCCTTCGTCGCGGGCGGCCAATATGTCTGGGTGCATAGCGGCCTGATCGCGCAGGCGGACAATGTGAACCAGGTGCAGGGCGTTGTCGCGCACGAGCTTGGCCATATCGAGGGCGGGCATATCGTCCGTTTCGGCGAGGGCATGCGTGAGGCGACCGGCGTGACCCTGCTTAGCCTCGTGCTGGGCGCGGCGGCGATCGCCGCGGGCGGCGCGGAAGCTGGCCTGGGCATCATGGGTCTGGGGCAACAGGCGGCGATGAGCCGGTTCCTCGCCTTTTCCCGCGGCCAGGAAAGCTCGGCGGATCTGGCGGGTGCGCGCTATCTGAGCGCCGCCGGGGTCAGCGGTAAAGGCAGCCTCGAATTCTTCAAGAAGCTGCAAAATCAGGAATATCGCCTCGCGATTCCGCAGGATAACAGCTACGGTCGCACCCATCCGCTGTCGGGCGAGCGCATCAATGTGCTGCGCGAAGTCTATACCGTCGACCCGGCATGGGAAAAGCCGGTCGACCCGCAGCTTGAAGCCCGGTTCGAGCGCATCAAGGCCAAGCTGGTCGGCTTCGTGTCCGAACCGACGCAGACATTGATCAAATATCCCGAAAGCGACCAGTCGATCCCGGCCCATTATGCCAGGGCCTATGCCTGGCACAAAAGCGCCTATCCCCAGCGCGCCTTGTACGAGGCCGACGCGCTGCTCGCGGCTGCGCCGAACGACCCCTATTTTCTGGAACTCAAGGGCCAGATATTGCTCGAAAGCGGCCGCCCCAAGGATGCGGTCGCGCCTTTGCGCGAAGCGGTCAAGCGCACCAACCAGCCGTTGATTTCCGTCCTGCTCGCCCACGCCCTGATCGCGACCGAGGATGAGGCCAATTTCGCCGAAGCCGAAGATGTGCTCCGCATTGCGGTAGCGCGCGACCGGGAAAATCCCTTCGCCTGGTATCAGCTGGGCGTGGTCTATGCCCGCCGTGGTGACACGCCCCGCGCCGCGCTTGCGACGGCGGAACGCTATGCGATGATGGGCCAGCATCCCATGGCGCTGCGCAGCGCCGACGCCGCGATGCAGGGGTTGCAGCAGGGCACGGTTGACTATCTGCGGGCGCAGGATATCGCCATGACCTCGCGCGCGGCGATCGAGCAGCAGCGGAAGAAAAGATAAAGATGACAGACCAGCCTCGGCCCAGCTTTCGCGCGGCCCTTTCCAACAGGACGATCCAGATGACCCTTGGCGCTATCGCCTTTATCGCGGCCGCCGCTGGCACTGCGCTCGCCGTGCAGGCCCCCACCAGCGTCGCCGCCACCGATAAGGCGGCGATCGAGAAGATCGTCCATGACTATATTCTCGATCACCCGGAGATCATCCCGCAGGCGATCGAGAAATTGCAGGCCAACCGGATGTCGACCACCATCAGCGACAATCGCGCCGCGCTTGAAAAACCCTATGCCGGGGCGTGGGAAGGTGCGGCCAATGCCGACGTCACCGTGGTTGAATTTTTCGACTATGCTTGCGGCTATTGCCGCGCCTCGCTCCCCGACCTTGCCAAGCTGGTCGCCGCCGATGCCAAGGTGAAGGTCGTCTATCGCGAACTCCCCATCCTGTCGGAAGAAAGCAGCGACGCAGCCAAGGTGTCGTTGCTCGCCGCCGAACGCGGCCAATATATGGCCTATCACAAGGCCATGTATGGCGCGGGCCGGGTAACGCGCGACAGCATCATCGCTGCGGCGGGCAAGGCGGGGATCAGCAAGGCCGATACCGAAGCCGCCATCGCATCGAGCAAATATGACGCCGAAATCCAGTCCAACATCGCGCTCGCCCAGAAATTGCAGGCGAGCGGCACGCCGACCTTCGTGATCGGCGGCCAGGTGTTGAACGGCGCGGTCGGCTATGATGCGCTCCAGAGCGGCGTCGCAGCCGCGCGCGGGAAATAATCCTGTCTTCGTTCGGTTCGAGCCTGTCGAGAACTCTGGCGCCAAGGGTTCTCGACAGGCTCGAACCGAATGGTAGCCGGCACCACGCTCCACCATTGACTTCCACCCCTCCTTTGCCTATCGGACGCACCCTGACTTGCGGCCGCTGATTTGGCGGCCCTTTTTTGTCACGCCCGATTCTCTAGTTGTTTTTTGAGGAATGAACGATGAAGCGCACTTTTCAGCCGAGCAATCTGGTTCGGAAGCGCCGTCACGGTTATCGCGCCCGCATGGCGACCCCCGGCGGCCGCAACATTATCCGCGCCCGTCGTGCGCGCGGTCGCAAGAGCCTGAGCGCCTGATCGAAGGGCCGCCTTCGGCCGCGCCTGCCATCATGGGCAGGCGGGCCGATTTTCTGGCGGCCAATCGCGGCAAGCGCGCACCCATGCCGGGCTTCGTCCTGCTGGTGCGCGACCGTGCCGATGGCGATCCGGCGATGCGCTTTGGCATCACGGTCACGAAAAAAGTGGGCGGCGCCGTCATCCGTAACCGGATGAAGCGCCGCTTTCGCGTTCTCGCGCGCGAATTGCTGCCGCTCCATGGTTTTGCCGGTGCAGACCATGTGTTGATCGGCCGCGATGGCGGGATCGAGCGCGATTTCACCCTGCTGCGCACCGAATTGCAAAAGGCGCTAGGCAGGATTGCGCGCGCGCCGCAAGCAGGCGATAGCCCGCCGCGCCATGGCGCGCGGGCGGGACATGGCCGGGGCAAGGGCGGGGGCAAGGCCGGGGACCGGGGCAAAGTCCCATGATCGGCCGCCTGCTCATCCTGATCGCGCGCGGCTGGCAGCTTGGCCCTTCGCGCATCCTGCCGCCCTCCTGCCGCTTCGCGCCCTCCTGCTCGGAATATGCGATTCTCGCGATCCGCAAATATGGCGCGATCAAGGGTAGCTGGTTGGCGGGCAAGCGGCTAATGCGATGCCACCCATGGGGCGGGTCGGGCTATGATCCGGTTCCCTGATAAAGACACAAGAGACGGCGGAGCCGAATAGCGTGGACGACAAGAAGAATATCATTCTCGCGGTTTTGCTGACCGCAGCGATCCTGTTCGGCTGGCCCTATGTATCGGGCTATTTCTTTCCGGCCGCCAATCCGCCCGTCACCCGGATCGAAGGGGGCAAGACCACGCCGGTCGCCAATCCCGCTGCCGATCCGACCGCCGACAGCCCCGCCGCGATTCGCGACCGCGCGATCGTGCTGAAAGAAGGGCCGCGCGTCCCCATCCGCACGCCCAAGCTCGTCGGCTCGATCAACCTCAAGGGCGCGCGCATCGACGACATCGTCCTGCCGACCTATAAGGAAACGATTGCCAAGGATTCGGCCAACGTTCGCCTCTACAGCCCGGCCGGGACGCAGGACGCCTATTTTGCTGGCTTCGGCTGGCAGGGGGAGGGGCTCAAGACCCCGAACAAGGACACGGTCTGGACGGCGCAAGGTAGCGCGCTCACGCCGACCAGCCCCGTCACGCTGACGTGGAACAATGGCGCGGGCCAGCTTTTCGAAATCCGCCTGTCGGTCGATGAAAATTACATGATCACCGCCGCGCAGAAAGTGTCGAACAGCGGCACCGGCACGGTCGGCGTGAAGCCCTATGGCTATATTAGCCGTACCGGCGTGCCCAAGGACCCAGACACCTGGACCATCCATATCGGGCCGATGGGCGTGTTCAACAACGCGGCCAATTACGACGTCAACTATAGCGATCTCGACGAAGGCCCCTCGACCCGCGAGTTCCAGTCGAAGGGTGGCTGGATCGGCTTCACCGACAAATATTGGCTCTCGGCGCTCGTACCGGGCAAGGATGCCGACTTTGCGGGCCAGTTCCGCAAAGGGGCGGGCACTCAGTATCAGGCGGATGTCGCGCTTGGCTCGACCATGCTCGCGCCCGGCAAGGCCGTCACCCAGACGCAGCGCCTGTTCGTCGGTGCCAAGGAAGTCAAAACGCTCCAGGCCTATGAGCGCGATGGCGTGAAGCTGTTCGACCGCGCGATCGACTGGGGCTGGTTCTACTGGTTTGAACAGCCGATCTTCGCGCTGCTCCACTGGCTGTTCGAAACGCTCGGCAATTTCGGCGTCGCCATCATCTGCCTGACCTTCGTGGTCCGCGCGCTGATGTTCCCCGTCGCCCAGCGCCAGTTCGCCAGCATGGCCGCGATGCGCGCGGTGCAGCCCAAGATGAAGCTGCTGCAGGAAAAATATAAGGACGACAAGCCCAAGCTCCAGCAGGAGATGATGGCGCTCTACAAGACGGAGAAGGTCAACCCGCTCGCGGGCTGTCTGCCCATCTTCATCCAGATCCCGATCTTCTTCGCGCTCTACAAGGTGCTGATGCTGACGATCGAAATGCGCCATCAGCCCTTCGTGCTGTGGATCAAGGATCTGTCCGCGCCTGACCCGCTGCATATCCTCAACCTGTTCGGCCTGCTGCCCTTCACCCCGCCATCCTTCCTGGCGATCGGTGTGCTGGCGGTGCTGCTCGGCATTTCGATGTGGTTGCAGTTCAAGCTCAACCCGGCCCAGATGGACCCGATGCAGCAGCAGATCTTCTCGATCATGCCCTGGATGATGATGTTCATCATGGCCCCCTTCGCGGCGGGTCTGCTGGTCTACTGGATCACCAACAACTGCCTGTCGATGGCGCAACAATGGTGGCTCTACAAACGCCATCCTGCGCTCAGCGTGGCGACGGCAACGAAGTAACGAAGCGGCTTTCCGTCCTCCCCTGGCAGGGGAGGTGGATGGCCGCAGGCCAGACGGAGGGGTGTCACCCTATCGATGGGGCGACACCCCTCCACCACGCCCTTCGGGCGCGGTCCCCCTCCCCCGCCGGGGGAGGATTTTGAGGTGAACGATATGGACTCCCCCGACATCATCGAAGAAGCGCGCAAGGTCTTTTCCGGCCCGATCGCCTTCCTCAAATCCGCGCCCGCGCTGGAATTCCTGCCCGACATGGCGGTGAACGAAGTCGCCTTTGCGGGCCGCTCCAATGTCGGCAAATCCTCGCTGCTCAATGCGCTGACCAACCGCAACACGCTGGCGCGCACGTCGAACACGCCGGGTCGCACGCAGGAGTTGAACTTCTTCGACGTGGGCGAACCGCTGCGCTTCCGCCTCGTGGACATGCCGGGCTATGGCTATGCCAAGGCACCCAAGGACGTCGTGCGCAAATGGAAGTTCCTGGTGAACGACTATCTGCGCGGTCGCGCGGCGCTCAAGCGCACCCTGGTCCTGATCGATAGCCGCCATGGCATTAAGGATGTCGATACCGACATGCTCGACATGCTCGATGGCGCGGCGGTCAGCTACCGCATCATCCTGACCAAGGCGGACAAGATCAAGGCGAGCGAATTGGAACAGGTGTTCGTCGATACGGCCGCCGCGATCCGCAAGCGGCCCGCCGCCCATCCCGACATCATTGCGACGTCGGCGGAAAAAGGCATGGGCATCCCCGAATTGCGTGCCGCCGTACTGGAAAGCGTGACCCAGGGCTAAGCGCTTGACGAACCGGCCCGGCATCGGGAAGGAAGCGCGCTTCGACAAGCCCGCCGCGACGCGCTAAGGAGCGTGCAGCGTCGGCCGGGCCGCCGTCACTTGGAGATGAGACTATGCGCGCCGAAGCGCAGCAATATATCGATCGTATCGACGCCGCGCTGAACCTGTTGCGCCGCTTCCTCGACTGGGACCGCGCACTGCGCCGTCTCGACGAGTTGAACGCCCGCGTCGAAGATCCGACGCTGTGGGACAATGCGAAGCTGGCGCAGGAAGTCATGCGCGAACGCACCCGGCTGGACAGCGCGATCGGCGCGACCCGCGCGATCGCCGCGGAGAAATCCGACAATGCCGAACTCATCGAAATGGCCGAGGCCGAGGGTGATGAGGATATGGTCAGCGAAGCCATCGCCTCCTTGAAGGCGCTGGCCGACCGCGCTGATGAAGACAAGATCAAGGCGCTGCTGGCGGGCGAAGCCGACGCCAGCGACACTTATCTCGAAATCCACGCGGGCGCTGGCGGCACCGAAAGCCAGGATTGGGCCGAGATTCTGTCGCGCATGTATCGCCGTTGGGCGGAACGGCGCGGCTATAAGGTAGAACTGGTCGATTATCAGGCGGGCGATCAGGCGGGCATCAAGTCCGCGACTTTCCTGATCAAGGGCGAAAATGCCTATGGCTATGCCAAGACCGAAAGCGGCGTCCACCGCCTCGTCCGCATCAGCCCCTATGACAGCGCCGCGCGCCGCCACACCAGCTTCTCGTCGGTGTGGGTCTATCCGGTCATCGACGACGATATCGATATCGAGGTCAAGGAAAGCGACCTCAAGATCGATACCTATCGCGCGTCGGGCGCAGGCGGGCAGCACGTCAACACCACCGATTCGGCTGTCCGCATCACCCACGTTCCGTCCGGCATCATCGTCGCATCGCAAAATGATCGGTCGCAGCACAAGAACCGTGCGACCGCGATGAACATGCTCAAGGCCCGGCTCTACGAAGCCGAATTGGCCAAGCGCGAAGCCGTCACGGCAGGCGAATATGCGGCCAAGACGGAGATCGGCTGGGGCCATCAGATCCGCTCCTATGTGCTGCAACCCTATCAGCTGGTGAAGGATTTGCGCACCGGGGTCACCTCGACCGCGCCCGACGATGTTCTCGACGGCGCGCTCGATCCCTTCATGGCCGCTGCTCTGTCGCAAAAGGTGACGGGCGAAAAGGTCGATGTGGAGGATGTCGACTGATGATGCGCCTGGCGCTGGTGGGCATCTCCGTCCTGCTGGCCGCTTGCGACATGCTGTCGCCGGGCGACGGGACCAGGCGCGCCGTCGCTGCCCAGCCTTTTCCCCAGGCCGATCGCCCGGTCGCGCCGATCGTTTCGACCCGCTGGTCCAGCGAGGAAGCGCGCGACCGCGTGCATGAGGCCGACGATATCATGGACCGGGCGGGCATCCGCCCCGGCATGACCGTCGCCGACATCGGCGCAGGCGAGGGCTATTATACCGTCCGCCTCGCCGCGCGCGTGGGCGCGCAGGGCCGCGTGCTGGCCGAAGACATCATGCCCGAAGTGATCGAAGCGCTCTCACGCCGCATCACCCGCGAAAAATGGGATAATGTCAGCGTCAAGCTGGGGGCGCCAGAAGACCCCCGGCTGCCCGAAAACAGCTTCGACCGGATCATGATGGTGCATATGTATCATGAGATTGCCGAACCCTATGCCTTCCTGTGGCACCTGTCCCCAGCGCTGAAAAAGGATGGCGAACTGATCGTCGTCGATGCCGATCGGCCGACCGACCAACATGGCACGCCGCCGCGCCTGCTCGCCTGCGAATTGGCGGCGATGGGCTTCCGCATGGAAGAACTGATCCCCAAGCCAACCGCCGGCGGCTATTTCGCCCGTTTCCGCCGCATCGCCGCGCGGCCCGACCCTGCCACGATCATCCCCTGCGCACTCGATGACCGGTAAAGAGGGTTAATGCCGTCCTGACTTTTCTTGTTGGGAACGCATCGTCTTCGCCCATGTTATGCTTCCCAACGGGAGGCACAGGATTGCAGGACCATCATTCGCTTGGCGCGGCCCGTCGCGCGACGCGGCTCAAATTGTTCGAGCCGGTCCTGTTGCGCGTGCAGGGTCTGCCGGTGCGCGCGCATCTGCTCGATCTGTCGATGACGGGCGCGCTGGCGCATAGCGACAGTCCACCACAGGTCGGCGACCATGTCGTGATCGAAGCTAGCGCGCTGAGTGTGGCGGGCCGGGTCATGTGGGTGCGGGCGAAACGCTTCGGCGTCCATTTCGACCTGCCCTTGCCGCAGTTCACGGTCGATCGCGTCGTACGCGGCGACTAGCCCTTGCGCCGCCAGCGTCGAAACAGCGATACCCCCAACACACCGCCGCCGACCAATGCCGCGATCGCGCCACCGGCTGACGCCAGTGCCCAGGCACCCGCCGCCAGCAGCCCGGTCAGAAAATCGACAATGATCAGGGTCAGGTGGATCATGGGGGAAGGACAGGGGCCTTACGCCCCTAATTCCTTCGCCTCCTGATATTTCAGCTCCAGAAACCGGTTCTGCGTCGCCAACTTGTTGAGGTCGCCGCTCGCCAATTGCTCGCTCATCCGCGCGATTTCCGCGTCGATGACGCCCAGCCCGTCGATCAACTGCTGTTCGGGCACGCGCCCGTTCCGCTGTTCGCGCCGCATCGGCTGGGGGATGGACTGATAGCCGGTCACCAGTTCGGGCAAATGATCTGACAGCAAGCGGCGCACATCCTGCGCGGCCGGGTCTTGCGGGTCGAGCCGCTCCAACTGCGGGGCCAGCGTTTCCAGCTTGACGCCGATACTGTCGACCAGCGTGATCGCGGGCGCAGGCAGGGCCTTGCGCTGATTTTCCAGCCAGATTTCGGTCTGCAGCGGCAAGGCGGTGAGCGGCGTCTGTGCCAGCGCTTCGGACTTCACCTTCGTCTCCGTCGGCAACAGCGCGATCAGCAATAGCGCGGCGATCATCACGCCCAGCGCAATCATCACGCCGGTAGTGCCAAGCGGCAGCACGAACCCGGCCACCACGCTACCCAACAACACCGTCAGCACCGCCCAGAAGGCATATTTGACCTTCCGCATCAGCCCCGCATTGCGCCGCTGCCGTGCCCGCGCGCTCAAGCTCTGCCCGCGCTCGCTATGACGGCGCAGCACAGCCTCGGCATCGGCCAAGACGCGATCGGACCGGCTCATGCTCGTCCCCCCTCCGTTCGGTTCGAGCTTGTCGAGAACTGGCGCGCGAGGGTTCTCGACAGGCTCGAACCGAACGGGGTGGGGGCGCACATGCGGCTCACCCCTCGATCGCGCTCAACAGCGAATTATCCACGCGCACGTCGCGTGAGGCTTCGGCCTGGCCCTGCGCGCGGGCGATATAGCCCTTGGACTTCTCCACTTCGCCCGACAGCGTGGTCACCGTCGTCTTCATATTCTCCAGCGCCTTCATCTTGAACGCGTCGATATTGTCCATCGTGTCATAGATATTCTGGAAGGCGCGCTGCAGCGTTTCGATCGGGATCGTGCTGGACGCGGCCTGCTCGTGGATTTGCGCGGTCTGGCTCTTGAGCAATTCGCCGGTGCGATCGATCATGTTCGCGGTCGTCGTATTGAGCGCGCTGATCTGTTCCAGCACCAGCCGCTGCCCGGCCAGCGCCTGCGCCACCGTCACCGCCGTCCGCAGCGCCGCGACCGTGGTCGTGCTGGCGCGGTCCACGCCCTTGACCAGTTCGATATTATTCTTTTTCACCAGATCGAGCGCCAGATAGCCCTGCACCGTCACCGCCATCTGCGTCAGCAGATCCTGCGTCCGCTGGCGAATGTAGAACAGCGCGCTTTCGCGGATCGCCTTGGCCTTGGCCGGATCGCTCGAATCCAGCTCCAGCGCCTTGGCCTCCAGCCGCGCATCCATCGTCTTGCTGATATGGATCATCTGTTCCAGACGGCCCATGGTCTGCCACATATTCTGCCGCTCCACGTCGATCGCGGCATTATCCTTGATCAGCGTATCCTTGCCGCTGGCCAGCGACCCCAGGATCGCATTGATATGCCCCTGCGCGCTTTTATAGCCGTCGAAATAGTCGCGCATCTTGTTGCCGAACGGGATGATGCCGAACAGCTTCTTGGGCGCAAGCAGGTTGCCGCGCTTGCCGGGGTCCAGATCCTCGACCGTGCGGCGCAGTTCGGCGAGGTCCGCGCCGACCTTGGTATCGCTGTCCATCGCCCGCACCGGGCGGTCGAGGAAGCGGTTGGAGTGCCCGGCCGCCTCGGCGATTTCCTTGCGCCCCATATTGGTCAACTGGTCGACCCGCACCCCGAATTCGGGACTGTTGGCATCCTGCGCCACCAGATCGTCGATGAAGGCATCGACTTTTTCGTCCAGCTTGGACTTCTTTGCCTCGTCGATCGGCACCAGCCCGGCCGCCTTGTCGGCCGCGACGACCGGCACCGGGTCGGGCGCGGTCAGGTTCAACATATCGGCGGTCGCGGTCTGGGTCGCGGTGGGCGCAGTCGTAGCCATGCTATCTCCTTGGGTGTCATATCGATATAGAACACCTGCGCTGCAAGGCGCAATCGTCGCCATGATGATAGGAGCCACGTCGCGCGATGGGAAGCACGAAGGCACTTGGCCTTTGGCTTGGCTGCGGTCCTGCTCTTGCCGCAACGCGTCATTTCCTGTAGGGGCGCGGCCGAAGCCTCTGCGTGACCTTGTGTCGGCGTGGGCCAACACATATCCCGAAGGCAAGACATGTCCCTGCGTAATATCGCCATCATCGCGCACGTCGATCACGGCAAAACAACCCTCGTCGACCAGCTTTTCCGCCAGTCCGGCACCTTCCGCGACAATCAGCGCGTCGAAGAGCGCGCGATGGACAGCAACGATCTCGAAAAAGAGCGCGGCATCACCATTCTTGCCAAGCCGACCTCGGTTGAGTGGGAAGGCACCCGCATCAACATCGTCGATACACCGGGCCACGCCGATTTCGGCGGCGAAGTCGAACGCATCCTCTCGATGGTCGATGGCGTCGTCCTGCTGGTCGATTCGTCCGAAGGCGCGATGCCGCAGACGAAGTTCGTGACCGGCAAGGCGCTGGCGCTGGGGTTGAAGCCCATCGTCGTCGTCAACAAGGTCGACCGCCCCGACGAGCGTATCCAGGAAGTGCTGGACGAAGTGTTCGATCTGTTCGTGTCGCTCGAAGCGACCGACGAGCAGCTCGATTTCCCCGTTCTTTACGCGTCGGGTCGCAATGGCTACGCCAATGAAGACCCCACGCTGCGGGCGGGCACGTTGAAGCCGCTGTTCCAGAAGATTGTTGATCACGTCCCCGCGCCCGCCGTGGAAGTCGATGGCGTGCCCTTCACCTTCCTGGTGACTTTGCTCGACCGCGACAACTTCCTCGGCCGCATCCTCACCGGCCGCGTAACCAGCGGTTCGGTCAAGGTGAACCAGGCGATCCACGCGCTCGACATGGACGGCACGGTCATCGAAACGGGTCGTGCGTCGAAGATCATGGCGTTTCATGGCCTTGATCGCGTTCCTGTTGACGAAGCCAAGGCAGGCGACATCATCTCGCTGGCGGGCCTCTCCGTCGCGACCGTCGCCAACACCATCTGCGACATCTCGGTCACCGAACCGATCCAGGCCCAGCCGATCGATCCGCCAACGCTCTCGATGCGCTTTGCCGTGAATGATTCGCCGATGGCCGGCCGCGAAGGCACCAAGGTCACCAGCCGCATGATCCGCGATCGCCTCGCTCGCGAAGCCGAATCGAACGTCGCCGTGAAGGTCACGGAGAGCGCCGACAAGGACAGTTTCGAAGTCGCCGGCCGCGGCGAATTGCAGCTTGGCGTGCTCATCGAAACGATGCGCCGCGAAGGCTTCGAACTCTCGATCAGCCGCCCGCGCGTGTTATTCGGCACGGACGAGGACGGCAACAAGACCGAGCCGTATGAAACCGTCATGATCGACGTCGATGATGAATTTTCCGGCACTGTCGTCGAGAAGATGAACCTGCGCAAGGCCGAGATGACCGACATGCGTCCGTCGGGCGGTGGCAAGACCCGCATCACCTTCTCCGCGCCTTCGCGCGGCCTGATCGGCTATCATGGCGAATTCCTGTCCGACACGCGCGGCACCGGCATCATGAACCGCCTGTTCGAGAAATATGGTCCCCATAAGGGCACGATCGAAGGCCGCAAGAATGGCGTCCTCATCTCCAACGGGTCGGGCGAAGCCAATGCCTATGCGCTGGGTCCGCTCGAAGAACGCGGCATCCTGATGGTGGGCGTCGGCGAAGCGCTCTATGAAGGCATGATCATCGGCCAGAACGCCAAGCCCGACGATCTCGAAGTCAACCCGATGAAGTCCAAGGCGCTGACCAACTTCCGCGCGAGCGGCAAGGACGACGCCGTTCGCCTGACCCCGCCCTGGAAGCTGACGTTGGAACAGGCCATCGCCTATATCGACGATGATGAACTAGTCGAAGTCACGCCCAAGACGATCCGCCTGCGCAAGCGCTATCTGGACCCGAACGAGCGCAAGCGTATGAGCCGCTCGAAGGCAGCCTGACGATAATTCCTCCCCGGTACGGGGAGGGGAACCATCGGTACAGCCGATGGTGGAGGGGGCGGGCGGCGACGCACCGCCCCCGATCTTTTTACAGGAGCCCCAAATGGCCGACCTCTATCTCAAGGCCCTCACCGCCGAACGCCGCGCGCTCTGGGCCGAATGCCGTCTCAAGGGACTGGCTAAGGATACGCCCCAGCGCCTGCGCATCGTCGAAATCGACGGCCTGCTGGCCGCGCACAAGGCCAAGCAGGACGCGAAGGGCGCCTGAAGCACCCTTGTGATCAGATAGCCAGTCCGACTGTCACCGACCCGGTAAAGCCGTTGGTGATGTCGCCGGTCATGGCGGGCGTCATCGCTGCGATCTGCTCTGCCGTGTTGTCGCCAAACACATTGTCATTGGCTGTCGTCGTGCTGGAGAAATTGCTTCTGCTGCTGGCGTAGCCGCTTGTGGCGTAGATGGCGGTACAGGCCGCTGTCGGCATCGCCAATTGGGACGTCAGCACGCGATTGGCGTAGGTCGTCGCACGGGCTAGGCTGGGATAGACCTCGAAATGGATATGCGGGTATCGTCCAGCATAACATCCTGGAAAGATGCTGATAAAAGTCACTTGTCCGTTGGCATCGGTCACGCCGACACCGCGCAGATAATTCTCGCCAGGGATATCGTATAGTGAATATTGGCCATCGCGCGTACAGTGCCACAGATAGACTGCATAACCAGCCAAGGGCGCACAGCCGCTGTTCACATTCACGACCGTGATCGTCAATTGCATGTAAATCCCGGCAGCCGTGCCGGACGCCGTGCCGAAACTGGAACGGATGTCGGCGCGAACGATACCGTTGTCGTCCAGAGCGTTGACCACGCTGCCATTGACGCTATTGGACCCATCAGCCGGATATGGTCCGTTGGTTTCGGTCGGATCGGCGACGCAGCTTTCGCTGGACGTGCTGGTCGTTCCGGTTGTCGATGTCGTCGTGGTGTTTGTGGTGGTTGTCGTCGAACCGGTCGTTTCCACCGAGCCGCTGGCGTCGCTGCCCCCGCAGGCGCTGACCATCGCTGCACCGCCCGCCGACAAAAGCAGCCGCAAAGTGCGCCGCCGACCGATTGCCTGGCGCGACAGAACGCTCATATGGCTCAGGTCATGGATCAGGCCGTGATCATGGGCATCTGCTATAGTCGTCACTCGTTTGCTCCTCACGCAAGCTTGGTCGGAACAGCAAACGTCGCGTCATGATGATTCCCGTCATGGCTGAGGCTTACCGTTCGCATAAGCCGGACGCGGCAGGCTCGCCAATGTCAGGCTGCTTGCCACCATCAGCGCGATGGTCAGCCACAGGAATGGGCCATAGCCCCCGGTCGCGTCATAAAGCGCCGACGCCCCAAGCGGCCCGGTTGCGGTGCCGACCGACAAGGCCATCAGCAACCCGCCATACAGTCCGCCAAAGGTCTTGAGCCCAAAATGCTGGGTGGTGAGATAGACGATCACATCGACCTCCGCGCCCAATGTCAGCCCGATCATAGCGGCGGCGGCCGCCTGC
>NZ_JPPQ01000069.1:264019-277665 GCF_000743655.1 Sphingobium sp. ba1
GGAAGGGCGGGCGCACCGCGCCGCCTTTCCTTCGCTTGATCTCATTGAGAGGGAAGTCTTGATCATGTTGAACTCCATCATCGCGGCCGCTGCCGCACCTGCCGCGGAAGCCGCCAACCCCTACGGCCTCATGGAAGCTCTGGAACAGGGCGGTATCATTGCCTGGACCGTGTTCATCATCCTGGTCGGCATGTCGGTCGGCACCTTCTATGTGCTGTTCACCAAGCTGATCGAACAGCAGAAGGTCATCAACCAGTATAAGAAGGTCCGCACGACCTTCTGGCGTTCGAACAGCCTGAAGGAAGGCGTCGCCAAGCTGGAAAAGAACAGCGCCTACAAGCAGCTGGTCGATGACGGCATCGCCGCTCAGGAACAGCACAGCAAGCTGACCGATCCGGTCGAAGCGCATGACTGGCTGCACGGTTCGCTGGCCCGTTCGGAAAACGCCATCAACTGGAAGCTGGGCGGCGGTCTCGCTTTCCTCGCGACCGTTGGTTCGACCTCGCCGTTCGTCGGTCTGTTCGGTACGGTTATCGGTATCTACCGCGCGCTGATCAAGATCGGTGCTTCGGGTCAGGCATCGATCGACGCCGTTGCCGGTCCGGTCGGTGAAGCGCTGATCATGACCGCTCTGGGTCTGGTCGTCGCGGTTCCCGCCGTGCTTGCCTACAACTTCCTGCAACGCCGTAACAAGGCGATCGCCGAGGACCTCTCGTCCTTCTCGACCGACCTGCTGGGCTACATGGTTTCGAACGGTGCAGTGAAGCCGGTTGTCGGCACGCCTGCTCCTGCCCAGGTGGGCAAGCCGGTTCCTGCAGCCGCCACCAAGGCCTGATCAAATATGGGAGCCGGAATGCATCGCGCATCTTCGGCTCCCAAGATCGCCGCTCCTGGCGTGCGGTCTAAAATGACAGACATGTTAGGATACTGATCAATGGCAATGAGCGTTGGTGGCTCCGGCGAAGAAAAGCCGATCACAGATATCAACACGACGCCGCTCGTCGACGTCATGCTGGTGCTTCTCATCATCTTCCTGATCGCCGTCCCTGTCGTGCTTCAGACGGTCGATTTAGAGCTTCCCAAGGTCGAATTCGAACCGACGACGACCAAGCCGGAGAACGTCTCGCTGTCCATCATGCCAGCAGAAGACGGTAGCTGTGCGGTTTACTGGAACATGACCAAGGTCAATTCCGAAGACCTGCTCAACCGCGCCGTTGCCAAGCTGGAAGCGGACATCAAGAAGGTTGGCGGCATCGAGAATATGACGCCGGAGGATCTGCCCGAAGTGCATATCCGCGGTGACATCAATACCCCCTATCGGTGCATCGGTGGCACGATCTACACGATGCAGCGCGCAGGTTTTCCGAAGGTCGGCTTCATTTCCGAGCCGGAACCAGGTATGAAAACTACCCGTATGTAACGTCCGATACGTGCTGATTATTGTGAATTTCTAGGAGTACGCCCCATGGCAATGAGCGCCGGTAGCGACGATGGCGAACCGATGATGGAAATGAACACGACGCCGTTGATCGACGTCATGCTCGTGCTCCTCATCATGTTCATCATCACCATCCCGATCCAAACCCACGCGGTGAAGATCGATCTGCCGCAGTCCTCGACGAACGACGCCCCCATGGTCGATCCAGTGAAGAACAAGGTTGCGATCGACGCAGCCGGGATCATCACCTGGAACGGTTCGGCGATCGATCTGCTGACGCTGCGCCAGTATCTGCAACAGTCGCTGCGCCTGCCCGTCGAGCCGGAACTTCAGTTCCAGCCGAACGCGCAGACCCGTTATGTGACCGTTGATGAAGTGCTCGCCGAGATCAAGCGGGCAGGCGTCACCAAATTGGGTTTCGTCGGCAACGAACAATATGGCAATTTCTAAGGCCTGATCTGCCTTTCTCTGCCCGCGTCAGGACTTCCCAGTTTGGCGGGTAGTGGATAGCAGATAGACCTTATGATCATGCCGGACCATCAGGGGTCGCCTTCGGGCGGCCCTTTTTTTTGGTTTTGACCTATCTCCAGGACCGCAAAACCGATCGGAAATGTGCGGGTTTAACCAATTCCTTACCTCAATCCCCGACACTGACCGGTGAATGGAATGAAGTGCAAGCCATGGGCGCCGATCGACATCATCAAGCCAGCCATAAGGCGCGCGCTGCCGAACGCCGTCATGTGCGGATCAGCGTCAAGGTTCGGCGTCCCGGCGAAACCTGGGTCAAGAGCGCGATCGCCGACCTCTCGGTCTCCGGCTTTCGGCTGCAAAGTTTCATGAAGCTGCTACCTGGTGGCGAACTATGGATCATGTTGCCCGGCTTCGAGGGGCGTCGTGCGCGAGTCCTTTGGACGCGCGGGCATGAGGCGGGTTGCGCCTTTGAAAACCCGCTCCATCCGGCGATCCTCGACCATGTCGTGAAACTGCATGAGGCCGCCAACCGCGCCTGACGGGCGGGGCAACGGCACGGGTCAGGCGGTGGGCATATCCTGAAATTGCAGGCTGGCGAGCCGGGCATAGAGCCCGCCTTGGGCGACCAGCGACGCATGGTCGCCCTGTTCGACGATCCGGCCCTCATCCATCACGATGATCCGATCGGCCGCCCGAACGGTCGCCAGCCGATGCGCGATGACGATGGTGGTCCGTCCTTGGATCAGCCGCCCCAACGCATCCTGCACCAACCGCTCGGACTCCGCATCCAGCGCCGACGTGGCCTCGTCCAGCAGCAGGATCGGCGCGTCGCGCAGTAGGGCGCGCGCGATCGAGAGCCGCTGGCGCTGGCCGCCCGACAACCGCGCGCCGCCTTCGCCCATGAATGTGTCCAGACCCTGCGGCAGCGCGCGCAGGAAACTCTCGGCGTTGGCGGCACGCGCCGCTTCCCAAATCTCGTCATCGCTGGCGTCCCAGCAGCCGTAGCGCAGATTGTCGCGCGCCGACGCGGCGAAGATCACGCTATCCTGCGGCACCATCGCCATCATAGCGCGCGCAGCGGCTGGATCGGCATCGGGCAGGGCCACGCCGTTCAGACGCACGACGCCTTGGTCGGGATCGTAGAAGCGCTGCGCCAACTGGATCAACGTCGTCTTGCCTGCGCCCGACGGCCCGACGACCGCCACTGTCTCGCCCGGTGCGATGTCCAGTGACACGCCGTTCAGCGCGGCCTGATCGGGGCGGGTGGGATAATGAAAATGGACGTCGGCAAAGGTCAGCCGTGCGCCATTGGTGGTGACCGGGATCGGTACAGGCACGGCAGGCGGCAGGATGTCAGGCGTCGCGCTCATCAATTCGTGCAGGCGGCTGGCCGCACCCGCGCCGCGCAACAGGTCGCCCCAGCTTTCGGACAGCGAACCGAACGCCCCTGCGACCAGTCCGCCGGTCAACACGAACGCAGCGATGCTGCCGCCTGACAATCGCCCCGCGGCAACGTCCAGCGCCCCTTGCCACATGACGGCAGTGATTGATCCGAACACCAAAGCGATCACGACTGCGGTCATGATCGCGCGCAGGCCGATGCGGCGGCGCGCGGTCGCAAAACCCGCTTCGACGGTTGCGTTGAAGCGCATCGCCTCGCGCGCCTCCTGCCCAAAGGCCTGCACGATCTTCATCGCGCCCAGCACTTCGCTGGTGACGCTGCCGACATCGGCCAGCCGATCCTGACTGGCGCGCGACAGGCCGCGCACCTTGCGGCCCAGGCTGATCAGCACCAGCAGGATGACGGGAATGCCGAACAACAGCAACGCCGCCAGCTTGGGGGCCAGCGCGAAGAGATAGATCAGCCCGCCGAGTCCGGTCACCAGATTGCGCAGCGCGACGGACACGGTCGATCCCACCACCTGCTCAACGATGGCTGTGTCGGCGGTCATGCGCGACGCGATTTCGGACGGGCGGTTTTCTTCAAAGAAGCGTGGTGCCTGCCGCAACAAATTGGCCTGGGTCGCGCTGCGAATATCGGCGACGACGCGCTCACCTAGCCAGGACACGAAGTAAAAGCGCAGCGCGCTGGCCAGTGCCAGGATGATGACGATCAGCAGAAGATATTCGAACCAGCGGCTGATGTCGCCGCCGCCCATGAACCCCTTGTCGATCACCAGGCGAAAGCCGCTGGGGATACCGAGCGTCGCCGCCGACGAGACGATCAACGCAGCCAATGCCCCTGCAATGCGCGCCGGATAGCGCCGGGCGAACCGCCACAACATCGCCAGGCTGCCAAGGGCGGGTCGCGCGTCGGCGCGGGCGGTGGGTTGCGGGCTGTCCTCCATGCGCGGCGCTTAGCAGGCCGCCCCTAAAGCCTCAATGGGGCGTCCTGCCCATAGGGGCGATCGTGCCAGCGAGGTGCAGGATGCGGCGCGTGTCGCCCTCGCCGGTCAAGGCATAGGCCATGGTGCCGACTTCCCAATAGGCCACCACGTCGCCCGCGCGCCGGGCGACCAGCGGCGTGGCCTCGGCGGGGGTTTCGGCCTTGTCGGCGAACAGGGACAGCGTCTCCTGTTCCGGCGTCACGATGGTCATCGCGATGGCGGGGCTGTCGGTCGTTGGAAATAGTTGAACGTCGGTCACCCGCCAATCGCCCGGCAATGCAGGCAGGATGATGCCGGTCGACCGCCGGATTTCCTGCGCGTCGAATGTCGCGCTTTCGATCTGCGATGCCATGCCCTGCCGCAGCAGTCCGGTGCGGCGCGAGGCGGCCGCTTCGTCCAGAAAGCTGCTCGCCTGCGCGCTTTGGGGAAATTCGCCCAATTCGCCGCGCGCGATCCAGCCGATGCCCAGCAGCGCGGCAACCGCTGCCGCGCGGCGCATATGCCGCCATGTGCGCCCATCCTCATTGTCGTTGGCGACAGGCGCGGTCAGGTCGCGGCGACGGCCGACCAGCGTGCCCTTGGTCCCATCGCGCATCAGGCGAAAATCGATATGCGACCACCGCTCGCGCCAGCGCCGTGCGACGATACGTTCGCCCGGCCGCGCGGCATCGTCCAGCAGCACGACGCCATTAGGCGACAATCGCGCGAACAGGCTGTCGGCTGCGCCCCGCACCAGTGGATGGACGCTCCAGGGTGGGCCGTCGATGATGATCAGGTCGATGCGCTCCGGCAGGCCCTCCAGCGCATACCAGCGACCGGGCCAATCCGCGCTTTCATGTGTCAGCGGCGCATGGCGAATGTCGGCATCGATCGCATGGTCGCCCAGCCATTGCCGGGTCGCCTCAACAAAGCCGCCATGCTGGTCGAAACTGTGCAATCGCCCGCCGCCGTGCAATTGCAAGGCTCGCGCCGCGATCAGCGAGGAGGCGCCTGCGCCCAACTCCACCACATGGGCTGGACGTAGCCGTGCAATCTCCCGCACGATATGGCGCAGAAAACCGACATCGGCCTTCCAACTGCCCAGATGCGGCAGCGCATCATGCGGCAAGCCGAGTTCATCGAGCAACGCGCGCTTGTCCGCGGGGCGTCCGCCCGACAAGCTGGCGAGCAACCACGGCCAGCCGATCGCACCGAAACCGATGCGCCACGCCATGTCCGACAGGCGGCGCGGCCAGTCGCTTTGCGCGGCATTGGCTTCATTGAGGGGCAAAAAGCCGGTCAGGTCGCGGGATGTCACGGAAAATAGGCTCCTTGTTGCATCATGGGACTATGCCGGACTTTATGTTTCGCTCATATGACGGTCTCGACCATGGTCAACCGATGACGCAGGAAAGCGCGATGATCCGTATAGTCTCTGCGACCGCCGAACGCTGGCCGGTGGCAGGTGCCTTCGTCATCAGCCGGGGGGCCAAGACGCATGTCGATGTCGTCGTCTGCACCGTGGGCGATGGCACCCATGTCGGGCAAGGCGAGGGCACGGCCATCTATTATGAGGGCGAAAGCGCGGAAAGCTGCGTCGCCGCCCTGCACGCCTACACCGGGCCATTGGACCGCAAAGCCTTGCTGACCAGCATGCCACGCGGCGCGGCGCGCAATGCGCTCGATTGCGCTTTATGGGATTTGGAAGCCAAGCAAGCGGGCGCGCCGGTGTGGCAATTGGCCGGTCTGGCACAGCCCGCGCCGCTGGCGACCGCTTTCACCATCAGCCTGGGCGATCCCGATCGTATGGAGGAAGCCGCGCGGGTCGCGGCGGCGCGGGGCTTTGCGTTGCTCAAATGCAAGTTGACCGGCGAAGGCGACCAACAACGGATCGCCGCCGTACGGCGCGGTGCCCCCACCGCGCGGCTGATCGTCGATGCCAATGAAAGCTGGCATGATCGTGACATCGCTGCAGAAGCAGCAGCACTCGCGGCCTTGGGCGTGGAGATGGTCGAACAACCCGTGATCCATGGACAGGAGGCGCGCCTCGCGGGCGTTCATGCGCCGCTGCCGCTCTGCGCCGACGAAAGCTGCCACACGCGCGCCGATCTCGACCGGCTAGGCGATTTCGACGCGGTCAATATCAAGCTCGACAAGGCCGGCGGGCTGACCGAAGCCTTGGCTTTGGCGCGCGAAGCGAAAGAGCGCGGATTCCGGCTCATGGTCGGCTGCATGCTCGGCACGTCGCTTGGCATTGCACCTGCCGCTCTGTTGGCGCAGGGCGCGGACTGGATCGACCTGGACGGCGCGCTATTACTGGCGGAGGATCGCGACGGTGGGCTGGCGCTGTGCGACGGGCAACTGCAACCCGGCCCGCTCTGGGGCATGGGCTGATCCGTTCAGCGACAGCCTCATTCCTTCTCGACCTGGCGCACCGCCTGAACATCGGGATAGGGTAGAACCATCCGCCCGTCCGGTGCCGCGGTAAAGCTGGTCTGGGTTGGATAGGCGAATTCGATTCCGCGTTCGTTGAACTGGCGCAGGATGGCCAGGCCGACCTTATGGCGGATGACGTAGATGGCATCCCAGTCGGGCAGATAGACGTCGAACTCGACTTCGAAATCCAGGCTCGACGCACCAAAGCTGATGAAACCGGACCGAACGAAATTCGCGCCGAGATCCATGACGATCGTTTTCAATATGTCGGGAATCTGCTCGGCGACGTCGGGTGGCGTCTGGTAGATGACGCCGATCGCGAATTTGATCCGGCGATGGTCGAGCGTGAAATAGCTGGTTATCTCCTTCTGCAGCAGATTGGCGTTGGAGATCACCTTCTTCTCGCCGGTAATGGCGCGCAAGCGGGTGGATTTGAGACCGATTTTTTCGACCGTGGCGGTCGTCATGTCATAATTGATGGTCTCGCCCCGGCGGAACGGCTTGTCGAAGATGATCGACAGGGCGGCGAACAGGTCGGAAAATATGCCCTGCGCCGCAAGGCCGATGGCGATGCCGCCAATACCAAGACCCGCGACAAGTCCAGTGACGTTGACGCCCAGATTATCCAGTACGACGATCGTCGCGACGGCAAAGAGGACGACGCTGACCAACAGGCGGATAAGCCCCATCGCGTTCGCGAGCGTCTCGCCGCCGCCATCCTGCGCCAGCGTCTTACGCTCCACCAGCCCCAGGATGATCTCCCGCGCCCACAAGGCCGCTTGCCACACCGCCGCGATGGTGAAGAGAAAGGCGATCGTTTTGTAGAGCGGAGCCGGTGCATCGGCATAGCCAACCACCAGCCGCGCCGCGACCATGACCATGAAGAAGTGCGTCGTGCGTGCGGCGGCCCGTCCCAGCACATTGGCATAGCCCAGCGGATCGCCGCGCGTCCCCTTGTGCCGCTTGCCAACCCCGCGCAGGGCCGTCAGCGCGAGGTAGATCAGGACGCCGACACCGATGGCGATCAATATCTGGACATAATGGACGGCAAGCCAGTCGCTGGTCGAGCGCCACATCGCGCCGAGATCGGGCGGCCGCACCGTGATGACGGGGTCGGCGGGGGTTTTCGTATTGGCCATGCTATCCTGTAGTCTGTTGAGTGCGGATCAGGCCGCCGCTGCAAGCGGGGCGCAGTCCGCCAAGGTATCGAGAAAGGCGATCAATCCGCGTTCCTCTCGTGACAGATATCGTGTCCGACGCGGAAGGCGAAGTTCCTCGCGCCATTCATCCTGCCCCTCCTTACATAGGGCAATAAGTGCGGGATGAATATAGGATTTGCGGCTGATCGCCGGCGTGTTGCCCAGCGCCAGTGCCACCGGGTCGATCATCTCCTTCAAAGAAACATGCCCGGCCGCCAATGTTTCAAAGGCGATTGTGGACGCGCCCCAGGTACGGAAATGCTTGGCGGTGAACGGCCCGCCCATGGCATCGGCGATATAGGCATTGACGTCGCTCGACGTGATCGGCCGCGCTTCGCCCTCCTCGTCCAGATATTGGAACAGATGCTGCCCCGGCAGATCCTGTACCTGCCGCACGAAGCGCAGCAGGCGACTGTCGGTCACGGTCAATTGCTGTTCCTTGCCCGACTTTGCGCGATAGCGCAGCGTCAACGACCGGCCGTTGAGGTCGAGGTGACGGCGACGCAGCGTCGTCGCGCCGAAGCTCTTGTTGGTCGTGGCATAATGTTCATTGCCGACGCGCAATTTGGCGAGGTCGAGCAGGCGGATGACCGCCGCGATGGTGCGATCTTTGCGCAGCCCCCGCTTGGACAGGTCCGCCTCCAGCCGGGCGCGCAACTTGGGCAGGGCACGACCGAAATGGGGGCATCCGGCATATTTCTCCGCCTCGCGCGCGGCGCGAAAGTCGGCATGATAGCGATATTGCTTGCGCCCCTTGTCGTCATAGCCGGTCGCCTGGATATGGCCATAAGGGGAGGGGCAGAACCAGCAATCGCGATAGGCGGGCGGCAGGGCGATGGCGTTCAGCCGGTCGATCTCGTCCCGGTCCGTGATCCGCGCACCATCGACGTCGCGATAGGCCCAACCCCGTTTCAACGCGCGGCGCGTGATGCCGGGCACGCTGTCATTGGCATGAATTATGGCGGTTTGGGGCATGGCGTCCTTCTCGTCTCCCCAAACCCGCCTTTCGTCGCTTCGTTCCGCAACCATGGGGGCTCCGGGCCGTTAAACGGCCATTCCCCCCATGCAGGAGACACCCATGTCCGCCATCGAAAACAGCCATATTCTCATCATCGCCACGGATGGGTTCGAACAATCCGAACTGTTCGATCCACGCGACATGCTGATGAAAGCTGGGGCCAAGGTGACGCTGGCCTCGCCCGAAAGCGACCCGATCCAGGGTATGAAGCATGATGAAAAGGGCGATACCATCACCCCCGACATCATACTCGATGCCGTTTCGATGGACGATTATGACGGGCTGATCCTGCCCGGTGGCGTCGCCAATCCCGATACGCTGCGCGTGAATGAAAAGGCGATCGCGCTCATCCGTGCTTTTGCCGACGCCGGCAAGCCCGTCGCCGCCATCTGCCATGGTCCCTGGCTGCTGATCGAGGCGGGCGTAGTGAACGGCCGCACCGTCACGTCCTGGCCTTCGGTGCGTACCGACCTCACCAACGCCGGTGGAACGGTGGTCGATCGGGCCGTTGCGATCGATGGCAATATCATCACCAGCCGTAACCCCGACGACATCCCTGCCTTTGTCGAAGCCTTTACGAAGGCCGTAACCGAAGGGGCCAGCGTAGCCGCCTGAACGATGCGCCGCCGCCCGGATGCCACGGCACCGGGCGGCGGCGCAGCACCGACAGATGCGCAAGCGCCAGCGTGGCGCATAATGTACCACCGGCCAGCATGAGCGCTCGAACGTCCGGCGCAAAGACGGCGATCACAGCGGCGGCGCACGATCCCGCGATGGCCCATCCCAGCGCCCGGCCATCGCCATCCGGCCCGCGCAGCCAGAACACGCATCCACCCACCCCGACCAGGTAGGCGCTGGCGTAACGCAGCGCCGCGACATCGGCCCCCCATAGCGGCAGCATCAGCAAAAGCAGCAGCATGATCCCGCCGCGCGTCAGCCGTCCCATGGCTGGCGCAAGCAGCGGATAGAGCAGCATCTCGCACGCCAGCACCGCCATCAGGATCGCCAGTGCCTCGGTTGGACGACCCGCGATCAGCGCCACGGTCGCCGTTGCGCCCCAGGGGAGCAGCCGTCGCGGGGCCATGCGGATATGGCTGACCCAATCGCCCAGGCCAGCGCGCCTCTCCCAGCGTCGATCGGCAAGGCGCAGTTGGAAGCCGCCCATCACGAACAGCGCACCGACACCCGCCGAAAAAAGCGCCGGTGCCATCATCGGCGATGCCAGCAACAGCCCCAGCAACATGCCCTGCGCCATACCCAGCGCTCGCAATTCTCCGTTCATGCCGGAACGCCCTGCCGCGCGACGAGCGCTGTGGCCAGATCCTGCCGTGCCGCCGCCTTGCGCTTGCGGGTCAGATAGGTGTCGAGACCGATCTGCAGCGCCAGCATCATGAAGATGAACGGCTGATAGGCGATCCCCACGAACAGTGATCCGATCATATAGATGATATGCCCCTGTTGCAGCGCCAGCGCGAAGGGCGAAATCCACGCTTCCTGCGGTCCATCGCGCTTGCGGTAGAAGCGGCGGATCGATTCGGTGCGGATGAAGCAGATGAGGTGAATGAGCGCCCAGACCGCAAAGCCGAAATAGCCCTGCTCACCCAGCAGCTCGAAATAGGCGCTATGATAGGCGCGGCCCTTGTCCGTGACGATCCGGGTTTCCAGGCGACTGCCGCCGCTGTCGGTCACGACGCTTCGCGCGACATAGGTAAAGCTGTTCTGCAGATAATTGTCGAAGCCGCCGCCGCCTGGATGATCCTTCACATAATCGAGCGTCCACATCCACACCGCGACGCGGGTGGAGGCGCTTTCGTCGCCCTGATGATTTTCGATCGTCTGCATCCGCTGCGTGAAGCTGGCGGGCAGGAAGGGGATCGACACCAATGCGGCCAGCAGCATCAGCGGCCCGTAGACGAAGCGCCGGGGCGACCGCATCAGCATCAGCCCGGCCAGAATGACGATGCAGACAAGGCCCGTGCGGGCCTCTGTGCCGATCGGCATCAACAGGCAGGCGAGGCACAGGCAATAGCAGAAGGCCTTAACCTTCCAGTCGGGCGGGAAGATGGTGCCATGTTTGGCCAGCCACAGGATCAGCGGGATCAGCGAGATGGCGACGCAGCTGATGATGGAGCCTTCATATAGCCCGCTATTATTATCGACCATCAGGTTGAGCACACCATAGCCGCCGCCCGACAGCGCAGTTTTCATGCCGCCATTGATGATGATCGTGCTGGCGCACAGGATCATGAAGACGGTCATCGCCTCGATTCGCAAGCGCGTGCGCAGCACCAAAGGCAGGAACACGCCAGCGATGATCGCCTTCCACACCCAATTCCATTTGGTCAGCGCCTCGACCGGGAAATCGGCGGTCATGGTGGTATAGCCGCACCAGGCAAGCAGCACGAGCATCAGCCCCTGCCGCGCCGAGAATCGGCAATCCTTCTTGTCGTCCATCACCAGCCAGGCGCCCACCATCGCGCCAAAGGCGATGAAGGAGATCGGGATCGAATTGAGCAGAAAATAGGACAGGCGCTGGGGCGAGACGATGTCGATATAGGCATAGACCGCGACCAGCAGGAACGGCCGCCTGAACCCCATCAGGAAGAAGACGCCCAGAAAGGCGAGGAAGAACAGGTCACGCATCGCCCGTCTCGACCTCCGGCTCTGGATCGCGATCAAGGTCGGCGCGCGACAGCAGGCGCCAGGCCGTCAGCAGGATCACGCCATGGCTGACCAGCAAGGATAAGGTGTCGATCATTATGCGTTCTTGTTCCCGGTAGCCGCCTCATCTTCCTAGCGAGACAGAGTTGACGGGGCGTTAAACCTTTTTCGGCAGACAGGGCTGGCTATGACTCGCATCCTTCATGTGCTGGACCACAGCCTCCCGCTCCACAGCGGCTACACCTTTCGGACCCGTGCGATCCTGCGCGCGCAGATGGCGAAGGGCTGGGCGGTGCGTGGCATCACCGGCCATCGCCATGTCGCGCCAAAGCCGCAGGACGGTACGGCACCGTTGGAAGAGGCGGTCGATGGCCTCCATTTCCACCGCACGCCGGGGCAGCCCGCGACCGGCAATCCCCTGATTCGCGAATGGCGCGACATTGCCGCCCACGCCGACGCGATCGAATCGCTGGTGCGCGATTGGCGGCCCGACATCATCCACGCCCATTCGCCGGTCCTCAACGCCATCGCGGCGCAGCGTGTCGCCAAGCGGCACGGCATTCCGATGATCTACGAAATTCGCGCTTTCTGGGAAGATGCGGCGGTCGGCAACGGCACCGGGACGCAGGGCAGCCCGCGCTATTGGCTCACCCGCCAGCTTGAAACCCATGCGGTTCGCGCCGCCGATGCAGTCGCAGTGATCTGCGAAGGGCTGCGTGGCGATCTGATCGCGCGCGGCATTGATCGGGACAAGATCATCGTGTCGCCCAATGGCGTAGACATGGAACAGTTTGGCGATCCCGTCCCGCGCGCCCCTGCGCTGACGGCCAGGCTGGGGCTGGAGGGGGCCGATGTCGTCGGCTTCATCGGCAGCTTCTATGATTATGAAGGGCTGGACGATCTGATCGCCGCGATGCCGCGACTCGTGCGTGCCCGGCCCAAAGCGAAGCTGTTGATGGTGGGCGGCGGCCCGCGCGAACAGGCGTTGCGCGAACAGGCGATGGCGTCGCCCTTCGCCGATCATATCATCTTCGTCGGCCGCGTGCCGCACGACCAGGTCGAACATTATTATGCGCAGGTCGACATCCTCGCTTATCCGCGCAAGGCGATGCGGCTGACCGATCTGGTGACACCGCTCAAACCGCTGGAAGCGATGGCGCAGGGGCGGCTTGTCGCTGCGTCGAGCGTCGGTGGCCATCGCGAGCTGATCGAGGATGGCGTCACCGGCACACTCTTTGCGCCCGACGATCCGGCGAGCATCGCTGCCGCGCTTGCCGGGCTGTTCGCCGATCGCGCGCCCTGGGATGAACGCCGCGCCGTCGCACGCGCCTTTGTCGAGCGTGAGCGCAACTGGTCGGCCAATATCCTGCGCTACGAGCCGGTCTACCAGCACTTGCTGGCCCAAGCCGACGGCGCGCGGGCGGCGGCCTGACGGCATATGGCGCCACGCGGATCAAGACCGGACCGGGCCATGGTGATGGCAGCGCTGGGCGGCCTCGTCGCCGCACTGGCGGTGCTGCTGACCCCGGTGGGGCTGATCGAAATGCTGGTGGCGTCCAGCGGGCTGAGCGAAGCGCTGCCCGCCGCCGCGCCGCCACTTGGCCTCAAGGCCCGAATACTGATCGCTCTTTTCGCCGCTATAATGGTGATGGGGATCATTTTGACGATGCGGCGCGACGCAACTGTGGCGACGGAACCAAGTGAAAAGAATCAGCGCGTCGAACGCGCCAAGGGAGCACGAAAAATGGGTTTCGCATTTTCCAAATGGGCCGCGCTGGCGCGGGGCCGTTCCATCGAATCGATCGAAGGCGCGCCGCCGACGCTGCGCCGCGCCGACGCCCACCCAGACGCCCCGGCGCGCGCACCCATCTTCGCCAGCCGCGATCTGAACGGCGTCGATATTTTCGCGCGGCCCGAATCGGGACGGCGCGGGCTGGTGGCGCAGTCCGTGGTGGGGGCGCCCGCCATCCGGTCCACGCCGGATTTCCCTATGCCCGCCGCGCCCCTGCCGGTTGCCGAGGCGGACTTGCCCCAGCCCGCCTTCCTGCGCCCGGCCG
>NZ_JPPQ01000069.1:277675-294186 GCF_000743655.1 Sphingobium sp. ba1
ATCAACAGCGATCTGGCGAGCATCGTCAATGGCGTCGTTTTCCCGGTCGATGGCGGTTTCATGGGCGGGGTCGCCACCGGACAAGTGGACCTGAGCGTCATGATGCGCCGGTCCGCGCCTGCGCAGGGTTAGGGGGCAGACACGCCCACCATGTTCCCCTCCCCTTACAGGGGAGGATTGAGAGTAGAGGCATAGTCCCATGAATTTCGACCTGACCGATGACCAGGAAATGATGCGCGACATGTTCGTGCGCTTTCTGGACGAACATAGCAGCATCGCGCGGGTGCGCTCGGCGGCACCTTCGGGTTTCGATCCCGCGCTGTGGACGGGTTTGGCGGAATTGGGCGCCTTGTCGATCCGCGTGCCGGAAGAAGCAGGCGGCCTGGGGCTCGGCCTGTTCGATGCCGTGATTTTGATGGAGGAAGCGGGCCGGACCTTGGTGTCGGGGCCGCTGGCCGAAACACTGGTGGTGGCGCGGATGCTGGCTTTGCTGGGCGGCGACGCGGCGACCGACCTGCTCGGCCGGGTCATGGCGGGCGAAGCGGTCGCGAGCATCGCCTTCCATGATATCGCTACGCAACCGGTGCAGTGGATCGGCGGAGGTCAGGTGGTGCAGGCTGTCGTGGCGCGGCGGGGTGACGACATCCTTCTGATCGACGTGCCGGACGGCGCGCGCGTGGCGGAGGAGAATTTGGCCGATACGCCGATGGCACAAATCGACCTTGGCGCCTTGCCGCAGGTCGTGCTGGCGTCCGGCGCGGACGCCGTTGCGACCTTCGCCAGCGGTATCGAGGAATGGAAACTGCTGATCGCGGCTGGCCTAGCCGGGATCGGGCGCGAGGCGTTGAAGCTGGCGGCGGCCTATGCGTGCGAGCGCAAGCAGTTCGATCAGTATATCGGCCAATTTCAGGGGATTTCCCACCCCCTCGCCGATTTGCTGTGCGATGTCGACGGCGGCAAGTTCCTGGTGTGGAAGGCGATCCGCGACATTGCCGATGGCGCGCCGGAGGCGGGAGCGGCGATCAGCATTGCCGCCTGGTGGAACAGCGATGCGGCGGGCCGGGCGGTGGCACAGGCGCTGCACACATTTGGCGGTTATGGCCTGACCACCGAATATGATATTTTCCTGTTCAACCTGCGCGCCAAGGCCTGGCCTTTGTTGCTGGGCGATCCGCAGCGGTTGATCGGCGAGGCCGGGCGACGACTCTATGCAGGCGAGCAGGCGGCCTTGCCTGATGCGGGCGACATGTCGGTCAATTTCGATCTGGGCGAAGACGCGCGCGCCATCACCCAGGAGATAGAGGATTTCTTTGCCGCCCATGTGACGCCGGAAATGCGCGAGGCGTTTCATTATAGCTGGGAGGGCTATAACCCCGTCCTCAACCGCAAATTGGCGGCGCAGAATCTGCTCTATGTGGGCTTGCCGCAGGATGTCGGCGGGCGCGGGCTTTCCGCCTATGAAAAGACCGCCGCGATGGATGCGTTCGAAGCGGAGGGTTATAATAATCCGGCTGCGAATGTTACGCAGATGGTCGCGCTGATCGTCCATCGCTTTGGCAGCGAGGAATTGAAGGCGGCGATCCTGCCCGAAATCATGCGCGGCGAAGTCATCTGCTCGCTGGGCTATTCCGAGCCGGGCGCTGGGTCCGACGTGTTCGCCGCGCAGTGCCGCGCGACGCAGGAAGCCGATGGTAGCTGGCGGATCGATGGGACCAAGATGTTCACCAGCGGGGCGAACCTGTCGACCTATGTGCTGATGCTGTGCCGGACCAACCCGGACGTGGCCAAGCATAAGGGGCTGACCATGTTCATCGTGCCGCTGAAGGCCGAAGGCGTGACGATCCAGCCGGTCCATACTTTTCAGGACGAGCGCACCAACATCACCTTCTATGACGGAGTGAAGATACCCGATAGCTGGCGGCTGGGCGCGGTCGACGGCGGGGTGCGGACGATGAGCGCGAGCCTGGAACTGGAGCATGGTGGCGGCTTTGCCAAATATCAGCGCGCGATGCTGCATGCGGCCGAAACGCTGTGCCGGGAGATACAGTGCGATGGCCAGCCGTTGATCGCCGACGCCGGGGCGCAGGCGCGGCTGGCGCGCACCGCGGCCAATCTGTGGGCATCCGAACTGATCGCCTTCCGCGCCAATTGGGCAAGCATGGAGAAGAAGCCGAACCTGGCCTATGGACCGATGGCCAAGATGTTCAGTTCCGAGAAGTTCCAGAGCGATGCACGCGACTTGCTGGACCTGACCGCGCCCTTGTCCCTGTCCAAGCGCAAGGGGGCGGCGGCGGAGATCAACATGTTCTACCGCCACGCGCAGGGCGCGACCATTTATGGTGGGACAAGCGAGGTCCATCGTTCCATGATCGCCGAGCGCGCGCTGGGCCTGCCGCGCACCCGCGCCTGAAGGATGACGATATGAGCGACGCCCCGCATCTGCTCACGCAGGACCAGGACGGCATCCTGATCGTAACTTTGAACCGGCCCGACAAGTTGAACGCCCTGTCGGCGCAGACGATGGCGCTGTTCGAACAAGCGCTGTTGCGCTTTCGCGATACGCCGGAATTGCGGGTGATGCTGATCCGCGCGACCGGGCGCTATTTCTGTTCGGGCGCGGATTTGAAAAGCGGGACCAACCCTGACTATCCGCGCACCCCGTCGGGCATTCGCGAAAATCATCGGCTCAACCTCAACGGCATGCAGCGCATCTATGACGAGATGGAGCATATCGAAAAGCCGATCGTCAGCGCCATTCATGCGACCTGCGTCGGTGGTGGGCTGGAAATGGCGCTGTCGTGCGATTTCCGGCTGGCGGCGAAATCCGCTGCCTTTTCCTTTCCCGAAGGCTTGTTCGGGGTATTGCCCGCGTCCAATGGCGTCAGCCGCCTGACGCGCATCTGCGGGCCGCATTGGGCGCGCTGGCTGATCATGGGCAACCAGAAGGCGGATGCCGACCGCGCCCTCGTCATGGGGCTGGTGCATGATGTTTTGCCCGATGAAGGGTTTGACGAAGCGGCGCTGGATTTCTGCCGCCACCTGACCAAGCAGAATGCCGAGCAGATGGGCGCGGCCAAGATCGCGATCGAACTGGCGGCCGAGGTCGGCCCCTCCATGGGGCGGCATGTCGAGCGCATGGCGAACAGCGCGCTGATGCTCAACCCGGCCTATCTGGAGGGCATGGAACGCTATATGATAGGCGTGGGCAATAAAAAAGACTGAGGGCAAGGGTGTGAGATGAACGGTTGGGCACGCCGACCGTTACGCAACGATGCTCCATTTCTCCGCGCCCGAACCCTATATCCTTTGGCTAACTGGCGCGGGGGTGTTGATTGCCCTGGTCGCCTGGCTGCCGTTGGCGTTGAAGAAACTGCCCCTGTCATTGCCGATCATCTGCATCGGGATTGGTGCGGCCGTTTTTTCCATTCCCGCCGTCACGCTGCGGCCGATGCCGCTGGATTATCCCGACATTACCGAGCGATTCACTGAGTTCGTGGTGATCATCGCGCTGATGGGGGCGGGGTTGAAGCTGGACCGGGCGTTCAGTTGGCGGCGCTGGGGGGTGACCTGGCGATTGCTGATCGTCACCATGCCGATCAGCATCGTGGCGATCACCGCGATCGGCGGGTGGGGACTGGGCCTGCCCTGGGTCGCGGCGCTGCTGCTGGGTGCGAGTCTGGCGCCGACCGATCCCGTACTCGCCGCCGATGTGCAGGTGGGGCCGCCCAAGACGGGCGAGGAAGATGAGGTGCGGTTCGGCCTGACGTCCGAGGCGGGGCTGAATGACGGGCTGGCCTTTCCCTTCGTCAATCTGGCGCTGGCGCTTGGACTGGCGGCATCGGTCGGTGAGCCATGGGCGCAGAAATGGGTGCTGGAAAGTGTGTTATGGGAGATTGGCGGCGGTGTCGCGGGCGGCTGGGTGATCGGCAAGGTCTTCGGTTGGCTGACCTATCATGTTCCGGCGGAAACGAAATTGTCGAAGACGGGCGATGGCCTTATCGCCATTGCCGCCACGTTCGTCTCCTATGGGCTGACCGAAATCATCAACGTCTATGGCTTCCTGGCCGTCTTCGTCACGGCCTTGACGCTGCGCAGGTCGCAGCATGACCATGATTTCAACCATGCCATGCACAATATCACGGAGCAGATCGAACGGTTGGCGATGATGGTGGTGCTGATCCTGCTAGGCGGCGCGCTGGCCAACGGGTTGCTGAGCGCATTGCGATGGACGGATGTGGCGGCGGCCTTTGCCATCATCCTGATCGTTCGGCCGCTGGCGGGTCTGCTGGCTATGATCGGGTTCCGGGCTGCGTGGCCGGAGAAGCTGACTTTGGCCTTTTTCGGCATTCGTGGCGTCGGGTCATTCTATTATCTGGCCTATGGGCTCAATCATATGCCGTTGGAGACGGGCGAGCGGCTATGGGCGATCGTCGGGCTGGTTGCTGTGCTGTCGATCCTGCTGCATGGGCTGACCGTGACACCGGCGATGCGGCTGCTCGACCGGAGCCGCGGGCGCGATCCCGATGAGCCCAGCCCAGACCCGGACGCGACGCCAAGCGGGGCGCACTAATCTGTATCAGTCCGATTCCCGTGCGACGGGTGCGACCAATTTTGGGGTCGAGACGTTATCGCAGCCGAAACAAACGGACAGTCGAACGGTTGAAAGTGGGTCGCCCCAGTCTGGAGCGCCTGCTCCGCCCGACGCAGACAATGAAACGGAATGCAGCATGTTTCCCTGGACCCATAAGTCCCAAGTCCAACTCGAAGCCGAGTTGCAGGACCATATCGTTGCGCCCGCCTTCCCCTGCGTCGGCGCGAAGGCCGCACTGGCGCGGGGCAATCTTGTGACGCTGGCGTGCAATCGCATTGACAGCGCGTGGGACGACTTGCGCGTGCATGATGCGCTGCTGGGCTTTACCAGCGCATATAAGGACCAGCCGGGGCTGTTCCGCAGCTTTGCGGCGGTGTTCGAAGGACCGGACGATCTGTCGGAGGAGGCGTTCGAGCGCGCCTTGTGGGACCGGGTGCAGTCGTTGAGCGACAAGGATGCATGGCGGGGCCAGGATTATGACAAGCGGGTCAGCGCCGATCCGACCAATCCGCATTTTTCGCTAAGCTTCGGGGGCGAAGCCTATTTCATTGTCGGCCTGCATCCGCGCGCCAGCAGGCCAGCGCGCCGGTTCAAATACCCCACCTTGATCTTCAACCTGCATGATCAGTTCGAGCAACTACGCGCCGAAGGGAAATATGAGACGATGCGCGAGAAGATATTGGTGCGCGACGAAGCGCTGGCCGGGTCGCGCAACCCCATGCTGGAGCGGCACGGCGAAAATAGCGAGGCGCGGCAATATTCCGGGCGCGCGGTGGGTGACCAATGGGTCGCGCCCTTCGAATATCATGGAGAGAAAGCATGACCGATGGCGTGCAGGTGATTGCCGAGCGGAGCGGTGCGGCGTTTCGGCTACCGCGTGGGGCCGTGTTGACGGTGACTGACCCCAAGGGCGAGCAGGTGGCGGACCTGTTGGCCTATAATGCCGCCGATGTGCGGGAGGTCATCTCGTCCGGGCGGACGCTGGATTATGCCGAGACAATCAGCCTGACCACCGGCCATGCGCTGTATTCCAATCGGTCGCAGGTGATGCTGACCATCATCGCGGATACGGTGGGCCGTCATGACTTTCTGCTGACGCCCTGTTCGATCGACACGTTCTACCATTTCTATCCCGACCTGGAGCCGCATCGCGGTTGCTTCGGCAATCTGGCCGAGGCGCTTGCGCCCTATGGGATCGAGCCAGATACGATTCCGGTTGCGTTCAATTGTTTCATGAACGTGCCGGTCGCGCCGGACGGCAAGCTGCGCGTGCTGCCGCCCGTCAGCAAGGCGGGCGATCATATCCGCTTTCGGGCGGAGATGGACCTGATCATTGGCCTCACCGCCTGTTCAGCGCCTGATTCCAATGGCGGCAGTTTCAAGCCCATCCATTATGAGATTGCTGAAGCCGCGGATCAGGCCGCCGCCATCTGATCCACTTCGGCCTGGAGCAGAGCGCGGCTCTGGTCGGTCACGGTCCAGCGATCGGCGAACAACCCCTGTTCGCCGAACAGGGCGGTGACGATGCCCGCAGTCCCGGCCGATTGCCATAAAGCGGCAAGCTGCGCGGCCAAGGGATCATCCACCGGTCGCACGTCGCCGCGGATATGAAGCATCCAGGCCGCCAGCGCTTTCAATGTTGCGGGACAGGCGCGCCCGGCGGCCAGGTTAGCCGCCAGCGGCTCCAGCCAGCGTTGCGGGATTTTCTGCGACCCGTCGATCGCGATTTGAGCGAGGCGGTGTGGCAGGGCCGGATTGGCGAAGCGCGCGAGCAGTTGCGCGGCATAGGCGTCGATGTCGAGGCCGGGGTCGCTGCCGAGGCTTGCGCCTGCCTCATTGCACATGAGCCGTTCGATCAGGGGACGCAGGGTGGGATCGGCGATCGCCTGATGCACGAAGTCATCGCCTTGGGCGAGACCGAGATAGGCGAGCGCGGAGTGGGCGCCGTTGAGCATCCGCAGCTTGGCGGCTTCATGCTGACGCACATCGGATACCAGTTGCGCGCCGCCGACTTCCCAGCGAGGGCGCGGTCCGGCAAAGCGATCCTCGATCACCCATTGGCGGAAGGGTTCGGTGATGACGGCGGCGGCGTCGTCCAGGCCGATGGTGTCGGCGATCTGCTGGCGGTCGGCATCGGTGACGGCGGGCACGATGCGATCGACCATGGTGGAGGGACAGGCGCATTCGCGGCGGAACCAGGCGGCGAGGCCGGGATCGACGCGATCGAGATAGGCGTTGAGTAGGCCGGACAGGACCGCGCCATTTTCCGCGAGATTATCGCAGCTTACGAGCGTCAGACCCGCGATGCCGGCCGCGCGTCGACGCGCCAGCCCGGCGGCGAGGAAGCCGTAGATGCTGCTGGGGGTTGCGCCCTTGACCAGTTCCGGTTCGAGCATGGCCAGATCAAGCTGGCCAGCCGGTGTGCGGCAATAGCCCTTTTCCGTCACGGTGAAGCTGACGATGTGCGTGCTGCTGCTGGCCAGCGCCGCGACGACGGCGGCGGGATCGCGCGGCGCGACAATCACGCGCTGCACTGCGCCGATCAGGCGGGTATACGGGCTGCCACTGCCGCGTTCCGACACGGTGAACAGGCCATCCTGGGGCTCCATCTGATCGGCGACATCGCCCGAACGGAGCGATACGCCGGTGATGCCCCAATCGCGGTCGCCCGCCGCCATGGCATCGTCGGTATAGACCGCCTGATGCGCGCGGTGAAAAGCGCCGATGCCGAAATGGACGATGCCGCAGGCCTGAGCCTCGCGGTCATAGCCCGGCCGTTCGACGTCCGCGTTCAGCGCGGCGATGTTCTCTTGCGACAGTCTCACAGCTTATACGCCTTTTTGGCCAGCGTGTAGGAGAGGTCTACCGCCAGTTCGGCGGCCTCCCATTCCTCCATGCGATGTTCTGCGACCCATTGGGCGAGGAAGCCACAGTCGATCCGCCGCGCGACATCGTGGCGTGCCGGGATCGACAGGAAGGCGCGGGTATCGTCGTTGAAGCCGACCGTATTGTAGAAGCCGGCCGTCTCCGTCATCTGGTTGCGGAAGCGACGCATGCCTTCGGGACTGTCGTGGAACCACCAGGCGGGGCCGAGCTTGAGCGCGGGATAATGGCCCGCCAGCGGCGCGAGTTCGCGCGCATAGCTGGTTTCATCGAGCGTGAAGAGGATGATGGTGAGGTTTGCTTCATTGCCATAGCGGCCGAGCAAGGGACGCAGCGCATGGACATATTCGGTGGCCATCGGAATATCGGCCCCCTTGTCGCGGCCGAAGCGCGCGAAGAGCGACGCATTATGGTTGCGATAGGCACCGGGATGGATCTGCATCACCATGCCATCCTCGACGCTCATCCCGGCCATGACGGTCAGCATATGCGCGCGGAACAGTTCGGCGTCGGCATCGGACACACTATCGGCGGTTACGCGGGCGAAGAGCGCTTGCGCCTCTGCATCGGTCAGATCCGCAGTCGCGGCGGTTGGATGGCCATGATCGGTCGAGGTCGCGCCCATGCTGGCGAAAAAGGCGCGACGCTGGCGGTGGGCGGCGAGATAGCCCTTATAGTCGAACGCATCTTCGCCGGTCAGGTCGGACAGTTTGCGCAGATTGTCCCGAAAGCCGTCAAACTGCGGGTCGATGACGGGATCGGGCCGGTAGGCGGTCAGCACCCTGCCCTTCCAGCCATCGGCGGTATTATTTTCGGCAAGGATCGCGGCGTGATGGGCGAGATCGTCGAGCGGCGATTCCGTGGTCGTGATCACTTCGATATTGAAGCGGTCATAAAGCGCGCGCGGGCGGAAGGCCTCGGTCGCCAGCGCCTGCGTAATGGTGTCATAATAAAGGTCGGCGCTGGCCGCTTCGAGCTGAACGGTCAGGCCGAAAGCCTCGGCAAAGACCCAGTCGAGCCACATGCGCGAGGGCGTGCCGCGGAACAGCGTGTAATTTTCCGCCAATATGCGCCAAGCCGCGCGCGGATCGACAGAGGTGCCCTCGCCACCTTTGGGCACCAGCCCGATCGTGTCGAGCGATATGCCTTGGCTGTAGAGCATCCGAAAGACATAATGGTCGGGCGTCAGCAGCAATTCGCTGGCATTGCCGAAGGGCTGATCCTGCGCGAACCAGCGCGGGTCGGTATGGCCATGCGGGCTGATGATCGGCAGGCCTGCGACGGCTTCATAGAGGCGGCGCGCAATCGGCCGGACGGACGGATCGGTCGGGAACAGACGGTCTGGATGCAGAATCAGCGGACGCATGAACGAAACCTATAGGGTTGCGGCGCGGGCATAGCGCGCACGGGTGGAAGCGATGGTGCGGCGGGCGTCCTCGATCGCATCTTCCTCGATCGTGAACAGCAGATGGTCGATGACCGAGCCTAGATGCGCGCGCATCGCGGCCCTGGCGGCGGCGGGATCGCGGGCATGGAGAGCATCGCGCACGACGCTATGTTCCGCCACCACGGGCTGGAGATTGGCGGTGCGCGCCTTTTCGAGCAGCAGTGCGCAGTCGGGCGAGGTCGAGCGCAAGCGCCACATTTCCTCCACCTGATTGTGGATCACCGCGTTGCGCGTGGCCGAAGCGATGAGCAGGTGGAAGGCGCGATCGGCTTCAGTGCTGACGCCGGGGAGGAGATTTTCCTCCGACATTTTCAGGACCAACCGGTCGAGTTCTTCCAGTTCGTCGTCGCGGATGTTGACTGCGGCCAGCGCCGCCGCTTCGCCTTCGACCAACAGGCGCGCCTCCATCAGTTCGAAGGCGGTGACGGTAAAGCCCGGCCGGTCCTGATCACCCGGCAGCGCGCGGACATAGGCACCAGACCCGATCCGCACTTCGATCAACCCCTGGACTTCCAGCGCGATCATCGCCTCACGTACGGCCGGACGGCTGACGCCGTGCATGACCGACAGCTCGCGCTCGGCCGGCAGGCGGTCGCCAATCGCATAGCGGCCGGTCGCCAGATCCTCGAACAATCGGCGTGCCAGCTTCTGATATAGCCGCTCGGTACCGTCCATCGGGACCGATCCACCGGCGCTTTTGCCTGTCTCAATCATTTTTCTACCCTCGCCTGAAAATAGGCCTTACCAATTTTGTTGAAATCGGCAAGAGTGACACTAACGGTAATTGCCAACTATGGCCACTGGTGAGGGAAGTATCTCATGAAAATTCAATCAGCGCGCGTCATCGTCACCTGTCCGGGGCGTAATTTCGTGACGCTCAAGATCGAAACCGACCAGGGTGTCTATGGCATTGGCGATGCAACGCTCAACGGCCGTGAACTGGCGGTCGTCTCCTATCTGGAGGACCATGTCATTCCCTGCCTGATCGGCATGGACCCGCGCCGAATCGAGGATATCTGGCAGTATCTGTATCGCGGTGCCTATTGGCGGCGCGGGCCGGTGACGATGCGCGCCGTGAGCGCGGTCGATACCGCGCTGTGGGACATCAAGGGCAAGATGGCGGGCATGCCGCTCTATGACCTGCTGGGTGGCAAGAGCCGGGACGGCATCATGGTCTATGGTCATGCCAATGGCAGCGATATTGAAGAAACGGTCGATGCGGTCGGCCACTATATCGACATGGGCTATAAGGCGATCCGCGCGCAGACGGGCGTGCCGGGCATCAAGGATGCTTACGGCGTCGGGCGCGGCAAGCTATTCTATGAACCGGCCGATGCCGCGCTGCCCTCGGTCACGGGATGGGATACGCGCAAGGCGCTCAATCATGTGCCCAAGCTGTTCGAGAAATTGCGCGCCACTTATGGCTTCGATCATCATCTGCTGCATGATGGGCATCATCGCTATACACCGCAGGAAGCCGCCAATCTGGGCAAGATGCTGGAGCCCTATCAGCTATTCTGGCTGGAAGATTGCACGCCGGCGGAAAATCAGGAAGCATTCAAGCTGGTGCGCCAGCATACGGTGACGCCGCTGGCCGTCGGCGAGATTTTCAACACGATCTGGGATTGTAAGGATCTGATCCAGAACCAGTTGATCGATTATATCCGCTGCACGGTGGTCGGCGCAGGCGGTGTCACGCATCTGCGCCGGATCGCCGACCTTGCTGCCCTGTACCAGGTGCGGACCGGAAGCCATGGCGCGACCGACCTGTCGCCGGTGACGATGGGTACGGCGCTGCATTTCGACACATGGGTGCCCAATTTCGGCATTCAGGAATATATGCGCCATACGCCCGAAACCGACGCCATATTCCCGCATGATTACCGGTTCGAAGCGGGCGAAATGTTCGTTGGCGATACGCCGGGCCATGGCGTCGATATCGACGAAAAGCTGGCAGCGAAATATCCCTATAAGCCCGCCTATCTTCCGGTGGCGCGCTTGGCCGACGGAACCATGTGGAACTGGTAAGGCCGGTCACTATAGTCGGAATATGACCGCGTAAGAAAAAGGGCGCTGGAATTGGCTTATTCCAGCGCCCTTTTCTGTGCTTTCGTCGCCTGGGTGTCAGGCCGGAAGCGGAATGGCGGAGGGCTTTTTACGAAGCAGGGTCCATAGGATGGCGGCACCCGCAATATCGAACAGAGCGAGGCAAGCGAACAGCGGATCATAGCCGATCGTGTCAGCCAAAGCGCCGATCACGAGCGAGAAGCTCAAGCCGCCGATCCAGGCCGCCGAGCCCGCCATGCCGGTCGCCGTGGCGACGACGCGGCGGTCGAACAGGTCCGCCGACAGCGTGAGCAGCGCGCCCGACAGCATCTGATGCGCGAAGCCGCCGACGCAGAAGAGCGCGATGGCCATGGCCGGACTGCCAGCTAGACCGATACAGCCCGGCCCGATCATGCAAAGTGCGCCGGTGGTCATCACGATCTTGCGCGATGTCAGCAGCGACACGTTGAACCGCCGCATGAGCCAGGGCGCATAATAGCCGCCGATGATCGACCCAGCGTCGGCGGCGAGAAAGGGCAGCCAGGCGAAAGCGGCAATGCCCTTGAGGTCCATGCCGCGCGCTTCAACCAAATAGAGGGGAATGAAGAAGCTGAATGTTTGCCATGCCGGTTCAGCGAGAAAGCGCGGAATGGCGATGCTCCAGAAATCGCGGCGTACGATCAGTACGCGCCAGCCGAGCGGCGTATCCCCCGCTGCGGCATCGGATGCCGCCTCTTCGGCCGCGCGCCCGCCCAAAATATGCTCGCGCTCGCTTGCGCTCAGGCGAGGATGATCTTCCGGGTTGCGATAGCCGAAATACCATAGGGCCGCCCACAGGAAGCCGACGCTGCCCGTGACGATGAAGGCGGATTGCCACCCCCAGACAGCGATGCAGAAGACGACGACCGGCGGTGCGATCATGGCACCGAGCGATGATCCGATGTTGAACCAGCCGGTGGCGACCGTGCGTTCGACCGGGGGAAACCACTCGCCCACCACCTTGATCCCGGCGGGGATCGCCGCCGCTTCGGTCAGGCCAAGCAGCCCTCGGAAAACCGCGAAGCTGGGCCAGCCGGTTGCAAAGGCATGGCAGCAGTTGGCCGCCGACCATCCGAGCGCGAACAAGGCGAAGCCAAGCCGCACCCCCATCCAGTCGAGCGCCAACCCGGCCAAGGGTTGGGACACGGTATAGGCTGCCTGGAAGGCGGCGACGACCCAGCTATATTGCTGGGTGCTCATGTCGAACGTGGCCTTGAGGGTCGGGGCAGCGACCGACAGGGAGGAGCGGGCAAGATAATTAAGGACCGTGCCCAATGTGACCAGACTGATGATCCACCATCTCAGTCGCCCGATCCTCTGTGTGGTCATCGTCAGAACCTTCAAAAAAAATGGCCGGGCCTTGAATGCCCGGCCATTAGGGGGAGATGAAGCAAGCTAAGGCAACGTGTGCCTAGGCTTAATATTTGGCGGCGAGCCGGACCCCGAAATAGCGGGCGGAGTCACGTACGCGCAGGCCGATGATATTCGTCACCGGCGATGGGTTGGGATAAGGATTATTAGCGAAGCTGCCCGCGTCGTTGCGGATCGTGCCGAAATAATGGCGGTCGAACAGATTACGCACCAGGAAGGTGATGCTGTATTTCTGGTCGGTCTTTTCCTCAAAGCCGATGCTCATATTGGCGATGCCATAAGCACCCTGACGTGACGCCGGATCATTGGTTAGCGCGAAGAATGTCGCGCTTTGCCACGTATAATTGGCGTTGGCCTTCAAATCGACCGGCAGGTTGCCCAAGGGCAGGTTTACGTCCGCGCCGACATTGAATTTCCATTCGGGCGAATTGGCGAGCCGCGAGCCGGACAGATCCTGTGCGCGCCCACCAATAGCATTGGGCAGGCAGCCCTGCGCAGCCGTCTGGCCGAAATAGCATTCGCCATTGGGATAGGATTTCACCTTGGCATCGACATAAGCAACGCTGCCGTTGAGGCTGAGCCAATCGCTGGCGCGTGCCGACATCTCCGCTTCCACGCCGCGCGTGCGCAGCGAACCGACATTGGCCAGGATGAACGATCCGCCCAGGCCCGGCTCCAGCGTTTGCGACTGGAAATTGCTATAGTCGGTCCAGAAGCCGGTCAGGTTGAGCGTCACGCGTCGATCAAGGAAGCTGCTGCGCAGGCCGACTTCATAGGCGTCGGCCGTTTCCGGCTGGATCGGCCGGCTGGCCGGGTGGGTCGGGCGCACGAAGGACGAGGTCAGATCATAGCCCTGCCCCTTATAGCCGCGCGAATAGGTGGCAAAGGCCATCACGTCGTCGGCTAGATCCTGCTGGATGCCGAACCTGCCCGTGACGACCGTATCGGACGTGCTGCCACCCGTCGCGAACGGGGGATTGCTGCCGTTGCTGTTGAAGCGCTGATAGCGGAAAGAGATGTCTTCCTTATTCCAGCGCAGGCCCGCGATCAGCTTCGTGCCCAGCATGATTTCCCAGTCCGCCTGGCCAAAAACGGCGACGGCCTCGGACGTCGTGCGACCCGCCCAATTGGCGTTGGCGATCGGACCGGGGCGCACGAAGCTGCGCTGGTTGTTGTTGCGGGAATAATAGGTGCCGACGACATATTGCAGCGGGTTGCCCGATGGCGATGTCAGCCGCAGTTCGTGGCTGAGCGTATCGCCCTTGAAGTTACCACCTTGGGTCAGACCGTTGGGCTGACCAAAGCCAGGACCGAAGGCACCGTCGAAGTCGGACAGATCCTGCGAATTATAATGCGACATAGCGAAGATTTGTGTGAGCGTATGGCGGCCGAGCGCGACGTTCATGGCCAGCGAGCCGCCATAGCTTTCCGAATCCGCCGTCTGGAACGGATCGATACGCACCGCGAAATTATCCTTGCCGGGCGTGATCCCTGCGAGGCTTACCGATGATGGCGTGCCGAAGGACGAAGTAACGCCGGGCGTGCGCTCGATCGTGACGAAGGAGCAGCAGTCGGTGCGGGTCTTGTTATAATAGCCGACCAGTGTGGCGTCGAAATCGGATGAAGGCTCAAAGTGCAGCTTGGCCCGGATATTCTCGCTATCGCGACCGTTGATCATCGTATCGGTCTGCAACTCGCGGACATTGCCGTCGAAGCGGCCGACCGATCCGTTGATACGGAAACCAAGCGTGCTGGTGATCGGGCCGGAGATGCTGGCCGAATAGCGTTGCTCGTCATCATCGGTCACCAGAACTTCCGCGCTGCCAGTGAAGGTCTTGGACGGTGCCTTGGTGGTGATGCTGATAACGCCAGCCGAGGCCGACTTGCCGAACAGAGTGCTTTGCGGGCCGCGCAGCACTTCGACGCGCTCGATATCGTCGAGGTCGTTGAAGCCTTGACCCGGCAGTCCGTTGGCGACGCCATCGACCATGACCAAAACGCTCTGTTCGATGCCGACCGAAAAGGCCGATGTGCCAACGCCGCGCAGGACGATGACATTGTTGTTCAGGTCACCGCCCTGGGTGATCGTCAAACTGGGGGAGAGCTTCGTCAGATCCTGCAACTGGCTGCCGCCGACGCTGGCCAGCTGGTCAGCGCTGACGACGGTGATCGCGACGGGCACGTCCTGAACATTTTGTTCGCGCTTCTGCGCGGTGACGATGATGGCCGCTTCGCCGCTATCGGCCCCCTGCATGACTGGTGCCGTGTCCTGGGCGATGGCTGGCGTGGCCATGGCGATCGCCGTGCCTGCCAATAGAATTGATACGATGTGCATATATCCCCTCCCTACTCACCGGCAATGATTGCTAACCGATTTTTATCTTACTGGTAAGGCCGATTTACGTTTTAGGGCATCGATCTGTCAATCATTTCCTGTGAATTACGCGTATTTCACATATCTGAAGCAATACTGATGGCCGACACCAGTGCGTCATCGCCGTTGGCCGTGAACTCCAGCGTCAGCTTGCCGTTGGTTACCCTTACTGGGAATGTGCGGGTCACAGCCTTCAACGGTCCACCCGCCGCCTGAGCAGGATTAAAGTTCGAGAGCATGATTCGCCCATTTGCCGCCAAATTGAAGCGACGTGTTGCGGCCTTTGAAGCGTCCGGCTCAAACATATGGAGCGTGACGGACCAGCGCCCATTGGGCAGGGGCAGCGCGTAGGAGAAGCTACCTTCCCGATAGGAGGCATAGAGTTCCGGGTCGCTCGTGCCGACGACATTGCTCTCTGCCACCTTCCCGCGTGCGCCCATGCGCAATTCGGGGACCGTGCCACCCGTGAAGAAGGTGTCCGAGCCATAGCGTTTACCGTCAGCAGTGGTAAGACCAGTCAGACTTCCTACCCGGATACGCAAGCCGTCGGCAGCATCCGGTGCCTTCCAGCTTACCGTGTCCAACAGGGACTTGCCGTCAGCGGACGCAATGGCGGTCACTTCATTGTTGCCCGGCTTAAGCGCGATGCCGGGCCAGACGCAGATATGGTCGGGACAGGGGACCGTGCCGACATAGCGCCCATTGACTTTGAGGCTGGCAGTGGCGGCATTGCTGTAGGCGCGCACATCCATCACCGGATAGGCGCGATCGACGTAGCGCCGACCGGTCAAATGCAGGACAGGCTCCTTCGACCAACTGGCCTTGTAGAAATAAAAGGCGTCCTTGCGAATGGTGCGGTCATAGCTGACCAACCCCTTGTCGTTGAGGTCGATGGCCTCGCCCTCTTCGCGGCTGTTCGAGGCGAAGTCGAACATGTTCCAAATCCAGGTTGCGGAGAGATAGTCCTGCTTTTTGAGGACTTTCCATGTCTCTTCATGGACCCAGGCCTGAAACGCTTCGGGATGGGGACGACCATTGGCATTGACCGGCCCGCCCAGCGGATTGTCGGTATGCTGGGTAAGCGCGCCGCCTGCTCCATATTCGGTCAGCGCAACCGCGCGCCCCGGATATTTGGCATGCAAAGCCGCCAGCGCCGTCGCGGCGTCGCCGGGCTTGCCATAATACCAGCCGAAATAGCGATTCAGCCCGACCATGTCGGTCACGTCGTTGAGGACTTGCGCGCCGGGCAGCGACAGGGGCGAGCCCGTCGCTTCGCAACAATCGGCATAGGCCGTCGGGCGGCTGGGGTCCTCGGCTTGCGCCAGCGCATTGAGTTCGATCAGCATGTCGCGCGACTGGGCGGGTGGCCCCTTTGCCCCTTTGCGCAGCGCGTCGATCGCCGCGCCGATGTCGATTTCATTGCCGACCGACCAGATCATGATTGAGGGATGGTTGTAATTCTGACGGATCAGTTCGCGCAATTGCTGCCGCGCATTGGCGATCAACGCAGGCGATGGCGGGGCGTCGTCGAAGGCGGACTGGTGGACGAAGGGCAGTTCGGCCTTGACGACCATGCCTGCTTCGTCGGCCAAGCGGGTCCATTCCTGGGCATGTTGATAATGGGCATGGCGAATGGTGTTGACGCCCATTTCCGCCATGATCGCCATATCCTGTGCATGGTCTTCCCGGGTGAGCGCCCATCCCTTGCCCTGCCGGTCCTGATGGCGCGACGCGCCGTGCAGGCGGGTGGGCTTGCCGTT
>NZ_JPPQ01000069.1:294196-301175 GCF_000743655.1 Sphingobium sp. ba1
GACAGCATCGCCGCCACGGCGACATAGGGGCCCATCACCGCGGTCAGCTCGACGCGCTGGACCGACTGCAACGCATCGGTCGACAGCGCCGCACGCTCGGCCGCCGACGCCTGATGGAGATGGTCGAGGATGAAGAACTTGGCGAGCAGCGCGCCCGATATCGCCCCGACGGGATTGAACGACTGGGCGAGGTTGAGCCGCCGTGTCGCGGTAGCCCTTGGCCCCAGCGAGTAGATGAACGGATTGGCGCAGGTCTCGAGAAACGACAGGCCGGCGGCAAGGACGTAGAGCGCAACCAGGAACGGGAAATAGTCGAGCGACAGGCTCGCCGGATAGAACAGGAGCGCGCCGGCGATATACAGGCCTAGGCCGATCAGCAGGCCCGCCTTGTACCCGTATCGCCGCGCCATGAGCGATGCGGGGATAGCGAAGCAGAAATATCCGCCGAAAAACGCATATTGCACGAACGCCGTCTGAAAATCGGTCAGGCTCAGAATGCGCTTGAACGCCGACAATAACGTGTCGGTCATGTTGGCGGCCAGCCCCCATGCGAAGAACAGGCCGGCGACGAGGGCGAACGTCAACGCCTGTCCGCGCGAAATCAGCGCGGCCGGCACAGCGTCCGTGGGAATGGCATTCCGATAGTCACGCATGTGCTGGTTCCATCGTCCGGGGATCGCGCTCCTTCACCACGCATGGCTGCGGGTTCGGTCGCGGCCTGTAAAGCCCGTCCCGCCGGGATGCGGCGGGACGGAGCGGCAAGGTCAGAAGCGCACGCCGACGCGCAGGATGAAGGTCTGCGGGTCGACGACGCGGGCGTTGAAGGTGTTCGTGGCACCGACCAGGGTCTCCCCGGCGCGCGGATCGCCTTCGGTCAACCCGGTGCTCTTCAACAGGTTCTGGACGTCGCCCAGTACATACACGCCGCGTCCCATCTCCAGACCGAAGCCCAGGCTGACGAGGCCGTAGGCGGACAGTCGTGCGGTGTTGGCGTCGTCGGCGAAGCGGCGCCCGCTGAAGGAATAGGCGCCGTGGAGCGAGAAGTCGCCGATCGGCGTGCTGATCCCGTCATAGGAACTGCGGACCTGGAAATAGGCGTTGGGGGTCCGCACGGGCAGATTGCCGTTGATGTCGAGGCTGACGGTCTGCGCGTTCGGGCCGAGTGCCTGTTGCGGGGGCGTGGCGAAGAATTTGGGCGCCTGATAGGTGCCGCTCAGGTCGATCGACCAGTCGGTGACCGGCCGGATCGATATCTGTGCCTCGACCCCGTTGGTACGGGTGTTCCGGAATGCCTGACGTTGCACGATCGCGCCGTTGACGACGGTGGGCACGTTGAAGAACAGGTCCTTCGCCTGCGCGAAGAAATAGTTCAGCTCCACGTTGAGCGGCCGGCTGTTGTACCGCAGCCCCGCCTCGACCATCGTCGTGGTCGCCGGTTTCGTTTCGGGACGGTCCTCGAAATTGCGGATCGCGGCCAGCCCGTCTGCGGTCGATGCGTCGAAATTGGCCAGCGCCTGATACCGGTCGGGATCGGGCATCCGGAAACCGCGGGCGAAGCGGCCGAACAGCGCGAAATTGCTCGCCACCTCGTAATTCCCGCCGACCGTCCAGGCGAGCTTCCGGAAGTTCAGGTCCATCGCCCGGAACGTCCCGCTGCCGAAGGGCAGCGACACGAGGGCCGGATTGCCCGGATCGAAGGTCGCCGGATTGCGGCTGAGGTCGAAATTCGCCGGATTCTCTACCTGCCCGCTAACGTGCAGGGTTTCGTAGCGCGCACCGGCATTCAGCGACAGGCGACCGATGTCGTAGACGAAGTCGACATAGGGCGCGATCGTGCGCTCCTTGAACTGCACGTTGGCATAGCCTGTCGGCCCGGCGATGAGCCCCTTGTACGTGCCCGCGGCACCCGACGCGAGCGGCGCGCCGGCTGCATCGGTGAAGACGATGTCGAGACGCCGGGGCCGCCCCTCGATGCTTTGCAGCGTGTCCAGTCGCGAATCGAGCACCTGCCCGTCGATGTCGGAGAAATAGACGCCGAACGTACTGGCCAGCTTGCCCGGACCGACCTGCAACCCGTCACGTTGCAGCTGGAAATCGTTCTGGAAATTGGTCGCCTCGGTCTTGCGATAGAAATAGGCGGCATCGATGCCGAAGCCGTTGATGTTGAGGCTGTCGGCATTGGCCTGGGTGGCGAGCACCTCGCCGGTCCCGGCGTCGCGCACCTGGAAGAACGGACCGCCGGCACCGGCTGCACCCGCGAAGCGCGTGGGCGCCCGTGCGAATATCTCGCCCGCGATGGTCGTGAGCGGCCGGGCGTTCCCGACGTTGATGATCGCGTTGAACGGCGTGTTCAGATCGGTGTAGCGGTTCTGGTTGCTGACCGACCAGCCGCCGCCGAGGTCGTAATCCAGCTTGAAGCCGAAATAGAGCGTCTTGTCGCGCTGGCCATCGGCGGCATCCCAGTTGATGTCGCCCATCGGCGTGCCCGGCAACGACAACAGGCGGGCGCGAGCGGAAACGCCGGTCGTGCCGTCGTTGATGCTCATTCCGCCCGGAATGGAGCGCGGATTGGAAATCGTCCCGGTGAGCGGCTGGGGCAGATAGAAGATCGCGCGATCGTTCTGCAGGTTGAATTCGGCGCGGATCCTGCCGCGTCCCCCGGCGAAATCGTGCACGACATTGGCGTTGATCTCGCCGCCGCGATTGGCGTTGAAGCCGGGATCGCGGCCGGAATTATCCTGTCGCCACCAGCCGCCGATCGCCGCCGCGGTCGTGTCCGACAGGCTGAACGTGGTCCAGCCGTCGAAACCGATGCGATCGTAGCTGTTGGTCTGGAACTGGATATCGCCATGGGTCGGATCGCCCGGTCGCCCCTCGCGCGACAGCAGGTTGATGTAACCGGCCGGCGCGCTGCCCACGAATACGGACGAGGAACCGCCGCGCACCGCCTGGGCACCGGCGACGAAATTGGAAAAGCGCGTGAACCGGTCGGACTGCGAGAACAGGATATCCTGATCGTAGAATACGACCATGCCGTCGCGTTGCAGCGCCGTGAATTCGGTCTGGGTCGAAAGCGGGAAGCCGCGCGGGGCGATGTTGTTGCCGACTTCGCCGCCCGAATCCTCCGCGTGAAAACCGGGGATGCTGCGTGCCAGCGACGCGATGCTGGCGGGCGCGATTTCGGTCAGCGCTTCCTCGTTGAAGACCGAGATCGCGTTGGACGACCTGATCTGCTGCACGGCGCGGCGGGAGCCGACGACGACGATGTCCTGCACGATCGCGGCGTTCTGCGGCGACACAGCGTCAGCGACCGCATTATCGGCAGCGACCGGCGCCGCCTCATCGACCGGAGCCGGCGTTGCCTGTTCCTGCGCGCGGACCGACGTGCTTGCCGCGACCGCCACAAGTGCAGCCACAGACACCGAAGTTGCAAACGAACCTTTCATAATCCCCCCCTGATGACGTCGCCCGTCCCGGCGATCTGGCATCAACCTGTTCCCATCGATTCTATTTGTCAATATGCTGGACTAATCAAGCTACCCGAATTAAACGAACGGCGACGAGGTCGGAACGACCTGTTGCGAGAGGACGTGCGTGCGATGTTAAAGGGACTGCCGGCGATGTTGGGGCCCGACCTACTGTCGACGCTCCGGGCCATGGGCCATGGTGACGAAATCGCGATCGTCGACGCGAACTACCCCGCCGATGCGCACGCCACCCGACTGGTGCGGATGGACGGGCATGACGTGCCCGCGATCGCCGACGCCTTGCTATCGGTGCTGCCGCTCGATCGCGATGTCGACGCGGCGTTTCGGCCGTGCGCGCATGGCGACTGCGACCGGATGGAGCCCGTCTATAGCGAGTTCGACGCGCTTCTCGCGCGTCACGAACCCGGCATCGTGCTGCGCCCGCTTCCCGGCGACGGTTTCTACGCCCGCGTACGGGGCTGTTACGCGATCATCGCCAGCGGCGAACGTCGGCTGTTCGCCAACATCATCCTGCGCAAGGGCGTGATCGGTCCGGTGGAATCATGACGGCGGCCCCGCATGGCCCCCGCGGTCCCCGCGCCATTTCGGGGAACGCCCGTGGCTGACCCCCTGTTCGGATGCATCGAGGCCGGCGGCACGAAGTTCGTCGTCGGCGTGTTGAGGGATCAGGGAACGATCCTCGACGAATGTCGGATCGAAACGTCGGACCCAGCCGCCACTATCGGTGCCGCGACCGATTTCCTCGACGCCGCGGCTAGTCGGTTCGGCAGTTTCGACGCGATCGGCATCGCCAGCTTCGGTCCGATCGACATCGACCGTCGCTCGCCGCATTGGGGCCGTATCACCACGACTCCCAAGCCCGGCTGGAGCGACATCGACCTCGCAGGGCCGTTGGCGACGGCGTTCGGCTGCCCGGTCGGCTTCGACACCGACGTGAACGGCGCGATCCTGGCGGAAAGCCTGTGGGGCAACGCGATCGGTGCGGATATCGCCTGCTACGTCACCGTGGGCACGGGCATAGGCGGCGGCGCCCTTGTCGAGGAACGCCCGGTCCACGGATCGCGCCATCCCGAAATGGGACATCTGATCGTCCGCCGCCATCCGCTCGACACCGGGTTCGGGGGCATCTGCCCGTTCCACGGCGATTGCCTGGAAGGTCTGGCGAGCGGGCCGGCGATCATCGCCCGCTGGGGGGCGTCGCTGTCCGACCTTCCGCCGGATCACCCCGCCCATGAAATCATCGCGTATTACCTCGGCCAGCTGGTCGTCGCGCAGCAGGCGATCCTTTCGCCGAGACGGATCGTCATGGGCGGTGGCGTCCTTGCCACGCCCGGGCTGATCGACCGGGTGCGGGCGCAGGCGCGGGACCTCGCCAACGGCTATTACGGCACGGAGGATTACGCCCGCCTCGTCGTCGCTCCCGGCCTGGGGGACAAGGCAGGCCTGCTCGGCGCCCTCGCGCTCGCCCAGCGCGCGCGGCGCTGAACGGATCCCGATCCCGTCGGAACGGCCTCGTGGCGTTGCCCGCGGGCCGGGCTACCGGGCTTCACGTCGTTGATAGCTGCGATCCGCTCGGCAGTGGCGTCCACGCCCTGCTGCATCCGCCCCAGCGTCTCGGAATAGTCCGGCACGTCGATATGCGCCCGCTCGGCCGCCAAGCCCTCCACGGCACGGCGTAGCAGCGCCAGCTCGCGGTCCTGTCCCTCGATCACGGCGCGCAACCGGTCGAACGCCTCCGCCGGGTCGCCGCCTTCCTGAATATCGTCGTCCATCATCACCTACCGGCTCATGCCATGATCGCGGTCTCGGCCAATCGTGACCGACTGCGCCAGCTCGTTTGCGACCGATCGGCCCCGCTCCATTTTCAGTTCCAGCTCGGGCGCGCGGGCGCGCAGAACGGATTCGAGCTGCGGGTCGCGTTGTAGCCCGCCAGCAATGCTTTCCATGCGCTTGCCCAGCTTCTCCGCGCCCGCACGATCGCCGGATCTGCTCGGTTCCGCCCGTTTCGACGACCGTGCCGACGTGCGGAAGCTGGAGGCGAACGGGGATCTCCTGATCGGCCGCTCGGCGAAATCGGGAAAGCTGCTGCATTACGACGGCGCGGCGCACCTGCTGACGATGGCGCCCACCCGGTCGGGCAAGGGCGTCGGCACGATCATACCGAACCTGCTGCTGCTCGACCGCTCGGTGATTTGCATCGACCCAAAGGGCGAGAATGCCCGCGTCACCGCCCGCGCGCGTGCCGCCAGGGGCAAGGTCTGGTGCCTCGATCCGTTCGGCGTGTCGGGTCAGCCCCCCTGCCCGTTACAATCCGCTTGACCGGCTCGATCCTGCCAGCCTCGATCTGGCGGAAGATGCCAACACCCTCGCCGACGCGCTGGTGCATGACGCGCCGGGGCAATCTGGCGAAGCGCACTGGAACGAGGAAGCCAAGGCGCTGATCGCCGGGCTGATCCTGCACACCGTCGTCCACGAACCCGCCGATCGTCGCGTTCTGGCGACGGTGCGCGACAAGCTGACGCTCGCCCCTGCCGGCTTCGCCGCGCTGCTGACCGATATGCAGGACAGCGCCGGCGCGGGTGGCCTGATCGCCCGCGCCGCCAACCGCCAGCTCGGCAAGTCCGATCGCGAAGCGGCCGGCGTGCTGTCCTCGGCGCAGCGCCATACCCACTTTCTCGATAGCCCCCGCATCGTCGCCAGCACGGCCGCATCGGATTTCACCTTTGCCGGGTTGAAGGGGTCGCTGCAAGAAAGTGAGCTGAGCGTACGCTAAGGGCGAACGGACCGAGAACTTACCCTTCGACCTGTCCCGCTGGTTCTCCCAGCGCCTGGTAGAGCGCGGTTTTGCCGACCTTCACGCGCGCGGCCGCCTCGCGTACGGTGAGCCCGGCCGCGAGATGCGTCTTGGCGCGGGCCAGCTTGTCGGGGGTGACGACAGGCTTGCGCCCACCTCTACGGCCGCGCGCCTCGGCCGCCTTCAGCCCTGCGTTGGTGCGCTCGCGGATCAGGTCGCGCTCGAACTGCGCGAGGGCGCCGAACAGGGGGGCGTTTGCGGGAGGGGGCGGAATCCTACGCCAAGCTCGCCCAGATAGCCGGCGCGAGATCTTACTTGTTGCTGCCTTCTACGGTCGCGCCAGAAAGGCGACGGCTCAGTTCTATCCGGCGATGGCTACGCATTTTGAAGGTGTCTGGCCCAACGCGCCGATACTCAATGAAGCCGAGAGAACGCCAAAATCGCTCTGCCGCTTCATTCGCTTCCAGCACGGCCAACCGAATCTCTGTGGCACCTCTCGCAGCGGCCCAGCTTTCGACCGTCGAGTAAATTGAGCGTCCGACGCCACGACCACGCTGTGCGGCATCTACGATCATGAAGCCGAGATACCATGTGCCATCACGCGGATAATCGCGGAGGATGGCCGCGATTGCATATAGGCCCCTGTACATTATCGGGACACGGATTCACGGTAGCGGCTCGACAGCGATCGTTTCGG
>NZ_JPPQ01000069.1:301185-384330 GCF_000743655.1 Sphingobium sp. ba1
GCGCGCCCGCACCCCAGAAGCTGTCAAAGCGATTGGCCCCCTTGATCGCGCCGCCCGTATCCTGCGCGATCCACATGCCATTGGGCTCAGCCCGGTCGAGCGAGAGCAGCACCGGCGCGCCCAGCGGCACATATTTGGGATCGGCAGCGACCGTCCCTTCGGCCGTCACCGGCACGCCCAACGCGCCGATCGGCCCCGCGCCTGTCAGTTCGCGGAAAAAGACGAAGCTCTTATTCTCGTTCATGATGGCCGCGCCTTCGACCGGATTGGCGCGCAGATATTGCATGATGTCCTGCATCGACCCGGCCTTGATCAGCCCGCGATCCTTCATCAGCTTGCCGATGCCGGTATAATCGCGGCCATTCTGCCCGTCATAGCCGATGCGCATGACGCCGCCGTCGGGCAGGTTCAGCCGCCCGCTGCCCTGCACCTGCAGAAAGAAGAATTCGACCGGATCGGCGGCATAGGCCAATTCCAGCCCGCGCCCCGCCAGTGCGCCGCTCACGATCTGCTTGCGCTCGTCATAGGGCACGAACTTGGTGCCCGCGACCTTGCCCCGGATCGTGCGGCCTTTCAGGCTCTCGCTGAACTGGCCCAGATCGACGTCAATCAGGTCGGTCGGGCGGCGATAGATGGGCACGTCATAGCCCGGCTGGCGCGTGCGCGACCCGGCGATTTCCGGCTCATAATAGCCGGTGACGAAGGCCGCGCCGTCGCCGACCTGGACTGCTTCGAAATAGCGGGAGAAAAATTCGCTGGCGCTGGTGTCCGGCCAGCTCGACGCCGCCGCGCAGGCATTGTTCCAGTCCGACCCCCTGGTCAGTCCGCTGGTATCGGTGCGCCGCATCAACGTGGGGCAGGAAATGCGAAACGCCTGCAAAGCCAGCCGCGATCGCTCGCCCGACGGGATCAGGCTGCCGACCTCTGGCCCGCGCGTCACGCCCAACGCGGCCGCGGTGCCCGGCACCAGGGCCGCATCGGTCGGCATTTCGACCGGAAGGGTGGGGCGCGGCGTGGCCGGGGTAGGGCGGATAGCGACTTCCCCAGATGACCCAGGCCGCGACGGCGCAGGGCCAGTCGCGGACGGCGGGATCATGCTGCCCGAACAAGCCGACAGCAGCAGGGCAGCGGCCAGCGCGCCCGCCCTCGAACGCAGCATCATGCGCCGATCACGCTTCGTCGGTTTCGCTGAGCTTCCAGTTGGGATCGGCACTGCGGACGTCGCGGGTAAAGGTCCAGATATCGTTGGTCCCGACCGCATCGGTCATCGACCCGGCGACCACATTGCCATCCTGATCGCGCGTAACCGCGGCGATGTCGGCCTCGAAGCGCAGCGCGATCTGCGCGACGCCGCCATTGACGGAGGCTTCCATGATCTGCGCCTTTTCGATCCGCACCAGCCGGTTGTCGAGCACATGGCCCTCGGCCTCGCGCGCGGCGATCGCAGCTTCAAACGAAGCGCGCACATCCTCGTCGCACAACCAGGCCAGCTCGTCCCGGTCACCGCGCCAAAAGGCCTCCAGCACCATGCGATAGGCGCTCTTGGCCCCATCGACGAACTGCGGCACATCGAAGCTGCGATCGGCGGCGATCAAGGCGCGCACGCCATTTTCCGCCCCCGGTGCGATCAACCCGTCTGCCAGGCGCACCGAATCGCCCGCGCCCTCGGCCATCGGCCGGGGTTGCAGCACCGTCACCTTGGCACGGTCTTCGGCGGGACGGAGCGCAGGCTCCTGCTCGTGTCCGGTACGTTTGCCGAGCACGGAATAGAGCCGGAGCGCCAGAAAACCGGCTATCATGGCGAGGATGACGATCACATACACGGAAATCTATACCCTTTGCGCGGGGACAATGTTCCAACCAACATAGGCATGTTTGCACGCAACTTCAAATAGCCCCTTCGTGCCGGTGCCATTGCCCTGCTCCGCGCCCCCTGCTAAGCGCGCGGGTCACATCGCGGGGGGTTGCGGCCCGCCGGACATTATTGACCATATAAGGACGGACCATGGCCGACGAAGCCGACACCAACCCCTATATCAACAGCCAGGGCAACGGCGCCGACACCGCGCCGCAAATCGCGCTGATCAGCCAATATGTGAAGGACTTGTCCTTCGAAAATCCCAACGCGCCGGCCGTCTATCAGTGGCCCGACCAGCCGCAGATCGACGTCCAGTTCAACATCGGCGCAGACCGCGTCGGTGAAGAAGTGATGGAAATCTCGCTCAAGATTGACGTCAAGGCCACAGCGCCGCAGGGCACCGCCTTCGCCGTCGATCTGCTCTATGCCGCCATCTTCGGCATGCGCAACGTGCCCGAAGAGCAGATCCAGCCTTTCATGCTGGCTGAAGCGCCACGCCTCATTTTCCCCTTCGCCCGCCGCGTGCTGGCCGACGCAATCCGCGACGGCGGCTTCCCGCCTTTGCTGCTCGACCCCATCGATTTCGGCGCGCTCTACCTGCAACAGGCCCAGGCGCTGGAACAGACCGCAGGCGAACCGGCCGGCCACGCCTGACACGCAGGATGACCCCTGTCTCCGTTCGCCCTGAGCTTGTCGAAGGGCTGCACTTTTCTTTGAAAAGGAAGTGTGGGGCTTCGACAGGCTCAGCCCGAACGGGCACGGGGGTAATGCCATGAAACTTGTCCGCGCCCTGGGATCAGTCGGCGGGCTGACGCTCGTCAGCCGCATCCTGGCGCTGGTGCGCGATTCCCTCGCGGCCCGCTATGTCGGTGCGGGGTTCGCGTCGGACGCCTTCAACGGCGTCGCCTTCCGCCTCCCCAACATGTTCCGGGCCCTCTTTGCCGAAGGCGCCTTTTCCGCCGCCTTCATCCCGCTGTTCAACAAGAAGGCGGCGGGCGAGGGCGGGCTGCCTGCGGGCTATGACTTCGCCCAGCGCGCGCTCGCCGTGCTGCTGCCGGTCCTCATTCTCTTCACCCTGGCGCTGATTGCCGCCGCCTGGCCGATCACCTGGGCGCTGTCCGGCGGCTTTTCGCGGCAGAATCCGACTTCGGATCAGTTCGCCTTCGCGGTCACCCTGTCGCGCATCACCATTCCCTATCTGGCGCTCATCTCCATCGCCTCGCTGCTGGGCGGCATCCTCAATTCGCTCGACAAATTCTGGGTCAACGCCGCCGCCCCGATCCTGCTCAATGTCGCGATGATCAGCGGCCTGTGGTTCTTCCATGGCGCGGACGAATATGAAACCGCGCGGGTGCAGGCGATTTCGGTGACCGTGGGTGGCGCGCTGCAACTGCTCTGGCTGATCTGGGCCTGCCGCCGCGCAGGCGTTTCGCTTAAGCTCCAGCGCCCCCGCCTCGACAAGGATGTCCGCGAACTGCTCCGCCTCATCGTGCCCGCCGCGGCCGGGGCGGGGGCGCAGCAGGTCAATCTGCTCGTCTCGACCGCTTTGTCGGGCTGGCTGCTCGCCTCCGGCTCGATCACTTATATCTATTATGCCGACCGGCTGAACCAACTGCCTTTGGGCCTCATCGGCATCGGCCTTGGCACCATCCTGCTCCCCACCATCTCGCGGATGCTGTCGAAGGGCGAGGATGAGGCGGCGATGGAAACGCAGAACCGCGGCATCGAACTCGCCCTGTTCCTCACGCTGCCCGCCACCATCGCCTTTCTGACCGTCGCCGAACCGATCGTGCGCGGCCTGTTCCAATATGGCCGCTTCACCGCCGAAGACGCGATGCGCTGCGGCTGGGCGCTGTCCGCCTTCTCGATCGGCCTGCCTGCCTATGTCCTCGTCAAGGTATTGACGCCGGGCTATTATGCGCGTGGCGATACGCGGACGCCGGTGCGCTACGCCATGCTCTCGATCCTGATCAACATCGTCGGCAATGCCGCGCTCATTCCGACGCTGGGCCATATCGGCCCGCCGCTTGCCACCGCGCTCGCCTCCACCGTCAATGTGGCGATGCTCTATCGCACCCTCGTCAAGCGCGGCCATTTTGCCGCCGATGCCGGGCTGCGCCGTCGCCTGCCGCGCCTCGCGCTCGCCGCGCTCATCATGGGCGGCGCACTGATCGCGGGGGCCAGCCTGTTTGATCCCTGGCTCAGCGGAGCCATGGTCCAACGCTATATCGCGCTCGCTATACTTGTCGGCGCGGGCGTCACGCTCTACGGGCTGGCCTGCTTCGTCACCGGCGCTTACCGGCTGTCCGATATCAAGGCGCTGATGCGTCGGCGGAGCGCGACCACAACGCAATAGAACGGATCATCCCATGCGCGTCCTTTCCGGCATCCAGCCCACCGGCAATCTGCACCTTGGCAATTATCTCGGCGCGATCCGCAATTGGGTGAAGATGCAGGACGAGATGGATGCGGACTCGCAATGCTTCTTCTTCCTCGCCGACATGCATAGCATCACCGTGCATGAGGCGCGCGACCAGCGTATCCGCAATGTGCGCGACATGGCCGCTGCCCTGGTCGCCGCCGGGATCGACCCGGATCGCTCGGTGCTGTTCAACCAGGCCCGCGTCCCCGCCCATGCCGAACTCTGCTGGTTGCTGAACGGCACCGCGCGCATCGGCTGGCTCAATCGCATGACTCAGTTCAAGGACAAGGCGGGCAAGGACCGCGAAGGCGCGTCGGTTGGCCTGTTCGTCTATCCGGTGCTGCAGGCCGCCGACATCCTCGCCTATAACGCGACCCACGTCCCCGTGGGCGAGGATCAGAAACAGCATCTGGAACTGGCGCGCGACATCGCCGCCAAGTTCAACAGCGATTTCGGGGTCGACCTCTTCACCCTGCCTGACCCGATCATCCCCAAGGAATCGGCGCGCATCATGTCGCTGCGCGATGGCAGCGCAAAAATGTCCAAGTCCGACCCCTCGGACATGAGCCGCATCAACCTGACCGATGACGACGACGCGATCATGGCCAAGGTGAAGAAGGCCAAGAGCGACCAGGAAATGCTGCCCGAAACGGCGGCCGGCCTGGCGGGCCGACCAGAGGCGAGCAACCTCGTCGGCATCCTCGCCACGCTGACCGCGCGCACGCCTGATGCCGTCTGCGCCGAATTTGCGGGGAAGGGCTTCGGCGCGTTCAAGCCGGCGCTAGGCGAAGTGCTGGTCGAAACGCTGCGCCCGATTCGCCAGCGCTTCCTGGAACTGCGCACCGACGACGCCGCGCTCGACGCGATTCTCGACAAGGGCGCGGCCAAGGCGGCGGCGGCGGCCGAACCGACGTTGCGCGCGGCCTATGATGCGATGGGGCTGATGCGCTGACGAGCCTTACGGGTTATGGCCGGGCGTGGCGTCCTTGCGGTGACAGGACATGGTTTGCGCCCGTTCGGTTTTCTCGTGCGTTCAAATGATGTTCAGTTGCGGCTTGCTAGAACAGGCCCCAATGATGCAGATAGATTCATGCCTGATACAGGACGCAGAAAAATGACCCGTTTCAAAAAGTTCGGTCTGTTCGCAGCGCCTGCCCTAGCGCTGGTTGCGCTGTCGGGCTGCGCCACGTCGTTCAAGGCCGATGTCGCCCGTTTCCAGCAGCTCCCGGCCCCCGCGGGCCAGAGCTACACCATCGTCGCTGACAATCCGCAACTCGCGGGCGGCCTCGAATTTGCCCATTATGCCGACATGGTCGGGCAGCGCTTGGCGCAGACCGGCTATGTCCCGGCCAGCGATCCCGCGCGCGCAGACCTCATCGTCCGCGTCGCCTATGATGTCGACAATGGCCGCGAGAAGGTCCGCTCGACCGGCTTCGGCGGCGGTTATGGCGGCTTTGGCCCATGGGGCGGTGGCTTCGGCGGTCGCTGGGGTCGCCCTTGGGGCTATGGCTTCTATGACCCCTGGCTGTTCGGTGGCGGCGGTTTCAACGACGTGTCCAGCTACACCGTCTATACCAGCGACCTCAGCATGAAGATCGACCGCGCGGCCGACAATCGCCGCCTGTTCGAAGGCAAGGCGAGCGCCCAGTCGCTGTCCAACAAGCTGACCTACCTGGTCCCGAACCTGATCGACGCGATGTTCACCAACTTCCCTGGCCAGAATGGCGAGGATGTGAAGATCACACTGCCGCCCGAAAAGAAGGGCTGACGCAGCACATTATCGGGTCGGCTCCCAGCCATAGACCCTGATCCTGCCCGGTGCCTCGCAAGAGCGCCGGGCTTGTTTTTGCGGAGCCTACAGAACCTTCAGCCCCAGTTCGCCGAGCAACTGGCTCGCCTGCGCGCGCGAGATCGTCGCGCCGCGAAAACGGCTGGCATCGTTCAGCCGCAATCCGCCCAGGTCCGCGCCGCGCAAATCGGCGCCATCAAATCGCGCATCGGCCAGATGCGCCTCGCGCAGGCTGCACTCCTCGAACCGCGCATCGCGAAAATCGCATTTGCGCAGGTCCGCCGCGCTGAAATCGATGCGCTGCAGCACTTGCTTGCGAAAGGAGAAGCCCGGCAATTTGGCGTTGATCAGCAGCGTCTCGTCAAAGCGCAGGTCGAACGCCTTGATCTCCGACAGGTCGGCCCCGGTCAGCTTGCACCGTTCGAACACAGCCGCGCCCAACCGCGCCCCGCGCCATTGGCTGTTGTTGAGGTCGCAGGCGGCAAAGCGCGCCTCATTCAAATCCGCGCCCACGAAATTCGCAAACGCCCCGCGACAGGATCGCCACACCGTCCCCTCCAGCCGCGCCCCGGTCCAATCTACGCGCCGCAACTGGCACGTCTCGAACGTCCAGCCGGGCAGGGCCAGCCCACTCAGGTCCGCCCCCTCCAGATCGCAATCGATAAGGTGCAGCGGCAACGCTCCCGCCAGCAACGCCTCGACCTCTGCCCGGCCCAGCACCCGGTCGCGCACAGCCCGCTCGGCGGGCGTCAATTCTTCCGCTGCGGCACGGTGAAGGTGCCCGACACGCGCCCGCTCGGACTCGTCGTTGATCCCGCCGCGCCGCCCGAAGACCGCCCGTCCACGGTCGATCGCCCGCTATTGAGGTCCATCACCAGCCGCCCGCCGGTCAGCCGATTGCCGCCCTGCGTCAGCGCGACATTGCCAAGCATCGTGATCAGCTTGCTGTTGAGGTCGTAGATGGCGACATTGCCACGCGCCGTCTGGTCGCCCTTGGTCACCACGACATTGCCCGACGCGTCGATCCGGTCGATCTCCACGCCGCTCGTGCCGCTGCCCGGTTGGTTGCGATAGGCCACCGTCATGCGCGCGGCGTTCAGCGTCATGCCCGCCTGCGTCACTTCGACATTGCCAGACACGACGACGCGGTCGGCGCGGTCCTGCACCTCGATCCGGTCGGCGTTGAAATTGACGGGCGCATTGCTGTCGTGATTCTGCATCACCTGCGCCCCCGCGCCAGCGATCATCATCCCGGCGGCACCTACGGCACCGATCGTCAGCAAAAGGAAGGAGCGTGTCATCAGTTGCGCCCTTTGAGACCATTTTGTTCGATACGCAAGTTCGCCCGGCCATTCAACGTCACCGTCCGCGCGCCCAGGTCCGCTTCCAGATGGTCGGCGCTGAACGTGCCGATCGGGATGCGCCCGTCGACCCGGCCCGCGCTCTGCATCCGTCGCGACTTGAGGTCGATGCCGACATCGCGCGTCGTCAGCCTGTATCCGCCCGCCGCCTCGAACTGCACCGGCCCCTCGATGCCGACCCGCTCGCTGTCCATATCATAGCGGCCCTTCTGCGCGCTCAGCACGGCGGGACCATCGGACAGCAGGATGCGCGCCGACATGGCGTTCAAGTCCACGATCGGCTCGCGCGAACTTTTCTGCACGGCAGACCCCGCGCGCAACGAAAAGGGCTGCCCCTTGCTATCCTCGCCGCGATACAGCGCCTCGGTCACCCGCATCCGCTCCTTCGCCACATCGACCTTATTCTTGTCGAGAACGAAACTCACCTTGTCCCCGCCAGTGAAGGGCGCCGTCGCCAGCAGCGCGCTCAGCACGCCGACGGCCACGGGCAGCCAGTTTTTGAGCAGCTTGACCATGCGGTCATGGCTGCCCCCCGGCTGCGCCCATTGGCGGCGCACATCGCGTTGCTGATCGGCCTGGACGGACACGGGGCTTCGACTTCCTTACATATGCGCGAAAATGTCGATCTCCGGCCACCCGGCCAGGTCGAGCGCGGCGCGATGCGGCAGGAAGTCGAAACAGGCCTGCGCCAATTCCATCCGCCCTTCGCGCACCAGCCGCTTGTCCAGCTCGGCGCGCAGCGCATGCAGATAGCGCACGTCGGACGCCGCATAATCCTTCTGCGCATCGCTCAGCACCGGGTTGCCCCAGTCACTCGACTGCTGCTGCTTGCTGATGTCCTGGCCCAGCAATTCGCGGACCAGTTCTTTCAGCCCATGGCGGTCGGTATAGGTGCGGATCAGCCGCGACGCGATCTTGGTGCAATAAACGGGCGCAGCCACCACGCCCAGATAATGCTGGATCGCGGCAATATCGAACCGCCCGAAATGATAGAGTTTGAGCCGCTCCGGGTCGGCCAGCACCGCGCGCAGGTTCGGCGCGGCATAGTCGCTGCCCGGCTTGAACCGCACCAGATGCTCGTCGCCCTGGCCATCGCTTATCTGGACGACGCACAGGCGGTCGCGCGGGGTGATCAACCCCATGGTTTCGGTATCGACGGCGATCGGGCCGGGGGCAAGCACGCCAGCGGGCAGATCTTCTTCATGGAAATGGACGGTCATATCCTCCCTCTATGGGTAAAGCGGACATATCGCAATCGACGCTTTGCGGCGGCGGAAAGAAGGGGAATATTACCCGCAAAGCACAGTGGTTTGCGCAAAAGGAACGGAACGGGACCGCCCCTGTTAAAATCGTTCGCGCTCCCCTGAAAATTTGATATAGTGATTCCCAAACCCGCCTTTGCGGTGGATTTTGCATGTCATTCGCCCGACATGCGTGTCCGAATGGTCTTGGGGCGAAGCGAAAGTGACTAACAGGGCATGAGTTTTGACAGAGGTCGCCGCGGCGGGCGCGGCAAGGACAAGCGCGACGGTTTCGGCGACGACAATTTCTACGATCAGGGTGCCGGTGGCGGCGGCGGTGGTCGCGGTGGTTTTGGCGGCGGCTTCGGCGGCGGCGGTGACCGCTTCGGCGGCGGCGGCGGTTTCGGTGGTGATCGTGGCGGCTTCGGCGGTGGCGCTGGCGGTGGTGATCGCGGCGGCTTCGGCGGCGGCGCACCGCGCGGTGGCGGCTTCGGCGGCGGCGGCGGTGGTTTCGGCGGCGGTGGCGGCCGGGGCGGCATGCCCGCGCAGGTCGTTGGCGAAGGCAAGGGCGTCGTCAAATTCTTCAACGGGCAAAAGGGCTTCGGCTTCATCGTTCGTGACGATGGCGGCGAAGACGTGTTCGTCCACATCAGCGCCGTGGAACAGGCTGGCCTGACTGGCCTCGCCGAAGGGCAGCAGCTCGGCTTCACCCTGGTCGATCGTGGTGGCAAAGTGTCGGCGACCGATCTGGTCATCGACGGCGAACCGCTCCCCGTCACCGATCGCGGCCCGCCGCGCGAACCGCGCGAACCCCGCGCCGGTGGTTTCGGTGCAGCCCCCGGCGGCTTCGGCGGCGGTGCGGAACGTGGTGGCCCTCAGCGTCAGCTGACCGGCGAACGCTCCAGCGGCACGGTCAAATTCTTCAACGCGATGAAGGGCTTCGGCTTCATTCAGCGCGATGATGGCCAGCCCGACGCCTTCGTCCACATCAGCGCCGTCGAACGCGCCGGCATGGCCGCCCTCAACGAAGGCGACCGTCTCGACTTCGAGCTGGAAGTAGACCGCCGCGGCAAATACGCCGCCGTCAACCTTCAGACGAAGGCCGACTAAACGGCCTCCTGACTGTCCCTGTTATGGGGAGAGGATAGAAAAAGGGTCGCCCCAAGGGGCGGCCCTTTTTTGTTGGCGTTCGCTGCCGGGGCTTCGTGATGAAACGGGCTGCCTCGCTTGCCACGACAAGATCGCCCTCTCGCCAAGCCGCTCTTTTGGAAATCGCAATTGCCACGTCTCCTTATCATTGGCATGGTAGCGATAACACTGACTAGGAGAGGCCAATGTCTGAGGCAATCAAGCCCGTAACGCGTAGAAGCTTGCTTAACAGCGTGGCTGGTATCGGTGTGATGCTGGCCAGTCCATTTGCCGCTGTGATGCCGACTGCCCTCGCAGCCACGACAGGCGATGGCCGCGCCTTTCATTTGATCGATAACACAATTCCGGCGACGATCCTCGTAGATGCGAAAGCAGATTCAGCCGTACTACGTGCTGCTGACAGCTTTGCCGGAGATCTCTATCGGGTCAGCGGCCGACAGCCTGTCCGCGCGGCCAATGTGAATAGGGTAAGCGGGCCGCTCGTTGTGATCGGGGTTCTGAACCAATGCCCCATCATTGATCAGTTAGTGGCTTCAGGCAAAATCGACGCCTCCGATCTGTCGGGGGAATGGGAAGCATTCCGCCAGATCGTCGTCGATCGGCCATTCGTTGGCGTATCGCAGGCGCTGATCATTGTCGGTGCTGACCGGCGAGGGGCAGTATTTGGCACCTATGACCTGTCCGAACGGATGGGTGTGTCGCCCTGGCATTGGTTCGCCGACGTCCCTGTTGCGCAGCGCAGGACGGTGCTGATTCCGGCAGGATCGCGACGCGACCAGCCCAAGGTTCGCTATCGGGGCTTCTTTATCAATGATGAGGACCCCAATTTCAGTGGGTGGGCCGTCAAAAAATTCGGTGGCATCAACGCTGCTATGTACGCGCATGTCTTTGAACTGTTGCTGCGGATGAAGGGTAATTATTTGTGGCCTGCCATGTGGTCGCCGAAGGCCTTTGCTGCGGACGATCCTGACAATATGATCTTGGCAGACGCAATGGGTGTGGTGATGGGCAGTTCGCATCATGAAGTGATGATGCGTGCGCAGGACGAGTGGCATCGGAACACGGAAAAAGGCGTGACCGGCGGCGCATGGAACTATGCCGACAATGCGCAGAATCTGCGGACCTTCTGGCGCGGCGGCATAGAACGTATGGTGTCAAAGGGGCGCGGCCAAAGCTATGAATCCGTTGTTACGATCGGAATGCGCGGTGATGGGGATGAAGCAATGGCGGAAGGCACCGCCACCGGCCTACTGGAACGCATCGTGACCGATCAGCGCGCCATCATCGCGCAAGTGACCGGAAAACCGGCGCAGGAAACGCCGCAAGTTTGGGCGCTCTACAAGGAGGTGCAGGATTATTACGATCACGGCATGAAAGTGCCCGACGATGTTACGCTGCTTTTTGCAGACGATAATTGGGGGCAAATTCGTCGCCTGCCTGCGCTTGGCTCACCTCAACGTAGTGGTGGAGCGGGTGTCTATTATCATTTCGACTATGTCGGGGTGCCGCGCAATTATAAGTGGCTGAACACCAACCAGATTGAAAAAATCTGGCAGCAAATGAATCTTGCCTATGAACGCGGCGCGCGGGCCATGTGGATTGCCAATGTCGGCGACATCAAACCGATGGAATATCCCTTGGGTTTTTTTCTTGCCATGGCTTGGAATCCCGATGCGATGACGCCTGCAATGCTTGCGGCTTACCCCGCGCATTGGGCGGCGGCCACGTTCGGCGATGATCACGCATCCGCAATCGGCGGGTTGGTCACCCGCTACAGCCAATATGCTGCCCGTCGGAAGCCAGAGTTGATTGATCAGGATAGCTTCTCGATCGGTGCCATTTTGCCCGAAGGACTGGACGGTGGCGAATTCGGGGCGATGGTGGCGGAATGGGATGCACTGGAATCACAGATGCTTGACGCGCGGGGCAAACTCCCGCCCAATCAATATGATGCCTATTATCAACTGGTTGAGTTCCCGATTTCGGCCGTCGCAAACCTCTATCGGCTCTATTATGGGACGGCCTGGAATCGCAAACTGGCGTCGCGCAACGACGCCCGTGCCAATATTTTTGCTGATCAGGTCGAAGCCGCCTTTGCGCGCGATGCAGCGCTGACCCGCCAATATCATGCTATCAATGGCTGCAAGTGGGACGGTATGATGACGCAGGTTCACATGAGCTATGTCATCTGGAATGACCCGACTCAGCAGACGATGCCCAGCATTACCCGTGTTGCTGGCGATACCCCCACCGACAAGCGCGGCAGCGGCGTTCACTTCATCAAGCGCGCTGCTGGACCAAAGGGCGTGATCGCAATCGAAGCGCCTGCGTTCGCTCGTTCCTATGATAGGAAAGGGCTAGGCTGGGCCACGATCCCGCATCTTGGCCGAACCGACGGCGCCGTTCTGGCGCTTCCTCAGGGTCGGCCTGCGACCGCCGCGAACGATGGTGTCCGACTGGAATATGACGTGCAGGTCACCGAGGCAGGTCCGGCATCCCTGACACTGATACTGGCCCCGACCCTCGATACCAGTGGGAGCGGCGGTGTGCGTATCGGTGTGTCGCTGGACGATGGGCCGGTACAAACGCTGGTGGCCGCCTTGGAAGCGACAGGCGGCGCGCAGGATACGCCCGGCAAGCAGCGATGGGCCAAAGCAGTCTGTGACAATGAAGTCCGGCTTTCGGCTGACATGGGACAATTGGCACCCGGCAAGCACGTCATCAAGGTCTGGCGTCTAGACGATAATGCGGTGTTGCAGAAACTCATTCTCGCCACCGTCGCTGTACCGGATTCCTATCTTGGCCCGGTTCCCGTTTAGCGGGGGAGGGGTGTTCCCGGTGGCGCGGCCTTAGGCCTCAAACCCGCCGAAACGGAAACGGCGCGACCGTTCGCTCATAACTGTGTAAATCCAGCGCCCGCGTCACCGGCGGCAAGGCCCGGTCCGCGCAGGCGCGCCGTTCGCACAGCGGGCAGGTCGGCCCCACTTCCGTCGCGCCGTCCTTGTCCAGGTCGATCCTGTCGGCATGGACGATCCGCCCCCCATGTTTCGCCTCGCACCCGATCGCGATCACCGATCGGCCGCGCGCGCCCGGTGCGCCCGCTATCCCCATCGCCAGCGTGACGAAGCGCCGCCCGTCCAGCGTCTCGATCAACTGGCACGCCACCGCGTCGCTCGACGCCGCGTCATAGGCGTCCCAGCGCGGACACGCCCCGCCATAGCGGGCAAAGGGCCAGGCCTCGCCATCGAACCGCTTGGACACCAGCCCCGCCCGGTCCATCTTGACCATGAAGAAGGGGATGCCCCGCGCCCCCGTGCGCCCCAGGCTGGTCAGCCGATGTGCCAGCTGTTCGGTCGACACCCCGAACCGGTCGCGCAGCAGGGCCAAGTCATGGCGGCTCTGCTCGCACGCCTGACGGAACCGGTCATAGGGCATGATCAGCGCCGCGGCGGCATAGTTGGTCAGCGCCATGGTGGCGATGCGGCGGCTATCCTCATCGGGCGGCGCGGCGCGCGCCACCTGCGCCGCGATCGCCTCGGCCAGTTCCTGCGCGCACAGATGATAGGCGATGGCGAACAGCCGCCCGGACGCGGGCAGCCGCTCGTTCAGCATCAAGCGCCGCCGGTGCATGTCATAATGGCGCAGCGTCCCCGCCAGCACATCGGCGCGCACCACCTGCACCGCCATGCCATGCCGGTCCTTCAACCGCGCGCGCAATTCCGCCTGCAACAGCGCTGGATCGTCGCTCATCGTCGCGGCCAGGCTCTCCGCCCCCGCATCGATCTCCGCAAAATGATTGCCCGCCCGCGCGATCATCTCGCGCAACCAGTCCACCGGCGCAACCAGCGGCGCCGGGCCGCGCGCCCCCGCGACCGCCTCGCCCGGCAAGCGCCGCAAATCGGTCAGCGCGCGATAGAATCGCGCCAAGGCTTCGGACACACCCGGATAATTTTCCGCGACCTCTAACACCTCGTCGCGCGCGATCCCAATGTCCCGCACCAGCGCATCGGACAAAATTTCACTGAGTTCGCCGGGACCACCCTCGGCCGGAGTCGCGGTAAAGTCCCGAATGTCGATGTCATAGGTATTGGCCAGCCGCAGCAGCATCTGCGCCGTCAAAGGCCGCTGGTTGCGCTCCAAATGGTTGAGATAGCTGGGAGAAACCCCCAATTCCTCGGCCATGCGCGTCTGGTTGAGGCCCAGCTCGCGGCGCAAAACGCGCAATTTGGGGCCAAGATAAAGTTTGCGATCGGTCAGTTCTGCCATATGGACATACTGTCATAGAATGACAATTATACCAAATCTAATCATGACACGCGGCCACTAACCGTCCTTCAAACGCGCAACCCTTGTCCGTATCGCTGTACGCAAGCCGATGAACGGCGCATCTGAAAGGACAAGGACATGACCACCGACACCACCGGCCATCCCCAGCCCGCCCGTCCGCGCGCGGTCTTCTCGCCCGAAGATTTCGGCCTGATCCGCACCGCCATCGCCCATTATCTGCGCGAGGTTCAGGACCAGCCCGAATCGGTCAAATATGCCAATCTCTACCACCGGCTTGGTCGGGTCGCCTGACGCCCGGCCGTCCAGGGGCGCAGGTTGACCCCACCTGTGCCCCTGGATACCCGCCTTACAGCGAAAAGCGCGCCGTCACCCGAATGTCGCGTCCGGCGAGCGGCGCGAAATCCTTGAGCACGCTGGCATGCCGCCGCGCCTCGACATCGAAGATATTGTTGGCCGACAGCATCAACGTCGTCCGGTCATTCCCCGCGAACGGCTTGAACGCCAGCGACGCATTGACCAGCGTATAGGCGTCGGTAGGCGTCTCATAATCGGCGATCCGTTCCTGCGCGAAAGCATGTTCGATCTCCGCCCGCGCCGACAGTCGGTCGCCACGCGCTTCCACCCCGCCCAGCAGCCGCAGCGGCGGAATGCGCGGCGCCGGGCCATTGCCCTTAATATGCGCGCGCACATAATCGGCCACGCCATCGACATTGATCGCATAGCCGCCGACCTGCGCCAGCTTGACCGACGCCTCTGCCTCAAACCCATAATAGCGCGCATCCGCCTGGGCATAGGCGAAACAGGGAAATTCCAGTTCCGCCCCGCCATTGGCCGCCTGGCACACGCTGTCATCGACGATCGCGTCATAGATATAGCCGTCGAACCAGTTGTGGAACGCGGCCAGGCTGATGCTGTAGCCTTCGCCCCCGCCGCGTAGCGTGCCTTCCACGCCCCAGCTGCGTTCCTTGCCGAAATCGGGATTGCCGAGTTCAAATGCCTGCGTCCCGGCATGATTGCCGCGCGCGAACAATTCCTCCGCCGACGGTGCCCGTTCGCTCCGCGACAGGTTCAGGCCTGCGCGCCAGCCGGGCATGATCGCCTGGCTGATGCCGAGCGATCCCGACAGCGCGTTGAAACTGCGCGTCCGCCCATCGACGAACAGATCGGCATCGGGATCGGCCTTCAGGTCGGTATGTTCATAGCGCGCACCCGCCTCCAGTCGCGTGTCGCCCAGATCGAGCGACTGGAGCGTGAAGACGCCGAGCTGGTTGGTCTCATTCTTGGGCAGGAACTTCTCTTCGCCATCTGCCTGGAACCGGCGGGTGAAAAATTGCGCGCCGAACGCGCCGTCCCAACCGCCGCGCTTGGCCTGGATGAATTCCAGGCGGCTTTCCATCGATTGATTCTTGAACGTCGTTCCGACTTCGCCCGTCGGTTCGATTTCCTGATGCTGATAATCGGCCCAGCCCGCGCGCAGGCGGATGCTGTCCAGGAACCCGCCCCCCGTTGCGACTTCCCCGCGCAGGTCGGCGCGGGTCTGGCGCATGGACAAGGTCACATCCTCATGGCTGTGGCCTTCTTCCTCTTCATGGCCATGCTCTTCGCCCTCATGATCATGCTCTTCCGTCACGTCGATCCGCGACGGCACGCCATAACGGTTCTCGGTGTGCGACACCGATACGCCCAGATTGCCGCCATCGCCGATATAGGCAAAGCCGCCCGCCACTTCCCAAGTCTCGGCCGCCGTGTTGGGCAATTTGCCCTTCCACATCCCGTCTTCGCGGATTTCGGCGTCGTCCGACTGCGCCGCCAGCGCGCGCTGCGGCTTGGACAGGATATAGCCGCCAGTGCGCAGGTCGTCGCTCTTGCTCCAACTGCCATCGAGATGGACGACGAAATTCTCCGCCAGCGGCGCTTCGATCTCGCCGCTCACCGTCCGCTCATTGGCCGCGCTGCCATAGGTCGCCAGGCCTTCGACATGCACCGGCTCGTCGGGCACGCGGCGGGGGATGCGGCTGTCGATCACATTGACCACGCCGCCAATCGCCGACGATCCGTAGAGCAGGGCGGCAGGGCCGCGCAGTATCTCGATCCGGTCGGCGGTCAGCGGGTTGATCGCCACCGCATGATCGACCGATGTATTGGACACGTCGAAACTGCCGATCCCATCGGTCAGGATACGCACCCGCTCCCCCTGAAAGCCGCGCAGGATCGGGCGGGACGCATTGGGACCGAAGGAGGTCGCCGACACGCCCGGCTGCCGCGCCAGCGTCTCGCCGATGGTTGTGCGCAATTGCTGGGTCAGCTTGTCGCCGGTCAGGACAGTAGTGCCGGACAGGATATCGCCCTGCCGACGCGGGATCAGCGCGGTGACGACAATATCGGCGCGATTGTCATGATAGGCCTGGTCCGGCGCTTGCGGGTCAGGCGCCTGCGCAAAAGCCGCGGGCGCGACACACAGGGCGGACAGGGCGCAACCAGCACGCAAAGAAAAGAGGCGGGACATCAACGATGGTCATCCTTGGCAACGGGAAGAATGAGACCCTGTAACCAATATGATATGGTATATCAATATCGGCTCGTCGCTTTTCCGTTGCAGCGCAGCATTCGCGCCACGATCTCCGGCAATTTACAGAAACAGAAAGTCCGCCAGCGCCTCGACCGCCGGGGTTTCCGCTGCATCGGGCCGCACCGCCTGGCGAATTTCGACTGCGGGCAGGGGCATGTCGAGCGCGATCCGCTTGATGCCCTCCATCCGGCCCAAGTCACGCGCCAGCGGACCGAAAGCCGCGAACAGGCCTACATTGTCCCGCAGGGCCGCCATGATCGCCGCCATATTGTCGCTTTCCAGCGCTAGCGGCCCCGACCGGACCTTGCCCCTGGCCAGCGCAGCCTCAATCACCGCGCGCATGGCGTTATCGCGCTCCATCGCCAGCATCGGCGCTGCGGCCAGATCGGCGCGCGATACGCTCTGCGACCGCGCAAAGGGATGATCCGCCCCGGCATAGATATTGACCGGCTCCGACCAGCCATAGCGCGACGGAAAATCCGCTGGTGCTTCCAGTGCATAGAAATAGGCGATGTCGGCGCGCCCCCTTTTGAGCGCCGCATCCGCATCCGCCGCCGACTGGACATGCAGGTCGAGCGCGATCGCCACGTCCTCGTTCGCCGCCTCGAACGCTGCCAAGGCATCCTGCAAATGGCCGAACACCGGCGCGGGCGCGGCCAGCATGATGGTGCGGCGCGGCGGCTCGGCGGCAATAGGGGCAGGGGGCGGCATCGGGGCAGCGGCCACGGCAGCGGGAGCCGGGCGGTCCCAATCATCCGCCTTATCCTGCGACAGCAACGTCATCGCCTCGGCCGTCTTGCGTCCGGCCGGGGTCAACCGCGCCGCGCCCTCCAGATCCTCGAACAAGCGATAGCCCAGCCGCATTTCCAACGATGCCAGGTCGCGCGCAATCTCTTCGGCCGACAGCCCCATGTCATTGGCACAACGCGTCAAATTCCCCGCCGCCACCATCTGCGCAAAAAGGTCCAACTGGCGCAGGGATGGCGTGTCCATCCCCGCCTGATAGAGGAAATGCTAGGCCGGTGTAAGCGCGATCTTGACGAAGCCCGCCCAATGATGGCAGGGCGCTCTCCTGCCGAGCGGGTATAGCTCAATGGTAGAGCACTAGCCTTCCAAGCTTGTGATGCGGGTTCGATCCCCGCTACCCGCTCCAGCAACAATATCAATGACTTAAAGAATATCAGAGCGCCGTCCATCCGGGCGGTGGTCAGGCTGTAGCAATCACCTGGCAATCACATCGGCTGGTAAAAGAGGGGGCTGCGGAGTAAAGATTCCCAGTTGCTTCATGCTCAGTGATCGTTGCCTCTCCCTCTCAGCACTTCATTCACGGGCTCGCGAGGGAGCGAGCTGCCAGATAAGCTTTGTAGTCTGCAAGCCAAGGCTCAGTGAAACCATCATTGGCCTTCTCGCATATTCGATCGGGGCTTCCGCATTGATGGAGAAAACCTGCAAGTAGCTCAGGAGGTATATTATGGTGAGAAGCATAGAGAAGATGCCGAGAAAAACGGTACAACCTTTTTGAATTTAGAAAATCTCCGTGAGGATCGATTGCCAGCAGGCCCCAGTAGAAGGGGTTCTGCTCGAAACTCGGGGATTTGGGTTCATTCTCGTCAAGTTGGACGATTCTCTTGATTACTGATCCATCTTTGCGACGCAAAAACCTCTGGATAAGGCGATAAGCCTCTCTTCTATAAGCATTATCACGATTTTCGTACGGACTTGGAGCTGATCGCCTAACGGGTGCGGTCAGGGCCAAGCGCCTTACTATTTCAGCACCGCTATCCCATTCAATCTCGTCCTTAGCCCGTCTTATTCACCGGCGGCATGGGATGGGGTTGGCGGACGTGGCGTAAGTTACTGATCTGGAGTAGAGAAAGAGTGCTTAAATCATCCCTCTACGCCGGACAGAAAGTGCCACGACCGCCATGGCAGATGATAGCCTCCTCGGTTTCTCATTCCCAGCGATTTGCCGCAAGAAAATGACCGCCGCCTTCGACGGCGGTCGGCTGACATCCGATGGTGGCGTATTGCTGCTGGCGCAGGCCGAGCGACAGCTTGGCATTGCGGAACGGCTTGCCGCCTGCATTTGCGACCCTCGCGACCAGAGCCGCGTCGTCCACGATCTCGACGACATCCTGCGCGCTCGCATGCTGGCGATCGCCTGCGGCTATGAGGATGCCGATGATCTCGACAGTTTGCGTCACGATCCTGGGTTCAAGCTGGCGCTCGGCAAACTGCCCGGCGGCGTGATCGGCCTGGCAAGCCAGCCAACGATGAGCCGCTGGGAGAATGCGCCGACGACGCGCGAACTGGTGCGTCTGACAGGCGCGCTCGTTGATCTCTACTGCGCGAGCTATCCCGTGCCGCCGGTCGCGGTGACGCTTGATATCGATGAGACGGTTGATGTCGTCCATGGCGGCCAGCAGCTCTCCTTCTGGAACGGCCATTATGGCGAGCGCTGCTTCCTGCCGATCCATGTTTATGACACCGCGACTGGACGTCCGGTGGCGATGCTGCTGCGCACCGGCAAGAGCCCATCGGGGGTCGAGACGGCAGGCCATGTGCGTCGGCTGATCCGGCGCATCCGCCGCCACTGGCCCAATACCCGCATCACGCTACGCGGTGATGGCCATTACGGCCGCCCCGAGATCATGGCGTGGTGCGAGGCGAACGGCATCGACTATGTGTTCGGCCTGCCCGGCAACAAGGCGCTCCATGCCGATCCCGTCATCGTCAATCGCGGCGATGCCTGTGCCACCGACCGGGCGCTGCAGGGATTGGGCGTGCTGCGCCGTTATGCCGAGACTTGCTACGCCGCCAAATCCTGGGGGCCGACCAAACGCAGGGTCGTCGCGCGGATCGAAGCCAGCACTATGGGCCTCGATATCCGCTTCGTCGTCACCTCGATCGAGCTTGGTAGCGCCGAGCACATCTACGACACGCTCTATTGTGCTCGTGGCCAGGCCGAAAACCTCATCAAACTCCACAAGACCCAGTTGAAGAGCGATCGCACCTCGTGCCGATCGGCCAATGCCAACCAGATGCGCCTCATCCTCCACACCGCCGCATATTGGCTGATGTGGAAGCTGCGGCAGGCCGTGCCCGCCACCGCAGCGCTGAGGAACGCCGAGTTCGCCACCATCCGCATCCGCCTCATCAAGGTCGCCGCCCGCGTCGTCGAAACCGCCAGTCGCATCCGCATCGCCTTCGCCAGCGCTTGCCCCGACGCCGACATCTTCCAGCATATCGCCCGCGCCCTCAAACCCGCGCCGACCTGAACGGCGCGGCGCGGCCGCAGATCGATCCACCCTGTCCAGAAACCCCGCAAACCTCTCGGCCAAACGCGATGAAATAGTCGCCACAGGGCAACTCGCGCTGGCCGCCTCAGCCTGCCACCCCGTCCCGGATTAAGCCATCACGCAGCAGCCCGGTGAATAAGAGAGGTTAGATCACAACCTCAAATCTGTGCCATTGGTGCTGACGGCGGACAGGCCGTTCTTTATCTAAAACCGCAACGCAGTGAGGTCTATTCTCCTAATATTCTCCTGTCCCTGAAGCTATACATCAGGCTGTGCGCACTCATCAATGTACAGTTACAATGATCTTTTCATAGCGAGTCAGTGCCGGCTTGCCGGCATCCGTCGCTTCTGCGACGATCTGAATCCTGTCTCCTGCTTTAGCAGTGTTTGCCACCACAAAGACAGCCTGACCATTCACTCTCTGGTTAAGTACCTGTTTGTGGAACGTCCCGCCCTTCTCCTCGAGCAACCACCAGGTCAGCGACACTTTGTCGCCATCGGGGTCCCTTGTCCTTCCTTTGAGTGACAAAGTTGTTCCAGGTTTAGCTGATAAGGTAGTGGGCATTCCAAGAATGATGATCGGATGATGATTTGCGGCCCCATAGCTTGTCGCTTGGCTCCAGGCCAATCGTCCCGCAAAGTCCCGCTGAGCAGCCGCTAGGAAAGGATGCGTCGGCGCACGGACAGGCGTAGAGAAAGGTCCATTGAATTCTCGCATGCTGACCAGGCGCGGTGCCGGATCGAGATATCCACCCCAGCCGCCAAAACTGTCATCGAGATACCCCTTTAAGCCATTGTCTATCAAATTTAGGAAGGTGGGGGTGTCGCCTTCACCAATGAAGCTCCCCTTCGGCCTGATAGGCGTCCAGATGTTATACCCCTCCCGTTGCAGTTCGTCCGCACTTTTTCCAGCAAAACCGAAATAATCGAATTTATCGCCCGCGACCATTTGCCGTCCATCACCCCATACGTAGTAAAAAGATCCAGCACGCCCGCGCGCTGAGATATTTTTCTGGGTCCAAGGGGCGGAAAAATACAAGGCATCATCTGCGCTTACGGCATCGTGCGCGAAGTAACTGAGATTGACCGCGTCGAGTGTTAATTGATATCGAATCTCTGGCCAATGAGGCTTAATATATTTCGCATATGTGTCATCCTGGTCCCCTGATGGATGAATTACAGCTTTGCGGATGATTTTCTCACGAATCGCATTCCATCGGATCGTACCCTTATAGGTGTCTTCGATGGACTTCAGTGCGCGTGCGATTGTGCTTTGACCACCCCAAGCATGAAGATAAACCGGCGCATCGTCATCGTCGAGTAGCACTGTCTTGATGAGATCGGATCCTGGCGTATCTTCAGACATCTCTCCATCAAACGCAACATTACCCCAACGGATTCGGTCTTTTAGGGACGCAGGCGTGGGATAGCCTCGCTTGTGCCGACGTAAATTCGGATAAACTTTGGAATAGAGGGCTACTGCATCGTCAATAAACCGCTCGTCTGGGTTCCATCTCCACGACGTACAAGGACAAGGCTTCACCTTTAATCGACGATAATCCATCCCATCTGGTACAGCCAGTGTGCCTTTACCGTCACCCTTCCAGTGAAACTGACTGCTAGCGTAGATGAGGCCTTCCGTTCGAAAATCCGAGCTGTAAAGCAGGTACCGCAGAAGGGAGTTCGAGTCGTCCAACTCTGGGTCTGCTGTAATGATTACTCGTGGCTTAACATCAGCCGACCGAGACCGAGGAGTGGATGCATTAAGAGTTTCGGCAAATGTGCATAGAGACACGCTCAGCATGAGTAGTGCTGTGCGTAATATTTTCCAATAACTTTTCATTTGCTATGTAACTCCGTCTGAAAATTTCTTTTTCGCCTACTAATTAGATGCTCTATAGGCACAAAAAATCGGAGATTTAACCAATCAAAAAAATGTATATATTCAATCGTATTCCACTGATAATGCTGTTTTTTAAAGGTTTGCGATGCCATACCGAAAGCAGGTGGTGAAAGTACCTAAATTTCCGTGTCAATCGTCATTACGTAAAGTCGATAGCGGGCTATTTTAGGATGCCGGTGATCCAATGATCTAGAAGAAACGGGCTGGATCAGTCGATCTGTAATTGCGTACACAGGTAATGGCTAAAACAACCACGGCTAAAATGTGAATTGGTGATGGCCTGCGCCTACGTCGCGCCGCGTACCCTGAACAATAATCTCGGCGGTCGTATTGGATGGAACGACAAGGTCCAGCGCCGCATGACCATCCCGGAAGTTCCATCGCGTCTCGATCGGCCCTCTGATACTATCGACCTTGCCGCCGAATTGCGGAATGCGCGGGTCGAAAACCGGCGCCACGCGAAATTTGGCGAAGCCGGGCTCGATCGGATCGATGCCTGCGATCCTGCGATATAGGAAGCCGCAGACCGCGCCGAGCGCATAATGATTGAACGAGTTCATCGCGACATCGCCTGTGTCACCATTCCACCGCTCCCAGATCGTGGTCGCGCCCTTACGCACCATATAGCCCCAAGAGGGAAAATCGGAGCGCAGCAATAAATCCCAGGCAAGTGTGCCTTCCCCGACATCGGCAAGCGCGTCGAGAGCTAGCGGCGTGCCAAGGAAACCGGTGGAGAGCAGGGTTCCACGGCTGCGGATATCGGCAGCCAATAATGCGCCTGCCTTGGCGCGCAGCGCGGGCGGCACAAGATCAAGGCGCAGGGCCAGGATATAGCTGCACTGGCTGCCGTTGCCGACCAGGCCATCGGACGTCACGAAGGCCGCGGCGAACGCATCGCGGATCCGACTATGTTGCGCGCGCCATCGATCGGCTTCGGACGCGCGCCCTGTCCATGCCGCCATCTGCGCCAGTTGATCGACCGACCGGGCAAGCATGGCGGTTCCGATCAGCGCTTTGGGCGTGGTTTCGTCCATCGGGAATTTGGCGTCCAGGGCCAGCCAATCGCCAAGGTCAGCACCCCTGTCCTTGCTCCATAGCCCGTCAGGGTTGGTTGCAAGGATACCGCCGACATAGGCGGTCATCGCGGCCCAGTTTTCATCGACGACGGTGCGATCGCCGCTATGGAGATAGGCGGTGTAGGGCAGCATTACCCCGGCATCGGCCCATCCAGGCGTTGCGCTGTTCGTGCCCCATCCCAGACCTTCGGGCGAAGGTGCCCAAAGCGGATAGGCGCCGTTCGGGGCTTGGGTGTCGCGCAGGATGCGGCTGTAGGAGCGGGTAAAAGCACCGACGTCCATATTGAAGCTGGCGGCGTCCCAGAAAATCTGGGCGTCGCCGGTCCATCCCAGCCGTTCGTCCCGCTGGGGGCAGTCGGTGGGCACGCCCATGAAGTTGGAACGCTGGTTCCAGAGCGTGTTCAACCATAATTTCTGCACATTGGGATCGCTGATTTGGAAGCTGCCTGTCTCCGGGATCGCGCTGGACAACTGGATGCCCGCGATCATGGCCGACGTCAGCGTGGCGACGCCCTCCACTTCGGCATAGCGAAAGCCCTGATAGCTGAAGACGGGCTCCAACGTCTCCGGCTTGCCCGTGCCCTGTAGCCGATAATGATCCTCGGCGCGCGCCGCGCGCAGGTTGCGGCGGTCCAGTTCGCCCGTGTCGGACACTATCTCGGCGTGGCGGACGATGACGTGCTGGCCAGCGGCACCCTTCACCTGCAACCGGACGCGGCCAGCGAAATTCTGGCCAAAATCGATGATATGACGAGTGTTACCCACTCTGCGGATCGTGACAGGGGCCAGGGTTCGAACAGCGCGCACCGGTTCGGCGAGGGCGGCGGCACAGGGGGCGGTCGGCGATGGCGCCCGCCAAGCGCGGTCCCACTGGCCGTCATCGAAGCCCAGCTTGTCCCATCCGCTTTGCGCCAGGCGAAGATCCTGATCCTCACCCGCATAGATTTCCGACATCTGGACCGGTGCTTCGGCGTGCCGCCATGTCGTGTCAGTCGTGACATGGTCGATCCGCCCGTCCTGCCGGGTGATTTCCAGCATCGCCCGAAAACGGCGGGGCGCCGCGCCAAAGGGATAGCGGCCGTTGGGAGCCTGATAGCTAGCGAAGTAGCCGTCACCGACCATCGCGGCGATGACATTCGCACCGTCCCGAACCAACCGGGTGACATCATAGGTGCGGTAGGGAATGCGCGCGGCGTAATTGCCTGGTTCGCATTGGAGTTCGTCGTCGTTGATGCGACCGCCGTTGAGCCACAGGCGATAGCCGCCCAGCGCCGCAACATAGAGCCGCGCGCGCACGACCGCGCCCTGGCTGTCGAAGGCGCGACGCAGCAGGCGGGCGGGCGTCGGTGGCCATGGGAAGATGGGCTGTCGGTCGAGAGCGACGGCGGTCGACCAGGGTTCCCTGTCGCCCAGCCGCGTCTCCCAACCCTGGGTGATCCGATGTGCCGAACCAGTCGAATCGACCAGACGGATCTGTGCAGCCAGCGATACGGATGGTTTGACGAAAAAACCGGGCGTGGGTGCGACATCAACGGTGAGGACATGCTCGCCAGCACCGATCTCCAAGGGCAAACGATAGGCGGGCGCTCCGCCGAACGCATTGGGATCACGTTCCGGCAAGGTGAGCGGCTGCCCGTCCAGCGTCAGCCGCGACATCACTCCGTCGCCGACGATGGTCAACAGCGCGGTCTGCGCCCCGCTTTGAAAGGGGAGACGGAATGACCGTGCTTGTGTAGGGGAAGGCGCGGTACCGCCGACCCATGTGGCACCTGCAAGGCGATCATCCCGCTCGGTTGCGCCCTCCACGGCCAGCCAGTCGCCGTACCAGTCATCCTGGTCAAGCAGCCCCATTTCCCAAAAAGCAGGATGGCTCTGCATTGATTTGCCTGTCTGGTCCCAGATCTGCACCTGCCAATGACAGGTCTGACCCGACCGAAGCGGCTGCCCCGCATAGAGGATTCCGGTGCATGCCGCGCTTTCGATACGCCCGCTGTCCCACAAATCGCCGCGCCCCCGCGTCAACTCCGCCAAGCTGGAGGACACGAGGATGCGATACGCGGCCTGCATCGTGCCGGTTTTGGCCTTGATCCGCCAGGACAAAGCCGGTTGCCGATCATCGATCCCGATCGGCATTTCGCGCATGGCGGTGCGCAGCCCTACCACCATCGGATTCGCGCGCGACGCCGCCGTCGCGCCCTGAGCGCTCAATCCGACGATCGCGCCGGTAGCAAGGAAGGATCGGCGGTCGAGATTGGGCATCGGGCTATCCTAGGTAATGGAGACGAGGCGATAGGGGCGCACGTCAGATGCTGTTGTCGCGGGCGTACCGGCCTAAATGCAAGGCACTGGGCTTCATCGTGCGCCGAAAGGTCGTGCGATCGACAGCGACCAAGCCGAATTGGGCAGTGTAGGCGCGGTTCCATTCGAAATTGTCGAGCAACGACCAGTGAATATAGCCGCGGACATCGACGCCATCCTGGATGGCTCGGCCAAGACCGGCCAACGCCCCGTCGATATAGGCGATCCTGCGACTATCGTCAGCCGTCGCGACGCCGTTCTCGGTCACGATCACGGGTCGGCCAGTGGCCTTGGCTGTCCAGCGGACCGCTGCTTCAAGCGCTTGCGGATAAAATTCCATTTCGGTCTGGGTCAGTTCCACACCGGCGGGCGGCGGCAGGTCTGCATCCTTGCCGACCAAAGCCCGGCCGTAGGTCTGGACCCCGACAAAATCATCCTTCGCCACGGCCGCGAACCAGGGCGCGTAAACCTGTGCGATCTTGTGCTTGAGACCTTCGGGGTCAGGGCCAGCCTGTTCGTCGGCCACGGCGAGGCTAAGGCCGAGTTGCAGGTCGGGCCGCACCGACTTGATCGCCTCCACTGCTCGGCGGTGCGCGTCGGCCTGAATCGGTCCCGCGCGCGCGGCATCGAAGATGGGTGTGGACGAGAAGCGGTTGCTACCGACCGCCTTCGCGGCGGCGGCGTTGGCCTGTGCAAAATAGGGCATGGTGGCGCGGAAGCCCGGCTGCCAGGAAAGTTGCGCCGCCAGATTGGGTTCGTTGAACGTCAGGCCATGACTATAGTTGGCCCCAAGCGCCTTTGCGGCCCGCTCGCAAAAGCGCAGGAAATGATCGACATTGGCAGCTTCTTCCCAGCCGCCCTTCGCCGCGAACCAGCGCGGGACGGTGAAGTGGGAATAGGTGACCATGGGCTGGAGACCCATTTCAGCGCATCCGTCAATCATGGCCCGGTAGTGATCAAGCGCAGCCCGTGAATATTCGCCCGCTTCCGGTTCGATCCGCGACCATTCAATCCCGAAACGATAGCAGTTCAAGCCCATTTGCTTGACGAGCGTCATATCCTCGCGCCAGCGGTGATAGCTGTCACAGGCATCGCCGGAGGGGGCGGCAAAATTGTTGGGCTGGAGATGCTCCATTACCCAGCTGTCGCTGTTGACGTTGCCGCCCTCCACCTGATGCCCGGCGGTCGCTGCGCCCCACAGGAAGTCGGGGCCGAGCTTGCGTCTGGCGGCAAGAGCGGGTCCAGCAAGCGTCGCGGCAAGGCTGCCCGCCGCAATTTGCATCATTGAGCGGCGCGAAATGTTGGAATGCATTAGGTGCCTCCTTTAGAAGCGGAACTGGATGTTTGCGCCGACCGTCCGGACGGAATCGAACCCGAATTGCTGGTTATAGGATGCAATCCCCTGAATGGCGTCTCCTGCGTCCAATCCAATGAAATTGGGGTTATATTCGTTCGTGCAGTTCTTGCAGAAGATGGACAACCGCATGCCGTTGTCCAGGCGCACGCCCGCGCTGGCCCCGATCAGGTCGAGCGTCGGCACTGTGGCACCGGGCGCACCATTGATCAGATAGTTGATCGCAGTGCGATGATACCAGTTACCCTCTATGAAGGGATGGATGAAGCCGTCCGTCTGCACTTCATATATGGCTTGCAGCGACGATGTGAATTTCGGTGCCGTCGGCGTGCGGCGACCGGCGGCGTTGAAGGAGCCGGTTGTTGCGCAGCTAGGAGTGGCCTGGCCAGGATAGCATTCCGCGCCCGCGAAATCGTCGAACTTGGAGCTGAGAAAGGTCGCCGAGCCATTGAGCGACAGGCCCCGGAACGGATTGGCGTTGACGGTCAACTCGACGCCCTTGCTGGTTACGGACGCCGCATTCTGGATGATGAAGCTCTGCAGCTGCGTGTCGAGCGACTGTGTCTGATACTGGTCGAACTTGGTGTGGAAGGCAGAGGCATTGACGATCAGCCGGCGATTGAACCAGCTGGTCTTGAAGCCGATTTCCGCCGTGTTCGATTTTTCCGGCTGCACCACCAGCGGCGCGTTCGGGGTCGCGCCGGTATCGTTGAAGCCCGGCCCTTTATAGCCGCGACCGTATGAGCCATAGATCATGGCGTCCCGTGTCACCTGATATTGGCCACCGACACGCCAGCTGAAATCGGTGTTGCTGTATGATTCGACGATAGCACCCGGCACGCCCAGGGTGACGAAATATGCGCCGCGATTCTGGTCCAGGTCGATGCCGATCTCGTCGCGGGTGACTCGTCCGCCGGCAAAAATTTTGAACTGATCGGTCACGGCGAAGGTCAGCTGGCCGAAGGCGGCATAGCTGTCAGTCGTCATGCGATAGCTGTTGTCGCGGCCAAGGAAATAATCGTTGCTGGTCGAACAGGTCGGAGGAAATGCCCCAGGTACGGCGGTAGCACCGACGCAGAAGGGAAAAGTCGGCAGTAGGAAATCGGGCAGATAATTATTGCCGGCAATCTGGCTTCGCTGTTCGATCGTCGAATGGAAATAATAGAGCCCAGCCTGGCCGCTCAGGCGGTTTTCGGCAGGCAAGGCGATACGCAACTCGTTTGAGAATTGGTCATAATCGGCATGGGAAGAATTGATGTTGGCACCGTTGCTGTTGGTGAAATCGGTGTCGAGTTGAGCATCAAAATTATAGAATTTCCAGGCGAAGATATTGCTGACGACGATACCGTTATCGGCCGTATAGGCAAGCGAGGCCTGGGCACCACCAAGTTTCAGATCACGCCAATATCCACCGTCTCCTGCGACGGAGAAGTTCCGGTCGCCTGGAACGATGCCAGAGGCAGCGAGTGGATCGGCATTGATGCTACCTGCGCCCAGCTGGCGATAGCTTCGGTCGTAAATGCCCGCAACACCATGCGATTCCGCATATTCGCCGATGACGTACAGTTCGAGGGCGGGCGTGATCTCTTGTAGATATTTGACTCGGGCGCCGTACTGCTTGCGATCAAGGTCATTGCGCACGCCGCCTGTCCCAACGAAATGGGTGCCCGGCTCTTCGATTGAATATGTGCCGTTGATCCGCAGCGCGCCGCTCTGGCCTACCGGGACATTGACTGTCTGGCGGGCGATCGCTGACCAGGACTGTTCGTCGCTGCCGGGCGTATCCCGATTATTGAGTTCCAGATTAGTTTCGCTCTCGAACTTGCCGATCTTGGGTCGTGTTGACACGACATTGAGCAGGCCAGCCGAGGCATTCTTACCGAACAGCAATCCCTGCGGGCCATTGAGAACTTCAACCCGTTCGACATCGTTGAAAAGGCCTTGTGCCAGAAACGGACGGCCCAGATTGACGTCGTCCAGCGCGGTTGCGACGCTCGAATCGATCGTGGTCGCGAACGCCTGCGTACCCACGCCGCGGATTGCAAAGCTGTTATCGTTGCCGACCTGAAGGCTGGGCGCTGCGAGGGCGACCTGGGTGAGATCATTGAGGTTGAGCGACTTGAGCGCGTCACCGCCCAATGCGGTCACGCTGACAGGAACATCCTGCAGCCGTTCAACGCGGCGCTGCGCCGTCACGACGATTTCAGCGACGCCTTCGCTGGGCTGTTCAGTCTGGGCGTAGACGTTCGGAGCCATCGAAGCCAGGCTCGCGCCCACGAACAACATTGTCTTGCGCATATATATCCTCCCCTATCGGTCATGCAGTTGGCCTGCGCTTGCGTCATGCTTTGATGTGATACATACAAACAGTCAACGCTGTTTGTATGTATGGTTATCGATCGATTTTAGTTATGGATGACGTGCTTGCACACTGCAGCGCGACATTGCAGATCGTTGCAAGCCAGTCCTAGTCGCCAGCCTTAGTGAAAGTGCAATCATATGTCCGATCAGAGGGGTTCCAGGCCCCGTCGAACGCAGGAAGAGAGGACGGCACAGACGCGGCTGGCGCTCATTGAAGCAGCGATCGCCGTGATCGGCGAGTGCGGATATGCCGGTGCCAGCACCGCGCTGATCGCGAAGAAAGCAGGCGTTAGCCGTGGCGCGATGGTGCATCATTTTGCAACCCGCGCCGCACTGATGGCCGAGGTGGTGCGGCATGTTTTCGATGACGAGATGGCTACCTATGAAGAGATCCGGCTGCGAACCGGGATCGGCAATCAGCTCTACGACTGGCCCAAGCTCCTTTGGACGGTTCTTAGCCGCCTGTCGGGAATGGCCGTACTTGAAATCCTTCAAGCGACCCGCAGTGATCAAGAACTGGCGGCGCTCGTGGTCCCGATGCAGGAGGCCGTCGAGCAATCTGCTCTCAAGGCGATACGCAGTGCCTTTGGCGGAGATGAGAAACTCGCGCTTTCCGTGATGCGACTGATGGTCTGGTCTGTCCGCGGCCTTTCGATCGCAGAACGCTATCTTCCCCACCGCGCCGAAACGCAGGATGCCGTCGAACTGCTAGGCCAATTGCTTCGTCAGGCTGCGCCTGACGGGACGATCGGACCCTTGCAGTCTTTGATGGACGAATGAGATCGGGTAGCCGACAGCGCGCCTTCTCACCGTCCATCGCGTCAAGCAACAGACATCTCTTCGCCCGCTTGTGCGCGGAATAACCGCTGGATGAACTGGCGCGTCTGCCGCCCGCCAACGTCGCTTGCGATGTCCAGCATCGGGCGGTCAGGTTCGCGCGCGATTCGCTTCTGCTGCATTTCTAGGACCAACTGATCTTCCTTGAACGTGCGCGCTGTTTGCTCGAACACTAAGTCGGGAATATCGCCCTCGACAATGTTGGTCGACATCGACCAGAAATAATGGGTGCTACTTTCGGTTTCCGGGGTGATGCCGTGGAAACCCAGCATCGACAGGCCATGTGATCGATCACCGTCATAGGCGCCCGTGCCTTCGTCGCAGGCGCCGGTGTGGATGCGGATGAACATCGGATGGAATTCGATTTCCTGCCAGCGATCGACCAGCCCGGCAAAGCCGGCCGCCGCGACGTAAGTCGGCGGCGGGACCGAGGATGGCATCCGCCGTTCGACGCGGACGCCGTCTGCCAGCCGGGTCGCCTGCGTCGGCGTCCTGAAATGCAATTCGGGATCGCCGCCGATCGTCAGCGGATGGATATAGGGCAGGTGTGACAGGTCCATCAGATTATCGACCAGCAGTTGCCAATTGCCCTGCACGTCATAATGAGCGCTGCGCCAGGCCCAGCCCGGATCATTATGCCAGGGATGATCGGGAATGGCGGCAGGATCGGCCTTCGCCGCGTCGCCCATCCAGATCCACAACAAGGCGTCTTTTTCGACAAGTGGATAGCGGCGGATACGTGCGGTGGCCGGAATCTTGTCTTGCGCTGGAATGCGGACACAGGCGCCGTCGGCGGCGAATTCAAGGCCATGATAGGTGCAACGGATATTGTCCCCGACGACCATCCCCTCGCTCAGCGGCATGGCGCGGTGGCAGCAGCGATCCTCCAGCGCGGCGACCGCCCCGGCTTCGGTGCGGAACAGCACCAGCGGCTGATCCATGATCGTGCGGGCTGTGCGCGTGCCAGGCGTCAGTTCATGGCCCCACCCCGCGACATACCAGATGTCGGTAAGGAAAGAGGACTCGCCGGCGGATGCGGGCTGCTGGGTCAATGCGCTCTCCTGTCTTGTCTCACACATGGCTTAGCGCGTTTCGAACTAATTTATGTAACTAGTTATGCTGATATGGTAGATCAGCGATATGGATTACCGTAGACTGGACCTGAACCTATTGGTGGTGCTCGACATCCTGCTAGAGGAGCGCGGAGTGCATGCCACCGCACGGCGGCTGAACATGAGCCAGCCCAATGTTAGTTTTGCGCTCGGCAAGCTGCGCCAGTTTTTCAGTGATGCATTGCTGGTGCGCATCGGCAACGCCATGCAGCCCACGCCCCTGGGCGATCGGCTGCGCGAACCGGTTCGACGGATATTGGAGACGGTCGACGCAGAATTGATGGGCTTGCCGGTCTTCGATCCGCCCCGTTCGGAACGTTGCTTTGCGATCAGCACTTCGGACATCGGCGAACTGGTTTTCCTGCCGACCCTGCTGGAGGTGCTGAAGCATCGCGCGCCGGGCGCCACATTGCGCTGCCATTCCATGCCGCCCCAGGAACTGGAAAGGGCGATGGCGGACGGCGTGGTCGATATCGCGCTCGGCTATTTCCCGGACCTTCAGGGCAGCAGCTTCCTGTGTCAGACCCTGTTCGATCATCCCTTCAGCTGCATTGTGCGGCGCGATCACCCGACCATCGGCGACAGCCTGTCGCTCGACCAGTTTCTGGGCCTGGGTCATATCCTGGTGTCGCAAAAGGGGCGCAGCCAGGAATTGGTCGAAATGCGGATGCAGCAACTGGGCCTGTCGCGCCGCATCCAGTTGCAGTCGCCCCATTTCATGAGCGTGCCGCTGCTGGTCGCCGGGTCCGACCTCATCTCCACCGTGCCCCATGCGGTTGCGGCCATCCTGGCCACCATGGCGCCGCTCAAGCTGTTGCCGCCGCCGTTCGAAACACCTCTCATCAGTCTTCAGCAATTCTGGCATAGACGGGTCGACGGCGATCCGGCGATCGTCTGGTTTCGCACGCTGATCGCCGAACTGTTTCTGGGCCGCGACCCGTCCATGCCGGTAAACTGCTCTATGGCGGGCTGATTGCTGCCATCACGGATGCAATTAATGCGTCGAGGCTCTCGTCCGCGCGGAAGCCGGCCGAGAGCGCCGCGGGCGTCGCCAGAGGCGGCAGAGAGCCGAACAGTCGCTCGATGTGAGGATCGGGCGCATGATGGACGAGAGAGCGATCGGAAAAGAGGCACCCCACCAGTTCTCCGATCGAAACGCGCAAGGCCGGGCACGTCAGGCTGCGCCCGTCATTGATATCGCAACCGAGGGCATGGACCAGATTCCAAGCCGCCTTTCGTGCCGATAGCAGCCAAATCGTGGCTTCGACTGATATGGGCAGCACTATGGGACGTTGGTCCCTGGCGGCATGGAACAGATCGCTCATGAATGCAGATACGAGCCCGCTGGGTGCAGCGGGGCGGGCGACGATGCCGGGTAAGCGCAGGCTGATCCCGCGCACGCGGCCTCGCCGCGTAAACTGGACCAGCGCGCTCTCGATCATTTGCTTGTGGGCGCCATAGAGTGTGGTGGGGGCGGGAAGAGTTCCGTCATCGACATCAGCTGCTGGCGTTCCGAACACGGCGATTGAGCTGGCATAGACGAAGCGGCAGCTATGCGTCGCCCGGTCGAGATGCTCCAGCATGGCGAGCGGCGCATCGACATTAACGCAGCGGGCGAGGGCGGGATTCTGCTCCGTACCGCCACCTGGGATGGCGGCGAGATGAAGGATGGCATCGACCCCTTCAAGCAGCGAGCCCAACTCGCCGGTTGCGGCCAGATCAAAAGGCATCGCCTCAAATCCGCTGCCGTGCGGGATCGGCGGTGCGGTCCTGTCGGTAAGCCACACGGCGCTAAACCCGCCCAGCTGCACCAGCAGGTGCACGACCTCACGCCCAACGAATCCGGCCGCTCCGGTTACCAGCAACGTCATGCCAGATCGTCGCTGAATACACCGTCGATCAGGATGAACACGATCCGGCAGGACGCGCCTGACCGATTGATCCAGCCATGATTTGTCCCGCGCTGGATAATGATATCGCCTGCGCACGCGACGGTTTCTCCAACGTCCATCATTAAGGTGATCTCGCCCGACAGCACGATCCCATAGTCGATCGAGCGGGTGCGATGGAAACTCGCGTGCCGATTTGACGTTTTGCCGACATGGGCGTCGCTGCCGCCGATCGCGTCGAACACGGCGTCGAAATCCGCCCCGGCCTGCTCGGGCGGAATATCAAGCAGGCGAATACGCGTCCCGCCTACTGGAGGCGCCAGCATGAGGCGATCCTCCGGCGGTTCGGCATCCTCCAGGTCGAGGACGGCTGGCGTTTGCCGGGTATTCCAAACTTCGTAAAAGACCAGCCCTTCTTCGCCCAGATTATCAAAGACCCGCGCTGGTGCCGCATCACTGGTGACGCGCGACCGTAGCTTCTCATCATGGCCGGTCACGATCCGGCGAAATGGGGAACCGGGCTCCGTACCCATGCTATTCTCCCGCTGCGCGATGGCCGATCAAAATCGGAAGCCAGCGCGGATGCCGTAGGTGCGGGGCGGGCGTAGCTGGTTATAGATGACACCGGGCTTCGCGGGGCTTTGCAGCGAGTTGGCGAACACCAGTTCATTTTCGATGTTGTTGACGAAGCCGGTGAGCGAAAAATTGCCCGATGGCGTCTCGTAGGACAGGCGCGCGTTCGACATCATATAGCTGCCCTGTCGGCCCAGATCGAGAAAATCGAGCGAGAGATAGCGCGATGTTTCGATCCGTGTGTCCATAGCGGCTATGATCCGGCCATGATCGCCCAGCTGGAATCCATGTTCATAGCCGAGGTTAAACACCCATTTGGGCGCGTTGACCAGCGGACGGCCTGAGCAGTTGACGTTGAATATACGCGCCGCCGGCGATGCGCCGGTCAGGGTAGTTGGCGTGACCGCGCAGCCGATAACGGGCGCAATGCCCGTGGTCGAATAGGCCTGATAGATCAGTTCGTCATATTTGGTGTGGAGATACTGGATGTTGGCGGAGAATTGGGCGTTGGCGGACGGCTGGAACAGCGCTTCCAGTTCGAGGCCGTAAATGGTCGATTTTCCGGCATTCTCCGTGGTGAAGACCGGGCCGAAGATCGGGCCGCCTGGGGTGCTGGCGACCTGAACGGGACCAAGATGCGAAATCTGCTGGTCCTTATATTTCCAGTAAAAGGCTTCGGCGTTGACCTGCACCTTGTTGTCGAAGAAGCGGTTCTTCGACCCGACCGTATAGGCCATCATATTTTCCGGCGCAGAGTAGTTACGACCTGTCGCGGCAAACAGTGCGCCCGATTTGAAGCCCGTCGCGGCCGAAGCGTAAAGCAGCGAACGTGGACCGACGTCGAATTCTACGCCTACTTTCCAGGTCAACTTGTTGAAATCAACGTTCGTGCGCGGATTGCTGAGGATGTCCAGGATGATCGGTGTGAAATTGCCCTGAGCCGGATTGACGAAGCCGACGAAGGGCAGCGTGTGCGCCTCGGTAGCCTGACGCTTGGTGTCGGTGGTGTAGCGCAAGCCGCCGGTCACGCGGAATTGATCCGAGAAGGACAGCGTGGCCTGGCCGAACGCTGCAAGGCTTTCGGTATCCAGCTGTGAATTGAGACGGGTGCCGTTACTAGCCTGGTCGAAAAACTGCCGGGCGCTGACATCTTCGGCGAAGTAATAGCCGCCCACCACCCATTCCACTGGTCCGGATCGACTGGCGAGCCGGGTTTCCAGCGACATCTGGCTCGACTTTTCCTGAATGTCGATCAGAAAGCTCGACGCATAGGAACGGAAATCAAGGTCCGTCTTGCGGTAGGCGGGCACCACCGTCAGCGTCGCGAAACCCAGATCGGCATTGACCGTCAGCGCCGCGCCGAAGAAGCTATTGTCCTGATAGCCATCGTCGCTGGCGATCGCCTGCGGCACCGGGCGCGTGGGAGAGCGGGCGACATAGGCCGCAATGACGCGCGGATCGCTCGGCCCCAGACGCGTCTTGCCGTCGAGCAAGGGCATGATGGTGCCGCCCGATCCCATGCCGCCGACATGGGCATAATCGACCGACAGGGTGGCATCCAGGCCGGTGCCGGTTTCCCCGCGCAATTGGGCACGCACGGCTTGCGTATCTTCATCGTCATAGCCGTCGCTATAATAGCCGTCGCGCTGCACATATTGGCCTGCGACCCGGAAGGCGACCCTGTCGCCCAACGGCAGATTGAGCGCTGCTGATCCCTTCAGCGCATCGTAATTGCCATATTCCGCGTTGATATAGCCGCTCGTCTCACCAAGCTTGGGCTTGGCGGTGATGACGTTGACGGCGCCGCCGGTGGCGTTGCGGCCGTACAGCGTGCCTTGCGGTCCTTTAAGCACCTCGACCCGTTCGAGATCGTAGAAAAGACCGGCCGGCGCGGCCGGGCGGGAGAGATACACGCCGTCGAGGTTGAAGGCGACGCCCTGTTCGGCAAAAGCGTTGGCGCCGAAGGTGCCGACGCCGCGCAGATAGATTTGCGTGAAGGATGCCGCAGGTGCGACCTGCAACGCAGGCACGACGCGCGTCAGGTCATTGGCCTGGGTGATACTCTGCTGGACCAGCGTGTCGCCGGTCACGGCGCTGACGGCGATGGCGGCATTCTGGAGATTTTCGCTGCGGCGCTGCGCCGTGACGATGATGTCCGCGATGCCGCCCCCATTCGCCTGATCATTGCCCGCTCCTGCCTCGGCGTGAACGGGTAAGATCGGCGTTAAAAAAGCGGTGGCGGTCGCTAGCAGGGCTGCCTTCATGGTCGTCTCCTCTCCAAATGCGCGCGCCTGATCCGGCGCGTCTGTCAGGAAAGCCTAGACAGGAAGGGCGCATAGGTTAAATCGTTTGATCTTATCGGTATCCAATCATAGAATGGATGGATTATGCGTTTTCGCGGTCTCGACCTCAATCTACTCGCCGTGTTTCAAGGGCTGATGCAAACCCACTCGGTGTCGGAAACAGCGCGTCAGATGCATCTGAGCCAGCCCGCCATGAGCGCTGCCTTGTCGCGGTTGCGGGATTATTTCGGTGATCCTCTGCTCGTCAGTCATGGCAAGCGCATGTATCCCACCGCCTTTGCCGAGAGCCTCTCGCCCCTCGTGCGTGAATGTCTTGGCGGGATTGAAACGCTGCTGGCGACATCGGCATCATTCAATCCGCAATCGTCTCAACGGCTCTTCAAGGTCATCGCATCTGACTATGTTGTCGCCGCCGTCATCGCCCCGTTGCTGGCGCGCCTTGCGGTCGAAGCCCCGACCGTCACGGTCCAGCTCATGTCGCCAGGCGAACAAAGCACATCGCTGATCGCGGCGGGCAAGGCTGATCTGATGATCAGCCCGCGTGAATTCCTGTCACAGGATCATCCGAGCGAACTGCTGTTTGAAGAGCAGCATGTGGTGGCGGGATGGAGGGGCAATGATCTGCTGTCCACGCCACTGGACGAGAAGCGCTTTCTGGCCGCTGGCCATGTCGCCATCGCGATCGGCGCGCTATCCAATGCGGCTTTCGCAGATCGACAGCTGACCCTCATGGGTAAGCATCGGCGTATCGAGGTGTCTGCATCGTCCTTTACAACCGTCCCCTGGCTGCTGGTCGGAACGCAGCGGCTTGCCATTATGCATGAACGACTGGCGCTTGCGGCGGCCCGGATGTTTCCGATCGTCTATCAGCCCTTGCCATTCCCCTTCCCGGTGATGGAAGAACTGGTGCAGTTTCATCAGACACGCGCAGCAGATGAAGGCCTGCGCTGGTTACGGTCTCAATTACGCGCTGCCGCCATCCATAAAAATCACGGATAAATAATCATCCAAACAATCGAATTTTGATATTTTTTTTCGACGCTAGACTTGCCTCCACGGGATAAGAGTGGAGAGCGAAGTTTGGACGCGCAGCGGATTCTGGTCATCGGTGGCGGCATTGGCGGACTGACCGCAGCGATCGCACTTCGCGCGAAAGGGCATGACGTTCATGTCATCGAACGCGACCCCGACTGGTCGGTCTATGGCGTTGGCATCATACAACAGTCGAACGTCGTCCGGGCCATGAGCGACTTGGGCCTGCTCGACGATTATCTTTCGGCAGGCGTCGGCTTCGACGCGGTGGAGATATTCCTGCCCGACGGGACGATGATCGCGCGGGTGCCTTCGCCCCGGCTGGTGGAGGGGAAGCCCGCCAATGTCGGAATCGGTCGTCGCGCGCTGCACAAGGTGCTGGGCGACCGCACGCAGGCGAGCGGCGCAACTGTCCAACTCGGTGTAACAACGGCGTCGATCGATGATGATGGCGCTGGCGTCGACGTCGCTTTTTCCGATGGCGGTTCGGGTCGCTACGATCTGGTCATCGGCGCCGACGGCGTCTATTCGCAGACCCGATCTGCCCTTTTTCCCGATGCACCCGGACCACAGTTTACCGGCCAGGCCGTGTGGCGCTATAATTTCGCGCGGCCTGAGGGGCTGGACGCGCTTCAGGTCTATAATGGGCGAACCGGGGTGGGGCTGGTGCCAATCTCCAGCGCCCTGATGTATATGTATGTGACCACCCCGGAGCCGGACAATCCGCGCTATCCACGGGAAGGTCTGGCCGCGACCATGCGCGGCAAACTGGCGGAGACAGCGCCTGCCATCCGCGCGCTTGCCGAGCAGATCGTGGATGATGAAGGCGTGGTCTATCGACCGCTGGACGGGCTGCTGGTCGATGGCCCCTGGCACAAGGGCCGGGTCGCCCTGCTGGGCGACGCCATACACGCGACGACGCCGCATATGGGACAGGGCGCAGGCATGGCGATCGAGGACAGTCTGGTCCTGGCCGACGAATTGTCGCGCCACGACGATCTGGATACAGCCTTCACCGCCTATCGCGACCGGCGTTTCGATCGCTGTGCCTATATCGTGCGCGAAAGCCTGGCCATCTGCCACGGCCAGATCGGCCGGGGTCCGCCGGTCGACAATGCCAAGGCCACCCACGCCATGTTCGCGATCGTCGCCCAGCCAATCTGAGGCGCGCCCTTTTCCCAGGAGTTATCTACCATGAGCCGTGTCACTGAAATTCGTTATGTCGGCTATGCCGTTCCCGACCTGGAGGCCGAACGCGCCTTCTATGCCGAACAGTGGAAGCTGGTCGAGGCGGGCGAGAAGGACGGCATGACCTATTTCGCCGCTGACGGCGGCGAAGAGGGCTATGTCGTCCGCCTGCGCGCCGCAGCGGACAAGCGCATCGACGTGATCGCGCTGGCGGCCGACAGCCGGGCCGATGTGGATGCGCTGCACGACAAGGTGGCGGCATCGGGCGCGCGCATCATCTTCACGCCGAAGGATTTGGATACGCTGGGCGGCGGCTATGGCTTTCGCTTCTTCTCGCCCGACGGCCTGCCGTTCGAGATTTCCAGCGACGTCGCCGTCCGCACGCCCCGCTTGCTCAGCCGCTGGGAGGGCGTTCCGCAGAAGATCAGCCATATCGTGCTCCATTCGCCCGATCACAAGGCGATGGCGCAGTGGTTCTGCGACGTGCTGGGGTTCAAGATCAGCGACTGGCTGGGCGATTTCATGGGCTTCCTGCGCTGCAATGCGGCGCACCACCGCATGGCGATCCTGCCTGGACCGCCCTGCCTCAATCATGTCGCCTATGACATGTTGAGCGTCGATGACATGATGGTGGGCATCAACCGCCTGCGCCAGAAGGGCACCGACATCCGCTGGGGTCCGGGCCGGCACACGGCGGGCAACAACACCTTCAGCTATTTCACCACGCCCGCGGGCTTTGCGGTCGAATATACGTCGGAACTGGAGGAGGTGGACTTCGAAAACCATGAGGCCAAGGTCCATGTGCCTGGCCCCAAGACGATGGACCAGTGGGGCATTGGCGTCGGTGGCCCGCAGACCATGCCGCACCCGGAGGCCGATACAGGCCTGTTCCAAGCCGTAGAAGCGTGAAGGGGCAAGCATAACCATGGCCCTGTTCGAATATTTCCCCAACTATATCTGGAACCTGTCGGTTTCGATCGCGATGGAGTCGGGCGCGCAGCTTGGCGAGATCATCGACATGTGCCAGCCGATCCGCGACGCGGCGGCCAGCGGCGCGGACGCGGGCACGCCGCAATTCATGGCGCAGTGGGCGGCGATGGGCGACAAGCTGATCGGGCTGGCGCAGGAGGATGAAGCGCGCGGCCGGGCCTTTTCGGCCTCCGACAAGCTGGAGCGGGCCGCCCTCTATCTTATCACCGCCGAACGGATGCAAGGCCATGGCCATCCGGGGCGCAAGGACACCTATGCCAAGGCGCTGGCCGCGTTCGAAACATCGACGAAGCTGGGTAGCCTCAATCGCGAGCGGGTGGATATCCCGCTGACAAACGGCACCATGCCCGCCCTCTACACCCGCGCGCCTGGTGAAGGCCGCAAGCCTGTCGTCGTCTATTGCAACGGTCTCGATAGCTGCAAGGAGCTGCTATACTGGTCGCGCTTGCCCGAAGCACTCGCGCGGCGTGGTATCTCGACCCTGTGCGTCGATCAGCCCGGCAGCGGGGAAGCGCTGCGTTTGCAGGAATTGCCCGTCGATCCGCACAGCGAAAGCTGGGCCAGCAAGGCGGTGGACTGGCTGGAAACGCAGGATGATGTCGATCCCGCCCGCATCGGCATGACCGGCATTTCGCTGGGTGGCCATTTCGCGCCGCGGGCCGTGGCCTATGAACCGCGCTTTGCCAGCGGCGCGGTATGGGGCGCCAATCATAATTGGGCGGAGGTGCAGCAGAAACGCCTCAACCGCGAAGGCGAAAATCCGGTGCCGCATTATTGGGCGCATGTCATGTGGGCGTTCGGCGCCAGCGACATGGAGGATTTCCACGCGAAGAGTGCGGACATGAACCTCAACGGCCATATGGACCGCATTACCGTGCCGTTCCTGGTGACGCACGGCGCCAAGGATCGGCAGATCAGCCTGTCCTATGCCGACGATCTCTACGACCAGCTCGTCAACAGCCCGCGCCGCGAGAAGGTAATCTTCACTGATCGCGAAGGCGGTGTCGAGCATGTCGGCGCCGACAATATGGCCTATGGTCGCGACGTCATTGCCGACTGGTTCGCCGAAACGCTGGGAGGCCGGACCGCATGAGCCGCCGTTTCATTGATCTGTCGATCACGCTCGACAATGATGTGGTGTCCGATCCACCCTTCCTACGTCCCAAGATCACCTATCAGACGCATGGCGAGACGGTGGGCGAACTCCAGCATTTCTTCCCCGGCGTCACCGCAGACCAGACGCCCGACGGCGCGGGCTTTGCGGCTGCGGAATGGGTGACGCTGACGACGCATAACGGCACGCATCTTGACGCGCCCTATCATTATCATCCCACCATGGACAATGGCGAACGGGCGATCACCATCGACGAGGTGCCGCTGGACTGGTGCTTCCGTCCGGGCGTCAAGCTCGACTTCCGACACTTCGCTGATGGCTATGTGGTTACGGCGGCCGATGTCGAGGCCGAATTGGCCCGCATCGGCCACGACCTCCAGCCGCTTGATATCGTCCTGGTAAACACAGCGGCGGGCAAGGCGCTGGGGCGGCCCGACTTCGTCGATGTCGGTTGCGGCATGGGCTATGACGCGACCATGTATCTCACCAGCCGCGGCGTGCGCGTCACCGGCACCGATGCCTGGAGTTGGGACGCGCCGTTCAGCTATACGGCGCAAAAGGTGAAAGAAACCGGCGACACGTCGCTGATCTGGGAAGGGCATAAGGCGGGCCGCGACATCGGCTACTGTCATCTCGAAAAGCTGCATAATCTCGAAGCACTGCCCGGCAACGGCTTTATCGTCAGCTGCTTCCCCCACAAGATAAAAGGCGCTTCGGCGGGCTGGACCCGCGCCGTCGCGATCATCGAGGACTAGGCTGATGCGTCTTGCTACCCTGTCCAACGGCACCCCTGACGGCGCACTGGTCGTCGTTTCGCGCGACGCGCAACGTTTCCTGCCCTCCAACGGCACGTTGCAACAGGCAGTCGAGCGCTGGACCGAGACCGAACCGGTCTTGCGCGCGTTTGACCGGCGGCTGGCGCGGGGCGAAGGCGAGCCGCTGGACCATGATTCCCTGCTCGCGCCGCTGCCGCGCGCTTGGCAGTGGCTCGACGGTTCTGCCTTTCCCCAGCATGGTGTTTTGATGCAGAAGGCGTTCGACCTGCCGCCGATCGAGACCAATCGTCCGCTGATGTATCAGGGGCTTTCCGACCGTTTCCTGCCTGGTCATGCCGATGTCGCCCTTCCCAGCGAGGCGGATGGCATCGATTTCGAGGGGGAATTCGGCGTCATCACGGACGCCGTTCCGATGGGCATCGCGGCGAGCGACGCGCTGGCCCATGTGAAGCTAATCCTGCTCATAAACGATTGGTCCCTGCGTGCCATCGCGCCCGTCGAAATGAGGACCGGGTTCGGCTGGATCCAGGCCAAGCCGGCCTGCTCCGTGGCGCCCTATGCCGTCACACCCGACGAGCTGGGTGATGCATGGGCGGAGGGTCGGGTACATCTGCCGCTCAAGGTGACGTTGAACGGCGAATGGTTCGGCCATCCCCACGGTCGAGAGATGCAGTTCGGTTTTCATGATCTGATCGCCCATGCCGCGCGCACCCGTCATTTGGTCGCGGGCACGATCATCGGATCGGGTACTGTGTCAAATGCAGATTATCAAACCGTCGGATCGTCCTGCCTTTCGGAGAGGCGGGCCATCGAGGCGATCGAAATCGGATCCGCAGTGACCCCATTCATGCATTTTGGCGACCATATTCATATGGAGGTCGCGGGCACGCACTTCGGACCGATCAGCCAAAAAATCGTGCCCCCGTCCTTGCAACCCGGTTAGCAGCAACATCGCCCACCTACCTGGTGCAACGTTGTACGCCTGACAGCTCTTGATCAGTTGACGGCAGTGGGGGCGTCAATATTGCAGTGCGAGCGCTTCCTTGGCTGGCTACTCTTCAGGCGTTGCTACCATCTTGTTTCGACGCCGATCGGTGAGATGTCCCAGTTTCGTTCTTAAACGCGGCCAACTTCGTCTAATGCCGCAATGCAGACCGAGGACGAAGTCGCAATCCATGCCTTAAACGGACCGAAAAAATTTTCGCTGATGCAGTTAAATTGCTGGCAATATCATGATGAACGTAACCAGTTTGCGATGGTCAGTCCGGTAACCCGCTGAAATTCTCTCACGTTGTCCGTCACCAGCGTGACTCCGAGACTTAGAGCATGTGCGGCAATCAGCATATCGTTGCCGCCAATAGGTTGGCCACGCTTTTCCAGGTCTGTGCGCAACCGCCCGTACTCCATGTCGGCATCGTCGCCCAGCGGTAGCACCGGCACGAGGGAGAGCACCGCCTCAAGCTGCCGGGTTAAGCGGTCGGATCCACGGCGCTCTGCGCCATAACGCAACTCGCTGGCGACAATGATGCTTGTCGCAATCTCTGCTTCTCCGACAACCGCGATGCGATTTGCAATTACGCCTTGAGGGTGCCGAATTAGGTCTGATAGGATGTTCGTATCGAGCAGGAACATAGGTCAAAGAACTACAGGTTCAGGTACGTCATCGTTGATCGAGCCAAAATCGTCCTCGATTGGCGAAAGCGTCGCCAACAAGCCGAGCAACGACGTTCGGGGGGCGGGTTCAATGATAATGCGCGAACCTTCTTTGCGCATTATAGCGTCATCACCCGGAAGTTCGAATTCGCGGGGAATGCGGACGGCCTGACTACGGCCGTTCTTGAACAGTTTCACGTGACGTTCGACACCCATAGCAGCTCCTTGGCCTATGCCCTAGCATATGCCAAACACTTTGGCGACCCAATAACGGCTCGACCACTGGTGAGGATGTGGATCGGCGTCGCAGGGGATTTCTGCCTTGGTGCGGTACAACTATCTGAAAAGACACCGAGAAGGGGATATCGGCGGGTCATGATCGGCGCTTATCAGGACCCCAGCTTCGGATGTTTTCTCATTGAAATACAGTGGTATGGAAGTAATTTTAGGGGGTTCCGCTTCGGCGCCGATCCACAAACTTGGCTATTGCCAACCTTCAGGACCTCATCATCTCTCAGGCGGCAAGCGTTGATCCACGTTATCCAAATTTGTCTCTTGTCTGCCGGAACGGGTGACAAATTCAGGTATTATCGAGGCATGCCACGCTATCATCTCAATCTGTTCAACAGCGCCGACACCTATGATGAGGACGGTCGTGACTTCGAGGATCTGGCCGCCGCGAAAGAAGAAGCGATACGAAGCTCCCGCGATCTGATGGCCGAACATGTCAAAGCCGGTGAACCCATCGATCTTGGTCATCGTATTGAGGTAGCAGATGATGAGGGGAAGGTTTTGGCCACCATCGATTTCCGGGAGCTAATCACCATAACCGACAGCAAGGCGGCTGCGGCCTAGCGACAAACCCGAGCCCTGGATCTCGAGTAGAGACCAGAATTGGCATATTGAGAGTCAACAGAGGGCTAAAGGGCGTGCAAGACGAGCAGGACGGGCAAGTCAGCGGACTTAAACATTTATCAGACCTTGGTCTTTTCGTTCAACGCCTGTTGGCGCGGTCACGTCTTACCGAAGAAGAACAGCACGCTATTATGGCGCTGCCGACCCACGAGATTGAGGTGGGTGCCAGACAGGATTTTGTGTCGCTCGGCGAAGAGACGGATTATTGTTGTTATATCGCGTCTGGCCTTGTCGCGCGGGTTGGTCAGGTAAAAAATGGGTCGCGGCAAACTACCGCACTTCATATACCAGGCGACATGGCAGATCTTCATTCGGCGGTTCGACCTATAGGGATCGGCGGTCTGACCGCTTTGACAGACACGTTGATCCTGCGCGTGCCTCACGCCGCCGTTCGGACGTTAGGTAGAGATTTTCCAGCCATTGCAGAAGCATTCTGGAGGGACTGCATATTGGATGGTGCCATTCTTATGCAGTGGGCGGTCAATCTCGGCAGAAAAGACGCGCGATCAAGGCTCGCTCACATTCTGTGCGAGCTGGCGATCCGATACGGTGGCGGACGTGGATATCCGCTTTTGGAATTTGATCTGCCGATGGTCCAGGAGCAGCTGGGCGATGCAGCCGCTCTGACGTCTGTCCATGTAAACCGGAGTCTTAAAACCCTGCGACAGGAACGCCTGGTTACGGTTAGGGGCGGTATCGTCCAGATTCATGACTGGGAACGTCTCATGCAGGCGGGTGAGTTCGACCCCACCTACCTTGTCGCCGACACCTTCCCTGACAGACAGAAACGTCTTGTATTTCAGTAGCCCGCTATCGGCTCTTCGTCATTGATTGGAAGCGGAAGCTGTGGGCAACTTTCGAAGCGAGGTGGCCCATCTTGATAGCGAGATTGGCTATGCCCATGCGCCGATGACTGCGCTCGGTGAAGCGTTCGGGACAAAGCGACGATCACGTAATCAGGCGGGAGTCGAGCCGCTCTCACCTTTCAGCGATTAAATTTCGTTATCGGTCAGCACACCGTCGGTTATTGGGTGCCTCCGGACGATCTCTGACCTTTAACCTGCAGGTCTATCAGCAATAGGACTTTCGCCGAAATCAGGTGATACGGATCGCCTAAATAGCTTTCTGTACCGGTTGAGCCTCGCCTTCTCTTGCGTTAGCTTCATCACTAGGCCGTAGACTCATAAGCACGGAGCCAGAGGCGCATTGAAGCGAGTTGCACCATGGCGAGGAAGTTGTCGGCGAGTTTATCATAGCGGGTTGCGACGCGACGGAAGTGCTTCAGCTTCGAGAAGAACCGTTCGATCAGGTTGCGCTCGCGGTAGAGGCGCTTGCTGAAGCAGGGTTTCCATTTTCGATTGGATTTGGCCGGAATATTAGGCGTAGCTCCTTGCTCTTCGATCAGTGCGCGAATGCGGTCGGCATCGTAGGCTTTATCAGCGAGCACGATGGTGCGCGGCCCGAGATGGTCGAGCAGCGTGTCCGCGACCTGCCCGTCATGCGCCTGTCCCGCCGTTAGGCCAAGCCGGATCGGGAGCCCTTGCGCATCGACGACCGCGTGGATTTTGGTCGTAAGCCCGCCTCGGGAGCGACCGAGGCAATGATCTCGATCCCCCTTTTTGCCGTCGCGGCCTGCTGGTGGGCCCGAACAGAGGTGCTGTCGATCATCTGGATGTCGCCGTCGTGCGCAGCGGTGATGGCATTCATCATCCGGTCCCAGACGCCAGCCTTTCGCCATCGCACGAAGCGGTTATAGCAGGTGGTGCGCGGCCCATAGCGCTCGGGAAGATCGCGCCACGGAGCACCGGATCGCAGCACCCAGAAAATGCCGTTCAGGACGCGTCGGTCGTCAACACGCGGAACGCCTCTGGGCTTGTTGGGCAGCAGCGGCTCGATCACGCGCCACTCAAAATCGGTTAGGTCATATCGGCTCATGCCGCCGCTGAATCACAAGTCGAAGCGAGACAAAACCCATTATGTGCTATCCGGCGTGTATCCAGGTCAAAGGCAGTGTTGAAATGAGCGAGTGGCGAGATGTTCACGTTGGCTTTGAGGGCGACGGTGTGAAAATCAGCGGCATTGCAGTCTGGCAGCAAAATTGGCGACGCACTGGGGAAGAAGCCATTCAACTCCCTCATCCAAGCTACCAGCATCAGCGCCATCGGTTCGATATTTACGAGGTCGGGCCTACAGATAGCCCAATCCGCTTCGCGGCTGGCGAACTCTCCAACGGTGTATGGGGCTTCTACATCCCAGCCTGAATCGCGTTTATGGGTTCACGACCTAGATGGCGTGGAGGTCACAGATGGCAACTTTGGCTGAACCGCTACCTGGATATGGGCGGGATGACCGGTTCTTTTTAAATATGGCGATCGCGATGGCTTTGACCATCGTTGCGGGCTTTTCCCTTCAGGCGGCGACAGGTCGCTCGACGTTTGGCGCGCCGCCGCTTGTCCACCTTCACGCCTTCATCTTCTTTGGTTGGGTGGTGCTGTTCGTTTCCCAAAGCTTCCTAGTCTCACGGGGTTCGATCGCTCTTCACCGGCGGCTCGGTTGGGTAGGCGCTGGGTGGGCCAGCGCCATGGTTCTCGTCGGCATATATACGACCATAGAAATGACGCGAAATGCCGCCACGCCGTTCTTCTTCCTTCCCGCATATTTTCTTGTCATGAACATCCTGTCGATCCTCTGCTTTGGCGGATTGGTCGTCGTGGCGATATCGATGCGCAAGCGGATCGAATGGCACCGGCGTTTGATGTTTTGCGGCATGGCCATCCTGACCGGACCAGCCTTTGGTCGCCTTTTGCCGATGCCGCTGCTTGTCCCATATGCAGAATGGGGCGTTTTCGCCGCAGTGATGCTGTGGCCGTTGATTGCGATCGTTGCGGATCGTCGCCGCCGAGAGAGGTGGCCGGGTTGATTTGAACAGGGATCTGCAACGGTTAAGTGGATCGTCTGCCGGTTTCATCGAACTGCCGATATGGGGCGTCATGTCGGGAGGGCGTAGCCGACCAGAGTGACGCCCCATATCGGCGGCCAAATTCAAGCTGCCATCAACATGGGCAGGTTGTCAAAATAGGTCTGGTCCGGCGTCTTGGCAGCAAGGCTCGAATGCGGCCTCCTACTATTGTAGAAGCTCAGATACCGACCGATCGATGATCGGGCTTCGCTGACCCCGCCGTAGGCGTGCAGATAAACCTCTTCGTATTTCACCGAGCGCCACAGGCGCTCGACCATCACATTGTCGCGCCATGCGCCCCGACCGTCCATGCTGATGGCGATTTCTTCGCGGAGCAACACGCTGGTGAAGGCCATGCTCGTAAATTGGCTGCCCTGATCGGTGTTCAAGATCTCCGGTTTGCCGAAGCGCGCCAGAGCTTCCTCCAGTGCCTCGACACAGAAGTCGGCTTCCATCGTGATCGACACCCGCCAGGCCAGGACCTTGCGGCTGAACCAGTCGACGATAGCCACGAGATAGACGAACCCCTTCGCCATCGGAATGTAACTGATGTCGGTCGCCCATACCTGATTGGGCCGTACGATCGCCAGCTTGCGCAGCAAATAGGGATATACCTTGTGCCCCGGCGTCGGCTTTGAAGTGTTCGGGCGGCGGTAAATCGCCTCGATCGCCATCTTCTTCATCAGCGTAGCTACATGCTGGCGGCCGATCTTCATGCCTTCCTGCCGCAGTAGATCGCGCAGCATGCGACTGCCTGCGAACGGAAATTCCAGGTGCAACTCGTCGATGCGCCGCATGATCGCCAGATCAGCCTCCGAAACCGGTCTGGGCAGGTAATAGACGCTGCCCCGGCTGATCCCCAGTTCCCGCGCCTGCCGCGCCAACGGCAAACTGTGCGAACGATCGATCATCGCTTTGCGCTCGGCAACAGACCGGCCTTCCCGAGCGCGCCGGCCAAAAAATCGTTCGCCAGCGTCAACTCGCCGATCTTGGCGTGCAGCGTCTTCACGTCAATCGCCGGCTCGGCCGTTGCCGACGCATTGTCCGAATCAAATACCCCGGCCGCGCCCTCCAGCAACTGGCTACGCCACGTCGTGATCTGGTTTGGGTGCACGTCAAACTGCTGCGCCAACTCGGCCAGCGTCTTCTCCCCCTTCACGGCAGCCAATGCTACCTTCGCCTTGAAAGCCGGGCTGTGATTCCGGCGTGGTCGTTTGCTCATTTCTACTCCTGTCACGCGGCCATCCTGGCCGCCGTCAGGCAGAAAATCCACTCATCTCAATGTCCAGATTTCCCAGGCCACCTCTGATGCCCGCCGAGCCGAGGCTAGGCCGATCTGAAGCCCATCTATAAAAATGGCAAGTGACCAGCATCCCGCCGTTATTAACCGACAAAGGCTCGTTCGATCACATAATCGCCCGGCTTCGCGTTGGAACCTTCGATAAAGCCCCGCGCATCCAGCAGGCGAGCGATACCCTTGATCATGGCCATGCCGCCACATAGCATGATGCGATCGGTCTGGACCGAGAGCGGCGCACCACTCAGTCCAACCTGCGCGAACAGGCTGCCATCTTTGATCATCGTTGTGATACGCGCGTTGCAAGTAAAGGCTTCGCGCGTGACCGTGGGCAGATAGGATAGTTGCACCATTGCCGGTTCCGATACCAGCGGATCATCCTGCAGGCCGGATTCCAGTTCCGCACGAAACGCCAGGTCGTTTGCCTGCCTGACGCTGTGGACGACGACCACGCGCTCATAGCGTTCATAGACGTCGGGGTCGCGGATCAGACTGAGGAACGGCGCCAGCCCGGTGCCACTCGACAGCAGCAACAGCCGGTTGCCAGGCAACAGCGCGTCAGTCACCAATGTGCCCGTGGGCTTGCGCCCAAGATATATCTGGTCACCGGGCCGGATATTCTGCAATCGCGACGTCAGGGGGCCGTCCTCCACCTTGATCGACAGAAATTCCAGTTCCTCGGCATAGGCAGGGCTGGCCACCGAATAGGCGCGCAACAGCGGTTTGCCACCCTCGCCCGCGAGTCCGATCATGACAAACTCGCCGGACCGAAACCGAAAGCTCGCCGGGCGTGTCACCGAAAAGCTGAACAACCGGTCGTTCCAATGGCGGACTTTCAGGACAGTCTCGACCGACAGGGCGCTGGTCGCGGTCAGTTCTATCTTGTCGCTGTGTATCGCGAGTTGGTCCGAGGCGGTCATGCCGACATCGCCGGATGGAAATAGCGGGCCAGGAAGGTGCCGTCCTCGCCGAAATGATATGTCTCAAGGCTGTGCACTGTGACGGGATGGCCATTCATCATGCCTTCGTTCCGTACGCAGGCCGCGGCCTCATGCCCGTTCACGATCAGTTCGACAAATGTCAGCTTCCAGCCGACATAGCGGTCGAACAATTCCCCGATCAGGTGCAGCCCCTCCTGACGATCGCTACCCACCGGGTCATCGATCAGCAGCCCGCCTGGCGCGATGTCACGGTAGGCGGCGATGAAGTCGTCACGCTGACCCTGATTGAACATATCAAGTTGATGCCGGAGAAATGCTTCGATCCGGTCTGCGTCGAGCGTTGCCATCTGTATGTCCTTTTTAGCGGCCCGCAGCCGCTGTTCTGATTGCTGGAACGATCTCTGACCATGGGAGAAAGGGCGGGCAAGGCGACAAGCTATCGCCGGAATGCAATAGGCTATCGTTTCGCAACAATCATGTGACGCGGAAGCGGCGCGGCTATCGCCGACCCGCGTTTCACTATCGATGAACCGTGCCACCCTTTCCTAAGGTAGGTTGTCATCCCATCGAAATGTCGCCTGTCCGCCATCAATAAAGATATGTGGGAGAGAATGATGAAAACGTCCAAACTGATGGTGGCGACGATGCTGTCGGGCCTGCCTGTCGCGATGGCTCAGCCTGCGCGGGGGCAAGTCGCACCACAGGAAGCGGCGCAGGAACAGTTCAGCGGCATTCAGGATATCGTCGTCACCGCGCGGCGGACCGAGGAAAGCCTGCAAACCACCCCGCTGGCCGTCACGGCATTGGGCGCTGTCGCGATTCAGCGCGCGCAGATCGTCAGCGTGCAGGACGTGCAGCGTGTCGCGCCCAGCGTCGTCATATCGACCGGCTCTGCCTCGACGTCCGGCTTCGCATTCGTGTCGATCCGCGGCCAAGGCAATCTCCAGCCGCTGATCGCCAACGATCCGGCGGTCGCGACCTATATTGACGGCGTTTATATCGCCCGGCCTTCGCAGGGCCTGACCGATCTGCACGATCTCCAGCGGCTCGAGGTGCTACGTGGTCCGCAGGGCACGCTGTTTGGTCGCAACACGACGGGCGGCGCGATCAACATTCTGTCCAAGGATCCTGTCGATCGGCTGGAAGCCAGCCTGAAGGGCGAGGTCGGCAATTATGCCTATCGGGATGTTGAAGCCGTTTTGAACGTGCCGCTGGCAGAGGGCCTGGCCGCGCGTGTCGTCTATGATTTCCATGATCGCAACGGCTATGGCTACAATGCCCGGCTGAACCGCGACGTGGGCGATCAGAAAAGCCATTTCCTGCGCGGCAAGCTGAAATATGAAAATGACGGGTTCGACGTCACCCTGAGCGGCGATTATAACAAGATAACGGACATGGGCCAGCTTGCCCAGACCGCCGGGTTCAACCCGCTGTCGTTTCAGGGGCCGCTGGCAGCCTTTGCGCCCGGCCTGGCCAGCGCGATTCACACGGAGGACAATTGGTACACGACCTATGCAGGTGGGCTGACGCGGCCCACGACCAACCCGACCTTCGCCACGCTGCCTGCCGACATCCAGGCCAAATACAGCCAGTTGCCTTTCGACAAGCTGGTTGCCTATGGCTTTTCCGGTGTAGTCAACATCGACATTGGCGAGCACAAGCTCAAATCGATCACCGCCTATCGCTATTCGGATTCCGACGGTCTGATCGATCTCGATGGATCGCCATCGCCGGTCCTTGCCGTATTCGGCGGCGCGCATTCGGAATCCTATTCGCAGGAACTTCAAATGTCCGGCAATATCACGGATCAATTGAGCTACATTCTGGGCGGATATGCGTCGCGCGAAACAGGTTTTGAATATTCCCAGTCGCAGATTTTTGGCGGGCTAATCCGCAACAGCTTCGGCGACGCGAAGAACACGACCAAGGGCGCCTATGCGCAACTCTATTATAATCTGACTGACAGCGTGCGTGCAGTGGGCGGCTTCCGCTACACCTGGGACGGGCGTGAGGTTGTCCTGCACAACCAGCAGGTGCTGGGCCTTGCCCCCAATGCGCCCGTCGCGGGCACGCCGTTCGGCGTGAACTGTAATCTGGTCAACCCGGACCAGACGCCAACGGCCACGCAATGCAACCAGACCCAGGCGAAGAATTTTTCCTATCCCGCCTGGAACCTGGGGCTAGACTGGCAGGCGAGCGACGACATCTTCCTCTATGTTGCCACGCGCGGCGCAGCTAAGGCGGGGGGCTTCAACATACGCGCCGGGTCGCTTCCCGCCTTCTCGCCGGAAAAGGTCAAGGACGTCGAAGGCGGCATCAAGGCAAGCTGGCTCGACAATCGGCTGCGCACCAATGTCGCGCTGTTCCACACCTGGAAAAGCAATGCGCAGGTGATCGTCAATGCCGTAGCACCGGGGGTCGGCGTCACCCAATATACCCAGAATAACGGCGACACCCGCGTCTGGGGGGCTGAGTTCGAGGTCGTGGCGGCGCCATGGTCGGGCATGGAGATTTCGGGCAATCTCTCGCTGCTCGACGGCAAATATAAGGCGGGGAGCATTTCCGAAGTGCAGCGGATCACCAGCGCCACGCCGCTGACAGGATGCGCCGCCGCGCCGCCGACCGCCGCCGGCGTCCCGCGCTACGACTGCACTGTCGACCTCAGCGGTCGCGCGCTGACGCAGCTGCCCAAGATCCAGTTCAGCATCGGCGCGACCCAGACCATCGCCCTGTCGACCGGCGACCTGATCCTGCACGTCAATTACGCCTATGTCGGCAAGCAGCATTTCAACCCGGTGGTGGCGTCGGACCAGCAGACCGCTGCGGTCAAAGCCGCCTACGCGCAGGAAAATGCGTTGGGTGAAACGGCAGGATATGGCCTGCTCAACGGCCGCATCGCCTATCAGCTCAACGATCCGAATATCGAACTCTATGTCTATGGCCGCAACCTGACAGCCAAAAAATATCTCAGCCGCCGCTTTTCCGATCTCTACCAGACCGGCGGCCTGGGCATAGCTGTCGACTATGCGGGCGACCCCCGCGTGGTCGGCATTGGTATGCGCTATCGTTTCGGCGCACAATAAAGCGTGCCCGATCGAAACCTGGACAAGAAAGGCTGCTCGTGATCGACCTTCCCGACAATGTTCCGCGCGAACTCGTGATGCCCTTTGCGCTTACGCCGCGTCGGACGACCACGGTCAATCCCTATACCGACATCATTCCCAGACTGCATGAAGGCCCGCCGATCTTCTACGGCACCGACGTGTTTCCGGGGCGTCAGCCAGGCTGGGTAGTGCGGCGCGCGGAAGACCTGCGGAAAATCTATGCCGACACTGATAGTTTCGGGAAACGCGGCAACACCGGCTTTGCCGCCGGGATCGGCGAAAGCTGGGACATCATCCCGACCGAACTCGACCCGCCCCGACACACCGGCTTTCGCAATGCGCTCAATCCCGTCTTTTCGCCCAAGCGGATGGGCGAACTGGACGGCAAGGTGCGGCTGCGCGCGCGGGAATATATCGACAGGTTCAAGGACCGGGGGGAATGCGATTTCGTCCGGGATTTCGCCATCCCCTTTCCGGTGTCGATCTTCCTCGACCTGCTCGGCCTGCCGCAGGAGGAGATGCAGCAGTTTCTCGATTGGGAATTTTCCCTGTTACACACCGACGACATGGAAGATCGGGTCAAGGGCACGCGCGCGGTCAAGGCCTATCTGCTCAACGCCATCGAAGATCGTCGCAAAAGGCCCGGCGACGACCTGATAAGCATCGCGCTCCAACTGGAATATGAAGGGCGCAAATGGACGCCCGAAGAGGTGTTCGGCCATTGCTTCAATCTGTATCTGGGCGGGCTGGATACGGTGTCGGCGAATATCGGCCTGCATTTCCAGCATCTCGCGACCCATCCGGCCGATCAGGATGCCCTGCGGCAAAATCCGGCGGGTGCCACCGTAGCCATCGAGGAGTTGCTGCGCGCTTATGCCGCTGTCACGACCTTCCGCATCTGCACCAAAGACGTGATGCTGCACGATGTCACGATCCGCGCGGGTGACCGGGTTGCGATGTCGACCCCTTTGGGATCGAACGATCCCGAAGCGTTCGAGGCCCCGACGCACATCCGTTTCGACCGCCGCCCTTCGCATCTGACCTTCGGCTATGGCCCACATCGCTGCCTCGGCGCACATCTTGCCCGGCGCGAGCTACAGATCGCCATGCAGGAAATGCTCGCCGCCCTGCCGGCTTTTACAGTGCAACCGGGGTTCGATGTGCCCTTCTATCTCAGCAACATCATCCATGTGGAATCGCTTCCACTGGTCTGGGCCAGATAGGTATGGCGCGCTCAGCGATAGCGTCTTTGCAACGAGCGATAGCAAAGGCGGTCGTGCCCCGGCGGCGGCTGCCCTAGTTTGCACCTGAGCACCACAGGCGATCCATGGATCGACACAGAAGGTGCCCAAGGGGAGATGAAGCTATGAGATCCGTCAAATGCCAGGTGCTTGCCACCAGCGCGCTGGCCCTGTTCGCGACCGCCGTACCTGCCTTGGCACAGCAGCCTGCCGACCAGCCTTCGGTCAATAGCGGGCTACAGGATATCGTCGTGACCGCACGCCGTCGCGAGGAATCGCTTCAGTCGGTGCCGGTATCGATCACCGCCATCTCCGCCGAGATGCTGGAGCAGAAATCGGTCCAGGATCTGAGCGATGTCGCCACGCTCACACCCGGCTTCCGTTTCTCGCAGGAGGGCGGCAAGAACCAGCCGACGCTGTCGTTGCGCGGCCTTGGTCAATTACCGATCGGCGAAGGGGTGCCCGCTATCGTCGCCTATTTCAACGATGTGCCCCTGTCCAAGGAGGGCGGCAATATTCCGACGTTCGACTTGGCCAATATTCAGGTGCTGAAGGGGCCGCAGGGCACATTGTTCGGGCGCAACACCATCGGCGGGGCGGTGCTGGTCAATTCGAAAAAGCCGACCTTCGACACCGAAGGCTATATCCAGGCCGGCTATGGGAATTTCGATTATAAGGAATTGGAGGGCGCGCTCAACGTGCCGTTGGCCAAAGATGTGGCGGCGCTTCGCATTGCTGCACAGTATCGCAACCGTGACGGCCGGACGAAGAACCTGACATCCGGCAATCCCGACCTGGACGACACCAACCAGTTGAGCTTTCGCGCGTCGTTGCTACTCCAGCCTACCGAAAATCTGACCAACACGCTGGTTTTCGATTATTTCCGCGCGCGGGAAAAGCCCGCCGCCGAAGTGCCCAATCGCTACAATGCCGGTGTGCTGTCAGGTATATTGGTCGGCGGCTTCGGCTTCGCGCCCGCCGACGCAGCTGTCTACGAAGCGGATCTTGCCAGCCTGTTTGCGCAGCAACAGGCCAACGGTCCCTACAAGGTCACTAACGAACTGGTCAACGATGGTAGCGGCCTGAAAGTTGCGGCCGATCGCCGGATCTGGGGCATCACCAATACCACCAGTCTGGAACTGGGCGACGTCACCATCCGCAACATTTTCGGCTATCGCGACGTCTATAATTATCAATTCGTCAATACCCAGGGCACCCGCCAGTTGATCGGTCCTCAAGGACGGCTTGTCATCTATCACACCGGCGCCGAAGCAAATAAATCCTTCCTCACCGACGAGTTTCAGGTGCTGGGCGACATGGGCCGCCTCAACTGGCTTGCGGGTGCCTTTTACAGCAAGGACAAGCCCACCGGCACCAACGTCAATTTCCCGCAGCAGTTCAGCTTCATCGACCTTTATGGCCCGGCGGTGAATTACAGCACGTCGCACTATACCAACAGCAGTTTCGCCCTGTTCGCGCAGCTGGGGTTCAAGATCACCGACAAGCTGACCGCCAACGCAGGCGCACGCTACACCTGGGACAAGGTAGAGGCGTGCGCGGGCAACAGCCTGGCAGGGGCGCTCAGTCAGCAGCAATGCGCCGATCAGGCTGCGCTTGGCTTGCCCGACGGCACTGGCATCGTGAAGAATAAGGGCGATTACGCGACCTGGACCGTGGGGCTGGATTATCAGGCAACCGACGACCTGTTCCTCTATGTTACGTCCCGGCGCGGCATTCGCGGCGTCAATGTCAACACGCCGCTGTTCGAAACGCCGTTCACGACGGGCGGCGTCGGCGCGTGCCTGGGCGGGGTCAATTGCCCTGACCTGCGACCTTACCAGGAGGTGAAGCAGGAACAGGTGACCGACGTCGAATTGGGTATGAAGCTCAACTGGCGCGCGGGCGCTATGAAAGGCCGCTTCAACGTATCGGCGTTCCAAACGAAGTATAAGGACGCGCTGCAATTCTTCAACGTCCGCCCGCTCGGCATTCCGCCGACGGCACCCGATCAGCCGACCCGGACCTCGCTCGCCATCAACGCATCCGACGCGACCGTGCGCGGCATAGAGGCCGAACTCGTGATCGAGCCAGCGCCCTGGCTGACGTTCAGCTTTGGCGGTGCCTATGTCGATCAGAAGGTCGATGACGTAAAGCCGTTCGGCCCGCTGACGCTGACCAAGAATGAAGTCACGCTCCCCACCCCCAAATTCTCGGGGACAGCCGCTTTACGCGCCGTGCTGCCGATCCGTCCGATGGAGGGGGAACTCGCCTTCAACGCCGACCTCTATCACACATCGGCCTATGACGCGCAGTTTGGTCAGCAACTGCCCGGCTATGATGTCGTCAACAGCCGCCTGGAGTTGAGCGACATTGGCGGGCGCGGCATCAGCATCGCGGCCTATGTCCGCAACCTGTTCGACAAACAATATCCGATCGGCCCGGCCGTGCTGCTCAGTTCCTTTCCGGCCAGCACCGTCTATTATGGCGATCCGCGCACCTACGGTCTCCAACTCACCTATCGATTTGGCAGCTAGGACAGCATGACGATGACCCACGACGGCGTACAGCACCGCACCTGCCCCCTGTGCGAGGGGATGTGCGGGGTTACCGTGACCGTGGAGGGCGGACGAGCGGCGACCGTCCGCCCCAACAAGAAGGATCGCTGGAGCCTGGGCCATATCTGCCCCAAGGGCACGACGCTGGGCGCGCTCCATCATGATCCCGACCGGCTACGCACGCCGATGATACGCGACGGGAGCGAGTGGAAAAGCGCTTCGTGGGAAGCCGCGTTCGATCGTCTGGAGACGTTGGTCGATGGAGTGCGCGAGCGCCACGGCCCCCATGCGTTCGCGGCCTATGGCGGCAATATGGCGGGCAAGGACGCCACGCTGTCGCGCTATTCGGGGCTGATGCTGGCGACGTCGGGCATTCAACAGGTCTATTCGTCTGGCACGGTCGATCAGCACCCCAAGAATTTGTCGGCCATGCTGATGTTCGGCAGTGAATGGAAAATCCCCATTCCCGATCTCGACCATACCGACCTGTTCGTCATCTTCGGCGGCAATCCGGCAGCATCGAAGGGCAGCATCTTTTCCCATCGCGACGTGATGGGCGCGATGCGGGATTTACGCGCCCGCGGCGGGCGAGTCATCGTGATCGATCCGGTCCGCACCCAGACGGCGCGATCGGCCGACCAGTGGATCGGTCTGAAACCCGGTAGCGACGCAGCCTTCATGCTGGGCATCGCGCATGTCCTGTTCGCCCGCGACGCCGTGCGGTTGCGGCACCTTGATGGGCTGGTCGATGGGCTGGAGACGCTGCGGGAGATCGTCACCGGGTTCAGCCCCCAATGGGTCGCCCATCATTGCGGCATCGACGCCATCGTCATCGAAAACCTGGCCGACGAATTGATCCGCACCGAACGATCCGCCATCTATGGCCGCATCGGCACCTGCACCCAGACGTTTGGCACGCTGGCGTCCTGGATGATCGACGTGCTGGCTATCCTGACCGGCAATCTGGACCGGCAGGGCGGCAGCATGTGGAGCCGCCCGGTCGCACCACTGGTGGACATGCTCGCGACGCTGCCTGCCGATATGCCGGTCGTCATGGGCAAGAGCCGGGTGCGCGGCGTTCCTGCGGTGCTGGGCCAGTTCCCCGCTTCCTGCATGGCCGAAGAGATCGCGACGCCCGGACCGGGCCAGATCAAGGGGCTGCTGACCTTCGCCGCCAATCCAGCGCTCAGCGCGCCGGATTCGGGCAAGCTTGCCGAGGCGCTGCCGCTGCTGGAATGCATGGTCAGCTTGGACAATTATCTCAACGAAACGACTCGACACGCCCATGTGATCCTGCCCAGCCCATCCTTCCTGGAAAGCGCGCACTATGACATGTGGTCCTGGGTCTTCTGCCTGACCAGCGGCGGCCATTATTCGCCACCGATCTTTCCAGTTACCGATCGCCCGGACCATTGGCGCGTCGTCGCGCGCGTCGGCGCGATCATCGGTGGGCAACCAAGTGCCGATATCGACGCCATGGACGATGGCTATTTCCGCGCACTCGCCACCGGGCGCGGGATCGATCCCGACATGGCGATCATGGCGCTGCCTAACCGTGGGCCGGATCGCATTTTGGACCTGGCAATTCGAACCGGCCCATTCGGCGATCGCTTCGGCACGGTAGCGGGCGGCCTGACACTCGACAGTTTCCGTGACGAACCAGACGGCCTGATCGTCGCGCCCGCCATCCCTCGCGCGCATGAGGGGTTTGAAACCGCGTCCGGCAAGATCGACCTCACGCCCGCCCTCATCCTGTCCGATCTTCCCCGGCTGGAGCGGGCCTTGGTCGCCAACAATCCCTCGCTCGTCCTGGTCAGCCGTCGCCATCTCCGCTCGCTCAACAGCTGGATGCACAACATCGATACGCTGGTGAAAGGCAAGGATCGCTGCACCCTGCAAATGCACAGCATCGACGCCGCCGCTCATGGGTTGGCCAATGGCGATATGGTCGCGCTGACCTCTGCATCGGGTGAAATCCATGTACCGCTGGAGATTGACGACGACATCCGCCCCGGCGTGGTGTCGATGCCGCACGGCTGGGGGCATCGCGATCCACAGACACAAATCGCGATTGCCCAGGCGCACGCCGGGGCCAACACCAATATCCTTAGTCCCGGCATGATGGTCGACGTCATTTCGGGCAATGCTGTGCTGAACGGCATTCCGGTTCAGGTCCGCAAGGCCGACCTTCAACCCTGCGAAACAATGGGAGCAACTGCGTGAGCAAGATATTGGGAGCCTTGTCCGGCGTGATCGGTTTCGCGCTTATCGCCTTCGGCATTTACGCCCTGGTCGCAACAACCGCCATTACCGATATGACCGCGCTGGACCCTAGGGGCGTGGCCGGCCTGAACGAAGCCCGCGCTATTTACGCTGGCTCGTTCTGGGCCATGGGCGGGTTGATCCTCTATGGTCTTGGCACGCCGCGTTTTCGGCAACCCCTTTTTCTCGCGGTGGGTGTGATCTTTGCAGGCTTCGTCGTCGCGCGGATCATATCGATCGCGATGGACGGCTATGCCCCGATCCTCTCGGCGTCGATCGGATCGGAAGTCGTGGCGGCGCTCATCCTGATCGCCGCGAGCCGGACCGCCCCTATATCCTCAGTCTGATAGCGCGGCCTGGCCGCCCACGGCGACAGTGTGCGGATAGGGCGCGCCGGGCAGGCGGGCAGCGGCGAAAAACTCCACCGCCTGCGCCGCCTCCACCAGCCCCAGCGCCACGCGATAGAGCCGCGCTTCGGCCGATGGCAGGGTGTCCGATCCGAACGCATCCAGATGCGCCATGATGTCGGCCAGTCGGGGGGCGGCAGCATCGTAAAACTGCTTCAGCGCATCGAATGGGATGTCCTGTCGCGCGCGATAGCGGCTTTCCATCGTCTCCAGTCCGATCCACGAATGGGCGAACGGTTCCAGATCGGCAAAGGCCGCGGGCAGGCTGGCACTCATGCGGCGCTCCTCATATCGGCCCGCGCGCCGTTCAAAACGGATCGGATTACCGCCGCGCGGTGGCGGGGCAACATTTCCGCCTCGCCATAATAGAAACTTTCGGTCGCGCCGGACGCCAGCCCCTTTTGCTGCCGCGCCATCACCATGAAATCCTCCATCCCCGAATCCCGCCCGAATGTAGTGGCCTGAGCGATCGCGAAGCGTTCGCTGGCCGTGATGGGGGCATGATAATAATAATGCGCTGTCCAGCGATGACTCTGCGCCGTCAGCGGCCAATGCTGCTGCGTGAACCAGCCGCCTGCGCCGGGATGGATCATGAAATTGGGAAATATCGCCAGCGACGCCGGTGTCTCAGCGCTTGGGTAGCCCTCGCCAGCCACACGTCCCGCCAATGCCCCCATCGCCTGCACCGCAAAGGACTGGACGATCCGGTCGGCGCGTGGTCGCCAACTCGGATTACCCTGCGACCAGCCTGCCGCGTGCGGCCCGGCAAAGGCCATCTTACGGAATTCGGAAAAGGGGTTGGCAGGCGTCACCGATATTTCGCGGATCGTCAGCGCGTGGACAGTGCCGACATGATAGCCTTCATATTGCGGATCCAGCCCCGCCTTCCAGTTGGCCGCGACTTCGTACGACAGGCTGTCCCGGTGGGTGAAGGGGGCCAGCGTCGTCGCCTCCAGCAGCGGCGCGATGCCGCCTAGAAACGCCGGGAGCGACAAGGCCGACAGCGGATCGAGATTGATGAACACGAACCCTGCAAATATGTCGATCGCGATCGGCGCCAACCCCAGGTCGCCCGCATCCAGAGCCGGAAAGCGTCGCTGGTTGGGGATGGCCTTCAAGCTGCCGTCCAGGCGGAAGGTCCAGCTATGATAGGGGCAGCGAAATGCCTCTGCCTTGCCGCAGGGGGCATCGGCGACCGGCATCCCGCGATGGCGACAGACATTGTGGAATGCGCGCAGCACCTTGTCCCTACCCCGCACGATCAGCACCGACACGCCGCAAATTTCGACATCGCGGACCACATAATCGCCTGGTTCCGGCACGTCCTCCGCCCGGACCATAAAAAGCCAGCATCGGCGGTATATCGCGTCGCGCTCGGCCGCATGTTGGGCCTCGCTCCAGAAGCTGTCCGCCGCTACACGACCATCGCGCAGGATCGCGGCGTCTGGCTGCATCACGCCATGTCCCAGATCGAAACCGCCGTCCGGCGTGGCCGACAATATATTGGTCATGCAACTGGCTCCCGCAGTCCCGCCTTGCCCGCCAGTCTATAGTCGCCGCCTCGCTCGATGCTCCGCCGGAACGCGGGACGGCCATGCAGCCTGTCCAGCCAAGTCACGATATGGCTATAGGCGTCGATCGGCATCAGCGTTTGCGCGATTTCCGGGATGAAGCTCATCTGGATATCGGCAGCAGAAAAATCCTCGCCGAGAAGAAACGTACCGTCGGCCAACGCATCGTCGATATAGGTCAGCGCCTTAGCCAGTTCGACATTGGCTGCTTCATCGATCGGACTGCCATCCAGACCAAAGGCGCGGGCATAGACCTTTATCATGATCGGGTTCATGCCGGACGACACCGCATAATAGAGCCATTGCCGATACCGTTCATGCGCATCCGTACCGGGCACTGGCGCCAATCGACCATCGCCATGCCGCTCGATGATATGCTCCGTAATCGCGCCCGATTCGATGACGATCCGTCCCTCATCCTCGATCATCGGCGATTTGCCGACCGGATGCAGCGCCTTGAGCGCGGGCGGTGCCATCATCGATACCTGATGCCGCTGATAAGGCACCAGATCATAGGGCAAGCCCAGTTCTTCGAGCAGCCATATCGTCTTCTGGGCGCGGGAGTCGTTGAGGTGATGTACGGTCAGCATTGTCGGTGACTTTCAATCTGGAGAAGGAGCCGATCAGCATCGCGTCCGATACTCGACCGGCGTCATGCCCGTCGTCTTGCGAAAGGCGGCCGTAAACGCCGCTGCGCTGGCAAAGCCGCAGGAATAGGCGACTTGCTTGACCATCAATTTCTGGTCGTCGAGCAACGCCTTGGCGCGGTTCAGTCGCTCCCGTGCGATATAATGGCGCAGCGTAACGCCCGTGGCGCGCTTCACCAGCGGTGACAAGGCACGCGACGTCACGCCACAATGCTGTGCCAGATCGACCACCGTGGGCAATTTGCCGCTTTCATGCAAAACCTGCCGCAACATCGTCATCTGGCCGGGCGAAAGGGTGCCGTCGCACTTCTGCGGCACCGGTTGCCCCAGCGTCGCCCGGCGTATCTCGCCGCAAATGGCGAACAGTAGCGACCGGACCATGAACCCGCTGTCGAGGCCCGGCGTGACGACCTCGTCAGCGATACGGGTCAGGCCGGCATGGAGGAACGGGCTATCGAGATTAAACTGATGGTCCCCGTCGAGACTGGAGAGGAACGATAGCAATTCGGGATAGTCAGCCAGTAATTCGGATCGAAAGCTACAGGATATGGTCCGAAGGCGGCCGCTGTTCCAGCGGGTCCGCACCGCCTGCCCTGGCGGCACGAGGATGACGGCATGAGACGTCACGAAGTTGCGCCCCGGACGTGCGCATTCGATATCATCCTCCCGGTACATTAGCCATTCCAGGAAGAATTGATCCGACAGGATTGTTGCTTCGCCAGGCTTCGACCATCGGACATTGTCGACCCGTACCGAATAATCCGGGTCCACAAGCGCGCCTTCCAGCATTCCGGTATAGAGCATTTCACCCCTGAAAGCCTGCTCCTGCTCCATGCGCCTATCCTCTTTCTAGATATGGGTGGCCGAATCGTGCGCCATGACAGTCGTCGAAGGCGGATCGGAAAAAGCCAGCCGATCGATAGGGCCGGGCGCTCTATCCACGATGGGTCCAGGGTAGCCACGCAGCAATTGCAGCGCGCGCATCGTCCGGCGATGGAACAGGCCGATCAGATCGGCTTCCTTATCTGGCCCGGCGGCCAGCACATATTGTTCCAGCGTCGCCTCGGCCGCTGCCGCGCCTGCGAAACTTTGGCCCAGCAACTGCTCTGCCTCCGATCGATCGCGGCGCGCAATCTCGTGGCCGATGGCGTCGCGGCGCTGTACATAGCGGGCGAGCGATAAGGCTGGAGGTTCGCGCAATCGTCCGCGCGCCGCTGGCAGATCGGTACAACTCGCGACCAAATTATCATAAATGATGTCGGTCGCTTTTTCGACGGTTACAAGATCGGCGACAGGTGTCAGATCGACGCTGCGCACCTGCGCCAATATTTCCAAAGCAGCGCACCTACAGCCAAGATCCCAGGACAGATATTCGACATAGGCAGGCAATTGGCGCTGCGTGCGGAGTGCCGACTCCATCCGCATCGGCACAGCAAGGAAAGACGCGATGGTGTGAAAATCGAGCGCCACCCAGTCGATCGGGTTACCGCTTTCCACGACATAGCGCTGCAACAACGACGTCAGATCGCCGATCGGTTCGTTGATGTCGCGCACCCTGATCGATGCTAGGTCCGCCATGGGGTCGCCTAAATGCGCCAGTTCCAGATCATAAATATGGGTGATCCTGTCCCCATCATGAAAAAACTGCGGCGCGTCGGCGATCAGCAGCGCCGTTTCCGTGCGATGCAGCGGAAGATTGCCCAGCACCCATTTACGTAGAAAGGCGATCAATGGATCGGGACCATCGCGATGGCTTTGATACTGTTGATCCGCATCATCAAAATAGGCGAGCGCAATGGCTTGCGGGCTTTGCGGTTGTGGCAATCCGATCCCTGCGGCCTTTACTGTATCGATCCGGTGAACGGACGCCATGATCGCCATATAATCGCTGACCAGCCGATGCAGGTTTGCGTCGCGGTCGGCGCCGCCCGCGAAAGCCGTCGCGTCGATGCGCTCCATGGCAATCGCCGCGGGGTTGTCGCACCAGCCATGGATATGCGGTACGGCGATGCCCTCGTCCGCCAGCAACCGCAAGACATCATGTTCTACGCGCAACGGCTGCGTTTCCTGGCCCGCACCGCGATCGCCGCGAATATGGATATGGATTACGCCCTCTGGCGTGCGGACCGATGCGTTCCACGCCGGGCGCCATCCCGGCAGGATATCCATAGCGACAATATCGCCCATCGTCGCTTGGATCCAGAGCCGGATATTCTGCTCAGCTATTAAGTTCGGCTGGTCGATCACCAGGCATCCTCATGAATGTTCGTCACACCGCAACGCGGATGCAATCTTTATGTGAACAGCGTTATCATAATAGGGTAACACTGTTCATTCAAGCGAATTTATCGCGGGGCAATGCGCCGTGATTGCGCTATTCAGCACCCGACATCGGACAGGAAAGCGCGCAATGGAGAGCAATGCTAAGGGCCACCAAGATATTCTAGTCGCTGGCACCACGGCATCACCTCGTCGGGCGCGCAGCGCAGAGGCTAAGGATCATGTGCGGCAAGCATTGATTGACGCGGGACGTCATCTGCTGCTGGCCAAGCCCTCAGGACCGATATCGCTCCGTGGAATTGCCCGCCATGCCGGCTATTCCTCCGGTGTCGTGTATCGGTATTTTGCGGATCGCGATTCACTGTTTCTCGCGATCCGTGACAGCGAATTGGCCAATTTCGGTGATAGGCTAGAGATGGAATTCGCCACATATGACGAAGCGGAAGAGCGCCTGTTCGCCGTTGCCGATCGGGCCTTCGATTTTTCACGCGACCAGATCGCCGCCTTCGGCATGAATAGCTTGTTCCTGTTCTGGTTCGACCCCGCTGGCACGCAGAATGGCGCTCCCATTCGTGATACTGCACCCGCAGCAGCGCGCATCCATGCCTTTTTCGAACAGGCGGTCAGCTCCGTAATGGCACCCAGTTCGCACCAGAATTCGAACATTCAATCGGCAGTAGGAGCCCTGATGGCGTCTATATCAGGGGCCGTACTCTTACCGCGGGGAAGCGATCATGATGATTTCCCAGATGGCCGTATCATACTGCGTGACATCGTCGAAGCATTGATCTGCCGTTGGCAGGCTACGTCGGAGCCGACACATTAATAATTGACAGATGCCGGGCGACCTTGAGGCTCAGATCGAGGCCTTCGTTGAGCACTAGAACCATCAGAGGTATCAAAAGAGCCTGAGCAACGTGACGTCCGCCGACGCCTACTTTGGCAGGGGGCCCAGCCATCATTAAGCAGCGCGAAAGGTTCAAGCGGCAGACCATCGAGCATCGGCGCTTGCAACACCGCAAGCTCGCCCCCTAAACCTACCCCCACACGAGGCCACCACTCCGCTAATTTATGCCGCGAAGTGTGCTGAATGTTCTGACGACCGAAAACGTCAAATCATTGGCCAGCCATAGGCATCCTTCATCCCGGCGAAGACCGCCTTGATATGCACCGCCAAGGCCGCATCGCTGAGCAGACGGTGCGGCTGCTTTGGGCCAATATCGGTGGCTTGCTGCAATCTGTGATGACGATAGCCGCTAGCGCTGACCTGCAAAACACGGCACTGCACCACGATCGGCCAGGTGCCACCATGTCGCCGGATCAAGGCATACCTCACCGCGGCTCCCTCGCGAGTCTACCGCTGTTTTTTAGAATGTGGCTCTCCATGCGCACTCGCACCAGCTCGGCCTCCAGCCGTGCGATCTCCATCTGTTCAAGGCTCACGGCTTTAACGTGAACATCAAGAAGGCGACCGGTGTCCTCCGCCTTTACTCCGTCCTTCGTCTGATACCCCTTCTCTGATCTGTTCATACCAGCCAGGGGAAACGTCAGGCAGGGACAAGCTCACGGAACAAAACATGGGATAATCGCGGCGCGATTCATCCTGGGCATCAGCTTTTTGATATAGCTGACAGGGGTGGTTGCCCCCCGATATGATGGAAAAACGGGCTCACGATTGGCACCGGGCCCAAGCATCGCACGGAGAGCAACCATGAAACAATATATAGGCTTTGACGTTTCACTAAAAGATACCGCGATCTCCATTCGTCAGGATGGAAAACGGATCTGGCGCGGCAAGTGCGCATCGGATCCCCAGATCCTGGCGCAGATAGTCCGCAAACACGCCCCGCATGCGGAGCGGGTGGTATTTGAGACAGGTCCATTGTCGACCTGGTTCTATCATGCGTTAACGGCGGCGGGAGTTCCCGCGATCTGCATCGAAGCGCGTCATGCGCAGAAAATATTGAACGAGACGCTCAACAAAACTGATGCCAATGATGCTGACGGTCTGGCCCAACTGGCAGAAGCCGGCTTTTACAAGGCGGTCCGGGTGAAGTCGTTCGACGCCATGTTGACCCGCACACTGGTGGGCGCCCGCAACCTGTTGCTTACCATCTCAACGCAGCTGAGCAATCAGATCCGCGGGGTCATGAAGACGTTTGGCATCGTCGTTCCCAAGGGTACAGGTCGTGTATTCGACGGGAATGTCCGCGAGCTTCTGGACGGCAGGGATGGCCTGGCACAGATCATATTGCCTTTGCTGGAGGCCTGGCGCGACATCCGCAAGCGCGCCGCTGAACTTGATCGTCAGTTGCTCGCCGCAGCCCGGCAAAGCCAGGCAATCAAGCTGCTGATGACGATCCCGGGAGTCGGGGCGGTCACGGCCGTCTCCTATGCTGCGGCGATCGAAGACCCAGCAAACTTCAAAACTTCACGCGCGGTCGGCGCTTGGCTCGGGCTTACCACGCGGCGTTACCAATCAGGCGAAGTGGATTATGACGGCCACATCTCGCGGCGAGGCGACAACCATCTGCGCGGCCTCTTATACGAGGCGGCAACGGTCATTCTCACGCGCACCAGCGCTAGCAACCAGAGCGGCCTCAAAGACTGGGGCCTCAGGCTACGCGAGCGGCTGGGCTTCAAGCGCGCCGCGGTCGCTGTGGCCCGCAAACTGGCAGTCATCATGCACACAATGCTCAAAACAGGAGAGGCATTCAACACATCGGCTGGCGTCACCGCATAACCAATTCACCAGCTTAACTTCTCAACGCGTCAGCATCTGACGTATTGAGGCGTCCTTGCCGTGGACGTGGGTCAGGTCATTCCGCTTTAACGGCTGCAGCTTTTTAAAGACTGCGCACAAAACATAGGAAGACCTTGCCTGCGGAGACCCATCATGCGGCGGCTTTATGCCGACCGCGAAGACAACCCTGCTCCCGGCATACGAACACCCTCGCGCGACACGCCGCATTGAGAAAAACAAGCACAAGGTTGATTAACGTGTCGACGCACTAACCGACGCGATCAGCCTTCCCATGCCAACCACGCTTGACTGGAGGGACGCGATTATACAACAAGTTGACTATAATTCGGAGTTCAACACCAGCTTCCACATTTCACTGCTGTTTCTGGCGTCAGGTGCCGGTTGAAGTCGCCATTTTGATCGCGATCCGGTAATTGTTCATGTCGATGCCGCTAGATCTCAAATAGCGATGAAAATGGGAGACAGGCGCTCTTTCTCGAAGATGCTGGTGATCTCTGCGGTTGTGGCGTGGTTACGAACCTCTCGACGCTGCCCTCTGCAATGACGAGCGGGGGGCGCGTCGCCAAGCTCGATCTGTCACACTACCTGTGCTATCAACCGAGCTGTTTCGTGATCCTCGAACGCCGTGGTCAGGCGAAAATGGTTCATGACATTGATTTCCCAACCATAATTGACCACTGGCGTCGTCAGCCAGCCGATATAGACGCCCCACATCAGGCAACGGCCAAACTCGGTGAAACTGTCCTCGAACGAAGGCCCATCGATCACGCCCTCGGACGCCAGCCTGTCCAGATAGAAGCGGACCAGATCCTGTTCATGGGCGCGGCGATCCTCCACTGACAGCGCCGTCGTCACCAGATAGCTGACATCATGCATATGATGGCCGCGACAGGTGAGTTGCCAGTCGAGCAGGCCACCCGACCCGTCAGGCAATATATAGCTGTTGCCGATATGCATGTCGCCCTCGACCAGCGTCTGGGGCAGGCTCTGCTGGTGCCGGTGCAGCGCCAAGGTGCCGTTGCGCAGGTCCGGGCCGGTCGTGCGCAGCCGCTGCACCATTTCGCGCTTGAACGACACGGTGTCGATCTCATGCTGGATCAGCGGCTGCGCGCCCACCATCATCAGGTCGGCCACCTTGCCCTCGACATGGCTCCCCGCCCAGGCCAGATCGCCGCCGGGCCGCAGGCGCGGACTTTCCCAGAAACGGGCGTGCAACTTGGCCTGCTGCGACAGGATCGACCGCACAGTGTCCAGCGTCACCGGCGACAGGACGCTGGGAAAGGTCGCGCCGCGCAGCGTCAGGTCTTCCAGCACGATGGCAAAGTCGCTCGATGCCGCATCGAAGCCCGCGCCGAAACTGCGCGGCGTCTCCAGGTCCAGTTCGGGACGGACGCGGTTGTAGAAATTGACTTCATTTTCGTAGAAGGGTGCCAATATTGTGTCGACGCCGCGCGCGACCTTCACGACCAGACGGGTGGGCAGGTCTGCCGGACTGCCCGGACCATAGCGGACATTGACGATCACGCGCCCGGCCGTGGACACGAACTGCTCGCCATAGGTCTTGGCCTCCACCATATTGACATGGGTGACGGTCACGCCGGGGACGGCCTGCGCCATCAGCCTGGTCAGATAAGCGGGCGTGATGTCCGCCGCCGATGTCGGGTGCGCCAATGGGTCGGCCATGCAAAGCTATCCTTTCCTGTTATGGTTTATCCGCGGGGCTAACCGGCCATGATCCCGCCATCGACCGCCCAGCAGGCGCCATGCACCCGGCGCGCGCGGTCGGACGCCAGGAACAGCAGCGGCTCCACCACGTCCTCGGGCGGGCAGGGCGGCCGCATCCCGGTGTAACGGGCCAGCAATTTGGGATCGGCGAAGTCGGGAAATGCCATCCCCTGCAACATTTCCGTCCGCATCGGGCCGGGGGCCAGCACGTTGATCCTGACCGGGCTGTCCATCATCTCCATCGCCAGCGACAGGGTCAGGCCGACAAGGCCGAATTTGGACGCGGTATAGGGAGCCAGATAGGCCTGGCCCATGAAGCCCGCGGTGGACGCCACGCTGATGATATTGCCGTGACTTTCGACCAGATGCGGCATAGCCGCCTGCATCAGGAAGAAGGGGCCGGATAGGTTGGACGCGATGGTGCGACGCCACTCGTCCGCCGTGACGTCCGACAATTGGTGGAACATCACGTCGGCGGCGATATTGCACAGCACGTCCAGCCGCCCGAACGCCGCGATGGCCGCTGCGATCGACGCGGCGCAATCATCGGCATCGCCCAGGTCGAAGGGCAGTTCCACGCTGCGGCCGCCCGCTTCCCCGATCAACCGCGCCGTTTCCGCCAGCTTGTCCGCGCTTCGCCCCAACAGGCACAGCGTCGCCCCCTCCCGCGCGAAGGCCAGGCTGGCGGCACGGCCCAATCCCGATCCCGCCCCGGTGACGAGGACGACCTTGCCGGTAAATTCCATCACCAGCGCCGCCGCCATTGCGCGCCTCGCCTGCGCCTACGAAGCGCTTCATCGCGCTGCGATGGCGTCACCACCGGCGTATCGCTGGGCAGGTGATCGCGTACCTCTGCCGCCGGTACGATTTTGAGCGTGGGTTCCGGCCCCGAACTCGCGCCGGTCCAGCGCAGCATCAGCGATCCTTCCAGCCGCCCGGCCGGGTCCAGCCAGTTGGGCACGCCGGGATCGTCTATCGCGATCACGGCGCGAAACCGGCCGTCACTATCCAGAACGGCCTGGCCGCCATTCAAGCTGCTCTGATGGTTGATCCAGTCGATTGTGTTCCACAGCGGATCGTTCAACTGCACATTCCAATAGCGGACCTGATCGGGCATCGCGGTGTCGATGATGATCACTTGCCCCGGTTCCAACCGGAAAATGCCCTGATAATAATGCTGCCCGGCTACGCCGCCGCGCCCGGCCCAGTCGTCATATTCTAGGCGATTAACGAAGCCTTGCGCCCGCTGCCGCTGGACATAGCCCAGCGCGAAACCGGCATAGCGTTCGACGAAGGCGGACAGGCGATCGAGCCGATGCACGATCTCGGTTGCTGGCATAAGCGCGCCGCCCACCGGCCGGTCGACCCGCTCGATGGCGATGCGCAATTCCTGGCCTACGCCCCAGTCATAATAAGCGTGGCGCAGGCCGATGGTGACGGCGCGCGGATCGAGCGGGAACCAGTCGCCCGCATGGTCCTCCGGCCGTTGTCCGCCGACCAATATGTCGAACGCCCCGTCCGGCCCCAGCGTGCAGGCATCCAGGTCGATCATCCCGACAGACGGCCCTAGTTGCTCCATCGGCCCCAGCCCGCCCGCGACCAGATCGATGAACACGAACACGCCGTCGCCCCGCTGGCCCGACAGCCGGTACACGCCCCCGCCATCGATCCGCGCCGCGCCATAGATGAAGTCGGGATTGACCCCGACGGTGTTCAGCACATTGCTGACCGACGGCACGAAATCGGGCCGGTCGGCGTCGGCAAAGGCAGTCTGGTAGCCGGTGGCGAGTGCGGCAAAGAGCAGGCGGTGCGCCTCCGCCCGTGCCTGCGGGTCGGCGGGGTCCGTCAAACTGTCCAATACGCTGTCCGCTTTGGCCATCGTCTCCAGCCAGCCGCGCCAGGCGGAGGGTTCAGATATAGGCACGGTAAGTCTCGATATATTCGGCGAACCGGTCGCTGACCTGATCGGTGGTCAGGCCATAATCGGCCAGCGTATAGCTGCGCGCGCCATGCTTGCCCGCCGGATTGTCATGCAGCCAGCCAAGGATGCCCGTTTCCGATTCCGGGGTGAAGTCCCAGCCGAAATGGTCGTAGGCGGCGCGGATGGTGGCGACCGGATCAGCGACCAGATCCTTGTAGCGCATGTCGTGGATTGGCAGGTCGGGATGCGCCTTGCGATAGTCCATGCTGCACTTCACCCCGTCCCACCAGAGTTGCAGAAATTCGGCCCCCAGCGCGTGCAGGTCGAGATCATCATAAGATGGTCCGCGAATGACGCTGATCAATTGCGAGATGGAGGCGATGACGGTGGTAGGGTCGCGATGCGGCTGGATGAAGATTGCGTCGGGATAGACGCTGCGCAGCGCGGGCAGTTTGTACATATGCTCCTGTATCTTCAGCACCCAATGCTGGCCCGGATGGCGCCAGCCCAGATGCTGGAGCCACATTTTGTGCACCTCGTAGCGGAAGGTCGCGTCGATCCCCTTGAACCAGTCGTAGAAGCGGGGAAGATGCTGGAACATGCACGGGTTGCTGCTCTGGAACGACGTGGTCATGAACGACCCGCATTCCTGCGGTATCTTCGCACCCAGCGGATGGGCCTTGAGCAATTCGTCGGCATCCGCGCCCAGTTGCGCGCGCAGATGCGCGTCGAAACGGGCGATGCGCGGGTCGGTGTCCGCCGTGGCGGCCTCTGGCGGGGGCGAGGGTTCGGCCACTTCCCACATCAGTGGAGTGCGGACCTGCGGGTCGCCGTCCATCAACGCATGGAGGAAACTGGTGCCGCAACGGGGCAGACCCAGGATGAACAGTGGTTGTCTGATCTCCACCTCGGCAATTTCGGGGTAGCGCGCGCGATCGTCGGCTATCGCTTTCAGGCGCGACAGATCATCGTTGACGATATGCAGGGCGCGGGCATGGCCATTGGCGTTGAGATCGCGGTCCTCCGCCATCGACGCCAGCAACATCGTCAGGCCGGGCCTGACATTGTCGCGCAGATAGTCGGGCAGGGGATAGCGGTCCAGAAGCGTATCGGCGTCGGGGAAATCATGGGCGCTGCTGATCGTTGCCATGGCTTATATCCCCACCGGATAGAATATCGACTTCTGATTCTGATATTCATGCAGCCAATCGGGACCATATTCGCGCCCGACACCCGATCGCTTATAGCCGCCGATCGGCGCATAGCTCATGCGCCCGGTGCCGCCGTTCAGCATGACGCTGCCCGACCGGATTTGCAGGGCCATTTCGTATCCCTTGGCCGCATCCGCCGTTTCGACGCCGCCATTCAGCCCATAGCGGCTATCATTGGCGATGCGGACTGCTTCCTCGTCGGTGTCGAAGCCGATGATGCAGCCGACCGGGCCGAACACCTCTTCCTGGGCAATAGTCATGCTGTTGTCGACATCGTCGAAAATCGTGATGTCGGTGAAGAAACCCTTGTCCAGACCCGCAGGCCGCCCGCCGCCATGGACGATCTTCGCGCCTTCATCGCGGCCGATGGCGATCAGATTTTCGACCTTGCTCCGCTGCGATTCGCGGATCAACGGCCCCATCGCCACACTCGGATCGGCAGGATCTCCGATCTTGAACTGGCTGGCGACGGCGCAGGCGGTTTCGACGAACGCCTTTCGGATACTGTTATGGACGACCAGGCGGGTAAGGAGCGCGCAGCCTTGGCCCGCATTGACCGACAGCACGGCGACTGCCATCGCCGCCGCCCGCGCGACATCGGCATCGTGCCGCAGGATCAGCGCTGACTTGCCACCCAGTTCCAGATGGACGCGCTTCAGCGTCGGGGCCGCCTGCGCCATGATCGCCGCGCCGACGCCTTCGGACCCGGTGAAGCTGACCAGGTCGACGCGCGGGTCGCTGGTCAGCATCGTACCAACCTCCGGCCCGCCGGTGATGACGTTCAGCACACCCTTGGGCAGGCCGATCTCGTCGGCGATCTCGCCGAACAGCAAAGCGGAAAAGGGGGTGAAGGGAGACGGCTTGAGCACCAGCGTATTGCCCGCCAGCAGCGCCGGCACGATCTTGGCCAGGTTGATGAGGAAGGGGAAGTTATAGCCGGTAATGCCTGCGACCACGCCGACCGGCTCGCGAACGACCGTCGTGCCGCCCATTTTGCGGGGGCCATCGGGGTCGAAGGGATTGGGGGTGATGTCGATCGGCAGGCGGACACTATCGTCGCGCGTTGAATGTTCCAGCGCAGCGAGAAGATGGTCGAGCGGATTGGCGACCTGCATCCCGTGGGTCACGCCCTGCGCGCAACCGACCTCCGCCACGATCAGCGCGACGATCTGCGGCCGCCGCGCGTCCAGCGCCGCGTGCATCCGGCGCAGATAGGTTGCGCGCTCGGCCATCGCCATGCGCGGCCACACGCCATGATCGAACGCCTCGCGGGCCGCCGCGATCGCTGCTTCCGCCGCCGCCGCGTTGCCCACAGGCGCGTGGCCGATCACCGCTTCGGTCGCCGGATTGATGATAGCGTCGCGCTCCGCGCCTGCGGCAACCCAGTCGCCGTCGATGTAGAGTTTGTCGATCGTTGTGAAGGGGATGGTCATGGGTGGATATCCTGTCCGGGCCGCAGGATCATCTCCGCGGCGTTGAGGGCGATGGCCATCGCTGGCGCATTGGTGTTGCCCGACACAATAGTCGGCATGATGGAGGTATCGACCACGCGCAGGCCGGTGACGCCGCGCACGCGCAACTGCGGGTCGAGTACGGCGTCTTCGTCCGCGCCCATCCGGCAGGTGCCGCAGATGTGGAATGTCGTGCCGCCAAGGCTGATGGCATTGGCCAGTATGTCCTCGTCCGTCTCGATGCCCACGGTTTTGCCGGTTTCCGCGACGATCCAGTCCTTGAGCGCGGGTTGCGTGGCCAGATCGCGTAGCCAGCGGAACAGGGCGACGAAGTGCCGCCGGTCGGCATCGGTGGCCAGGTGATTGGCGTCGATAACGGGCGGCGCATCGGGATCAGCGGCGCTGATCCGCACCTGCCCCTGGCTGTCGGGCCGCAGATAATAGGCGATGACGGTCATGCCGGGATAGGGGTCCAGCACCACCGCGCCCTTCGCATCGGTATGAAAGGAATAGAGCCCCAGGCCGATCTGGGCATCGGGCCGGTCAGGCGACGCCTGCGTCTTGATGAAGCCGCCCACTTCATGCGCGCCGTGGGTCAGCGCCCCTTTCGAGCCGAAGAAGTATCGGAGCACCGACGCGATCAGACCTAGGCCAGACAGTTTCTGGTTCAGGCTGTTGCCGCGCACCTTGTAGGTAAAGCTCAGATAGCGATGTTCACGCAAATTGGCGCCGACGCCGGGCGCGTCGACCACGACCGGAATGGCCAGCGGTTCGAGCAGGGCGCGGGGGCCAATGCCCGACAGTTGCAATAATTTGGGGCTCTGGATGGCCCCCGCCGACAGGATGATTTCGCGCCGTACCGCGACTTCGTGCAAGCCATTTTTGTCACGCAGCAGGATGCCGCTGGCCCGCTGCCCGTCGAACAGGATGCGCTGCACGTCGGTATCGGTCACCACGGTCAGGTTCGCGCGTCCCCGCACCGGTTTCAGGAAAGCGCGCGAAGCGGAAAAGCGCTTGCCGCGATAGGTGGATGTCGGCTGATAGCCCATGCCACCCTGCGTGACCGCAGGGATGTCGTTCATGTCGTCCACCCGATGCGTCCCGGCCTGCTCGGCCGCGGTTAGGAACGCTTCGCACAACGGATCGCCGGACGGATGGACGCTCACCTTGAGCGGGCCGCCGGTCCCGCGCCACGCCTTGATGCCCAGCGCATGATCCTCCAGCGCGACGAAATGGCGGCCCATCGTCTGCCAGCCCCAGCCGGTGCAGCCCGCCGCTTCCCACGCGTCGTAATCGGCCGGCGCACCGCGCACATAGACCATGCCGTTGACCGAACTCGATCCGCCGACCGTGCGCCCCTTCAGCCAGCTTTCCTGCGGCGCATTGCCGCCCGGCGACACGGCATAGTCCCACACATGGGGATTGCCCGGCGCCAGCAATTTGCCGATGCCGCGCGGCATGGCGATCAGCGGGCTGTTGTCGTCCGGGCCAGCTTCCACCAGCAATACCTTGACCGCCGGGTCGACCGACAACCGGTTCGCCAGGACGCAGCCGGACGACCCGGCGCCGATGATGATATAGTCGTAGCCATTCTGGTTCATGCCGTTCGAGTTCCTCGCCATAGCCGCTAAAGACCATAGACGTGGCCTTAGTCCCACCTGTCGGGTGATAGGTGGACGGTCGGCGCGCTCGTCGCGGGTGGTTCGCTTTCCGCTTGGCTTGGCGGCAGCGAATTGCGATGCGTGCGGGCATGAAGGGTAAATGGGAAGATTATGGACCCGGCGCGCGCAAGCTGCTGCTCGCCGTGGAGGAAATCATCGCCGAACGCGGGATCGAGGGTGCATCCATCCGCGAAATCCTGCGCGTCGCCAAGCAGGGCAATAACTCCGCCATCTATCGTCATTTCGGATCGAAAGAATTATTGATCCGGGCGATTTACGACATCCGCCAGGCGGAAGTGGACGATTGCCGGATGCTGCGGATGCAGGGGTTGCCGCGCCTGCCCGACGATATTCGCGGCCTGCTCGAATTATTCCTGTTGCCGGTGCTGGACGCCTTCGCAGGGCGGCAGAGGTGGATTTATTCGCAGTTCATCCTGCACCTGATCCTGAACGATCCGTTTGACGAAGCCTTTGACCGAGCCAGAGAAGGACCGGCGGTCGCGCTGGTTCATCAGGCGTTGCGGGGATGCTGCGCCGCCATGTCGGACCAGGTCTTCACCATGCGCCTGTCGGTGGCGGTGACGAATTTCCTGATGGGCGTCAGCTATGGGGACCGGGTCGCCAATCTGACCGGCGGCGCCTATCCGCGCTCCGACCAATATCTTGAAGACCTGATCACCGCAGGCTGCGCCTTGCTGATGCTGCCGCCCTTCGTCGAAGCCGCCGACACGCCCGGCTGACGATTGGCGGGGTCATGGACGAAAATCGAGGGCCCTCTCCGGCGATAGGCACGACTAAGACGATCGTCTTCTACTTCTCCCGACGGCACTGGCAAAGGTCAGGCTTGCGAGAACATGACGTTCTGCTGCTCAGGGAGAGATGAAATGCGCCCGATTTTCACCGCGCGTCTTGCGGTACTTTTAACGTCCGTTGCACCCCTGGCCCTGCCGGTCCTGGCGATCGCCCAAACGGCGCAGCCCCAGGCGTCGCCTAGTATCGACGACATCGTCGTCACCGCCCGCCGCTCCGAGGAAAGCATCCAGTCGACGCCTGTGTCCGTCACCGCCTTCAACGCGGATATGCTGCGCGAAGCTAATATCGCAACCACCGCCGACCTGATGATCAAGACGCCCGGCGTCTATCTGTCCGGATCGGGCGGGCGCGAAAATTCGGTGTTCCAGATCCGTGGCCAGTCCAAGGCGTTGAGCGGGTCCAACGCGCCTGCCGTCGTCAGCTATTTTGCCGATGTGCCCGCGCCCACCTTCGGCAGCGGCGTCGCAACCTATGACATGGCATCGGTCCAGGTTCTCAAAGGGCCGCAGGGCACGCTGTTTGGCCGTAACACCACCGGCGGCGCCGTCCTCTATTATCCCGCCGCGCCCGAATATGTCCTGGGCGGCTATGTTGAGGCGGGCTACGGCCGCTATGAACGCAAGCAATTGGAAGGCGCGCTGTCCATCCCGATCGTGGACAACAAGCTGGCGGTACGGGTCGCGGGCCGGTACGAAAAGCGCGAGGGTTATACCAAGAATATCGGACTGGGCGGCGACCTGGACGACGTCAATTCCCGCGCGTTCCGCGTGTCCGTGCTGGCCGAACCAGTCGAGGGTTTCAAGAACCTCACTATCTTCGATTGGTATCGCAACAACTACACCGGCGACGCGGTGTTGCTGACCAGCCTGTTCGACAATCCCAGCCTGATCGACCTGTTGGGTCTGCGCAGCGCGATGCAGGAGGCGCTGGCGGCGCAGCAGGCGCGTGGTCCCCGCGTCATCGACAGCGACGTGTCCCCCGCAATCAACCGCACCCGCCGCTGGGGCATCACCAACCGCACCGATATCGACCTGGGCGACAGCGGGGTCAGCTTCACCAACATCTTCGGCTATCGCAAAACCTATGTGAACTATAATATCAACACCGACGGCGTGCCGTTGCTGATCACGACTGGCAATCCTGCTGCCGGACTGCCCGCCGGCTTGCCGCTGACCCTGCTGAACGCAGGCGCGGTCAACAACGTCGAACAATATACCAATGAAGTGCAGATCAAGGGCAGCGCGCTTGACGACCGGGTGGACTGGCTGGTGGGCGGATTTTATCTGAAAAGCCAGCCCTACGGCCCGACAGGCAGCGGCAATTCGATCGCCCAGGTCGTGCTGCCACCTTTCCTGCCGGCCGAAAATTACGGCACCTTCCAATATAATTTCTACACCGAAAAGAGCAAAGCGCTGTTCGGCAACGTCAACATAAAGCTGGATGAAATCGCCCAGGGTCTGCGCTTCAACGCCGGGCTGCGCTACACCTGGGACAAGGAAATCGCCTGTACGGCGACCGACAACACCACCCAGGGGACCGTCCGCCCCAATGAATGCGTATCGACCAACCCGATCCTGATCGGCGCAACCACCAACACCGCCAAATCCGATGCGCCCACCTGGACCGTGGGTTTCGACTGGCAGGTGACGCCCGACCTCTTCACCTATATTTCCACCCGGCGCGGCTATCGCACCGGCGGCATCAATACGCCCACCTTCGGCGGGCGGCTGGCGCCCTATCAGTCCTTCGGGCCGGAACGAGTCACCGACCTGGAACTGGGGGTGCGATCCGACTGGACGCTGGGCGACGTCCGCGTCCGCCTGAACCTGTCGGGCTTTGTGGGCTATTATGACGGGGTGCAGATTGCACTGAGCGGCTTGCTGACCCAGCCGGGCTGCGTTGCGGGCGATCCGGTCTTTGGCGAAGCGCCCTTTTCCCCCGATGGCGATTGCAGCGCGGACAACGATCCGCAGTCGGGCACGATGCTGGCCAATGCCGGCAAGTCGCGCGTCGCGGGGCTGGATTTTGACGGTCGCATCCTGTTTTCCGATCGGCTGACCTTCACCTTCGGCGGCAACCTGCTCGACACCAAAACGCGCGAACTGACCGCCCCTGCGCCGATCGCCGCTTATCTCACAACCCAGGAAATCCCGTTCGACCTGGTGGCGAAGGCGACCTTCACGCTGGGCGCGCAATATCGCATCCCACTGGGCGCGATGGGCGATCTCAACGCGTCGGCGGACTATTATCATTCCAGCAAATTGTCCTTCGTCGACACGGCGTTACCAGCCTATGGCCTGGCCAACATACGGCTGGACTGGCGTAATGTCGGTGGCCGCCCGATCGACGTCGGCGTCACTATGACCAACGTCTTCAACAAGACCTATCAGGCGATCGGTGCCGTATCGGGGGCGGGGTTGGGCTTCAACACAGCTATCTTCGGTCCGCCGCGCCAATATGGCCTGACCCTGCGCTATCGTCTGGGAGAATGAGCATGGCCGACCTCGAAGCGAACAAGGCGGTCGCTCGCCGCTACATGCAGGCGGTGGAAGAGGGGGACGCCGCAACGATCGAAGCGTTGCAGCATCCCGACTGCACATGGTGGATATCAGGCTTTGGCGACATGAGCCGCGCCGATTTCATCGCCAGCGTAACCGGCGGCCTGTTGTCGGCGCAGCGGCGCAGCGCGCAGGTGGTCGGCATCACGGCCGAAGGGGACAGGGTCGCGGTGGAAGTGCGCGGCGAAATGATCTTCCCCGACCGGGTCTATCGCAACGACTATCATAATCTGCTGGTGATCCGCGACGGCCAGATTCTGTCGGGGCGAGAATATATGGACACGCGCGCCGCAGCGGAGGCCTTCGCGCCGTGAGCGGCCCCGTCCCCCTCAACGACTATGACGATGCGGCGGTCGGGCGCATCACCGGCTATGTCGAACACCTGACCGGCGGCAAAGTCGTGGGCCTGGAACGGCTGATCCGTTGGCGCCCTTCCTGGTTCGCCGATGTGGAGGTGGACGGGGTGGTGCGCCGCCTCCACCTGCGCGGCGACCGGGGCGGCGACGTGTCGATCTTTCCCGACCTCAAGCGTGAGGCGGACGTGATCGACCTGCTTCACAGGCAGGGACTGCCGGTGCCGGAAATCCATGGCTATCTCGCCGATCCGCCCTGCATCGTCATGGAAGCGATAGCGGGTACGCGCGATTTCTCTACCCTGGACGATGCAACGAGGATCGCGATCGGGCGCGACTATATGCACGCCGTCGCGGCGATGCACCGGCTGCCGATCGAACCCTTCGTCGCGGCCGGGCTACACCAGCCGGACGGTGCCGAGGCGATCGCGCTGGCCGGGCTGGACGCCTATATGCCGCATTATCGGCGCACCAAGAGCCGCCCCGAACCTTTGCTGGCGTTCGTGATCGGCTGGCTGCGTCGCAACGTGCCGGATTACCGCACTCAAGCCAGCTTCATCCAGTTCGATTCGGGCCAATATCTGGTCGATCAGGGCGCGATGACAAAGCTGTATGATTTCGAATTTTCGATGATCGGCGATCCGCTGGTCGATATCGCGACGATGGGGATGCGCGACAGTTTCGAACCGCTGGGCGCGCCGCTGGCGGAACTGGTCGGCTATTATGAAGAGGCGACGGGCGAGCCGGTCGACCATGACGCGGTGCTGTTCCACGTCCTGCAATTTTCCCTGCTGGGCACGATGCAGTTCACCGGGACCGTGGGTGCGCCCAAAGCGGGCGATCCTCATTCGGTCTATCTGATGTTCGACCTGGCACTGCGCCGGTCGATCCTGCTGGCCCTGTCTGCCCTGTCGGGGGTGGCGCTGCCCGATTTGCCGCCACTGGTCGAACGACAGGGTGACAATGCGCCGTTGATGGCCAAGATCGCCGATACGCTGGCCGGACTGGCCATGGCCGACGAAGGGGCGCAGATGCAGAAAAGGCAGGTGGCGGAACTGGTCGAATGGGCGGAGCGCGCCGATGCCCATGGCGCGGATATGGTCGCACGCAACATCGCCGATGTGACGGCGCTGCTGGATCGGCCGTTTCAGGACTGGAACGCGGCCGCCACGGCGCTGGAGGCGTATGTGAACGCTGCCGGCCCGGACCAGGACGCGGCGCTCATCACCCTACTTGGCACGATAGAGGGCCGGCAGCTCCAGCTTTTTGGCCCCACTGCGCTGGGCGTGGCGGCCAGCAATGTGGTGTTGCCGGTCACGCGCAGGGCATGAACAGAACAGGGACAGGCATATGAGCGACAAGATGGTGCTGATGACAGGCGCAACGCGCGGATTGGGGCGTGGCATCGCAAGGGGCCTGGCATCGCGCGGCCATAGGGTCGCCGTCACTGGGCGGGACAGGTTAGAACTGGACGCCGTTGTCGCGGAGATCGACCGGGCCGGGGGCAAAGGGCTGGCGCTGCTCTGCGACCATCGCGACGATGATGCGGTGGCCGCAGCCTTCGCCAAGCTGGCGGAGTGGACCGGCGGCAGGCTGGACCTGCTGGTCAACAATGTCGCGGCCGTCCATGCAATGGACCTGATCGCACCGGGAGGTTTCTGGGAAAAGCCACTCCATCTGGCTGACATGATAAATGTCGGCCTGCGATCGTCCTATGTCGCCGCCTATCATGCAGCACCTATGATGGTCGCGGCGGGCAGGGGTCTGATCGCCAGCATATCCTTCTACGGCGCAGTGTCCTATTTCCACGGTCCAGCCTATGGCGCGGCGAAGGCAGGAACGGACAAGATGACCGCCGACATGGCGATCGACCTGGCGCCCCATGGCGTGTCGGCGGTATCCCTGTGGCCCGGTTTCATCCTGACCGATGCGGTGCGCGCCATGCCACCCGAAATGCTGCCCGAAGAGTTGCGCGCCATGTTGCCGTCCTGGGAAACCCCGGAATTTTCCGGCTTGGTCCTCGACCGGTTGATGGACGATCCCGATCTTGCCGCCCTGTCAGGCAAGGCGCTGATTGGCGCGGAACTGGGTGAAGGCTATGGCCTGCGCGATACGGACGGCAAGCAGCCTGTGTCCTACCGCGCAACCATGGGCGCACCACTCAGCTTCCTGCCGGGCTGAAATCAGGCGCGGGGCTGCATCGCGCCAAAGCAGGCCTGCAATTCCACTGCAAACAGCGCAGGCTGCTCGAACGCAGCGAAATGGCCGCCGACCGGCAGTTCGTTCCAGTGGACCAGATCGGAATAGCTGCGTTCGGCCCAGCGGCGCGAGGGGCGAAAGATTTCCTGCGCGAAGATGCTGACACCGACTGGCAGGTCCAGCCGCTGCGCCTTGAACGCGCCCGCGCTTTCCCAGTAAAGCCGCCCCGATGAAGCACCGCTGTTGGTCAGCCAGTAGAGGCTGATGATGTCCAGCATGTCGTCGCGGCTCAGCGCGTCTTCCGCCCGGCCACCATTGTCGGACCAAGCCTGGAATTTCTCGTATATCCACGCTGCCTGCCCGACCGGAGAATCCGCCAGCGCATAGCCGACCGTCTGCGGCCTTGTGCCCTGCAACTTGGCATAGCCCGCATCATGGTCCTGATAATATTGCATCCGCTCGACCGTCTTGGCCTCGGCGGGCGTCAGGTCGGCAAAGTCGGCGGCTTCGGGAAAGACCAGCGGCATGTTGAGGTGGACGCCCGCCAGTTCCGGCGGCGCGGCCATGGCGATGGCGGTCGTGACCGCCGCGCCCCAGTCGCCGCCCTGCGCGAAGAAACGATCATAGCCCAGCCGCCGCATCAGCGTGATCCAGGCGTCTGCGATTTTTTCGACGCCCCATCCGGTCGCGATGGGCTTGTCGGAAAAACCATAGCCGGGCAGGGACGGGATGACGAGGTGGAAGGCTGGCGCATCGGCGGTCGCAGGATCGCTGAGCGGGCCGATGACCTTCATGAACTCCAGCACCGATCCGGGCCAGCCATGGGTCAGGATCAGCGGCACGGCATCGGGCCGGGGGCTGCGCACATGCAGGAAATGGATCGCTAGGTCGTCGATCTGCATCATGAACTGGGGCAGGGCGTTGAGCGCCGCCTCACACCGCCGCCAGTCATAGCCATCGGCCCAATAGGTGCACAAGTCGCGCATCGCGGCGATCGGCACGCCCTGGCTCCAGTCCGCAACCGTCTCCGCTGCTGGCCAGCGTGTGTGAACGATCCGCCGATGCAGATCGTCCAGAGCCTCCTGCGGAATGGCCACTGTAAAGGGCGTGATGGAATCCGACATGGCGCTTTTCCCTTATCTTTAGAAAGTGACGCCCAGCGCTTCGACCGTGCCCAAATCCTCGCCCGCGACGAAGATACGCTCGACGATGTGCATCCCCTTTTGCCCCCACTCGTCCATATTGGCGATCCATGCCTGCATCGCATAGGGTGGCCAGCGGCGATAATATTCCCACAATGTCTCGTCGTCCGGTACGCCCTGCGCCCCGGTTTCGATAAGGCAGCGGCGATAATGGCGCAACAGGTCGCGTTCATTGGCGCGCCGCTCCTCGATCGTCAGCGCGCCGAGCAGGAAATAGGTGAAGTCGCGGATCGGCCGCCCCTTGCGCACCAGTTGCCAGTCCAGCCACACCCGCTCGCCGTCGGGGCGCAGATAGCTGTTGCCCTGATGGCTGTCGCCATGGACCAGGCACCATGGTCCCTGTTCCTTATGCTGCGCGAAGTTGACCAGCGCGTCGAACACCGTATGCAGCCGCGACAGGTCGCCCTTGATCCAGCTTGGCAGGAACGCCTGATATTCAGGCATTGCATGGTTTGCTTCCGCAAAACTATACATCATGTGTAGCTGCTGCGCGTCGACTGCCGTCACCATCGACACGGGCAGCCAGTCGGCCGCGTGCAGTACCGGGCTATCCCAGAAGGCACCATGGATTTTCGCCAGGCTGGCGACGGCGCGCGCGGCTTCCTCCACGCCCATATGGTCAGTGCTGACGCCGAAATGGCCGCCCTCGATCGAAAGATCCTCCATCACGACCAGTCCCTGGCCGCTATTATCGCGCGGATCCCACGCCTCGAAGAAGGAGCGGGGCGCGGGGAAGGCGACGAGGCGGCGAAAATCTTCGTAAAACCTGGCTTCCAACCGACAGATGCCCTGGCTTTCGAACTGCGCCCAATTAGCCTTCAGGCATACATTCTCCGGGATACCCGCCGCCTTTCCAACATCGTTGAGCGTCAGCTTGACCTGATATTTGGTCGTGTGGCTGTTGCGCAGGAACACTGCTTCCATCTCCTGCACAACGATGCCGGGAAAGCGCGCCTGCATGATCTGTGTCAGCCATTCGGCAGTGACATTCTCCAGCTTTGCAGGGATGCCGACCGGATTTACGAAACTTGTCATGGCATCCATCCCTTATTTCATTTTCTTGAGTTCACGCAGCGCGCGATTGGCCGCGATCCGGCCGGCAATGCCCGACACGCCGCCGCCCGGATGCGCGCCCGCGCCGCCGATCAGAAATCCGGGGAAGGGCGGCTTGGGACCGCCAAAACCAGTGGCGGGGCGATGCACGCCCGAACGCAGCGCGCCGAAATCGATATGGGTTACACAACCATTGGTGACGTTCAACCGCTTTTCCCGTTCCCGCGCGGTTTCCACGAAGCGCCCGACTTCGGTGTCCAGCCCGTCATAATAGTCGCCCAGATGGCTGATGACCGATGACATGGTCTTGTCCTTGAGCGCGGGCGACCAGCCCTCGCGCGCATCCACCGCCATGGCAGGCAGATAGACATAGGCCAGCGATCCGCCCGGCGGTGCCTGCGTCGGGTCGCTGTTCGACAGCGGGCTGAGCGACATCGCATGGCGATCGGGAATGTCGCCGCGCCGCGCGGTGGCGAAGGATTCGCGTACTTCTTCGGACGTGCCGATCAGGCCGACCGCCTTATTCAGGTCCGCGTCGTCATGGCGCAAATCCTGATGCTTCTTCAGGCGCAATGGTCCCGACATCGCGATATTGGCCAGGAACGGCGCAGCGTTGGACCGGTTTGAGGGCGCATGTTCAATCCGCTGCATTAGTGCGCGATCGACCCCGCCCGGTGTAGTCATGCGCATGGCGGTGCGCGGGTCGCAGGTGGCAATGACCATCTTCGCCCGGATCACCCGGCCATCCTCCAGCCGCACGCCCTTTGCCGCGCCATCATCGACGATGATTTCGGCGACGGGGGCGTTAAGCTGGATCGTCGCACCGGACGCTTCGATGCTGCGCGCCAGCGCGTCGGAAAAGGACTGGAGCGAGCCGATCGGCTTGCCGGTGCCATATTTATGCGTGACCGCGAAGATCATATAGGCCGCCGCATTGCCATCATCATCCACCGGCCCGGCACCGGCCGCGATGCCCAGCAGCAGGGCGATGGTCGCGGGATGTTCGAACCGTTCGCACGCGACCTGATCGGCCGTCGCCTTCGACATGGCGACCAGTTCATCCTTCAACCGCACGTTACGCACCGCGCTGCCGATCATCTTGGACAGGTTTTTCATGTCCGGGCGGCCTGGTTCTGCCATCATCATCGGAAAGCCAATGTCCATCATGACGTTCAGCGTTTCCATGAACTTCAGATAGGCTTTGCCGTCGTTACGGTTGATCCGGGCTATGTCCTCGGTTGTGCGTTTGTAATCGTAAAACAGCGCGATGGAGCTGCCATCGGGGTGCAGATAAGCATAGGTCGGGTCGGGATCGACGGTTTTGAGGCCATATTTGGCCAGCTCGAAATCCTCGATTATGCCGGATTTGCGCGCGAACAGCAGTTCGACGGCGCAGGGCGTCACCAGATGATTGGGCGCTTCGGGGATCATATAGCCCGAACTGGTCATGCCCCCGACCTTGGCCATCCGCTCGACGACCAGCACCTTCTTGCCCTCGCGCGCCAGATAGCCGGCCGCGGCCATGCCATTATGCCCGGCTCCAATGACGACGACGTCCACCTGATCGGTCATGCTCTCTGTCCTCTGTTGCTTCAGGCGGTGGCGGCGGCGGTATAGGCCT
>NZ_JPPQ01000069.1:384340-388817 GCF_000743655.1 Sphingobium sp. ba1
CCTGAATGACCGACATGCCTGAACCATGGTGGCGCGGTGCCGCCATCTACCAAATCTATCCGCGCAGCTTCGCCGACTCCAATGGCGACGGTATCGGCGACCTCAACGGCATTACCGCCCGCCTGCCTTATGTCGCGTCACTGGGCGTCGATGCGATCTGGCTGTCGCCCTTCTTCAAAAGCCCGATGCGCGACTTCGGCTATGACGTGTCGGACTATTGCGATGTCGATCCGATTTTCGGCACGCTTGCCGATTTCGATGCGCTGGTCGCGCGTGCCCACGCCCTTGGCCTGCGCGTCATCGTCGATCAGGTCTGGGCGCATACATCCGACCAGCATGGCTGGTTCGTCGAAAGCCGCGCCAGCCGCGACAATGCCAAGGCCGACTGGTATGTCTGGGCCGATGCCAAGCCAGACGGATCGCCGCCCAATAATTGGCAGTCGGTCTTCGGTGGCCCCGCCTGGACCTGGGACGCGCGGCGCGGCCAATATTATATGCACAGCTTCCTGCGCGAACAGCCGCAATTGCACCTGCACCACCCGGACGTGCAGGCGGCCGTGTTCGACATCATCCGCTTCTGGCTCGACCGGGGCGTCGATGGCTTTCGCATCGACGCGATCAACCATTCGATGCACGATCCAGAGCTGCGCGACAATCCGCCTGCACCCGACGATGGCAGCCTGCGCACCCGCCCGTTCGATTTCCAGATCAAAACCTATAATCAGAGCCACCCGAACATCCCCCTGTTCCTGGAGAAAGTCCGAAGCGTGTTCGACGCCTATCCCGATCGCTTCACCGTCGCCGAAGTCGGCGGCGCGGACAGCGACCGGGAGATGAAGGCCTTTACCCAGGGCGACTACCGCCTCAACACCGCCTATGGCTTCGACTTCCTCTATGCCCCTGCCTTGACCAGCGACTTGATGAAAGGCGCTCTGCAAAAATGGCCGGCGGAACAGGGCATCGGCTGGCCAAGCTGGGCCTTTGAAAATCACGATGCCCCCCGCGCCGTATCGCGCTGGGCCAAGGATCATGACCCGCAAGCCTATTGCCGGATGAAGATGCTGCTGCTCGCCTGCCTGCGCGGCAATATCTTCCTCTATTATGGCGAAGAATTGGGCCTGTCGCAGGTCGATATCGCGTTCGAGGATCTGCAAGACCCCGAAGCCATCGCCAACTGGCCGCTCACCCTGTCCCGCGACGGCGCCCGCACGCCGATGCCGTGGATCGCCGATGCGCCCTATCTCGGTTTCTCCGACGCCAAACCCTGGCTGCCGATCGGGGAAGTGCATCGCCCGCTCGCCGTCGACCGGCAGGAGGCAGACGCCGCCTCCCTACTGCACTGGACTCGTGAGGTTCTCGCCTTGCGCAAGGCCTATCCTGCCCTGCGCGCCGGCACGGTGGATTTTCGGGAGATGCCCGGCGACCTGCTCGCCTTCGAACGCAGCCATGGCGGCGAACAGCTGCTCTGCATCTTCAACCTTGGCGATCAGCCGGTCAGTTGGACGCCGCACGATGCGGAACGCTGGCAGCCGATGCTGACATGCGGGGGCGCCACGGCTTGGCACTTCCCCGCCGCCGCCGCCCTCGTCGCCCACTATCAAGGACATATAGCATGACGCGACTGACTGCGCCCACCCTCCGCATTTTGGCCATCCCGCTTTTCGCCCTGTCGCTGGCCCCGATCGCCGCACGCGCCGATGTCGTCGCCAAGGCCGCCTCGCCCGATGGTCGCATCACTCTGACCGTCAGCCTGGATGGCGAGGGCCGCCCCAGCTACGCCGTGCAGCGCGACGGCCAACCGCTGATCGCCGACAGCCGCCTTGGCTTCATGCTCACCGACGCGCCCAAGATCGAGCGCAACCTGACGCTGGCCGACACGAAGCGCGACCGGCGCGACACGAGCTGGACGCAGCCCTGGGGCGAATGGTCGACCATTCGTGACAATCACAGCGAAATCCGTCTCGCCTTCCGCGAGAAGACCGACCTTCAGCGCGAAATGGATGTGACCTTCCGCCTGTTCGACGATGGCGTGGCCTTCCGCTACACCCTGCCCGACCAGCCCAATCTGCACCATGCCAATATCGCCGAGGAACTGACCCAGTTCGCCTTCGCCCAGCCCGGCACCGCCTGGTGGAAGCCCGCCTTTGAATGGAACCGCGAAGAATATCTCTACGACAAGACGCCGCTCGATGCGGTCGGCACGGCGCAGACCGTCATGACGGTGAAGCTCGCCAGCGGCACCCATGTCGCGCTGCATGAAGCGGCATTGGTCGACTATAGCGCAATGAACCTGGCGCGGGTGCAGGGCAATATGTTCCGCGCCGCCCTGACGCCGGGCGCTGGCACCGCCAAAGTCTCGCGTGATGCGGGTTTCTCGACGCCCTGGCGCACCATCGCGATCGCCGACGATGCGGCGGGCCTCTACATGAACCACATGATTCTGAACTTGAACGAGCCTAACAAGCTGGGCGACGTGTCGGGCTGGATCAAGCCGGGCAAGTTCGTGGGCGTGTGGTGGAACATGATCAAGGGCGAATGGAGCTGGGCGCGCGGTCCCAAACATGGCGCGACCACCGCCAATGTCCGCCGCTATATCGACTTCGCCGCTGCCAGCGGCATCCCCGCCGTGCTGGTCGAGGGATGGAATGTCGGCTGGGACGGCAACTGGTTCGGCAATGGCAATGCCATGAATTTCTCCCAACCGACCGAGGATTTCGACGCGGACGCGCTGGCGGCCTATGCGAAATCGAAGGGCGTCACGCTGATCGGCCATCATGAGACCGGCGGATCGGCCAGCCATTATGACGCGCAACTCGACAGCGCCTTCAAATGGGCGGCCGACCATGGCGAACAGGTGGTCAAGACCGGCTATGTCACCGATGCCGGGCAGATCGAGCGCGTCGATGCCGATGGCACCCACCATCGCGAATGGCATGAGGGCCAGTGGATGGTGAACCACTATCTGCGCGTGGTGCAGGCCGCCGCCAAATATAAGGTCAGCATCGACAGCCACGAACCGGTCAAGGACACCGGCCTGCGCCGCACCTACCCCAATTGGGTGTCGCGCGAAGGTGGCCGGGGCATGGAATATAATGCCTGGGTCGGCGGCAAGAACCCGCCCGAACATGAAGCCAATCTGGCCTTCACCCAGATGCTCGGCGGCCCGATGGATTTCACGCCCGGCGTCCTCAGCCTCTCCGGGTCTGAAGGCAGCACGATCCAATCGACGATCGCCAAGCAACTCGCCCTCTATGTGGTCTTGTATTCGCCCGTGGTGATGGCCGCCGATACACCGGAAAATTACGCGAAATATCCCGGCCCCTTCCAGTTCATCAAGGATGTGCCGACCGACTGGTCCGACACACGCGTCCTGAACGGCGAAGTCGGCGACTATGTCACGATCGCGCGCAAGGAAAAGGGCGGCGATGACTGGTATCTGGGTGCGGTTGGCGACGAAGAAGCCCGCGCCAGCCAGGTGACGCTCGATTTTCTGGATGCCGGGCGCAGCTATGTCGCAGAAATCTACCGTGACGGACCGGGCGCGGATTATCGCACCGATGCGCGCCACGCGATCGTGATCGAGAAGAAGACGGTCAGGAAGGGCGACCGGCTGACGATCGCGCTGGCACCGGGTGGCGGTCAGGCGATCCGTTTCGTGGCGGGCGGCAAACCACGCCGGCGCTGACATCCTAATTCCTGTCCTACAGGTCGCGCGCGCTCTATGCTGCCAACCGCAGCCTGCATCGACGTCCGACTTTCCGATAGGATCAGAAACGGGCAATAAAATATCGAAATTGCCGGGAAATATGCGAAGTTAAGGGGCGGATGCGGGATGGACGGGCAAAATGACAGCACACAGGTAACCCGCCCCCGACAGGGTTTTGCGGGACTGTGGAATATCAGCTTCGGCTTCTTTGGCATCCAGATCGGCTTCGCCCTTCAGAACGCCAATATGAGCCGCATCTTCCAGTCGCTGGGCGAAAGCCTGGACGATCTGGCGTTGCTGTGGATCGCTGCGCCCCTGACCGGCCTGTTGGTTCAGCCGATCATCGGCCATTATAGCGACCGGACCTGGTGCCGGTTTGGTCGTCGCCGCCCCTATTTCTTTGTCGGCGCGCTGTTCGCGGCGGCGGCGCTGATCGGGATGCCCAATGCCCCCGGTCTGCTGGCGGCGGCGATGATGCTCTGGATACTCGACGCTTCGTTGAACATCTCGATGGAGCCGTTCCGTGCCTTTGTCGGCGACATGCTGGACAAGGATCAGCATATGGCCGGCTATGCCCTGCAAACCGCCTTCATCGGCGCGGGCGCCGTGATCGGGTCGGCCACCCCCTGGATGCTTGACCAGATGGGTGTCGCCAATGTCGCCGTCGGGCCGGGCGTGCCCGACACGGTACGGATCAGCTTCTATATCGGCGGGGCGGCGCTGTTCCTGGCGGTGCTATGGACCGTGCTGACGACGCGCGAATATGCGCCC
>NZ_JPPQ01000069.1:388827-421404 GCF_000743655.1 Sphingobium sp. ba1
CGATCGGCGGCGGTGACGCGGCCAGCGCTTCGGACGTCGTGGCATAGAGCAGCCCGATGGTGCGCGTCTGGTCGAACCCCGCCAGCCGCGGTCGGGCGACATCCGGCGCGGCATAGCTGATCGGCATCAGCGTGATCCCCACCCCCGCCGCCACCATCTGCATCACCCGTTCGTCATTGACCGACCGATAGGCGAAATGCGGCCGCACGCCGCGTTCGGTGAAGAAGCGGCTCGTATTCGACAGAACCTCGCAATGGCGGCGCACGATCATCACATCCTCGTTCAGCGTCTCGGCCGCGACCGATGCCTGCCCGGCGGCGGGGTGATCCAGCGGCACGGCCAGCGCATAGCCCTCCTCGCGCAGCGGTTCTTCCAGAAACCGGTCGCTGCCCCGCCCGACCAACGTCAGCGCACAGTCGATCCGTCCGCGCGCAACATGGCCCAGCAATTCCCGCTCGGTCCCTTCCACCAGTTCCAACCGCGCGTCAGGGTCGATGCCGCGCGCCGCGCGCGTGATCGCTGCGATCGTCGCACCGGGCAGGCTGCGGATCACCCCCATCCGCGTCAGCGGCCCTTGCGCCGCGCCCGCCAGCATCTGCTGCGCCAGGTTGAACTCGCCCTCGATCCGCCGCGCATGGGCCAGCAGGCGCGATCCCGCCTGCGTCAGCTCGACCCGATGCCCCGATCGCAGGAACAAGACCCCGCCCAGCGCCCGCTCCAGCTTGGCGATCCCGACCGAGAGCGTCGGCTGCGCCACATTGCAATGCCCCGCCGCGCGTGAAAAATTGCCATGGTCGACCACGGCCAGGAAATAACGGAGCTGATAACGTTCGATCATAGATGCCATCTATGACACCCTGCCAATTCTTTCAATTTTGAATTGGTGGCTGGCTGCGTTAGTCTTGCGGCAAATAGGAGAGGCCAATGAGCAATTTCGATTTCGCCCTGGGCGAAACCGCCGACATGATCCGCGAAAGCACGGCGCGCTTCGCCGCTGACAAGATCGCGCCGCTGGCCGCCGAAATCGACGCCAAGGACTGGTTCCCCCGCGACCTGTGGCCGCAAATGGGTGCGCTTGGCCTGCATGGCATCACGGTCGAGGAGGAATGGGGCGGCCTTGGCCTTGGCTATCTCGACCATGTCGTGGCGCAAGAGGAAGTCGCGCGCGCCTCCGCTTCGATCGGCCTGTCCTATGGCGCCCACTCCAACCTCTGCGTCAACCAGATCCGCCGCTGGGGCACCGACGCGCAAAAAGCGAAATATCTGCCCAAACTTATCTCCGGCGAGCATGTCGGCAGCCTCGCCATGTCGGAAGCGGGTGCAGGTTCGGACGTCGTGTCGATGACGCTGAAAGCGGAAAAGCGCGGCGACCGCTATATCCTCAACGGCACCAAGTTCTGGATCACCAACGCGACCTATGCCGACACGCTGGTCGTCTACGCCCGCACCGGCGAAGGCAGCCAAGGCCTCACCACCTTCCTCATCGAAAAGGGGATGAAGGGCTTTTCCATCGGCCAGAAGATCGACAAGATGGGGATGCGCGGCAGCCCCACCGCCGAACTGATCTTCGACGATTGCGAAGTGCCGGAAGACAATATCATGGGGGCGCTCAATGGCGGCGTCGGCATCTTGATGTCGGGCCTCGACTATGAGCGCACGGTGCTGGCGGGCATACAGCTTGGCATCATGCAAGCCTGTCTCGATACCGTCATTCCCTATGTCCGCGACCGCAAGCAGTTCGGCAAAGCCATCGGCACGTTCCAGTTGATGCAGGCCAAGATCGCCGACATGTATGTCGCGCTCAACAGCGCGCGCGCCTATGTCTATGCGGTCGCCAAGGCCTGTGACGCCGGGCGCACAACCCGCTTCGACGCGGCGGGTGCGATCCTGCTGGCGTCGGAAAATGCGGTGAAGGTCGCGCTCGAAGCCGTGCAGGCCTTGGGCGGCGCGGGCTATACCAAGGACTGGCCGGTCGAACGCTATCTGCGCGACGCCAAGCTGCTCGACATCGGTGCCGGCACCAACGAAATCCGCCGGATGTTGATCGGCCGCGAGGTCATCGGCGCACAATGATCCTCCCTCAGCTTGCTGGGGAAGGGAGACCGCCCGAAGGGTGGTGGAGGGGCAGGTGCCCCAGAACACAAAGTAGAGGGCCAAAGTGACCGCACCCATCCTCGACACCAAAGTCCTGCGCGATAGCGAAGCCTTCCGCGCCAATGTCGCGCACAACCGCGCGCTGGCCGAAAAATTGCGCGCCAAGGTCGCCGAAGCCGCGCAGGGCGGCTCCGCCAGCGCACGCGACAAACACACCGCGCGCGGCAAACTCCTCCCGCGCGATCGCGTCGAGCGCCTGCTCGATCCCGGCTCGCCCTTCCTCGAAATCGGCCAGCTTGCCGCCAATGGCCTTTATGGCGATGAAGTCCCCGGCGCTGGCCTGATCGCCGGGATTGGCCGGGTGTCGGGCCGACAGGTCATGATCGGTTGCAACGACGCCACGGTGAAGGGCGGCACCTATTACCCCGTCACCGTGAAAAAGCATCTGCGCGCGCAGGAAATCGCGCTCGAAAACCGCCTGCCCTGCATCTATCTGGTCGATAGCGGCGGCGCGAACCTGCCCAATCAGGCGGAGGTCTTCCCTGATCGCGACCATTTCGGCCGCATCTTCTATAATCAGGCAAACCTGTCGGCACAGGGCATCCCGCAGATCGCCTGCGTCATGGGCAGCTGCACGGCGGGCGGTGCCTATGTCCCCGCCATGTCCGACGAAACCATCATCGTCCGCAATCAGGGGACGATCTTCCTCGCGGGTCCGCCGCTGGTGCAGGCCGCGACCGGCGAAGTCATCACCGCCGAAGATCTGGGCGGCGGCGACCTGCATGGCCGCAAGTCGGGCGTGGTCGATCATGTCGCCGACAGCGACGATCATGCGCTGACCATCGTCCGCGACATCGTCTCGACCCTGCAACCCGATCGCCAGCCGGACCTCAACCTGCGCGAACCGCGCCCGCCCAAATATGATGCCAGCGATCTTTACGGCATCATCCCCGACGATGTTCGCGCCCCCTATGACGTGCGCGAAATCATCGCGCGCATCGTGGACGGCAGTGAGTTTCACGAGTTCAAGGCGCTCTACGGCACCACGCTCGTCTGCGGCTTCGCCCATATCTGGGGCATGCCCGTCGCGATCCTCGCCAATAACGGCGTGCTATTCAGCGAGAGCGCGCAAAAGGGCGCGCATTTCATCGAACTCGCCTGCCAGCGCCGCATACCGCTCCTGTTCCTCCAGAATATCTCCGGCTTCATGGTCGGCGGCAAATATGAGGCGGAGGGGATCGCCAAGCACGGCGCCAAACTCGTCACCGCCGTCGCCACCGCGCAGGTGCCCAAGGTCACCGTCCTGATCGGCGGCAGTTTCGGCGCAGGCAATTACGGCATGTGCGGCCGCGCCTATCAACCCCGCTTCCTCTTCACCTGGCCCAATGCCCGCATCAGCGTGATGGGCGGCGAACAGGCCGCGTCCGTGCTGGCCACCGTCCACCGCGACGCAAGCAAATGGACACCGGAGGAAGCCGAAGCCTTCAAAGCCCCCGTCCGCCAGAAATATGAGGAAGAAGGCAACCCCTATTACGCCACCGCCCGCCTGTGGGACGACGGCGTCATCGACCCAGCACAAACGCGCGATGTGCTGGGACTGGCCTTCTCTGCGGCGCTGAATGCGCCGGTGCCGGACAAGGCGCAATTCGGCCTGTTCCGGATGTGATGGCGGTGAGCACCCCCCTAAAATTCCTCCCCCAGCTCGTCTGGGGGAGGGGGACCGTCCGGCGCAGCCGGATGGTGGAGGGGCAATCGCGCCGTCGCCTCAGTCACGATCTCTCGCGTGACCGCATCCAGATCGGCCAACACGTCCCGCGCGGCAATGCGCAGTGTATGGATGTTCGCTTCGGCAAACCATCGGTCACGTTCAACATCCCGTTCGATTTGCGATCTGTCGGCATGGCCCTCGCCATCGATCTCGATCGCAAGCCGTGCATCGCTGCAATAAAAATCCAGAATATAAGGCCCGCTGGGATGCTGCCGACGAAATTTCAGACCGTTCGGTCGCGCACGAAGACCTTGCCAGACAAGCACTTCCGGCAGTGTCATCGCGCGGCACAACTGCCGGGCTTTGCGCACAGTGGCTGTTCGTGCCTTGGGCGCCCCATCTTTCAGCATTGTGCCATCACCCCTCCACCATGCTTCGCATGGTCCCCCTCCCCGAGACAAGCTCGGGGAGGATTTTCTGGAGTAGCTCCATGATCCAATACCTCCTCATCGCCAACCGCGGCGAAATCGCCTGCCATATCATCCGCGCGGCGGTAGAACGACGGCGTCATAGACGCGGAGCAGACCCGCAACGTGCTAGGAATGGCGCTCGTCCTGACGCTGAATGTGCTGGCGGACGTGGAAGCGCATTTCGGCCTGTTGCCGCTGTGATGGAGTGGAGAATATGAAGACGATTGCGCAAAGCGCTGAATTTGGATGTGGCCCGGCATGTTTGGCAATGCTCGCTGATATTTCCCTAGATAAAGCACTAGAAGTCTGCGGTGAGCAGGATTGGGAACGCGAGGGTATTAGTGAAAAAGACCTTCGCGCTGCCTTCGCGAACCGGGGTTATGCGATGGGCGAGGGCATAAAGATCAGCGAAGATAGACACACTCTTCTGAAAATATCAGATGATGCCCTGCTTTGGGGACCAATTCTGGAAAGAGATTGGGATAAGCGCCGCTTGCATCCTTGGAATGGCGTCACGGAAAGGGCCAGATTTACCTTCAAGGCACCGCTCCTGCAAAGCATCGTTAGAGTGAGCGACGAAAGCACAAAAATATCGATTGAAACCTATGATCATTGGGCGGTCTGGGACGGCAAGATGCAGGTCGTGAGAGACCCTTATGGTTACCTTTCGCCCTTTGCTCCCGCTTATTATTACCCGGTTTCAAGATCATGATCCAATCCCTCCTCATCGCCAATCGCGGCGAAATCGCCTGCCGTATCATCCGCACCGCGCGGGCCATGGGCATCCGCACCGTGGCCGTCTATTCCGACGCCGACGCGAACGCCCTCCACGTCCGCTCCGCCGACGAAGCCGTCCATATCGGCCCGTCCCCGGTGCGCGAATCCTACCTTATGGGCGACCGCATCATCGCCGCCGCGCGCGAGACCGGCGCGCAGTCGATCCACCCCGGCTACGGCTTCCTGTCCGAAAATGCCGAGTTCGCGCAGGCCGTCATCGACGCGGGCCTCATTTGGGTCGGCCCCAACCCGTCCTCCATCACCGCCATGGGTCTCAAGGACGCCGCCAAGCAATTGATGCAAAATGCAGGCGTTCCCACCACGCCCGGCTATCTCGGCGCGGACCAGTCCCCCGCCCATCTCGCGGCGCAAGCCGACGCCATCGGCTACCCCGTCCTCATCAAGGCCGTCGCAGGCGGCGGCGGCAAGGGGATGCGCAAGGTCGACGCCCCGGCCGACTTCGCCGACGCGCTTACCTCCTGCCAGCGCGAAGCCGCGTCCAGCTTCGGCAATGATCATGTCCTGCTCGAAAAATGGGTCACCAACCCGCGCCATATCGAGGTGCAGGTCTTCGGCGACAGTCATGGCAATGTCGTCCACCTGTTCGAACGCGACTGCTCGCTCCAGCGCCGCCACCAGAAGGTGATCGAGGAAGCCCCCGCACCGGGCATGGACGAAGCGACCCGCGAGGCGATCTGTTCCGCTGCCGTCCGCGCCGCGCAAGCGGTGAACTATGTCGGCGCAGGCACGATCGAATTTATCGCCGACGGCAGCGAAGGCCTGCGCGCTGACCGCATCTGGTTCATGGAAATGAACACGCGGCTCCAGGTTGAACATCCCGTGACGGAGGAGATCACCGGCGTCGATCTGGTCGAATGGCAGTTGCGCGTGGCAAGCGGCGAACCGCTGCCGCTGGCCCAGGACCAGCTCAACATCACCGGCCACGCCATGGAAGCGCGACTGTACGCGGAAGATCCAGCGACGGGTTTTCTGCCTAGTCCGGGGAAAATCGAAAGATTTGTTTTCAATTTAGGTGCGCGGGTCGAAGCTGGCGTGGACGAAGGCGACACCGTCAGTACGTTCTACGATCCGATGATAGCTAAAGTCATTTGCCATGGCGCTGATCGGGAAGAAGCACGAACTGGCCTCCTCAGATGGATGGATCGCAGCTACATAAGTCCATTAAAAACCAACAAGGCCTTCCTTTTCGCTTGCTTATCCATGCCGAATTTTCGGGATTGTATTCTGGATACGGGCTTGATCGAGCGTGAAGGCGAGAAGTTGACGCATGTGGACGGGCCTTCGCCTAAAACGATCCTCACTGCGGGTCGCAGGTTCCGACGTGATTGGTTGACCTACGAGGACGTTGATGAGCGGCACATGAAGGTTGGGCTGATGGGCTTCCGATTGAATGCGTCCGCAAAGCTGACCGTTGACCTTTATGAGGTGAACGGCGCGCGCGTCGTCACGGACGTTACAAGCGATGACGTGCTTACCGGCCTAGCCTCTGATTTCGACCCTGATGGAACCATCATCGTCACCGAAGCGGGGCAAAGCTGGTTGTTCAGCAGCACTGCTCCCAGAACCATTGGTGCGGACGCCGCCTCCGACGGTGCGATCCTCTCCCCCATGCCCGGTCGCATCATCGCGGTTGCCGTCGCGGCGGGTGACGCTGTAGTCAAAGGCCAGAAACTCCTGACGCTCGAAGCCATGAAGATGGAGCATAGCCTGATCGCCCCGTTCGATGGCACCGTTGCCGAACTGAACGCAGCCGAAGGCGGTCAGGTGAGCGAGGGCGTGTTGTTGGCCAAGATCGCCAAAACCACTTAGCCGCTGTCCTACAGCCCGCCTTTCGGGCTATGATGCGGGCCAGCCCTCCGTTTGAAATATTCAGTCCCCATCTTGGCATATAATGTCAAAAACTGCGGGAAATATGCGAAGTTAAGGGAAAAACATGGCCGGGCGCTTTTACGATCAATGGACCATCGGCGACACGATCACCCATGATATCCGCCGCACCGTGACGGAGACCGACAATCTTCTGTTCACGACGATGACGCATAATCCGCAGCCGCTGCATCTCGACGCCGAGTTCGCCAAAGCCAGCGAGTTCGGCCAGATCCTCGTCAACGGCACCTTCACCTTCGCGCTGATGATCGGGCTGTCGGTGGGCGACACGACGCTCGGCACGCTCGTCGCGAACCTTGGCTATGACAGACTGGTGATGCCAAAGCCCGTGTTCATCGGCGACACGCTGCGCTGCGACTCCGAAGTCACCGACTTGAAGCCCAGCAAATCGCGGCCCGGCGCAGGCATCGTCACCTTCACCCATCGCCTGCGCAACCAGCGCGACGAGATCGTCTGCCAATGCCTGCGCATGGCTCTCCTCCAGGGGAGCGGCGCGGCGGCGTAAGAAAATGGCGCACAGGGCCGCCAAAAGGAATAATTTGTTCCAAAGCTGGCCCCTGCGCTGTAGAGGGGCCGCCTCAAAGCCCTGAAGGACCGCCATCATGCCTGCCTATCGTTCACGCACCACCACCCACGGCCGCAACATGGCGGGCGCGCGCGGCCTGTGGCGGGCAACGGGGATGAAGGACGAGGATTTCGGCAAGCCGATCATCGCGGTGGTCAACAGCTTCACCCAGTTCGTGCCGGGCCATGTCCACCTCAAAGACCTCGGCCAGCTGGTCGCGCGCGAGATCGAGGCAGCAGGCGGCGTCGCCAAGGAATTCAACACCATCGCGGTCGATGACGGCATCGCCATGGGCCATGGCGGGATGCTCTATTCGCTGCCCAGCCGCGACCTGATCGCCGACAGCGTCGAATATATGGTCAACGCCCATTGCGCCGACGCGATGGTCTGCATCTCCAATTGCGACAAGATCACGCCCGGCATGTTGATGGCCGCGATGCGCCTCAACATCCCCGCCGTCTTCGTCTCCGGCGGCCCGATGGAAGCCGGCAAGGTCGTGATGCGCGGCAAGGAGGTCGCGCTTGATCTGGTCGACGCGATGGTCGTGGCCGCCGACGAAAGCTATACCGACGAAGAAGTCCAGACCATCGAACGCTCCGCCTGCCCGACTTGCGGCAGTTGTTCGGGCATGTTCACCGCCAATTCGATGAACTGCCTGACCGAAGCGTTGGGGCTGTCGCTGCCGGGCAACGGTTCGACGCTGGCGACCCATTCGGATCGCGAACGGCTGTTCCGCGAGGCGGGGCATGTCATCGTCGATCTCGCGAAGCGCTATTATGAGCAGGACGACGAAACCGCCCTGCCCCGCACCATCGCCAGCTTCGCCGCGTTCGAAAATGCGATGAGCCTCGACATCGCCATGGGCGGCTCGACCAACACCGTCCTCCATCTGCTCGCCGCCGCGCATGAGGGCGGGGTCGATTTCACGATGGCCGATATCGATCGCCTGTCGCGCCGGGTGCCGTGCCTGTGCAAGGTCGCACCCGCCAAGCAGGACGTCCATATGGAGGATGTCCACCGCGCCGGTGGCATCATGGCGATATTGGGCGAACTGGAACGCGCCGGGCTGGTCGATACGTCGCTCCCCACCGTCCACGCCCCGACCATGGCGGCTGCGCTCGCCCGCTGGGACATTGGCCGCACCAATAGCGAGGAAGTCCGCAATTTCTTCCGCGCGGCCCCCGGTGGCGTGCCCACCCAGACCGCGTTCAGCCAGTCGGCGCGTTGGGAGGAACTCGACACCGACCGCGAAAAGGGCGTGATCCGCTCGGCCGAGCATCCCTTCTCGAAGGATGGCGGGCTTGCGGTTCTCTATGGCAACCTCGCGCCCGAAGGCTGCATCGTTAAGACCGCGGGCGTGGATGACTCCATCCTGACCTTCCACGGCACCGCGCGCGTCTATGAAAGCCAGGATGCCTCGGTCGTCGGCATTCTCGGCAATGAGGTCAAGGCTGGCGACGTCGTCGTCATCCGCTATGAAGGGCCGAAGGGTGGCCCCGGCATGCAGGAAATGCTCTATCCGACCAGCTATCTGAAATCCAAGGGGCTGGGCAAGGAATGCGCGCTCATCACCGACGGGCGCTTTTCAGGCGGCACGTCGGGCCTGTCGATCGGCCATGTCTCGCCGGAAGCCGCTGAAGGCGGCCTGATCGCGCTGGTTCAGACCGGCGATCCGATCGTCATCGACATTCCCAACCGCGTCATCAAGCTTGACCTGGACGACGCTGTCCTGGCCGAGCGCCGTGCCGAGATGGAGAAGATGGGCGTCAAGGCCTGGAAGCCCTTTGGCCGCAAGCGCGCCGTTTCCCCGGCCTTGCGCGCCTATGCCGCGATGACCACCAACGCCGCCAAGGGCGCGGTACGCGACGTCAGCCAGATCGAGAAATAAGCACCATGCTGCGCGGCGTTCATCATATCGCGGTCATCGGATCGGACTATGCCCGCTCGCGCCGCTTCTATGTCGAGGTGCTGGGGCTGCCAGTGCTGCATGAGGTCTATCGCGAGGCGCGCGATAGTTGGAAGTGCGATCTCGATGCGGGCAATGCCCGGATCGAACTCTTCTCCTTCCCCGCGCCGCCGCCCCGCCCGTCCCGTCCCGAAGCCTGCGGCCTGCGCCATCTCTCCTTCGTGGTGCGCGACATCGACGCAGAAGTCGCTCGCCTCGCGACGCATGATGTGACGTGCGAGCCGATCCGCGTGGACGAATATACCGGGCAGCGCTTCACCTTCTTCAGCGACCCCGATGGCCTGCCGCTGGAGCTATACGAAGAAATCTGACCCCCACCGATCTTGCGCATCGCGCATTTGTCTGACTTAATACCCCTCAAGACTGGGGGGTGAGGCAGCATGAACGATAGCGGCGATCCATTTGCGGCCCTGCACGCGCGCAGCCACCCGCTGCGCGGTTCGCTCTCGCGGGAAATGCATGTCCGCAAGATGCCCCGGCTCCAGGCACCCGCGCGCGTCGTGCAGTTCGTGCTGCTGGTCGATGACGCGGACGTCGACGCCAGCCTGACGATCATGCGCAGCCTGCTTGCCCCGCATGATGTGCCGTTCGATCCGACCGTCCGCTTCCTCAATTGCCAAATCGGTGCGCTGGGTTTTACCTGGGAACGGCATAGCGAGTTCATGACCTACAGCTTCCTCGCTGCTGGTGGCGGGCCGCTGTTCGACCTCGCCCCCTTTGCGCAGGCAGCCCTATGGATCGGCGCGCTGCCCGGCCGGGTGATCCGCTCGACCCAGATTGCTCTGATCGCCGATGCGCCCGATGAGGCGACTATCGCCTCCCATTTTGCCCAGGACGACCTCATCATCTCCGATGTCGCCGATGGCCAGGCGCGCATCTGGAGCGACTTTCGTCTCCACGCCGATGGCTTTGGCCGCCTGCTCGTTCAGGACAAGGGATTGCAGGGCGCGGAACTCGCCCAGCTGGTCCAGCGGCTGCAGGAGCTTGGCAATTATCGCAAGATCGCTTTGCTCGGCCTCCCCGAAGCGCAAGCCGCAACCCCGCTGCTCACCGGCCTCGAACAGCGATTGACCGCCATCACCAGCCGCGTCGCCGAGCCGGATGCCGACGCCGATGCGGTACTGGAGGCACTGTCCGCCCTTGCCGCCGAACTGGCGCAGATCGTCGCACGCACCCGCTACCGCATGAGCGCGACACAGGCCTATGCCGCCATCTGCCGCGACCGCATCCGCGCCCTGGAGGTCGCGCCGGTGCGGGGCTATGGCTCGCTTGATGATTTCACTGAACGGCGGCTGCTACCCGCGATGCGCACCTGCGACGCCTTCACCCGGCGGTTGGAGGATCTGTCGCAACGCACCGCCTGGACCAGCGCGATGCTACGCACCCGCGTCGACACCGCGCTCGCCCGCCGCAACCGCGATCTGCTGGCGTCGATGGATCGGCGCACCGGGCTGCAACTGCGCTTGCAACATACGGTCGAGGGGCTGTCGGTGGTCGCGGTCAGCTACTATACGCTGGGGCTGTGGCACTATCTCAAGGAAGCGCTGGAGCATCAGGGCGCGCATCTGCCCGGCTGGATCGACATTGCCTTGATCCCCGCCATCATACTGGCCGTCTGGCTCGGCATCCGCCAACTCAAGAAGGTGAAGCGGCCAAAGACGAGCTAGAGATTTATCGATACGCCTCTTTATCATCTCCCTTACGTGGCGCTAGAAGACGGGCAATCGCAGAGGAGTGCCATATGAAGACCCGCGCCGCCGTCGCCTTTGAAGCCAAGAAGCCGCTTGAAATCGTCGAACTCGACCTGGAAGGGCCGAAGGCGGGCGAAGTGCTGGTGGAAATCATGGCGACGGGCATCTGCCATACCGACGCTTATACGCTTGATGGTTTCGACAGCGAGGGTATCTTCCCGTCCGTACTGGGCCATGAAGGCGCAGGCATCGTGCGCGAAGTCGGCGCTGGCGTGACCAGCGTCAAGCCTGGCGACCATGTGATCCCGCTCTACACGCCTGAATGCCGCCAGTGCAAAAGCTGCCTGTCGGGCAAGACAAACCTGTGTACCGCGATCCGCGCGACGCAGGGCAAAGGGCTGATGCCCGACGGCACGACCCGCTTTTCCTATAAGGGCCAGCCCATCTTCCATTATATGGGCTGCTCGACCTTCTCCAACTTCACCGTCCTGCCGGAGATCGCGGTCGCCAAGATCCGCGAGGACGCGCCGTTCGACAAGAGCTGCTATATCGGCTGCGGCGTCACCACGGGCGTCGGCGCGGTGGTGAACAGCGCCAAGGTTCGCGTGGGCGACAATGTCATCGTATTCGGCCTGGGCGGCATCGGCCTGAACGTGCTGCAGGGCGCGCGCATGGTGGGGGCCGACAAGATCATCGGCGTCGACATCAATCCCGACCGGGAGGCATGGGGCAAGCGCTTTGGCATGACCCATTTCGTCAATCCCAAGGACATTGAGGGCGATATTGTCCAGCATCTGGTGGCGCTGACCGATGGTGGCGCGGACCATACGTTCGACTGCACCGGCAACACCACGGTCATGCGTCAGGCGCTGGAGGCCTGCCATCGCGGCTGGGGCGTATCGACCGTCATCGGTGTCGCGGAAGCGGGCAAGGAAATCAGCACCCGCCCGTTCCAGCTGGTCACCGGCCGCGTCTGGCAGGGCAGCGCCTTTGGCGGTGCCAAGGGCCGCACCGACGTCCCCAAGATCGTCGACTGGTATATGAACGGCAAGATCGAGATCGACCCGATGATCACCCATGTCCTGAGCCTCGAAGAGATCAACAAGGGCTTCGACCTGATGCATGCTGGGACAAGCATCCGCAGCGTCGTCATTTTCTGATATTTTGAGCGAGGAGCAACCCCATGTCCATTTTCACCCACGCCTGCGTTGGCGCCAACGACATCGCCGTATCGAAGGCTTTTTACGACGCAGCCCTTGGCGCGCTCGGCATCGATAATCTGGGCGCGATGGGCGACAAGGCCTTTCTCTATGGCAAGGGCACGCCCGAATTTCTGGTGCTGACCCCGGCCAATGGCGAACCGGCCTGCCATGCCAATGGCGGTACGCTGGGCTTTGCCGCCGCCACCCGTGCGCAGGTCCGCGCCTTCCATGAAGCAGGCCTTGCCCATGGCGGCACCTGCGAAGGAGCGCCTGGCCCCCGCGCCTTCGCGCCGACCGCCTATGCCGCCTATATGCGCGACCCCACCGGCAACAAGATTTGCGCCTATTGCTACGCTGACGGCGAGTAAGGGAATGACCGGCATGGAGACGGTATCGACCAATCGCGCTTTTGGCGGGGTGCAGGGCGTCTATCGTCATGCCTCCGCCGTCTGCGGCGGCGACATGACCTTCTCGGTCTATGTCCCGCCCCATGCGCCCGGCGCGAAGCTACCAGTGGTCTGGTATCTGTCAGGGCTGACTTGCACCCATGCCAATGTCACGGAAAAGGGCGAATATCGCCGCCTCTGCGCGGAACTGGGCCTGATCTTAGTCGCGCCCGATACGTCGCCGCGCGGCGAAGCTGTGGCCGATGATCCCGATGGCGCCTATGATTTTGGCCTCGGTGCAGGCTTCTATGTCGATGCGACGCAGCCGCCCTTCGCCACCCATTATCATATGTGGTCCTATGTAACCGAAGAGCTGCCCGCGCTGGTTGCGGCGCAATTCCCCGCCGACATGGCGCGCCAGTCGATCATGGGCCATTCCATGGGCGGCCATGGCGCATTGACCATCGGACTGACCTTCCCCGTTCGGTTCAAGGCGGTGTCCGCCTTCGCCCCGATCGTCGCACCCTCGCAAGTCCCTTGGGGCCAGAAAGCGTTGGGCGGCTATCTTGGCGATGATCGCGCGGCCTGGCGTCGTCATGATGCGGTGGCGCTGATCGAGGATGGCGCGCGGATCGCCGACCTGTTGGTGGACCAGGGAGAGGCTGATCCTTTCCTCACCGAACAGCTGCGTCCCGACCTGTTGGACGCGGCTTGCACGGCGGCGGGCATCCCGCTGACGCTGCGGCTCCAGCCCGGCTACGATCATAGCTATTATACCATCTCGACCTTCATGGAGGATCATCTGCGCTGGCATAGCGCCCGCCTCTGACCCATGGAGCGCTTTACGGTCATGCCCCGTCCCGTGTAAGGGCAAGGGCATGACCCAAGCCAATCCCCTGCTCGACAGCCGCCTGCACCCCCAATTCGGCGACATCCATCCCGACCATGTCCTGCCCGCCGTGGAAAGTGCGATCGCCACCCATCGCGCCGCCATGACCCAATGCGCCCAGGCGTCGGGCTTTGCCGCCGTCTTCCTGGCCAAGGAAAGCGCCGACGCTGCCCTATCGCGCATATGGGGCACGGTCGATCATCTGATCGGCGTGACCAACAGCCCCGAACTGCGTGCCGCCCATGGGGAAGCCCAACCGCTGATCCACAGCTATTTTGCCGAGGTCGGGCAGGACCGGCCGCTTTATGATGCGCTGGCCGCGATCCCGACCGAGGGGCTGGATGAGGCGCAAGCCCGCGCGCTTGCCCTGACGCTGCGCGGCTTTGAATTGTCGGGCGTCAGTCTCGACGGGGAAGATCGCGCTGCCTTTGCCGCCAACAGCGTCGAACAGGGGCGATTGGCGACCGCGTTCGCCAATGCGGTGATGGATGCGACCGAAGCCTGGACGCTACACCTGACCGACGACACGCGCCTGGCGGGGGTGCCGCAAAGCGACCAGGACGCGATGGCGCGCGCCGCGCAGGCGAAGGGGCTGGACGGCTGGTTGGTCGATCTCCACGCGCCATCGGTGCGCGCTGTCACGGCCTTTGCGCAGGATCGTGACCTACGCCGCACCGTCTACGAAGCCTATGGCACCCGCGCCTCCGAACAAGGGCCGCAGGCGGGCCAGTTCGACAATGGCGATCGGATCGCGCAATTGCTGGCCTTACGGCAGGATGCCGCGCGCTTGTTGGGCCATAGCGATGCGGTGGCATTGTCGCTCTCGACCAAGATGGCGCGCGACGGGGCCGAGGTTGACGCCTTCCTCGTCGATCTGGCGCAACGGGCGCGGCCGCGCGCGCAGGAGGAACTGGCCGAACTGACCGCCTTCGCGCGCGATCATCTCGCCATTGCGACCATCGAACCATGGGATGTCGCCTATGTGACCGAACATATGCGCCGCGCGGTGCATGCCGTTGACGAGGCGGAAATTCGCGCGCATCTGCCGCTGGCGCGCGTGCTTGACGGTCTGTTCGCCTTGGTCACCGACCTGTTCGAACTGGAGATCCGCGCCGCCGATGGCGAAGCGCCGGTCTGGCATCCCGACGTGCGCTATTTCACGTTCCACCGGGCAGGCGAGGATGCGCCGGTCGCCGCGCTCTATTGCGATATGTTCGCGCGGGCGGGCAAGCGGGGCGGCGCGTGGATGGACGTGTGCCGTCCGCGCCTGCGCGAAGCCGACCGGGAGCAAATGCCGATCGCCTATCTGGTGTGCAATTTCGCCAGCGGCGGCGCGGATCGGCCCGCGCATCTTACCCATTCGGATATGGTCACGCTGTTCCACGAAATGGGCCATTGCCTGCATCATCTGCTGACTCAGGTGGACCTGCCCTCGATTGGCGGCATATCGGGCGTCGAATGGGATGCGGTGGAGCTGCCGAGCCAGTTTCTGGAGAATTTCGCCTGGGAGCCAGCCATGCTGCGCCGGGTGTCGGCGCATGAGACGAGCGGGGCGCCGCTGGATGAGGCAATGATCGGCCGGATGCTCGCCGCGCGCCGCTTCATGGGCGCGCTCGCTTTGCTGCGGCAGGTGGAGTTCGCTTTGTTCGATCTGCGTCTGCATCTGGCGACGGCGCAGCCTGATGGTCCCTCCGCACAGCAAGTGCTGCAGGCAGTCCGGCAGGAAGTAGCCGTCATTCATCCGCCGGAATGGCATCGCTTCGCCCATGGCTTCAGCCATATCTTCGCGGGCGGTTATGCGGCGGGCTATTACAGCTATTTGTGGGCCGAACGCCTGTCCGCCGATGCCTTCGAAGCCTTTGCCGATGAGCGCGCCGACCGCGCCGCATTGGGCGGGCTGTTCCGCGACCATGTGCTGGCACGGGGCGGATCGCGGCCTGCGCTCGACAATTTCGTCGGCTTCCGGGGCCGCGAGCCGGATTCGGCTGCGCTGCTGCGCGCGCTGGGCCTGGCCGCATGAGTGGTGGGGTGTCGCGGGACTGGCTGGCCGAGGCGATACGGCGGATTGAGGCGGATTATAACCGCTCCGCCGACACCCACCTCATTCGCCTGCCCTTGCCGCGCCACCCCGGCATAACCCTCTACCTCAAGGATGAAAGCTCGCACCCGACCGGCAGCCTCAAGCATCGGCTGGCGCGCTCGCTCTTTCTCTATGCACTGTGCAACGAATGGATCGGGCCGCAGACGACGGTGATCGAGGCCTCATCCGGCTCGACCGCCGTTTCCGAAGCCTATTTCGCCAGGATGTTGGGGTTGCGCTTCATCGCCGTGGTGCCAGCGTCTACCGCGGCGCCCAAGCTCGATGCGATCCGCTTTCACGGCGGCGAGATCCATGCGGTCGATGATCCCCGCACCGTCTATGCCACCGCCCAACGACTGGCGCGGGAGACGGGCGGTCATTATCTCGATCAGTTCACCTATGCCGAGCGCGCGACCGACTGGCGCGGCAATAATAATATCGCGCAGAGCATCTTCACCCAGATGGCGCAGGAAGAATATCCCATCCCCAGCTGGATCGTCTGCGGCGCCGGGACGGGGGGCACGTCGGCGACGATCGGCCGCTTCATTCGCTACGAACGGCATGCCACCCGCCTGTGCGTCGCTGATCCCGTCAACTCGGTCTTTCATCGCCACCATGCCGATCCGTCGGTCACGACACTGCCCGAAGGTTGTGCCGCGCGGATCGAGGGAATCGGGCGGCCGCGGGTGGAGCCGAGCTTCATCCCTTCGGTGATCGACCAGATGATCGCGGTGGAGGATGCGCAGTCGATCGGCGCGATGCATGCATTAGCGGGCCTATTGGGCCGCCGCGTCGGTGGATCGACCGGCACCAATATCTGGGCCTGCATGGCGATCGCCGATGCCATGGCGCAGGCGGGCGAACAGGGGAGTATCGTCACGCTGCTATGCGACAGCGGCGATCGCTATGGCTGCACCTATTATGATGCGGGCTGGACGAACGCGCATGGCATCGACTGGCAGGCTGATGCGGCCAGTATCACCGAACGGATGACGGCATGAGTCGGGATGGCGACGAACCGAAGTGACAGGAGCATTGCCGTTGTCGCCGGGTTGCCCGATAAGGCGATATGACAGACTCATTACAAAGCGGCCCCGGCACGCTTGATCGCATACAACAGAATTTTCTTGCAAAAGCCGAACGACGATTGCTGACCTGGCTATGCAGCCGGATGCCGAGCTGGGTCACGCCCGACCGCCTGACCTTCGCCGGGGTGATCGGCGCGGTGATGACCTTTGCCGGCTATGTGGCCAGCAATTGGGGTGCGGCCTGGCTGATCCTCGCCATTATTGGCTATGTCGTCCAGTGGTTCGGGGATTCGATGGATGGCAGCCTGGCGCGGTTCCGGAGGATCGAGCGGCCATCCTATGGCTATTTCATCGACCATAGCTGCGACGGGCTGGTCACGCTGCTGATCCTGGCCGGGATAGGGCTTAGCCCCTTCGTCACGATGGACGTCGCGATGGTGGCGCTGGCAGGCTATCTGCTGCTGTCGATCCACGCCTATCTTTCCGCCCGCGTGCTGGGCGAGTTCAAACTCTCCTATCTGTCGGCCGGGCCGACCGAATTGCGGCTGATGCTGATCGGCCTGACCATCATGATGATGACGCTGGGCTATGGACCGGGCCTGTTCGGGCGATGGTCGGGCTTCGACATTTTCGTCGGCGCGGTGGGCGGCCTGCTGATCATCCTGTTCATCGGCCAGACGCTGATCACCGGGCGGCGGTTGGCGCATAAGGATGCAGGGCTGCTTTAAGCGCGGTCGGCGTCGGGCTGCTGATCGGGATGGGCCTGGGCGATGGACGCGAGGCTCGACAGGCGGATGCCGATCGCACGGATCAGCGGGAAGGGCTGGACATCGACGCCGAAGCGATGCGCACCATAGAGTTGCGGGAGCAGGAAACAGTCGGCCAGACCGGGCGTATCGCCGAAGGCAAAGTCGCCGCCGTAGCGGGCAATCTGTTGCTCCAGCGCGGCGAAGCCTTCGCTGATCCAATGGGCGATCCAGGCGGTGATCTGATCGGGAGTAGCCGCGAAATCGCCGCGTAGCCGGTCGAGGACGCGCAGATTGTTGAGCGGGTGAATGTCGCAGGTGACAAGCGCCGCCATGCTGCGCACTACCGCCCTGTCGAACGCCTTGACGGGCAGCAGCGGCGGATCAGGATATTGCTCGTCCAGCCATTCGATGATCGCGCCGGATTGGGTGAGGACACCGTCTGGCGTCTCCAGCGCGGGAACGAGCGCTTGCGGGTTGAGCGCGCGGAACGACGGGGCGCGATGCGCACCGGTGCGCAGGTCGTAGGGCGTCTGGCGATAGTCCAGCCCCTTGAGCGCCAGCGCGATGCGGACCCGGTAGGCGGCGCTTGATCGCCAATAGCCGTGCAGGATCATGCCAGCCCGCCTTTCGCCGGAAGGATGCGGGCGCGGCATTCGCCGAAGCCGATAGACGCAAAGCCCTCCCGTCGCGCAGTTGCAGTGAGGACCACTTCGTCGCCATCCTCCAGAAAGGTGCGCTGTTCGCCCGATGGCAGAGTGATCGGTTCCGCCCCGCCGCGGCTGATTTCGAGCAGGCTGCCACAGGCGCTGCGATCGGGACCGGAAATGGTGCCGGTGCCGAGCAGGTCGCCGGGCTGGAGGTTGCAGCCGTTCGAGGCATGATGGGTAACGATCTGCGCCGGCGTCCAATACATGTTCGATGAAGGGCCGTGGCTGAGCGCGAAGTCCGGCAGCCCCTGATCGCGCATCCGGGTGGTGGACAGGGTGACGCTAAGGTCGAGCGCTAGAGCGCCGCCCGCCTGATTCTTTTCATCCCAGAGATAGGGCAAGGGCGTGGGGTCGGCGGCGTCCCGCATCGGCTGCGCGGTGCGGAAGGGGGCAAGCGCTTCGGGCGTGATGACCCAGGGCGAGATGGTGGAATGGAAATTCTTGGCGAGGAAGGGGCCGAGCGGCACATATTCCCAGGCCTGAAAATCGCGTGCCGACCAGTCGTTGAGCAGGCAGAAGCCCGCAATATGGTCGGCCGCCTGGCCGATCGGGATGGGCTCGCCCAATTCATTGCCCTCCCCAATCCACAGGCCCAGTTCCAGCTCATAATCCAGACGCCGGGTCGGGCCGAAACGGGGTTCGCTATCCTGTGGTCCCTTGGTCTGGCCGACTGGGCGGACGACTGGGATGCCGGAGGGGCGGATCGAGGAGGCGCGACCATGATAGCCGATGGGGACATATTTATAGTTGGGCAGCAGCGGATTGTCGGGGCGGAACAGCTGGCCGACATGGGTGGCGTGATGGATGCCGACATAGAAATCGGTATAATCGCCGATGCTTGCTGGCAGGTGGAGTTCGCAGGTTTCCATCGGGTGCAGCGCGGGTTCGACTGCTGCCTGACACGCCAAATCGGACAGCGAAGCGGACATTGCTTTGCGTAATTCGCGGCGGAGGACGGTTGGTAGGGCGAAGAAACTGTTGAGGCGGGTCTGGTTCAGCGCGGCCTGCAGGTCAATCGGCAGAATGTCAATTATTGCTTTTATATCAAGGATATAGTCTCCTATTGCGACACCAGCGCGCGGGCCGCCGCCAGGTGGCGAGAAGATGCCGAGCGGCAGATTCTGGATCGGGAATGCGGCATGGCCGTTCGCGCTGGTGACCCAGCTTTGCAGGTCGGCGGCGTGGGTGTGGTCGATCATGCGGCGTCCTTGTCGGTGGGTAGCTGGGCCTTGCGGAAGCCATCCCAGCATTGGTCATAGTCGGGCTGGGCGAAGGGGGCTTGCGCGGCGAAATTCGTGGGGCGGAAGGGAAAGCGACTTTCGAACATGAAGGCCATGGTCGCTTCGATCTTGTGCGGGGCCAAGGCGGCGGTGATGCCCGTTTCATAGCTGGCGCGGTCGGGGCCGTGGCTCGCCATCTGATTGTGCAGCGATGCGCCGCCGGGGGCGAAGCCGCCTGCCTTTGCGTCGTAGGATCCTGTTATCAGGCCCATAAATTCGCTCATGACGTTGCGGTGGAACCAGGGCGGGCGGAACGTACCTTCCGCCACCATCCAGCGCGGCGGGAAGATGACGAAGTCACAATTGGCGGTGCCCGGCGTGTCGCTGGGGCTGGTCAGGACGGTGAAGATGGAGGGGTCGGGATGGTCGTAGCTGACCGTGTTGATCGTGTTGAAGCGGCGCAGGTCATAGCGGCAGGGCGCGAGATTGCCGTGCCAGGCGGCGACATCGAACGGACTGTGCGGCAGGCGGGTGGACCAAAGCTGACCCTGGAATTTCTGGATGAGATCGACCGGCGCGTCGACATCCTCGAACCAGGCGACGGGCGTTTCGAAATCGCGCGGATTGGCGAGGCCGTTCGAGCCGATTGGGCCGAGGTCGGGCAAGCGGAAGGCCGCGCCGTAATTTTCGCAGACATAGCCGCGCGCGACCGGGCCCAGCAATTCGACGCGGAAGCGCAGGCCGCGCGGGATCAGAGCGATCTGGAGCGGGGCGACGTCGAAACGGCCGAGTTCGGTGATCAGGCGGATGGCCCCTTCCTGTGGCACGAACAGCATTTCGCCGTCCGCGTTGAAGAAGGCACGACCCTGCATCGAGCGGTTGCAGGCGTAGAGATGCACGCCCTGCCCCATGCCCGCCGCGACATCGCCATTGCCGCAATAGGTGACGAGGCCGTCGAGGAAATCGGTAGGATCGGTCGGGATCGGTAGCGGGTCCCAGCGCAGGCGGTTGGGGGATGGTGGCAAGTCGGTGAAAGGCGCGGAGCGAAATTGGCCAGCCCCTTGCCACGGTCGATAGGCGCCATGCTGCGCCGTCGGGCGCAGGCGGTAGAGCCAGCTACGGCGGTTCTCGGCGCGAGGGGCGGTGAAGGCGGTTCCTGATAGCTGTTCGGCATAGAGGCCAAAGGGCACTTTCTGCGGCGAGTTGCAGCCGACCGGCAGCGCGCCTGGCACGGCCTGCGTCGCGAAATGATTGGCAAAGCCGGTCATCATATTGTCGCTGGCGCGCATTGCCCTGCCCTCTCCGGCCGATAGTTTCCTTTGCAACCATCATAGGCCTTGCCGAACTGGTGTCAAATGTTACTATCTGCCATGTCCGCCGCTACGCTCACGCTCGATCATTTCCTGCCCTATCGCCTGTCCTTCACCGCCAATCTGGTGAGCGACGCGGTGGCGAGTGCCTATCAGACGCTGTTCGGGCTCCGCATTCCCGAATGGCGGGTGATTGCGGTGACGGCCGAGAGCGTGGACGGAATCACCCAGCAGGCGATCGGCATCCGCACGCGCATGGACAAGGTGACGGTGAGCCGCGCGGCCAAGAGCCTGATCGCGCGCGACCTGATCACGCGCAGGCCTAACTCCGCCGATCAGCGATCGCATCTGTTGGTGCTGACGAGCGAGGGACGCGCTTTATATGAGGCGGTGGTGCCTAAGGCGCTAGAGTTGGAGCAGCAGATTTTCAGCCGCTTCGCCAAGACCGAGCTGGACCAGTTCGCGGCGATGTTGCGCGATATCGATGGAATCGTGCTGGCGTCCGGCCTGTCGGACGGTGTCTCAACGGGCGATTGACGGGGCGGTATAAGAATGGGGGCCGGTCCTTTGTGGATCGGCCCCCTGTTTGGGTCAGGCCATCAAGGCCTTCACCGTTTCGACCACCCGATCGGGCGAGACGATATAGGCGTCTTCCAGCACCTTGGCGAAGGGCACCGGCGAATAGGGCGCGCCAAGGCGGCGGACCGGGGCTTTGAGCTGACCGAACAATTCTTCGGCAATGGTCGAGGCGATTTCGCCGCCGGGGCCGAAATGGCGTACCGCTTCATGGGCGATCACCGCGCGACCCGTCTTGGCGACGGAGGCCAGCACGGCTTCCTTGTCCCAGGGCGATACGGTGCGCAGGTCGATCAGTTCGACCGAAATGCCCGCCTCTGCCAAGGGGGCGAGCGCCTGCTGGCAGCGGATGACCTGCGAGGACCAGGAGACGATGGTGACGTCGGTCCCTTCCTGCACGATCCGCGCCTTGCCGAGCGGAACGGGCACTATCACATCGGGCACTTCGGCAGGGATGAACAGCGATCCGGCCGATTCGATGAAGATGCAGGGGGCCGGGTCTTGGATGCAGGACAGGAGCAATCCTGCATAGTCGACCGGGTTGGACGGCGCGACCACCTTGATCCCCGCCGTATGCGCGAACCAGCCTTCGAGATGATCGGCATGTTGGCCCGCCGTCTGCCAGCCGGCACCCGTCAGCGTGCGGATGGTGATCGGCACCGTGCTTTGCCCACCCGACATGAAGCGCAGCTTGGCGGCATGGTTGAAGATCATGTCCATGGCGACGGCGGTGAAGTTCATCAGCATGATTTCGGCGACGGGCTTGTAGCCCGCCAGCGCCGCGCCGATGGCCGCACCGATGATGGCCTGTTCGGAAATGGGCGTGGATTTGACGCGATCGTCGCCGAATTTGGTCGACAGGCCTGCGGTCGCGCCGGTGACGCCGCCACCTTCGCGGTCGGCGATATCCTCGCCCAGTACGATAACCTTGTCATCTTCGGTCATGGCCTGGTGCAGGGCTGCATTCACGGCCTGGAGGCTGTTCATCTTCTTGGCGCTCATGCCGGGATCTCCTGCGCAAAGACATCGCGACGCAATTCGTCCACCGAGGGCAAGGGACTGGCGAGGCCGAATTCCTGTGCGTCTTCGATCTCGGCTTCGATCGTCGCCTGCATTGTGGCCAGCGTCTCTTCGGTCGCATGGCCCTGTTCGATCAGCCAGGCCTTGAAGGCGGGCAGCGGGTCTTTTTCGATCGCGGCAGCCTTTTCTTCCTTGGTCATATATTTATCGTCGTCGCCCAGCACATGGCCGTGGAAGCGGAACGTCTTGCATTCCAGCAGGGTCGGACCTTCGCCATCGCGCGCGCGGGTGATGGCATCATGGGCGGCGGCGAACATGGCGAGCGGGTCGTTGCCGTCAACCGTATAGCCCGGCATTCCATAGCCGATCGCGCGCTTGGCGATGAAGTCGACCGAGGTGCCGTTCTCATAGCGTGTATGTTCGGCGAAGCCGTTATTCTGGCACACGAAGATCACCGGCAGCTTCCAGACCGAGGCGAGGTTGAGCGATTCATGGAAAGCGCCGATGTTGGAAGCGCCGTCACCGAAATAGGCGATGGTCACGCGCCGCGACCCATCCAGCTTTGCCGCCCAGGCGAGGCCATTGGCGATCGGCATGGAGGAGCCGACGATGCCGGTCGTGACCATGACGCCGCTTTCGGGGTGGGTAAGGTGCATCGGCCCGCCCTTCCCCTTGCAGGTGCCATCGACACGTCCGGCGATTTCGGCCCAGAGCGGGCGCAGCGGCATGTCCTTGGCCACCATGTCGTGGATGCCGCGATAGATGGTGCAGATCTTGTCATCGTCCGTCATCAGCGATGAGAGCGTGGCGGGGATGACTTCCTGCCCGCGCGCGGAATAATAGGGCATGACGAGCCGCCCAAGCCGGATGGTCTTGCGGATGGCGTCATCATTGCGTTCGATGCGGATCATGCGCCGGTAGATGTCTACCAGCTGGTCCGGGGTCGGCGCCGGGGCGTTGCTCAGCTCTGCCATAAAGTCCTCAGATGGCCAATGGGATGCCCCTGCATTGGCCGTTGCGGGGCGAGGGTCAACTCGCCGGGGCGATATGTCGATGCGGGCGGGGATCAAGGCCCGGAAGGCGGCGTTGATGCCCTGAAACACACCGCCAATTCGCCCCGCCGATATGCGCACGCTGCCCTTTGCGCGGCGCGCGGGGGCGTTCATGCTCGACGGGAAAGGAAGGATTTTATGACCAAGGACACACGCGACATCAGCGAGCGGACGGACCGGGTGCTGCAATTGGAGGCCGAACTGGAGGCCGAGGGCGCAGCGACGACGCAAGGGGAGGAATTGGACCATGCGCGCGCGATGCTGCACCAATGGGTGGACAGCGTGGTGGCAGTGGTATCCTCACCAGGCGTGGGGCGGGTGTCGCTGATCCATGCCGATGGCGGCGAATCGCGTATTTCTTCGCCTGCCCTGCCCTATCTTCTGTCCCGACCGGCGCGCTTTACCGATCAGGGCTGATTATCGAGCCCTACGGCGTGGCGGGCGGCGATATAGCCGAACACCAGGGAAGGACCGATGCTGGCCCCCGCGCCGACATAGACATTGCCCATGACCGATGCCGTGGTGGTGCCGGTGGCATAGAGCCCGGCGATCACCTGGCCGTCGGCATTGACCACGCGGCCACGCGCATCGGTGACGACGCCGCCATAGGTGCTGACATCGCCGGGCACCACGGGGACAGCGTAAAACGGCCCCTTGTCGATCGCGCCGAGGGCGCTTTGGTCGGAAAAGGGATCGCCGACGAAGCCGCAATTATCATAGGCGCGGGCACCGCGCTGAAAATCCTCGTCCACGCCCTTGGCGACAAAGCCGTTCCAGCGGGCGACGGTGGCGGTCAATGTAGCGGGATCGACCTTGATGCTGGTGGCAAGGTCAGCGATCGTGTCGGCGGTGTGGAGATAGCCGCTTTCGATCCAGCCATCGGGGATTTTCTTGTCGATGAACTTACCCGCGATGGCGTATAATTCGACATAGTTGCGGTCGACGATCGCCCAACTGGGGATGGCGGGGACCAGCGCGTTCCGCTTGCGCATGGTTTCGCAATAAAGTTCGTAGCTGCCGCCCTCGTTCATGTAGCGCTGGCCTCTCTGGTCCACCAATATGGCGTGGGGCTTGCCGGTCATCGATTGCGCGCCTGGTGCGACATAGGTTTGATCCCAACCGGGCGCAGGCGTCATCTGATAGCCGACCAACTGGTCCATCTGCGCCAAATGACCGCCGATCCGCTCCAGTTCCTGGTGCATGTCGCCGGTGTCCCCTTCGGGCGTCTGCGACCATTGGACGCTGGTGCCGGGGATATAGCGATCGCGCATAGCCTGATTTTGCGAGAAGCCGCCCGCATTGATGAGGACGCCCAAGCGCGCGCCGATCCGCCAGGGCTTGCCGTCCCGCACCGTTTCGACGCCTGTCGCGGCGTCATCGGCGATGATGATCTGGCGGGCGGGTGCGTTCAGCCTTATGTCCACGCCGGCCGCCAGGGCAGCCTTGAGCATGCGGCCCTGCAGCGCTGCGCCGGCGGTGGTATATTGGCGTCCTAGCAGCTTGTCCCGCAATGTCCGGCCGATGATGCGCAGCAGCATTTTGCCCGACGCCTTGTTGGTACGGCGATGGCCCTGCGCCTCCATTCCTTCGACCAAAGTGACGTTGAATTCGGCGAAACCCTTGCGCAGCTTGTCGCGCCATGGCCCCAATTCCTTGCGGTCGAAGGGCTTGGCGACGACCGTGCGTGAGGTTTTGCAGCCGCCGGGCAGTTCGTCATAATAATCGGGCCAGAAGGTCGCGCCGCGTTGCAGGGCGACGCCCTTGTCGACCAGGAAATCGATCGCGCGCGGCGCTTGCGTGACATAGGCGCGCCGCTTTGCGGACGAGGTGCCGGGGGCGGGATGCTCGTCCTGCGTGGCGTCGAGATAGGCCATGGCTGCCTCGGCGCTGTCGCTTTCGCCATCGGCCAGCATGAAACGGTTGGCTGGAATCCACATCACGCCGCCCGACTTGGCCGTCGTGCCGCCGACGAAGGCGGTCTTTTCGAGGATGACGACCGATTTTCCGGTGTCGCGCATGACCAGCGCCGAAGCCATCGACCCTGCGCCGCTGCCGACGACGAGCCAGTCGACCATTTCGTCAAATCCGGTCATGCTATGCGCTCTCCTCTGCTTATGGCGCAGGCTATATCGGTTATGCGGCCGGCCGCCACGCCAGCCCTGCGCTTATCGCCGGGGCGACGTTGGCGGCGGCGCGGCGCGTGATATGGGGAGCGTCGAGGAGACCGAGCGATGACCCAGATGCTGCCCGCCTATGAGACGATCCTGCTGGAGCGACGCGGGCGGTTGCTGGTGGTGACGCTCAACCGGCCCGACGCGATGAACGCGGTCAATCGCGTGCTGCATGACGAATTGCCCGATGCGCTGACCTTTGCCGGGACCGATCCCGATTCCGACGTGGTGCTGCTGACCGGCGCGGGGCGGGCCTTTTCGGCGGGGGGCGACATCGACCATATGGCGCATAATGCCGCGAACCCGCACCTGTTCGACCATGAGGCGCGGCAGGCCAAGCGGATCGTCTTTGCGATGCTGGACATCGAAAAGTCGGTCGTCTGCCGGATGAACGGGCATGCGGTGGGGCTGGGCGCGTCGATCGCGCTGCTGTGCGATGTGATCTTTGCGGCGGAGGGCGCGAAGATCGGCGATCCGCATGTGGGCATTGGCCTAGTCGCCGGGGATGGCGGCGCGGTCGTGTGGGCGCAGCGGATTGGCCTCGCCAAGGCCAAGGAATATCTGCTGACCGGTGAACTGCTGGGCGCGCGAAAAGCGGCGGAGATCGGGCTGATCAACCACTGCGTTGCGCCGGAGGCACTGGACGCGGCGGTCGATGGCTTTTGCGCGAAGCTGCTGGCGGGCGCGCCGAATGCGATCCGCTGGACCAAGATATTGACCAATATCGAACTCAAGCGAATTGCGGGCGCGGTGATGGAGGCAGGGATCGCCTATGAGTCGCTGAGCGTGCGGAGCGCCGATCATCGCGAGGGGATTGCCGCGCTCAGGGAGAAGCGCGCGCCGCGCTTTACCGGACGATAAGGCGGCGCGGGCGTTTCTCGACTTCGCTCGAAACGAACGGAGAGGTTAAGTCACGTCCGCCAGCCATACCCAACATCGTGCCTCGCTCGACAGGCGGATGGCTTCCTGCAGACGCTCTACCTCCAGCGCTTCGGCAAAGTCCGGGGCGGCGTTGCCATGGCCCTCGATCGCTTCGACCATGGCCTGCATCGAGAGCGCCATGGGGAAGCTTGGCTGGGGCTCGCTCTGCCAGTCGAGCGTGATGCCGGGTGCCGCCTTGAAGGCATCGGGAATCGCGATCTCCGCCATCGCCCCGCCCAATTGTCCGGCGCGCAACGTGCAGTCGCGCGCGGTCGGGAAGGTCGGCGACGACACGGCAATCCGGCCCTTGTCGCCGAAGACGTCGATCAACCAGCCATCGTGCAGCGCCATGGACCAGCTGATCTGCATCTGCATGGTGAGGCCGCTTTCGAAGCGCAGAATGACATTGGCGAAATCGGTGGTGTCGGGCGTGATGGTGTCGCCATCCGCGAAACGCCATTCGCGCAGGATCTGGCTGTCGTCGGCGACCAGTTCGGCGATCGGGCCGAACAGATGGCGCAGCATGTAGAGCGCATGGCTGCCATTGTTGCGGACGGCCGACACCCCCTGCCCGCCTTGCGCGAACCAATTATAGGGGAATTGCTTGATCGGGCTGTTGAACAGCGAGATGTTGAAATGGCAGGTGCCGCCGAGCGGTGTGCCGACATAGCTATCGTCGAGCATCGCCTTCATCTGGCGGTGAGCGGGCAGCCATTGGGAGAAAGCATCGACCACACCGACGCTGCCGCCCGCGCGCCACGCCGCGTCGATCGCTTTGGCGCCTGCCCAGTCGGGGGCATGGGGGCTGGCATTATAGACATGTTTGCCATGGGCCAGCGCGGCCAGCACCATCGGCAGGCGCACCGAGGGCCGGGTGCCGAGATCGACAATGTCGATGTCCGGGTCGGCGCACATCTCCTGCGCGTTCCAGAAGGCGCGCGGCAGGCCCAGCCGGTCGGCCGCAGCGCGCGCCGTTTCCTCGCGCGAGGTGCAGATGGCCGTCACCTCGACGCCGGGAATGGCGCGCCAGGCGGGAAGATGGGCGAAGGCGCCCCAAGCGGCGCTGACGATGCCGACGCGCAGGGTCATTATTCGATCGTGCCCAATATGGTGCCGACTTCATAGGTTTCGCCGGGCTGGGCGACGATGCGCAACGTACCGCTGGCGGGCGATTCCACTTCATTGGCCGACTTGTCGGCTTCGAGCAGATAGAGCGGCTGGCCTTCGGTCACTTGCGCGCCGTCTTCGGCGAGCCATTCGGCGATCTGGGCCTCGGTCATCGAAAAGCCGATCTTGGGCAGCAATATGTCGGTCGCCATGGGTCTTGTCCTTCGTGAAGATCTGGCGCTGGTCATGCCCGCTGGGGCAGGCGCGCGGCAATGCGCAACAGGGCGTGCCGCCCCGATATCGTTGCCGCGATAGTGCCCGCGTCAATAGCCGCGGCTGTCGGTCCAATCCTCGGTCTCGCCGGGCTTGTAGGTCTTGCCGGGTATCTTGCCCGATGCGCTCTTGAGGTCGAAGCCGATCGGGTCCGCACCCCCTTCGATGCCGACGCCAAAGGCGGACAAGGCCCAACTGGTCATGACATAATGGCCGATCGAAAAGACCAGATCCATCTGCTGCTTCTTGTCGAAATGACGGCCAAGCACGGCCCATGTCGCATCGCTGATCGTGCCGTCGGCGATCAGTTCATCGACCGATCGCAGGACGGCCTCATCGGCTTCGTTCCAATCGCCGCCTGTGGGATAATCACGGATCGCGGCGATATCGTCCAGCGTCAGCCCGGCGTTGAGGCCATAGCCGACATGATTATGCCATTCATAAGCGGACTTCACCTTCCAGGCGACGCGCAGGATGAGCAATTCCAGATGGCGCGTCGAGAGCGTGTTCGACATCAACAGATGCTTGCCCCAGATATTATAGACTTTGCCCAGATCAGGGTGGTTAGCCATAACCATCAGGACATTGGTCTTGGAGCCTTCTTCCCACGCATTGGGCTCGCCCCAATAGGCAAAGACTTCGCGGGCGTCGTCCGTCCATTCCGCGCGGGGTAGTGGCAGGATGCGGGGCTTGATGTCGGTCATGGCTGGATACCTCCTTGGGTTTGGCATCTGCGGGGTGGGAGCGGCGATCGGCTAGAGTCCCTCGACCAGCAGGGCACGATAGGTTGCGCCCTTTTGCCGCAAGGCCTTGGCCTCCTGATATTCCGGGCTGTCGTACCAGGCGCGGGCCTGGGCGGCGTCGGGGAATTGCAGGATGATGATGCCATCGGGTGCTTCGCCCTCCAGCGTGTCGAGCGCGCCGTAGACGGCGAGCGGCCTAAGCCCATAGTCGGCGACGAAGCGCCCCGCCTGGGCACGGTTCATGGCGCTATAGGCATCCATCGCCGCCTGATCGTGGATCGGCCCTTCGCGGGTGAAGATCATATAAGCGGGCATTGTGCGTCTCCTGTTTCAATGCGGCGCGTGGATGATGGCCGCCCCGTTCCAGCCGCCCGCGGCCGCGAAATCGGTGCGGCAGGAGCGGCTGGCGATCCAGGCGAGGAAGGTGCTGGGAATGCCGACCAGCAGCGCCCAGCGCATCGCCATGCCGAGCGAATCCTCGCCGTAGATCGGCCGCAACATGTCGCTCAGCCAGCCAACCAGCACAGGGCCGCCGCCAAGGCCAATGACCTGGATCGACACCATCAGCACGGCAATGGCGGTCGCGCGCGAGCGGGACGGGACAAGGCCCGCGACCACGGCCATCAACGGCGCGGCGGACAGGCCGCCGATCAGCATGTTGAGGCCATAGAGCGGGAACACGCGGTCGGCCGAGCCGGTAAGGATCATCCAGCCGATGCCGGTGGCGAGCGCGCCGCTGATCATCAGCATCCAGACATACCAACGCATGTCGCGACGCCCAAGAAAGTCCGCCAGGGGACCGCCGACCGTATGGCCGATCGCCGAACCGAAGAAGAGCGCGCCGCCCATCTGCAACCCGGCTTCATTGGCGGGCATGCCGTGCGTGCGCTCCATGAAGGCCGGTGCCCAGCTGATGAAGCCCATGGTCAGCAGCGCATTGAGCGAGGCTGCCAGAATGAGCGGCGGCAATGTCCGGATCGCCATCAGTTCACGCGCAGTCTTGAGGAAGGAAGGCGTCGCGCCCGTTTCGACCGGCGCGCCATCGGCGAGGCCAGCACGGGTGTCGCGCAGGGTGAACCAGACGATGGGTGCCAGGATGAAGCCGGGGATGCTGGCGAAGATCAGCGTGTTGCGCCAGCCATATTCCTGCACCGCCCAGCCGCCGACGGCGGGGCCGAGAAACGTGCCGAGCGACGCGCCGAGCAGGAAGATGGAAAGCGCGGTGGCGCGCTGACGAATGGGAAAGAGGTCGGCGATCCAGGCCTGGGACGGCGGAGTGAAGCCGCCTTCGCCAAGGCCGATCCCGGCGCGGCCGATCAGCAGCACCCAGAAGCTTTTGGCCATGCCGCACAGGATGATCGCCGCGCTCCAGACGGTGGCGGCGATCGCGACGATCTTACGCTTGGACCAGCGATCGGCGAGGCGCGCCAGCGGAATGATCGCCAGGATGTAGACGATGGCGATGATCATATCCTTGACCATGCCGATCGCAGCGTCCGAAAGGCCGAGTTCGCGGCGGATCGGTTCGACCATCACCACCATCAGATAGCGTTCGCCCTGCACCGAAGCGGATACCAGCACCATGATGAAGAGGAACCAGGACCGATAGGCCATGCTCGGCAAGGCCTCCGTCGGCGCTGGCGGGCGCAGTTCGATGTCGGCCATGGAGTAGCTTGCCTCTCTCATTGCTCTGGGGCCGTTCGTTCCGGGCGGCGCCTTTCGCCGCGCGATGGCGGTCGGACATGCGGGATGTGCGGCACGTTCGCCCGTGCGGGCAATGGCGCGATGCGAAGGATCGCTTGCGCGATGGCGGCGGGCTGGATCATGCCATTCTGTACCCCCGTTACGCGATAGCGCCGGGGCGATTTGCGCCGTGCCAGCGGACATGGCAGCCAGGCGGCCCCGCCTCCGCTTCCACAGCGGCAGGCCATGAGACTATAGGAGGCGAGGATGGGATCGGCCTATTGGGGCGAATTTCGGACGCATTGGCGACCGTTGCTTGCCGCGACCATGGGACTGGGCTTTGGTATCGGCCTGTCCGCCTATACGATGAGCCTGTTCGCGCCCAAGCTGATCGCCGAGTTCGGCTGGCCAAGGTCGCAATTCGCGTTGCTGGGCAGCATGGGGCTGTTGATGCTGATCGCGCAGCCGATCACCGGGCGGCTGACCGATCGCTTCGGGGTGCGGGCGGTGTCGACGGTGGGCGTACTGGCAGGGCCAAGCGCCTATATCGCCTTTGCAATGCAGCCAGGCAGCATTCGCGCCTTCTTCGCCATTGCGGTGTTGCAGATCGTCGTCGGCACGCTGACCACCTCGCCAGTCTATACCCGCATCGTGGCGGAACGGTTCGAAAGGGCGCGGGGGCTGGCTTTCTCCATCGTCATGACCGGGCCGCCGCTGGTCGGCGCGGTCCTCGCACCGTTGCTCGGCCGGTTCATCGAAAGCGAGGGATGGCGCAACGGCTATCTGTTGATGGGCGGGATAACCATGGCGTTCGGCCTGATCGCGGTGGCCATGACGCCGCCGCATATCCGCACCCGCCCGGACGAGGATGTGCCGGTCGAATCCAAGGCAGGCTATGGCGTGATTGTGCGCAATCCCGCCTTCTGGGTGTTGATCATCGGCATGATTTTGGTGAATTTTCCGCAAGGATTGGTGTCGGCGCAAATGAAATTGATGTTGATGGACAGCGGGGCGCAGTCGCAGACCGCGACCTGGCTGATTTCCATCTATGCGGTGGGCGTCATGGTCGGTCGCTTTGCCTGTGGCCTGTCGCTCGACCGGATGCAACCGCACCATGTTGCCGCGCTGACCCTGTCGATGCCGGCGATCGGCATGATGCTGATGGCATCGCCCTTCGACGCGACCATCGTGCTGGCGCTGTCGGTGGCGATGATGGGACTGGCGCAAGGGGCGGAGGGCGATGTGGCCGCCTATCTAGTGTCACGGCGCTTTGGCCTCAATGTCTTCAGCTTGGTGATGGGGCTGGTCGGCGCATCGATTGCGGGGGGTGCGGCGCTGGGGTCGCTGACGCTCAGCTATACGCTGGGGCTATGGGGCAGCTATGCGCCGTTTCTGGTTATCGGTGCCTGCGTCACCTTGGTCGGGGCGCTGCTGTTCCTGACGCTGGGCCATGGTTCCCGCAAGATGGAGGTCGCGCGCGCATGACGAATCGGCAGAAGATAGCGGTCGTGACCGGCGCGAGTGCGGGTATCGGCAGGGCGGCGGCGGGTGCGTTGCTGCAACAGGGGTGGCGGGTGATCGGCGTCGGACGCGACGCCGGGCGATGCGCCGCGGCGGAAGCCGCGTTGTCCACCCTGCCCGGCGCGGATTTCACCATGATCCGGGCGGACATGGCGCTAATGGGCGAGACGGCGCGGGCGGCGGCGGAGATTGCTGCGCTGGCCCCGGCGATCGACGTGCTGCTCAACAATGCAGGCGGGGTGATGGCGGAACGGGTTATCACCGAGGAGGGGCATGAGGCGACCTTTGCGTCCAATCACCTCGCGCCCTTTCTGCTGACGCGGACATTGCTGCCCCATCTGATAGCGGCCGCCGCGCAATCGGAACCCGGCAGCGTGCGCGTGGTGGCGGTATCGTCCACGGGCCATGAACATTGCGATGGCATTCGTTGGGACGATCTGACCTTTGCCGAGGGTTTCGTGGGGGGAGCCGCCTATTGCCATGCCAAGCTCGCCAACATCCTGTTCATCCGCGAACTGGCGCGGCGGCTGGCGGGGAGCGGGATCGTGGCGCATGCGATGCATCCGGGGGTTGTGGCGAGCAATTTCGCCAGCCACTGCGACGCGCCGATGCGTGCCTATATGGAGTCGATCGCCGAGCAGGCGCTGACGCCTGAGCAAGCCGCCGATACGTTGGTGTGGCTGGCGAGCGCGCCTGAACCGGGGCGGTCGAGCGGCGGCTATTTCCATAAGCGCGAGGCCGTGCCCTGTTCGGCGGCGGC
>NZ_JPPQ01000069.1:421414-427137 GCF_000743655.1 Sphingobium sp. ba1
GATAATGCCGAGCTTCTTGCCGCCGATGCGGTGACCGAGCATCCCCGACGGGCTCCAGCCGCGCCACTGGCCGGACCGGACCAGCTTTTCCCCTTCCGCCAAGCGGCGGGGAACCGAGAGGATCAGCGCCATGGTCATGTCGGCGGTGTCTTCGGTCAGGACGCCTGGCGTGTTGGTGACGATGATCCGCTTCGCCTGCGCCGCGGCCAGATCGATATGATCGACCCCTGCCCCGAAGCTGGCGATCAATTGCAATCGCTCCGGCGCGCCGTTCAGCAGGGCGGCGTCGATTGTGTCGTTGATGGTCGGCACCAGCACGTCGCACTGCGCCATGGCGCGGGCCAGTTCGGTGCGGCTCATCGGGGCGTCGCCGACATTGAAGCTGGCGTCGAACAGTTCGGCCATGCGCGCCTCCACATTGGGCGGCAGGCGGCGCGTGACGATGACGCGCGGCTTGGCAGGGCGCAGTTTCTTGGCCATGGCCCTGCCGCTATGCCCGCCTGCGGCGTCGGTCAAGCGGTTATGCGGGAATGACTGTCGCGACGGCGCGCGGCGGGCTAAGGGACGATCATGGGTGACATGGGAAATGGGTCTGGAATGAAGCTGTTGATGCGGGGCGCTGGTGTGGCGATGGCGCTGGCTATGACGGCGGCGAGTGTCGCCGCGCCGGGCAAGCCGGTGCCCTATTGGGCGTCGATCGCCCAGGACGAGGCGCGGATGCGCGTGGGGCCGAGCCTGGATTACCCGTCCAACTGGGTCTATCGCCGCCGCGATCTGCCGGTGAAGGTGGTGCAGGTGCTGGGACTGTGGCGCAAGGTGCAAGACCCGGACGGCGCGCAAGGGTGGATGCATGTGCGCCTGCTGAGCGACACGGCAACCGGCATCGTCAAGGCTGAGGTGGCACCGCTGCGGCAATCGGCGAGTGATGGCGCGCGGACATTGTTCCGGGCGGAGCGTGGCGTGGTCGGGCGGCTGTCCGACTGTTCGGGCGGATGGTGCAGTTTCGACGTGCGGGGGCAGCGCGGCTATGTGAAGGCCAGCGACGTCTGGGGCGCGACCGACCAATAGGATTGGACGCGCCTAACTTCGCATATTTCCCGCAAATCTTGAAATTATCGCATACCCCCTTGTAACTTTATTGCAAAATCGCGACGCGACGATGCGGCCTCACTGCCAGCCCCAAGATGGCAAAAACCCGGCCTGTAGGACAGTAATATTTGCTGTTCAGGGTGTGCACTCACCAGGCATAGGCTTTGGGCAACACGCCTTCCTCCGGCGTTGCGTAGCGGTCGCGCAATTTGGTCTGGCGGTTGTCGAGCGGCTGGGCGATGCCGTCGATCCAGACGGCGAGCGGCGCGGACGTCATTTCCAGCGGGTCGCCGTCCCATAGCACGACGTCCCCTGACCGTCCGGCCTTGAGCGACCCGATACGATCGCCCAGGCCCATGGCTTCCGCTGGCGCAGAGCTGATGGTGCGGAGCGCCTGGCCCCAGCTTAGTCCGGTCGCGCCGGGCACTTTGTTCAGCGCAACCATATTGCCCGCCTGCTGGGTGGCAAGGCGCAGTTGCAGCCCCTCGTCGCGGTCCATCAGGCCCATCGAGACGGCAACACCCGCCTTGACCATGCGGCCGACATTGCTCTGGGTGGCGGCGAGTTTTTCGAAGCTGGAGGGGAGATCGTCGAGGCCGCCCGCGATCACCGGCACTTTAGCGGCGGCGATTTGCGGCGCGACTATCCAGCCTTCGGCAGCGCCCGCAAGGATGAGTTTCAGTGCCGGGAAATCCTGTCGGAGCGCCAAGACAGCTAAAATGTCGCGTCCGCTTTCGACATGGACCATCAGCGGCATGGCGCCAGTGACGACCGGGACCAAGGCTTCGGCGTCGATGCGGTTCAGAAGCGCGTCCTTGGAACGGCCGTCATAGCTGGCGGGGGCTTTGGCAAACTCCTGGGCTTCGCGCAGCATCGTCTTGAAGGTCAGGATCGCGGCGGGGCGGCTGCCACCGGCGTCCTTGGCCCCCTCCTCGCCCATTTCAACATATTGGAAGGCGCGCGGCTTGGTGATCGGACTCATGTCTGCGCCGAGGTCCACGACCGCGCCTTGTCCGGCGAAAATGCCGGTGCCGGTCGAGGGGACAACGACGGCGCGGGTGATGCCCGCCGTGCGGCTGATCGCGACCGGGTTGGCCAGCGGGTTGATCGCGGGCGCGACGTCGATCGCGGCGGAGAAGGGCGAACGGGCGCTGGCGTCGTTGGTTTCGTTGACGGCCGGGACTTCGACCAGGCCGACGCGGGAGAAGCCGGAGACGAGGCCCGGCGTGACCCATTTTCCAGCGGCGTCGATGGTTTTCGTGCCGGGTGGGATGGCGATGCCTGCGCCTGCGGCGGTCACCTTGCCAGCGGTAATGACCACGGTGCCGTTGCGGATGGGTTCGGAGCCGTCGCCGATGGCGAGGGTTGCGCCGGTGATGGCGAGGGATTGGGCGAAGGCCGGGGTGGAGAGCAGCGCCAAGACGGCAATTCCTACCGCCGTTCGGTTCGAGCAGCTTCGAGCGAAGTCGAGAAGCGTCGGTCGAGAACTGCGCCCAGACACGGTTCTCGACAAGCTCGAACCGAACGGAATTTTGGGGGTGCGCTTACTCATTTCACGTCTCCCGCGCCGATCTGGCCGACTTCGAAGTCGCTGACGGGGCGCAATTTGGGGTTGGCGCTGTCGTAGAGCAGCGCGCCGTCGATCCAGACTTTGTCCGGCCGGGTATAGGTGCTGAACGGATTGCCATTCCAGAGGACGACATCGGCCATCTTGCCGACTTTGAGGCTGCCGGTCTGGTCGCTGATGCCCATGGCGCGTGCGGGATTGATGGCGAGCCAGGTCCAGGCGATTTCGTCGGGTATGTCTATGCCCATCCGGCGACCCGCGCCCAGGGCCTTGGCGGCTTCCTGGTTCAGGCGCTGGATGCCATTGTCATCGTCGCTATGGACGATGGTGCAGGCCCCGGCGCGATGGACCAAGGGCACATTTTCCTTGATGCCGTCATAGGCTTCCATCTTGAAGCCATACCAGTCGCCCCACAGCGCCGAGCAGATGCCATTGTCGCGCAGCAGGTCGGCGATCTTGTACGCTTCGACCGCATGATGGAAGGCGGTGACGCGATAGCCGAATTCCTTGCCCATATCAATGACATTGGCCATTTCATCGGCGCGGTAGCAGTGATTGTGGACGAGGATCTTGCCCTCCAGCACATCGGCCAGCGTTTCCATGCCGAGGTCGCGGGGCTGGTCCTTTCCGGCGGCGCGCTTCTTCTGATAGTCGCGCGCCTTGATCCAGGTGGCGCGGTTGACCGCCATATTGCCCATGCGGGTCGAGGGTTCGCGGCCCTTGCTGCCATAGACGCGCTTGGGATTTTCGCCGCACGCCATTTTGAGGCCATGGGGCGCGCCGGGGAACTTCATGCCCTGCATGGTGCGGGCGGGGACGTTCTTGAGCGTGACGCTGCGGCCGCCGAACAGGTTGGCCGAGCCGGGGAGAATTTGCAGGCTCGTGACGCCGCCATTGGCGAGCGCGCGGCTGAAGCCTGCATCCTGTGGCCAGATGCTATGTTCGGCCCAGACATGGGCGGTGACGGGCGCGGTGGCTTCATTGCCGTCGGAATGGGCATCGACGCCGGGCGAGGGATAGTTGCCCAAATGGCTGTGGATGTCGATGACGCCGGGGGTGACATATTTGCCGGTGCCTTCGAACACGGCGATGTCGGCGGGGATCGGTGTGTCCGCGCCGCCGATCGCCGTGACCTTGCCGTCCGACAGGAAGATGACGCCATTGTCGATGCGCCCGCCCTCCCCGTCGAAGATCGTCGCGCCGCGGATGGCGGTGGCGGTGGCAGGATAGGCTTTGTAGGTGGACGGATAAGGGTTTTCGGGTTCGGCCGAGCTGCCTTGGGTGGCAGCCGGGGCATCCTTGTCTTTCTTCGCGCCGGCGGGACCGGCTACCCCGGCCAGCAGGGCGGCGATCAACAACGGTGTTGCGCTTGGTCTCATGGCTTATCCTCCGAAGCGATCAGGTCGAGATGCATCAGGCGTTTGATATAGGGCGAGACGAGCAGGACAAGGCCGCCAACCACGATCGCGAACCAGCCGATGCGGCTGTAGACGTCCAGCACTTGGGTCACGCCGCCTGCGTCGCCGCTGCCGGTGGCGCGGGCGATGAGGCCTGCGATGAAATTGCCCGCCGCCATGGCGAGGAACCAGGTGCCCATGACGAGGCCGACCATGCTGGGCACCGACAGGCGCGTCATCGCCGAGAGGCCGACCGGCGAGAAGCAGAGTTCGGCCATGGTGTGGAAGAGGTAGATGAGGAAGACGAACAGGACAGGCGTGAGATTTTCGCCTGCCATCGCCGCGCCCGCCACCAGCACCAGGAAGCCCGCTCCGCACAGGATGAGACCGATGCCGAATTTCGCGGGCGAGGATGGTTCGAGGCGGCGCTTGTCGAGGATGGTCCACAGCACGGCGAACAAGGGCGCGAGCAGGATGATGAAGACCGAATTGACCGACTGGAACATGGAAGCCGGGACTTCCCATCCGAAGAGGACGCGGTCGACATTGCGGTCGGTGAAGATGTTGAGCGAGGAGCCGGTCTGTTCGAACAATCCCCAGAAGAGCGGGTTGAGCGCAATCAGAAACAGTGCGGCGAACATGCGGTCGCGGTCGACCTTGCCCAGCGTCTTCATCGTGCGCCAGACAATGTAAAGCACCGTCAGCGCGGCAAATCCGAGCAGCGCATAGCCCAGCAATTCGGCATAGCGGATCACCAGCCAGATGGCGACGACGCCGAGCGCTGCGCCGAGATAGATGATCCATTCCTGGCTAATGCCCGCCGTGACGGGCGCGCGCAACTGGGCGGGCGCCGGTGGCTCGCCTTTGCCCAGCAGCCAGGGTTTGAGCCAGACGAACATGACGAGGCCGAGCAGCATGCCGACGCCCGCCGCGCCGAAGCCCCAGCTCCAGCCGTACAATTCGCCGAGCAGGCCGCAGATGATCGGCCCCATCATCCCGCCGACATTGATGCCCATGTAGAAGATGGAGAAAGCCGGATCGCGGCGGGCATCGTCGCGGGGGTAAAGTTCGCCCACCAGCACCGAGATATTGGCTTTGAGGAAGCCGGTGCCTACGATGATGCTGGCAAGGGCGAGGTAGAAGCCGTTGAGGAACAGGGGATCCTGCCCGCCCGGCCCTTCGGTGATGGCGATCAGGAAATGGCCGATGGCGATGAAGACGCCGCCCACCAGCACCGCCTTGCGCGGGCCCAGGAAACGATCGGCCAGATAGCCGCCGATGACCGGGGTGATATAGACCAGCGAGGTATAGGCCCCGTAGAGCAGATAGGCGCGATCTTCGCCGAAGAGGAAATGTTTGGTGAGGTAGAAGATCAGGATGGCGCGCATGCCGTAATAGGAAAAACGCTCCCACATCTCCGCGAAGAACAGCAGGAACAGGCCGCGCGGATGGCCGAGCCAGGTCTTGCCCGCTGCCTCCACGCCAGGAATCGAGGTCGCCATCGGGAACCCTTGTCATATGGTTTGACCGGCCCGCCGAACGGAGGCCGAATGATGGCCAGAGAGTAGAGCCAAATTCGCGTCTGTCAAAAACACAGGCGGCCCTTGCGTCATGGCGGCGGCCGGGCCATTTGTCGCGGCGATGTTCAACGACCTCTCCTCCCCCCTCGC
>NZ_JPPQ01000069.1:427147-466300 GCF_000743655.1 Sphingobium sp. ba1
AGGCGCATCTGCTGTTCGATGATGCGCCCAAGGCGCTGACCGACAAGATCGAGCAAGTGGTGCGACTGATCCGGTCCAAGGGCGTGGGCGTCTATTTCGTGACCCAGAACCCGATCGACATACCGGAAGAGGTGGCGGGGCAGTTGGGCAACCGGGTGCAGCATGCGCTGCGCGCCTTCACCCCGCGCGACCAGCGCGCGATCCGCGCGGCGGCCGAGACGTTCCGTATCAATCCCGACCTGGATGTGGAGACCGCGATCACCGAATTGAAGGTCGGCGAGGCGCTGGTGTCGTTGTTGCAGGAGGATGGGTCGCCCGGCATCGTCCAGCGCACGCTGATCGCCCCGCCCCGGTCGCGGCTTGGCCCGGTAAGCGCGAAGGAGCGCGCGATCATCCAGTCGATTTCGCCGTGCGACGGCACATATGATGCTGCGGTGGATCGGGAGTCGGCGGAAGAGATATTGGCGGCACGGGGCGAGGCTGCGGCCGCCGCCGCGCTGGCCAGCAAGGCCCAGGCGGAGGCCGACAAGGCCGCCGCCGCGCAGGCCAAGGTGGAGGCGAAGCAGCGCGAGGCGGCGGCGCGCGAAGCGGCCAAGCCCTCCACGATCGACAAGGCGGTGCAGTCCGCCGCCCGGTCGGCAGCGTCTTCCGTCGGGCGGCAGGTGGCCAACGAACTGGGCAAGGCCGTGTTCGGGTCAAGCCGACGCAAGGCATCGGGCGGCGGGATAGCGGGCAAGTTGATGCGGGGAATATTGGGCGGGCTTTTCAAATAGCCTATCATCGGAGGCGAGTGGGCTTGGGATGGGCGCGAAGCCTGATCATCGGGCGGTGAAGAAATGCTCCGCCCCTCCCCTGTTCGCGCGATTGCCTAATAGTTGCGAGGGGGGCTAAAGCGCTGGCCATGACCGCCCCTTCCCTGCCCCGGCATCCGCTGCATTTTCCCAATTTCCGGGCTTATCTCGTCGGGCGGTGTGCGGCGGTGTTGGCGCAATATGGCATGATGATCGTGCTGGGCTGGCAGGCCTATAATATCGCGCGGGAGACGATGACGACGTCGGGCGCGGCAGCGCAGCTGGGGTTGATCGGGCTGGCGCAGTTTCTGCCGCTCTTCTTCCTGACGCCGGTGACGGGCTGGGTCGCGGATCATTATGACCGGCGAATGATTTCGCGCACGACCCTGGCGGCGCTGACGTTGGCTGCGGGATTGCTGGCCTTTGCCACTTTTGAGGGCTGGGTCAGCCTGCCGCTAATCTTTGGCATCGCGGTCATCGTGGGGATTGCGCGCGCGTTCAATGGCCCGGCCTATGGCGCGCTCGCGCCCAATCTGGTGCCGCCCGCCGTGCTGCCCAATGCCATCGCCATATCGGCGGTGGTGTGGCAGGCCGGGTCGATCGTGGGGCCAGCGCTGGGCGGCTATGCCTATGCGGCGACGCCCTGGGGTGCCTATGCACTGGCTGCCCTGCTCTATGCCGTGGCGTTCGGGGCGATGATGATGATCGGCCCGGTGCCGCAGCCAGCGCGCGACCGGACCCGCCACCCCATCCGCCAGATGATCGACGGGCTGCATTATGTGCGGACCAATCGCCTGGTGCTGGCGACGATCACGCTGGACCTGTTCGCGGTGCTGCTGGCGGGCGCGACCGCGTTGTTGCCGGTCTATGCGCGCGACATATTGCAGGTCGGGTCAACGGGTCTTGGCCATCTGGCCGCTGCGCCCGGCATCGGCGCGGGGCTGGTCGCGCTGTGGTTTTCGATCCGGCCGATGAAGCGCGAGGTCGGCCTCAAGATGCTGGCGGCCGTCATGGTGTTCGGCCTGGCCACCATCGTCTTTGGTTGCACCGCCTTCCTGCCGCGCAGCTTTGCGATGGAGGTCGGGCTTGGCGCGCTGGTGGTGCTGGGCGCGGCCGACATGGTGTCGGTGTTCGTGCGCCAGTCGCTGGTCCAGCTCCATACCCCCGATGCGATGCGCGGCCGGGTGTCGAGCCTGTCGCAGCTGACCATATCGGCATCGAACGAACTGGGCGAAGCGGAATCCGGTTTTCTCGCCGCGCTGGTCGGGCCGGTTGTCGCTGTCATTGGCGGGGGCATTGGTGCTATCGTCATCACCCTGTTCTGGGCGCGGCTCTTTCCCGAATTGCGCCTTGCACGCACCTTCGACCCACCCGACATAAGGGAGGCGGACCATAGCCAGGAGAAGGCCCCATGAAAGTCACCTCGATACTCGAAACCATCGGTCACACGCCGCATATCCGCATGGCGCGGCTGTTTGGCGATGCGCCCGAAGGCAGCGAAGTGTGGATCAAGTCGGAACGCTCCAACCCCGGCGGGTCGATCAAGGACCGGATCGCGCTGGCCATGATCGAAGCGGCCGAAGCGTCGGGCGAGTTGCAGCCGGGCGGCACGATCATCGAGCCGACATCGGGCAATACCGGCGTGGGGCTGGCTATGGTGGCGGCGGTGAAGGGCTATAAGCTGGTTCTTGTCATGCCCGAAAGCATGTCGATCGAGCGGCGGCGGCTGATGCTGGCCTATGGCGCTAGTTTCGACCTGACCCCGCGGGAAAAGGGGATGAAGGGCGCGATCGAGCGCGCGCTGGAGCTGGTGGCGCAGACGCCCAATAGCTGGATGCCGCAGCAGTTCGAGAACCCCGCCAATATCGCAGTCCATGCCCGGACCACGGCGCAGGAGATATTGGCCGATTTCGCCGAGACGCCGATCGACGCGCTGATTACCGGGGTCGGCACTGGTGGGCATATCACCGGCACGGCCGAGGTGTTGAAGACGGTCTGGCCAAGCATCAAAATCTATGCGGTCGAGCCGACTTTGTCCCATGTCATAAGCGGCGGCCAGCCGGGTCCGCATCCGATCCAGGGCATCGGTGCGGGCTTCATTCCGGCCAATCTCCATACCCAATTGCTCGACGGGGTGATCCAGGTCGATCCGGCGGATGCCAAGGACTATGCCCGGCGCGCGGCGCGCGAGGAAGGGATGCTGGTCGGCATTTCTTCGGGGGCGACGCTGGCGGCGATCGCGCAGAAATTGCCGGACCTGCCTGCGGGTAGCCGCGTGCTGGGCTTCAACTATGATACCGGCGAGCGCTATTTGTCGGTGCCCGATTTTCTGCCGGAATAAGCGGTCGTTACGACACTCGTGAAGAAGAGCGATACGCCTCATCCCTTGGCGATGGCCTTCTGGGCGCTGATGTTCGTCGGCCTGCCCATGGGGGTGGCTGGCTGGGACAGTCGGCAGAGCGTGACGGGTAATCCGTTGCGCTTTGCCGCGGAGGCCGAAGGGCGCGCGGTGCGGCCGCCCAGCCCGCCGCCGCCGGTCGAGCCGGTGGCGGTCTATGCGCTGGATGCGGACAGGGCGCGGGCGGTGAATGCCGCCATCCCTTTTTCGCGCCTTGCCAATCCACCGGCGCGGCCTTTCCTGTTTTCGGGGTCCGAGACGGATCTGGCGCGGGCGGTCGATTGCCTGGCGGCGGCGGAACTCTATGAGGCGGGCGACGATGCCGTTGGCGAGCAGGCGGTGGCGCAGGTGGTGCTGAACCGCGCGCGCCATCCCGCCTTTCCCAAGACCGTGTGCGGCGTGGTGTTTCAGGGGCAGGAACGGCGGACCGGGTGCCAGTTCACCTTCTCCTGCGATGGGGCACTGACGCGCACGCCTTCCCAGGCGGCGTGGGAACGGGCGCGGGCGATTGCGCGGGCGGCGCTGGCGGGACAGGTGTTCGCGCCGGTCGGCCATGCGACCCATTATCATACCAATTGGGTGGTGCCCTATTGGAGCGGGAGCCTCGACAAGATCGGGGCTGTCGGTACGCATCTCTTCTTCCGCTGGCGCGGATGGTGGGGCACGCCGCCGGCCTTTCGCCGGGGGAGCGCGGGCGGCGAGCCGCTGATCGGACGGATCGCCAAATTGTCGCTGGCGCATCAGGGGGGCGAGGATGTGCTGCCTGACGGAAGTGTTGCGCCGGTCGAGGGGATTGCCGCCAGTGCGCTGGCGGCCCAGCCGAAGCAGGCGATCGGCGAGGCGATGTTGGGGCGGACGATCGCGGGTGTGCGGCTGGCGGTACTGGGGCCGGATGGCACGAGCTTTCTGGTCGAACTGCCGCGCGGTGGCGCGCCCGACCAATGGCCGGAGCTTGCCAGGACATTTTGCGCGGGGCGGCCCGAATGCCGGATCATGGCGTGGCGGGCGGGTGCTGCCCCGACAAAGATCCCCTTGAGCGATGGGCAGCTCGAAACGATGAGCTTTGCCTATATCCACAACAGCGCGAGCGGGTTGCAGCGGGCGCTGTGGAACTGTGCGCAGACACCGCGCAGCAGCAAGGCGGAATGTATGCGCCAGCGGGTGCCGACCGCTGCCCCTGCCCCATCGCCCGATGCCGCGCTGGCGGGGGTGCGGCGCAAGGAGCGGTTCGAGACGGTGAAGATCGCGCCGGTGGAGTCAGCGAACAGTATAGCGACCCGGACAAACTAAACGCATAGTGGCATAGCGAAGTTCGTTCGTTATGATATGCTGTTACATGTTGATGTGGGGCAGTTTATGGTGACGCGGCGGACATTTCTGGGCAGCGGCGGGATGGCGGTTGGCGGCGCGATGGGGCTGGCTGTGGGTAGCGGAACGGCGCGGGCACAGGCGTTCGCTACGGATGTGAAATGGCCTGAAGAAGCGCGGTTTCACTTTAGCGGCGATATGGCCGATTTCGACGCGGCGCAGGCTGCGCTGGCGAGGCTCTATGCCGTCAATCGCGATGTCGGGACGTTCGATGCGGCCTATTATGGGGCGATGACCCTGCCGGTGCAGGCGGCCTATGCGGCGCGGTCCCACTGGGTCAATCACAACCATGCGCTGTTCCTGCGCAATGGCGCGCCGGGCCATCCGCGCGATGTCGAACTGGATAAGTCGCGTGCGGCGGTGGCGACGATGCTGGGCGCGTCGGTCGAGGAGATCGCGCTGGCGGGCGGCGGGACCGAAGCGTTGTACGCCTTGATCGCCAATTATGCGCGGCTCAAGGCGGGCGATGCGGTGATCTACGCCGATGTCGATTATGACGAGATGCAGTTTGCCTGCGACTATCTGGAGCAGAGCCGGGGCGCGCGGGTCGTCCGCTTCGACCTGCCCGAACCGCATACGGAGGCGAATATCCTGGCCGCCTATGAGCGGGTGTTGAAGGATACGCCGCGCGCGAAACTGCTGCTGCTCACACATTTGTCCAACCGCAACGGGCTGGTGCCGCCGGTCAAGGCGATCGTCGCGATGGCCAAGGCGCGCGGGGTCGATGTGATCCTCGACAGTGCGCAGGCGGTCGGCCACCTGCCCTTCACGGTCGAAGAGACGGGTGCGGATTTCATCGGCTTTTCGTTGCACAAATGGCTGGCTGCGCCCTTGGGGACCGGGGGCATCTATATCCGCAAGGACCGGTTGCAGGACATAGCGCCATGGCTAGGCAACCGCATCCATGGGGCGGACGATATTCGCGCGCGGATTCCAACGGGCACTGTGGATTTCGCGGCGCGGCTGACGGTGCCCTATGCGATCGCGGTGCAGGAGGCGATCGGCCTACCAGCGAAGCATCGCCACCTGCTGGCGCTGCGCGATTACTGGATCGACCGGGTGCGCGATGTGCCGGGCGTACAGATCCTATTGCCCGAACTGCCGGGGCGGCATGGTGCGGTGGCGGCATTCCGTTTGCCGGGCATGGGCGGGCCGGACGATGCGAAGAAAGCGGCGGCGCTGTTCCTGAACAAATATGGCCTGCTGGTGGTGGCCAAGGCGGGGCTGGCGTCGGGGCCGGTGCTGCGCGTGACCCCGGCCCTGTTCAATAGCAGCGCCGAACTCGACCGGCTGGTGGCGGCGATCCGGGCGGAGCGTGGGCTGTTTGCCTGACACCCCCTTCCCAAAGCCGGACAAGCAGACTATATGGGTGGCAATCCGGTCGTCCTGTCACCAGTCTTGGCAGTGGGTCGACCGTCTCCCGTATCGTTCGGGGACCGGGGCCGGTTAGCGCGTGGCCAAGGGCAGTATTGAACGAAAACGGCGAGTCATCAGGTGCTGACAGTGCGGATCGGACAGTCCCGACCCGCACTTTTTTGCGTGGAATGAAAGGGTGCGAATCACCCCTTTCTCCATCGCGCTTCGACTGAATTTTCGCTGCGATGCGGAAAAACGCGACGAATGAAGGCAAGGACCAAGCATGGCGACCAAAGCTCTCCCCCCGATCAGTAACACCGGCGCGAAGAAGCGCATCCGCAAGGTGTTCGGCGACATCCACGAAGTGGTGCAGATGCCGAACCTGATCGAAGTGCAGCGGGAGAGCTATGAACAGTTCCTCCGTTCGGACCACTCGATCGGTTATGTATCGGGCCTGGAAAAGACGCTGCGCAGCGTCTTCCCGATCCGCGATTTCGCGGGCACCGCCGAAATGGACTTCGTCCATTATGAGCTGGAAGACCCGAAATATGACGTCGAGGAATGCCGTCAGCGCGGCATCACCTATGCAGCGCCGATGCGCGTTACCCTTCGCCTCATCGTGTTCGAAGTCGATCAGGACACCGAAACCCGCTCCGTGCTCGATATCAAGGAGCAGGACGTTTACATGGGCGACATGCCCCTGATGACGGGCAACGGCACCTTCATCGTCAACGGCACCGAGCGCGTGATCGTCAGCCAGATGCACCGTTCGCCGGGCGTCCTGTTCGACCATGATCGCGGCAAGACCCATTCGTCGGGCAAATATCTGTTCGCCGCGCGCGTCATTCCTTACCGTGGCTCGTGGCTGGACTTCGAGTTCGACGCCAAGGACATCGTCAACGTCCGTATCGACCGCAAGCGCAAGCTGCCGGTCACGGCGCTGCTGTTCGCGCTTGGCCTCAATGCCGAAGAAATCCTTGGGCATTTCTATAACAAAGTAACCTTCGTCCGTGGCGAAGGCGGCTGGCAGATTCCCTATACGCCCGAAGCATGGCGTGGGCAAAAGCCGTCGTTTGACATCGTGGATGCCAAGTCCGGCGAAGTCATCTTCCCGCTGGGCACCAAGATTTCGCCCCGCGCCGCCAACAAGGCGGAGAAGGACGGCCTGACCCAGTTGCTGATCCCGACCGAGGAAGTCTATGGCCGCTACAGCGCCTATGACCTGGTCAATGACGCGACCGGCGAAATCTATGTCGAAGCCGGTGACGAAATCTCGCCGGAAAATCTGGAAAAGCTGGATCAGGCGGGCATCGACCGTCTCGAACTGCTCGACATCGACCATGTCACCACCGGTCCGTGGATCCGCAATACGCTCAAAGCCGACAAGGCCGAAGAGCGCGACCAGGCCCTGAGCGATATCTATCGCGTCATGCGCCCCGGCGAGCCGCCGACGAAGGAAACCGCCGAAGCGCTGTTCGCCGGCCTGTTCTTCGATCCCGAACGCTACGACCTGTCGGCCGTCGGCCGCGTCAAGCTCAACATGCGTCTTGAGCTGGATGCCGAAGACACGGTCACCACCCTGCGCGTCGAGGACATCCTCGCCGTCGTCAAGGAACTGGTGAACCTCAAGGACGGCAAGGGCGAAATCGACGATATCGATAACCTCGGCAACCGTCGTGTGCGTTCGGTCGGTGAGCTGCTGGAAAACCAGTATCGCGTCGGGCTGCTGCGCATGGAGCGCGCCGTCAAGGAGCGTATGTCGAGCGTGGACGTGTCGACGGTGATGCCGAACGACCTGATCAACGCCAAGCCCGCCGTGGCAGCCGTGCGTGAATTCTTCGGCTCTTCGCAGCTGTCGCAGTTCATGGATCAGACCAACCCGCTGTCGGAAGTCACCCACAAGCGCCGCGTGTCGGCGCTTGGGCCGGGCGGTCTGACGCGCGAGCGTGCAGGCTTTGAAGTCCGCGACGTTCACCCGACCCATTATGGCCGTATCTGCCCGATTGAAACGCCCGAAGGTCCGAACATCGGTCTGATCAACAGCCTCGCGACGTTCAGCCGGGTCAATAAGTACGGCTTCATCGAAACGCCCTACCGCAAGGTCATCGACGGCGTGGTGAGCGATGACGTCGTCTATCTGTCGGCGATGGAAGAGGCCAAGCACACGATCGCGCAGGCGAACGCGGAGCTGAACCCCGACCACACGCTGGCCGAAGACCTCATCTCGGCGCGTGAAGCGGGCGAGTTCCTGATGGCGCCCAAGGATCACATTACGCTGATGGACGTCAGTCCCAAGCAGTTGGTGTCGGTTGCGGCCTCGCTCATTCCGTTCCTGGAAAATGATGACGCCAACCGCGCACTCATGGGATCGAACATGCAGCGCCAGGCGGTGCCGCTCGTCAGTGCCGAGGCCCCGTTCGTGGGCACCGGCATGGAGGGCACGGTTGCGCGCGATTCGGGCGCGGCCATCGCCGCCAAGCGTCCGGGCATCGTCGATCAGGTCGATGCGACCCGTATCGTCATCCGTGCGACCGGCGACATCGAACCCGGCCAGTCGGGCGTCGACATCTACACGCTGCAGAAGTTCCAGCGGTCGAACCAGGACACCTGCATCAACCAGCGTCCACTGGTGAATGTCGGCGACCTGATCGAAGGCGGCGACGTGATCGCCGATGGCCCGTCGACCGAGTTCGGCGAGCTGGCGCTGGGCCGCAACACGCTCGTCGCGTTCATGCCCTGGAACGGCTATAACTATGAGGATAGTATCCTCATTTCCGAGCGCATCGTGAAGGATGACGTCTTCACCTCGATCCACATCGAGGAGTTTGAGGTCATGGCGCGCGATACGAAGCTGGGGCCAGAGGACATCACCCGCGACATCCCGAACGTCGGCGAGGAAGCGCTGCGCAACCTCGACGAAGCAGGCATCGTCTATATCGGCGCCGAAGTGGAGCCGGGCGACATCCTGTGCGGCAAGATCACCCCCAAGGGTGAATCGCCGATGACGCCGGAAGAAAAGCTGCTGCGCGCGATCTTCGGTGAAAAGGCGAGCGACGTGCGCGACACCTCGCTGCGTCTGCCGCCGGGCGTTGCGGGCACGGTCGTCGAAGTGCGCGTGTTCAACCGCCACGGCATCGACAAGGACGAGCGCGCCATGGCGATCGAGCGGGAGGAAATCGACCGTCTCGCCAAGGATCGCGAGGACGAACGCGCGATTCTGAACCGCGCGACCTTCAACCGTCTGCAGGAAATGCTGACGGGCCAGGTGGCAACGGCTGCGCCCAAGGGCGTCAAGAAGGGCGTCGAAATCGACGAGGCCCTGCTGGGCGAAGTCGAGCGGCATGAATGGTGGAAGTTCGCGGTTGCGGACGACATTCGTCAGGCCGGTATCGAAGCCGTCAAGGCGCAATATGACGAAGCGGTGAAGTCGATCGTCGACAAGTTCGAGGATCGCGTCGACAAGCTGCAGCGTGGCGACGAACTGCCGCCGGGCGTGCTCAAGATGGTCAAGGTGTTCGTGGCGGTGAAGCGCAAGCTGCAACCGGGCGACAAGATGGCTGGTCGCCACGGTAACAAGGGTGTTATTTCGCGCATCCTGCCGGTCGAGGACATGCCGTTCCTGGAAGACGGCACCCATGTCGACATCGTGCTCAACCCGCTGGGCGTGCCGTCGCGCATGAATGTCGGGCAGATCTTCGAAACGCATCTGGGCTGGGCTGCCCGTGGCATCGGCCAGCAGCTCAAGCACGCGCTGGAAGACTGGCGCGAGGCCAATCCCAACCCTGAGCCGGGCGTCATGCCCGACGCGGTGCGGGATCGGTTGCTGACCGCTTATGGTCCGCAATATGCCGACGAGATCAACGCCCGCACGGCCGAGCAGATCGTCGACCTGGCCGAACATCTCCAGCGCGGCGTGCCGATGGCAACGCCGGTGTTCGACGGCGCCCGCGAAGCGGACGTGTCGGCGATGCTGGAACTGGCGGGGCTGAACACATCGGGTCAGAGCGACCTGTATGACGGCCGCACCGGCGACAAGTTCGACCGTAAGGTCACGGTGGGCATCATCTACATGTTGAAGCTCCATCACCTTGTCGACGACAAGATCCATGCCCGTTCGATCGGCCCCTACTCGCTCGTCACGCAGCAGCCGCTGGGTGGTAAGGCGCAGTTCGGTGGTCAGCGCTTCGGGGAAATGGAGGTCTGGGCACTCCAGGCCTATGGTGCCGCCTATACGCTGCAGGAAATGCTGACGGTGAAGTCCGATGACGTGGTCGGTCGCACCAAGGTCTATGAGGCGATCGTCAAGGGTGACGACACGTTCGAGGCCGGCATCCCCGAAAGCTTCAACGTGCTGGTCAAGGAAATGCGCTCGCTGGGCCTCAACGTCGAACTCGCGACGATGGACGCGATCGCCGACGAGGACGACGGCTTCGCGGCGGCGGCGGAGTAGGACTGAATGTGGATCAAGCTCGGCATTCTGGCCGTCTGGATCGCTCTCGTCTTTGACGTTGAGCGGACGGGGATGACTGGAACGCCTAGCAGGTACGCAATCTATGCGGCTTTGCTGCTGCTACAGATCGGACTGCTTCGGCAGATGATCCAGCAACGCAGAGCCGCTCAGGATTTTTCCCCGGAGGGAATTGAAAAATGAATGAACTGACCAACTTCGCCAATCCGGTCGCCAAGACCGAGACGTTCGACCAGATCCAGATCGGCCTTGCCTCGCCAGAGCGCATCCGGTCCTGGTCCTTCGGCGAGATCAAGAAGCCCGAAACCATCAACTATCGCACGTTCAAGCCCGAACGCGATGGCCTGTTCTGCGCGCGCATCTTTGGTCCGATCAAGGATTATGAATGCCTGTGCGGCAAGTATAAGCGCATGAAGTATAAGGGCATCGTCTGCGAGAAGTGCGGTGTCGAAGTTACCGTGAGCAAGGTGCGCCGCGAGCGCATGGGCCATATCGAACTGGCCGCGCCGGTTGCGCATATCTGGTTCCTGAAATCGCTGCCGTCGCGCATCGGCCTGCTGCTCGACATGCAGTTGAAGCAGCTGGAGCGCGTGCTCTATTTCGAAAGCTATATCGTCACCGAGCCGGGCCTGACCCCGCTGGAGAAATATCAGCTTCTCAACGAAGACGAGTTGCTCGACGCGCAGGATCAATATGGCGAGGACGCTTTCACGGCCGGGATCGGCGCGGAAGCGGTCAAGATCATGCTAATGGATCTCGACCTTGAGGGCGAGAAGAAGATCCTGCTCGAAGAGCTGGCGACGACCAAATCGGAGCTGAAGCCCAAGAAGATCATCAAGCGCCTGAAGGTCGTCGAGAGCTTCCTGGAATCGGGCAACCGTCCCGAATGGATGATCCTGGACGTCGTTCCCGTGATCCCGCCAGAGCTGCGCCCGCTGGTGCCGCTGGACGGTGGTCGTTTCGCGACGTCGGATCTGAACGATCTCTATCGCCGCGTCATCAACCGTAACAACCGCTTGAAGCGGCTGATGGAGCTGCGCGCGCCGGACATCATCGTCCGCAACGAAAAGCGCATGTTGCAGGAAGCGGTCGACGCCCTGTTCGACAATGGCCGTCGTGGCCGTGTCATCACCGGTGCCAACAAGCGTCCGCTCAAGTCGCTGTCCGACATGCTCAAGGGCAAGCAGGGCCGCTTCCGTCAGAACCTGCTCGGCAAGCGCGTCGACTATTCGGGTCGTTCGGTCATCGTGACCGGTCCTGAGTTGAAGCTGCATCAGTGCGGTCTCCCTAAGAAGATGGCGCTCGAACTGTTCAAGCCGTTCATCTACGCGCGTCTGGATGCCAAGGGTCTGTCCATGACCCTCAAGCAGGCCAAGAAGTGGGTCGAGAAGGAGCGCAAGGAAGTCTGGGACATCCTGGACGAAGTGATCCGCGAGCATCCCGTGATGCTGAACCGCGCGCCCACGCTTCACCGTCTGGGCATCCAGGCGTTCGAACCCGTGCTGATCGAGGGCAAGGCTATCCAGCTTCACCCGCTGGTCTGCTCGGCCTTCAACGCCGACTTCGATGGCGATCAGATGGCCGTTCACGTTCCGCTGAGCCTTGAGGCCCAGCTGGAAGCGCGCGTGCTGATGATGTCGACCAACAACATCCTGTCGCCCGCGAACGGCAAGCCGATCATCGTGCCGTCGCAGGACATGGTGCTGGGCATCTATTATCTGTCAATGGAGCGCGAAGGCGAGCCAGGCGAAGGCATGCTGCTCGCTGACATGCAGGAAGTGCATCAGGCACTGTTCGCCAAGGCCGTGACCCTGCACAGCAAGATCATCAGCCGCGTGCCGCAGACCGACGAGGCGGGCAACAGCTACCTCAAGCGTTACGAGACGACGCCGGGCCGCATGTTGCTGGGCGAATGTCTGCCCAAGGCGCACAAAGTGCCCTTCGACGTCGTCAACCGCCTGCTCACCAAGAAGGATGTGGGCGACGTGATCGACGAGGTTTATCGTCACACCGGCCAGAAGGACACGGTGCTGTTCGCGGACGCCATCATGGCGCTGGGCTTCAAGCATGCGTTCCAGGCGGGCATTTCGTTCGGCAAGGACGACATGGTCATTCCGGACTCGAAGGAAGGCACGGTTGCCGAGACCAAGGCGCTGGTGGCCGACTATGAGCAGCAATATCAGGACGGCCTGATCACCCAGCAGGAAAAGTATAACAAGGTGATCGATGCCTGGTCGCAGTGCGGCGACAAGGTGGCGAACGCCATGATGGACGAGATCCGTGCCCAGCCCAAGGACCCCAATACGGGCCGTCTGGCGCAGATCAACTCGATCTACATGATGGCGCACTCCGGCGCCCGTGGTAGCCAGGCGCAGATGAAGCAGTTGGCCGGTATGCGCGGCCTGATGGCCAAGCCGTCGGGCGAGATCATCGAAACGCCGATCATCTCGAACTTCAAGGAAGGTCTGACCGTCCTTGAATATTTCAACTCCACCCATGGCGCCCGTAAGGGTCTGGCCGACACCGCGCTCAAGACGGCGAACTCAGGTTACCTGACCCGCCGTCTGGTCGATGTCAGCCAGGATTGCACGATCGTCGAGGAAGATTGCGGCACCGAAAAGGCGCTGGAGATGAAGGCGATCGTCCAGGGCGGTTCGGTCATCGCATCGCTTGGCGAACGTATCCTAGGCCGCACCACTGCCGAGGACATCATCGACACCAAGGATGGTTCGGTCATCGTACCGATCGGCACGCTGCTCGACGAAGCGCTGATCGTGCAGATCGAAGCGATCGGTACGCAGGCGGTGAAGATCCGCAGCCCGCTGATCTGCGAGAGCAAGATGGGCGTCTGTGGCAAATGCTATGGTCGTGACCTTGCCCGCGGCACCCCGGTCAATATCGGCGAAGCGGTCGGCGTCATTGCGGCCCAGTCCATCGGCGAACCGGGTACGCAGCTCACGATGCGGACCTTCCACATCGGCGGCGCGGCGAACTTCAACGAAACGTCGAACCTGGAATCGATGGCGGACGGCACGATCGAACTGCGTGACATGCCGACCATCACCGACAAGCAGGGCCGTCGCCTGAGCCTCGCCCGCAACGGCGAGATCGCGATCATCGACAGCGAAGGGCGCGAACGCGAAACCCATCGCCTGCCTTATGGTGCCACCATCCTGTTTGCCGATGGCGACACGATCAAGAAGGGCGATCGCTTTGCCGAGTGGGATCCCTTCACCATGCCGGTGATCACCGAGCGTCCGGGTATCGTCAAATATGTCGACCTGATCGACGGCAAGACGCTGGCCGAACAGACCGACGAAGCGACGGGCATCGCCCAGCGCGTCGTCACCGAGCATCGTGGTGCCGCGCGTACCAAGGAGGATCTGCGTCCGCGCCTGACCCTGCTGGACGATGGTTCGGGGGAAGCCGCCCGCTATATGCTGGCGGTCGGTGCGACCCTGTCGGTCGAAGATGGTGCCACGGTGTCGGCCGGTGACGTGCTGGCGCGTGTCAGTCGGGAAGCGGCCAAGACCCGCGACATCACGGGCGGTCTGCCGCGCGTGGCGGAGCTGTTCGAAGCGCGCAAGCCCAAGGACAATGCCATCATCGCCAAGGTGTCGGGCCGCGTCCAGTTCCTCAAGGATTACAAGGCGAAGCGCAAGATCGCCATCAATCCTGAGGATGGCGGCGAGCCGGTCGAATATCTGATCCCCAAGAGCAAGGTGATCGACGTCCAGGAAGGCGATTTCGTCAAGCGCGGCGACAATCTGATCGGCGGTTCGCCCGATCCGCATGATATTCTCGAAGTGCTCGGCATCGAGCCCCTGGCAGAATATCTGGTCGCCGAAATCCAGGAAGTCTATCGTCTGCAGGGCGTGAAGATCAACGACAAGCATATCGAGACGATCGTTCGTCAGATGCTGCAGAAGGTCGAGATCATCGAGTCCGGCGACACCACCTTGCTGGTGGGCGAACAGGTCGACCGTGAGGAAATGGACGAGATCAACAGCAAGCTGGCACCGGGCTTCCTGCCCGCCGCTGGCAAGCCCGTGCTGCTTGGCATCACCAAGGCTTCGCTGCAGACCCGTTCGTTCATCTCGGCTGCGTCGTTCCAGGAAACCACCCGCGTCCTCACCGAGGCGGCGGTTCAGGGGAAGAAGGACACGCTCATTGGCCTCAAGGAAAATGTCATCGTCGGCCGCCTGATCCCGGCGGGTACGGGTGCTGGCATGAACCGGATGCGGGTTGCCGCTTCGTCGCGTGATGCGGCGATGCGCGCCTCGCTGCGGGCCGCCAGCCAGATCGACCTGATCGCGCCCAAGACGGCGGCGGCCGAACATGCCGCCGAATTGCGCCAGGGGCCGGAAGCGGCGATCGGCGACGATCCACTGGGCGCCGTGCAGGGTGAAGACTTCACCACGCAGGACGCGGAGTGATCCGATAGGGTGCAGGGGCCACATGTCGTTCAGGCTGTGGCTCCAGCGCTGACGGTGCCTTGAGCGCCCACAAAAAAGCCCGCCGCAGCGTTTGACGCTGCGGCGGGCTTTTTTGTGAGGTGTGGCAGGGCTGGTGATCCCCTGCCCTGCCCGGTTAGCGGTCGATGGTCACATCGTCGAAATAGACGGTCTGGTGCCCCTTGGCATCGGCTGAGCGGTAGCTGCCGAGTTCGACGCCCAGTTTCGGGCTGACGGCATAGGTGGCGGGGTTGAAGCCCCATTGCACCGGGCGGTCGAACTGCTTTTGCCCGTCCTGCCAAAAGCCTATGCGGCCCTGCATGGCGCCGCGCTGGTCGGCGGATTGCAGCACGAAGGAAAAGCGGTTCCATTCGCCCTTGCGCACCTTGCCGCGGTAGAGGACGCCCTTGTCGCGCTGGTCGAAATAATAGAGGTTTTCGGCCTGCGGATTGCGCACGGCGATGATGAATTCCTGCACGTCGGGCGACTTGTCCTTGCGGCGCGATAGCGGGACGGTGCGTAGCGACAAGATGGGACCGCCCGGATTGGCATTCTTCACCTTGGACGGACGGCCAGCCATCTTGGGCTGAAAGACCTGGAAATGGATCATCTGGTGCGGCGGCGTGTCATAGCGCTGGTCCAGCTTCATCGCGAAGCTGATCCGCGTGGTCCCCTTGTCGCCAATCTGCATCCGCCCCTGTTCGCCGCCGGGTAGCGGTTTGTAATGCGACCAGAAGCTGTACATGATCTTGTTCTTGGCCGCGCCCTGGGCGCTGGGGTCCATCGAGATGCGCAGGCAACTGGGAGGGGTGAAGCACCCCTTGGACACGACCTGCGGCCGGTCCGCAGCCTTGGTACCCTTGTCGGTGGTGGCGTTGAAGGTCAGCTTGCTGCGCGGATCGACGATGGCGTTAGAACCCTTGGCCTTCATATGCTGGCCCTGGTCGAAATCGACCGACAGACGGCGTTGGGGTTCGGCGGATACGCCCATCGCGGTGCCGAAGCCTGCCGCGAGCAGCGACCAGCGCAAGATTGTCATCCGATGCGCCATCCTATCATCATCCTTCCCTATGTTGCACACGCGAATATCATAACGTGCCATGTGCAAGCGCGATCCATGAAACGTCTTAACGCCATCATGTTGCACCTGTGATGAACCGCCTTTTCATTCCCAAGGCGATCCGATATGCTCCTGTGCAGTGCAACAAACAGTGTTGGTGATCTTCGTTTCTTTTTCCTGTTGCAGCACACGATAAGGTAGGTGAACCGGCGATGGCAAAGAAAGCACAGACAGCGGACGGCGTCGGTTCGACCAATCCTTATGAAGATCTGCCCAAGAAAGCCTTTTGGCGGCCCGCCATCGCTGAACGATCGATGTTCGACATTGACGAATTATGGTCACCCAAATTTCGCATTCCGCCGCGCGCCCCGGTGGCGACCTTTGGCTCCTGCTTTGCGCAGCATATCGGCAACGCCCTGAAAAATCGCAAATTCAATTGGATGATCGCTGAAACGCCACCCGTCGGGATGAGGGAGGAAAGCGCAAAGCTGTTCAATTATAACATTTTTTCGGCGCGCACGGCCAATATCTATACCACGTCCCTATTGCGGCAATGGACCAGTTGGGCATTGGGGCATAGCAGCCCGCCGGAGGAATATTGGGAGAAGAACGGGCGTTTCTACGACCCCTTCCGCCCGGCGATCGAGCCCAATGGTTTTGCCAGCCTGGAAGAGATGCTGCTGTCGCGCGAAGAGACGATCAAGGCCTTTCGCACCTGCATCACGGACTCGCACTTCTTCGTCTTCACGTTGGGACTGACCGAAAGTTGGTTCAACCAAGAGCATGGATATGAATATCCCATGTGCCCCGGCACGGTCGCAGGGGAATTCGACGCCGAGAAGCATCAGTTCCGCAATCAGGCCTTTGAGGATGTGCGATCGGCGCTGATGGACTCGATCCGCATGATGCGCGCCGCCAATCCAAAACTGCAGTTCATCCTGACGGTCTCGCCGGTGCCATTGACGGCTACCAAATCGCCGCAGCATGTGCTGGTGGCGACGATGTATTCAAAATCGGTGCTGCGCGCCGTGGCCGGGCAAATCGCCATGCATCACAAGATGGTCGATTACTTCCCGTCCTACGAAATCATCAATAGCGCCGTCTTCAAGGGCACCTTCTTCGAACCGAACATGCGCGGCGTAAATAAACGCGGCGTCGATTTCGTGATGGACCATTTCTTCCAGGGGTTGGTCCGCACATTCGGCGATTATTTTACAGCGCAGACGCGCAAGGCATCTGCTCCCTCCAAAAAACTGGATGAAGTATGCGAAGAGGAATTGCTGGGCGCATTCGGCGACGCCAAAAAGGGATGAAAATAGCGGTCATCGGCAATAGCCATATTGGCTCGCTCAAGCGCGGCATGGATATGATGAAGGCAAAGGAGGTCTTGTACGATCTCTGCTTCTTCGGCGCGCGCGGCGATGGGTTGAAAAGCCTGACGGTCGAGGACAGCAGTCTTGTGCCGAGCGACGAAGGCACCGCCGATGCGATCGCCTTCACATCGGGCGGCGAACGGAGAATCGATACGGACGGTTATGACGCCTTCCTCCTCTATGGCATGGAGGCACGACCCTTTTTCATCGCCGAAGATCGCTATTATTCGAGCGCCGTGCTTGATCGTGCAGTCGATGACGTCGTGGAGGGCAGCCTGTCCTACAATACGCTCCAAAAACTGCGGACCATTACGGACAAGCCTATTTATATCGGCCACAATCCCATGCGGGGCGCAAGGCGTAACGAGGGACCACAGGATGTCGGGCCATATGAACGCGGCATCGCGCTATTGAATGCCAGAAAATATGCAGCCGTAGGCGCCACCCTGCTACCCCAGCCGGCGACGACGATCGTCAACGGCAATGGTACGGCGATGCCCTTTGCCCAAGGATCAAAACGGCTAGCGATTGGCGACGCCCATGACGATGCGCTGCATCCCAGCGTCGATCTCAACCATATGAACGATGACTTCGGCCGACTTTGGTTGACCGAGTTCTTCGCACATCTTTCTTGATAAATAATCGCGTCGCCGATAGCAAACCGCGTCCGCTGGAAGGTAATCGCTAGACCTATGGCATATCGCCTGACCCTTCTCCGCGCGATTCATGCCCCATAAAGGAGATTAGGTGCTTGGCGAAGTTCATCGTTCATATTGGTGACGGCAAGTGCGGCAGTTCGTCGATGCAAGCGGCCCTGTTCGACGCGCGCGACCGCTTGCGCGAAATGGGCTTGGCCTACGCTTCACACCATCGGACCAGCGGCAATTTTTGTTTCGGTACGCTGCTCGGCAAAAATACGCGCGGCAACGCCGAACAGCAGCGGGGTTTTGCGCTCCAAGCTATCAAGACGTTGCAATCGCAGTTGGATCACAGCGATTACATCATCATATCGTCCGAAGCCTTTTTAACGCTGGACCCGGAAGAAGTCGTCGAGATTCTGCAATTCATCACGCTCGACATTGAGCGGATCGACGTGATTGCTTATGTTCGCGACCCGTTGGGCATGTATCTGTCGATGGCCCAGCAACTCATCAAATCCAGTCACCGCTTTCCCCGGCCGGATACCTACGTTCGGTCGCTAGATCGGATGCTTGATAACTGGAACAGTTTTCCCATGATCAGCAGCGTGACTGTTCGCATGTTCGATCGCAATAGCCTGGTCGGTGGGAACGCCGTCGCGGACTTTGAACATGTGGTGAAGAGCCTGACCGGCAAGGATCTTGGGCTCGAACATATCAATGAGAATAGTTCGCTTTCGACCGAGCAAATGGTCGTGTTGCAGGATTATCGCGCGCAGTTCTGCCGGGATAGCGACGGAAAGATGATACCGCCCAGTACCCGACTGATCGATTTTTTTGCGATGATGAACGAATCCGGCATGGTTGGGACCAAGGCCGTTCTTTCGCCCCCCGCCGCTGCGCTGGTGGGAAACAACAACGCCGATATTGTCGAGCGACTGAACAAACGGCATGGTTTCGCGATGCGCTGTCCCCGCCCGACACCGGAAGACCTGCCACCAGCAAATACAGACTGGTCCCGAATTTCCAGCATATTGACCGAAGTCAAACCGGCCTATGTTCACAATTTGAAGATGCTGGTGCCCGCTTTCAATCCGGCGCTGAAAGACGGTGACATGGACAAAGGGCTACGTGCCCTCAACAAACTGGTCGAGATGGAACCGGACAAAAAGTCGGCGATAGAGCGGGCAACGAAGAATTACTGGACCACTGAGTCCCTTGCAGGAATGATCGCCAATTAAGGCAGCGTCGATAACAGGAGCGCAGCGACGGCTCTCTCCTGTTATCGACCCTTAGCCTGCTTCAACCCGCTTCGGCGATCAGTTCGCTCTTAGCCTCAATCTTCGCGCGCCAGCATGCAATGCTTTTTCCATCCAGTTCCGGGCGGTCGATCTGATATTCGGCGACGATGAACCCGTCCTTCGCATAATGATCGGCATCGTCGCCCGGAAACACATCATTCCAGCGTGCGGCATAGCTGTAGCGGTTGTGGGTGATGAAGCGGCCGCGGCCCTTGGTGCGGCCTTCATGATGGGTGACGGTGGACGCGGCGACATATTCGAACACATTGGCACCATGGCCGACGCGATAGCAGAGGTCGATATCTTCCTGTCCGTTGATGAACACCGGGTCGAAGCCGCCGACTGCCGCGAAGTCGGTGGCGCGCATCGCGAAGCAGGCGCCGGTGATGGCACGGAAGCGACGGTTTTGCGTCACCAGCGGGGAGTCGGCGGCCTCATCGACATAGATGGGGTAGCCGAGCGGCGTCTTGCCGGAAAAGACCACGCCCATGCACTGGAGGCGACCGTCGGGGTAGAGCAGTTTGGGTTGCGTGCCCTTGACGTCCGGGTCGGCCAGCGGCGCGAGCAGCGGCTCCATCCAGCCGGCCTTCACTTCGGTATCATTGTTGAGGAAGACCACGCGCGCGCCCTGCGAGGCGGCAAATCCGATATTATTGCCGAGCGAGAAGTTGAGATTGTCGAAATTGTAGATGACGGTGACGCGCCCGTCCCGCTCCGCCCAGCTGTCGAGCAGGCCCGACGTTTCTTCATCACTGCCATTATTGACCATGATGAATTCGACCTTCGCCCGGCCGCAATGGCGCGCGAGCGCGTTGAGGCATTTATTGGTCAGCGAATATTGGTTGAAGACGCACACGATGATCGAGACGAGATCGGGGTCGCGCTGTGGCGCCTGCCCGCGGATCGTGTGCCAGTCGATCACCATCTTGTTGAGCGAGAGGAAGCGCTTTTCCGGTCCGGCGCGATAGCCGGGGCGATCGGTCGGTTCGCCGACCGGCGCGTTGTGCCACGCAGGCTGCGTGGGCACGGGTGCGCCCTCGAACGCCTTGGCCGAAAGCGCGCGCAGCGCCTTCATCCGGCCCGACCCGAAGGCGGATTTTACCCGGCGGGCATAGTCGGGATAGCGTTGGTGGACGATTTCCATCGCCGTCTTGATGAGGCCATCCTTTTCGCCGCCGAAGCTGGCGGTGCGCTGGTGGAAGACATAGGCATGGGGGGTGATGAAATTCTTCCACCCGGCCTTCATCGTGCGCATGCAGAAATCATTTTCCTCGCCATAGCCGCGCGGGAACGTCTCTTCGTCGAACAGGCCGATATGATCCATCAGGTCACGACGGATATAGAGGCAAAAGCCATTGCCGGTCGGCACGTCGATCGGCTCGGAGACCTGGGTGAAGGCGATGATCCGCTTGGCCCAATCGTCATGGCTCATATCGTCGGGCTTGGCATTGACGATATTGGCGACCGGGAAGGAGAAGCTGCCCGAATTGTCGCCCATCGCCGTCACCGTGCCCGCCTTGGGCGTGCCGAAGGCGACCTTGCGCATGCCGTCGATCCAGCCGTCATGGACGATCGTGTCGCTATTGAGCAGCAGGATATCATCGCCCTCCGCCCAGCGGATGCCGCGATTGATGGTGCGGGTATAGCCCATATTCTGCGGGTTCACGAGCAGGTGGAAGCCGGGATGGCGGGCGAAGCGATCCAGCAGCGGCTGCACCAGTTCGTTGCTGCTGCCATCATTGATCATCAGCACGCGATCACGGGTGAGATCGGTTTTCGCCAGCACCGAGGTCAGGCAGCGCTCGACCGCTTCGGGCGCGTTATAAACCGGCACGATGATGGTGAGGCGGCGGGTCTCATCGTCCCGTAATGGGACGTCTTCCGCAAGAATAGCCGAGAGGGCGTGGCGCAGATTGTTGCGCAGCACGACGGGCGAGAATTGGCGGATGATCTTTTCACGCCCGGCAGTGCCCATGGTCGCGATCAGGCCAGGATCCTTGCACAGCGTATTGACGCGCGCGACCACCGCCTCGACATCCTTGTAACCGACCAGGAAGCCGGTCTGGCCATCATCGATCAGTTCGGGCACCGCGCCCCAGCGATAGCCGATCACCGGACGGCGCGCGGCCTGCGCCTCGGCCACGGTGCGGCCGAAGGATTCCGCGAAGTGGGACAGCGCCATCACGACGTTGAGCTGCGCCATCGCCTCGGCCGGGCTGTCGGCATAGCCCGCAAATTCCAGATTGCCGGGCAGTCCGGCTTCTTTCAATTCTTCGACATAGGCATTTTCCGGGCCGATGACGCGGAAGCGGGCGTTGGGCACCAATTCCTCCGCCCGGCGCGCGACCTCCACGAAATCGGCGATGCCCTTTTTGGGAATGTTCGAGCTGACGATGCCGAACACCACATGTTCGCCCACGACATTGGGCATGTCGAGCGAATCGACCTTGGCGACGTTGGGGACATGGAAGCTGCGGCGGCTATGCGCGAACAGCTTTTGCGTCGCGGCGGAATTGGCGATAACATAGTCGGTCTGGTGCAGGATGCGCTTGATGATCCCGGCCGCATCCATGCCCATGCGGTCGCACAGATGCTCGTCATGGTCGATCAGTTCGCGCGCATGGATGGCGGTCAAGCGGCCGGCGCGGCGCGCGGCAATCAGCGGGTCGACCAGGACGATGGTGTTGCAATAAACGAGGGCGATGTTGCGCTGCTCGATGATGTGGATGAAATCCTCGATCGAGGTTTCGTCGGGGCCGCGATTCTTCGTCCATTGGAAATAGGGGAAGGAATAGAGGCCGCAGCTTTTCTGCCGCAGCAGATCGATATAGTCGGGATTGCCTTCGCGCGGGACGGCGACATAGACGTTGAGCTTCATCTGCGCGAGCGCGTCGAGCATGTCGATGAAACTGCGTTCGCCGCCGAACATTTGCGGGTTCACTTCATGCGCGCAGAGCAGCACCGAGGGCGCATCATCAATGACATCGATCGCGCCTTGACGCTAGGCGGCGGGGTCGGCCGCGCGGCGGCGCGGCGCGATCTTGCGGCCTTCGCGCTGTCCGTTTTTGACATAATGAGCCAGCGGATTCGCGCCTGCGTCGCGGACGTCGGGATTGACCTCGAAATAGCCGCTCGTGCTGAAATGGGGCGAGGGATCGCGGTTCAGCCGCGCGCCAAGCCAAAGATAATGTTCGACCGGGTCCATGTTAAGGATGGCGACATCGGGATAGGTCCGAACATACCATGCCTCGTCAAACAGGCCCGATTCCTTAATCCGCGCAACATCCTGCGCGGACACAGCGGTCGCTACACTGATCTGACTCACTTAATTTCCCCCGTACAATCCAAATCGATTCACCGGCATCGAAACGCCAACCGGCACGCTCCCCTGTGCAACCCGTATGGCCTTGCTCTTTCCGTAGCGAAAAGACACGTATTGTTATCAGGGCGAAAGGATAACGCGGACCGGCCGGAAGATCAACGCAGATGCGAAGAGACTGCCCTATAGCATCCTACGGGAAAATCAGGACGTCATTGCCGCTGCCGCGCCAATGACACATTGACCGTTTAGCGCAATGATCTGCATATCTTGCTGCACTGCGCCAAAATTCTGGCCAGAGCAGACTAGACGGTTGACCGCATTTATATATCAAGGGGATGCAAATCTTCCTTCCCGTTTGGCAAGTGATTTGCTTGCGTGACGACAATCAGAGTGGATGTATGAACGATATCCTGACCCAGAGCGCCCCTCCTTCCGACGAGGCGACCCAAATGCGGACTTTCATCGGACATATTGATGAGATCAGGGGCGGCACCGTAATCGGTTGGGTAAAGGCGGAAGGGATTGACGATCCACTGACGATCGACATTCTGATCGAAGGGATGCCCGTCGCCACCAATGTGTCAGCGAATGTCGAGCGACAGGATGTCGTCGACGCCGGCTTTCCCCAAGCCCATTGCGGATTTGTCGGAACATTGGCGAACGACCTGCCCGATGGGTTGACGCTGGAAGAGGGCATGCCAGTTCTGGTGGAAGTTGTTCTGACGTCCGATAGGACGCCCGCGTTGAGCGGGATGGTGGCCCCCACGGCGGGCGAGACGGCAACCGACGCGCAGAGCGAAGCGGTAGCCATTGAGGCGGCACCTGAAATCCCGCCAAGCGCCGTGCATAGCAAAGCGGCACCCATGGAGGCTGCTCCTTCCATCATAGCCTCCGCGCCGGTTAAGCCGCAGCCCGCCTATTCCTGCAAGGCCCGGATCGAGAGCCTATCCAAGACAGAATTGCGCGGTTGGGCCGTCAATACGCTTGATCAAGCAGAATGTTTTTCGATCGATATTTTGATTGACGATATGTTCTTCTGCCACGCTCGCAACGAACATCGTCGTAGCGACTTGCTTCGTGCAGGGCTTTCAGACGGGATCGGCGGGATACAGGTCGCCCTGCCCTTGGCGGAATTGGGGTCAGGCACCTATAATATTGGTTTGCGCACGCCCGACGGGAAGGTTCTCTCACGAGAGATAACGATTGAGGCAGAACAACGCCACAATCGTTGGACCAGCTATGTTGCGCCTATCTTGCCACGCGATACTGCGATCATCATCCCTGTCTATAACGCTTATGACGATGTCGTAAATTGCATCGACAGGCTGGCGGCATTCACTACAGACGATGTAGAAATTCTGTTTATCGACGATGCTTCCCCCGACGACCGGATAGCTACGTTGATGGAGCAGGCAAAAACCCATCCCAATATGCGCGTATTGCGTAACGACGCGAATATCGGCTTTACCCGGACGGTCAATCGCGGCCTTGCAGAAATTGGCAAGAAGCATGCTGTCTTGCTCAACAGCGATGCGCGGGTGACGCACGGCTGGCTTGAAGGCATGTTGACCGCCGCCAGTTCCCGTCCACGTGTCGCGACGGTTACGGCGATGTCGGATCGCGCCGGCGCCTTTTCCGCGCCGAATATCGGCAATGATAATGAACTGCCGCCGGGCGTGGATGAAGTCACCTATGCTCGTGCCTTCCGGCGCAGGGCGCTGGGTCTGTATCCGATCGTGCCGACCGGCAATGGTTTCTGCATGTTCGTCAATCGGGCCTGCATCGACGAGATCGGTAGCCTGGACGAAGTCGCCTTCCCGCGTGGCTATGGCGAGGAAAATGACTTTTGTATGCGAGCGGGCCGAGCGGGCTGGTCGAACGTGATCGACGATCGCACCTATGTTTTCCATGATCGATCCAAGAGTTTCGGCGGAGCCAAGACCGACCTGATGAAATCAGGCCGTTCCGTCATCGATGCGCGATATCCAGAATATAAGACTGCGATCCGCGTATTTTCTTCGGGAACAGATATTGGGCTCGCGCGCATTCACGCCCGGATGGCGCAGCGCGATTGCACGGTTCCGCGCGAGACACAGTCCCGATTGCTGTTTGTGGTCGCAACGCAAACCGGCGGCACCCCCCAAACCAACCTGGATCTGATGGGCGCACTGGCCGACGGTTTTGATTCTTGGCTGATGCGCTGCGATAGCAGGCATATGATCCTGATGCGCCGGGAAGGCGATAATTTCAAAGAAGTTGCCCGGCATGAACTTCAGGAAAGATTGGACCCTATCCGCCACATCTCGTCAGAATATGATGGGGTCATCGCGGAATGGCTTCGCCGGTTCGATTTTGAATTGGTGCATATCCGCCACCTGGGATGGCACAGCCTGAACCTTCCGCGCATTGCCAAGGCGCAGGGTTGTACCGTGGTATTTTCCTTTCACGATTTTTATGCCCTTTGTCCGTCGATCAAGTTGATGCGCGCGGATGGCACTTTCTACGGCGGCGATCTCGCCCTGTTGAATGGCACAGCCATGCCGGAATTGTGGCCCGCGGATTCGATGCCCAAGCTGGATGCCGAATGGATCCGGTATTGGCGCACCCGATTCGTTGAGGCGCTGACGCCTTGTGATGCCTTTGTCACGACATCGGATAGCGCCCGCACGACCATCCTCACCCATTTGCCGGGCATCGAGCCGGATCGCTTTCACGTCATTCCACACGGTCGCAATTTCCAACAATTGGCCATTTTGCGCCAACGTCCGCGTCATGGCGATCCCTTGCGGATACTCGTACCCGGCAACATCAGTATGGCCAAGGGACTGGGGATCATCCGTGCCCTGCTCGATCGGGATAGCGCAGGGCTGCTAGAGTTCCACATTCTCGGAAACATCGATCCCACGCAGGGAATCAGCCATCCCCGCCTGATACAACATGGCGCCTATAAGCGTGATGAATTTGCCCAGCGCGTAAAAGCGCTCAGCGTCCACCTTGGCGCCGTTTTTTCCATCTGGGACGAAACATATTGCCATACATTGACCGAACTATGGTCCGTTGGCGTTCCGCCCTTGGTCTTCGATTTCCCAACGGTCGCGGGCCGTGTTCGCACCAGCGAGGCCGGGTGGGTGCTTCCTCACGACGATATTGACGCGCTGTATGAGAAGATACTCGCTTTGGCGTTTGATGTGTCGGAGCAGAACAAAGTCGATGCCGCCCTTACTGCATGGCAAAATGATGTGGGGCCGGGAGAATCGACGCAATTGATGGGTGCCCGCTATCTGAACGTCTACCGGCAGGCGGGAGGCCAGGATCGGGCGCCAATAATTGCCGTGACTGCACCAGCAGACCGACAGCTTCAACTAGCCAATGCTTCCACTTTCATCCGGTTGTGGGAGCGCACCCGCAATAGCTTTGACCGCAACGCCATTTTTGTTCGTATGACGCCAGAGGCGCTGTTGGCCAACCTGCGGTCGGGATCAATTGATGGCGCGATCATCCAACGCAACGCCGTCCCAGCGACGATGGTGGTGCCCCTATTGCGTGCGTTCGACGCAGCAGGGGTGGGATATATGGTCGATCTGGACGATGACCTGCTGGATGTCCCGTCTGATAAAGATCCTACCGGCAGCTATCGTGCCTATGCGCCCTATCTGCAACGGCTTTTAGTTCAGGCGAAAGGAGTAACTGTCTCGACGGATCAACTCGTTACGCGCATATCCGAAGTCAATGAACGGGTCCATCTACTCCCCAATCGTATAAGCAATGCGCTTTGGCGGGGGTATAGCGCGCGCCGCAATCCTGACGAAAATGTGCGCGCACTCTATTTTGGCAGTGTCACGCATGCCGAAGATCTCGCCATGATCGAGCCTGCAATCGAGGCGATCCAGGCGCGCTACCCGCATTTTCGGCTGGCTGTCGTTGGCATTCAACAAGAAGCGACCCCTGAATGGATCGAAAGGATCGCCGTACCTATCCATGCCAGAAATTATTCTTCGTTCGTACCTTGGCTGCGGGAACAGGCGGCTGATTTTGATCTAGCCCTGGCACCATTGATCGACTCGACATTCAATCTTTACAAGAGCGGCTTGAAAGCCATCGAAGGCGCAGCCCTGGGCCTTCCCGTGCTGGCGTCGGACGTTCCAGCTTTTCGGGAGATCGCTGCTGAGTTGGAAGGATTGACGCTTATACCAAACGATGTCGATACTTGGGTGCTCGGTCTCGAAACGGCTATTCAGCAGGTAGAAATCAACCGTTCAAAACGGGATATCATCAAGGCAAAGGCACTGCGGTCCTTTGGCTTACAAACGAGCATTCCTGAATATGACGATCTGGTGCTGAATATTTTGATGTCATGATGCGCGATCCGCTTTCGAAAATGGTAAAATTATAATAATCCCTAGCAGATGACGGATAATCAGATTTTCAAAACAGAAGATGCCGCGACGTGTGGAGCGACGCTTCGTCCAATCGCGCGCGTGCAGACATATCCAAGCATGATGCCGCAATTCGCCAATGTCGAACAACTTAAGGGGCATTGGCAAAGCCGAACCGAAGCTGTCCTCAAGCGCGACATTGCGCGGCTGCCGTCTGCGTTCCTGGCGACGATGCGCAATGCGGTTGTTTTCCAGAATGGCTTTGTGCGGTCGGAACAAGGTATCGTCGTCCAGGAAACAATCGTAGGCGCACGCGACGTCACCCCTCCTCAGGAAGATCGGGTGGTTCGTCATGAGCCGCGACCGACGGCGCTGCTGCGTAAGGCAGGCGACAGTGATTTTGCCCATTGGCTCGCCGAACTTCTGCCGCGGGTGCGAGAGTTTCGGGCGATGTTTCCCCAACAGGCGATACAATTTGCCGTACCTGCTTCGCCAGCTGACATGCGCCCCATGCGCCAACGTACGCTGGAATGGCTGGGCGTACGGGATGATGAGATACTTTGGCTTGGTTCAGAGCCGACGCGCTTTGACCTACTGCATTTTATCACGGTCAACTCTATCCATAGCCATACGCATGATTTTACCGGCTTGCGCCATGTATCGGCCCAGGCGCGGGCAAAGGTGCCGCATGGCAAGGCGCATCGCCGCCTCTACATCAGCCGAGACGGCGCTACCAAGCGCAGGCTGCTGAACGAGCCGGATATTGTGAGCCAATTGACGAAGCGTAATTTCACTATCGTTGCGCCGCAGTCGATGAGTATCGATGAGCAGGTCGCCCTGTTTGCCGAGGCCGAAATGGTCGTGGGCACGACGGATGCAACGATGGCCAATATCCTATGGGGCCCCGAACATTGCGAGGTCGTGGCGCTCAGCCCCGATCATGGGCATGAATTTTTCTTTTGGGATATGGCAGGCATCCGAGACCAGACTTTCTCCTTCCTTTTCGGTGATAGTGCAGACCCTTCCCAATTGGGCAACGCCGATTTTACGGCAGACCCTGCCCTGCTATGCAGGATCGTCGATGCAGCATTGGCGCGGATAGCCCGGAGACAAGGGAAACAGCCAGCTTAACCCGGCCGGGTTTCCCTATTTTTCGGCTACCGATGGGGATCAGGCATGTCAATGCCACCAAGGTGGCATCGACATGCCTTCGATAAGCACATAGATACTTTTTTTACTGCCCCAATGCAGCCTGACGCAATGCTTCCGTCGCGGCGTTGGGCGAACGGCCTTCGGCAAGGCCATGGTGAATGAAGTGCAGCACAGGGTCCATGCCGACCTCTGACACGTCCGTATAATGGGCCAGATACCAGTCCGGATCAAACTGTGCATAATCTTCCACTATGCGGCGCTGGCGTTGCTCGGTCCTCTTACCGGTCAGCGCCGGGAAGGGCAGCTTCGCCTGCGCCAGCATAGTTTGGAGCGTCTTCGACATTTGATGGTAGACATGCAGGCTGGCGGCGCAGGCCTCATCGATCTTGCGATCCCGCTCACTCAATTGCGCCCGATTGGCGAGCATTGTGGCGCGCAACATCTCCTTTTGCCGGCCCGCCTCCTCTCTCGCCTTTTCAAGATTGGCTAATAGAGCTTGATGGGCCGCTTCGGCTTTCATCAGCCGTTGATTTCGATCCTGCAAAGTCTCTTGCGCCTGATCCATCTGTTCGCGCCGCTTGGCAAGTTGCTCCGTGGCGTCGTCCAACTCGGTACGCAATTTGGCCTTCTCGGCCTGTTCTTGCGCAATCAGACGTTGATGCTCTGCCAAACCATCCTGCAATCGCGACATTTGTAGATAGCGTTTGTTGGCTTCATTCTGATTATCATTGATTATGGCGGACAGTTGTTTGACGCGTGCGCCATTTTGCTCCGCCAAAGCCCGCTCCGTTTCAAGCGCCTGGCGCACCACATCAAGATCTTGCGCCGCATCGGCCAGCTTCGCGCTGTGCTGTTGCAATTCTGTGCTGAGATCCTCGACTTGCGCGCCACGCTCGCTTGCCACTCGCTCCATCTGATCGAGCGCCTGACGCTGCCTATCCAATTCGTCCTCGGCCGCCGCCAACTTGGCGCGCCGCTCCTCCAACACTGTTTCCAATTCGGCGACGTGAGCGTCCCGATCACCAACCGCAGCGCGCATGTCCTCAAGCGCTTTGCGATCGCGTTCCAGCGAGACCTTCACAGCGTCCAGTTCCGTGGACTGACCCGCGACCGTTACCTCCAGATCCAGGATGCGTGCCTGGCGTTCATCGGCCGTCTGACTGATCGTCTCCAGCGCGCGCGCATGGTCCTCGACCGCCGCTGACAATGCCGCCTCGCGCGCACGGATATGCTCCTCCAGTTCCATGACTTTCGCATCGCGGTTGCCAACGGTGGCGCGCAATTCGTCCAGCATTTTGCGGTCATGTTCGAGCGAGGCTCTTACCGCGTCCAACTCCGTGGCCTGACCCGCGACGGTTGTTTCCAGATCGAGGATACGCGCCTGTCGTTCATGGGCCGTCCGGCTGATCGCTTCCAGCGCGCGCGCATGATCGTCCAGGGCAAACTTCGCGGCCGACAGATCGCTTTCGCGCAACGCCAGTTGTTCGCTGATGAGCGCGATTTCACCGAAACGAGTCTGAAGCGCGGCCTCTGTCTCGGCGCGGCGCCGATCCAGTTCAGCCGCCTTTCGTCCTGCTTCGGCGAGCTGATTTTGAAGGGCAGTCTGGCGCTTGTTCCAATCAGCGCGATCCTCATGCGCCTGTTTGCTGGCGGCAAGCAGAGCTTCTGCGGCTTGTTCCGTTTCGAGCTGACGCTGGCGCAGAGCGCTTTCGGTTTGCGCCAGCCTGTTCTGCAACTCCGCGATGTCGGCTTCACTCGCAGCGCGCAACGCTTTGAGCTGTTCGTCCTGTTGACGGGACTTGTCCTCCCATTCGCGGGCGATCTGCTCGGTCTGATTGAGCTTCATCTGCCCGTCGGCGACGGCTTGCTCTGTCGCCGCCAACGCTTGAGTCAAGCCAGCCAGATCGCGATCGCGGCTTGCAATCGCATCATCCTTTTCCGCCAATTGCCGATGCAGGGAATCGATTGTCTGGTTGCGTTCGGCAAGAGCCGCGCGAATGGCGTCCCTATCCTGCCGGGCGACCTGATAGTCATTTTCCAGCGCGGCCTGGGCGTGCTCCAGTGCGTCGGCTCGCTTGGCCTCCGCTCCCAAATTCGCTTCGAGCGCGCTATTGGCGGCGCTCAAAGCCTCGCGCTGCTGCCGCGCTTCGGTCATCGCCTGTTCCAGCGCCAAGGCTTGCGCCTCCAACGCCGCAACTTCCTTCAGCGCTGCCGCCTTATCCGTTGCCAGCATTGCGCGCTCGTTGCGCAGTGAATCGCGCTCGGTTTGCGTTACAAGATGCTGTTCTTCCAGAACGCGTTTTTCTTGCTGAACTGCCTGGGTCCGCTGCCGGGCGGTAGCGAGTTGCGCTTCCAGCCGGGCGCGTATTTCCCTCAGACCATCGCGATCCTTTTGCGTAGCGAGATGACGCTCTTCCAAGGCCAGCTTTGCCTTCTCGATCCCACTGGCCTGCTGTTGAGCAGCGGCAAGTCGGGTTTCCAGTTCGGCACGACTGGACGTCAATTCGGCCTGGTTCTCATGCGCTTGCGCGACGGCCTGCTCCAGCGCGTGCTTCTCTGCGGCGAGCGCCTCATTCTGCTTTGCCGCTTCGGCCTGTTCCGCTTCCAGCCGGGCGCGGGCCTCCCTCAAACCATCCCGCTCCTTCTGCGTGGCTAGATGTCGCTCTTCCAACGCTAATTTGGCGCGCTCGATCGCTCCTGCCCGTTCCAGTGCGGCCGCCGCCTGCGCTTCAGTCTCCGCGTGCAGACTCTTGAGCGCATCGCGGTCGTCACTGGTTTCGGCGAGCATGGCTGCTAGAGCCTGCTTCTCCGCCGCAAGCGCGGCCTGCTGCTTGGCGGCTTCCGCCTGTTCGGTTTCCAGCCGGACGCGCACGTCCCTTAAGGCGTCCCGTTCCTTCTGGGTCGCGAGATGCCGCTCTTCCAACGCTGTCTTTGCCCGCTGGATCGACTCCGCGCGTTCCAACGCAGCGACAGCCTTGGCCTCGATCTCCGACTGGCGCGCCTCAAGCGCATCGCGATCGGTGTGGATTTCAGCAAGTTTGGTTTCGAGCGCATCGCGATCAGCGCTGAGTTGCGCAAGGGTCGCGGTCATTGCCTCGCCCTGGTCGAGGAGGGCGTCGCGTTCCTGTGTCGCGGCCTGCAACTGCTTCTGCAGCGCGGTGACCGTGGCCGTTGCATCATCCCTTGCCTTCGCGGCGCTGGTGATTCGCGTTTTCAGGTCTACCGCGTTCCGTTCAAATTCCTCGCTCTTGCGGCGCGCCTCGGCAACGGCTGCTTCCAGCGCCTTTTTCTCCGCCAGCAGCGTTTCCCGCTGACCCTGGCCCGCGCGCTGGCGCTGCTCGATCTCCGCCTTAGCGCTTTTGACGCGCTCGACATCGCTGGCCAGCGTGGCCGTGCGCTGTTCCAATTCGACCTTGGCCTGGCGCAGCTTATCCAGTTCGGCCTTTGCAGCAGCGGCTTCCCGTTCGGCCTCGATTTGCTTGGCCGCGATCTCGTCCCGCTCCGCATGCAATTTCGTCAATTGGGCGTAGCGCTCGTCATTATCCTTGGCGATGGCCCCCATGGCGTTACCCGCTGCCGTAAACTCGGCATGGACCGCATCAAGCGCCGCGCATCCGGCCGCATCCTCGCCATGTTCGGCAAAGCCGCGCAGGACTTCATAGGTGGTTTCAACCCACTTCGCCGCATAGTCCAGCGTCCGCAGCGATTTACCGTCAACACGGTGATGGCGCAGATTGGACGTCAGGAAGCCCGCCAGTTCGCGGCGCAGCTTTTCGGAATTTCGTGGCCAGAACAGGCCTAACGTCTCCTGCGACCGATCGATAAAGCCGACATAATCGTCCATCAAATCATCATAGGTGGTGAAGAATCGGCGCAGGCCGCGTGTTCCGCGTTCGCCCTCCAACGTATAGCGCAGCCACAGCAACAAACCCTTGGGCTGCAGGAACTTGTTACGCCGTTCCAGCGATTGCGCGACCTCGATAGGGTTGCGCAGCGTGTGAATCACGACCGGTTCGATGTCCATCGATTCAAAGACGCTACGCCAGAAAGGCATAAGCAGGCTGAGCCGCGGATCCTTGATCACGAACAGGTTGGACTTGCCAAATTCCGCTTCGATACAAGCGACTGCGCGCTCGCGAAAACGGTCCATCGCCGAAGAACGGAACCAATTGGGGTTGAATTCCATCCATTCGGCCCAGCCCCCGCCGCCGGAACTCAATATCTTCTCGTTCAACTCATAGATGGGGCGGGATTCCCAATAGCCCGATTCATTATATTCGTCCGCACCCATGAGGTTGGGCGATGATTCACAGCCAAGCAAATTGAGCGTGCGAGACAGGGCGCTGGTGCCGGAGCGATGCATCGCCACGACCAAAACTGCGGTCCTTTTCGCGACCGTTGTCTTTGATGGAGCAGGCTGCGGCGTTGCAGCAACGGCGCGGCCACGCGGTGCTTTACCTGTTGCGTCCGCATCCTTAGTCGAAACCGTATCGTTCACCTAAAGCCTACCCCTGATTGCCCTGGTCATCATATCTCTGACCGCTACACTTTTTATGTCAATGCCAAACGCCCACCCGCCAGCCTGTCCGAAGCCTCGCACCCAGAGCATGGCGATTTGTGCCCGGACATGAGCGCAACAGCCTGCAAGATGCCTTCTGCCCACGGCGATTTCCTATCCTATTGGGACATATGCCGCATCGCAACATCGCCTTGCAATCGTAACCGACGCAATTTACACCCGCATTCGCCTTTCATGGGGAGTGATACGTGCGCAAGGGAATAATATTGGCGGGTGGTTCCGGCACAAGACTATATCCACTGACCAAGGGTGTCTCAAAGCAATTGATGCCCGTTTATGACAAGCCGATGATCTATTATCCGCTCTCGACGCTGATGTTGTCGGGGATTCGCGATATCATGATCATCACGACGCCCCATGATGCACCGTCTTTCCAGGCATTACTCGGCGATGGCAAGGAATTGGGCATCAACCTGACCTATGCGGTCCAGCCGGAGCCCAAGGGTCTGGCGCAGGCCTATCATATCGGCGCGGACTTCGTCGGCAGCGATCCGTCGACGCTCGTCCTGGGCGACAATATCTTTTACGGCCATGGCTTGGTTGATCTACTGAAACGGGCCGGCGAGCGTGAAACCGGTGCCACGGTCTTTGGCTATTATGTCAGCGATCCCAAAGCCTATGGCGTCGTGTCGTTCGATGCGAACGGCCGCGCCGAGACGATCGAGGAAAAGCCCGAAGCGCCCAAGTCCAACTATGCCGTCACTGGCCTCTATTTCTATGATGGCCGTGCGGTGGACATGGCCCGCGACCTGGCCCCCTCGCCGCGCGGCGAGTTGGAAATCACCGATCTCAACCGCTTGTATCTCGAAGAAGGCTCATTGTCGGTCGAAATAATGGGCCGCGGCTATGCCTGGCTCGACACTGGGACGCATGGGTCGCTGCTCGACGCAGCCCTCTATGTCCGGGTGACCGAAGACCGGCAGGGATTGAAGATCTGCTGCCCCGAAGAAATTGCCTGGCGGCAGGGCTTTATCGATGATGCCCAGTTGGAAGAAGTGGCATCGCCGCTGCGCAAAAGCGGCTATGGCAATTATCTGATGGACCTTCTCAAAGGCAAGGGTGCGATCGCATGAACATCGTCGAAACCGCCATTCCCGGCCCCTTGATCATCGAACCGCGCGTGTTCGGCGACGATCGCGGCTTTTTCTACGAAAGCTGGAATGCGGACGCCTTCAAGGCGGCCGGGCTGGACCTCGACTTCGTGCAGGACAATCACAGCAAGTCGGCGCGCGGCGTGCTGCGCGGGCTGCATTTCCAGAACCCCAATCCGCAGGGCAAGCTGGTCCGCGTGGTCGCCGGACGGGTGTGGGACGTTGCGGTCGATATCCGCAAGTCCAGCCCGCATTTCGGCAAATGGGTCGGGCTTGAACTGTCCGCCGCGAACAAGAAGATGTTCTGGGTGCCGCCGGGCTTTGCCCATGGCTTCATCAGCCTGGAGGATGGCACCGAGTTTCTCTACAAATGCACCGCCACCTATGATCCGTCGGCCGAACATTCGCTGATGTGGAACGACCCGGCGGTGGGCATCGAATGGCCGCTGGAAGGGATCGAGCCGATCCTGTCGGGCAAGGACGCGCAGGGTCAGGCGTTGGCTGACATCGAGGCCTTCGCATGAAGGCGGTGATCGTCGGGGCCAAGGGCCAGTTGGGACGCGGTTTGCAGGCGACGGCACCGGCCGGAGCGGTATTGAGCTGCGTCGATGTCGATGAACTCGACATCACTCAGGCTGATGCGGTGCAGGCGTATCTGGCGCAGGAAAAGCCGGACCTGCTGCTCAACGCCGCGGCCTATACGGCGGTGGACAAGGCCGAACAGGACGAAGCACTGGCCTTGGCGATCAATGGGACGGCGGTCGGCACGCTGGCCGATGCCGCGCGGGCCGTTGGTGCGCGGTTCGTCCATGTCTCGACCGATTTCGTGTTCGATGGGCTGGCGGGCGTGCCCTATGCGCCCGATGCGCCAACCGCCCCTTTGAGCGCCTATGGCCGCACCAAGCTGATCGGCGAGCAGTTGGCCGGGCCGGACGCGCTGATCGTGCGGACGGCGTGGGTCTATGCGCCGACCGGCGGCAATTTCGTGCGCACCATGTTGCGACTGATGGCGGAACGGCCCGAAGTGCGCGTGGTCGCCGACCAGATCGGGACGCCAACCTATGCGCCGGGCCTTGCCGCAGCGCTGTGGACGATGGCGGAAGCGGGCGTCACCGGCCTACATCATTATACCGATGCGGGTGCCGCGAGCTGGTACGATTTTGCCGTCGCGATCCAGGAGGAAGCGCTGGCGATTGGCCTGCTGACGCAGAAGGCGACGGTCATTCCGATCCCGACCAGCGCCTATCCGACGCCCGCGACGCGGCCGCATTATTCAGTGCTGGACAAGGCATCGACCTTCGAAGCGCTGGGCGGACCGACGCCGCATTGGCGCGACAATCTGCGCGTCATGATGGCGCAGATCAAAGAACAGGGTTGAAGGCAAAAGCCCCGGTCGGTCAGGCCGGGGCTTTTTTCTGCTCCAGACCCAGCGCCCGCAGCAAGATGGCGACGCTGTCGTCCCATTCCTCGCCGACCGGAATCGGCGGATCAGCTTCCTGCAATGTGGTCAGGATGCTGTCGGCAAGCGCCGCCGGGCGATCATCGTCAAAATAGAAAAGCCCCGGCCGCGCCAGTTCCCGGAAAACCGGAAGATCGCGTGCCAGCACCTTGCGCCCCTGGCGCAGCGCTTCAACGATCGGCAGGCCGAAGCCTTCACCGCGCGATGGCATGACGACGAGGGCCGCGCGGGCATAGAGCGCGGCGAGCAGTTCGTCCGAGGCTTGGCTGAGCCAGGTCAACCGATGGTCTGCCCGCGCCTCCAACGCCGCGAGACGAGCCTGCATCGCTTCGGTGCGCCAGCCCGGCCGCCCCACGATCAGGACATGCGGCGCGTCGTCGGGCTGCGTCTGCCACAGATGCTCCATGGCATCGAGAACGCAATCATGGCCTTTGCGCGGTTCGATGGTGCCGACCATCAACAGGGTCTGCGTGCTTTGCGCGCGCGCGATCGCCGCGCGCCCCTTCTCGCCGATACCGCAGCTGGGGTTGGTCGCATCGACGGCACCGCTCAGCGGCATGACGGTCACTTCAATGGCATCGCGCCGCGCGACCTTGTTGGTGGTAAGCCAAGTGTCGAGGTCCGATGCGACCTGGTGCGAGATGCAAATGGCCCGATCCGCCAGGCGGCTGACCACGCCTATCCATTTTGCGAAATTGCGCCCCGTGCTGCGCGGGAACCAGTGTGGGTGCTGGAGTGGCAACAGATCATAGATGACGATATTGATCGACGCGCCGGAGCGACGCCAGCGCGCCAGTTGCCGCTGATGCCGCGACAAACGATGCGCGGCGAGGTCCAGCCCCAGGAATATGTCCCCGGCGCTGGCATGGATCAGCGGCGCATTGGGCAATGGTAGCGACAAACGGCCGTCTGTGGGATCGACCTCTGCAATGGCATAGCCTCGCTTGGCGGTCGCAGCAATTGGCAGGACGGTGATATTGCCCAGATCCATCTGCATCAGGTGCAGCCATATGGCGCGGACCACGCGCTGAATGCCTGTGCCAGCATCCTGTTGGGCGATGGTGGACATATCGACCAGCAAGCGACGAGGGGCGGCTGGAACCTGGTCCGTCCGCTGGGCCTTCGAAAGGATCAACCGATCGAGCAACCCGGCTATCCAGTTCATTCCCGTTCATGCGCCTTATAAAAGGCGTAAGCTTCATCCATGTCAGCGAAATTCGTTAGCGTCTGTTGCGCCAGAACGCCCGCCCGATCACAATGTTCGCGGATATAGCCGTCATTGTGCGACACGATGATCATGGAGCGGTCACGTCGCTTGACGAACAGTTCATCATGACATTTTTGCTGAAAACGCGCGTCCCCGACAGCGACGATTTCGTCGATGAGGAAGCAATCAAAATCTACCGCCAGGGATACGCCGAAACCCAGCCGGGCGCGCATACCCGCAGAATAGCTTTTGATTGGCTCGTTCATATATGCGCCCAGTTCGGCGAAATCATCGACGAGAGCGATGACATCATCGACATTCTTGCCATAAACGCGACAAATGAAGCGCACATTGTCGGCCCCGGTCAGCGATTGCTGAAACGCACCGGAAAAGGCCAGCGGCCAGCTGATCGACATATCCGTGACGATCCGGCCTTCGTTCAACATCTCGATGCCGCTGATCATGCGGATGAGGGTCGATTTTCCAGCGCCATTGCGCCCCAATATCCCGATCTTCTCGCCCCGCCCGATAGTCAGGTCGACATTACGGAAAACCCAGCGAGGACCGCGACGGGTTTCATAGGCCTTTCCGATATTCTGTAGCTGGATCATGCTGGCACCAGATTACGGCTTGCGCGTCGTATCTCCGCCAAAGCGAATAAAGAAAGGCCAAGATTGCATAGGGCCATATAACCGATGTCATAATAGGGGGTGAATTGCGATCCGAAGAAGCCGTCGCGGACACATTCGACCCCGTGTACCATCGGCAGATATAAAATCCATTCCCGAAATCCAGCAGGCAAGGACTCTACAAGAAAGGCAGCGCCGGAGAGAGGGAATAGAAGATAGGCCGCCGGGTGCCAAAATTTATCGATCAGTTCGCTGCGGTTCGACAGGGCACCCAGGAACATGCCCAAAGACGAGCCGAACCAAACCAACATCACCCAACCCAACACGACCTTGAGCGGGTCTTCAGGCAATTGAAGCCAACCAACCGAGGCGAAGAACAATGTAAGGATGAAAAAAGAAATACCAACGCCAACGGCTTCGAGCAAAAGTCGGGCCGCGAATATATCGATTATCTTGACGTTGCGATGGTACATCAGCGATAAGTTCGGCTCGATCGAACCGACAAGGCGCGACGGCATATTGCGCCAGACCAGCACGCTGGAATAGCCCGTCAAGGCAAAAGCCGAGATGGGGAGGTCTGACCCGTGAACCGCTTTGGTAGCTGTCCAGATCAACGTGACGCCGATGGTAAAAACCATCGGTTCCACGAACAGCCAGAGAAAGCCGATATTATGCCTGCCATAGCGGGTGATCACTTCGCGCATCAACAATGCGCCTATCACCCGCTGCTGGATTGCCCAGGACCGCAGGAAACTGGTCGGGCTTGGTTCCTGCATCTGCGTCATCAGTCGCGATGTTCCTTGACGCCGCTCACAAGCATCGAAAGCACGGCCCAAATTACCAACCCAACGACGAATGTGCTCAATATGCCGCGTAAACGGCGCGGCTCGAGAGGATAGTCGGGCTTGCTGGGTTCAACGATCCGTTCGACATAAGCCCGCTTGCGACGCGCTTCGTTCCGCGCTTCCTGAAGCGAACTGATCGCTGCACCAAGCTGACGATCCGCCAATTGGCTTTCGAGCTGCAGGCGCTGGAACTGCGCCGCCGTAGCGGCCAGCGATTTCTGGTTACCCGCGACCAGGCCGGTTTGCTTGTCAATCTCGCGGCTCAAAGACTGCACGCGATTCTGCAACACAGGGATCTGGGGGTTTTGCGGCGTGAAGGCGCGCAATTGAATCAACTGCGTTTGCGTCGCGATCATCTCGTCCTGCAATTTGGAGATCATCTGCAGTTGGACAGTCGCCTGCTTTTCGGGATCGACCACCCCTTCGCGGTTGCGATAATCAGACAATGCCAGAGCGGCTGTCCGTGCCAGGGCCTTCGCTTCGTCCAGCTCGTCATTGGCATAATTGATCAAGTCGGAACGGGCGCGGCCATTCAGCTTGTTGACCAGCGCTTCTGCCTGAACAAGCAGTCGTCTGTTGATCTCATGCGCGTCTTCAGGCGTAAAGGCCCGCACGCTCAAAACCGTGATCGAAGAGGCAACATCATGGGTTACCTCCACTTTCTTGGTATAATATTTATAGAGCTTTTCTTTCACGCCCCCCCGGTTGAACGGATTGAAGCGGTTGAGAATGGACACATTTTCGTTGCCATAGGCATTTGAAACGAGATTGTCGCGATTTAGCGCCGCGAGGGCGTCGCGCGAAACCATGTAATCCTTAGTCGCGTAGCCTTCGTTGGCGTCGTTCGACATCCCGCCGGCCCGGAATAAAGCGCCTAGACCGGTATTATTGCTCTTTTCCGGGCTCCGAACGACAAAACGCGATTCCGACATATAGACGTCGGAACTCATTGTGAAATAAACAGCAGAAATCATCGTGGGTACAAGTACCGCCGCGACGAAGAGAGTCGGCAATTTGCCGATACGTTCAGGAATTTTGATCATCGGTACCCGGCATGCCTATGGTTCGCCCTCGTGTTAGGAGGTGCGTTTCTCAAAGTCCAGCGGATTGAAACCACGGTACTGCGGCTTGCGACGGCCGGAATGCCGTATCATGGCGTCCCTTTATAATGTCTAAATCTCATGCTAGGGCGAAGCGTTGTCATACAACGGGGACCGTTTCAAACTATGAAAATCACGATGATCGGCACGGGGTATGTGGGCCTTGTGTCAGGGGCCTGTTTTGCG
>NZ_JPPQ01000069.1:466310-486479 GCF_000743655.1 Sphingobium sp. ba1
CCGAGCGGCCCGCCATTATCGAGCGCCCGGCGCGCCGCGAAAGCGATCAGCAGCCCTTCGGCACGAGCGGCATTGCCCGAAGCGGCCTGTGCCTCGACCGTGATGCGGGTCAGTCGTTCGTCGAGCGCGGCGACGCGCGCGTCGAGCATCTGGGCGCTGCTGGCGGTCAGCGCGCCCGGCGCGACGGTCGGGGATGGGGTGCCGACCTGCGGCACGGCGGCGACGGGACGGGCCGATTGGCCGTTCCAGCGCTTTTGAATCTGTGGCCAGGCCCAGGCGGTCAGCGCGACGCCGATCAGGAAGGCGAGCAGCATCAACGTCACCAGCGGCAGTGTGCTGCGCCGACGGGCAGGGGGCGGGGTTACGGGGATACTCCTATCGCCGTCCGCGTCGTGCATGCTGACCCTTTCGCCTGTCATCGTCCCGTCATTCGCACAAAGAAAGGGCGAGGGCCAGCATGTCGTCATCGACCGGCTTGTGCGGCGCGGAAAGGCTGGCCCAGCCGCTGCCGCAAGCGGCCAGCGCGGCATGGCTGATCGCCACGATATGCAGCGCGCTCCGCTGGTCGAGCGGGAAGCGTTCGGCCAGCCGCTCGCCCGCGCGCGGCGAATGAACGAGCAGGATGGTGCCGGGGATGGCGTCACGCAGCAGCGTCGGGTCGGGCGGCAGGCTGGCCATGCTATAGACGGGGATCCGGGTGAGGCGCAGCGGCCCTGCCTCCATCGGCGCGACCGTGGTGCCCGCCAGATGCAGGACGGCGCGATGACCATCCGCGGCAATCCGGGCGGCAATGGCGCTGGCGTCGCCCTCGCCGCTGATCACCTCGACAAAGCCTGCTTCCTGCAACGCCGCCGCCGTCGCCGCGCCGACCGCATAGGTCGGGAGCGCGCGATACGCGGCCAATTGCGCTCCGGCCAGCCGCACCGTGTTGGCACTGGTCAGCAGCAGCGAGTCGAATCCGTTGGCGGGGGGCGCTACCCAGCCGAGCGGCAACGGCGCGAACAGCGGATGGCACAGCACGTCGAAGCCCAGGCGCGAGGCCTTGTCCGCCGTCCTGCCCGCCGCCGGTTCGGGGCGCAGGATAATGAGCCGCCTCACCCTTCGAACCCTCACCCTTCGAACAAGGCCCGTAGCGCGGGGCTGGCCTGCTCCAGCAGCGCGCGGCCGACGGCCTGCGCCACCACATCGTCGCCGCGCGCCAGCCATGTTTCCTGGGCCACCGTTTCCTGCCCATCCGGGCTGATGATCTCGGCGCGCAGATATAGCCCGTCGCCGTCCACCACCGCCAGCGCGGCGATCGGCGAATGGCAGGTGCCGCCGAGCGCCTTCAGCACCGCGCGTTCGGCCGCGACGGCATCGGTCGTGTCGATGTCGCTGATCACCGCCAGCGCTTCATGCAGCGGCGCATTGTCGGCCAGCGCCTCGATCCCCACCGCGCCCTGCGACGGGGCAGGCAGCATGGTGTCGATCGGGATGGTGACGCCGACATGGCTCTGGTCGAGCCGGTCGAGCCCCGCCGCCGCCAGCAGCGTGGCATGGACTTCCCCCGCCGCCAGCTTGGCGAGGCGGGTGGCGACATTGCCGCGGAACAGGGTGATGGTGGTGTCCGGGCGCAGCCGCATGACCTGCGCGGCGCGGCGCGGCGAACTGGTGCCGACGACCGGGTTGGCGGGCAGCGCATCGAAACTCTCCACCCCCACCAGCTTGTCGCGCACATCGGCGCGCGGCAGCATCGCGGCGATCTGGAAGATGGCGGGGCGGATCGTTTCGACATCCTTCATGCTGTGGACGGCGAAGTCGATTTCGTGCGCGACCAATGCGCGCTCTAGTTCCTTGGTCCACAGCGCCTTGCCGCCAATATCGGCAAGCGCCCGGTCCTGGATACGGTCGCCGCTGGTCTGGACGGTGACGATCTCGATCGCATCCTCCCCCCAGCCATGGGCGGTGATAAGCGCATGGGCGGTCATGTGCGCCTGGGCCAGCGCAAGCGGGGAGCCTCTGGTGCCAAGGCGCAACGGTCGATCGGACAAATACATATGCGGCTTGCTCTAATGACCACGGGCTTTAGATGGAAGCGGCAATGACAATCATCCTTGGCCTGGAATCGAGCTGCGATGAAACCGCAGCGGCGCTGGTGACGGCCGACGGGCGGATATTGGCCCATCGTCTGGCGACACAGGAGGAGGCGCATCGCCCCTATGGCGGCGTCGTGCCCGAAATCGCGGCGCGCGCGCATGTCGAGGCGTTGACGCCCCTGATCGCGGCGGCGCTGGCGGATGCGGAAATGACCTTGGCCGATGTCGATGTGATCGCCGCGACCGCCGGGCCGGGGCTGATCGGTGGCGTGATGGTGGGCCTCGTCACCGGCAAGGCGCTGGCCCATGCGGCGGGCAAGCCCCTGATCGCGGTCAATCATCTGGAAGGCCATGCGCTGTCGCCGCGCCTCGCCGACCGGACGCTGCAATTTCCTTACATGCTGCTGCTGGTGTCGGGCGGCCATTGCCAGATATTGCTCGTGCGCGGGCCGGGCGAATATGCGCGGCTGGCGACGACGATCGACGATGCGGCGGGCGAGGCGTTCGACAAGACCGCCAAGCTGCTGGGGCTGGGCTATCCTGGCGGGCCGCTGGTCGAAAAGGCGGCGGCGCAGGGCAATGCCAAGGCGGTGCCGCTGCCCCGCCCGCTGGTCGGCACGGCCGAACCGCATTTTTCCTTCGCGGGTCTTAAAAGCGCGGTGATGCGCGCGGTCCAGTCTGGACATTATTCGACGCAGGATATCGCCGCGAGCTTTCAGCAGGCGGTGATAGACTGCCTGATCGACCGCACCCGCCGCGCGCTGGGCTCGGACGAGCCCGTGACGGCGCTGGTCGTCGCCGGGGGTGTCGCCGCCAATCAGGCGATTCGCGGCGCGCTCGAAGCGCTGGCGGCGGAGCATGACCTGCCCTTCGTCGCGCCGCCGCTTTGGCTTTGTACCGACAATGCGGCGATGATCGCCTGGGCGGGGGCAGAGCGCTATGCCGTGGGGCTGGTCGATGATCTGACCTTCCCCGCCCGACCGCGCTGGCCGCTCGACCCGGCGGCGGAAAAGGCGCGCGGAGCGGGAGTGAAAGCATGAAGGCGGGGGTCATAGGAGCGGGTGCCTGGGGCACGGCGCTGGCGCAATTGCTGGCCGCCGATGGACAGGCGGTGCGGCTATGGGCGCTGGAGGCCGAGGTGGTCGATGCGGTCAACGGGTCGCAGGAAAATCCGCTCTATCTGCCGGGCATCCCGCTCTCGCCCTCGATCGCCGCGACCGGCGCGATGGCGGATATGGCCGATTGCGACCTGTTGCTGGTGGTCAGTCCCGCCCAGTATCTGCGTAGCGTCGTGGCGCAGGCACCCGCCGGCGTGCCGCTGCTACTCTGTTCCAAGGGGATTGAGGCGGGCACCAGCCTGCTGATGTCGGAGGTTGCGCAACAGGCGCAGCCCCGATCGCCGATCGCCGTCCTGTCCGGCCCGACCTTTGCGCATGAAGTGGCGCGCGGCTTGCCGACCGCGATCACGCTGGCCTGCGAGGACCGGGCGCTGGGCGAACGGCTGGCGGCGCGGATCGCCCGACCGGCCTTCCGCCCCTATCTGTCCGACGATGTGATCGGCGCGGAGATTGGCGGTGCGGTCAAGAATGTGCTGGCGATCGCCTGTGGCGTGGCCGAGGGCGCGGGCCTGGGCCTTAATGCGCGGGCGGCTCTGATCAGTCGCGGTTTTGCCGAAATGACGCGCTTTGGCCTGGCGCGCGGCGCGCGGGCGGAGACGCTGGGCGGGCTGTCGGGACTGGGCGATCTCGTCCTCACCTGCTCGTCCACCAATTCGCGTAACTTCTCGCTGGGCAAGGGGCTGGGGGAGGGTCAGTCAGCCGCCGATCTGCTGGCCAACCGCCGCACCGTGGCCGAGGGCGCGTTCACCGCGCCGGTGCTGCGCGCTGCGGCGCTGGCGGCAGGGGTCGAAATGCCGGTGGTGGACGCGGTGTGCGCGCTGCTGGCCGACGCCGTGCCGCTCGCCCAGGTCATCGACGCGCTGCTCGCGCGTCCGTTGCGTCCCGAATAGCCGCCGCGCCGCAGCATCCACTTGTCTACAGATAACCTCACGGGTCCGTCCCTATCGGCCGCCGCCGTCGCGCAGAGCGATCAGGATGATATCGCCGCCTTGGCCAAGGGCGGCCGGACCAATATCTTCGGCTTCCTGCTGCGGCTCGCGGCGCGGCTGCCCTTCCTGTTCATCGCCGGGCGCGTCTATGGTGCCGAAGCGCTGGGCCGCTTCGCCTATGCGGTGCTGGTGGTGGAATTCGTCGCGCAGCTTGCCACGCTGGGGCTGAAGCGCGGGCTGGCAGGCGCGCTCAGCCAGACCGAACGGCCGCATAATCATGTCGTGACCGATGCGATGGTGCTGACGCTGACCGCGTCGCTGCTAGGGGCGGCGCTATTGCTCGTCTTTCCGCAGGCGATGTTTCCCAATAGCGGCATAAACGGCCTCGACCGGCTGCTGGCGCTGATCGTCATCGCGGTTGCCGGGTCCGACGTGGCGCTGGCGGCCTGCGCCTATCGGTTCGATGTCGGCGCGACGGTGCGGGCGCGGGCGATCATCGAACCCTGGACGATCAGCATCGCGGTCTTTGCCTTTTCCTTCTACTCCCGGCGGGACGGCCTGATCATGGCTTATGCCATGGCGATGACTGCGGCGTTGATCGCCTCGCTCATCCCGATGGTGCGCCATTATGGCTTGCCGACGGGCTGGCGGCCTAATTTTCCACGGCTATGGCGGATGGCCCGGCGCAACCTGCCGCTGGCGGCGGCCGACGGCGTCGAGTGGGGGTCGCGGCGACTGGACATGGCGATATTGGGGCTGTTCGTCAGCCCGGCGGTGATCGGCGTCTATTATGTCGCGCAGCAGGTCGCGTCGCTGCCGCAAAAGCTCAAGACCAGTTTCGACCCGATCCTGGGGCCGGTCATCACCCGCAACCTGGCCGAGAACAATCTGGTCGGCATTGCGCGGCAGGTGAGCCAAGTGGGTTTCTGGATCATCGCGGCGCAGGCGGGGATTGCGCTCGCGCTCGCCATTCCGGGCGAAGCGGTGATGGGGTTGGTCGGTCCCAATTTCGTCGCGGGCACCGGAGCGCTGGGTTTCCTGCTGCTGGCCGAAGTCATTGCGGCGACGGCGGTCGTCAGCGAATCGGCGCTGGTCTATATTGCCCGGCATCGCAATCTGATGATCTCTCTCGGCATGATCGGGTGCCAGGCGGGGTTCAGTTTCGCGCTGATCCTGGGCGCGCGTGCGATAGAATTGCCGCCAATGTGGCTGGCGGCGGCACCGGCGCTGGCGCTGTGCCTGTCGCTGGGCATCGGGGCCTTCGTCAAGGCGCGGTTGCTGTCGCGCTTGCTGGGGGCGCCGATCAACGCCTGGCGCTGGTCGCTGCTGAGCGCGGCGGCGGTCGCCAGCTTGGTGGGGGCCGCGGTCACTGCCCTGCCGCCACGGCTAGAATGGGTCGAGCTGGCGGTCGGCATCTGGGTGATTTTGGGGGCCTATGGCTTCGTCATCTGGCGCTGGGGCTTTGGCTCCGAAGACCGGGCGCTGTTTCGGAAGAAAAAGGTGGATTGAACGGACGGAGGGGTATTGCCCCTCCGTTTTTCCGTTCGGTCAGGCGAAGAGCTTGTCGCGGATGATGCCGAGATCGGCTTCCGGGCGGGCGCCCCAGTGGGAGATGACTTCGGCGGCGGCGGCGGCACCCAGCGCCAGGCAATCCTCAACCCCGCGCCCGTCGATATGGGCGGCCAGGAAGCCTGCGGCGAACAGGTCGCCCGCGCCGGTGGTGTCGATGATCTCCGTCACCGGCGCGGCGGGCGCTTCGTAACGGACGCCATCGACGATCGCGACTGCGCCCTTTTCACTGCGGGTCGACACCAGCACCGGCACCTTGCCCGCGAACAGAGCCAGCGCCTTGTCGAAGCCTTCGACGGCGGCGAGCGACTGGATTTCGCCCTCGTTCGAGAAGAGAATGTCGATCTGGCCATTGTCGATCAGGTCAAGGAAATCGGCGCGATGGCGGTCGATCACGAAATTGTCGGACAGGGTGAAGGCGACCTTGCGCCCCGCGCCGCGTGCGGCATCGATCGCGGCGCGCATCGCGGCGCGCGGCTGTTCGGGATCCCAGAGATAACCTTCGAGATAGAGGATGCCGGCCGAGCGGATGAGGTCGAGGTCGAGCGCGGCTTCGGGCAGGAATTGCGAGGCGCCCAGAAAGGTGTTCATCGTCCGCTGCGCATCGGGCGTCACCAGGATCAGGCAGCGCGCGGTCGGAATGTCGCCGGTGGCGGCGGGCGTGTCGAAACGGATGCCGAGCGCGCGAACGTCATGCGCAAACACGTCGCCCAACTGGTCGTCATTGACCTGACCGATGAAGCCGCAGCTTTTGCCCAGCGCGGCAAGGCCCGCCAAGGTGTTAGCGGCCGATCCACCACTGATTTCCTTGGCCTGACCCATGTCGGCATAAAGGCTTTCTGCCATGTCGGCGTCGATCAGCTGCATGCCGCCCTTGGTCAGCGCATGTTCGGCGAGGAAGGCGTCATCGCTGCGCGCCAGAACGTCGACGATGGCGTTGCCGATGGCGACGACATCCAATGTGGGGGCGAGAGAGGTCACGCAAATTCCTTGGGTCAGAGAAGAATAAAAATCCCGCCGTCTCTATAGGCGCGGCCCGTGCGGTGCAACCGGGGCTGATGGAGGCGGTGATGAGAGGGGGCGATTGACGGCGATGGCTGGGGCGGGGATAGTCGCCCCATGTTCCTGACCGCTGCGCTGCGCGCTTTCCCCTCCCTCTTCCATGGCGCGGCGTTGCGGCTGTTGTTCAAGACGCTGACGCTGACGCTGCTGATCTTCGCGGCGCTGGGTGGCGGCATATGGGCGGGCTTTCATGCGCTGCGGCTCCATTATGGCTGGGGTGGAGGGGGTTTGGCCGAAGCGACGGCGACCGCTTTGGCGGTGGTGGCGCTTGGCTGGCTGTTGTTCCGGGCGACGGCGATGGCGGTGATGGGCCTGTTCGCCGACGACATCGTCGAAGCGGTCGAGCGCCAATCCTATCCTGCTGCTGCCGCCATGGCGCGGCCAGTGGGCTGGGGGCGCAGCGGACGCTATGCGCTGGCCTCGGTGCGCCGGACGCTGGGGTGGAACCTGCTGGCGCTGCCCGCCTATTTGCTGCTGCTGGTGACCGGGGTGGGGACGATCGGGCTGTTCCTGGCGCTCAACGCCTATCTGCTGGGGCGCGACATGGCCGATATGGTCGAGCCGCGTCATCCCGCGCTGCCGCCGATCGGACGGGGCAGCCGTTGGCTGATGGGGCTATTGTCGGCGATCGCCTTCCTGGTGCCGCTGGTCAACCTGCTTGCACCGATCTGGAGCGCGGCTATGGCGGTGCATATGCTGCATGGCCAAAGGAAATCCGCATGACATCCCTGCGTCCCGCGCTGGCGGCGCTGCTGTCGCTGCCGCTTGCCGCCTGTGGCGCGGGCACGGTGGTCCCGCGCATCGGCACGCCCGCCCCCGCCGGTCCCCCGGCCAGCGCCTTTGCCAAGCAAGGCCCGCTGATGGGGTCGGATGCCGGCGCGCTGACCCGGATGTTCGGCACGCCCCGGCTCGACATTCGCGAAACCACGGTGCGCAAACTGCAATTCGCCAATGGCCGCTGCGTGCTCGACGCCTATCTCTATTCGCCCGCGCGGGGAAAAGAGCCGGTGGTGACGCATGTGGACGCCCGGACGCCGACCGGATCGGATGTCGATCCGGCTGCCTGCGCGACAGCGCTGCGCGCGAAATAATCGGCCATCAGGGTCACAGGGTTGAAGTTCACGCCGTTGCAGGCGTGGGTTTTTCTGGGGTTGTGGGCGGAATAGCCGTGGTGACGTACCGCCGACGCGACAGCGAAGCCGCTGCAAGGTCACAGCCACGCGCCGCCTACGCGACGGGGACGCGACAGGTGGGGCACAGGCGCGCGACGGTTTTGGGGGCATTGGCAGGGGGTGGCTAGGGCGGAGGGCGTGCGGGTCCATCCGACACGATAAATCAGAGGAAATCCTACATTGGAAGGGGAATAGGATTTGGGGGGCACCCGTTCGGATAGGCTTTGCTCTGGAAGGACGGGAAGGGGTGGTTAGCGGAACGTCGGCTTCCAGTTCATTGGACTGATATAACGGACATTGATAACGTCTGATCGACGCCCACTAAAGCCGAGCATCTATGAAAGAGATTTTCTTTATCGCTGCTTATGCAGGAACCCTATCGGCCTGTTCGCTCCATACCTCAGAAGAAAGCGGTTATCTTGTTCAGGTATCCGGGACCGGACTTTTTTCGAAAGATGAAACCTTCTCAGGCGCGCAAATTATGAAGGGTGGTCCACAATCTTATCGTAATTTTTCTGAGCGAAGTTGGAAATCGGCATCTCAAGGACAAGAATGCCAAGGCGCTTCAATGTGGCATATTCGAGGGACGGTCAGGTCGGCGACTTCCGACGAAATCGAATTTGAGAAGATAGCCTCTTTCCGAGCCATGGCTGCTCCAGAAGCCAATCGCATCGCTCGTAAATCAAAGCATCCCACGCTCATAAACATCACATTTTGCTGAGGTAGAAAGTCTCCTTTTTAGGAGCTTCCTTTGGCTGTTAAGGGGCAAAGAATGCTCGCTTTTGGTCATCCTCCCCTGGCAGGGGAGGTGGCAGGGCGTAGCTCTGACGGAGGGGTGTTACCCTATCGAGGGGGCGACACCCCTCCACCACTTCGTGGTCCCCCTCCCCTTCCAGGGGAGGATTTTAGGCTTAAGGCGGGGTGGCGCTTTGTCTGCTTTTAGCCCTCTCCCGTCTTCACGGGTTCAAACGAGTCACGTGCCTCGTTTGAAGGTTGGGGGAGGGTCTTGCTTCCGGTCCGGTGCGTCCTCAGAAAGATAGAAAGACCCTCACCGACTGCGACTAGGCAGCACGCTGCCAAGTCTTCATAGCCTCTCCCGCGAAGGCGGGAGAGGGCTAAGGGGGGCGGCGCTCGACAGTTTTTCGATTGCCCAGGCCGCCGCTTCGGCCACCACGGGATCATCATCCGCGACCAGCGCTTCCAGCCGCCCCCGCAGTCGCGCGTCGCCGCTATTGCCCGCTGCGATCGCGGCGTTGCGGACCAGGCGGTTGCGGCCGATGCGTTTGATGGGGGAGCCGGAGAAGAGTTCGCGAAAGTCGGCATCGCCTAGCGCCAGCAGATCGGCGAGTTCAGGCGCAGCGAGTTCGGCGCGGCCGAGGAAGGCGCGGTTGGCGGCGGCGGCGTCGGCAAATTTGTTCCAGGGGCAGACCGCCAGGCAATCGTCGCAGCCATAGATGCGGTTGCCCATGCCGACACGCAATTCGTGCGGAATCGGCCCTTTATGTTCGATCGTCAGATAGGAGATGCAGCGGCGCGCATCGACGACATAGGGCGAGGGGAAGGCGTCGGTGGGGCAGGCGGTCAGGCAGGCGGTGCAACTGCCGCAATGGTCGCTTTCCGCGCCGTCGGGGGCGAGCGTCAGTTCCGTGTAGATGGCACCCAGGAACAGCCAACTGCCATGGTCGCGGCTGACGAGGTTGCTATGCTTGCCCTGCCAGCCGAGCCCCGCGCCCTGCGCCAGCGGCTTTTCCATCACCGGGGCTGTATCGACAAACACTTTGAGCGCGCCGGGCTGTTGATCGACCAGCCAGCGGGCCAGGGCTTTCAAAGCCTTTTTGACGACGTCGTGATAATCCTTGCCCTGCGCATAGACCGAGATGCGCGCGCGGTCGGGCACATCGGCGAGCACCAGCGGATCGCGCCCCGGCGCATAGCTCATGCCCAGCATGATGACGCTGCGGACGTCCGGCCACAGCCCCTGGGGCGATCCGCGCTGTTCGGCACGCTCCTCCATCCACAGCATGTCGCCATGATGGCCCGCGTCGAGCCACTGGCGCAGCCGCTCGGCACTTTGCGGGGCGGCATCGGCGGGCGCGATGCGGCAAATGGCAAAGCCCAGTTGCGCGGCCTGCATCTTTAGCCGTTCTTCCAAGGTTTCGGTTTGCACGGCCACGGGTCCAGACTATCACAAGGGCATGAACGGCGACACTCCGGGCCTTGCTCCCGCTCCAGCCTATGCCCTGGAAGGCCATGGCCTTGTCAAGACTTTCGGCAGCTTCCGCGCGGTCGACGGGGTCGACATCGCCGTGCCTGCGGGCACCATCTATGGCGTGCTTGGCCCCAATGGCGCGGGCAAGACGACTCTGTTGCGCACCTTGCTCGGCATTATCGATCCCGACGAAGGGCATCGCACCCTGCTGGGCGCGGAGCAGCCGCTGCGGATGGCGCGGCAGGTCGGCTATCTTCCCGAAGAACGCGGGCTCTATCCCTCGATGAAGGCCTATGAGGCGATCGCCTTCATGGGGGCGCTGCGCGGGCTGCCGCTGCGGCAGGGGCGGGTGCGGGCGCGCGAAATGCTGGAGGGCCATGGCATGGGCGCGGCGATCAACAAGCCGATCCGGCAATTGTCCAAGGGGATGGCGCAGACGGTGCAATTGTTCGGCACCATCATCCACGAACCGCGGCTGATCGTGCTGGATGAGCCCTTTTCGGGGCTGGATGCGATCAACCAGGAGAAGTTGGAGCGGCTGATCCGCGAACAGGCGCAGCGGGGCGTCACCGTGCTGTTTTCCACCCATGTCATCGCCCATGCCGAACGATTGTGCGAGCGGGTCGCGATCGTGGCGGGCGGGCGCATCCGGTTCGAGGGTACGGTTGACGATGCGCGCGCGCAGTTGCGGTCGCAGGTGCGGTTGCGCACGCGGGCGCGCGATGGGGCGTGGCGGGCGGCACTGCCGGGCGATGCCAGCCAAGAAGAGGGCGCATGGCATTTCGCGCTCCCCGATGGCGGGATCGAGCCGTTGCTCCGCGCCTTGCTGGATGGCGATGCGGGGATTGAGAGCCTGTCGATCGAGCGGCCGGGCCTGCATGATGCGTTCGTCGCGATTGCCGGCGCGGCGGCGGCGCAGCAGATGCGCGATGATGCCGAGCGGGAGGCGGTAGCATGAGGGAGATGTGGCGCGCCGCCCTGGTGATCGCGCGGCGGGATTTCACTGCCGTCGTGCTGTCTCGCACCTTCATCCTGTTCCTGCTCGGACCGTTGCTGCCGATCCTGATCGGGATGGTCTTTGCCGGGTTCACTGACAAGATTTCCAGTACGGACCTGCGCCCCGTGGTCGGCATTGCCATGCCCGCGAGCGAGGCGGTGCGGCTGGAGCAGGCCCATGGGCGGCTGACCGAGCGGATGGGGGATCAGGCGCTCGTGCGGTTGCGGCGGGTGCCGGTGACCCCTGCGCCGCGCGTGCAACTGGCGCGGGCGGATTCGGCGGTGGTGGCGATCCTGTCGGGCACGGTCGCGCGGCCGGTGTTGACCGGCAAGGCGGAGGATCTGGACCGGCTGCAGGGTGACCTCAGCCTGATCGCCAGTGCGGCGCAGGCGGCAAATACGCTGCGCATGGTGCAGGTGCAGCGCGAGGAGGTGGCCACCAGCAACGGGGCGCAGGCGCAGGGGCGGTTGCAGATCGGCCGGGTGGCGCAGATCGTGATGTTTTTCCTCACCATCCTGCTGGCGGGCATGATCCTGTCCAATCTGGTCGAGGAAAAGACCAACAAGATCATCGAGATATTGGCAGCGGCGGTGCCGATCGACGCGATTTTCTTAGGGAAACTGATGGCGATGCTGGCGATGAGCTTTGTCGGTATCGCCTTCTGGGGCGGGACGGCCTTTGCGATCTTCCTGGCGCTGGGCGGCAATGGCGCGGCGGTGCCGGTGCCAGCGGTCGGCTGGCCGGTGTTCCTGGCTCTGGCGGTCATCTATTTTGCGATGGCCTATACGTTGCTCGGCTCGCTATTCTTAGGCATCGGCGCGCAGGCGGCGACGGTGCGCGAGGTGCAGACGCTCAACATGCCCGTCACCATGGGGCAGATGATGATCTTCTTCTTCGCCAGCTACGCCATCGACCATATGGGCAAGGCACCGGAGATTGCCGCGGCGATCTTCCCGTTCAGCTCGCCCTTCACCATGATCGCGCGCGCGGCGCAGGATGATGCGCTGTGGCCGCATCTGCTGGCGATCGTCTGGCAGGCGCTGTTCGTGGGGCTGATCATCCGCGTCGGCGTGCTGCTGTTCCGCCGCCATGTGATGCAATCGGGCGGGCGCTGGTGGAAACAGTTGTTCAGGGCTTCGACAGGCTAGGGCGGATAGAATCGCGCGATGAACAGACGACATCTTCTTGCCGGCATGGCGACCGGCGCGGTGGCCTTGGGTTTCTGGCGATTGGGTCTGGGCGAAGCCGAAGCAGCCTATCCCTTTGCCCTGACCGATGCGCAATGGCGCCAGCGCTTGTCGCCGCTTGCCTATAATGTGCTGCGCAAACAGGCGACGGAGCATCCCTTCACAAGTCCGCTGGATAAGGAAAAGCGCGCGGGCATTTTCGCCTGTGCGGGGTGCGACCAAAAATTGTTCAGCTCGAAAACCAAGTTCGACAGCCGCACCGGCTGGCCGAGCTTCTACGCGCCCCTGCCCAAGGCGGTCGGCACGAGTCGCGACTTCGACCTCGGCTATCCGCGCACCGAAGTTCATTGCGCGCGCTGCGGCGGGCATCTGGGCCATGTGTTCGATGATGGGCCAAGGCCGACGGGCAAGCGCTATTGCATGAACGGCGTGGCGATGCGCTTCATTGCGGCCTGATGCGATAGAGGCGCAGCGGTCCCTTGGCGGGGAGCTGTTCGAGCCAGGCGGGCGGGGTTCCCCGCGCTAACAGGGCGGCGAGGCCAACGGGGTTGGTTTTGGCGTAGAGCCGCAGTTCGTTGAGGCCGTCGCAGGTGACGACATAGGTTGCGTGCGTCCTTGTGATGATGGCGCGAGCTTTGTCCGGCGAGTCTACGAAAGCCTGGATAACGGTGGTAATTCCAGCGGTATTACGATGATGACCCGTGCCAATAATGGCATGGGAAGTACGTATGAGAATGGGAGGACCGATATCCAGCGGCGCAAACAGGGTTGAGCTGGGCAGCGTCCTAAGTGGTGCCAAAATTTGGCTAGCGCCGCAATTTATGCCAGCCTCTTCATTCGGGTCGGCAGGCGCAGTGATAATTACCCATATAATCGACATTGCTACCGGGGTCAGCAGCGCCAGCGCGGCTGATCCTGCTACACGTATAAATGCGTGGCTTGAAGCCCGGAGTCGCCGAAAGAGGTCCGTCAGTAGCCAGGCGATGCCCGGCAAGGCGAAGAGATGAGCAACCGACAATGCCCGCATTACCAAGATGGCAACGCCCGTCGCGCCCAGTAATAGCGATGCGATCATCAGCCAGAGCATCCGCGCCTCGCCCTGCGTTGCGCGTGCCGCAGATAGTGATGCCGCCAAACCAAGCAGGGCTGGCATTAGGATCAAGCCGCGAATAGTCAGAAGCTGCTCCCAGATCGGGCGTCCTTCCATGACCCGAAGATACCAAAGCTTATGGGCCAGTGGCCCGATCGTCGCGAACGGATCGCCCGACAGACAAGAGCCGCCCGTCAGCGCAAAAGTCGCCAGCGCCGCACCGCCGCCGATCAGGGCGATAGCGAGGCGGCTATTTGCGGTGGATGCATCGATCAGCCGGGTAGCCGCAAGTGTGGCGATCGCGAGCGCGACCAGCGGCCAGACATAGACATAGGATAGCGCGTCGCAATGGCTGGCCATAGCGGCATTCGGCCCGCGCAACAGCACCAGCAAAGGGAGGGCGACGCCGCCCAGGGTGAGCGCGAAAGCGATGAAGCGTGGCGCTTGATCGCGGGCGATCCAGTGGCGCAGCGCGAAGGCCGCGCCAAACAGCGCGACATAGGGCAGGCTTTCGCTCGAAATCTGAAGCCAGAGCGCCAGCGCCAAAGCCGCGACGATGCCGCCGCGCGCCGGCCTGTCGTCGGTCGCGCCGCACAAAGCGATCGCGGCCAGCAGAATCTGCCAGCCATGATGGTCGATACGCAAAGGGGTGAATTGCACCAATATGCTGGGTGTCGTCAGCAACAGGGCGACGCTCAGCAAGGCAACGATAGGCCCGGCGATCCGGCGCGCGGCGATAAATGCGGCGGCCGTCAGGCCGCCTAGCAACAGCAGTGGCACGATCGCACAGGCCAGCATTTCGGCGCAAGCGGCACCAAGCAACGGCTTGAACAACAGAATCAGCGCGATGATCGGCATGTCGACGATGCGCGACCAGTGCATCGGGCCACCGAGCGGCGGGTTCACCCGATGCTGGGATACGTCCCAAAAGGTCTGTCCGCCGACCCAGTCACGAATCTGCGCCAACCGCATAGCATCGTCAGCATCGCGGAAGGCCAGCGTCGGGATATCGGCGCGGAACAACCATAGCATCACCGCGCTACACAGCATCCAGCCCAGCAGCGCGAAGAGCGCCGCTCGGTTACGATCAGGCGCGGGCGAAGATAGCATAAGTGCGGATCGCATAGACGGTGAGGAAACTCACCGGGATGGAAACGAGCTTGGCAAGCGCCGGGGCGAGGCCGAGCGCGCTGAGGCCACCGACGAGGAGCAGGGTCAGGCCCATGCCGAGCAGGGCGCTCGCGACGAAGCCCGCGCGCTGCGCATGGGTTGGTCCCGTGCCGGTATCGAAGACGAAGCGGATGCTGATCCTCCAATGGACCAGTAGCCCCCCGGCATAGCCGCCAAAGGCCGCGAGCAAAGGCGGCGCGCCTAATTGGTCGAGCGCCAGGAACAGCGCCATATCGCTCGCCAGCGCGCAGATACTGGCGAGCAGATAGCGGGCAAAGGTCGCGCGCGCGACCAGCATGGCAACGCCGCGCAGCCGGTCGATCATGGGATCAGGCAGCCTTCAGCCGCGATGGCACGGCGCGGGTGCTGGCGAGCGCCGCCTGCGTATCGGCATCCATCCCATCAATCTGGCCCTCATCGCCTGCCTCATGATATTCGGCGTCTTCATTGACCGACCAGACGTCATGGACGCGCGCGCCCGCAACGATGTTGCGGACGGTCAGCATCGCCGTCATCATCGCATGATCCTGATTATTATAGCGGTGCATGCCGTTGCGGCCGACCATGTGCAGCGTGGGATAGCGCGCTTCGAGTTCGCTGCGCATCGCCAGCACATTGGCGGCATAGGCATCGTCATAGACGGGATAGGCCTTTTCCTGCCGCACCACCGCGCCGCCCACGACATCGTCGGGGTTGCAGAGGCCCAGAAGCGCCATTTCCCGCGTCGCCAGTGCAATCAGATCGGTATCGGTCGACGACCAGAGGCCGTCGCCTTCGAAACAGAAATATTCAAGGCCAACGCAGGCCAGCGTCGGGTCGGGCACCATTTCAGGCGACCAGCTGCGGAAATTCTGGATGCGGCCGACCTGCACCTTGCTGTCGTGGATGTAGATCCAGTTGTCGGGGAAGATATCCTCCCCCTTCACCATCAGCGCGACGGTCAGGAAGTCGCGATATTTAAGGTCCATCGCTTCCGGCAGCGTCGCAGGCAGCGGGTGGACGCGGGCGGCCAGTTCGCGCATCGGCGCGGAGGAAATGACATGGGCGGCATTGATCACGACATCGCCCTGCGGCCCTTCGGCCACCAGTCGCCAGCCGTCGCTGCCCGGTTCCTGTTCCAGCCGCTTGAAGCTGTGCGCCATCAGCACCTGATTGCCGCCTTCGACCACGCGGTCGCGCGCGGCTTCCCACATCATGCCGGGGCCAAGGCGCGGATAGCGGAAGGTTTCGAGCAGCGTCTTGGTCGCCATGCCGTCATTGGGCTTCTTGTTGAAGCCAAGCGAGCGCTTGAGGCCATCCACCACCGCGCCCCACAGCGACAGACCCTTGATCCGCTGCGCCGCCCAGTCGGCCGACATTTCGTCGCACGGCATGCCCCACACCTTTTCAGTGTAGGTCTTGAAGAAGATGGAGAAGAGCTTGTGGCCAAAGGCGTTGACGGTCCAGTCCTGAAAGGAGCGGACGTTGCGGTTGGGGAAGAGCCGCGCCTTGGCGAAGCTCGCCATGCACAGCGTCGAACGCCAGACGCCCAGGTTCCACAGCGCTTCGAACGCGCGCAGCGGATAGCTGTAGAATTTGCCCTCATAATAGATGCGGCTCATCCGGGGACGCTGGATGAAATCGTCGGGCAATATCTCGTTCCACAGGTCGACCACCTGCTGCGATTTGGAGAAGAAGCGATGCCCGCCAATGTCGAAGCGGAACCCGTCCAGTTCGACCGTACGGCTGATGCCACCGACATAGACGGGGTCTTTTTCGATCACCGTCACGCTATAGCCCTGCTTGGTCAGCAGATAGGCAGCGGTCAATCCGGCCGGGCCAGCGCCGATGATGGCGACGTCCACATTTTGGTCGGTACGCGGCATGGCAGGCTATTCCCCCGATGGTCTTTCGTCGCTTCGGGAGTGAAGGAAATCTTCTAAGGACTGATTAATGGCGCGTAAGCAAAGCGCCCATGCGCTGCTGCCCATGACAAAGGGCCGCCCCGCTGATGCGGAACGGCCCCCTGCAGTCCCCTTCGTGGGGGAGGGCGACAAGCGGCAATCAGATCTGGCGCTGGGCCATATTGCTGAGGTCGCTGCGCGCACCGTCCATGGCTTGGCCAAAGCAGGTGCGATAATCGTCGGTCACGGGCAGGATCGAGCCGTTGACGAAACCGCACACCTGCTTGGCCGCGCGGGTCACGCGCGAATCGGCGCGACGCATGTCGCGGCTCTTGGCAAGGTTGAGGTCCGCCACGGATACGGCGATCGAGCGGGTTTCGGTGCCCGCATGGCCGTCGACGATCACATCCATGTCATTGCTGCCGGCGCTCGCCATAGTGGGCAGCGCAAGGGCCATAGTGGCGGCGAATGCCACCAGCATCTTCTTGTTCATCCTATTCTCCTGTCGAACATTTTGTTTTTTTTCAGCCCCACATCTGCGTGGAAATAGGGTCACGCTGTAAATAAGCCTCGCCGGTGCCTTTGAAAAGGGGCCAGTTGACAAAAAGTGGCGGAAAACCGTTATTTTGCGGGTGCGAAGGGAATGTCTTCGCACCCGTGTCATAGCTTTGTGAACAGGCTTGGCCTGTTCGTGCCGCACAGACCTTTTTGACGATTAATGCCGGAAGTGGCGCATGCCGGTGAAGACCATGGCGAGGCCCGCTTCATCAGCGGCGGCGATGACCTCGTCGTCGCGGATCGATCCGCCCGGCTGGATCACCGCGGTCGCCCCGGCTTCTACCGCGGCCAGCAGGCCATCGGCGAAGGGGAAGAAGGCGTCGGAGGCTACGGCCGAGCCGATCGTGCGGGGCTCGCTCCAGCCGGCCTTTTCCGCAGCGTCCTTCGCCTTCCACGCGGCGATGCGCGCGGATTCGAGGCGGTTCATCTGGCCAGCGCCGACGCCTGCAGTGCTGCCGCCCTTGGCATAGACGATGGCGTTGGACTTCACATGCTTGGCGACGGTCCAGGCGAACAGGCAGTCGGCCAGTTCCTGGTCGGTCGGTGCGCGCTTGGTCACGACCTTGAGCGCGTCGCGCGTCACCTGGCCATTGTCGCGGCTCTGCACTAGCAGGCCGCCCGCTATGCTCTTGATTTGCAAGCCGGTCCGCGCCGGATCGGGCAGGTCGCCGGTCAGCAGCAGGCGCAGATTCTTCTTCTTCGCGAAGATCGCGCGCGCGGCATCATCGGCATCGGGTGCGGCGACGACTTCGGTGAAAATGCCGCTGATCGCTTCGGCGGTGGGGCCATCGAGCGGGCGGTTGACCGCGATGATGCCGCCAAAGGCCGACACGCTGTCGCAGGCGAGCGCCGCCTCATAGGCTTCGATCAGGGTCGCGCCGGTGGCGACGCCGCACGGGTTGGCATGCTTGACGATAACCACGGTCGGCGGGCCGTCGCGAAATTCGCTGACCAGCTCCAGCGCGGCGTCGGCATCGTTATAATTATTGTAGGACAGCTCCTTGCCCTGGATCTGGGTCGCCTGGGCAATGCCGTTCGCCGATGGGCTGGTGGGCAGATACAGCGCCGCGGACTGGTGCGGATTTTCGCCATAGCGCAGCGTGGTGCCCAGCGTGCTGGCGACGGCAAGCGTTTCGGGGAAGGTGACGCCCTGGTCGGCGAAGGCGAACCAACTGGCGATCATCGAGTCATAGGCAGCGGTTGCAGCATAGGCCTTGGCGGCCAACATCCGGCGGAAATCATAGCCGGTCGCGCCGCCCTTTTCGTCCATTTCGGCGATCAGTCGGGCATAGTCGGCCGGATCAGTGACGATCGCGACGCTTTCATGATTCTTGGCCGCCGAACGCACCATTGAGGGGCCGCCAATGTCGATATTCTCGATAATCTCATCGCGCTCCGCGCCCTTGGCCACGGTCGCGGCGAAGGGGTAGAGGTTGACGACGACCAGGTCGATCGCACCGATCGCATGCTCGTCCATCGACGCGACATGCGCCGGGTTGTTGCGCACCGCGAGCAGGCCGCCATGGACCTTGGGGTGCAGCGTCTTGACGCGGCCGTCCATCATTTCAGGAAAGCCGGTCAGGTCGGAGATATCCATGACGGTCAGGCCCGCGTCGCGCAGCGCCTTGGCCGTGCCGCCGGTCGATACCAGTTCGACGCCATGCTTGCCCAGCGCCTGTCCCAGTTCGATGAGCCCCGCTTTGTCCGACACGGACAGGAGGGCGCGCTTGATGGGATAGTCGGTCATGGCGGGGCTTTCTAGGTTGCGGGTCGGACGGATGCGTTCGCGCAAGGCCTTTAGGCGTGCGGCCCACAAAAATACAGGGTTTAGTCGGCGGTCAAGACGCGCAGCCGATCGCCGATCATCGCCAGGTCCGCGACGAAGCGCGCTTGCTCTTCCGCCCGCCGGTCTTCGTCGGGCAGGCGCAACAAATAGCTGGGATGGACCGTCACCCAACCTTCCGCGCCGTCTTCGAGCGGGATGGCGGTGCCGCGCGTCCCGCTGATGGTCACGGCTTTGCCCAGCATCGCGCGCGCGGCGGTCGCGCCCAATGCGACGATGAGGCGCGGCCGCAGGATCGCGCGCTCCTGGTCCAGCCACCAGCGGCAGGCCCGCACTTCGCCCGCCACTGGGGTCTGGTGGATGCGGCGCTTGCCGCGCTGTTCATATTTGAAATGTTTGACCGCATTGGTGACATAGGCCTGGGTGCGATCGACGCCCGCCTGCGCCAGCGCCGCGTCGAACAAGTGCCCGGCCGGGCCGACAAAGGGACGACCGGCCAGATCCTCCTGATCGCCCGGCTGTTCGCCGATGAACATCAGCGGCGCGGCCAGCGGGCCTTCGCCAAACACCGTCTGGGTCGCTTGCTGATGCAGCGGGCAGCGGGTGCAGGCCATGGCTTCGGCGCGCAGGCTGGCCCAGGCGGTCGCGGCATTGCTTGCGCGCTTGGGCGGGGTCGGAGCGGTGGCGATCATCGCGGCCTCGCGCTGTTGCGCCCCGGCGATCAGGTCGGGGATGAGCGCGGCTTCGGGCAGGTTCTTCCAATATTTTTTGGGCATTTCCGACAGCATCGCGCCGGTCTTGAGCCGGGCGGGGTTGAAGATCGCGGCATAATAGCCCTTCCACAGCGCCTCGACCGGGTCGCCCTGCGGCGCGTCGGCGCGGCTGGCGCCGGGGCCTTCGCGCAATGTCGTGCCGTCCCAATGGATGCTGATGTCGGGCGTCAGGATCGACCAGTGCATGGTGGCGAAGCGGCGCATGAAGAAGCCGGCATTGGCGCGCACGATATGATGGTCCGGCTCGAACCAGGCGACGAAGCGGGGGCCATCGGCATCCTCCATTTCGCGGAAGCGGACGAAGGCGCGCATCTTGTGGATGTCGCGCCGCACTGATTTGGCGAGCGGCTGCACCCGCGCCAGCATCGGGTCGGCGCTGTCCTCCATCGTGCCGGGCCGCGCGCGCACGCGGCACAGCAGGGCGTAGAGAAAGGCGAAGCGGCTGGGGTCGCTATGCAGGATTGCGCTCTCGGCCAGCGTTACGAAACTGCGCGGGACGGAGAAAGCGCTGCTTTTGGTGTCGGGCGGCAGCGGGGCGTCGCCGAACAGGTCGCCGGGCGCATCGCCCACCTGCCACACCACATCGGCGGGATC
>NZ_JPPQ01000069.1:486489-514170 GCF_000743655.1 Sphingobium sp. ba1
CAGCGCTTCGGGCGTGTGGGTGGTGGTCTGATATTTGTCGACCACGGTCCGGAAGCGGAGCGTGGCGGCGATCCATTGGCCACGGCGCTGATAGAAGCGGCCGACTTCCATTTCCTTGCCCGCCAGATGGTCGTTCACCAGATCGACCTTCAACCGCGCATCGGCGGCATAGCGGGTGTCGGGATAGCGACGGATCAGTTCGCCGAGCGCCGCCAGCGCCTGCTGCGTGATCTTCTGGTCGCGGGTGACGTCGGCGATCTGCTCATAATAGCAGAGCGCGATCAGATAATAAGCGTAGGGGGCGTCCTTGTTGCCGGTGTGGATCGCCAGGAAACGCTGCGCCGCGGAAACGGATTCGGCATAGTCGGTGTTCATATAATAGCTGAACGCAGACATGAGCTGCGCCCGGCGCGCCCAGGGCGAATAAGGATGCTGGCGCTCGACCTCGTCGAAGAGCGCAGCAGCGAGCTTATACTGGCCACGATCGAGCCGGTCCTTGCCGCTATTGTACAGCGTCGACACGTCGCGGGCGACATATTGGGTGTCGGCCTTGTTTTTCGATGTCGAGCAGCCCGTAAGCAGAACGGCAGCAAGCAGGACCGGGGTGGTGGCCGCGCCGATGCGCGTCAGTGTTTTCGTCAGCATGATGCGGGTCATAGCCGAGCGGATCGCTGCCGCCAAGCGGCAGAATTGTCGCACGATCAACAGGCGGCGCGTGGCGGCAGGATAAGTTGTGCGACGGCACCGCCACGCGCGCCCGGTGCCAGGGTAAAGCGCCCGCCGATCTGCGCCGCCAGCGTGTTGGCGATGCGCAGCCCTAAGGATTTGCTATGCTCCACGGCGAAATCGGGCGACACGCCGTCGCCGTCATCAGACACGCGCAGGCATAGCTCCCCTGCATGATGGTCCAACACCACGGCAATAGTCCCGCCTCGATGCGGCAGGCCATGTTCGATGGCGTTGCTAACCGCTTCGGCCACGACCAGCGCCAGCGGCACGGTGATGCCGGGTTCGAGCTGCACCTCTTCGGGCGCATCGACGCTGATTGCGATGTCGGTGCGGCCGCTGGCCTCGATGACATCGGCCGTCAGCGTCGTCAAAAAGGCCCGCACCCCCTGCCCCGCGCCGGACGGATCGTAGAGCGCCCGGCTGATCCGGCCGATCAGCGCCAACCGTTCGGAGGCGTCGTCCAATGCGCGGCGGGCGACATCATGATCGACATGGCGGCGTTGCAGCGCGAGCATCGCCGCCACGACCTGCAGATTATTGGACACACGATGCTGCAACTCGTGGAACAGCAATTCGCGATTTTCAGCGAGCGCCGCGCTGCGTTCCCGTTCGATGGCCAGGTGGAAATTGGCGCGCTGCATGAAGTGGATCAGCACGATATCGACAAGCACGACGCCGGTGTAAAAGATCATCGCTGCGGCCACGCCTGGATTGAGGACGAAGCTGTTGCGGGGGGCGATGAAGAAATACCAGGACGCAGCCGCACACAGGATTGCGGCGAACAGACCCGGCCGGACCCCGAACAGAAAAGACGCCAGAATGACCGCGGGAAAGAATGTCACGAACGGATAGCCGTCGGGCAGCAGCGGTTCCGCCGCGAAGCGCAACAGCAGCGCCAGCCCACAGAAAGACAGCGTCAACGCATAAGCATAGACCGGTCGGTTAAGAACGAGCGGTAGCCGTTCGACGAACCGCGCGTTGCTACGCTGCATGCCATGTTCCGATATCCATGTCGTTACACTAGCAGAACTTCATGCCAGTGCATTGATCGAAATCAGTCGGCGGGCGGCGACATGAAAAAAGGCGCCCGGATGAACCGGACGCCCTCTTTTTCTTGGTTGCTCTGACGAGCGGACGATCAGTCCTGCGTCAGGAAGTCGGGCAGGCCGGCGTTCGAGCCATCATCCTTGCCGTCGTCCTTAGCAGCGTCGTCGCGCGGACCACGGTCGCGGCGCGGACCACGATCACCACGGCCTTCGCCACGTTCGCCACCACGGCCACCGCCGCCATCACGACGCGGGCCACGGCCACGATCGCCACGGCCTTCGCCACCGGCGCGGGGTTCGCGCGCTTCACGGGCAGGACGGGTATCCTCCAGTTCTTCGCCGGTTTCCTGATCGACGACGCGCATCGACAGGCGAACCTTGCCACGCGGATCGATTTCGAGAACCTTGACCTTCACTTCCTGGCCTTCCGACACGACGTCGGTCGGCTTTTCGACGCGCTCATTCTTCATTTCGGAGACGTGGACGAGACCGTCCTTGCCACCCATGAAGTTCACGAAGGCACCGAAATCGACGATGTTGACGACCTTGCCGTCATAGATCTTGCCGACTTCCGCTTCCTGCGTGATGCCAAGGATCCACTTGCGCGCGGCCTCGATCTGCGCCGGATCGGAAGAGCTGATCTTGATCAGGCCTTCGTCGTCGATATCGACCTTCGCGCCGGTTTCAGCGACGATCTCACGGATCACCTTGCCGCCGGTGCCGATGACTTCGCGGATCTTCGACTTGTCGATCTGCAGCGTCTCGATGCGCGGGGCATGGGCCGACAATTCGCTGCGCGTGCTGTCGAGCGCCTTGGCCATTTCGCCCAGGATATGCGCGCGGCCTTCCTTGGCCTGATGCAGAGCGGCTTCGAAGATTTCGCGGGTGATGCCCGCAATCTTGATGTCCATCTGCATCGTGGTGATGCCTTCGGACGTGCCGGCAACCTTGAAGTCCATGTCGCCCAGATGATCTTCGTCACCCAGGATATCGGACAGGACGGCAAAATTCTTGCCTTCCAGGATCAGGCCCATGGCGATGCCGGACACGGGGCGCTTCAGGGGCACACCGGCGTCCATCATCGAGAGCGAACCGCCGCAGACGGTCGCCATCGAGGAGGAACCGTTCGATTCGGTAATGTCGGACAGAACGCGGATCGTATAGGGGAACTCGTCCTTGCTCGGCAGAACGGGGTGCAGCGCACGCCATGCGAGCTTGCCATGACCCACTTCACGACGACCCGGCGCACCGAAGCGACCGACTTCACCGACCGAATAGGGCGGGAAGTTATAGTGCAGCATGAAGTTTTCATAATGCAGGCCAGTGAGGCCGTCGATCATCTGCTCGGCGTCCTTGGTGCCCAGCGTCGTGGTGCAGATCGACTGGGTTTCGCCGCGCGTGAACAGGGCCGAACCATGGGTGCGGGGCAGGAAGCCGACCATCGCTTCGATCGGGCGGATCTGCGTGGTGGCGCGGCCGTCGATGCGCTTGCCGTCCTTGAGGATGGCGCCGCGCACGATTTCCGCTTCCAGCTTCTTGGTCAGCTTGATGCCGGCCATCACGGTCTGCGCGTCCAGGCCATCGGCGGCCAGCTGGGCCTTCGCCTTGGCGCGGGCTTCGTTGAGCGCGTTCGAGCGGGCCGACTTGTCGGTCAGCTTGTAGGCGGCGGTGATGTCCTTGCCGATCAGCTTCTTGAGCTTGGCCTTCAGGTCGCCCAGATCATCGCTCTTGGCCATGTCCCAAGGATCCTTGGCGGCCTTTTCGGCGAGGCTGATGATGGCATCGACGATCTTCTTGCTCGCGTCATGCGCGAACAGGACGGCGCCCAGCATGACTTCTTCCGACAGCTCCTTGGCTTCGGATTCGACCATCATCACGGCGTCGTAGGTGGCGGCGACGACCAGGTCGAGTTCGCCGGTCTTCACTTCGTCCAGCGACGGGTTGAGCTGATATTCGCCATCCTTGTAACCGACGCGCGCGGCGCCGATCGGACCCATGAAGGGCACGCCCGACAGGGTCAGGGCAGCCGACGCGGCGATCATCGCCACCATGTCCGGCTCGCTTTCGCCATCGAACGACAGCACCTGGGCGATGACGTTGATTTCGTTGTAGAAGCCTTCAGGGAACAGCGGGCGGAGCGGACGGTCGATCAGGCGGGAAACCAGCGTTTCCTTTTCGGTCGCGCCGCGTTCACGCTTGAAGAAGCCGCCGGGGATGCGGCCGGCGGCGGAATATTTTTCCTGATAGTGAACGGTCAGCGGGAAAAAGTCTTGGCCTTCCTTCACGCTCTTGGCGGCGGTCACGGCGCACAGCACCACGGTTTCGCCATAGGTCGCCAGCACGGCGGCGTCAGCCTGGCGCGCGATGCGGCCGGTTTCGAGGGTCAGCGTCTTGCCGGCCAGCTCGATCGATACTTTCTTGACGTCAAACATAGATTTTTTCCTTCGCCCGCATCGGCCCTATTGCCGGGCGGGGCCTTTGGTGGAGCCGGTCAAGGCTCCATAGTTGCCCCCTCAACCCGTTCGGGCTGAGCCTGTCGAAGCCCCGTCCTTTCCTCTTGAGAAAGTACAGCCCTTCGACAAGCTCAGGGCGAACGGAGGTGGCATTAGCGGGACAAAGCGCCGAATTGCGACTTGCCCCGGAATCAGAAACGGCCCCGCATGGGGGCCGTCACTTTTAACAGGCTTACTTGCGCAGGCCCAGCTTGCCGATCAGGTCGGTGTAACGCGCCTGATCCTTCTTCTTGAGATAGTCCAGCAGCGAACGACGCTTGTTGACCATCATCAGCAGACCACGACGGCTGTGATTATCCTTGTGGTGACCCTTGAAATGCTCGGTGAGGTTGGTGATCCGCTCGGTCAGGATCGAAACCTGGACCTCTGGCGAACCCGTGTCACCCTCAGCGCGGGCATATTCCTTGATCAGCGCTTCCTTGCGCTCGGCAGTAATCGTCATCTAATCGTCTTCCCTCGACATCAGGTTGAAACCGCGCACCACGATGATCTCTTGATCATCCGACCGGACCAGCGCGACGGGGATATCCCCTTGCGTCGCCAGATACAGGCCGGTGGTGGCAGTGATCCCGGTCAATACCTTCCCCTGGCGGAGCATAAGGGCTTGATCGGGAGAGACGGGGAGAGCCGGGATGTCGTCCAGCCCCGCCGTCAGCGGCAGCATAAGCCCACCGATGCCGCGCTCGTTAGCAGCATGACGCAATTTGTCCAGCGAAATCGCGGATTCCAGGGTGAAGGGACCGGCCTTGATGCGGCGGAGCATGGTGACATGGCCCACCGTGCCGAGCGCCAGCGCGATGTCGCGCGCGAGGCTGCGGATATAGGTGCCCTTGGAGACATGGGCGCGGAGGGTGATCTCGTTAATCCTCTCCCCATCGGGGAGAGGATATGAAGGCTTGGCAGCTTGCTGCCTAGCCGGAGTTGGAGAGGGGGGTGGCGCGCCCTCCCCCTCTCCAAGCTGCGCTAGCCCGCTATGCGGGCAAGCTGCGCTATCCTCTCCCCGCCGGGGCGAGGATATATGCAGCCCATGCACCACAACCGACCGCAGCTTCATCTCGACCTCTTCCCCCTTCCGCGCCAGATCATAAGCGCGTTGGCCGTCGATCAGGATGGCGCTATAGGCGGGCGGGGCCTGGTCGATTGGGCCGGTGAAGCGCGGCAGCACCGCTTCGACCTGCGCCAGCGTCGGTCGCACAGCGCTGGTCGCGATCACTGCGCCTTCCAGGTCCAGCGTGTCGGTCTGCGCGCCGAAGGCGATCGTGAAGTCGTAAATCTTGTCGCTGTCGAGCATCCGTCCGGCGAGCTTGGTCGCTTCGCCGATCGCGATCGGCAGGACGCCGGTCGCCAGCGGATCGAGCGTGCCGCCATGCCCGACCTTGCATTTGCCAGCGCCACTGTCGCGCAGCGCGCGCTTGACCGCTGCGACGGCCTGCGTCGAGCCAAGGCCATGAGGTTTGTCGAGAATGATCCAGCCGTGCATTGTGCGCCCCTATAGGGCAGCGCGCGCGCTGTCAGCCCCGCATCTGCGCCATGAAGTGACGGCGGCATAGCGCGACATAGCGGTCATTGCCGCCGATCTGCGTCTGTTCGCCGCGCCGGATCGTCCGCCCCTCCCCGTCCACGCGCAGGTTCATGGTCGCCTTGCGCCCGCAATCGCACACTGTCTTGATCTCGCTCAGACTGTCGGCCAGCCCCAAAAGCTGAGCGCTGCCTTCGAACAATTCGCCCTGGAAATCGGTGCGCAGGCCGTAGCACAGCACCGGCACGCCCAGTTCGTCGCATACCCGCCCCAGCGCCCAGACCTGCGCGCGGCTTAGAAATTGCGCTTCGTCCACCAGCACGCAGGACAGATGCGTGTCGTGATGGCGCGCGGCGATGGCGGCGAACATGTCGGTATCGGCTTCAAACAGATGCGCCTGCGCCTCCAGCCCGATCCGCGACACGATCCGCCCCCGGCCATAGCGATCATCCACCGCGGCGGTCCACAGCATCGTTTCCATGCCGCGTTCGCGATAGTTGAAGTCCGATTGCAGCAGCGTCGTCGATTTGCCCGCATTCATCGAGCTATAATAGAAATAAAGCTTCGCCATGGTCGCTTACCGGATCGTCGGGGCGACGCGCGACAGGAAGCGCACCAGTGCATCGGCGAGCGCGATCCGCTTGTCGGAAAAACTATGATCGGTCGGCCACACGGTCAGCCGTGCCTGCGGATTGGCGCCCTGCGCATCGGCCGCTGCCTTGCGCGCCTGATCGCCGATGCCCTTTTCCGCGCCGATGATGCTGAGCGGGCGGCGGCCATAGGCGGCCATGCGGCGGCCGAGGTCGAACTTGTCACCGCGATCGCGGATTTCGCCGGTCAGCCCATCATAGGTCGCGCCGTGGAGCGGCGGCAGGTCGCTGGCCACCTCCGCCTGCCAGGCTGCCGCGCCCTCCGCCGTGGCGAGCGAGGCGACCGTTTGCGCAGGGTCCCATGGGTCGATCAGGAAAAGGCCCGCCACGCGCGGTTCGGCGGCGGCGACATCGGCGGCCATGAAGCCGCCCATGCTGTGCCCGGCCACCACGATCGCGCTGGTATCGATGCGATATTTCGCGACGGTGGCGGGCTGTTGCAGGAATTGGAGGGCGGCGAAGGCGTCGTCCGACGCACCGCCGAAGGAGAATGCGCCGGGGCTACCCCATGATCCGCGATAATGGAGCGTCAGCACATGCCACCCGGCCCGGCGCGCCGCCTGGGCGAGGTCCAGATTTTGTTCGTTGCCGGGGAAGCCGTGGAGAAGCAGCAAGGTGGGGTGCAGCCCTCCGCCCGCAGCGGTGTAGAGAACCGCGTTCATCGCGCCGTCGCCCGAAGGGATGACAAAGGCGCTCATGCCTGCGGGGTACGCCGCGTCCGGGGACGGATCGCTGGTGACGGCGGGGTGGATGGCGGGTTCTTTGGCATTGGCCGGGATAAAGGCGCATGGCAAAAATGCACAGGACAGCAACAACGCCCGCATGGTTGGATTCCCCGATATCATGTCAACGTCATGACGGCGACGGGAGGCGAATCCCCCACCGTCCGCTCTATCCGCCGGTCGAATGTCAAAAACATGTCCGCCTCGGCGGCCATCGACACATGCATCATATCAGCAAAATCAGCACCAGCGGCAAAGCGATCCAGAACCCAGTCTATGCGGGCCGGTTGCCCCAACGCTTCCGGTAAATCGATTACGTCAAGCAAGGCTGCCGCGATACGCTCGCGCGGCCATCCATAGCTCGCGCGCAATACCCACTCCGTTTCGACCAATACGGTCGGCAATAAGATAAACCCCTGCCTGATCCGGTCAGCCGCGACAGCCGCTTGCGCCAAGTCGTCGCCCGTTAGGAAGCGCACGAGCACATTTGTATCGATCGCCGCTGCCATCAGTCCTGGCGGTCGCGGAACATCTGCGTGATGGCCTGGTCCATGTCTTCAATAGAAACGGGTGGCCCTTGATGCTGGTAACGGGCCTTGATACCCACCATGATGTCTTCGAAGCTGCGCCCGGACTTTTTATGCTGGGGATTCAACAGCACGCCCCCGCCCATCGGCACGACGTCGAACACCTGCCCCGACGTAAAGCCGAGTTGGTCCCGTACATCCTTAGGGATGACAATCTGGCCCTTGGCCGAAAGAGTCGTTTTGGCGTTCATGGCGGTAAGATGCGTCTTACCGTTAGCCAAGTCAATCCTCGTCCGCGTCGTCCTTGACCAAATCCTGCGCGACCTTGGGATCGCGCAGCAGCTTGTCGATGTGACTGCCTTCATCGAAACTGTCGTCGGCCAGGAACTTGATCTTGGCGGCATATTTGAGCCGGGTGCGCGATGCGACTTCGCGTTGGAAATAGGCGGTGTTGGTGCGCAATGCCTTTAGCACCGCCTCCTCTTCCCGGCCCAGCAGCGGTTTGATGAAAACCGTGGCGTGGCGCAGGTCGGGCGACATGCGCACTTCGGTGACGCTCACAACATGCTTGGCCAGCACATCGTCATGCACGTCGCCGCGTTGCAGGATTTCGGACAGGATGTGCCGCACCTGTTCGCCCACGCGCAGCGCGCGGACATTTGGACCTTCATTCTGACTGGACATATATCATCCTCATGGCCCCGGCCGAAGCCAGGGCCACGTCTTTCCTATCACAGCGTACGAACGCGTTCCTCGACCTCGAACAGTTCGAGCGTGTCGCCGGCCTTGATGTCGTTGGTGTCCTGCAACACCGCACCACATTCCATGCCCGCGCGGACTTCGGACACATCGTCCTTGAAGCGCCGCAGCGAGTGGATGACCGTTTTCGACACGATGACATCGTCGCGGGTGAGGCGCGCATTGAGCCCCTTGCGGATGATGCCTTCCATGACGAGCAGGCCTGCCGCCTTGTCCTTCTTGCCGGCCGGGAAGACCTGCAGGACTTCGGCGCGACCGACGATCGTTTCGATGCGTTCCGGCGCGAGCTGGCCCGCCATTTCGTTGCGCACTTCTTCGAGCAGATCGTAGATCACGTCATAATAGCGCAGCGAGATTTTCTCGCGGATCGCCAGCGGACGCGCCTTGGCATTGGGACGGACGTTGAAGCCGATCAGCGGCGCACGGCTGGCGGACGCCAGGGTGACATCGCTTTCGGTGATCGCACCGACGCCAGAACTCAAGATACGCACCTTGATCTCGTCGGTCGAAATGCGGTTCAGCGCACTGACGATCGCTTCGACCGATCCCTGCACATCGCCGCGGATGACCACCGGATATTCGATGACCTTGGTGCTGAGCGCCGAGAACATATTTTCGAAATTGGTCGGCACGGATGCCGTCCGCTTGCGGGTGATCTGTTCCTGGCGATAGGCGGCGACCTCACGGGCACGCGCCTCATTCTCCACGACCGTCATCTGGTCGCCCGCCATCGGCACGCCCGACAGGCCCAATATCTCGACCGGGGTCGATGGTCCCGCGGATTTGACCTGCTGGCCCTTGTCGTTGATCAGCGCGCGCACCTTGCCGCTTTCGGCACCGATGACGAAGGTGTCACCGACCTTGAGCGTGCCCTTGCGCACCAGCACGGTCGCGACCGCACCACGGCCCCGGTCGAGCTGCGCCTCGATCACATTGCCTTCGGCAGCGCGATCGGGGTTTGCGGTCAATTCCATCAGTTCGGCTTGGAGCAGGATCTTTTCGATCAGTTCGTCGAGGCCGGTCTTCTTGAGCGCGGAAACCTCCACGTCCTGAACGTCGCCGCCCATATCCTCGACCACGATTTCCTCGCTCAGCAGGCGCTCACGCACCTTTTGCGGGTTCGCGTCGGGCTTATCGACCTTGTTGATCGCCACGATCATCGGCACGCCGGCCGCCTTGGTGTGGTTGATCGCTTCGATCGTCTGCGGCATCAGCCCGTCGTCGGCCGCCACCACCAGGATGACGATGTCGGTGACGTTCGCGCCACGGGCGCGCATTTCCGAGAAGGCTTCATGGCCCGGCGTGTCGAGGAAGGTGATGACATCGCCCTTCTTCGTCGTCACCTGATAGGCGCCGATATGCTGGGTGATGCCGCCGCTTTCGCCCGACACGACACTGGTGCCGCGCAGAGCGTCGAGCAGCGACGTCTTGCCATGGTCGACATGGCCCATGATCGTGACCACGGGCGCACGGGTCTTGAGCGCTTCGACCGCATCGGCCTCACCCTCGATCCCGATTTCGATGTCGGCGTCCGACACGCGCTGAATGCGGTGGCCGAATTCCTCGACCAGCAATTCGGCGGTATCCTGATCGATCGACTGGTTGAGCGTGACCGCCTGCCCCATCTTGAACAGCGACTTGACCAGATCCGCGCCCTTTTCGGCCATACGGTTGGCCAGTTCCTGCACGGTGATGACTTCGGGCACGATCACGTCGCGCGACTGTTTCTCGCGCGTCTTGGAGCCACCGGCATAATGAGCGCGGCGTTCCTTTTCACGGGCACGCTTGAGCGCCGCAAGACTGCGGGCGCGCGCGCTGTCGTCATCGGCAAGCGCCTTGGTGACGGTCAGCTTGCCAGCCTGGCGACGATTATCTTCGCCCTTCTTCGCGCGTTCCGGCTTGGTCGGTTCGGGACGCTTGACCGGCGTAACCGGGGTGAAGCGGCGCGGCGGCGGCGGAGCGGCCGTGGTCGGCGCAGCAGCGGCACCAGCGTCGGCCTCGACCGGCGGTTCAGCGGGCTGAGCAGCCACAGCTTCCTGCGGCGCGGCGGGCGCTTCGGCGACGGGCGTGGGTTCAGGCGCAGGCGCTTCCTCAACCGCTGGCGCGGACGCGGCGGTTTCGGCGGCCTGGCGATTTTCTTCGGCGCGGCGCTTTTCCGCTTCGATCGCGGCGAGACGCGCGGCGTCCTCACGACGACGCGCCTCTTCCTGCGCGTTCATGCGGGCTTCTTCGGCTTCACGCAGCAGCTTGGCCTGCAATTCCTGACGCGACATCAGGCTCTGCGGCGGGGCGGTGCGCACCGGCTGTTGCTGGCGCGGCGGAGGGGGCGCAGCCGGACGCGGCGCGGCGGGCGCGGCGGCGGCGGTCGGCGCAGGATTTGCCTGCGGCGTGGCAGCGGGCGCACCACCGGTGCTTTCGCCCGGCTTGCCCAGGACGCGGCGCCGCTTCACTTCGACCACGACCGTATTCTTGCGGCCATGGCTGAACTGCTGCTGCACCTGACCGGATTCCACGGTCCGCTTGATGCCCAGTGGCTTGCGGCCCAGAACCGGCTTGTCTTCCTTGCTGTCACTCATACGATCGAACTTAACCCTTCACTTCCGCTTCGGCCGGATAGGCCCGCCGACGCCTTATTTATACGTTTGCCTGGACGCCCGGCGCATCGGTGGAGCGTGGCTCCCCATGCACAGGCGCCTCAGCAGCGCAACCCAGATAGCTTTCCAATCGGCCGATGGCCGCACGCAGACGCGACGCCGCACGCGAGTCGGTCACGGCGATATGGACGACATTGTCGCGCCCCATTGCCATAGATAGGGCGTTGCGGTCCACAGGCAAGACGATGCCCGCAAGATCCGTGCCTTCCGCTTCCTGTCCGACGCGCAGCGCCTGGTCCAGTTTGCGGTTGCCGTCAGGCGCCGCATCCATTGCGTGGAGCAGCAACCGCACCTGGCCCTTGCGGCAGGCGACGTCAATCTTTTCCGATCCGGTCAGCAGCATCGACGCGCGCGATTCCAGCCCCAGCCGGTCAAGCAGCGCGCGGCGCAGCCCGGTTTCGATCTGCTCCGCCAGATCGTCGGGGATCGCCAGTTCGCCGGTCTTGAAGGCACGGGCGATGGCGCCGCGCAACTTGCCCTTGGCCAGCGCCACTTCCAGTTCGGCGCGCGACACGCCGATCCAGGCACCCCGCCCCGGCGCCTTGGCGCGCAGGTCGGGGAGCAACTGATCCTCCGGGCCGATGGCCAAGCGGATGAGATGGTCGGGGTCGGCGCGGTCGCCGGTCAATATGCATTTGCGTTCGGTCATGCCTGCCCCTCCGCCAAAACGGATGAACTGGCAACCCCAACGCTATTGGATAGGCCTAAACGCTCATCGGGGAGTGTCCGCAACATTGGCGTCCTCCCTTGATAAAGCGACAACCGGCGCGCGGTCAGCCAAAAGCTGACCCGCCGCGCCGTAATTCTCGGTCGAAATCTCCGAAATCACCACCTGCACGGCAGCCGCAGGCTTCCCCAGCCGCTCAACGAGCGACTGGGTGACGTCGGCAACGATCGCGGCTTTTTGCGCGCGGGTTGCCGTGCCGGCCAGACGGATATCGACAAATGGCATCTTGGCTTAGGCTTCCTCGTCTTCGAACCAATGCGCACGGGCGGCCATGATGATCTCATTGCCCTGCTCGTCCGACAGGCCGTAGGCAGCCAGGATGCCGCCCTTGTCCTCGGTCGTTTCGCTCTTGCGGCGGCGTTGGTCAACGCGCTTCTTCTGCACCAGCTCGTCGGTGGCGAGATCAGCCAGATCGTCGAGCGTCTTGATGCCCGCCTTGCCCAGCGTCACCAGCATGGCTTCGGTGAGGTGCGGCATGTCGGCCAACGCATCTTCGACGCCCAGCGCCTGACGCTCTTCGCGCGCAGCCGCTTCGCGACGATCGAGCGCTTCCTGCGCACGGTTCTGCAGTTCGGCGGCGAGGTCTTCGTCGAAACCTTCGATCCCGGCCAGTTCCTCGACGCTGACATAGGCGACTTCTTCCAGCTCGCCAAAGCCTTCGGCGACCAGCAGCTGCGAGAGCGTTTCGTCCACGTCCAGTTCGTTCTGGAACAGTTCGGAGCGCGACACGAATTCCTTCTGGCGCTTCTCGCTGGCGTCGGCTTCGGTCATGATGTCGATCGCCTTGCCGGTCAGCTGGCTGGCGAGGCGGACATTCTGGCCGCGACGGCCGATGGCGAGGCTGAGCTGATCGTCGGGGACGACGACTTCGATCCGCTCTTCTTCCTCATCGATGACGACGCGGCTGACCTGCGCGGGCTGCAGCGCGTTGACGACGAAGGTCGCGGTATCTTCCGACCAGGGGATGATGTCGATCTTTTCGCCCTGCATTTCCTGCACGACGGCCTGCACGCGGCTGCCCTTCATGCCGACGCAGGCGCCGACTGGATCGATGCTGCTGTCGCGGCTGATGACGCCGATCTTGGCGCGGCTGCCCGGATCGCGGGCGGCGGCCATGATGGTGATGACGCCGTCGTAGATTTCGGGGACTTCCTGCGCGAACAGCTTTTTCATGAATTCGGGGTGCGCGCGGGACAGGAAAATCTGCGGTCCGCGATTTTCGCGGCGGACGTTCAGCACGACCGAGCGAATCCGGTCACCGACCCGGACAACTTCGCGCGGGATCTGCTGGTCACGGCGAATGACGCCCTCGGCTCGGCCGAGGTTCACGACGACATGGCCGAATTCGACCGACTTGACGACGCCGGTGATGATTTCACCCACGCGGTCCTTGAATTCTTCATGCTGACGCTCGCGCTCGGCGTCGCGGACCTTCTGGAAGATCACCTGCTTGGCCGACTGGGCATCGATACGACCGAGGTCAATGGCGGGCAGCGGATCGACGATGAAGTCGCCGACGACCGAGTCCGCCTTCAGCTTCTGCGCGGCCTTCAGGTCGACCTGCTTGAAATAATCCTCGACCGTGTCGACCACCTCGACCACGCGCCACAAGCGCAGGTCGCCGGTTTCCGGGTCCAGCTTGGCACGGATGTCGTTTTCAGCGCCATAGCGGGCGCGCGCGGCGCGCTGGATCGCATCCTCCATCGCCTCGATGACGATGGCCTTGTCGATCATCTTTTCCGACGCCACCGAATTGGCGATGGCGATCAGTTCTGCCCGGTTGGCGGAAATGGCGTTGGCCATGACTTATGAACCCTTATTCTTCGGTTTCAAATTCATCCGCCCCATCGGAGGAAAGCGGCATGGTAGCAGAAATCAGCGCGTCGGTCAGCACCAGCTTGGCACCATCGATCAGGCCGAAGGGGATGACGACATTGCCAGCCTTGGTATCGCGAAACTGGATATCCTCGCCCTCGACCCCGCCAAGGATGCCCTTGAAGGTCTTGCGCCCCTCGATCGCCTCGGTCACGGTGATGCGCGCTTCGAACCCGCCCCATTCGACAAAGTCGTGCAGGCGGGTGAGCGGGCGGTCGATGCCGGGCGAACTGACTTCGAGACGATAGGCTTCCTCGATCGGGTCGACCTCGTCCAGCAAATCGGACAGGCGGCGCGACAAAGCGGCGCAATCCTCGATCACCAACTGCTTGGTTTCGGGGCGTTCGGCCATGATCTGGAGCGTGCGATCATCGCCCGATCCGAACAGCTTGATCCGCACAAGGTCAAAGCCCAAAGCCTTCGCCTCAGGTTCGATCAACGCTGTCAGTGCGGCGATGTCCGCCATGCGATCTCCAAATCCAGATATATGCGCGCTTTCGCTGCCGCAGGCTGGTAGCCTGCGACCCTGACATGTTTGACGATGTAAGGAAGCAATGCCGATATAGGCGGACACCATTAAATCTGCAACATTAATCGTCCCCACTCATTCTATCGCTCAAGACCCACCTGTGAACGCTCATAACCGGAGATCGCGATGCGCCGTATAGCCATGACCGCCCTGCCCCTCATCCTCATGGCCTGTTCGGCCGAAAACGCCACGGGCCAAAATGCCGCCGCGCCTTCCGACAAGCCCTTTGCTATCGCCACCGTCGCCGATTTCGATTCGCCATGGGCGATGACCTTCCTGCCCGACGGCCGCGCGCTGGTGACGGAAAAGGCGGGCGAGATGCTGTTGTTCGACCCCAAGAATGGCACGAAAATCCCGATCGTCGGCATCCCGACCGTCGATAGCGCCGGACAAGGCGGATTGATGGACGTCGTCCTGTCGCCCGGCTTCGCGCAGGACAAGATGGTCTATTTCAGCTTTTCCGAAAGCCGTGACGGCGGCAAGGGCGTGGCGCTGGCCAAGGGCGCGTTTGCGCAGGCGAGCGACGGGACGACCAGCCTGACCGACGTGCAGGTGATTTTCCGCGCCAGCCCCTATGTCGAGGGCAATGGCCATTATTCCGGGCGCATCGCCTTTTCGCCCGACGGCAAATATCTGTTCTTCACCAATGGCGAGCGGCAGAAATTCGATCCGGCCCAAGACCCCAAATCGACCCTGGGCAAAGTGTTGCGCCTCAATCCCGACGGCACCCCGGCGGCAGGTAATCCGCTGGCGGCCAAGGGCTTTCATCCCGCCATCTGGTCCTATGGCCATCGCAACCTGCTCGGCATCGCCTTTGACGCCGATGGCCGCCTGTGGGAGCAGGAAATGGGGCCGAAGGGCGGCGACGAGGTGAACCTCATCAAGCCGGGCCTCAACTATGGCTATCCCACCGTGTCGAACGGCAGCCATTATGATGGCCGCGACATTCCCGACCATAAGCCGGGCGATGGCTTCGAAGCGCCCAAGGTGAGCTGGAATCCGGTGATCTCGCCGGGTGGCCTGCTCTATTATTCGGGCGACATGTTCCCGGCCTGGAAGGGATCGCTGTTCATCGGTGGCCTGTCGAGCAAGGCGTTGGTCCGGGTCAAGCTGGACGGCGAGAATGCGGCCAAGGGCGATCAGTGGGACATGGGCGCGCGCATCCGCGATGTCGACCAGGGGCCGGACGGCGCGCTGTGGGTGCTGGAGGATGGCGGCGATGGCTCACAAGGCCGGTTGTTGAAACTGACGCCCAAGCGCTGACGATAAGCGCAATGCCCTCGATCGACGTTCCGTGCGGTCGAGGACAAAGTGCCGGAAGGCTTCACCGTTTGAAGGATAGTGTATGAGTGGCCCCAAATTGTTCGAGCCGATCACGGTCGGCGGCCTGACACTGGACAACCGCATCGTCATCGCGCCGATGTGCCAATATTCGGCCGTTGATGGCCAGATGAATGATTGGCATCAGATCCATCTGGGGCAGTTGGCGCTGTCCGGCGCGGGATTGCTGACGATCGAGGCCAGTGCCGTATTGCCCGAAGGCCGGATCAGCCATGCCGATGTCGGGTTGTGGGATGATGCGACCCAAGCGGCGATGCAACAGGTGCTGGACAGCGTTCGGCGCCATTCCGACATGCCGATCGCCATTCAGCTGGGCCATGCCGGTCGCAAGGCATCGACGCACGTCCCCTGGCAGGGGGGCAAGCAGATTGCGCCCGACGCGGTCAATGGCTGGCAAACGGTTGCTCCTTCAGCCCTGCCCTTCACGCCCGGTAGCGTTGCGCCGCTCGCTTTGGATCGCGATGGCATCGCCAAGCTGATCGAGGCTTTTGTGGGCGCGGCAAAACGCGCGCATCATCTGGGCATCGACGCCATTCAGTTGCATGGCGCGCATGGCTATCTGCTGCATCAATTCCTCTCGCCCCTCTCCAACCAGCGGGACGATGATTATGGGGGAAGTCTGGAAAACCGGATGCGCCTGCCGCTGGAAATCTTCGATGCCGTCCGCGCGGCCTTCCCTGCCGACAAGCCGGTGACGATGCGCGTCTCCGGCACGGACTGGGTGGCGGGCGGATGGGATATCGAGCAGACCATCGCCTTCGCCAAAGCGTTGGAGGCGCGGGGTTGCGCGACCATCCATGTGTCTAGCGGCGGGCTACATCCCGATCAGGCGATACCGGTTGGGCCGAGCTATCAGGTGCCTCTGGCCCGCGCGGTCAAACAGGCCGTGTCGATCCCCGTCGTCGCCGTCGGCCTGATCACCGATTTCGAGCAGGCCGAAGCGATTGTCGGGACCGGGGACGCGGATATGATCGCGATCGCGCGGACGATTCTCTATGATCCACGCTGGCCATGGCATGCGGCGGCGCATCTTGGTGCCACCGTCAAGGCGGCCAACCAATATCTGCGGTGCCAGCCGCGCCAATATCGCCATCTGTTCGACGCCACGCGTCCCTGAACGCCGACAAAAAAAGGGAGCGTCGAAGCGCTCCCTTTTTCTATTAGACCAACCGGCTCTGCTTGACTGCCGCTTCGATGAAGCTGGCAAACAAGGGATGCGGGTCGAAGGGCTTGGATTTCAGTTCCGGGTGGAACTGGACGCCGACGAACCAGGGATGGTCGGGCCGCTCGACGATTTCGGGCAGCGTGCCGTCAGGCGACATGCCGGAGAAGAGCAGCCCGCCCTTTTCCAGTGGCTCGCGATAGCCGGCGTTGACTTCATAGCGATGGCGGTGCCGTTCGCTGATTTCCGTCGTGCCATAGACGCCAGCGACGACGCTGTTGCCGGTCAGCTTGGCAGGGTAAGCGCCCAGCCGCATCGTGCCGCCCAGGTCGGTTTCGGCGGTGCGCTTCTGCAAGCCTTCGGTGCTCATCCATTCGGTGATGAGGCCGACGACCGGTTCGCTGGTTTCGCCAAATTCAGTGGTCGATGCCTGTTCGATACCTGCGGTGTTCCGCGCGCCTTCGATACAGGCCATTTGCATGCCAAGGCAGATGCCGAAGAAGGGCACGCCACGTTCGCGTGCGAACTGGACCGAGGCGATCTTGCCCTCGGACCCGCGCACGCCGAAGCCGCCGGGGACCAGAATGCCGTGCATCGGTTCGAGCCGGGCGGTGATGTCCGAATCCGCTTCCTCGAACAGCTCCGCGTCGATCCACTTGATGTTGACCTTCACCCGATTGGCAAGGCCGCCATGGTGCAGCGCTTCGTGCAGCGATTTATAGGCGTCGAGCAGGCCGACATATTTGCCGACCACGCCGATCGTCACTTCGCCTTCCGGGTTCTGCTGCCGGTCCATGATGTCGTCCCACCGCTCCATCGAGGGCTCAGGCGCGTCATCGATGCCAAAGGCGCGCAGGACTTCGGCGTCCAGCCCTTCGGCATGATATTGCTGGGGCACGGCATAGATGCTGGAGGCGTCGAGCGCCGGGATGACGGCTTCGGGACGCACGTTGCAGAAGAGCGCGATCTTCTTGCGCTCGCTTTCGGGCAAGGGATGTTCGCAGCGGCACAGCAAGATGTCCGGCTGGATGCCGAGCGACGTCAGTTCGCGGACGCTATGCTGGGTCGGCTTGGTCTTCAGTTCGCCGGCCGCCGCGATATAGGGCACCAGCGTCACATGGACGAAGATCGACTGGCCACGATCGAGGTCGTTATGCAGTTGGCGAATCGCCTCCATGAAGGGCAGCGATTCGATGTCGCCCACGGTGCCGCCGATTTCGCACAGGACGAAGTCGAGGCCATCGGTGTCAGCCAAAGCGAACGCCTTGATCTCATCCGTGACGTGCGGAATGACCTGTACGGTTGCGCCCAGATAATCGCCGCGCCGTTCGCGCTGGATGATCGTCTGATAGACGCGGCCTTGCGTCACATTGTCCGACTGGCGCGCGGAAACGCCGGTAAAGCGTTCATAATGGCCAAGGTCGAGGTCGGTTTCCGCGCCGTCATCGGTCACATAGACTTCGCCATGCTGATAGGGGGACATGGTCCCCGGATCGACGTTGAGATAGGGGTCGAATTTCCGAATGCGGACGCGATAGCCCCTCGCTTGCAGCAGCGCTGCAAGGGATGCGGCCATGAGGCCTTTTCCGAGCGAGGAGACCACGCCGCCGGTGATGAATATATACCGCGCCATGGGAGAGAAGGGTTAGCCTTTCGGAACAACAAAGGGCAAGCGCGCGAATCCACGCGCGCTTAAAAAAGATCAGCGATGTCGATGAACGGTTTAGTTGGCGAGGGGAACCGCGCCGTTGGCCGCCGCACCATTGCCGACCGAATCGGCCGCACCGGCCAGCGGATCGACGGTACCGGTCGCGGGCGCGCTTTGGCTCGTCGGTGCCTGCCGCACCAGCGAGGTGTCGATATCGGTCGGGGCATGGCGCACGGCAGCGATCACCGCCATGGCGATCGACAACAGGACGAACACGGTCGCCAGGATGGAGGTGGACCGGGTGAGGAAATCCGCCGCGCCGCGCGCCGACATGAAGCCAGCCGGGCTACCACCCACGCCCAGCCCGCCGCCTTCCGACTTCTGCATCAGGATGACGGTGACCAGCAGGGCGGCCACGATGGCCTGCACGACGAGAAGAAAAGTGAACATGCGACGGGTTTCTGTCCGGGTAAGGAGGGCGTTGCCGGGCACATAGCGACGAAGCGACGCGGGGGCAACCGCCGCTTTGTAGTTCCGCCTGCTGGGAAGAGGTGGCGACGTCCAAATATCCTCCTTGGCGAGGGAAGATTTATTGATCAGCGTGACTTGGCCGGATTCCAGGTCGTGACGGTGCGGCCGGTCATAGCCTTGATCACGCCCTGCAGGGTGGCGGCATAGGCGATCAGTATGTCGACCAGCGCCGCGAACGGGCCGCTTTTCGCGCGGACCCCGGCCCAGATGGTCAGGGCGACAGCCAGTGCGCCGACCATATAGAGCATGGGGGAAATCCGCATCGCCAGCGTCCCCGCCGCGACCGCGCCGGTCAGGATGAAGATGCCGCCAAACCAGCGAACGATCTTGCGCGAGGCATATTTGAAGCGGTCGATGGCACGCATTCGGCGCAGTTGCGGGCGCAGATGGACATGGGTGTGCCAGGCGCGGGCGGCGATCCGTACCTTGCGGCGATATTCATCCTTGCGGGCCGTAACCAGCCGTTCGCGGGCGATGACGTCCTTGGCCTTGATCAAGCGCTTACCCGCGAACACCACGGCCATCGAGACGGTAAGGTCATCCAGCACGCTGTCGGGGAAATCGGGATAGAGGCTGCGGCGGATCGAGAAGATCGAGCCGTCGGCGCCCAGCACGTTGCCGGTGCGCGACTCTTCGTCTTTTAGCCGTTCCTCGATCCGCCAGTAGAGCGAGCCGACCGACGCGGTCGCGCTTTCGTCCGCGCCTATATAGTGGAGCGACCCCAACACGCCGCCGACATCCGGGTCGGCATAGCGGGCGAGCAGATTGTCGATCCCGTCGCCGTCCAGCAGGACATTGGCGTCGGTGAAGATCAGCACGTCGCCCGTGGCGCGGGCGGCGAGTTGCTTCATGCCATGCGCCTTGCCGCTGCGGCCGGGGCCACGGATCAGGGTGACGAGATCGCCTTGCGCCGCGATCAGGTCGCCGGTGCCGTCCGACGAGCCATCGTCGAAGGCCAGGCATTCAAGGTCCGTATCGCGCGCCTTGAGCATGGCGATATTGGCGAGCTTTTCCGGCATCGCATGGGCTTCATTATAGGCGCAGAAGAGCAGCGAGGCGCTGGGCGGCTGGGTCGCCACCGGGGCTTCGGGAAAAGTCGGTAAAGCGCGCAGAATCAGGGGGTAGAAGAGGAAGGGCCATAGCAAAGCGAACAGCGAAGCGGACAGTAGAGCGCCTATCAGCAGGTCGGTCATGCTCAATAGGCCTTGTGGTGGACGAGGACGCCCAGAGTCGCGACGATGATGCGCAGGTCGCGCCAGACCGACCAGTCGCTGACATATTCCAGGTCCGATTGGAGCCGGTCGATCAGATCCTGATGATGGTCGGTCGAGCCGCGATGGCCGCGCACCTGGGCGAGACCGGTCATGCCGGGCTTGATGCAGTGGCGCGCCCAATAGCGGGGATCGACTTCCCAATAGAGGCTGTCCCCTGCCCGCGCGGCGGCGGCATGGGGGCGCGGGCCAACGATGCTCATATCACCTTCTAACACATTGAAAAGTTGAGGTAATTCGTCAATGCTCGTCCTACGCAGGAAGGCGCCGATCGGGGTCACGCGGTCATCGTCCCGCTTGGTTAGCGTTGCGGCCTTCGCGTCGCTGGCCTCTGTCCGCATCGAACGGAATTTGTAGATGGAGAAGGAGCGGCCATCCTTGCCGATACGCGGCTGGCGGAAGAGGATGGGACCAGGGCTGGTCAGTTTCACCGCCAGCGCCGCGCCGATCAGGATGGGTGAGAGCAGGATGGTGGCAACGGTGGCGACGATCAGGTCGAACAGCCGCTTGATCAGCCGGTCGCGGAATTGCAGCGGGCCGCCCGCGACGATGATGGTCGGCTGGCCGTCAAATTCGGCGACCCGCGCGGGCGCGAAACGCAGCAGTTCGGGCACGACAATCTCGCCACGGGCGGACAGCGATTTGAGCGCCGCCGACCAGTCGGCCATCCGGTCGAGCGGACAGGCGACGATCACCCGTTCGGCCATGCCGACCGCGCTCGCCAGCCGCGCCGCCATGTCGGCATCATGGCGTTCGGGGCGAAGGTCGATGGCGGCGGCTTCGATGACGGTCATGTGCGGCCCGGTGGCGATCATTACGCCATCCATGATGACGACGGTGAGGTCGGGCACGGCGCCCAGCACCTGGCTCGCCAGCCGCGCGATCGCGAGGCGCACCAGTGCGACGGCAAGACCGCCGAGGCCAAGGCCGGTTACGAAGGTGAGGCGCGACAATTGTTCGGCCATCTTGCCGAGATAGACGATCAGCAGCATCAGCAGCGCCGCCTGGACCAACGCCCAGAGCGCGCGGACGATGCCGCGCCGGACATTGTTGATGCTTTGAATGCCATAGCCGCCGCCCTGCACTGCCAGCAGCGCATAGAGCGGCGCGATCATCGCGAACATGACGAGGCCGTGCGGCTTGCCTGGTTCGCCCCACAGCGCGCCCAGCACGAACCAGTTGGCGGCGAGGAAGGCGCAGAACAGCCCGGCCATGTCCCCGCCCAGACACAGCGCGTAAAGCCGGAACCGCACGATTTCCTTGGAAACTGTCACTGTTGCGCCCTGATCATCGCCATGCGCTCCGTTGGCACCGGGCGGCGCGGGTTGCAAGGGGGTGGGTTAGGAGTCTGCCTGTGTTCATCCTCCCCTTGCAGGGGAGGACCATATGGGGAACGAACTTCATTTAACTACGTCATTGCCGCGAAGGCGGCAATCCATCTCCCGCCTTATCCCCTTGATTTTAGGTTGGGAGATGGGTCCCCGCCTTCGCGGGGATGACGAAATCTGGGAACTCCGCTTCAGGGAAGAAAATAATTTTACACCCCGAACAGGCGCGTCAGCGACTTGTCGAGCATGAGCAATTGCCACAGCAGGCGGCCATGGTCGGCGACGCCGGAGCGGTGGTCGGTGGCGATGCGGGCGAGCATGGCGCTGTCGAACCATTCGGTGCGGGCCAGGGCCGATCCGCCCGCGATGGCGGTGGCTTCGCCCGCGAGCGCGCCACGGAACCAGGCGCTGATGGGCGTGACGAAGCCCATTTTCTGGCGATAGAGTATGTCCTGCGGCAGATAAGGCTCCATCGCCTTTTTCAGCAAATATTTGCCGCTATTGCCGCGAATGCGCTGGCTGACCGGCAAGCGCGCGGCAAATTCGACGAGGCGATGGTCGAGCAGGGGTTCGCGCGCTTCCAGACTGACGGCCATGCTCATCCGGTCGGTCTTGGTCAGGATGTCGCCGGGTAGCCAATATTTGATGTCGGCATATTGGGCGCGGTCGAGTGCGTCGCGCGCGGGCGCGTTGGCCATCGCCTTTATATAGCGATCTTCGGCGCGATAGCCGCCGAGCCGTCCCTTCACCTCCTGCGTGAAGAGGCGCTGGCGCAGGGCGTGGGGGGTGATGCCGACCGACGCGGCATAGGCTTCGCCGCCGCTGCCCGCCAGTTCGAGGAAGGTCGATTTGGCCCGCAGCGCGCGCGGTGCCCAATCTGCCTTGGGATAATATTTGCCGAGCGTCCCGAACAGCGGTTCGCGGACCGAGGCGGGGATGAGGCCGCGGATGCGTTCGCCCTGCATCTGGAAACGGTGGCGGCGATAGCCGGCAAAGGCTTCGTCCGCGCCGTCGCCCGACAGCGCGACGGTCACCTGCTCGCGCGCCAGTTCGCAAACGCGGAAGGTCGGCAGCGCGGAGGCATCGGCAAAGGGTTCGTCGAAATGGAAGGCGAGCCGGTCGATCAGGCCATAATCGTCGGGCGAGACGATACGGCTGCGATGATCGGTGGCGAAGCGGCGGGCGATGCGATCGGCATAGGCGGTTTCGTCGAGCGCGGCGACATCGAAGCCGATGGTGCAGGTCTTGACGGCTTGGCTCGACGCCTCGGCCATCAACGCGACGACGCTGCTGCTGTCCACGCCACCCGACAGGAAGGCACCCAGCGGCACGTCGGCGACCATGCGCGAGCGGACGGCCTGCCGCATCAGGGCGACCAGTTCCTCTTCCGATTCCTGGGGGGAGGATTTGGTGCGGTCGGCGAAGCTGACGTCCCAATAGCGATGCGGCTGGGGCAAGGGGCGGCCGCGCACGAGGCGGAGCGTTTCGCCAGCGCCCAACTTGCGCACGCCCGCGACCAGGCAGGCATCGTCGGGAACATAGCCATAGGCCATATAATCTTCGAGCGCGGACAGGTCCGGCGCGCGGCGCAGCAGCGGATGGGCGAGCAGGCTTTTGAGTTCCGATCCGAAGATCAGGCTGCCATCGGACAGCAAGGCATAATGGAGCGGCTTGACCCCCAGCCGGTCGCGCACCAGCCAGAGCGACTGCGCGCGCGCGTCGAACAGGGCGAAGGCGAACATGCCGTTGAAGCGGTGGACGCACTCCTCGCCCCATTGGCGATAGCCGTGAAGGATGACTTCCGTGTCGCTATGGGTGCGAAAGACATGGCCCTTCGCCTCCAGTTCGGCGCGCACTTCGGCGAAATTATAGATTTCGCCGTTAAATATGACCGCCAGCGCCTCGTCGTCGGTCAGCATCGGCTGCGCGCCCGATTCCAGATCGATGATCGACAGGCGCAGATGGCCCAGACCTACGCCTGGCGCGGTCCAGATGCCGCTGCCATCCGGGCCACGATGCGGCATCGCATCGAGCATGGCGCGGACCCGCGCGGGATCGACCGGCTTGGCCGTTTCCAGATGAAAGATACCCGCTATGCCGCACATGCGAACCTCCCTAGCGGATGCCCGCGCTGCGGTCAGCCAAAAGCTGTATGTCGCCGATATTGGTCAGGAAGGCGCGGATTGCCGCATCGGCGGGACGCCCCTGCCCTTCTTCGGCGGAGATGAGGATGGCGACGGCGCGCTGGTCCTGGCCCATCAGCCGGGCTTTCATCGTGGCGATCTTGACCTGCGGGCGGCTGCCAGTCGGCGCATTGCCGCCCACGACATAATAGCTCACCACCTGACGCACGACCGGGCCGGGGGCGGTGACCTGTTCACCGCGCGCGCCCCGTGGCGCAGGTGCGGGCGAGGACCAGACCCATTGGCCATCGGGATCAGCCGCGCCCTGGCCGAAGCCGACCAGTTCGCGGCCTTCGTCCTGCCGTTCATAGGCGATGATGGCGAGATCGACGATCTGGCCGTCAGCATTGCGATAGCGGCCTAGGGTGGCATGGTCCGCGCCGTCGAAGCGCGGCTTCCACGGATAGGCCATCGGCGTCGCGCTGCGCGTCCAGCCGGGCACCGAGGGCAGGTCGATGCGCGCGGGCAAGGGATCGGCATTGGCGGCGGTGGCGGCCAGCCAGAGCGGCGCGGCGACGATCAGGGCCAGTGCGATGCCCGCGATCCGGCCAGCTGATCCGGGGGTCAGGACGGGGCGTTGCAGGCGTTGCGGATCGAACCAGGGGTCGCCAGGCTTGCGATCGAAAAAGGGCCAGGCGGTTGCCATCACGACGATCATGATGATCGCGAAGAAGACCCAGCCATAGACGACATGGTCGAAGCCCACGGCGGCGTCGATGGTGGTCAGATGCGCGACCAATATGGTGGCGAAGGCGCGCACGCCGTTGGCGAGGATCGAGAGCAGCAGCGCGCCGCCCAAGAAGATGATGCGACGCGGCCAGCTTTTGAAACAGACATTGCAGACCAGCACGCCATAGGCGGTCATGGCGATCAGGAATTTCGCGCCCGAACAGGCCTCCGCCACTTCGAAATAGCCGGTCGGCGTGGTGATGAAGATGCCTTCCATATGGGCGGGTACGCCCGACAGGTCGAGGAAGAACATCGTCAGATGCGCCGTCACCAGTTGCAGCGGCGGCACGAGTTCTTCACCGAAGGGCACCATGAAGAAAGCGTAGAAGAGCGGGAAGATGAGCGCGCGCGCGACGGCGGGGCCGAGCAGCGCGACGGTCGCGCCCTGAAGCATCAGGATGAGCGCGCTATGGCGGACCATCGCCACGCCCGCCGCTGCGCCGAGCAGCCAGGCGAGCGCGCCCAGCCCCAGCCAGATGAGGCCCGGTGCCCAGGCCACCGGCTCCAGCTGGCGCAGACCGGGCAGACGTTGCTGCACCAGCCAGGCAATGAGCGGCGGGATGAAGAGGCAATAGCCGAAGGTGGAGGAATGCCACCAGATCGACACCATCGAATGCACATCGTCAAAGAACAGCGTCAGGATCGCGAAGGCGACGACACCAAGCGCGGTCAGATGGCCGCGCCAACCGGTCAGGTCGACAAGTGGGGTGCGCGCCATCGGCAGCGTCTGTCCGGTCATGCGGCGCGGCAGTCCGCTTCGCGGCCGAACAGCAGGTCGGGCAGTTGGGCGAGCGTGGCCGACCAGCGGTAGCGGGCCTCCATCCGCGCGCGGGCGGCGATGCCGAGCTGGGCTGCGCGGGCGGGATCGGCGAGCAAGGCGTTGATCTTGGCGGCTTCTTCGGCCGGGTTGGCAGCGATCAGGAAGTGCATTTCATCCTGCGCGTCGATGCCTTCGGCGGCTTGGGGCGAGGCGACGACCGGGCGGGCCATTGCCATGGCTTCCAGCACCTTGTTCTGGATGCCGCGCGCGATGCGCAAGGGGGCGACGACGATGTCAGCCGCCGCCAGCCAGCCGCGCACGTCGGGCACGCCGCCGGTGACGATCACGCCGGGCTGGGCGGCGAGCGCTTCGACGGCCTTGGACGGGTTGCGACCGACGATGGCGAAACGGGCGTTGGGATGGACGGTGCGGATGGCGGGCAAGGTCTGGCGCGCGAAACTTTCGACCGCCTCGACATTGGGGCGATAGTCCATTTGCCCGGTGAAGACGAGCAAGGGGCCGTCGCCATGTGCCATTGGGGGGAAGTCAGCGGTCGGATCGAAATAGTCGAGCGCGACGCCATTTTCGAGCGGCACGATCCGGTCGGGGCCAAGGCCGCTGGCGGTGCGGAAAAGGCCGGCTTCGGCTTCGCTGACGAAAGTGGAGATGTCGGCGCGGGCGGCGATGCGGCGTTCGAAGTCGAGCAGCACGCGGCCTTCGCGCCGGTTGATCCAGCCCATGGGGCCGGAGCCTTGCGCGCCATAAGCGGCGTATTTGGCCGAATCGAAATCCACGAAATCCATCAGGAAGCGGGTGCCTGGCGGGAGAGTGGGGACGAAATGCGCCATCTGCGCCGAATAGGCTATGGCGGCGCGAATGGGATGGTCGGCGAGTGTCTGCGCGACCCAATGGTGCAGGCCGGGATGGTCGAACAGCGAAACGAGCAACGGTTCGCGCTTAGCGAGGCCAGTGAGGCCCGCCACGATCCTGGACCTGTCGCGCCGTAGCACGCACTGGCTCTGCGCCACGGCGGCCAGTTCCCCAGCGAAGCCCATGTCGCGATCATCATCGGCGAAACAGCCGACATGGACGGGGGCGACCTGCGCCAAGCGCTTGAGCAGGTTGCACGAGCGGATCTTGTCACCCCTGTCCGGTGGGAAGGGGATGCGATGGCAGAGGAAGAGGATATCGCCCGTCATCCAAGGCCCCGCGCGATGTGCGGGCCGATGAGCGTCGCGAGGCTTTCAGGGAGTTTCTTCCAATATTCGACCTTGCGCCGATATTGGGGCGAGAGCGGATTGACGTCGCGCGTCTCCTTGCCCGGTGCGGTGCGCAGATGATAGCCGAGCGGTTCGCCCTCGAAGCCCCAGGTCTTTTTCCAGGCGGCGGGGCCGGTGCCGACCTTTGACCGGCCGAAATCGAAGGTCGTGCAGCCGCGTTCGCGCGCCTGGCGCATCAGCAGGAAATAGAGCGCTTCGTTCGAGCGCATGGTCCGCGCGCCATCCGCCGCGCCATGCCAGTATGGCATGCACGCGCCGCCATGATAGAGGCTGATGACCGCCGACAAGGGCTTGCCGTCCTTTGACACCAGGGCGATGTCGGCGTCGCCGCCAAGGCGATCCAGCACGCCGTCGAACAGGGCGCGTGGGAAAACCGGGGTGCCCAGATGATGGACGCTATGGGCGTAGAGGCGGTAATGGATGTCGCGCAGCCGCTTGTCGCGGCCACTCTCGAAGGTCAGGTCGTTGGCTAGGCCTTTGCGGATTTCTGCGCGGTGGCGCTTGGGCACGGCCTTGAGTTCTGCTTCGTCATCGGCAGCGAGGGGGCGCGAGAAGCCGAGATAGGCGTCGGCCTTTGCCTGCCAGGCGAGACCGGCTGGCGCTTCGCCGCCGCGCAGTTCGAGTGTCGCGCAGCCAAGCTTTTCGGCCAGCGTCCAGGCGGCGTCGGCCAGCATCTCGCCGGCCTTGCGATGGGTGGTGAGGATGCCGCCATCGACCGCAAAGCCGCTGCCAACGAGGGCGCGGCCGAACAGCATCGAGCGGATATAGGTGAGCGGCAGGACGCCGACGATCTGGCTGCCCAGCCGCGCGACCAGCATCAGGGCTTTCTGACCCGTGCCATGTTCGACCCCCATGATCCAGCCGGGGCGCTGGAACGGCGTCGATGCCGGATGCGTGCGCACCCAGGCGTCGATCGCGGCGACCTCCGCCGCATCGGTAAGGCGCGCCTCTTCCACGATGAGGCCGACCTCGGTTATCCCTTGCATGAACACGACGTCCTAATCCCCCCGACCCCAGCCGGCCCCATGGACCGGCATAGCATATATCCCAGATATCATCCCAAACCGCGCGCGATGAGCGGACCGACCAGATTGGCGACCGGCAGCGGCAATCGTTTCCACAGCGCGATGCGGCGCTGACATTTTTCGCTATGCGGGTTCACGTCGCGCCGCGCGCCATCGGGTGCCCATTCATGATC
>NZ_JPPQ01000069.1:514231-520113 GCF_000743655.1 Sphingobium sp. ba1
CGATGCCGACCTTGTCGTCTTGTCGGGCGACAGCCACAATGCCTGGGGCTATAATCTGGGTGAGCGCGGCCCTGGCCAGGGCGACAGCAAGCATAGGGTCGGCGTGGAATTTGCGGGGCACAGCGTTACCTCGCCGGGTTTCGAAGCCTATGCCAAGGGCGTGCCGCCAGCCGACATCGCCCGCGCCCTCCGCGCGGTCAATCCGGGCATGGCCTTCTGCGATACCAGCCAGCGCGGCTATGTCTCGCTAGAGGTAACGCCGCAGCAGGTCGCAGGCTCCTGGCACTTCATGAAGGATATCCGCACGCGCACGACCGACCTTGCAGGCACGCACCGCATGACCGTGCAGCGCGGCGCGAAGCTGCTGCAGAACGCATAAGGCATAGGCAAACCCCGCCATTGCAGGATGGCGGGGTTCGCACCCGAGGCAATGCTAAGCGCCGCGCGTCCGTCGGCGCGGAGCATCACGGCGTCTATCGACGATCATCATCATGAACATGCAAATCAGAGAATGTTGGCATAGTGGCGTGCGGCGACACCGCCAAATATCTGCATTTGCCGCATGATCTTCTTACAACTGGGGACATTGTTGCCGCGCGGCGCGCTGGCGCCTGTACGTCAGGGCCGTGAGCAAGCGCGCATGGCGGGCATGGCTGATGTCGTTGGCGCGCATCAGTGCTATCGCGCATAGGCTGCCGACGATCGGTACGGCTAGTCCCAGGCTGAGCATAGCTGTCTGCACCAATGCTGGCTGGACAGTTTCGGGCACATAGCCGAGCCAGCCCAGTGTCCAGCCGATCAGCGCCGTGGAGGCCGCTCCGCTCGCCTTTACCACCACAAGATAGAAGGCGAATAGCCCGGTTTCGAACCGGCGGTGGTGACGCCAGGCGACGACGTCCACGGCATCGGCCAGCAAGCCCCAGGGCAGCATGAAAATGCTGGCGAACCCGAAGCCGATCAGTAGCGTGCAAGCGATCAGGGCATTGGGCCATGCGAGACACAGGGCGAACAGCATGATGCCGCTAATGCAGACGGCATGGCCTGCAGCCAGCAGGGTCGCTTTGCTGAACCGGCCAGTCATCGACGTCCAGGCCAGAACGCCCAAAAACTGGCCGGTGGTCAGGCCCAGCAGCAGCATCTTCACCAGATCCGGGCGCTGGACCACATAGGTGCCGATATAGAGCAGCATCCGGCTGAACATCGGGATGGCAAAGCCGGTGATGAAAGCGAGGAGCGCCAGCGCCAGGATCAGGGGGTCGCGCAACGGAATCGCAATGCCGTCGCCCTCGACCGCTGGGTCGGGTGGGGGCGTCGAACCGTTGTTCGATGCCAAGGCACTAAGAATCATGGTCGCGGCAAAGAGAATACAGGCGATGACACCGGCCACGGCAAGCCGATCGAAGTCCCCTGTCCGCCCGGCGGATTGTACCATCGGCGCGAGGATGATGGCGATCGCCAGGGAACTGATCGTGCTGAAGAACAGGCGATAGCCCGACACGCGGCCACGCGATCGGCTGTCCGACGTGACCCGCGCCATGAGTGCATTGTGCGGCACGTCGATCACCGCATAGGCACCGCGAAACAGCAGCAACCCGGCGGCCACGATCCACAGATCGCGCACGCCGAGCGCTGGCAAGGCATAGAGCAAGGCGAAAGCAGCGCCGCAGGGCATGGCGGCGGCCGCGACCATCCAGCGATAACCTCGCCCGGTGCGTCGCAGACGGATAACCAGCTTTGCCGCCAACAAGTCGAAGACGAGATCGCCCAGCACCGCGACCAGCATCAAGGAACCCGCGCTGGTCGGCGATTGGCCCAACAGGTCGGTCAGAAGAAACAGGATGGTGAGATCGGCCCCGGAAAAGAGCAGCGCCTTACCCATATTGCCGGAAGAATAAGCGAGCAGCCGACCTTCGCGCCCTGCCCGTTCGCGCAGCGGTATTCGCCGGTGCAGGTTCTGCTTTGACGCTCGCAACGATGTCAGCACATGATGTCCGCTCAACCCATGCCTGCGATCCAGCGCGCCGACATTTCGGGGACGGCGCCTAGTGGCGCTCTCTTACAGTTTGGCGACTCTGCGGCCTGCGTGAGCAAGCCCATCGGCCGCAGGGCAGGAAAGCGCCATTTGCGCCGATCCGACAAATCGCCCTATAGCGCAAACGCCTGTAGCGGGACGACGACGCCCAGAAGCATGGGTGCGGTCGATTTGGGATATGTGGATGAAACGCCAGAAAGCCTCCAGCCTTGCCGACCTGTCCGCACTTGCCGGCGTGTCCATATCCACGGTGTCCCGCGCCTTGGCCGACAATCCGCTGGTCGCAGTCGCTACCCGCGACAAGATCAAGCAGTTGGCGCGCGAGCATGATTTCCAGATCAATGTCGCCGCGCGCAATTTCCGGCTCCAGCGCACCGGCGCTGTGGGGGTGATATTGCCGTTGGGCCATGAGACCGAGCAGCATCTGACCGATCCCTTCTTCATGAGCCTGATCGCCTCGCTCGCCGACGCACTGGCCGATCGCGGTTATGACCTGCTGCTCTCGCGCGTCATTCCCTCGAACGACCAGTGGCTCAAAGCCTTTGTCGAATCCGGCAAGGTGGATGGCGTCATCATCGTCGGGCAATCGGACCAGATCGACGTGATCGAAACAGTGTCCGCCAGCTATGCGCCGCTGATCGTGTGGGGGGCGTCGATACCCGGTTACAGCCAGTTGACCGTGGGGTCCGACAATTTCGAGGGCGGACGGCTGGCTGCGCAGCATCTTCTGGCGCAAGGCCGGAAAAAGCTGACCTTCGTCGGCAATCCAACGGTGCCGGAATTCGCGGCCCGCTTTGCTGGTTTCAACGCGGCGATCGCGCAGGCTGGGGTGCCGCAAGGCGCTGTCCTGCCCTCGCATGTCACGGCCGAAGCCGCCTATGCGACGGTACGGACATATTTGAAAGAGGATGCGGCGCCGGACGGCATCGTCGCTGCGTCGGACGTGATTGCGCTCAATGCGCTGCGCGCAATTGCCGACCATGGATTGCGCGTGCCCGAAGATGTCGCCGTGGTGGGCTATGACGATGTGTTCATCGCTGAACAGACGACGCCACCGCTGACGACGATTCGGCAGAATTTCGTGCTGGGCGCGCAGATGATGGTCGACTTGCTGTTCCGCCGGATCGCGGGCGAGGAGGCCGCCTCCGTCTCCCTTCAGCCAACGCTCGTGTTGCGCGCTTCGGCCTAAACCCCTTTCGAAACCAAGCGATTGCCTCAATAAGCAAAAAGTTTTGCAAACGTTTGCATTTAACATTGCAAACGTTTGTTTTTGGAAATATCAGGGCGGCAACAAGATAGTTGCGCATAGGGGATGATCGGTGAGGGCTGAAGTGAGGATTGTGCCGGGTTCGGCACGTCGATTTGGCCATGACGAGCATCCTGCCCTGCGCTCTCTTTCAGCGCCTTCTCCGGCCGTTCGTTCCGCCGGGGCGAAGTCGGACCTCCGCCAAAGACTGCACGCTTTGGCGGGGGTCATGACATGGGCGAGCTTCGCCGCATGAGCGAAATGCCTGCCACCAGCCATTGGACTGCAAAGGACGTCGAGCGCATCGATCGCGCTACAGCGCCTTGCGCTCCGGTCATCCCGGCGCAGCGTCGCGTGATCGAGACGCTGGACCTGTGGGATTATTGGCCGGTGCAGACCGTCGATGGTCATCCGGCCGATATTGCAGGCGGCACGCTGTTCATAGCTCTGTCGGCACCCATTCTGCCCGACCCCGACGCCAGACATGCCGTGGCGCGGATGCGGCTGCTGCATCGCGTCGAGGGTGAATGGTGTGATCTGGGGCAGGTTTTGCCGGACGGTTTTTCGCCCGGCAGTCGCGAATGGTCCGGTTCGGCCATCCTTTCGCCCGACGGCGAGACGATCACGCTTTATTATACTGTGGCCGGCGTTCGGGGCGAGGTGGAAACCAGCTTTGCCCAGCGGCTATTCTTTACCTGCGCGGCCTTGACCGTGCAGGATGGCGCCATAGCGCTTTCGCCATGGTCGGAGCCTGTCGAGTTTCTGGAGCCGGACGATGTTCATTATAGCCGCGACATGGCAGGCGGCGGTGCGGTCGGCACGATCAAGGCGTTTCGCGATCCGGCCTTTTTCCGCGATCCGGCCGACAATCAAGACTATATCCTGTTTGCCGGATCGATAGCCCGGTCGCGTTCGGCGTGGAATGGGGCCGTCGGCATTGCGCGCCATGTCGCTGACCAAGAATGGGAGATCTTGCCGCCGCTCGCCGAGGCGGATGGGCTGAACAATGAGCTGGAACGGCCGCATGTCATCATGCGGGACGGGCGCTATTATCTGTTCTGGTCGACGCAGACAAAGGTGTTCGCGGCCGATGGCCCGGCTGGGCCGACTGGGCTTTACGGGATGGTGGCGGACAGGCTGTTGGGCCCGTGGCGACCGCTCAATGGGTCGGGGCTGGTGTTCGGCAACCCACCTTCCGCCCCGTTCCAGGCCTATAGCTGGCTGGTGCTGCCGGATCTATGCGTGCAGAGCTTTGCCGACCTCGTCGGATTGGCGGAGCTACCGCGCGATGTCATGCAGGCGCGGGCGCATTTCGGCGGCACCCCGGCCCCCGAATTGCGGCTTATGATCGACGGCGACAAGGCATGGCTGGCATGATGGCACTGGAAACCATGATCGCGGGCGTCGAATTGGGCGGCACCAAATGTATCGCGACGCTGGCGCGGGGCAAGGATATCCTGCGGCAGGAGCGCTGGGCGACCGAGGGGCCGGAGACGCTCGATCGGATTTCGGCAACCTTGGCGGCATGGCAGGACGAGGTGCCGTTCGCGGCGATCGGGATCGGCAGCTTCGGGCCGCTCTGCTTGGACGCCAGCAGTCCGCGTTTTGGCCACATGGAGAACACACCCAAGCCCGGCTGGGCGGGGGCGGATGTGCATGGCCATTTTGCGCGCCGCTTCGCCCTGCCCGTCGGCATCGACACGGATGTCGGGGGCGCGGCCCTGGCCGAGGGGCAATGGGGCGCGGCGATGGGATGTGCGGTGCATGGCTATGCGACGATCGGGACGGGCGTTGGCCTTGGCCTGGTGGTCGATGGCAAGGCGGTGCATGGCCGCCTTCACCCCGAAGCAGGACATATGCGTATCCGGCGGATGCCGGGCGATATGTTCGAAGGCGCCTGCCCTGCCCATGGTGATTGCCTGGAGGGGCTGATCGGTGGTCCGGCGCTGGCGGCGCGGGCGAACGGCGCGCTGGCGGATATGCCCGATGACGATCCGCTTTGGGATCGGGTGGCGCGCGAACTGGGCGAATGGGTGGCGATGCTGATCCTGTGCGTGTCGCCCCAGCGCCTGGTGATCGGCGGCGGGGTGCTGGATTACCGTCCGACCCTGTTTGGGAAGATACGGGTGGCGGTCGCCGCCAATCTGGGCGGTTATCTGGCGGGGCTGGATCTCGCTGCGCTGGAGACGTTGATCGTGCCGCCTGCCTTGGGGCGCGATGCGGGGCCATTGGGGGCGATCATCGTGGGGCAGAATGCGTTGAGGGGGAGCCAGGCATGAACGAATGGCGCTATTCTGGCATATCCGCCGCGATCGTGGCGCTGAGCGGCTGCACATCGTTGACCGATGTCGCGCCGACCGCAGCGGTCGGTGATCGCTGCGCCGCCTTTGCATCGACACTGCAAGGCCATTGGCCCGACGCCTCTACGCGGGTGACCAGCGCGGTGTTCGTGCCGGAAGGGCCAGCGCCCGCCCCCGATGCGCGCGGTTTTCAATATGACAGCACGGTTCCGCTGAAAGCACATTGCGACGTGCAGGCGGTAATGGCCGAGCGGCAGGGCGTGGACGGTCAGAGCTATGCGATCAAATTCCATCTGCGCCTGCC
>NZ_JPPQ01000069.1:520123-542598 GCF_000743655.1 Sphingobium sp. ba1
AAGGCTTCCAGCGCCTTGCGCGCCAGCGGGCCGACATCCCGGCGTCCGCGCAAGACCCCCCGTGCGGTCGGGGTCAGCCGGGGTAGCAGTTCCGCCCAAGTCGCATCGGGCAATTGCGCCCGCGCCATCGCCGCTGCCGCAATCGCGGGGCGGTCCTTGGCAAAGAATACGACCAGGCTGGCAGACCGGAGCCGTCGCCCAAGTTCCACGACCGTCGCGATCCGCTGCGTTTCGGATATGGCAGGGCGTAACCCTTCCAGCCGGTCGAGCAACATGTCCCGGTCCGATGCCGCCATGGGCACACGGTCGGCACGATCATGCTGCGCCATCAGGTCGACACATTGGCGCCAGGATGTCACCGCACCCAGTCCCGCACGGTCATCCGCCGCCAGCACTGTTTGCATGAGATCGTTAAAACGCACCGAAAATCCTCATCATCCGCGTCGCGCGGTCCATCCGACCTATCGTTAGGCGTTCCTCCCCGCAAGGGAAAGGACGGGACGCAGCGCGATCAAAAAGGATCGTCGCATAGTGGGACAATTGCATTGCTCTGAAACATTATTATGATGGGTGCTTCGAACAAGACAGGAAATAAGCACAATAATGGCCGGGCCGAATATCGACGACATCGACTTGCAGATCCTTGGAGAGCTGCAGGAGGATGGCAGGATGACCAATGTGGAACTGGCGCGCAAAGTGGGCTTGACCGCGCCGCCATGCCTGCGCCGTGTCCGCGCGCTGGAGGAAGCCGGAGCCATCACCTCCTATCATGCGGTGGTCGATCCCGGCATGCTGGGCTACACCATCACCGTCTTCGCCATGGTCAGCCTCAAGAGCCAGGCCGAGGCCGACCTGATGGCATTTCAGGACCATATCGCCTTGCTGCCCGAAGTGCGCGAATGCCATATGCTGAATGGCGAGATCGACTTCATCCTGAAGGTCGTTGCCAAGGATTTGCAGAGCTTCCAGCAATTTCTGACATCGAAACTGACGCCCGCGCCCAATGTCGTGAGCGTCAAGACGTCGTTGACCATTCGCACGTCGAAGAATCTGCCGGGGGTGCCGCTGCCGGTCTGACCCGGCAGCGCGCGATCACGCCGCTTTGCGGCTCTGCTGCTCCACCCATACCAGCCAGAATCCGGCAACGCTCGCCCAATCCCCGGTCGCCTGTCCAAGCGCGGCTTGCGCGCCCGGCAGATCGCCCGAACGGGCAAGCGCAACGCCCAGCCGCGCATTGATGCGCCCGGCATCGACACCGCCCTTGGTGAGCGCGATACGATAATGTTCCACCGCCTGGGGATACTGGCCCAGCGCGAAATAGCTGTCGGCCAGCGAGGCCGCATCCTTGCCGCTCGATGCGTTGGCGGCTTTCTTGGCCAGCACGGGCAGGCCAGCAATTTCCTTGGTCGCCTTGGGCGTGACGCTGGTCAGCAACTTGCTGGTGGTTGCCTGTGTCGGCGTCAGCTTGCCGCCCTTGCGCCCCGCTTCGATAATCGCCTTGGCTTCGGCATAATAGCCCGCCTTTTCGGCCAATTGCGCATAGGACTGATAATCCCGCTCGCTCGCCATCGCGCCATTTGCGGCTTGCAGACGATAGAGGTCCAGTTGCAATTGCGGCTCGACGTCACCGGCCGCCAGATAATTGGTCAGCGCCGAGCGCCATTCTTCCTTGTCGCCCGCCTGCCCCAGACGATCGCGATAGAGTTGGCCCACTTCGGCCCAATCGCGCGCCTGATAGGCCATCGACAAGGCGCGATCCGTCCAGGCGATCGGAACGGGCTGCCCCGACGCGCGCTGCTGGGCGATAGCCTCCTGCACGAAACGACGCGCATCCTTGGGCTTGTTACGGCGCAGCGCTATGTCGGCACGCAACATGGTGGCATCGACCCCGGCATAGCCGAGCGTCTTGGCGTAATCGAGTTGGGCGGTGGCATCGTCGTAATTGCCGACCTGATAGGACAGATAGGCGGCGACAAAGCGCAAACGCGGGGCAGCCGTTGCAGGCAAAGCGCTGGTCTTGAACAGATCAGTCAACGCGATGCGCTGCGCCTGCACATCCGCCCGCATCACTGCCAGCTGATATCGCAAACTGGCCGTCGCATAGGATCCGAAATCATTGGTCGGGACCAGCGCACCAATGCGCGCGCTGGCCGTACTCACATCGCGCGCCTTGACGGCGGCATCAGCCGACTGCAACGCGGCGCGAAACGTGTCGGACATGGTGATGGGCGGCCCTGCCATAACCAGCTTCTTTTTCGCCATGGCAGGTGCTGCGACCAATAGGGTAGCCGTCAGGGCCACCGACAGGCCGGAGGTCAAAATAGTCAATCGCCGCATGGCCTTACAGGCCTCCCCACATGCACTGCCGGGATGATCCCCGGCCTCAATCCCGTCTATGCATCAAGCCGGATCGGCGCGCCACCCCAAGAGATGGCGCGCCCGTCCGTCAGGCACCCTTGCTGCCCAAATAGGCCAGCCACAGACCGGCGATCTGCTTGCGCGCGCCACCCTGTACCGCTTCGAAAGCGGCCTTGGCGGCGGCATTGTCGCCCGCCTTCATCTTGGCGATGCCCATGCGGGTGTTGACTTCGTCGGCATCGACGCCGCCCTTTTCCTTGGCCAGTTCGAACATCGATGCCGCCTTGGCATAGTCGCCATAGCCAAGATACGCATCGGCCGTGGCCGCCGCGATCTTGCCATTGGCGGCCTTGCGAGCATCGGCTTCCGCCGCGCCCAGCGTGCTCTTGTCACCCGCGATGCGGCCGGTCGCGGTCTGATACAGGTCAGCGCCCTGCGTGGCGTTCAGCACATTCTTGGAACGGCCCAAGTCGATTGAGGACTTCACCTCGCCATAGATGCCCGTCTTCGATGCCATTTCGGCAAATTCCAGATAGTCACCAGCGACGACCAGCCCATCCGACGCCGCCAAGAGGCGCAATACGTCCAGATTTTCGCGGTTGGTGATGTTCGGGTTGGCGCGCTGAAACAGACGTACCAGCGTCCGCAAATTGGTGCCGCTGGGTTCAGCCTGATAGGCCATCTTCGCCCATTCGGTGACGTCCGGCAGCTTGGCGGCTTCGGCGCGGCCGACGCCGATCTGATACCATTGCGCTGGCACCTGCTGGCCCGACGCTTTCATCGCTTCAGCAGCCGCCTTGAGCGCAGCGAGACCCTGCACATTGAAGCCACGGGCCGGTTCTGCCGAGGCGTTGGTCGTGCCTGCCTTACCGAAATAAGCCTGCGCCAGGGTCGGGTTGACGCTTTCCGACTTCGCGCCAGCGGCCAGCGCCGCCTGAGCGCGCTGGATGGCGAGGTCGTAATTCTTGGCATCAAGTGCCTGGTTCGCCGCGATCGAGTTGAACTGCCCGGCCTGTTCCGGTGGCGTCAAACCACTGTCCAGCATCTGGGTCAGCGCTTCGCTCTGCATCGCCGCATCCTTGGACGCGATCGACGTGTTCAGCTTGATGGCACCGATCTGATATTTGTCATCGTTCGACACGGCCTTGCTGTCGGCTTCCGCCAGCGCAGCCTTGGCACCGGCAAAATCCTGCGCCTCGGCGGCCTTCTGCGCGGTCTGCAGCGACTTGATGACGTCGGGCGTGACGTTCAGCTTGGGACCAGTTGCCTTTTCTTCCTTCTTGTCCTTCTTGGCGGCGAAAGCAGGCGCCGAAACGGCGCCGCCGGTTACGGCCAGAGCCAGTACGAGCGCGAACGGGGTAACAAAACGCATAATCCTCATCTCCTATGCACGCCTGGCCGATGGCTAGAGGCGCGTTTTGGGGTTGAACGCCGATTAGGGGTCGGCGCGTGAATGGGCATTGAACAAGCCTATACCGGCTGATTTTGCAACTGTCATGCCCGCAGCTTCGTTCCAGCAAGGTCAATGCGATAGCAGCCCGACTTGTTGATCCCCCGCGCGAGCGCGGGTCTGCGCGCGAGGGGTGACAGATTTGTTTCGCTCGGCTAGAGATCGCGGGACACAGCCAACATCATCGAAAAAAGAGAATCGCATTGACCGACGAGACTGTCCTCGCCGACCCTTCGGACATCAGCCCCGTCTCCATCGTCGAGGAGATGAAGACCAGCTATCTCGACTATGCGATGTCCGTCATCGTTTCGCGCGCCCTGCCGGACGTCCGCGACGGGTTGAAGCCGGTTCATCGCCGCATTCTCTTTTCCGCCCAGGAATCGGGCTTTCTCTACAACCGCCCCTATCGCAAGTCCGCCCGCCTCGTCGGCGAGGTGATGGGTAAATATCACCCGCATGGCGACAGTTCGATCTACGACGCCTTGGCGCGGATGACGCAGGACTGGTCGATGCGCGTGCCGCTGATCGACGGTCAGGGCAATTTCGGCTCGATGGACCCCGATCCGCCAGCCGCCATGCGCTACACCGAAGCGCGATTGGCCAAGGTGGCCGGCGCGCTGCTGGAAGATCTCGACAAAGATACGGTCGATTTCACGCCCAACTATGATGCGTCGGAACATGAACCGCAGGTTCTGCCAGCGCGCTTCCCCAATCTGCTCGTCAATGGCGCGGGCGGCATTGCCGTCGGCATGGCGACCAACATCCCGCCCCATAATCTCGGCGAAGTGCTGCGCGCCTGCCTTGCCTATATCGACAATCCCGGCATCACCACCGATGAACTGATCGCCATTGTTCCCGGTCCCGATTTTCCCACCGCTCCGCTGATCCTGGGCCAGTCGGGCGCGAAGTCGGCCTATCATACCGGCCGCGGCTCGATCATGATGCGCTCGCGCTATGTGATCGAGGAAGGGCGCGGTGATCGCCAGTCGATCGTCCTGACCGCGATCCCCTATCAGGTCGGCAAGAACGGCCTCGTCGAGAAGATCGCCGAAGCCGCCAAGGAAAAGCGGATCGAAGGCATTAGCGACATCCGCGACGAATCCAGCCGCGAAGGCGTGCGGATCGTGATGGACCTCAAGCGCGACGCTACGCCCGAAGTCGTGTTGAACCAATTGTGGCGCAACACGCCTGCCCAATCGAGCTTCCCCGCCAACATGCTCGCCATTCGCGGCGGTCGCCCCGAATTGCTGGGCCTGCGCGAGATCATCGATGCCTTCATCAAATTCCGCGAAGAGGTCATCACCCGCCGCACCAAGTTCGAGCTGAACAAGGCGCGCGAACGGGCGCACATCTTGCTCGGCCTGGTCGTTGCGGTCACCAACCTCGATGAGATGGTCAAGATCATCCGCGGTTCGTCCAGCCCCGCCGAGGCCCGCGAAAAGCTGCTGGCGCGCGAATGGCCGATCAGCGAGATCGCCCATTATATCCGCCTGGTCGAAGCCATCGACACCGAGATTTCGGGTGAAGTCTACAAACTGTCGGAAGTGCAGGTCCGCGCCATCCTCGACCTGCGCCTGCATCGCCTGACGGCGCTGGGTCGCGACGAAATCGGCAAGGAACTGGCTGGTCTGGCCGAAGCCATCGCCGAGTATCTCGCCATCCTGGGCGACCGGGTGAAGCTCTACGCCGTGATGCGCGAAGAACTGGAAGCGATCGAACGCGAATTCGCGACCCCGCGCCTGTCCGAGATTACGGCGGCTGCCGACGGCATCGATGACGAAGATCTGATCGAGCGCGAGGAGATGGTCGTCACCGTCACCGTGCAAGGCTATATCAAGCGCACCCCGCTTGAGAGTTTCCGGGCGCAGGCGCGCGGCGGCAAGGGCCGTTCGGGGATGGCAACCAAGGATGAGGATGCGATCACCGAATTGTTCGTGACCTCGACCCACACGCCGGTCCTCTTCTTCTCGACCGCGGGCAAGGTCTATCGCATGAAGGTCTGGCGCCTGCCCGAAGGTGGTCCGGCGACGCGCGGGCGGCCGATGGTCAATTTGCTGCCACTGGCCGCCGGGGAAACCATCCAGACCGTCCTGCCTTTGCCGGAGGATGAGGAAAGCTGGAAGGATCTGCACGTCATGTTCGCAACGGCGAACGGCACCGTGCGCCGCAACAGCATGGATGCCTTCGCCAATGTGCCGAGCAACGGCAAGCTCGCCATGCGCTTCGATGAAGGCAGCGATGACCGGCTGATTGGCGTCGCGCTTCTGTCCGAAGACGACGACGTGCTTCTGGCCACCCGTCAGGGCAAGGCGATCCGTTTCGCCTCAACCGACGTGCGCGAATTCCAGAGCCGCACCTCGACCGGTGTGCGCGGCATGACGCTCAAGGGCGATGACGAAGTCATTTCCCTCTCTATCCTCCACCGCTCCGGTGCCGATCAGGAACAGCGTGAAGAATATCTGCGCTTCGCCCCCTGGAAGCCGGAGAAGGAAGGCGAGATGGCCGATCAGGCGATGTTCGCCCTGATGCGTGAGCGGGAGCAGTTCATCCTGACTGTCTGCGCCAATGGCTATGGCAAATTGTCGTCCGCCTATGACTATCGCCGCACCGGGCGCGGCGGTCAGGGCATCACCAATATCGACAATATCGGCCGCAACGGACCCGTGGTCGCCAGCTTCGCAGCAACCCAGGGCGATCAATTGATGCTGGTCACCGATCAGGCCAAGCTCATTCGCATGGGATTGGACAGCCTGCGCGTCATCGGCCGCAATTCGGCGGGCGTTCGCCTGTTCGATGTCGCCAAGGACGAGCATGTCGTCAGCGCCGCCAAGATCGAGGAAGCCGAAGATGCACCGGAGGCCGAAGAGGCGTGAGCGACCTCTTCGCCTATAAGATATTGACCGCCGAGCAATATGATCAGTTCAAGGCCGACGGCGTCTTCAAGGGCGCGCCCGTCGACTTGGCTGATGGCTATATCCACCTGTCGACCCGCAATCAGGCAGCCGAAACGGTCGCCAAACATTTCGCCGGACAGGACCGTCTGGTCATGGTGATGGTCGACCTCGCCCCCTTTGGCGAGGCGATCCGTTGGGAGGAATCGCGCGGCGGTGCGCTCTTCCCCCATCTCTATGCCGACCTGCCGATCACGGCCGTTGCGGGCAAAGTGGTGCTGCGCATTGGCGACGATGGGAAGCATTCCTTTCCCGCAGGCTTTTAGCGCGCGACCCGCGCCATCCGCGCTACCTTTCCGCGGTGCATCCAATAGTCCCAACCGCCCCAGCATATATGGTTGGACGTCACTGCCGCTACCTGCACGATCAGATGCGCCCAACTGACGGCAAAGGGCGCAATAGAATCCCACCAAAGCGAGCGCGCGGCGCGCTTCGCCTGGTCCGGCTCCAGCACCGCACCGATGACCCGCCGCCGCACTACTGCCCTGCCCCAGGCCGCGGCATAGCCGATCGCGATCGCTCCTGAGCCGCCCCAGCCCAGCGCCCACACCCATGCGCCGGACTGCACCGCAATTACCACAGTCGCCAGCGCCCACATGCCCATATTGTTGGTCGCGATATGCCGATATTGCCGCACCCCAAAACCGAGCAGGTCGCCCCCACGTCCGTCAAGCGGACTCGCGACCAGCAGATCGCGCACCGGCCGCAGTCGCAGTTTCGCGCGCCAGCCGGCGAGGCCAATCGCCATATCGTCGGACAGTCGCCCGGCCAGCACCGCATCCAGGTCCAGTCGCTCCGCCACCGCGCGAGACAGCGCCATTGCCCCACCCCAAGGCATGGTCGCACTCGCGGCACGCGGCAGCGTTGCCAATTGCATCTCGACCGCGCCGACCATTGCGGCCATCAATCCTCGCCCCGGTAGCAACAGTCGATAGCCCGTCACGATGTCCGCCTTGTCGCGCACCAGCGGAAAGAGCAGCCGACCGACCAGCCGCGGGGGCGGTTCAATATCGGCGTCGATGAAGACCAGCCACCGGTCATCGGGTCGCAAAGCTCGCAAGGCAGCGCGGAGTTTATGGACCTTCTGCCCCTCGTCCGTCGCCACACCGGCATGCACGACCTGCACATTGTCCCCGACCAGCGCCTCCGCAGCAGGGCAAGCCCCCGAAGTCGCGATCAGCAGTCGAAACGGGGCGCTTTGCGCCGCCAACCGCCCCATCAACGCCGCACCGCCGTCCCAATCGTCGCGCACGCTCAGGATCACGACTACGCCATCGGGCCTTTCCTCCCGGCGATCGAGGGGCAGATGTCGCCAATAATTGACGACCCCCAGCAGCGTCAGTCCCTGAAGGACAATCCAGACCCAGATCATGACCGCCGCGCACCTCTTTACCGTCTCGCCGCCTGCTGTATGACGGCAGGCTTATGCTATCCAACCCCTTTCTTTTTTCCCTGATGCGCATGCTGCCCGCCCGGTCGGCCTCCTGGCTTGGCGGATGGCTGTCCGTCCATGTCGCGCGCCCGCGCATGAAGCTGCGCGATGCCCGTGCCCGCGCCAATCTCGCGCTGCTCCGCCCTGATCTGGACGAGGCCGCGCAGGAAGCGATGCTCACCCGCCGCTGGCGCAACATCGGGCGGACGCTGGCTGAACTCGCCAATGTCGACCGGCTGGTGAACGACGCGCATGTCGAGGTCGTCGATCGCGCGGGCTATCAGGCCGTGCTGGACGGGCCACGCCCCTTGCTCGCCTTGTCGCTGCATCTGGGCAATTGGGATTTGCTGGGCGCGCATGGCAAGGCGCTGACCGACCGACCGGGCCTCGGCGTCTATGCGCCGCCGCGCGACGAACGGACGGCCGCGCAGCTGCAAAAGGCGCGGCAAAGCTATATGGGTGAAACGATCACCGGCGATGGCGCGGCGCGCCGGATATTGAAGCATCTGACCAGCCATACGCGCGCCAGCCTCTATATCCTGCTCGACGAACGACGCGATTTTCAGGTCTGGTTTCCCAAATTGGGGCGTACCCTTCCACCGTCGGGCAATCTGTCCGTCGCGTTGCGCCTGGGGCGCAAGGTCAATGCCCGCTTCCTGCCCTTCTATCTCGCGCGGACGAACGGACCCCACTTCCGGCTGCACTGGCATCCGCCCCTCGACCCGCAGACAATGAGCGACGAAGAGATTGTCGCGGCGGCCGACGCCTTTCTGGGGCAGGCCTGCATTACCCATGCCGACGAATGGCTGGCGCTCCATGATATGGACCTGACGCAGCCGGGCCATGCCCCCACTGCCCCACCGGTCATGTGACTTGGGCGCACTTGCCCGCTAAAGCCCCTGCATGTCCCGACTCGCGATCAAAATCTGCGGCCTTTCCACGCCCGACACCGTCGGCGCGGCCGTGCGCGCGGGGGCGAGCCATATCGGCTTCGTCCACTTCGCCAAAAGCCCGCGCCATGTCGATGCGGCCCAGATCGCCGCGCTCGCCGCCATCGCGCCCGGTCATGTGGACAAGGTCGGCGTGGTGGTCGATCCCACCGACGATCAACTGGTCGATGTGACCAGCGGCGGCGCGCTCACCGCGCTGCAGCTCCATGGCAAGGAAAGCCCACAACGCGCCGCCGCCATCCGCCAGCGCTTCGGCCTGCCCGTCTGGAAGGCGATCTCGGTCAAGACCCGCGCCGATATCGATGCCGCCACCGCCTATGTCGACGCGGTCGATCTCTTGCTGTTCGATGCCAAGACGCCCGATGGCGCAGCGTTGCCCGGTGGCATGGGCCTGCGCTTCGACTGGACACTGCTGCGTGGCCTTTCGATTCCGATGCCCTGGGGCCTGTCGGGCGGCTTGTCAGCCGACAATGCAGCCGAAGCCGTCCGCGTTACCGACGCCCCGCTGATCGACGTATCTTCCGGCGTGGAAAGCGCGCCCGGCATCAAGAGTGTGGACAAGATCATGGCCTTCTGCAAAGCGGTATCCGCATGTTGACGCTCATCGCTCCTGTCGAGCGCATCGGGATACGATGGCGCTGATCGCTTCTCCCCTGATCGAAGCGAACCGCCCTGCATGCCTGAAAGATTGAAATCATGACCGATACGATGACCTTGCCCAACAGCCTGCGATCGCAGCCCGATGCCAATGGCCATTTCGGTGCCTTTGGTGGCCGCTATGTCGCCGAAACGCTGATGCCGCTGATCCTGGACCTGGAAAAAGTCTATAAGGCAGCGAAGGAAGATCCGGCGTTCGAGGAGGAATATGACCACCTCCTCAAACATTATGTCGGCCGCCCCAACCCGCTTTATTATGCCAGCCGCCTGACCGAAGCGCTGCGCGCCAATGCGCCCACGGGCAAGGGCGCGAAAATCTATCTGAAGCGCGAGGAACTCAACCACACCGGGGCGCACAAGATCAACAATTGCATCGGCCAGGCGCTGCTGGCCCGCCGCATGGGCAAGAAGAAGGTCATCGCGGAAACCGGCGCTGGCCAGCACGGCGTCGCCACCGCAACCGTCGCTGCGCTGTTCGGCATGGAATGCAAGATCTTCATGGGCGCCAAGGATGTCGAGCGCCAGCGCCCCAACGTCTTCCGCATGAAGCTGCTGGGGGCAGAGGTCATTCCCGTCACCTCCGGGTCGGCGACGCTCAAAGATTCGATGAACGATGCGCTGCGCCATTGGGTGTCGAATGTGCATGACACATTCTACATCATCGGCACGGCGGCGGGTCCGCACCCCTATCCTGAAATGGTGCGCGATTTTCAGTCGATCATCGGCAAGGAAACCCGTGCCCAGATCATGGAAGCCGAAGGGCGCCTTCCCGACATGCTGATTGCCCCGGTCGGTGGTGGATCGAACGCCATCGGCATGTTCCACCCCTTCCTGGACGATCCCGACGTTGCGATGATCGGCGTGGAAGCGGCGGGCGAAGGCCTGACGGGCAAGCACGCGGCGTCGCTGGCCGGGGGCGCGTCGGGCATCCTCCACGGCAATCGTACCTATCTGCTGCAGGACGAAGACGGCCAGATTACCGAAGCGCACAGCATTTCGGCGGGCCTGGACTATCCCGGCATCGGCCCGGAGCATAGCTGGTTGCATGAGATCGGCCGGGTTAAGTATATGCCCATCACGGACGATGAGGCGCTTGCGAGCTTCCAGAAGCTGTCTGCGCTTGAGGGCATCATCCCCGCGCTCGAATCCGCCCATGCCATCGCCGCTGCCGAGCAGGTCGCGCCGACAATGGATGCGGACAAGATCATCGTCATCAACCTGTCCGGCCGGGGCGACAAGGACATCTTCACCGTCGCCGAAGCGTTGGGAGTGGAAATGTGAGCATGACTGATCGCCTCTCGACCCGCTTCGCCACCTGCAAGGCGCAAGGCCGCGCTGCGCTGATCACTTTCGTAACAGCCGGTGATCCCGATGTCGCGGCAACGCCCGCCATCCTGGACGCACTGGTCGCGGGCGGCGCGGACATCATCGAACTGGGCATGCCCTTTACCGATCCGATGGCCGATGGCCCCGCGATCGAACTGGCCAATCTGCGCAGCCTGGGGTCGGGCACCAAGACGAAGCATATTTTTGCGCTCGCCGCCGAGTTTCGCGCCCGTCACCCCGACACGCCGCTGGTGCTGATGGGCTATGCCAATCCGATGCTGGTACGCGGGTCCGGCTGGTTCGCTGATCAGTGCAAGGCCGCTGGCGTCGATGGCGTCATCTGCGTCGATGCGCCGCCGGAGGAAGATGCCGAGATCGGCCCGGCACTGCGCGGCGCGGGTGTCCACCTTATCCGCCTCGCGACCCCAACGACCGATACTGCGCGCTTGCCTGCGGTGCTTCAAGGCGCAAGCGGTTTCCTCTATTATGTCTCCGTCGCCGGGATCACCGGCAAGCAGCAGGCGGCCCAGGCCAATATCGACATGGCCGTCAGCCGCCTGAAAGCCGCCACCGACCTGCCGGTTGCGGTCGGCTTCGGCGTCCGCACCCCCGAACAGGCCGCCGCCATCGGCCGGATTGCTGACGGCGTCGTCGTCGGCTCGGCCATCGTCGATATCGTCGGCAGCCATGGCGATGCCGCTGCGCCCTTTGTTCAGCAATTTGTCGCTGCCCTGTCCGGCGCGCTCACCCCCAAAATCCAAGAGACTGCCGCATGAGCTGGATCAACCGCGTCCGCAAGGCCATCCCCTTCATCGCCCGGAAGGAACAGACCGCCGAGACATTATGGCATAAATGCCCATCCTGTTCGGAAATGCTGTTCATCAAGGAATGGGAGGATAATCTCTCCGTTTGCCCGCGCTGCGACCATCATGGCCGCATCGGCCCGGCGGAGCGGTTCGAGCAGATATTGGACGCCGGTTTCATCCTGCTGCCGACGCCACAGGTGCAGGAAGACCCGCTTAAATTCCGCGACACCAAGCGCTATCCCGATCGCATCCGCGCGGCACGCGCCGCGACCGGCGATCAGGACGCGCTGATCAACGCGCGGGGCGCGATCGACGATGTGCCGCTGGTTCTGGGCGTACAGAATTTCGCCTTCATGGGCGGCTCTATGGGCATGGGCGTCGGCGCGGCCTTCATCCAGGGCGTCAATGACGCGATCGCCCATCATTGCCCCTATGTCATCTTCACGGCCGCCGGCGGCGCGCGGATGCAGGAGGGCATTTTGTCGCTGATGCAGATGCCCCGCTCCACCGTGGCGATCCAGAAGCTGCACGCGGCGGGCCTGCCCTATATCGTCGTGCTGACCGATCCGACCACCGGCGGCGTGACGGCGAGCTATGCGATGCTGGGCGACGTGCAGATCGCCGAACCCAATGCCCTGATCGGCTTTGCTGGCCAGCGCGTCATCGAAAGCACGATCCGCGAGAAGCTGCCCGAAGGGTTCCAGCGCGCCGAATATCTGCTCGACCATGGCATGATCGACATGGTGGTCCATCGCCATGAGTTGCGCGATACGCTGGCGCGCGTGATCGGCTATCTTACGCCGCGCATCGCTGCCTGAACCAACGCGCCGGGGGGACGCGCCTATGGCCGATCATGCCGTTTCGGACGACCCGCAGGTACAGGCGCAGCTTGACCGACTCTGGTCGCTGTCGCCGGGCGCCGACATATTGGGGCTGGAGCGCATCACCCAATTGATGACGCGGCTCGGCAATCCCCATCGCGCCCTGCCCCCGGTTTTCCATGTGGCGGGCACCAACGGCAAGGGGTCGACCTGCGCCTTCCTGCGCGCCGCGATGGAAGCGGATGGCAAGACCGTCCATGTCTTCACCTCGCCGCATCTGGTGCGCTTCAACGAACGTATTCGCGTGTCGGGGCAGTTGATCAGCGACGAAGCGCTCGCCCGCTATCTCGCACGCGTGTTGGACATCGCCGAGGGGATCGGCGCCAGCTTCTTCGAAGTCACCACGGCAGCCGCATTCCTGGCCTTCGCCGAACATCCTGCCGACGCCTGCATCATCGAGGTTGGCCTGGGTGGGCGTCTCGACGCGACCAACATCATCGCCGATCCGATCGTCTGCGGTATCGCTCAGCTTGGCATCGATCATCAGGCTTTCCTGGGCGACACGCTGGCCCAGATCGCGGCGGAAAAGGCGGGCATCGCCAAGTCCGGTGCGCCTTTGGTGACGCAGCGCTACGCCGAATCGCTCTTCCCGGTGATGATCGACGCCGTCGCCAAGGCGCGCACCACCTGGATCGCCCAAGGCGATGGCTGGGACGCGGCGGTCTATCGCGACCGGCTCCATTATCGCGATGATCAGGGTCGGATCGATGCGCCGCTGCCCCGTCTGGCGGGTGCGCATCAGGTCCAGAATGCCGCACTGGCCTTTGCCATGCTGCGCCATCAAAGCGCTGTCCCACTCTCCGACGCAGCGCTCAAGGCAGCACCGCTCTGGGCGCATTGGCCCGCGCGACTCCAGCGGCTCGACCATGGCCCGCTGCTGGCGCTATTGCCCGCCGGTGCCACCGCTTGGCTCGATGGCGGGCATAATGCGGGCGCAGGCGAGGCGATCAGCGCCTTCTTTACGCCGGATCGGCTGGAAGGTCACAAGTTGCAACTCGTCATCGGCATGCTGGCCAACAAGGATGTCGATGCCTTCCTCGCACCCTTTGCCGGACGGATCGCCCATATCCATGCGCTGCCCGTACCGGGTCATGATCATCATCCGGCGGAACGTTTCGCCGCGATCGCGGCACAATGGGTCATTGGCTGCACGGCGCATGCCGATGCGCAAAGCGCTATCGCGGCCATCGCCGCGCAGGGCGACCCAGCGCCTAAGCTGCTGATCGGTGGCTCGCTCTATCTGGCGGGCGAAATTTTGCGACTAAACGCGCAATTGCCCGACTGATTATACTTGCGACTAACTCGCAATAGCGTAGTCTGCGGAGAGCAATCACCGCAGAAGGCGTATAATCATGGCTCATGGAGAGACCTCCCCCATCGATCTGCCCCGGCCCATGCCGACGGGCTATGGCAACCGGCTATTCCTGTTCGTCATGCGCCGCATGGCCAGCGCGGGCGTCAACGACGCCCATGCCGCCAACGCCATGTTGGGCGCGTTCGGGCGCAGCTATCGTCGCCCGCTGGTGCTGATGCGCGCCATGATGCTGGAACTCGCTCGCGCCTCCAGCCGCAAGATATTGGTGGCCCCTTGCTGCTGCGCTCGCATGACCGCGGATGAGGGGATGTTGATGCAGGCAACGGGCCAAGCGCTGCGTGACCCCAACGCCGCTTACGAACAACTGAGCGACCTGCTCGGCAATGACCATGCATTGGGCGCGCTCACCTGCATGCAGGCGGTCGCGCAGGCGCATGCCGATTTGGGGCGGCCGCTGGAACTCTATTCGGGCGGCTGAGCTGGGCGATCGGTGGCGGCCGTGCCGACGCTGGCGTCGATCAGCCCGGCGCGCATCATCAGCCAGAACAGCGCGATCCCCGGCATCGCCGCCAAGGTGGTGAACAGGTAGAAATCGACATAGCCGAACTGTTCGATCAGACCGCCCGCTGTCGTGCCAGTCAGGAACCGTCCGACGATGCTGGCCGCCGCCGAGATCAGCGCATATTGCGCCGCCGTGAAGCGCAGGTCGCACAGGGCCGAGAAATAAGCGACGACAGTGACGCCGCCGATCCCGCTCGCGAAATTCTCGAACACGATCGCGCCGGCCATACCCCAATTGCTTTTGCCCAGCGCCGCCAGCGCCGCGAAGCTGAGGTTGGACACGCCCATCAGGATCAGACTGAGCAGCACCGATCGCTTCATGCCGATCCGGGCATAGAGGATGCCGCCGATGAAGATGCCGATCAGATAGGCCCAAAAGCCAATGCCGATGTCATAGATGGCGATTTCGTCATTGCTGTAGCCCATATCGTCGAACAGCAGGCGGAAGGTCAGGTTGGCGAGCGTGTCGCCGATCTTGTGGAGCAGGATGAACAGCAGCACGAGCATCGCCCCGCGTCGGCGGAAAAATTCGAGCAGCGGTCCTGAAATGGATTGCCACAACTCGCTCGCGCCACGGCGCGCCAGCGGATCGCGATGCCGTTCCGGTTCGCCCAGTAACAAGCCGGTCAGCATAGCGGGCAACGCGAATATGGCGCAGGCCATATAGGCTTCCTGCCAGCCGATCCGCGCCGCCAGGACCAATGCCAAAGCACCGGCCGCGACCGATCCGATCCGCCAGCCATATTGCGACATGCCCGACCCGACGCCCAACTGTTCGGGCTTCAACGTTTCGATGCGATAGGCGTCGATCACGATATCGAACGTGGCCCCTGCCACCCCGACCAGAATCGCGGCATAGGCGGTCTGGATCAGACTGGCGGAGGGATCAACCAGCGCCAGATTGACGACCGCCGCCATGACCAGCAGTCCGGCAAAGACCAGCCAGGAGACGCGCTGGCCCAATCGGCCGAGCAGCGGCAAGCGGACGCCATCGACCAGCCAGGCCCAAAGCCATTTGAGATTATAGACGAGGAAAGCGAGCGTGAAGGCGGTGACTGCCTTCTTGTCGATGCCGTCCTGCGCCAGCCGGGTCGTCAACGTCGCGCCGATCATGGCAAAGGGGAAGCCCGACGACACCCCCAGGAAGAAGGCAGCCAGCGGCGCTTTTTCCACATAGGGTTTCACGGCGTCGAGCCAGCTTTTGCGGCCCGCAATGGCGTCAGTCACTTCATTCCCCCGGTCTCGTCCTGTTGCGCGCCACCATATGGCCTCGCGCCGGGCTGGCAAGCGCTGCGTGGGGTCAGTTCGGCTCGAACAGGCTGAGGCCTACCGGCAAGCGTGGCGGAGGTGCGCCGCGTAGCCGGGCGTCGATCACCCGGATCGCGGCGACCAGGTCGCGGGAGGCATAGGGTTTGGCAAGGCATCCGACCGCCAGTTCGCGGGCGTCGATCGGGCAATGGCCGGTTACGAACAGCACAGGCAATCCCTTGGCATGGGCATGGCGGGCGACATCGATACCGCTCTTGGGGCCATGAAGCGCGACATCGGCGATGACGAGATCCAGTTCCCCGCCGTCGATCACCGCGACGGCATGGTCATAATCATCGACCGTCGCGGCAATGCGGTATCCGGCCTGTTCCAGCGCATGTTCATTGTCGAAGGCGACCAGTGGCTCATCCTCCACCACCAAGACCGTGCGGATCGCCTTGCGGCGCGGGAGGCGCACGCTCCCGCTATTCAAAAGCCCGAAAAACATTTGCCAAGTCCGCCCTGTTTCCGCCATGCAACCGAACAAACGCCGCGCCCCCGCGCCGGGTTGCCGGAGCGATGGGTTTTTACCCCCTCGCTCAAGCGCCGGGACGGCACATTTCAGCCTGTTGCTGGCTTATCGCCCATATGGGGAGAGCCAGAGCCTACGCAAAGGAACTTATCCGTGGAACCGCCGAAAAAATCAGGACCGCCACGCCGGTCCGGCCCCGGCGGCCCTAAACGCCCCGGTGGCCCCGGCAAGCGGCCGGGCTTTGCGCCGGGTCGCGACGAAGCGACGGGCGGCAAATCGCGCTTTGCCAAGCCGGGCGAGCGTGCCCAGCCGAGTCGTGGCCCACGGCCCGATGCCGCTCCCAGTGGGGACCGCACTGGACGCGACCGCACCCGGCCTGTGACTGCCAAGGCCGATGCGCCCGCGCGCCCGCCCCGCCGCAACGACGGCGACAAGCCGCGCGGCGCGGCCTTCGGCGCTGCCGCCAAACCCTGGGCGAACAAGCCGCCACGCCGGTCGGGCACTGGCCCCAAGACCACCGCCAACCCGCACCCTGCCCATGCTGCCGCCAGCGATGGCAAAGGCGAGCCGCAGCGTATCGCCAAGCTGCTGGCGCGCGCGGGCATTGCCTCGCGCCGGGAAGTGGAACGGATGATCGAGGAAGGCCGCGTCACGCTGGACGGCGCGACGGTCGAGACGCCCGCCACTTTGCTCGCATCGCTTGCGGGCGTGGCGGTGGACGGCGTAGCCGTCGCAGCCCCTGCCCCGACCCGATTGTTCCTGTTCCACAAGCCGAACGGCTGCCTGACGGCGGAGCGCGATCCGGTCGGACGGCCGACCATCTATGACCGGCTGCCCGACGACTTGCCCCGCGTCATCCCGATCGGGCGGCTCGACATGAATACCGAGGGGCTGTTGCTGCTCACCACCGATGGCGGGTTCAAGCGGCAGATGGAACTGCCCTCGACCGGCGTGCCGCGCACCTATCGGGCGCGCGCCTTTGGCGAGATCAGCCAGCAGCAGTTGGAAGATCTGTTCGACGGGCTGGAGGTCGATGGCGTTCGCTATGGCCCGATCGAAGCCAATCTGGAACGGCGCACCGGGCGCAACCAGTGGATCGAAATGACGCTGACCGAAGGCAAGAACCGCGAAGTGCGGCGCGTGCTCGAACATCTGGGGTTGCAGGTCAACCGCCTGATCCGCACCAGCTATGGTCCGTTCGTCCTCGCTGACCTGCCGATCGGCATGGTGGCCGAAGTCAGCGAACAGGATCTGGCGATATTCCGTAAGACATTGAAGGACGCGAAATGAGGATCATTTCGGGCCAATGGCGTGGCCGTCCGCTGACCGCACCCAAGGGCGATGCCACCCGTCCCACCGGCGACCGGACACGCGAGGCGCTGTTTTCGATGCTGACCAGCCGGATCGGATCGTTCGAGGGATTGGCCGTCGCGGACTTCTTCGCAGGCTCCGGTGCCCTGGGGTTCGAGGCGCTGTCGCGCGGCGCGGCCTCCTGCCTGTTCGTGGAACAGGACAAGCCCGCGCTCGACGCGATCCGCGCCAATGCGGAACGGCTGGGCATTCGCCCTGATGTTCGCGCGGCGAGTGTGCTGACGCTGGGGCAGGCACCCAAGCCGCTCGACCTCATCTTCATGGACCCGCCCTATGGCACAGGCGCGGGGCAGGTCGCGCTCGACAAGCTGTCGCGGCTGGGCTGGACCAGTCCGGCCAGCTGGATCAGCATCGAAACCGACAAGCGCGAGGATGTGGCGGTGAAGGGCTTTACCATCGACACGGTGCGCGATGTGGGCAAGGCCCGGATCACCCTGCTCCGCGCGGAGGTTCAGGCCGCAGCCTGATAGGCCTGCTTTTCCTTGGCGATCAATATGTCGGCCAGGAATTGATAGGCCTCCGCCCAGGCGTCCAAAACGGCGTCGGTTGCGACCTCTGCGCCCAGCACCTCGCGAATGGCGGGGAGCAGTGCGGCGGCGACCTTGGGATAATGTTCCGGCTTCACGCCGGTCTGGACATGGCGCGCGACCATGCGGGCGACGGCCCCGTCCAGCGCGCCCAGCTTGTCGATATTTTCCGCATAGCCAAGGATCGCGGCGGCCAGACGCTTGGGCTGTTCGCCGCTGACCTGCGCCGCCTGGTCGAACATCCTCTTCACCTCGGCATCCTGAAACAGTCGCGCATACATGGCCGTGGTGATAGCGACGCCGTGCTGGCGGAGCGCAGGGCCGGTGGATTTCACGATGGCGATCGTCGAATCGGACAGCGAAGCGGACATAGGAAACGCCTTTTTCAGGAGGGGATAAGGTGTATCTAATCCGCATCTTTTAAGATGTAAATAATATATATGTTTTTGTCCGCACGCATCGCCGCTACCGCCATCGGGCATGCAATTGACCCGCCACACCGATTACGCGCTGCGCGTCTTGATCCATCTGGCGGTGTCGCCGACGGGCCGCGCCACGATCGGCGAGGTCGCGGACGCGCATCTCTTGTCGCGCAACCATCTGATGAAAGTGGTCCACCATCTGGCGAAGGGCGGATTCATCGCGACCCAGCGCGGTCGCGGGGGCGGGTTCCTGCTCGCCAGACCGGCAGAAGCGATCCGCATCGGCGCGGTCGTTCGTCATTGCGAACCGGACATGCGGATGGCGGACTGTCCCGCCTGCGCCATTCGCGGTGCCTGTGGCCTGTCCGCTTTACTGTCGCAGGCGACCGCCGCGTTCCTGACCGTGCTGGATGAGGCCACGCTCGCGGATGCGGCGCACGACCGAAGCGGGCTGGCAGCGCTGATCGCCGCCCTGCCCGCTCCTGCCGACAGGGTCAGCGCTTGCGCATCTTCCGCGCGTCAGCCGGATTGATGCAACTGTCCGTTACCGTCTTCGAACAGACCGGATAGTCCTTCGCCTCGGCGGGCGGTGGCGTCATGTTGCCGCCGACCGTCACCGGATTGGACGATGATCCCATCGGCGCCGCGGGATCGCTGGGCGCGCCGGGCGGTGCCGGGACCATGCCGGGATCGCTTGGCACCGATCCGGTTGGTATGTCGGCATTGGGATCATTGGCGGGTGGCGGCGGCGGGGCCATGGACGGGTCGGTCGGCGGCGTCATGGCGTCACCGGGGGCTTGGTTGGCGGGAATTTGCTGCGCGATGGCGGTGCTGCCGATCAAGGCGATGCCCATCAGGGCGGCTCCGGCAAGCATGATGGATTTCATGGGGTGATCCTTCCTATTCTTGTCTCTGCCCCGTTCTGCTGCGTGGGCGAGGCAGAGAACCGGCACCCCGTCGCCTCCGTTCCGCCGCTGGCGACGAAAGGAGGCGGGAATGCCGCGAGAGGAAGGTCGGCGCTATTCGCCGGGGAAGCGATCGAATTTGGGCAGCAGATGGGCGTTGGCCATCCAGTCGGCGGCTTCGGCCATCTGGATATGGGCTTGCGGCGGCAGGGCGCTGATATCGTCCAGCGTGCCGGTTTGAATATCGATCTGGCCGGGGAAGATGGTCGCGTTGGTATAGAACAGCCCCGACCCGCACGTTCCGCAGAAATGGCGGATCGCATGTTCCGACGAGCGATATTCGACCGGCGTGCCGCTGATCGTCACCGCATCCTGCGGGAATAGCGCCCAGCCGACCATGGGCGCCCCCGCACTGGTGCGGCAATCCTTGCAATGGCACAGCGCGCTATGGGCGGGTTCGCCTTGGGCTTCGTACCGGATCGCGCCGCAATGGCATCCCCCTGTCAACATCGCGCGTCCTCCCTTGCATGATTCGCCTTTTGTTCTCATAGAAGGCGCTTCGCCGCAAGGGTCATGCCTTGCCCCTGCCGCCCCCTGTCCCTAGTTGTCCTCCATGACTCTTCCATTGCCCTCACCCCATGATCCGCCCTATTTGCGGGGGTTGAACCCGCCCCAGCGCGAAGCCGTGTTGACGACCGAAGGGCCGGTGCTGGTGCTGGCGGGCGCGGGCACGGGGAAGACCGCGGCACTGACCGCGCGGTTGGCGCATCTGGTGGCCACGGGCCGCGCCTATCCCTCGCAAATCCTGTCGGTCACCTTCACCAACAAGGCCGCGCGCGAAATGCGCGAGCGGGTCGGCAAGATGATCGGCCCGGCGGTGGAGGGGATGCCATGGCTCGGCACCTTCCATTCCATCGCGGCCAAGATGCTGCGCCGCCATGCCGAACTGGTGGGGCTACAATCCAATTTCACCATCCTCGACACCGACGATCAATTGCGGCTGATGAAGCAGTTGATTCAAGCCGAAGGGATTGACGAGAAGCGCTGGCCCGCGCGGCAATTGGGCGGCTTGATCGACCAGTGGAAGAATAAGGGCTGGACCCCGGAAGATGTCGGCGCGGGCGAGAGCGAAGGCTATGCCAATGGCCAGGGGCAGAAGCTCTATGCCGCCTATCAGGCCCGGTTGCGCGCGGTTAATGCGTGTGATTTCGGTGACTTGCTGCTCCATGTTCTGACGATTTTGAAGAAGCATCGCGATGTGCTGGAAAGCTATCAGGAGCGGTTTCGTTATATCCTAGTGGACGAATATCAGGACACCAATAGCAGCCAATATCTGTGGCTGCGGCTGCTCGCCCAGACGGGCAAGAATATCTGCTGCGTCGGCGATGACGACCAGTCCATCTATTCATGGCGTGGCGCAGAAGTCGCCAATATCCTGCGGTTCGAAAAGGATTTTCCCGGCGCGACGATCATCAAGCTGGAGCAGAATTATCGATCGACCCCGCATATTTTGGGCGCGGCGTCCGGGGTGATCGCCGAGAATGGCACGCGGCTGGGCAAAACATTGTGGACCGATATCGATGTGGGCGAGAAGGTGCGCGTCGTCGGCATATGGGATGGGCCGGAGGAAGCGCGGCGGGTCGGCGAGGAGATCGAGACGATCCAGCGGGACGGTGGTTCGCTGGACGAGGTCGCCATATTGGTGCGCGCGCAGCACCAGACCCGCGAGTTCGAGGATCGCTTCATCCAGATCGGCTTGCCCTATCGCATCGTCGGCGGCTTCCGCTTCTATGAGCGCGCCGAAATCCGCGATGCGCTGGCCTATTTGCGGTTGGTGAACCAGCCTGCCGACGATCTGGCGTTCGAGCGGATCGTCAATGTGCCCAAGCGCGGCCTGGGCGACAAGGCGGTGGAGAAGTTGCACCGGCTGGCGCGGGCCGAGGGCATTCCGCTGCTCCATGCCGCCGCGCGGATATTGGACACCGACGAACTGACGCCGCAGGCGCGGCGGTCGCTCGGCAGTTTCGTCGGCGATCTGGCGCGCTGGCGCGACCGGGCGGCGCAATTGCCGCATGCTGAATTGGCGCGGCAGATATTGGACGAGAGCGGCTATACCGCGATGTTGCAGGCCGAACGCAGCACCGAAAGCGCGGGGCGGCTGGAGAACCTCTCTGAACTCGCGCGCGCTATGGAAGAATATGAGACGCTGGGCGCGTTTCTGGAGCATGTCTCGCTGGTTATGGATAATGAGGCGCAGGCCGAGTCCGCCAAGATCACCATCATGACCATCCATGCCGCCAAGGGGCTGGAGTTCGATTCGACCTTCCTGGTCGGGTGGGAGGAAGGCATTTTCCCCTCGCAACGGGCGCTGGACGAAGGCGGGCTGAACAGTTTGGAGGAAGAACGGCGGCTGGCCTATGTCGCGATCACGCGGGCGCGCAAGCGCTGCACCATCCTGCATGCCGCCAACCGGCGCATCTATGGCCAGTGGACGAGTTCAATCCCGTCGCGTTTCGTGGGTGAATTGCCGCCCGAACATGTCGAGGAAGAAAGCAGCATGACCGGCGGCGCGTCGCTTTGGCGGGCCAATTGGTCGGAACGGGAAGACCCGTTCGCCCATGTCGAACGCGGGACCGGGCGCGGGCCGGGTTGGCAGCGGGCGCAATCGTCGGGGCAATTCAGCCGCGAACCCGTGCGGATCGTCGAGGCGCGCGCATCGGCGGTGTCGATCGGCAATAAGGGGCGCAGCGACATGGCGGTGGGGCTGCGCGTCTTTCACCAGA
>NZ_JPPQ01000069.1:542608-551432 GCF_000743655.1 Sphingobium sp. ba1
GGGGCGGACCGGCATAGCCAGGCCGCCCCCCAATAATTCCTCCCCTGCGAGGGGAGGAGTTTAGCGAAGTCCGAGGGGGACAGATTTCCATGAAATATATATTCGCAACGGCGGCCTCGCTGGCCGTCGCAGGGACCGCTTGTGCCCAGGAAGTGACGCTCAAGCCGATCGCCGAAGCGCGGTTGCGCTATGAACAGGCCGATCAGGCGGGGTTGGCGACCAAGACATCCGACGCGCTGACCATTCGCGCGCGCGCCGGGCTGTCGGCCAGCAGCGGTGCCTTTTCGGCGATGGTCGTGGGGCAGGGGACGCTGGCCGCCATTGACGATTATTATGACGGACTGAACGGGGCCGCTACCCGGCCGATCATCGCCGACCCGGAGAATATCGCGCTGTATATCGCCCAGCTTCAATATCGGACCAAGGCGGTGACGCTGACCGGCGGCCGCCAAAGGATCGTGCTGGATGATGAGCGGTTCGTCGGCAATGTCGCCTTTCGCGACAATGGCCAGACGTTCGATGCGGTGCGCGCCGAACTGACCCCGGCCAAGGGGCTGAAGCTCGACCTCTCCTATGTGTGGAGCGTGCGGACGATCTGGGGCTTTCAGGGGCGTGGGCCGCGGCAGCAGGCGGTGGGCGGCGACACGATCCTCGCCAACCTGTCCTATGCCACGCCGGTCGGGGCACTGACGGGCTTTGCCTATCTGGTCGATCAGGATGAGGCGGCGATGCAGGGCTATCGGCTGTCGAGCCAGACCTATGGCGTGCGGCTGGCGGGGGCGCGGCCTTTGTCCAAGGCGGTAAAGCTCAGCTACCAGCTCAGCTATGCGCGCCAGTCGGAGTATCATCGCAATCCCAATGCTTACAGCGCGGACTATTGGCTGGCGGACCTGACGCTCGACGTGCAGGGCTGGAAGCTCAATGCTGGCTATGAGGTGCTGGGCGCGACTAGCGGCACGCCGCTGACGAGTTTCCAGACGCCGCTTGGTACCAATTTCAAGTTTCAGGGCTGGGCCGACAAATTCCTGACCACTCCCGCCAACGGCATTCGCGACCTCTATGTCGGCGGCGGCTATGGCTGGAAACAGGTGGGGCCGCTGAGTGGCGTGTCGGTGCAGGCGGTGTGGCATCGTTTCGACAGCGATCGGCTCGACCAGCATTATGGCGACGAGATCAACCTGATCGCGTCGGCCAAGGTCAGGAAGACGGCGCTGTCGGTCCGCTATGCCCGTTACGATGCCAAGACGATGGCGACCGATACGCAGAAATTATGGGTTCAGGTCGACTGGGCCTATTGATCGGACCGGGAACAGGAATCGCTTGAGGCATCGGGCGATCCTGTTATGGTGCAGTGCAAGAGGACAAAGCTGTCCTTCCAACCATAGCCAAAGCGATCCAGGGACGGATCGACAAGGCGCATATGATGGCAAAGCCGCCATCCTGGCCTCCGGTTCTCACCGGGGGTCAGGATGGCGGCTTTTTTGTTTTCTGGAGTCACGAATATGGAATTTCAGATCGGAACGGAGCCGATGGCGGGCAGCGAGGCGGCGATCTTCGTCCCTGCCGATGAGGGACGCGACCATCTGGTCGTGATCGGCAACGGCATGGCCGGGTGCCGCGCGGTCGAGGAACTGCTGGCGCGCGATGCGGGGCGCTATCGCGTCACCATCTTCGGCGCGGAACCGCATGTGAATTATAACCGCATCATGCTGTCGCCGGTGCTGGCGGGTGAAAAGACGTTTCAGGACATCATCATCAACGACCGCGCCTGGTATGACGATAATCGCATCGACCTGATCGTCGCTGATCCGGTTGTGGCGATCGATCGCAGCGCCAGGACCGTCACGAGCCAGTCGGGCCGCACCGTTGCCTATGACAAGCTGTTGATCGCGACCGGCTCCGACCCGTTCATCATTCCGGTGCCGGGCAAGGATCTGCCGGGCGTCATCAGCTTTCGCGACATGAAGGATGTCGACGCGATGCTGGACGCCGCCAATCGCGGCGGGGACGCGGTGGTGATCGGCGGCGGGCTGCTGGGGCTGGAAGCGGCGCATGGCCTGACGCTGCGCGGCATGAAGGTCACGGTGCTGCACATCATGCCGACGCTGATGGAACGGCAACTGGATGAGGCGGCCGGCTGGCTGCTCAAGAGCGCGCTCGAAGCGCGCGGCCAGACGATCTTGACCGGGGCCGACACGGCGGAAATCTGCGGCGATGGCAAGGTCGAGGGCGTGCGATTGAAGGACGGCACACTGATCCCCGCCAGCCTGGTGGTGATGGCGGTGGGCATCCGCCCCTGCGTCGCGCTGGCGCGGGCGGCGGGGTTGGACATCGGGCGCGGGATCAAGGTGGACGACCATATGGTCACCAGCGATCCCGATGTGCTGGCGGTCGGCGAATGCGTCGAGCATGACGGCAATGTCTATGGGCTGGTCGCGCCGCTGTGGGATATGTGCCGCAGCCTGGCCGATGGCCTGACTGACCGGCATACGGGCTATAAGGGTTCGGTGACATCGACCAAGCTGAAGGTCGCCGGGTTGGACGTCTTTTCCGCCGGGGACTTTTCGGGCGGCGAGGGGTGCGAGGACATCGTCCTGCGCGATGCATCGCGCGGCGTGTATAAACGGGTCGTGGTGAAGGAGGATCGCGTCATCGGCGCGGTGCTCTATGGCGATACCGCCGATGGCGGCTGGTATTTCGATTTGCTCAAGCGCGGCGAAGATGTTGCCGACATTCGCGACCTGCTGATCTTTGGCCAAGCCTTCGCCTCTGGAGGGGGCGCGCTGGACCCTAAGGCGGCCGTTGCAGCGCTCTCGGACGATGCCGAGATTTGCGGCTGCAACGGCGTGTCCAAGGGTCAGGTCGTCGCCTGCATCAACGCAGGCGCATGCAGCCTGGACGCGGTGCGGGCCGGGTGCAAGGCGTCGGCGAGCTGCGGTTCCTGCACCGGATTGGTGGAAACTATCCTGGCATTGACGCTGGGGGAGGATGTTCAGTCCGGTCCCAAGACGATGTGCAAATGCACCAGTTTCGGTCATGACGATGTGCGCCGCGAAATCGTAGCGCAGGGCATGACGTCGATCCCCGAAGTGATGCAGAAGCTGCACTGGTCGACGCCCGATGGCTGTTCCTCCTGTCGCCCCGCGCTCAACTATTATCTGCTCTGCGCGCTGCCCGGTGCCTATGTCGATGACCAGCAGAGCCGCTTCGTCAATGAACGGATGCACGCCAATATCCAGAAGGACGGCACCTATTCGGTGGTGCCGCGCATGTGGGGCGGGCTGACCAATCCGCGCGAATTGCGCGCGATCGCCGACGTGGTCGAGAAGTTCAACGCGCCGATGGTCAAGGTGACCGGCGGCCAGCGGCTCGATATTTTCGGGATCAAGAAGGAGGATCTGCCCGCCGTCTGGGCGGACCTCAATGCAGCGGGGATGGTGTCGGGCCATGCCTATGGCAAGTCGCTGCGCACGGTGAAAACCTGTGTCGGGTCCGAATGGTGTCGCTTTGGCACGCAGGACAGTACGGGCCTGGGCGTCAAGGCCGAGCGGATGACCTGGGGGTCGTGGATGCCGCACAAGTTCAAGATCGCGGTGTCGGGCTGCCCGCGCAATTGCGCGGAAGCCACGATCAAGGATTTCGGCATCGTCTGCGTCGATAGCGGCTATGAACTGCATGTCGGCGGCAATGGCGGCATCCATGTCCGCGTCACCGATCTGTTGTGCAAGGTGGCGACCGAGCAGGAAGCGCTCGATTATTGCGCCGCCTTCACCCAGCTTTACCGCGAGGAAGCCCGCTATCTGGAGCGCACCGCGCCGTGGATCGAGCGGGTCGGGGTCGATTATGTGAAGGCGCGCATCGTCGAGGATGACGCAGGTCGCGAAGCGCTGCGCGCGCGCTTCCTCTTCTCGCAGCAATTTATGCAGGACGATCCCTGGGCGCAGCGCGCCGCAGGCCAGCATGCCGAACTGCATCAGCATATCGCGCAAGTGCGCCCGTTGGAGACCATATGATGACCGGAGACTGGCTCGATATCGGCTCGGTGGATCAGATCACGCCGGGCAATGCCCGCACCCTGCCAGTGCTGGGCGGCGAGGAGATTGCAATCTTCCGCACGACCAGCGGCGATTTCCATGCCCTCGTCAATCGCTGCCCGCATAAGCATGGGCCGCTCAGCCAAGGGATCGTCCATGGCGGGGTCGTCACCTGCCCGCTGCACAATTGGAACATCTCGCTCAAGACCGGCGAGGCGCTGGGCGAGGATAAGGGATGCGTGCCGGTGATCCCGCTCAAGGTCGATGCCGGGCGTATCTTCCTGCTCCGCGATGCCGTCATCGGGAAGCGCGCGGCGTGAAGGTCGAACTGAAATCACCCCTCCCCTTCAGGGGAGGGGCCGGGGGTGGGGGCTATCGTCTTGGCCTGATGCTTGGGGCACGCCCCCACCCCAACCCTTCAAACGAGGCACGTGACTCGTTTGAACCTAAAGGGGAGGGGCTATAATGACCAACCCTATCCGCACCACCTGCGCCTATTGCGGTGTCGGTTGCGGTATCTCCGCGACGCCGACCGGGCCGCGTGCCGTAACGATCGCGGGAGATCCAGCGCATCCGGCCAATGGCGGCAAGCTCTGTTCCAAGGGCACGCATCTGGGCGAGACGGTCGGGCTGGAGGGGCGGCTGCTCCATCCGATGATCGGCGACAAGCGGGCCAGCTGGGATAAGGCGCTCGATCTGGTGGCCAAGCGCTTTCGCGAGACGATCGCCAAACATGGTCCCGACAGCGTCGCCTTCTACGTCTCCGGCCAGTTGCTGACCGAAGATTATTATGTCGCCAACAAGCTGATGAAGGGCTTTATCGGGTCGGCCAATATCGACACCAACAGCCGCCTGTGCATGTCGAGCGCCGTGGCCGGGCATATGCGCGCGTTCGGCGAGGATGTCGTGCCTGCCAGCTATGATGATTTGGACGAGGCAGACTTGATTGTCCTCGTTGGCTCCAACACCGCCTGGTGCCATCCGGTCGTCTATCAGCGGATACAGGCGGCGCGGGCAGCGCGTGGCACCAAGCTGGTGGTGATCGACCCGCGTCGCACCGAAAGCTGCGAAGGGGCGGACCTGCATCTTGCCTTGAAGCCCGGCAGCGACGTGGCGCTGATGAACGGTTTGCTGGCCTGGATGGATCAGGCGGGGCAACTGGATGCGGACTTTCTGCGCGACAGTGTCAACGCGCCTGATGGCTTCTGGGAAGCGATCCGCGCGGGCCATGATTTGTGGACCACGGCGAAGGCGTGCGACCTGCTGCCTGCCGAATTGCAGCAATTTTACGAGATGTTCGCCGCGACCCCGCGCACGGTTACGCTGTTCAGCCAGGGGATCAACCAGTCGATCCGTGGCACGGATCAGGTCAATGCGATCATCAACGTCCACCTCGCCACCGGCCGCATCGGCAAGCCCGGTGCCGCGCCTTTCTCGATCACGGGCCAGCCCAATGCCATGGGTGGGCGTGAGGTTGGCGGGCTGGCGACGACGCTGGCGGCGCATATGGATTTCGCGCCCGACAATGTCGCGCGGGTCGGGCGTTTCTGGGCCGCGCCGAATGTGGCGACCAAGCCGGGGCTGAAGGCCGTCGACCTGTTTCGCGCGATCGACGAGGGGCGGATCAAGGCGCTGTGGGTGATGGCCACCAATCCCGCCGTCTCGATGCCTGATGCGGGGCGCGTGCGCGCGGCGCTGGAGGCCTGCCCCTTTGTCGTCGTGTCGGACGTGATGGCGACCACCGATACCACCGTTCATGCCCATGTGCGGCTGCCCGCCGCCGCCTGGGGCGAGAAGGACGGGACCGTCACCAACTCCGACCGCACGATCAGCCGCCAGCGCGCCTTGCTGCCGCTGCCCGGTGAGTCCAAGCCCGACTGGTGGATCGTGACGCAGGTCGCGCGGCGGATGGGGTGGCGCAATGCCTTCACCTATGACCGGCCCGCCGACATCTGGCGCGAACATGCGCGACTGACCGCCTATCAGAATGATGGCGCGCGGCTGCTCAATCTGCGCGCGCAGGCGACGATCGGCAATGACGCCTATGAAGCGATGGAACCGTTCCGCTGGGGCGGCATGCCCTTTGCTGATGGCCGGTTTCCAACGCCCGATGGCAAGGCGCGGTTGGTGCCGGTGACGCAGATGGCGTTGCAGGGGCCGCTGCGCGACTGGCCGATGACGCTCAACACCGGGCGCTATCGCGATCAATGGCATACGATGACGCGCACCGGCCTGTCGCCCAAACTGGCGCGCCATCGCGAGGAGCCCTTGGTCGAACTGCATCCGCGCGACGCGACGGCGTTGGGCATTGCGGATGGCGATCTGGCGCGGGTGTCGACGGCGCAGGGCGAGAGCCTCTTCCGCGCGCGGATCAGCGAGGGGCAGCGCCGCGGTGAAGTGTTTACGCCGATCCACTGGACCGATCAGCAATCAAGCGGCGGCCGCACCGGCCTGTTGCCGCGCCCGCTGGTCGATCCCCATTCGGGGCAGCCGGGGTTCAAATCCACGCCCGTCCGGGTCGAAAAGGTCAAGACGGAGTGGAAGGGATTCCTGATCCTGCGCGGGGCTGATCCGGTGCGGGTGCCGTGCCTGTGGGCTACGCGCATCACCGTGCCAGGCGGCGCGCTCTATGAGGTGGCGGGCAATGGCGATCCGGCGCGGCTGGAAGCCTGCCTGCCCAAGGGCGAAAGGGTCGAGGCGATCGACCAGACGCGCGGTACCCGCCGCGTCGCGATCATCCGCGAAGGGAAGCTCGCGGGCGTGCTGATCGTGACGCGTAGCGGCCTGTTGCCGACGCGCGACTGGTTGATCGGGCAACTGGCGGTCGAGGGCGTGGGCGCTTCGGTGCTGGCCGCGCGCGGGCCAGGCAGCCAGCCCGACAAAGGCGCGGTGGTGTGCGTCTGCTTCGACATTGGCCTCAACCAGATCGTCGCGGCGATCCGCGACCAGCGGCTGGTTGACGTGCCCGCGATCGGCACGGCGATCGGCGCGGGGACCAATTGCGGATCGTGCCGTCCCGCACTCGCCAACATTCTCGTCCAGACTTCGCAGGAGACGTTGCATGCAGCCGAATGACCTGATCGCGCCGGGTGATGTCTGGCTGGTGGGCGCCGGGCCGGGCGACCCGGACCTGCTGACGCGCAAGGCGGAAAGGCTGATCGGCGCGGCGGACATCGTCTTTTACGATGCGCTGGTGGGGCCGGGGGTACTGGATTTGATCCCCGCTGGTGTCGATCGCGTCAGCGTGGGCAAGCGGTCCGGGCGGCACAGCAAGCAACAGGAGAGCATCAACGACCTGCTGCTCGCCTCAGCGCGCGCAGGCAAGCGTGTCGTGCGGCTGAAAGGCGGCGATCCGTCGATCTTTGGCCGGTCGGCGGAGGAGATGGCGCATCTGGGCGAAGGCGGCGTGCGGGTGCGCATCTGCCCCGGCGTCACCACCGCCAGCGCGGCAGCGGCGAGCGGCCATGCGTCGCTCACCCTGCGCGGCAAGGCGCGCGGGCTGACGCTGGTGACGGCGCATTTGAAGGCGGGCGAACCCTTGAAGCTCGACTGGGCCGCGCTGGCGCAACCGGGCGGAACGATCGGCATCTATATGGGCCGGGCGGCGGCGGGTGAGATTGCTCGCAGCTTGATCGCGGCGGGGCGTGACCCGGAAACGCCGGTGATGGTGGCGGTGAATGTCTCGCTGCCGAACGAACGGCTGATCCGGGGGAAGCTGTCGGCGCTGGCCTTTCTGGTGGCGACGATCAGCGACGAAGATCCGACCTTGTTGCTGATTGGCGAGGCAGTGGCGGGGACAGGGCTGTCGGCGGAGATTGCGGCGAGCGTGGCTTTGCCGGCTTAACTCCTTCCGTTCGTTTCGAGCGAAGTCGAGAAACGGGGGACGGCGCAAGCGTTTCTCGACTTCGCTCGAAACGAACGGGCGTTAAGCGTTACAACCCCTCCAAATCTTCCGGCCGGTTGATGTTAGGGAGGATCATTCCCGGCCTCTCCACCACGCGCGCGCCGATGCGGTCGAGCCAGCCATGGATGGAGCGGTTATTCGCTTCGGCCAGATGCGCGTCGAGCGTAGGCGCAAGGGTGACCGGCCACCAGCCGAGCAGTTGCTGGCCCTTGAGAATCGCGGCGCCCTCGCCGATCAGTGCGGCGGGCAACTCTGCCGGATAAAGCGGCATGTCGCAGCCGGTGGTCAGGACGCCATCAAAACCATGGGCAAGCGCATGATGCAGCACCGCATTGAGGCCGCCCAACGGTCCCATGTCCGGCGCGGGCCGATCAGGCAGGCCGCCCGCGCGTCCGCAGATCACGACCTGCGCGACATGGGGTGCCAGGCCCGCCATCGCATGGTCGATCAGGGTGCGGCCATCGGGCATCAGGGCCAGCGCCTTGTCGCTGCCGAAGCGGCTGGAACGCCCCCCCGCCAGCACCGCGCCCAATATCCGTCCTGCCGCCATAGCGCTTCCTTGATAGCTTCGCTCTATAAAGCCTATAGCAAAGCGATGCAGACCCGACTTGTCGAATATTTTCTGGCGCTGGAGCGCGAAGGCCATTTCGCGCGGGCGGCGGCGCTATGCCATGTGTCGCAACCCACGCTGTCGGCGGGGATTGCGACGCTGGAGACGCAACTGGGCAAGCGTTTGATTCGCCGCGATCGCAAATATGCCGGTTTGACGCCGGAGGGCGAGGCGATCCTGCCCTGGGCGCGGCAACTGGTGGCGGCGGCCGAGGCGCTGGGGCAGGCGGCGGAAACCGCGCGCGGGCCGTTGCGGGGCGAACTGCGGCTGGGCGCG
>NZ_JPPQ01000069.1:551442-558266 GCF_000743655.1 Sphingobium sp. ba1
CAGACGCAATTTATCGGCCTGGACAAGGCCACGGTCGCCGCACTGAGCGGCATTTGAGGAGAACGGACATGGCATTTTTGGGATTTATGACGGTGCGGGAGCATGAGGCTGTGGTGGCAGGGTTGAAGGCCGACATGGATGATCAGCGGACGCGGTTTCGCAAAGAGGCGCATGATGACCGCGATATGATTGCCAGGTTGGGCGGCCAGAAGGTTAAGCACCTGACCGGGATCGCGAGATTGCAACGCGAAGTCGAAGGCCTGCGCGCCGATGTTCGCCAAGCCGAGGCTGCCCATGACAAAGCCGCGGCTGAACTCGCCCACTGGAAGAAGCACGGCCAGTTGCGCGACCCTGCTACCGGGCGGCTGATCCCCAAGGCCAAGCCGAGCGATGTGTTCACGGCTTCGCACAGTCCCGCCTAACCGATCCCCGCAATCAATCCTCTCCGACGCGGGACGCGAAAGGTTGCTGCTAGGCCGCGATCTCTGAGCGGTGAAGCGGTGTTGGGGAGGGGAAGGAATTTGAGATGAACGCAGCATCTATCAAGAAAGCGCGCGATGAAGCCAAACGCTTTATGGCGTTGGTGCAGCCCGCATTGGATCACGAGGAAGGAGAGGCGCGCATCTGGCCGTCGCCCGCACGGTCGGCATTGCGCCGCGCCAGCATGGACCTGACCCGCGCTCTTGCCGACATGCGGAGGCCATCATGACTCGCCCCATCACCCCAGCGCTATCCCAGGCCCGCCGCGAAAAGACGCTGGCCCTCATGCTCAATCCGCCGCGCCCGGTGGTGGAGAGGGCGAGGGGGCATCGCGAGTGGATGACGCCGCTTGCTGTTCGGAGGGGGAGAGTATGACCTATCCAAACCAATTTGGCCCGGCGATCATCTCCGATGGCACCCCGCCACGCCATCGCCTGCGCATTGAGGATCTCGGTGAGGTTCTTGGCCCCGAAGATCAGGAGATCGAGCGCATGTTTTCGGATGACGTTGACCCTGCCGCGCGCGAGCCTGCGCCGGTCGATGACACCGAAATTTGCCCAGCCTGCGACGGCTCAGGCTTCGGTGTGGCGGATACCTATTGCGGCTTCTGTGACGGTTGTGGCGGCGTTCCTATCGCTGTTGCAGATATGGGAGGTGAGAATGGTTGACTACACCGCACTAGCCGCACGGGTCGAGCAGGGACAAATCCGCGCTCTGTCGATCAAGCAGCCCTATCCCCATCATATCTTCCATGACGGCAAGGATGTTGAAAACCGTGATTGGCCCACGAAGGGGCGCGGGTGGTTTATCGTCCATGCTGGCGTGTCGAAAACCGAACTCGATATGGATGATCCGAAAGAGGCGGCAATGCCACGCGGCGGTATTGTCGGTATGGCCCGCATAATTGATTGCGTGCAGGCCATGGATAGCCGGTGGTTCTTTGGCCGCTACGGTTTCGTCCTGGCCGATGCTTTCGCACTCCCGCTTGTCGCATGTCGCGGCCAGCTTGGGTTTTTCACTCCGCCGATGGAAGCGCTTGCCGAACTGGCCGCCCACATTCGCCAACAGGAGCAAACATCATGACGAACGACGCGGCATGGTCGAACGCCGTTTCGTGTGTGCTGACCGATCAGCCGTTTATTCATGACTTGGCGCGGGTGGTAACCAATGACGATAGTAGCGACGGTGCTGCTCGTTGGTTGCTCGCCAATCTTGACACTCATGATCCACTGTGCGCCTTCGATTTTTACTGGCCATTCATCGAAGGCCTTGGTCACGCCTGGCCGGTGATGAGAATAGCGGCTGAAATGTTCAACGCCGACCCCCCGCAAATAGCGCGCTTCGTTGCGGAGCGGATCAAGGCTGCGGCGCAGGATGATATTCTCCTTCCTTTCGATGACGGGGATCGCGTCAATATGTGTTGGTTCGCACCCGTGACATTGACTGTTGTTCTTGCGGATCGCGCCCACGACATCGCCGCATTTTTCTCTATCGGGCTGAAACCGAACGGATCGAAAGATCCATACGCGCTTCGCCGGGCGGCAAAGCATTTCATCATCGCAGCATCGTTGCTGCCAGCGAAGGATTGACGATGACGAACGATAAAGATGGCGCGGCGCTGTTGCGCGAGGCGATCCACAATGCCTTGTCCAGCGAATTGGGCGACACATACGATTGCGGGCGCGTCTGGGATGCATGGCATGTCGGGACCATGGGAGAGGATGACTTTACCCCGGTCAACGATCGGGTGGGCGAGATCACTGAAACCGTCCTTGCCGCCCTCCAATCGCACGGTCAGGCGTTCGATGCGGCTTCTCCGCTGGGAGATTTTCAATGCCACAACTGCAAGCGAATTGTCGAGCGCCTGACCGTTGCGCCGGAAAAGTGTCCTGACTGCATGTGTTCCAGCTTTTCGGCTGTCTATGGCAGTGAGGCGAAATATCGGGCCGCTCCCCAGTATGCGTTCGATGCGGCGGGGGTGAGGGAGGCCGTTGCCGATGCGATATGGGCAGAGTTTATGAAGATGGCTCCCGGCTATTTGCTGTCTAAGGGTTTATGTGAATCCTTGGCTGACGCCGCAATCCGCGCCCTCACCATCCCCGATGCCCCGGCGAGCGTTGTCGATCGTGAAATAACGACAAAGCCTGTTGCTGTAGGCGAAACGGCGGCTGGCGTTACACAAGCTCCGGCCAGCGTTGAGCCGGTGGCGGACGATGTGCTGACGTGCGACGTCAAATTGCCGCCTGCCACGACTGTTCGGGCGGGGTGCAGCTTTGAAACGCTTCGGCTGGCCATATCTGCGCCGGGTCGCCCGCGCCATTTCGATGAACCTGACACCATCGGCTCGCACTTTGGTAATGGGGGTGGGCTTGATCCGGTGCGTTCGTTCCATGTCGAGGATTGCGAGGCATCCCCAGGCTTTGGCGGCGGGGATTTGCGGGAGGCTGTCGCTGTGGCGCTGTGGAAGCGTGAAGCCGAGCGAGCAGCGCCCAATGTCGCGAAGGGCCGCAACGCTGTTACATTTCACGATCAACTTGAGTGCGAAAAGGGCAAGTGGCTTGGCTTGGCCGACGCCGCCCTCGCCGCCCTCCCGCCTGTCAAGCAATCGGTGGGCAAATTCCAGCGCGGCGATCATGTCGAAAAGGTTAGCGGATCGAACTGGCGCGGTAAGGTTGTCGGCGAATATTCGACTGACTTGACGCCGGAAGGATATGCGGTCGAGAGCGATACCGAAACCGGGTCGGTGCAGATCTACCCCGCTAAGGCTTTGCGGCTCTCCCACGATCAGCGCGGAGGGTCGGGCGAATGAGTGGGATAGCCGCCGGTCTGAAAATATGCGGAGTCATTGCCGTCCTCTATTTAGCGTGGAGCATTTTGTCATGACTAACCCCATCGCGGTATCGCAGCGGGCGCGGGAGGCTGCTCTTGGCCTTCATGATAGTCTTATGCGGGCTATCAGCGGATCGCCGGACAGCGCGAAAGAGCGCATGGCCTACATATCCGGAGAAAACGACGAAACCTACTGGACCCAAGCCTTCGCCCGCTTCGAGGCCGAAATTCGCGCGGATGAGCGGGAGAGGGCGGTTAAGGTGGCGGATCAACGTGTGCAATTATTGCACGACTTGGATGGCCCTATGGCTCAAATGAGGGCGAGAGAGGCCAGCCTCATCGCCACTGCCATCCGCAACCAAAGGGACCACGATCATGAGTGAGCGGGATGCTATTGTTGAGGATGCCGCTGCGGCCATCTACGAAACATTTTACAACGACAAATGGACGGAGGTTTGCGAGTGTAGCGACACAGGCGATGGTTTTGCAGCGGACGACTTTCGCAAAGCGGCGCGCAAGGTTCTGGCCACCCATGCGGGCGAGGTCGAGAGGTTGCGGGAGGCTTTGCGGCGGATCGAAAAACACTACGGGTCCAATGCAGAAGGCGAGACTGAAACCATGCGCCAGATCGCCCGCCAAGCACTGGGGGGCCAGCCGATGAACATGATCGAACTGGTTGCGCGGGCGCTGGCCCGCCGCAATTTTCCTGTGGGATCGGACGCCGACATCGACGCGATGTGGGAGGGGTGGGCCGATGACGCCATCGCCGCAATCCAGGCAATGCGCGACCCGACGCCGGAAATGATCGAGGCGGGGGAAGCTGTCGATGGCACCGTTACCGCGCTGCCGATCTGGCAAGCCATGATCGACGCCGCGACCGTGCCTGGTTCGGGGGAGGGGTGAGGTGGGAGTCCCGGCACGCTTTACCAAAGCCGACATCAAGCGCGCAGCTGGCGGCATGAAAGCTGCCGGGTTTGACAACGTGCGCGTCGAGATAGACCCGAACGGCAAAATCGTCATCCTTACCGAGAGACCGAATCGGCGTAGGGATGGTGAAGGATGGGAAGACCTAGAGTGACGAAGGGTCTACCGCCCTATGTGACCGAGTTTCGGGACCGGCATGGCAAGGCGCGACTGCGCTTTCGCCGCACCGGCTACCCATCGAAATATATCTCCCATCCGGTCGGGAGCGATGCCTTCTGGCAGGAATATCTGGCGCTCAAGGAAGGCAAGAAGCTGGAGGCTGGAGGCGACCGCGCCGCGCCGGGCAGCTTTGATGACCTGATCGGCCAGTATTATCGATCGACCATATGGCACAACATCCCAAAGGAAAGCACGCGCCGGGTCTATCGTGGCACCTATGAGAGGTTCCGCGCCAAATATGGCAGCAGGCCCGTGGCGACCATGACGGCTCGCAATATCGCCAAGCTGATGGAGCAGATGCACGAGACGCCCACAGCTGGCGCGATCTTGCTCAAGCGTCTGCGCCAACTGTTCGATTACGCGATCTTCCTGGGGATGCGCAAAGACAACCCGGCCAAGGCTGTGAAGCCGCCGAAGTCGAAGGGGCAGGGCTTCCACACATGGAGCGAAGAAGACATTGAGGCTTTCGAGGAACGCCACCCCATGGGGACCAAGGCCCGCCTAGCCCTGTCGCTGCTGCTCTACACCGCGCAGCGCAGATCCGATGTTGTCACCATGGGGCCGCAGCACGTCAAGAATGGGCGCATCCGGGTCAAGCAAATGAAGACCGGCGCAGAGCTATTCATCCCGATTCATCCGACCTTGGCAGCCGCCATAGCGGCGCGACCATCTGGCCAGCTGGCATATCTTGTCACCGAGTTCGGCAAGCCCTTTTCGATCGCCGGTTTCGGCAACTGGTTCCGCGCGCGCTGCGATGAAGCTGGGCTAAAACATTGCTCTGCCCACGGCCTGCGGAAAGCAGCCTCCCGGCGCATGGCCGAACTTGGATTGTCGAACCAGCTTATCAAATCAATCACCGGCCACGTCACTGATTCTGAGGTCGCGAGATACACGCGCGGGGCGGATCAAGTTATCCTGGCCGATCAGGCGATGGCGACTATGGCAGCTGCCGATTTGTCTAACCAGCAAGATAGGTTAGCCAAACTACCGCGAAAAACCGCCGAAAATGGGGGATAGATTTATGTTGTGGTGCACCCAACTGGATTCGAACCAGTGGCCTTTGCCTTCGGAGGGCAACGCTCTATCCAGCTGAGCTATGGGTGCATGACGCTGGTCGGACATGGCGCTTAGCAAAGGCCATGGGCCTGCGCCAGCCTCAATTCACCCGCGCCCCATCTTATTTCGCCGCCTTTTCCATCGGCTGGAATTTGCCCAGGCCACAGCTTGCGCCCGGTTGCAGGCCTGGCCCAGCGTTCCACAACACCGTGATGATATCGACCGAACAAAGCTGCGAAATGCTGGTCTGGTAGGAGAATCGCTTTTCGAAGCCCAGGCTGGGGCAGCTGTTGGGCAGCGTGTTGCGGTAGAGTTTGCGGCCGTTCATAATGAAGTCGATGGTCCGATCGTCGCGCACATTGGTCGATCGGATCGACCGGATCGGGATGCAAGTGACCGCTTCGCCCTTTGCCACATAGGGGTCGGGCCTGTCCTTGGCGATGGCCGGTGTCGCGGCAGCCGCCAAAGCGAGGCCGAAGGCGAGGGGATAGGCTCGCGAAATGATCATGCTGTCTCTCCATGGCTTTTGCCGAATCGACGTTCTGGCAGGCGCTGTTCCGTCCCTTTATTCGCTGTCTGCTGAACTGGGCGATAACGGCAAGGCGGCAGAGGGTGTTTTTGGTGCGGGCGTCTTGGGCTTGAACCGGCACAGGTCGGCGACGATGCAGCGCCAGCATTCGGGGCGGCGCGCCTTGCACACATAGCGGCCATGCAGGATCAGCCAATGATGCGCGTCGCGCCGGAATGGTGCCGGCACGCGCTTTTCGAGTTTCAGCTCGACCGCCAGCACCGTCTTGCCGGGGGCGAGGCCAGTGCGGTTGCCGACGCGGAAGATATGGGTATCGACGGCGAAGGCTTCCTGCCCGAACGCGGTGTTGACCACGACATTGGCGGTTTTGCGCCCGACGCCGGGGAGGGTGGTCAACGTGTCGCGATCCTGCGGCACTTCTCCGCCGAAATCGCGGACCAGTATCTCCGACAGGGCGATGACATTCTTCGCCTTGCCGTTGAACAGGCCGATCGTCTTGATATGCTGCTTGAGCGCGTCTTCGCCGAGATCGACCATTTGCTGGGGCGTTTGGACGTCGCGGAACAGGGCACGGGTCGCCTTGTTGACGCCGACATCGGTGGCCTGCGCGGACAGCACGACGGCGACCAGCAACTGATAGTCGTTGCCATATTCCAGTTCGGTGACCGGCGCCGGATTGGCTTCGGCCAGGCGGCTGAAAAAGTCGAAGATCTGCGCCTTATTCATGGCGGTCAGAGGCCCAGCACGCCCTTCATGTCGTAACGCCCGGCGGGCTGATCGACGAGCC